>JAIBBG010000002.1 GCA_019694805.1 Flavobacteriales bacterium | reverse complement strand
TCGATGAAATCTTTGGCCATTCCACCTAGAGCTTCTTTGATTTCCAATTTTGGAATGTATACATCTCCGACGCGATAATCAACGAGAACACGTTGTTTTTCCTCATCACTGCTCACTGTATGTGCGGTGTCGTAGATTTTGATTTTTTCTGTGGGCTCCATGTCGTTGAAGACAACCATTTTCTTGTCACCTCCAAGCAGCATGGTGCGGATTTTCACTGGGGAAGACCATGAGCAACTGAAGTGAGCAATAAAGTCAGAGTCATAATTCACCGTGAGGTATGCAATGTTTTCGATGCCATTGTGAATATGACTCACGCCCGTGGCTTGCACACTGCGAGGTTTTTCGGGCATCAGATAATCCAGGATGGAAATATCGTGTGGTGCCAAGTCCCAAAGCACATTGACATCCTGTTGGATTAACCCAAGATTGATTCTGGTGGAATCAAAATATTTCACTTTCCCGATATCGCCCTGATCAATCAGGCTCTTCATTTTCTGTACGGCCGAGGTGTACAAAAATGTATGATCAACCATCAGCACTTTGCCTTTAGATTGAGCAAGCTCAATCAACTCAAGCGCATGAGCCACCGTATCAGTCATGGGCTTTTCCAGCAATACATGCTTACCTGAATTCAATGCTTTTTTGGCGAGATCAAAATGTGTGAAAACTGGCGTGGCAATGATTACTGCATCGATGCCGGCATCCCCCCAGATCGAGTCGATGTCTGTAGTGACTTCAATCATCGGGTAATTTTTCTTCACGAGATTCAAACGCTCCGGACGCAGGTCTGCCACAAGTTTTACTGAAGCGTTGGCCGCTGAAGAAAAATTGCGTACGAGGTTGGGGCCCCAGTAGCCGTATCCGATAATAGCACAGTTGATCATAGTTAGAAATTTCGGCGGCAAATATCGCAGTACCGGGTGCTATTTCAGACTGACAAGCGACATAAAAAATTATAGTCTGGACCACGATCCAGGATTTCAAAATTCAAACCAGCTTCACCCGCTATAGCTTCAAGCAAGAACTCATCTGCATAGAGCCATTTCAATACCGCTTCTTCATTTTGATAACGCAGTTTGAAGTTCACTTCACCATAGTAACCGGCAGCCAGGTCGATCTCCCGCATAGCCGGCTTTTGTTCGATCATGTAAAAAATATCTGTGGACTCGCCAACAATCTGACCGCCAGGATTCAGCAAGGCCTTCAGGTGAGTCAGAAAATCAACCAAATGATCTTCGGTACCGGCGATTCCAAAGCCATTCATGAGTAGCAGAATGGTGTCAAAACCTCCTTGATGATAATCCATGACATCCTGATTTACCACATGGTGCAACCCTCGGATTTTCATGACATCGCATAGTTTACTGGATTTCTCGATGGAAACCACTTCCAAATGGCGGGAAATCAACTCGAGGCTATGACAGCCGGCACCTGCACCCACATCGAGCACTTTGCCTTTGGTGACAGATAATGCAGTCTTTTCGATTTCCGGCAACTCATTCCCACTCCGAAAAAAAACCGAAGGGTAGAGCAAAGGTTCCTCTACATCGTTGATCCAGATCCGAATGGGTTTATCCACTCCGGACTTCAAATAATCCATGACTGCCATTCCCATGGGATCCGGTTGATAAGATAGCTGCATGGGCGAAAAATACAATGTTCTGATGGCCAATTATTTTGTAAATTCGCGACTCACCTTAACGGCAGTTTGGACTCGTTGATATTTTTAACATTGTTCATACAGGTTTGATGCAACGAATCACAAGAACTGTGCGTCATCTCATTGCTACCGGATTCTAAATTATGATGAAAAAACTACAAGTTCTCAGTTTTGCGCTCCTGTTCTTCACTACAGCACATGCGCAAATGACCGTCACCAGCAATATGACCGTTGAGCAGTATGTTCAGGATGTGCTTTTGGGGGTTAATGTGACAGTTTCAAACGTTACATTCAACACCGGTACAGCCGCTGTTAGCAGCACTGCAGTTGGTGGTTTTGAAGCCCCAAGCTGTAACATGGGTATCCCGAGTGGCTTTTTGATGTCATCGGGAGATGCTGCCGGTGCGGTAGGTCCAAATACTGAAACCAGCCACTCAGGTCCTGGTACCGGTACTTGGGCAGGAACAGATCCCGACTTGGTGAGTTTCGTTCAAGCCAATGGAGGTAATTCAGTGAACGATTGGGTAATCATTGAATTTGATTTTGTGCCACTGGGTGATACGCTTCGATTCAACTATGTATGGGCTTCTGAAGAATATGATTTTTACGCTGAATCCGGTTTCAATGACGTTTTCGGCTTCTTCATCAGCGGACCTGGCATCAATGGTACTTATTCCAACAACTCGATCAACATCGCTTTGCTGCCGGATGGAACTACGCCAGTGGGTATCAATACCATCAACAACGGATCTGGTAATGCAGGTCCTTGCGACAACTGTGATCTCTACAATCAGGACAGTGATCCTGACAGCAGTTTCCCTTGGCCTCAGGATGCAGCTGCACCTTGGTTCAATGATCCATACTACATGCAATTTGACGGATATACTGATGTGTTGACTGCTTTAGCCATTGTTCAATGTGGTCAAACCTATCACATCAAGCTTGCTGTTTGTGACGCCAACGACAGCGGTTTTGACTCTGCCGTATTCCTTCAACGTGATTCATTCTCCAGTAACTTGGTGGTTCAGGCAACACTGAATCTCGACGTTTCCGGACCTGATGGAAATACCATGTTTGAAAACTGTGGTGATGGTTACCTCGTTTTTGAAAGACCTGAAAGTGGCAATCCAAATACACAACTCGTAGCCTACCTCGGATACTCAGGAACTGCAGAGAATGGAGTTGACTACACCCTTCTGCCCGACTCTGTCGTCTTTGAACCCGGTGTCATGACTGTGTCCGTCTTTATTGACGCGTTTGCCGATGGACTTGCAGAAGGAATGGAGACCGTTCACATTGAAATTGAAAACATCGCTGAATGCGGTGAGTCATTGCTTTCTTCGAACTTCGATTTCGTTATTCAGGATATCGCAGAGCCATTGGTTGTTGAAGGTGTGGATTATGAAATCTGCTCAGGCGAAACGCAAACATTGGAACCAATTATAACCGGCGGTTATGCCGTTTACCATTACGATTGGAGTACGGGTGAAAATACAGAAACCATAGATGTGACGCCTGCCAATACGACAACCTACTTCCTTACGGTGAGTGATACTTGCGGTATGCCGAGTGACGATGCACAGTTTATCGTGAACGTTCTTGTGGTTCCAACACTTACAGTAGATTTTGTCGATCAGAACAATATTCTTCCATTGGATTGTGATGAATTCGGTGACGTTTTTGCCGTGGTAAATGGAGGAGTTGCCCCTTACAATTACAGCTACTCCGATGATCAGGGCAACAATTTGTGGGACACTGATAATTCACTGAGTATTTCATCTTGGAATGCAGGCATGATCTACGTGGATATCACTGATGAATGCGGTTTCACAGCGACGGATAGCCTTCAAATAGATGTGAATGCTCCAGCTTTGATTGTTTCACTTGATGCCCCATTGACTGTTGGATGTAATGAAGCATATACCGCTGACGCCAACGTATCCGGTGGATTTGTTAGTTGGGGATATTCGTATTCCTGGGCAGTAAACGGTGTTGTGGATTGGTGGAACTGGACAGAAATTTTCAGCGGTGTCGCGACAGAAGCAACTTTCGTTCTTTCGGTAAGTGTTTCTGACAACTGCGGACAAACCGTTACATCAGAGGCTACGATCACGACACTGAGTCCACCTATCGTGATCACCATACCAGAACAGAATGTCGGAAACTGTAACACTGTATTCGATCTTCAACCGGATATCGAAGGAGGCTCCGGCGATTTATCTAACTGGACGTATTCTTGGATGGCAGATGGCAATGTGATTGGCAACAATCAAAACCTGACAACCAGTTTTACTCAAACAACGGATCTTACGCTCAATGCATTTGACATGTGTGGTGTGCAAGGATCTGATGATGTGACCATTGAAATAGACAATCCGCAAATCTTTATTGATCTCGGTGAAGACATCAATACATCCTGCATCAGTACGACGAACCTCTCTGCCAATTACACTGGTGGATCAGGTGGTGTTACTTATCAGTGGATGTTGAATGGCAATCCAGATGGTAACCTTCAGAATTACAGCATTCAAACTTTTGAGACTGCTCAGGTGCAGGTTTCAGTGCAAGATGTATGCGGACAATCTGCTTCAGATGATGTGATGATCATCATTCCAAATATTCCTTTGGAAATCACCATGGCACCAGAACAACATATTTGTCCGGGCGACAGTGTTTCCATCTGGTCACTCGCCACAGGTGGTGAAGGTGGTTTTGGCTATCAGTGGAACAATGGATCTCATTTGAGTTCATTTGCTGATTATCCTGAATTGAGTACAACCTACTCTGTTGTCGCCACCGATATCTGCGGAAAAACGATCTCTGGAGAAATCAATGTTGGTGTGCATCCTATTGTTGCGAATTTCACAACAACAAAACTCTCGGATAACGATTATATCTTCGAATGCACGACTGCGCCACGCGAAGAAATTGCAGCTGTTGAGTGGGATTTCGGTGATGATAGCTATGATAATGAATTGACCACTGCGCATACATTTGATGGTCTCGATACTTATACGGTAACCCTACATGTAACCAATTTCCTCGGATGCACAGACAAAGGATCTGTAGAAATTATGCCAGCGCCGATTATTTATATCCCATCTGCATTTACTCCAAACGGAGATGGATTGAATGATGTCTGGAAAGTGGAAGGAAGAGCCATAAGAGAATTTGATATCAAAATTTTCAACCGATGGGGTGTGGAGGTATACTCATCCACCGATCCAGAAGATGTATGGCTTGGAGATCATCAGGGTTCTGGTGAATACTATGTTCAGAATAGCGAATACAACTATATCGTAAGGATCAAAGGTTACGATGGTGAAACGATCACCAAAAAAGGTGTCATCACCATGATGCGTTAACATTTATCCAGCAAAAAAACAAAGCCACATGGTTAATAACCGTGTGGCTTTTTTCTTTGGGTATCCTCCGGGGAATAAAGAATATCCATTCAATTTGTCATCGTTCAATTACCCCTATGAATCGAAATATTTTTTACATACTACTATCTTTTTCATGGGTGATTTCTGCATGTCATCCTAAAAGCAAAGAAGCCATTGCCGGAACACCTTCTCATGAAGAGCAAAGAAAGATGTCCAACTTTCAATTCCTGAAAACATGTATGACAGGATTTTTCACGAGTGAAGATCAGAGTAAAAATGATTCGTCATATTTCAATATTCATCTCACCATGACACCGATTTGGACATCGGATGAGGACGAATTCTACCTCTTTGTAGCACAGGCGATGTCCACCACTCCCAATGAGCCTTACCGCGTGCGTATCTATAAAGTTGTCAAGGAGAATGAGCAATCGTTCGTCAGCTATATCTACAACGTGCCGAATGAAAAGTCCTTTGTAGGCAAAAAAGGAGACGATCCTGCATTCAATGAAATCTCACCGAAAGACATCACTGAAAAAGAAGGATGTGCAGTAAGACTCATTTTCGATCCTAAAACAGGTACATTTTCTGGTGGAACCGGAGAAAAAACCTGTGCAAGCGATCGCAATGGTGCAAAATGGGCAACTTCGAAAGTGACCATTTCAGAAGATAAAATGATCAGCTGGGATCAAGGTTGGGATGATAAAGGAGTGCAGGTATGGGGAGCAAAAAAAGGCGGTTACATTTTTGTGAAACAGAAATAACACGATCTACCATCCACCATGTGCGGAATAGCCGGTGAATTTCATTACAAACCCACAGAACATTTTGATCAATCGGGTGAATTAGTTCTGCGCAGGGCATTGCAGGCTATGATACATCGTGGCCCTGACGATACCGGTGTCCTTTCATTGGGAACATGCCATTTAGGACATAACCGTTTGAAGATACTTGACTTGTCTTCTGCAGCCAATCAACCCATGCGGGATAGTTCCGGGAGATATGCTTTGGTCTTCAACGGAGAAATATTCAACCACCGCATCCTGCGAAAAGAATTGCAAGAACAAGGATGTGAATTCAGAACAAGCAGTGATACCGAAGTATTGCTCCACCTACTGATTCGGGATAAAGAAAAAGCTCTGCAAAAGCTCAATGGCTTTTTTGCTTTCGCATTTTTGGATATTGAAGAACACGAGTTGATCGTAGCTCGTGATCGCTTCGGTGAAAAACCGCTCTGGTATTATTCAAGTGAAGAAACGTTATTTTTTGCCAGTGAATTGAAAGGGTTGAAATGCTTCGACATTCCAAAGGATATTGATATTGTTTCTCTATCACTTTTTCTACAATTCAGTTATATACCAGGCCCACATTCCATCTATTCTGGAGTCTTCAAGCTTGAACCTGGAAATTACCTACATGCCACTCGATCTGGCTTGCAACAAAAGGAATGGTACAAATCCTACACCGACACTGCCGAACGTACAGACGAAGCACGTGTGATTGAAGAATTCAGGTATTTGCTCAATGACGCCGTGAAAAGCCGAATGCAAGCGGATGTTCCTGTTGGTTGCTTTTTGTCCGGTGGGATGGATTCTTCCGTGGTTGCAAGAATCGCATCGCAGAACACGCATCACTTACGCACTTATTCTATCGCCATCGAAGACAATCCATTTCTCGATGAAACACCTTTTGCCAAAGAAGTTGCAAACTATATCGGAAGCAAGCACGAAGTCATTCCGATTTCCAATGCCAATATGCTCGATGAAGTGCGTTTTGTGTGGGATCATTTGGATGAACCATTTGCCGATTCCAGTGGTATTGCCGTCTCTATTCTATCACGCAAAGTGAAAGAACATGTCACAGTTGCGCTCAGTGGAGATGGTGCAGACGAATTGCTCGGTGGATACAATAAACACACTGCACTTTGGAATTCACTGCACCGTGGAATGACCGAACAAATACTTCCATATCTATTGCCGATTATCGACATTCTCCCAGAAAGCAGAACTTCCAGTAGAGGAAATAAATTTCGTCAATTGAAACGATACGCCAGAGGGTTGAATCTCTCATTGAAAGGAAGATACCTACTCTGGGCTTCATGGGCAGATGAACAAATCTGTGAAGATTTACTGACACAAGAAGTGAGTGTGCGCAAAGGCGCACGCATCAATATGTTCGTTCAAGATATTTTAGCGAGTGATTTCAACTCTGTGTTGCGTGCTGATCAGCAATTGGTGCTGACCAATGATATGCTCACCAAAGTGGATAGTATGAGTATGCTACATGCATTGGAAGTGCGTCCACCATTTCTCGATTTCCGTGTAGTTGAATTCATCAACTCACTCCCAGTTTCTTATAAGGTCGACCACAAATCAAGAAAAATATTGCTGCAAAAAACATTTGCAGGAGATTTACCTCAAACGGTTTTCAATCGCCCTAAACGAGGTTTTGAAGTTCCACTCGAACAATGGCTGCGAAACGAACTCAAGGAGCTCATCATCACTACGCTCGATCCCAAATCCATGCGCAGTGTTGAATTTTTGAGACCAGATGCAGTAAAAACGATCGTGGACCTTTTTTACCAGAATAACAAAAGTGAATACACCTCACTGGTATATTCACTCTTTGTGTTTGAGTACTGGTATCAAAATCATCATTTGAATCACTAGTCTCCATCATCTTGTCGGATTACTGCTACGAACCGTAGTACTTCTGAACAATCTTACTGGATCATTACGCATACTCACAAAAGCATTTCGCACATGTTTGTGCTCCTTTTCTGTGGCCGAGAACCCGTATTCATTGGTGTTTAGAATTTCATGGACGAAAACCAATGCATGACAAAGCCAATCCGATCCTCATGGTCAAAGTCTACGTCGGTAATAATGTATGTTAACACCAGAGAGGCCTCCATACAGGTAATTTCGCGCCATGTTTTCTGACTTAAAAATTCTACTGAAATACTTAAAGCCTTCCTACAAACTTCTGTTGTTGGCCTTGTCACTGGCGGCAATCAATCAGTGTTTTTCATTGCTCGACCCGCTCATCACTGGTAAACTCATTGACAAATTGGGGACACACCGCGATAGTTATGGCATGGATTGGCAGGCATTTTCGCATGATCTATTGATATTTCTTCTTCTGTCCATGGGTGTGGCCATGGTCAGTCGTATCGCCAAAAATTTTCAGGACTATTTCACCAACGTGGTCATTCAGCGCACCGGTGCGAGCATGTATACTGACGGCATCAGACACTCTCTAGAATTACCATATGAAACTTTCGAAGATCAGCGTTCTGGTGAGACTTTGGGCAAACTCCAAAAGGTAAGAGCAGACAGTGAAAGATTTATTACTTCCTTCATCGGAATTTTTTTCCAGAGTATTGTCGGTGTTGTTTTCGTCGTGATTTACGCCATCAAAGTTCATTGGCTCATTGCACCGGTCTTTCTGGCAACCGTTCCCCTACTTGCGGTGGTTAGCAGTTTACTCAGCAAAAAAATCAAGGTCATTTCGAAAAATATTTTAGGCGAAACAACTTCGCTTGCTGGCAGTACCACAGAATCGCTTCGAAACATTGAACTCGTGAAAGGTTTGGGTCTCGCAGATCAAGAAATCGGACGCTTGAATCAAGTCACCCATAAAATTCTGGGATTGGAATTGCGAAAAGTGAAGTACATCCGATCACTGAGTTTTGTACAGGGCACTACCGTGAATTTTTTACGCACATGCCTTGTCTTCCTCTTGTATTTTTTACTGTTTAAAGAGCAAGTAACCTTGGGGCAATTGATGACCCTGATGTTTTACAGTTTCTTCATTTTCGGACCACTCCAGGAAATGGGTAATGTGATAGCCACCTATCGTGAAGCTCAGGCTTCACTGAAAAATTTTGAAGACATCCTCAACACACCCACGGAGCCAAGACCTGTTCAACCCATCGCTTTGCATGACATCCAAGCATTTTCGTTTGACCACGTCACATTCAGGCATAAGACGGCGAAGACCCATGCCGTGAATGATATTTCGTTTGATGTCAAAAAGGGAGAAACGATTGCGTTTGTCGGCCCATCAGGAAGCGGCAAGACGACGATGGTGAAATTATTGGTTGGCTTGTATAGGCCAACAAGTGGGAGCATTTACTACAATGACCTGGATGGTGAAAACATCGATCATATTCAGCTTCGGGAAAAAATCGGCATGGTTACGCAGGATACACAATTGTTTGCGGGAACCATTCGTGAAAATATGCTCTTCGTAAAACCCAATGCTACCGATGATGAAATCACTTCTGCATTGGAACGGGCAGCGTGTCAGAAATTACTTGCCAGGGCTGAAAATGGCATTCACACTGTCATTGGTGAAGGAGGAATCAAAATTTCCGGAGGCGAAAAACAACGCCTTTCTATTGCACGGGCATTGTTGCGACAACCGCAATTATTGATCATGGATGAAGCGACATCTGCTCTTGATTCGATGACTGAGGAAGAAATTACATCGACGGTGAAGGACATTCACAGAGAACAAGAAATCATCACGATCCTCATCGCGCACCGTTTATCAACTGTTATGCATGCCGACCGGATCTATGTTTTGGAGCATGGTAAAATTGTAGAAGTAGGTAACCATGACAAGCTCGTCGCAGAAAAAGGTCTCTACTATGCGATGTGGCGTCAACAGATTGGTGAAAGAAAATTCAGCCTGGCCTAATCAGGACTGTGTTTCCGGATCCAACTTCTCTGGTTCTTGCGCAGGAGGATTTTGAACCACGGGCTGCTTAGGACTGGTGTCTGCGATGTCTAATTGGTCAGGTCGAATATCAGCCTGCTTTCTCAGATCATTCGCACTTTTCATGATTTCATTCTGAACATCACGGGATGCGTTTCTGAATTGATAAACCGCCTTTCCCAAAGTTTGCGCAAGGGCGGGAACTCCCTTGGCTCCAAATAGCAGCAGATAGACAAATAAGATTAGTATGATCTCTCCCGAACTCACGTTGCAAAATTACTTCGCTTTGGCTTGTCTTGGTTGCCCGAAAAAATAAATCAACTTGTGAGGACAACAACACTTAGAGTTCCTATACTTTCGGTGCCGTTTTACAAATCTGTATATGTCAACTGCAACCGCCAATCGATTATCCGCAGCTGGGCTGCTGGTCACTTTAGGAATTGTCTACGGCGATATAGGAACTTCTCCATTATATGTAATGAGCGCCATTATTGGCGACAAAGCAATAACGCAGGATCTCGTATATGGCGGTATCTCTTGTATTTTCTGGACACTCACGAGCCAGACGACATTTAAGTATATTTTATTGACATTGCGGGCTGACAACAAGGGTGAAGGAGGGATATTTTCACTTTATGCACTAGTTCAAAGGCGCGGCAAATGGCTTTTCTGGCCGGCTATGATTGGTGCTGGGACTTTGATGTGTGATGGAATGATCACTCCACCCATTTCTGTTTCTTCGGCCATTGAAGGTCTGCGAGTCTTTAATGAAGATATTCCTGTGATCCCTATTGTTATTGCCATTCTGACGATGTTGTTCATCTTTCAGCGTTATGGTACTAAGCTCGTAGGTAAAACATTTGGCCCTATCATGCTTCTTTGGTTCATCATGTTGGGAACCTTAGGCGTTGTGCAGATCGCCAGACATCCGGAAATTCTTTCCGCCATTAACCCGATCTACGCATACAACCTACTTTCCGAATATCCAGGTGGTTTCTGGTTACTCGGTGCGGTATTTCTCTGCACTACCGGAGCAGATGCATTGTACAGTGATCTTGGTCATGCCGGTAGATCCAATATTCAGGTTTCATGGATTTTCGTAAAGATTTCGCTTGTTCTCAATTATATGGGTCAAGGAGCTTGGTTAATGAGCCAGGACCACTTAGATGGCAGAAATCCATTCTATAACATAATGCCTGATTGGTTTTTAGTACCGGGCATCATCATTGCCGCTTGTGCTGCCGTGATCGCCAGTCAGGCTTTGATTACTGGTTCATTTACTTTGATCAGTGAAGCGATCAACTTGAACTTTTGGCCTAAAGTGGCTACCAAATATCCAACTGAACTGAAGGGTCAATTGTATATCCCAAGCGTAAACTGGTTGCTCTACGCCGGTTGCCTTGGCGTCGTTTTGTTTTTTGGTGAATCCAAAAAAATGGAAGCTGCTTATGGTTTCTTCATCACCATTACCATGATGATGACAACAACACTGCTCACCTACTATTTGGAATACAAACGTCATTGGCCATCATGGCTTGTCGGAATCATCTTCGCATTGTTCATCATTGTCGAGTTTTCTTTCTTCGTTGCGAATAGTCAGAAACTGAAAGAAGCATGGATGATGCTCCTCGTCTATTTGGTCTTGATCCATGTGATGTGGATTACTTATATGTACAGGAAAATGAGCAACTACTTCCTGCAATTCGAAGATCTCGATCAGTATGTAGGAACACTTCGCGAACTTTCCGATGATAAATCAGTACCCAAATTTGCTACCCATCTGGTATTCCTCACCAAAGCGAATTTTAACCATCAAGTGGAAAAGAAAATCATGGAGAGCATTCTGGCTAAAACTCCCAAACGTGCAGATATATACTGGTTTGTTCACGTAGATAGGACCAATGATCCTTATGCGAGAGAATATGATGTGGAAGAATTGAGCAATGATCTTGTTATCAAAGTCAATATTCGTTTGGGATTCCGCGTGCAGCCTCGCGTCCATAATTTCTTCAATTTTATCGTTGATGAAATGGTCGAAAAAGGGGAAATTGATTTGAAAGCAAAACCGGAACCATATTCGAAATACAATGATGAACATGACTTCAAGTTTGTGGTATTGGAAAAATTCCTCTCTGCGGACAATGAACTGAGTGTGCGAGATAGCTTTATCACGAATGCATACATGGCACTCAAGCATGTGAGCCTTTCAGACATCGATGCATGGGGATTGGAAGAAAGCGATACTGTTCTCGAAAAAGTGCCGCTTGTTGTAAATCCTGCACAACGGGTTTCCCTCAAACGCTCGGAAAGACTGGCTTAAACCCAGACTATTCAGTGCCGTTAAGTCTAATGAAGTCGCTCGTTGTTATCGATGCAGACTAAGTTGGCTATGACTAAGAATTTGCCTTTGGTCAGCAAACATATCAGCTGCATTTGGTTGTTTTCAAATCTAAGAAAAGCCTTCAAGAACCTCCATGAAATTCTATGCATTGAAGATGGTCTGAATTGATGAATCGTCCTGTGGGGTGTGTCAAGGCTTACAACACTTTGTTCACTCCATGCCACTTCGTTTCTTTTGAAACAAGAGTCCCATCCAAAACGTGATGAATGAAAAAGTTCAGATCATCAACTTGCTGTTTGCACTTTGAACTCATTCTAAAGATCGAGGGCAAGTTGGGACCATAAAAAAGGCCCTTGCGGGCCCTTTTTTATAATATGTGTTTTGCATTATGCCTTGATGCCAAGTTCAGCGTCTCTCTCTTCTTTCTTGCCACTCCATTTGCGCATATCAACAACGATTGGTGTCGCAATGAAGAGTGTAGAGTATACACCGGACATAACTCCGATAATCATTGCGAAGCAGAAACCTTTGATATCGTCAGATCCGAAGATGAACATCACCAAGAGTGTGAGCAATACGGTCATCGATGTGTTGATGGAACGACCCATGGTGCTATTCAATGCATCATTGATGGTTCCTTCGATTGGTGCATTTTTCCTGGTCTTGAGGTATTCACGGATACGGTCGAAGATGACTACAGTATCGTTGATCGAGTAACCGATTACGGTCAGAATCGCACCGATGAAATTTTGGTTCACTTCAAGCGTAAATGGCAATATGCCATTGAACAATGTGAATGCCGCTACAACAACCAATGCATCGTGGAACAATGCCACCGAAGCTCCCAGAGCAAAATCCCATTTGCGGAAACGTATGAGGATATAAATACCCACCAGAATCAACGAAAGGATTGCAGCCCATGTAGCTTGCTTGCGGAAGTCATCACTCATGGTAGGATCCACTTTGTAAGAAGAACCTGGCTCGTATTTCACACCGAGTTTTTTAAATGACTCTTCGAATTTCTTGGTCACCTGAGTTTCAACAGAATCAGACTCAGATTCCATCATGAAATTGGTGGTGATCTTATACTCTGTGTCTCCTGTGCCAATGCTTTGTACAACATAAGCTGCAGCTTTACCATTTTCTTCAACAAGCGTTTCAGCAAGCACGTTACGCAGTTGATCTGCAGAAACAGATTGCTCGAACTTCACGCGCTGTGAAGTACCACCCGCGAAGTCAACACCCATGTTGAAACCTCTGGTTACCCATGAAGCGATACCCGCTGCAATGATCACGAATGATACAACGTAGAAAATTTTGCGTTTTCCAACGAAATCGTAGTTGATTTTGGTAAACCAGTTTTTGGTGATATTGCTGTAGAAGGTGATAGGCTTCTTGTTTTCGAGTCTTCTGTAAAGAATAAGTCGAGAGATGATGAAGGCCGTGAAGAGCGTTGTGAAAATACCGATAATCAATGTCGTTGCGAAACCTTTGATCGGACCTGTACCAACCAGGAAGAGAATGATACCTGTGATCAAAGTTGTAGCGTTACCATCGATGATCGCACTCAATGCCTTCAAGAAACCATCGTTCATCGCAGCAGAAATTCCTTTGCAAAGGCGTAATTCTTCTTTCACGCGTTCATAGATCAGTACGTTCGCATCCACCGCCATACCCATAGTCAGTACGATACCTGCGATACCAGGAAGTGTGAGCGATCCACCGAATGATACCAAAGCACCCATCATGAAGAAGAGGTTGGCAATCAGCGCAATGTTTGCTGCAAACCCTGCCCAAGCATAATAGAATACCATGTACACGAGGATCAGGATAAAGGCAATGATAAATGACCACATACCGGCGGTGATGTTCTCAGCACCTACAGATGGTCCAACAGTAACCTCGTCAATAATCTTAGCTGGTGCAGGAAGTGAACCCGCTTTCAAAAGCCCTGCAAGGTCTTTAGCTTCATTCTGCATGGCAGTCTGATCCTTGTCTTCAGAAGCTCGACCGAACTGAATCACAGAGCTACCGTTAGGAATTTCGCTATTGACATTAGGAGCAGAGAATACGAGATTGTCCATGGTGATGGCAATCGGACGGTTCTTATCTGCTGCGTTTTTGCGGGTCATTTCACGCCAGATAGAAGCACCTTCTGAATCCATCTGCATGGTTACTTCAACTTCGCCAGTTACGGGGTTGAAGTCTTGTCTTGCATCGGTAATTGATTTACCATCAAGTTCCGCTTTACCACGAAGACTCTTGTCTTTGATACCATAGAGCGCTACGATATTGCCTTCTGGTTTTGCACCCCACATCAATCGGAGGTCAGCTGGCAATGTCTGTTTTGCAACATCCATGTTCAGGTATTTGTTGATCTGCTCAACATCGCTTACCTGAGCGAATCCAATCACAGCACTACCAGATTGTGGGTTGAGTGAAAGTTTTCTGAGAGGATATTTTTTCGAAAGTTCCTGTTCGGTGAGAAGACTATCTGGACGAACAGTTGTATCGCGATAAGCCACCTGGATAGAATCACGCTGGATCTGGGTGAGTGAAGTGTCTTTCAACAATTCCATCATCGTGCTGTCTTTCTTTGCACGATCCGGATCCTGTGAATAGAACTCAGGAGCTACTTTTTTACCGAGTGCTCCATACAATTCAAACATCTTCGCGAATACTTCATCCGTGCGGTAAGTGTCCCAGAACTCAAGATTCGCAGTTGCCTTAAGGGTTTTGCGAACACGTTCCTGATCTTCTACACCTGGAAGTTCGACGATGATACGGCCAGTGAGTGACTGGCGCTGTACGTTGGCTTGGGTAATTCCGAACGGCTCAATACGTTTCTTGATGATGTTTTCAGTATTGTTCAACGCATCATCTGCTTCCTTGCGCAGGATGGCCACCACGTCATCATCTGAAGATTTTGCAGGGAATTTACCCTTGTTCTCCATCGTGTCGAAAATGCGCCACATTTCCAGACCTGATGTGTTGTTCTTTTTCCATGCATCATAGAAAAGATCAACAAATGGTGAAGTTGAGTTGCGTTGAGCTGCCTTAGCATCGGCGATGGACTGCACAAAAACGGGATTGGTGTTGTTGTCGCTGAGGGCCACGAAGAGGTCCGGAATGGACACCTCGAGGATTACACTCATACCGCCCTTGAGGTCAAGACCCAAGTTGAGCTCTTGTTCTTTGAGCTCATTGTAGGTCTTACCGAAGAACGGATAAGCTTCAGCGTTGGCACTGTCGCGCAAAAATTTGCGATACAATGCTGTGTGGGTTGTATCCCATTCAGTGAATGTCACGCCTGCTGTTTCAAGCGAGTCTGAGGCCAGTTTCGCAATTTTCGCCTCGTAGCGCTTAGCTACGAACCCGAAAGACAGCATGTAGATCACAATTACTGTGAGGAGGATTACGAAAATCCAGAGAAGCGATTTATTCCGCATGAATCAAACGAATTGGTAAGTCGGTACTTTTTTTAAGGGCGGCAAATATAAGTGACGCGCCCCTTGAAACGATTGTCAACAGGAAAGTTTCAGTACGAGGTTCAAGTTTTTCTTTTTTCGGGTGTCGGAACAGCAAAAAAGCACCGATAAAACGGTGCTTTAGTTTTTATGCTATTACCTGATAATCAGGCAAGATATCCATTCTCAACAGCTCTCTTCATGGCTGCGGCCAATCCGATTTTGTTGATGGTTTTCATTCCTTTAGGAGTAACGCGGAGTTCAACCCAACGTTTTTCTTCTTCAAACCAGAAGCGCTTGTACTGAAGGTTTGGTAAAAACCTGCGCTTGGTCTTAATATTTGAGTGAGAAACCTTGTTTCCCGTCTGGGTGGTCTTTCCGGTAATCTGACAAACACGTGCCATGGCGAACTAATTTTTAAAATGGGGCGCAAAGAAAGCACATTTTCATGGATTTTCAACCATTCAATGCTAAAATTTCTTTTCGAAGCATATTTAAAGCCGCCGCGGATGCCATATCTATGTTGAATCCACGGTTTTTTCCGAATCTGAATTTCTCAGATTTTACCCCATTCGGTCCCGCTACTGCCATCCAAACTGTGCCTACTGGGTTTTCTTCTGAACCTCCTAAAGGCCCAGCAACTCCGGTGGTTGAAATGGCAAAATCCACCCCAAAATTCCGCTGACAACCCAAAGCCATCGCTTCAGCAACCTCACGGCTTACAACTCCCTTTTGCTCTATGATTTCAGCCGAAATACCCAGTTGTGAAACTTTGATATCCTTATGATACGCCACAAGGCCACCCATGAAGTAATCACTGCTCCCGGATATTGTGGTCAGCAAATGCGCTATGTTTCCACCCGTACAACTTTCTGCAGTAGCCAAATGCATGCCTTTGCCGCGTAATAGCTCGCCCACAATTTCCTCCAATGATTCTTTTTCGACACCATATATATAGGTACCAATCAAAGAACGCAACTCCTGGATTTTTTGCTCCAGAATCTCATCGATACCGTCTGTTTTTCCGTAAACCGATAATCTCAATTTCACCATACCTGGAGATGGCAGGTATGCCAGCTTTATGTGGTGCGCAGATAAAGAGTCTTCCCATTGGCTGATTTGATCCGCCAAAAATGATTCGCCCGCGCCTATCGTCAGAATGGTACGATGTACAATTTCTGTGGTACAAAAGTGAGCCTGAATCAATGGAAACACCTGCTCTTCCATCATGGATTTCATCTCATATGGGACGCCAGGCATAGAAATGACCACGGCTCCATTTTTCTCAAACCACATCCCGCAAGCTGTGCCTCTGAAATTCTGAATAACTCGACACGCAGCAGGCAATGCTGCTTGCTGTCTGTTTACTTCAAGCAAGGGTAAACCCCGTTCTCGGAAAAAACCAGCAATTCGTTCGAGTGCTTCTTCATTGATGACGAGCTCTGTTTCAAAAAACTCACAAAGTGTGTGTTTGGTAATGTCATCCTTGGTTGGGCCCAGGCCGCCAGTCATGATAATCACTTGTGAACGGGTAAGGCTTTGTTCCAATGAAGCGATGATTTCTTCTCTACTATCGGCAATGGATAAGGATCGGTGTACACGAATACCCTTTAAATTGAGTTGTTCGCCTAACCAGGCGGCATTGGTATTGATGGTCTGACCAATGAGAAGCTCATCGCCCACACAAATGATTTCTGCTTGCATTAGGCGCAAAGTAATCGTATCCCGTGTGAACAGAAAAACAATCTGTAAAGAATAAATAATTGCTAAAATTTGATGAAATCAGTACTTTGCCGACGCAATTAATCCAAATATCATCATGAGAAAATTCTACTTATCTCTCCTCTCGCTGGCATTTGTTTTTTCTGTGCAGGCACAGCATCAATTTCAGAAGCGTACCTACACACAGTCTAAACAAATCAAATGCACTCCGGAAGTCAGTGAACCGGTGAATTCTGCTCCTCCGGCTCAAGCAGAACCCAAACCAAACATTGGTATTTCATCTTCTGCGAAGTCCATGTCACTTTGGGAACAAGTGATCGGTTACACGACATATGACAATCAATCTAACAATTCAGTTCAACCGCGTATCTATGTTGATGACACTGAAATGGGACACGCATCATGGACGATGAGTTTTCAAAGCTCTGGCTGGACAGATCGCGGTACTGGTTATAATTCTGGTGCCGGATACATTTGGTCTGAGATCCCTTACGACAGACAAGAAGATGTAAGAACAGGCTGGCCTGGTTTGATGAAAACCGGCGACGGTGGTGAAGCATTCGTTTGTCACACGGGCACTGGCAATGTAAGTCTGGTGAAGCGTCCAACAATCGGAACAGGTGCATGGACGCTGACGACCATTCCATCATCACTCGGAATGGATATTCTGTGGCCACGTTCAGTTACTGATGGCAACACCATTCACGTGATTGCTTTGAGCTATCCAACCAATGGCGGTGGTTCTTTGCTCAACGGTGTTGATGGCAACATCGTTTATTTCCGTTCTTCAGATAACGGTGCAACATGGGATATTCAAGACCACGTTTTTGACCAACTCGATGCGAGCGAATTCGCAGATATCGAATCTGACTCATACGCTATTGATGCCCGCGATGGAAAAGTTTCTATTGCAGTATTTAGCGAAGATCATGATTCAGTTTTGCTCTCTTCTGACGATTCAGGCGACAACTGGAGCATGACTATTTTTATGGACTTCCCCATTCCAGGATATATCGGTGATCATGTAACCGATGTGGGTGAAGATGGAATTATCGACACCATGCTTACATCAGACGGTGTTGGTTCATTGTTGATCGATCAGAATGGTGTATCACACGTAAGCTTTGGAGAATTTGCATTCTTCGATGATACTGAAGGTGATTCACTTTACACTGTTTTCCTCACTGACAGATTACTCTATTGGAATTCAACTTTGCCAACTGACAGCATTCTCGTCATTGGTTCTTATCAGGAAAGTGAATTCGATAATAACGAAACAAACGATATCACCATCGATCAATCGCCAGACTACCGTTGTTCACTTGCATCTATGTCCACTATGGCTGAAGATGCCAGTGGAAATATTTACGTAGTATTTGCAGCTGCGGATGAATTGTTCCTCGGAAATCAGGTATTCAGACACATTTATGTGACCTCATCATCGGATGGAGGAGCGAATTGGATGGCACAGGTAGAACTGACGCCTGATTTGGATGTAAATGAATACGAATACACCTTCCCTTCTGTATACAAGAGTGTGGACAATATCCTTCACATTGTTGCACAGCGCGACTTTGAACCAGGTCTGAGCGTTCGTGGTGATCTTGATCAATCTGTTGAAAACGACATCATCTACCTCGCAGTGACGACTGACTTTGATATCACACCAGGAGTGATGCCAAATGAAGCTGCAGACTTCAACCTCTATCCGAATCCATCTGACGGACGTGTGCTTATCCAGGGTGAGAATCTTGGTGGTATGACATTGACCGTTCACGATAAACTCGGAAAAGAATTGGTGAGAACTCGCATCAGCAAATCAGAAAATGCTGCATTGGATTTCTCTGAACTTCCTTCAGGTGTTTACACAGTAACACTGAGCAATGGTTCACAAAAAATGACCAAAGAAATGATGATCAAATAATCTTGATCGCTTTCATAAAAAAGGCTGTCAGAATCTGACAGCCTTTTTTTTTATCTTTTGCATCTTCCCTCACATTACCATCCCCACCTACAAATTCATCATTCATCATTCATCATTCATAATTCATAATTCATAATTCATAATTCATAACTCATCATTCAATTATTCCTCCATTTTGTGTTTCTCAATCCTCACATTTCCTCCAAGCAATCCATTCACCAACGAGATGAAAATCGCCAACAATACAGCAGACCAAAAAGAAGCCATTTCAAATCCTGGAACGATTTGATCTGCGATCATGAGCATTGCAGCATTGATTACAAGAAGGAAAAGTCCAAGCGTTAAAATGGTTGCTGGTATGGTGAGCGCGATGAGAATGGGTTTGACAAAAACATTGAGCAGCGCCAGAATGAGTGCCGTGACAATGGCCACCCATGGTTTGTCGAAGTGCACACTTTCCATCAGGTAATCACCAATGAGCAGGGTCAAAGAAGTACTAAGTACCTGCAGCAATGGTTTTGGAATTTTTTGATTGTTTTCCATTCCACAAAATTACATGCGTAGGTAGATTTCACAGCGCATGAAATATTCCACACGCGCAAAAGACCTGACTGGCGCGGGTTACAGCGAAAATATCTTTTCATCACAATCCATTAACAGTCGCAAATTCGAGGGCAACCTGATATAATTTTGTCCCACAATTCCATCTACATGAAATTCTTTATTGATACTGCCAATCTAGATCAGATCCGCGAAGCGGCTGAGCTTGGAATCCTCGACGGAGTCACCACAAATCCTTCACTCATGGCTAAAGAAGGCATCAGCGGAAGAGATAACGTTATGAAACACTACAAAGCCATTTGCGAGATTGTTGGCGAAGGTGATGTGAGTGCGGAAGTTATTGCTACGGATTTCAAAGGCATGATTGCTGAAGGAGAAGAACTCGCCGAGCTTCATCCAAACATCGTGGTAAAAATTCCAATGATCAAGGACGGTATCAAAGCATTGAAATACTTCAGTGAAAAAGGAATCAGAACCAATTGTACGCTGGTATTCTCTGCTGGTCAGGCTCTGTTAGCCGCCAAAGCAGGTGCTACTTATGTGTCTCCTTTTATTGGACGACTCGACGATGTTTCAACAGATGGTCTGGATCTCATTGCGCAGATTCGTGTCATCTATGATAACTATGGATACGAAACTGAAATTCTTGCGGCATCCGTGAGACATCCGATGCACATCATCAACTGCGCTGAAATAGGAGCAGACGTTATGACCGGACCACTTAGTGCAATCCTAGCATTATTGAAACACCCATTGACTGATATCGGACTTGCACAATTCCTGGCTGATCACAAAAAAGCAGCCGAAGCAGTGAAAGCCTGAAGCCGTTCATAAGATCCATCCCTTTGTATGCTCATTGACATCCATCCTGAAAATCCCGACCAACGGAAGATCCGACAGGTTGTGGAGTGTCTGAAGAATGGTGGAGTGATCATTTATCCTACCGATACTGTATACAGTATTGGTTGTGATATCGACAACAACAAAGCCATCGAAAAAATTGCCAGGTTGAAAAACGTGAGAGCAGACAAAGCCAATTTTTCTTTGGTGTGTTACGACCTCAGTCATATCACAGAATTTTCAAGACAGGTGAGTAATCCTGTTTTCAAAATGATGAAAAGACTTCTTCCAGGACCATATACTTTCATCCTGGAAGCTGGAAAAAAAATCCCATCCATTTTTTCGGATCGAAAAAAAACAATTGGTATACGTGTACCCGATCACCTCATTCCACGTGAGATTGTGAAGGAACTTGGGCGCCCCATCATAGCTACTTCTGTACACGATGATGATGACATCATTGAATACACTACGGATCCGATACTTATCCATGAAAAATTCGAACACTTGGTCGATATCGTGATTGACGGTGGTATTTGTGGCCTCGAAGCATCTACTGTCTTGGATTGCACAGGTGCAGAAGTCTCAGTCATCAGAGAAGGAAAGGGCTCAATAGATCTCATTTGAGAAAATTATCCATCGAATCCACAGCATCAAGCCACCAATTCTGAAATCGCCAAAGGCAAGTGAGATATGATGTCACTGGCGATTAAACCCTGAACACCTGTGAGTGATGTCGCAAAATCACCAGCCAATCCGTGTACATAAACCCCAAGTGTTGCTGCGTCTTCAGGAGAATATCCTTGAGCAAGGAATGAAGTGATGACACCTGTGAGCACATCACCAGATCCTGCGGTGGCCATAGCCGGATTGCCGCTGGAATTGAAGAAAAGTCTACCATCTGGAAGTGCTGTTGCGGTATGAGCGCCTTTAAGTACCATGACAACTTTATACTTGCGCGAAACCTCTCTCAACGTTTGGACTCTCGAAAAATGATCATCATGTTCTCCGAATAGCCTGTCAAACTCTCCGACATGCGGAGTAAGAATACTATGATGTGGAATATCCTTGAGCAGCTTCTTCGAAGCAATCAAATTCAATGCGTCTGCATCCAGCACCAACGGTTTTGTACTCTCGTGTAAAAATTTTCTAAGCATGAGTGCTGTCTCCGGAGCTTGTCCAATACCTGGACCAATACCCGTTGCGCTATACACTTCAGAGAATTTGGTCGAAATAAGTGCATCTGTTCCTTCATCAGCATCACACATGGCTTCTGGCAAAGCGGTGAGCAACGCTTGCTCTGCGCATAACGGTACGCTTGCTGTGACCAAACCAGCGCCTGCTCTCAAAACTGCCCGCGCTGCAAGAATGGCAGCACCTGACTTGCCCCTGCTTCCAGCAATGATTCGGGCATGGCCGAATTGATTTTTATATCCGAATTTACTTCTGGGTTTGAGTAAATCAGAAGCTTCATGAGATTGGAAGAAGATGACATCGCATGGTTCTTCGTCTTCGAAAACTTCATCCAATCCAATAGAAACAATCAACAATGCTCCAACATATCGGTGGTTTTCCGGAAACATCATGGCACGCTTGGGAACTTCGATGGCCAAGGTGAGATCAGCACAAATCACAGCACCAGGTTGCCCCTCCATCAAATCAGGCAACATTCCTGATGGAAGATCGATGGAAATTTTTCGATGCTTTAACTCATTGATCTTTTCTACCAGAACCTCCAACCATCCTTCAAGTTTGCGATTGAGCCCATTTCCGAAAATAGCATCTATCAAGACCGTTTCTTCCGGAAAATCAGGTAAGACAGAGTCTTCTTTCACAAAGACGACATGTATATCTGTTCCCACCACTTCATCCAAAAAATGTCGAAAATCGTGACTTCCCTTCTCCGGATCACCTACAACAAAAACCTGCACATCCTGTTCATTCCGATGTAACGCTTGAGCAATGACCAATCCGTCTCCGCCATTGTTACCCGTACCACAGAAGACGGCGAATGTCGATCCCAATTCCTTTTCTTGTATTTCTCTTGCACATTCCTCACCAGCAACCGACATCAGCTCAAAAGAGTGTTGATAGTGTTTACGGATGGTTTCTGCATCCCAACGCGCAGTATCCGATGAACAGAACATTTTCATATGACAAATTTGATCCGATATAGACCTTTCACAGCTGAAAATCTCCATAAAAATGAACAAGCGAACACAACACTCGTCCACATGCGTCCGTTCGCAAGTTTAAGAACCAGCAAGGAACACACTTTGGCCCGATTTTACTTTCGGACTTTGGTAAAAACCACCTCATGAAAAACGTAAAGAAACTGCTCTTTGCCCTGATAGCGGCTTTCATTCACCTGATCGCCAACGCCCAGGTACCTGTAGCATTGTATGACAATACAAAGACATACAGGGAAGCTTTGGAACTTTTTGACCATGAAAAGTATGTTCCGGCAAAGGAAAAATTCGAGGATTATATCCGCGCAGAGAAAAATCCACAACATGCCCTTCGGATCAATGCCGAGTATTACAGCGGTGTTTGTGCTCTTTATCTTTTACATAAAGACGCCGAATACCAGCTCGAAAAATTTGTATTGGAGCATCCCGACTCACCTTGGAAACAAAGGGCATACTTCGAACTCGCTACATTCAACTATCAGAAAAAATCCTATAAAAAAGCTCTGGAATGGTTTGATCATGTGGATATGAAAGAGCTGAGCAAGGCGGAAAAAACAGAATTCTACTACAAACGCGGCCACTCAAGATTCGAAGAAGGAGATAAATCAAATGCAAGGGTCGACTTCTTTGAAGCCAAACAAGAAGAAAGTGAATTCAAACAGCCCGCTTTGTATTACTACAGCCATATCACATACGAACAGGGCGATTATCAGACGGCTCTCGAAGGATTTCTGCAACTTGAAAATGATCCGGTCTTCAAATCACTCATGCCCTATTACATCACACAGATCTATTACAAACAAAAGAAATATGATGAAGTATTGCGATATGGCCCAACAGCACTTGCTCAAGCTGAAGCCAATGCTACCAAACGCGTTCCTGAAATTGCTCGGTTGATTGGAGACTCTTATTGCATCAAAGAAAACTACACAGCTGCCATTCCTTATCTCGAACAATATCACCAGGCAACTGATAAAGCGGACATCACCAGAGAAGATTATTATCAGCTCGGTTATGCGTATCACAAAACCAATCAATGGCAAAAGGCAGTAGATGCATACGGAAATTGCGATGATGAAAATGACGAAATACATCAACGCGCTTCTTACAACATGGGTGAATGCTATCTGAAATTGGAACAAAAAGAATACGCACGAAATGCTTTTGAAGATGCTTCTAACATGACATTCAATCCAGAGATTCAGGAGGACGCGATGTTCAACTATGCAAAGCTCGCCTTCGAACTTTCTTACAATCCTTTCCACGAAGCGATCACTGCATTTGAAGAATATCTTGAAAAATATCCCAACAGCAAGCGACGGGATGAAGCTTATGAGTTTTTGCTAAACGTATACATGAAGACACGCAATTACGAACGTGCGCTTGCGGCATTGGAAAAAATCCAAAACAAAGACAATCGGGTCAAAGAAGCGTATCAGGTTGTAGCCTACAATCGTGGTGTGGAATTGTTTCAAGCAGAAAAATTTGCGGATGCAGATAAGTCGTTCGATAGAGTTTATACTTATCCTGTAAATCCGGTGATCAGCGCAGATGCACGTTTTTGGAAAGCTGAAGTAAGTTACAGGTTGCGTGATTTCAACAAAGCCATTCAAAGGTATCAGGATTTCTTTGCGGAAGCAGGTGCATACAATAGCGAGTATTACGGTGCTGCCCACTATGGCTTTGGTTATGCTTATTTCAAAAAAGGTTTGGATGAAGACAATTTCGATTTGTCGACCATCCTCTTTTCAAATGCCAATACTTCCTTCAGAAAATATGTAGATGGAAGTCACGCCAAAGACCCTAAAAAAGTGAGTGATAGTTATCTCCGCATTGGTGATTGTTTCTATGTCAACAAAAGCTACTCACAGGCTATCCAATACTATGACAAAGCGGCTGCTGAAGATCAGGCAGGACGAGAATATGCTTTGTACCAGAAAGCCATGTGTTATGGTTTTGATTCACAACCCGACAAAAAAAGTTGGGTATTGAAAAGTCTGCTCACTGAAAATCCCGATTCAAAATTTGAGGTTGATGCCAAATATGAACTTGCTAAAACATATCTGCTTCAAAACCGACTTGCAGAAGCAAAAACTTACTACGCAGACATCTTGAAAAACCATACCACATCACAGTATGCAAAAGTCTCGTTGAAAGATATGTGTTTGATTTATGTCAAAGAAGGAAACAATGAAAAAGTGAAAGAGTCATGGATTGAGATCAAATCAAAATACAAAAATGACCCCGTAGTGTGCGATGCATACGCCATCTGTAAATCCGTATTGATCGAAGATCCAGAATTCCAAAATGATGCGATGACCATTTGCGGCGCATCAAAATCTGAAGTTGAAGAAGAAGTGTATACCAAAGCGGTAGCTTATGCGCAAGATGGAGATTGCAATACGGCCATTACCAAGTTGAGCGATTATCTCAACAAGTTCCAGCCAGCTTATTATGGCCTTGATGCCAACTACTATCTCGCCAATTGTTACTTCGACAACAAAGACTTCAACAAATCTTTAGAAGCCTGCAACGCAGTTATTGCCGTTGGTTCTTCGAATTATTTGGAAGAATGTCTGGTTATGGCAGCAACAATTAGCTACAACAATGAAGACTACACGCAAGCGTTGAATCACTACCGCGATCTTGAGCAATCAGCATTGTTGAAGAACAATATCCTGGAAGCACAAATTGGGTTGATGCGTTGCTATTACAAAATTGGAGAATTTACTGATGCAAGAAATTATGCCGATAAAGTGATCGCCAATACCAGTACTCCGGAAGAGATCAGAACCACAGCCTATCTGTGGCGAGGTAGAATATTGAAGCAAAATGCGGAGTATGATGCCGCCATACTCGATTTCAAAGAGGTGATCAAAAGAATTGGTGCTTCAGAAGCAGCTGCAGAATCCAAATACGGCATAGCCCATTGCCTTTACTCCAAAGGTGAATTCAAAAAGACAGAAACTGAACTTTTTCAGTTGATTGAAAAATACAGTGGCTATCCTGAATGGAAATACCGAGCATTTCTGCTTTTGGCAGATGCCTATATCGGAATGAAAGACTATTTCCAGGCGCGTGCAACCGTGAATGCTATTTTGGAAAATGTGACCGAACAATGGGTGATCGATGAAGCCAATCAGAAGAAAGCTCAACTCGATGCCATCGAAAATCCTCAACCTTCTGGAGGCAATAACAATGATATTGAAATCGATCTCGTACCAGATAACAACTAAACACTCACGATCATGAACATGAATATCCGTTTCATCCTGATACTCGTTTTCAACGCCATGGTTGGAGTGTTGAATGCACAGCGAGATACAACGATTAACTTCGAAACCATCTTCACAGGTCAGCGAAAGCTCTTCCTTCGTGACGCCAATAAAATTTCTGTCTTTCCGGCTACGAAGGATAGTGTTGTACAAATGACCAAAATTCAATACAGCACGCTCCCTATGCCCAAAGCCGTGACGATTGAACCACAACCTATTCCAGCTGCGAAAATTAACGTCGATGAAAAGCTGGGCTATCTCTATCGTGGCTACATCAAAGCCGGATATGGCACTTACAATACCATACCGGTCGACTTCTACTTCACCGATGGTCGTTCGAAAAAAGGAACTTATGGTGTGCATTACCAACTTCTAAGAGGTGATGGCGTAAGCCTGGATGACAAAGACAGTATTCCGGACAGATACAGCGACAACCGCGCTGAGGTTTGGGGCAAATGGTTCTTCAACAAGACGCAACTCATTGGCAAAATGAATTACGAACGGAACCTTACTCATTGGTATGGAGGTCTGGATGTGAAGAACGATTCAACCATTCCGCCATTTGATAGTCTCAAATTCATGCAACGAATGAATACCCTGGGAGGTGGACTTCGTTTCCTCTCCTATCAGCGTGATACAGGCGATTTCAATTTTGATGGGGAAATGTTCTTGCGCAATTCGAAAGATCACTATTCGGGCAATGAAACCAACTTCGATTTTGTGGCACACGGCAGAATGCTCGAAGACAGCACCCTCTTCGCAATGGATGTCGGTGTGAATTACAATAAATTCAGGTTCACAGGACCAAGACTTGATGGAGTAAACATGGATTTACAAAACACCCTGGCCTATACTGCTGACGACAGTGACTTCAAAAGTCGATCTTGGGACAATGCAGTGGTGAAATTCGTTCCTAGTGCCAGCACGACCTGGAAAGGACTCCGTGCGAAAGTCGGCATGGGCCTTTATATCGAGGGAAGGAGTTCCAACCCCGGACATTTCTATCCACTCGCCGATGTAAGCTATAACATGCTCGATGGTGTCATTGTACCATACGCAGGTGTTCGAGGCAACGTTGAACCCACAACCTATCTTTCACTCTATCGTGAAAATCCCTTTATTCAAACTTTCCCAAGACTCAAAAACAAAAACAACAAACTTGATGTCTATGCCGGTATAGGTGGGGCTGTTTCTCACGCTGTGTCATATAGTGTCGGATTCAAATATCTGGAGTATGGCAATTTCGCTTATTTCATTAGCGATACGCTCACCTTTTCCAAAAACAACTACTACACACACGGCAATGTGTTTCATGTTGTTTATGACGACCTGACAGCCTATAACTTCCATGGTGAGCTTGCGCTTTATTCCGGAGAAAAATGGAAAGCGAACATCAGGGGAGATTATTTCAAATACGAAACAGATCTTGAAACCAGGCCCTGGCACCAGCCTTCCGTAAAAATCATGGCCAATGGTCAATTCAATATGAAGAGCAAATTCATCATTGGCACCGACATCTTTTACATCGGATCCCGATATGCCAAATCCACGATTCCAGTAAATGGAGCGAAAGAAATCGTTGACGAGTACTACGGAACAAAATCCTATGAATACAAGCTCAAAGGCTTCCTGGATGCCAATTTCAAGGTGGAATACCGTTACAATAAGCGCCTGTCGATGTGGACACAGTTCAACAATGCCTTCGCGATGAAATACCAGAGATGGGGCGGATACAATAACCAACAATTTCTGGCCATGTTGGGTGCCACTTATGCCTTCTGAAAATCACCCGATTTTCACCTGAAAATCGGAATAGTTCAGATGTGCTGAAAATAACCCAAAATCAGTCTTCAGACAAACCTATTTCAAATACTGCAAAACCCCTGTTTTTACAGGGGTTTTCGCTATGTTTATAGTTTGTGAAAAATTGTAGATGAATGTGGGTAAAAAATGATGTCTGAAGGTAGTCTCTTCCGTAAATTTGCGTACCTCAGAAAAAGGCTGTTTTTCACAGCTTTTTTTATTACCTGATAGTCAATAACAAATTCTAAAAAATAACCGTGGAAGAAAGTCTTATTATGAGCGAAGAAACAAAAACCAAAGCCGCTTCAAATTATACTGCAGACAATATTCAAAGTCTGGAAGGTATGGAACACGTACGGATGCGCCCATCGATGTATATCGGTGATACTGGCGTCCGTGGTCTTCACCACCTCGTATATGAAGTAGTCGATAACTCCATCGATGAAGCGCTTGCGGGATATTGCGATACCATCACCGTGAGTATCAATGAAGATAACTCGATCACTGTTACTGACAATGGCCGAGGCATTCCCGTTGATATGCACAAAAAAGAAGGCGTTTCCGCTCTTCAGGTCGTGATGACCAAAATCGGTGCTGGTGGTAAATTCGACAAAGGTTCCTATAAAGTATCAGGCGGTCTCCACGGTGTTGGTGTGAGCTGTGTGAATGCACTTTCAACACTCATGACCACTGAAGTATTCCGTGATGGCAAATCCTATATGCAGGAATATTCCATCGGTAAGCCACTTTATCCAGTAAAAGAAACAGGCACCACAGACAAACGTGGTACGAGACAGACTTTTAAGCCCGATCATACCATTTTCGATACACTCGAATTCAATTATGTAACACTCGCCGGTCGTCTTCGTGAGCTTGCCTTCCTCAACAAAGGAATAAGCCTTACACTCACCGATAAACGGGTGATAGATGAAGCAGGCAATCCGAAATCAGAAACATTCTACTCGAAAGAAGGATTGGTTGAATTCGTAAAATATTTGGACGAAACCAGGCCATCTATCATCGGAAAGATCATCCACATGGAACGTACCGATGGAGAAATCCCGGTCGAAGTTGCCATGGTATACAATGATTCATTCAACGAAAATGTTCACTCGTATGTGAACAATATCAATACCCACGAAGGTGGTACTCACCTTAGTGGTTTCAGAAGAGGTCTCACAGCTACACTGAAAAACTTCGCTGAAAAAAGTGGAATGCTTGAAAAACTGAAACTCGAAATTTCTGCTGATGATTTCCGTGAAGGTCTTACAGCCGTGGTTTCTGTAAAAGTTGGAGAGCCACAGTTTGAAGGTCAAACCAAAACCAAATTGGGTAACCGTGAAGCTGACGCTCCTGTAAGTCAAGTTGTGCGCGAAATGCTTGAAGCATATCTCGAAGAAAATCCTCAAGACGCCAAGCAGATTGTCAACAAAGTAGTGCTTGCGGCTCAAGCTCGTCACGCAGCTAAAAAAGCACGCGAGATGGTGCAACGTAAAGGCGTTGGCGGTGGTGGCGGTCTTCCAGGCAAACTTGCGGACTGTGCAGAAAAAGACCCATCACGCTCGGAGCTCTTCCTCGTTGAGGGTGACTCTGCAGGTGGTACTGCTAAGCAAGGTCGCGATCGCCAGTTTCAGGCCATTCTTCCACTTCGTGGTAAAATCCTGAACGTGGAGAAAGCCATGCATCACAAAGTCTTCGAAAACGAAGAAATCAGAAATATGTACACCGCTCTCGGTGTAAGTATCGGAACTGAAGACGATAGCAAAGCGCTCAACTTAACGAAGCTGCGATACCATAAGATTGTGATCATGTGCGATGCCGACGTAGACGGTAGCCACATCGAAACACTCATCCTGACATTCTATTTCCGACATATGAAGGAGTTGATTGAGAAGGGACACATTTATATCGCTACTCCTCCTCTTTACCTTGTGAAAAAAGGACAAAAAGCCGAATATGCATGGAATGAAGAACAACGCGATGCCCTCATTGCTGAAATGAAAGGCAATTCCGATGCTTCAACCGTGAATGTGCAGCGATATAAAGGTCTTGGTGAAATGAACGCAGAACAGCTTTGGGAAACGACCATGAACCCTCAAAAACGTACTCTTCGTAAAGTGACCATTGAAAATGCAGCAGAATGTGATCACATCTTCTCCATGCTCATGGGTGATGAAGTTCCTCCTCGCAGGGCATTCATCGAATCCAATGCGAAGTATGCGAAAATTGACGCATAATCAACAAGCTTTATCATATCAGGGAGACCAAATGGTCTCCCTTTTTTTGGGTTTATACTTTGAACAAATCGTGCGATGTTCATGCCCTTTCATAGTTTGATGAATTTCCTTGAGCTGTTTTCAGTGGACGCGCAAAAACCTAGCACATCGTTGATGTATTGAAAAAAAGACTAATTTCGAGGTATGACCTCTGATCGTAAACTCCAATTTGAATGTCAGCTCAGCGCAGCTTCATTTCGTCATATCAACGAACAATGTATGTGGTGTGATAGCTGTCAAAAAAAAGTACATGACTTCAGAACAGCATCTTTTGATGAATATCAAAGGGTGTATGAATCCCACGCCGGTGATATCTGCGGCATTTACCTCAGTGATGAAAATCAACGGGTCTTTTTCATCCATAAACCAAAGCCGATTTCATTCTTGAAGGCTGCTGCCTTAACGATCATGATCTGTTTCAACACCGATCTGTTTTCGATGTCTCCGGATGCACAAATGAGTTTTGCTGAATTGAAACATGAGTGGCTTCTGAATACACCTCATCACGACAGCGTAGATGTACGAATGCGCATCAAATTGGATCGTCGACGATTGAAAAATGCCGCTGTGCTGGTGAGAGTAAATGATCAAGATGAATTTCAGGAAATTCCAACAGATCACCGGGGCAATTTGATTCTGAGATTGAATCAAGATGAAGTTCTCAAATCTGTCGAAATCAAATTATCATCATCCGGTTCACCAATCCACCTTTCATACAAGGAAACTGCACAAATCATCAGCAAGAAACCCATTTTGGTGGATATCGTTTCGAGACATACCAGAGGGAAATTTTGATTGGCTTATTTCTCTACAAACTCACGCCCGGCAGCATCGAGCATTTTTGTATATTTCTTCAATGATCGCAAAACAATGAATATCACGAATGCGATGAGGAGCGAAATATGCCAAAACGGACTCACCAATTCTTTCCATGATATGAATCCGAAATGAATGTAATTTTTCAATGCATCGACAAGGGCGAACGAAAGGAAAATTGCAAAAAAACCATTGTATTCTCTTTTCATAACATTTTTCATGGAGAACTCCACTCCTGAGCTTTTCCATTGAAACCACGCCGGCCAAAAAGAAGGAACCTTTGCTGACCAATCCAGATATGTCTGACCAAACTTTTTACGGAGGAAATACTCTTCTGCGAACATGATTCTTTCATAGTAGAGCCAGAACATCAGTGAGCAAACCAAAGTAAACCACCAATTGCCTACGTAAATGATGATGCCGAGCCACATGAAATAATTACCCAAATAAAGCGGGTGACGCACCACGGAGTAGATCCCTTTTGTGTTGAGTACTTCAGCTACTTGCCCCTCCTTCGTATTGCGCCCACTCGTGCCTTTTGGAGTGTAACCAATCGTTATCGCTCGAATGACTTGTCCCAATAAAGCCACGCCAAGACAGATCAGCGCCCAGTTCAGATCGAAATGCGGCAAATGATCATCCGCACCTGAGACAACTACGAGTGCAGCCATAAAATACAGTACGATGGGGAGGAAACTACGCCAACGAAAGAGCCAGTTTCCAGATTTGTCGAATTCTTCTATCAGTGCCATATCTGCGGCGAAGATGAGAAGGAAGTCGCAATGCACAAAACAAGATTATGTCTTTGACCAGTAATTATTGATATGACATTCCTGAATACAACTTGTGTAATTTTCTTTACATTGCATCTGTTAGGTTATGAAAGTCATTGTCTTCATAGGTTTGATATTGATCACGTTTCCCTTCCTGGCGCAGCAAAACGTGTTGATTCAAGGTCGTGTAACCGATGCTGCGACCACAGAAGGGATTTCAGAATGTCTCGTCCAAATAAGTGGCACCAACCTTCGGGTGAAAACAGACATTCAAGGAAACTATCAGATTCGTTGTAAATCGTGTTCTGATTCCACTTCCATCGTATTCAATCACCTGAATTATTTTCAAGAATCCAGATCTCTCGGCTCAGCTGTGAGCGATGACAACCATTACATCCTCAATGTGCAGCTGCAGTTCACCTCTTACATCCTGAATGAAGTGAATATCTCCAATGCACCTGATACCATTTGGGGTGATGAAAAACTGAATGTGGCAGATTTTGCTTTCATGAACAACCGCCTGATGTTGTTGACCTACGACCATGAATTGAGGTGGAAAAAACAACATGAAAGCCATACGACTCTTTTTGAAGATTGCCAATTGATCTTGCTTGATAGCGCTGATCATGAAATATCGAGATGCCATGTACCTGATATCGCCATTAAATTTTACACCAAATACCTGGGCGAAGTATTTCTCCAATGCAGGAATTCACTGTACTACGTTTGGTTTGATGAAGATAAAATTCGGTTGGAGGAATTGCCCTATGAAGAATTCAAACAGAATTATGAGCCGGTGATCGACACAACATATTCTTACAATTACCTATCGAACTATTCAGAGAGTTTTCCGGAATTCTATTACATGCGCAATACCAAAGGAGATAGTCTCGTATATCGGTTCAGAAGAGTGTTGGATGAACAGATGATGGAAATTTTCCGAAGTGAATACAAATACCTTGATCCAAGAGATAAGCTCGAAGCATTTAGGTATGAACTTAAAACAGGCATTGACAAAGAAATTGTGGGAGGATATATGTCAGGTTTTGCCAATTCCATCTACTATCATCCATTGAATGCCCCGATGTTTCTTCAAGATGACACACTGACCATGTTCGATCATCACCATGATCAATTGATACGATTCAATAAAATTGGTGAGCCCATTGATAGTGCCCAAATCAGGTACCACTTGATCAAGAAACCATTCAAATGGAGCGAGAAAGTATTACGGGATAAAGAGACAAGGAAATTCTATACGTATTTCATGGCGAATGGCATGACAGATATCATGCAGATCAATGTTGAGTCAGGAACCACGGGCAAAGCAACCCGACTTACATATCCTCATATTGAAAAAATCAGAATCCGCAATGGATGGGCTTATTACGTATATCGACCTTTCGAAAGTCTTCAAACAAGATTTCTCTACCGCGAGCGGATTTACTGATCAACGATGATCTCGTTCGAAACATCTTCATGATGTTTACACTACCTTCGTTGCCCAAACTTAACCACATGAAACAGCTTCTGCTACTATTTGCCATTGTTATCATTTCATCCTTTGAAGTTACGGCACAGAATGAAGGCTCCGCTTTCACATTGACGGGTATGGGCGTTTCAACTCCATTCGCCACCGACTACCAAGCCTTGGGCATCAATCCCGCAAACCTCGACCTTTTACCAAGGTATGAAGACAAAATGGTCACGATGGGTATTGCAGAATTTGGATTTTCATTTTACTCGCAAGTGCTTACCAAACCAGAACTGAAGCAGAATTTATTCCAAGAAGACATCAAGGATTTTTCGAAAGAACAACAAAAAGCGTATGCGATTGAGTTTTCGAATGCCGACAATGCGATGGACTTTGACATGATGACGTTTGGTCTTTCTGTGCGAACAAACAAACTTGGAACTTTCGCCTTCAGTTCGAGAGACCGCGTCAATTATTATTCGAAATTCGGTCCCCAGGTTTCAAATATCTTATGGTTGGGTTATCAGGCAGACTATTTTGACTCACTAGTTGTAGACATGGGTAATGGTAATTTCGATACCATTCCCAATACAGACGACATCGATCCGGAGACTCTTGATCGCGTAAGACAAGGTATCACATCACTACAGAATGCGCAAGACCTATCGCAGATACTTCAAGGAACCAAATTGGGCTTCAGTTGGTTCAGAGAATTCAATCTCGGCTGGGGCAAAAAAATTCTCTCCACAGAAAATTTCGAAGTGCATGGTGGTCTTGGTGTGAAATTCATCGTGGGTCAGGGAATGCTGGAATTGAATGCTGAAAATGGGCAGGCCACAGCATTCAGCGCATTGTCACCGATATTTAAAGTTGAATATGGTTCTATCGCCGAAGAAAACCCGAGCGCTTACGATTCTACAGCCAACAATTTGAAACCAGTTGGATATGGTTACGGTATTGATTTGGGAGGAACCTTGGTTTACAAAGAAAAATTCCTATTCAATGTTGCGATCAACGACATTGGAAAAATTACCTGGGATGGAAATCTTTATAGACTTAAGGATATTGCCATCACCAGCTTCAAAAGTCCAGGTCTTGAAAGCGTGGATATCGTTGGTCAGTTAGATGCCTTAAATGGTGGTGATGGTTTGTTAGAATGGCAAGGCGAAACAAAAAGGGTAACCAGCTTACCTACTACAATCAGATTAGGCGCTGGCTACGACAATAAAAAGTCTTTGCGCGTTGGTGCAGATGTTATTCTTCCCATGTCGGATGAACTTGGTAATCTTCAAAATGCGGCAATTTCCCTTGGTGGTGAATTCAGCCCGATGCCTTGGGTGCATTTGCAGGCAGGATTTACACAAGGTGGTAATTATGGAATGAAAATTCCTGTTGGTATTTATTTTACCATTGGTGCCGGTACGTATGAATTAGGTATTGCTTCACGTGACTTTGTGACCTTCTTCAAAGACAATGATCCGACGATATCTATGACCACTGGATTTCTTCGATTCAGATTCTGATTTGGTGCTCTCATAGCTATAGTGTACGAACTTTGATCAAGTGATTTCAATGAGCCACATTTGATCCAACGCTCCTTTGGGAAAGCCCAACATCAAATGAACGCTTCGTGCATCTTGCGCTGCCATGATGGGGTTCATGCTCGAAGACCGATTAACAGTTTTTACGTATCAGCATAACACCAATTCGCAGAAGAAACCGTTACTTCGGGTAAACATTGCACCCATGAACTTCAGAAACGTTTTCGCTTACCTACTCTCAGCCATTGTCATACTGATCACCCTCATGTCATTGCTTGCCATTTGGGACATTGTACAATGGGAATACGTTCAGGCATATTTCGGCAAAACCGTTCGATCACTTATTGTTATTTCAATTAGTGCTGTGGTGATTTACCTGATACAATCTCTGCTATTTAAAAAAGAAACAGAACCGCGCACTGAACAAAAGAGCGCCCAATAAGTTTTATTTCATATGATAGGAAAAGCAATTTCTGCATTCATTTGCATCATCTCACTATTGGCATGTGGACGAAATGAACCACAGCCTTCAAAATTTGAATTCAGCAAAATGGTAGAACAAGAACAAACCAATGATAGCCTTGAAATGGCCACTTTTGGCGCCGGATGTTTCTGGTGCGTAGAAGCCATTTATCAAAATGTGAACGGTGTTATTGAAGTGAAAAGTGGATATAGCGGTGGCGATATCAAAAATCCTTCCTACAAAGAAGTCTGCACGGGAAGAACTGGTCATGCAGAAGTTTGTCAAATCACTTTTGATCCAAGGGTGGTGAGTTTCGCCCAACTCCTCGAAGTGTTTTTTGGAACGCATGATCCAACCACATTGAACAGACAAGGTGCAGATGTCGGAACACAATATCGCTCGGCCATTTTTTACCATAATGAAAAGCAAAAAGAACTTGCTGAACTCGCCATCAAAGCGGGTAATGAAAGTGGAAACTGGCCTGATCCTATAGTAACTGAAGTTTCAGCTTTTACTACCTTCTACCCTGCCGAAGATTACCATGATGATTACTTCAATCTTCACGGTGAACAACCTTATTGCCAAATGGTAATCGCTCCTAAAGTGGACAAATTCAAAAAGAAATTTTCAGAATACATGAAGAAGTAAGACTCATTTAACGGGCCTATCTGGCCTGATGATGATCTCGCTAATAACAGTATTCAAGGGAGCTTCAATACAATGTTTGATTTGCTCAGCAACCGCTGCTGGGTCCATTGCAGTTGCGAAATAAGGCTTGTATTCAGCCAACATCCTTTCATCAGTTGTTGAATCAACAAATCCTGTGTTCACCGCACCAGGACTGATCATGGTCACCTTCACTTTTCCTGCCAATTCCAGTCGCAATCCATCGCAAATGGCCTTTACCGCGTGTTTAGTAGATGCATACATCGCGGAATTGGGAAATACCTGATGAGAAGCAACGCTGCCAACGTTCACAATCAATCCATGAACCCGAATGAGATGCGGTAGAAATACGTGAATCACATTCATCACACCTTTGATATTGACATCGACCATGTGATGCCAATGATCGATAGGACCATCTTCGATGCGTTCGAAATAACCCATCCCAGCATTGTTGACAATGACATCCGGCAGAAAATCCATTTGCTCTAACTCTTGGTGAATCTGTTGCAAACGCAGATAGTCCGTGACATCGCAACTAAAAACTTTGACGTGTGTTGGAAAATCCGCCTTCAAGCGATTCAATGCATCTTCATTCCTTGCGATGCAAATCAAGGTATAACCTTCCAAGGCCAACAACCTTGCAGTTTGATAACCAATGCCCTGTGACGCACCGGTAATGAGAATTTTTTTCATCTTTTGAATACAAGAATGCGCAAATCTGAGGACGAAATTCACCCGATTTGACATAAATTCGCATTCGCTTTTTGAAAGTGTACCCTGTACACTTCGAACTTATTGAATGACAAACTGTTATTATTAGTAGTTGTTTTAAGTTGCAGTGAATGACAAATACGACATGTTCATTGGTTGAAGGAGAAAGCGTCATTTTTGAAGAAGGCGCTAGCCATTTCCACAATTACATCGCTGTAGGTGGTCAATTGAGACTCACCAACAGAAGAATCATTTTCAAGAGTTGTACGACTTTCAATTACCAGCACGAACTTGTTATTTGGCTGGATCAAATCAATGATGTCGAATTCTTCAAGAACATGTTCATGAATCCTAATGGTTTGGCTTTGATGATGAAAGATGGTCAGATTGAGAATTTCATCGTAGATGATCGCAAAACTTGGCGAGAAAGGATTCTACGCATCGTTACTCAGGCAGCCTGAGTTTATCACCCCCGTATTTGAAACTTTCTTCGTGTTCAGGGCGTAAACACCGTCCCAACCTGAACTTATTCCCTATGAAGAAGAAACCCTCATTCAATATTCGAAGATGTAAAATCCGTATCAACATCCGAAAATTTGAGAACATTCAACTCACCAAAAAAAGGTGGGGTTTTGAGCATTTCAATCACTGTCTAAATTGATCAGTGCGCGGGAAAAACTTCACCCGCCATCCTCCATGCTTCCTGTAATATTTCTTGACTGACTCCGGTTTCAATTCCTGCGTCATGAAAGTAGGTTAACATGTCTTCCGTAGGCATATTGCCGGTCAGTTCATCCGCTGCCATAGGACAACCGCCAAATCCTTTGATCGCTCCATCAAACCTTCTGCATCCGGATTTCCAAGCAGCTTCAACTTTGATTTTACTCTCATGGGGTAAAGTATGTAGATGCGCTCCAAACTCCACTTCAGGTAGCGCAGGAATAAGCGTACTGAATAGATGAGTGATGATTTCCGGTGTTGCATGTCCAATGGTATCACTCAAAGCAATCACTTTCACTCCAAACTCATCGTAAATTCTTTCGCTCCATGTGATGGCAATTTCCGGACTCCAGGCATCTCCGTAAGGATTTCCGAAACCCATGGACAAATAAATCACCAATTCCTTTTTGTGCTTTGTGACCAGCTGATTGATCTCATCCACCCTATTCAATGACTCCTCAAGTGTTGCATTGGTATTTCTCACCTGAAAAGTTTCCGAAATGGAAAATGGATATCCGAGATAATGTATTTCATCGAATGTACATGCGGTCTCGGCACCTCGCGTATTTGCGACAATCGCCAAAAGCCTGGATGTGGCACCCTGCAGATTAAGATTCCTCAACACTTCTGCTGTATCCTTCATTTGGGGTACAGCTTTTTCCGAAACAAAAGAACCAAAATCGATGGTGTCAAAGCCTGCTTTGAGCAACAAATTGATATACCTGATTTTATCCTCTGTTGGTATCCATGTCTTCATGCCTTGCATAGCATCACGAGGACATTCAATGATCCTGACTTTTCCCTGCATGTCGCAAAATTAGCAGGCGCTGAAGAAAGTGATCACTTAATTTTTCTGAATCGTGTTTACACACTCTTTGAGGATGTCGAGTAGAAATCCCGCATAAGTTACCTTCTAGGGACCTGTTCGCAAGAAATCGCCAACACCGGAGTTCCCGCATTAGTTTTGCCAAACTGGATGTCACAACAAACTCAAGCATACACATCAGAAAGCCCGGCAGACCTACCGAATTTGGCAGGACGCTTTTTCGAACAACATTCGAAACCAGGAATATTCATGATTCATGGAGAAATGGGCGCAGGTAAAACCACATTCGTCGCTGCTCTTTGCAACAAACTGGGATTTGAGTTTCAAGGCAGTCCCACTTTTTCGCTGGTGAATGAGTACCTATCACCACAGAACAAAGTTTTTCATTTTGACCTGTACAGGATCAAAAATGAAAAGGAACTTCTGGAGTTTGGCTTTGAGGAATACCTGCGCGATGGATATTGGGTATTCATTGAGTGGCCTGAAATGGCCAAGCCTTTCCTTCCGGAAAACACATGCAGCATCACCCTGGAAGACCACGGTGATCACAGATCGATACGTTTCTGAAAAATCAATGGTGAGCTGGAGCGTGCTCTTCAGCAGCTGGAGCAGCCACATGCGTGGTATCTGCGGGCATGCTGGTGGTATCGGCTGGCATGGCCATGGTTTCATGACCATGAGCGGCAGGCGCTTCATGTTTCACCTCCTTTTTAGGCATACCATAATCTGATTTCAAAGCTTCCGGAGCCGGTTTCATTCCATGATTCAACTTGGTGAAAAGGAGTGAAACTGCGATGGTAGCTGGAATGATGATCCAAAGAATGGTTCTGTCTTTAGAAGAGTGAGATGCGTCGTGTTGGGCCATGCGGTCGGGTTATGATTAAATTTTCGGGTCAAAAATAAGAGAAGCAAGCAAAATTTCTAAATGAGTTTACTCACCAGCCTTTGTGCAGTGATTTGACCGATTTTTCCATCTCAACTTATCTTTACCGTATGACAATTTTCCGCTCTTCCATCATTTGGTGGCTGATTTTGGTAATCATCGTATGGACCATGCCTATTGCTTTTACCACCGTGGATTCAGGATCCCGTTTGGCATTGACATCCTGGATGATATCCGGTAGTGGAGGTAAATACGGCACTTTGATACTCATCATGGTGGCCAGCTTATTCTATACCCGACTTGTAGAAGACACAAGCCAGAAGGTCAAGACATTTTTCAGATCGATGATTACCCTCATCGTCACATTGGGTTTTTTCGCGTGGATCAATGAGCACCTCATCAAAGAGGAATTGAAAATCCATAGGCCGAGCCATCATTATGTGTTCAGTCAAGTCGATCCGAAATATGATGAAAACTACTTCTATACTTTCGAAAGCAGTCGCCGAAAAGAAATTATGGATTCCGTAGTCAAGGTCAACTTAAACAAATTGAAAACGATTCATCCCATGGTGTTGGATCATTGGATTGACGAGTCTGGCTACTCCTTCCCTTCCGGCCATTCTTTCAATTCGTTTTTGCTGGCGGCCATTCTTGCTTTCAGTATGAAGTACTCCCGAAGCAAAACTGCCAGACAATTTTATCTACTTCCTTATATATGGGCTGTGTTGGTGGCAACATCCCGCGTTACCCTTGGCGCGCATTCTGCCTTAGACGTCACATTTGGAGCTGCCACCGGATTGCTGATAGGCAACCTACTGCTCTATTTTGAGCCCTCAAGAAATGTCATCATGCATAGGGATTACGACGAATGAGTTCTTAGTGAATCAAGTCGTTCCATTTTTGTTCCAGCTTGTTTACTTCTAAGAACAACTGCATGTTTTTTGTTTCTACGCAATAGATTTTCAAGAAAGCGAACGTGGTTTCTATCGGATTATCTTTTGCATCTTCCAACATACCTGTAGCGTATTCTTCTTTGTTTAAAGTGAGGCCCAATAGATCTTTCGCTGCATAAATTATGGTCAGTTTGTCTTCCAGATTTTTTTCAGAGATTTCTGCCAGTTCATCTTCATCACCTTGATCTATCATGACTATCATCTGTTGAGCTGAAGTCCGCAAATTCTCATTTGACTTCGGGTTATTGGTTATTCGCTCACAATACATTTTCGTTTTTTGTGTGTCTTTATTCAATGCACTCAAAGATGCAGCGAGAAGGTCGAGTTCGGGTATGTCCAGACCGGATTGATTGGTGAGGTCAACGGCCAACACTGCATCATTCACGGCCTCTTCCTTTTTATCATCGTCCTTTTCTGACAACTTATATCTTTCATAAGCACGAAGCCCGTAGCACGATGCAAGTATGGCTTTGGAAAAAGAGGCAGAATTAATTTGTTGACTGCTATTGGCACTGAGTATTTGTGCAGAGCATGGTTCTTTTTCGTAGGATTCAATCAAGCGGGTAACACGGTCTTCAGCCAGATAATGCCAATCACAAAGCGAGATATTGATCGTTTCTGTCAGCTCTTTCAAAAACCAAAGTTCATTGTTGCCAATATCTTCTTTGTACACTTTAGAGAGCTCATACATATTGATTTCTCGAGGCGCTGCAAAGGACAATGTGCCCAACATGCCAAAAAACAAATGTTCCATCGAATTGGAATACTTCAGTTGATTTGTCGCAAGAAATGTTCTCAGCGGAATTTGGGCTGAATCAGGTGCCAAATCGAGAAACATGGGATATTGATCTTCATCCGTTTCAAGTATCACTTTGCGGAGATCATATATTTCTTCGCCCAATTTCATCCAATCGATATTTTCCGCCGCCTTTCCAGTGGTATCCTTTGCCACTTCACTCATGTATTGCACAAACTTGTATACTTCCGTTGCAGTGCCAATTTTGTCATCTTCGATTTTGAGCATCTTACTAAAATCTGTCTCATTCATGACCACACCTGATGAAGCGCGCACCATCATCTTCGTGCCACGATACATCACCACCTGATATGATTCTAAAGATTCCTCATACGCTTTTCTTTCCTTTTCAAGATCCGAAGAGCATGAGCTCAGTAAAAGAAGTAAAATGCTAGAAAATAGAAAAAGCAATCGATTCATAGTTCTGGTGATTTAGGCGAAAATATGATAACTCCACTTCACAGCCTAAATCGTTCAATAACACTGTTCATTTCTTCTATTGAAATCGTACTCTCATAACGCCACACCCTGTCACTCAAGGATTTCAAATGAGAAAGCCCATCAATTACCCTTCTTGAAATCTATCTTGTTAAGGTCAATTTCATAGGGTCTGAAATGGTTATATTCGTTTCCCGATTTCCCCTACCTGCAACTCCTCTATGGACAATAAAAAAGAATCCATCAGGGCATTGGCCAAAGAAGCCAGCCTGATGCCACAAGAAGAACTTGTGGCCATCGCGAAGAAGCAATCCCGACTCACGATTGGCATACCTCGAGAAACTTCTTTTCAAGAACGCAGGGTAGCCCTCGTTCCAGAGAGTGTAGCCTTATTGGTGAACAATGGTCACGAGGTGATTATTGAAACCAATGCAGGTAAAGAAGCCAATTTTCAAGATCACGATTACAGTGAAGCTGGGGCACGAATCGTTTATTCAGCCGAGGATGTTTTTCGCAGTGAAATCATCATGAAAGTTGCCCCTCCCAGCTTGCAGGAAATCGACATGATGCCAGGTCGACAAACCCTTGTATCTGCCATTCATCTTCCTGTTCAAAAAGTGGAAACATTCCATGCATTGGCAACCAAAAAGATGACCGCCATTGCATGGGACTACATCAAAGATGAAACAAATATTTTTCCTGTTGTTCGTGCTATGGGAGAAATAGCAGGTAATACAGCAGTCCTTATTGCAGCTGAATACCTCAGCCATGCCAATGGTGGACAGGGATTGATGTTCGGTGGAATTTCGGGTGTCAAACCTACCGAAGTGGTTATTCTCGGTGCCGGCACGGTTGCTGAATCCGCCGCGCGCGCAGCGCTTGGTCTTGGTGCAAGTGTGAAAGTGTTTGACAACAGCACTTATAAACTAAGAAGACTTCAGAATGATATCGGATTTCGCTTATGGACCAGTACCATTCAACCATCTGAATTGCGCAATGCACTTGATACCGCTGATGTAGCCATTGGAGCAATACATACATCGGGTGGAAGAACTCCGGTGATCGTTACCGAAGACATGGTGAGCAATATGAAATATGGCAGCGTGATTGTTGATGTGAGCATCGACCAAGGTGGATGTTTCGAAACATCCCGTGTAACCACACATGATAAGCCTGTTTTCAAAGAGCATGGTGTCATTCACTATTGCGTTCCAAACATTGCATCAAGGGTTTCCAGAACAGCATCCTATGCTCTCTCCAATATTTTCGCACCTACCGTGATCGCCATTGGAGATGAAGGAGGGATTTCTAATCTTGTGAAGCATCAGGAGGGATTTCGCAATGGTGTATACATGTACAATGGCACACTCACCAACGAAGACATTGCTTCACTGTTTGAACTCAGTTGGAAGGATATCAGATTATTGTTAGCAGCACTCTGACCATCAATTATCATCATGGATGGATGGGCGCAACCCTCATCTCTCTGAAGTGGTCTATCCGTTATGACCAGTGACAATGAGAAGATTTATTTAGAGCAACCATGCCCTGTTGCACGCATTCGTCTAACCAATAAAGATGGACAATCTTATTGTCGCTCATGTCATAAAACACTCGTCGATTTCCGAGATGCCGATCCGAAAGAAATCAAATCAAAATGCAATCAGGATACATGTGGCATTTTTTATAGCGATCAAATTGTCACTCCAACCTTCAACACGACTTACAAAATAAAATTCTACATACTCACTTTGCTGTCCGTATTGGGCATGAATGTGACACCTCTTCGTGCACAGAAGAAACACAGGTTGAAACCTATCCCGCCTGCTACTCAGCAACAAATTGAAAGAGACAAAGAGCATCCGAATCCGCCGGCAAATTTTACTCCGGTGAATCCCCATCAGAAAAACAAATCACTTCGAAAACCCAAAAGGAGAAAAAAGCCATATATCACATACGGCTGTCCATCCTTCTGATAGTTTCCTACTGCTCCAACTAGGGTGTTGAATGTGAATCTTAAGGTCGAGATCGCCAATGGATTCAAATCACCCAAGAACATGAACACACGCATGGTTTTCGGTTGCGCAAAAATGGTCACCCCATGGTGAGCACTTGAAAAAAGTATGTTTGAGTATTCAAAGGTGTTGAGTTGTGGAATAGAAATGAGATGGCTTGATGAGGGTTGAATAGATGCTCAGGGTCATATCAATCCCACCCCTTCAGCCAGTTCGGCCTCTATCTATTCCCATTCATCCAATAGCAAGCCGGATAAGCATCGTCCGGCCAACAAATTTGTCATATATCAACCTAACGAATTCTCATGAAAAAGGCACTCAGCGTGCTTTTGCTTTTGCCATCCTTTATGTTGGCATGGGCAAAATTGCCGCAAGACCATGTTATTGGTCAATCAGATTTCCATTCCAGTGAGCTTGGCGACACACAAAATCAAGACAACATCATCGTGGTGGAATCACCATACATGGTTGCCGGAAGTGAATTGATCATCTATTTTTCGTCTGGTAAAGAACTCCAAAGACAGAAGGTGACAGATCAGAAGATGTACATCAATACTGCTGGTTGGCCTGCATCCACATACTTCTTTGTTTTATCGTCGAATAAAATGAATACAGTGATCTCCACCTATAAAGTGGAGAGAAAGCCATAATCAACCGATTTGAATTTCTGTTGGTTGCCTCTCACTGAAGGATCACTTCCGCAACTCAGCGCCCAACTTTTCTTCAAACGACTTCTGGATTTTGGCCATGATGCCATCAACCTGTTGGTCGGTCATTGTCTTGGTGCTATCCTGAAGAACAAAACTGATTGCATAAGATTTTTTTCCTGCCTCTAAATTTTTGCCTTCATAAACATCAAAAAGATTGACTTCACGCAAGAGCTTTCTTTCTGATTCATATGCCAACTTTTCTATTTCGGCATATTTCACCGATCTGTTGAGTAACAATGAAAGATCACGTCTCACAGAAGGAAATTTCTCTGGCTCTTTATAAGAGACGCGTTTTTCTGGTTGCAATTTGAGTATGGTGTCCCAATGCACCTCAGCATACCAAACATCTGTTTTGATATCAAAAGCTTGCAATAATTTTCCGGAAATACTGCCCAGTACTGACAACACATGTTTACCGACTACAACTTGCAATGCATCATCAAAATATGAATGCTCTACTGTGTGATAAGCAGCACCTCTGATCGAAACAACTTTCAACATGTTGTCCAAATGACCTCTTAAATCCTGGAATGAAACTGACCCCTGTTGATTGTTCCATGATTCAGGCAGACGACTACCACTTAAGAACAGCGACAACATTTTCTTTTCGTTGTAATTGTCCTCGCTCTTAGAATACACTTTGCCAAACTCAAACAGTTTGAGATCAGCATTGCGGTGATTTCTATTGAGTGAAATAGCCTCCAGTCCAGAGAATAACAGCGTTTGTCTCATCACACCAAGATCACTGCTCAAAGGATTCAACAAAGCGACACTTTGAGAACGTTCGGATTCTGGCAGAAATTCGACGTATTTCGATTTGGTAAGACTCATCGACATCATCTCATGAAAACCATTCGCAGCTAAATACTCAGATGCGCGATGTTGGATTTTTTCAGGATCTGGTTGTGGTGCGAATGACAACGATGATTTCAATCCTTGAGGATATTCAATATTGTTATATCCGTAGATGCGTAATATTTCTTCGACTACATCCGCTTCACGATAAACGTCATTTCGATAAAGCGGCACTGACAACGTCATCTCATCACCTTGTTCCGCTACCACCTCTATCTCCAAATCATTCAAAATATTTTTTACCACTTCCTTACCCGGATCTTTACCGATCAATGAAACACAACGTTGCCAATTCAATTGTACGTGACGTGAAGCGAATTTTTCCGTGTAAAGATCTAAAGCTTCATCAACGGCATGTCCGCCGGCAATTTCGATGATCATCTCTGCAGCCCTATGCAAGGCTTCCATGGTGATTTGTGGATCACAACCACGTTCAAATCGAAAACTTGCATCAGTATGTAACCCGTGTCTTCTGGCTGTTTTCCGCACACTGACAGGATTGAAATATGCGCTTTCGAGAAACACCTTTTGCGTTGATTCCGACACACCACTGTGCAACCCACCGAATACACCAGCTATACACATGGGCTTAGATTCATCGCAAATCATCAAATCTTCCGATGATAATTCTCTTTCCACACCGTCTAATGTCACAAATTTTTCTCCCAACAATGCCTTTCTCACAACCACTTTGTTACCGCCAATTTGTGCCGCATCAAATGCATGTAAGGGTTGGCCCATTTCATGTTGAACATAGTTCGTGATATCTACGATATTGTTGATAGGACGAAGCCCAATGACTGAAAGTCTCTTCTGCATCCACTCAGGTGATGGCCCCACCTTTACACCTTCCAAGGTGATGCCGCAATAACGCGGACAAGAGGACACATCAGCCACTTCAATCGAAATAGCAGGCATGCTCTTGGAAATTTGAAGTGCTTTACTCCGTGGTCTTTTGAGCTGAGGTTGATCAGATTTTGCGCCAACCATATTTCTAATGGCAGCATGCAGATCACGAGCTACACCATAGTGCGAAATCGCATCAGTCCTATTGGGTGTTAATCCTATTTCAATACAGTAATCCTCACTGATCTGCAAAAACGCCGCAGCTGGTGTACCCGGTACTGCAGAAGAATCCAGCACCATGATTCCAGCATGGCTTTTTCCCAGACCAAGTTCATCCTCCGCGCAAATCATTCCGTGTGATTCTTGTCCACGAATTTTTCCCTTTTTGATGACAAAAGGTTCGCCTTCTGTCGGAAAAAGCTTCGCTCCAATGGTGGCCACAAGTACCTTTTGACCGGCAGCTACATTAGGGGCACCACATACAATTGGAAGCAACTCTTCAGTGCCTATACTTACACGAGTGAGACTCAATCGATCCGCATCCGGATGTTTTTCACAAGTCATCACTTCACCGACAACCACGCCTTTTAGACCGCCTGGTATGGCTTCTACTTTCTCCACGGACTCTACTTCTAGACCAGTTGCAGTGAGTATTTCTGCAATCTCATCCACTGAATAGGATGTTTGTATATAATCACAAAGCCAGTTATAGCTGATTTTCATGTTCTTTGAGTTAGCAAGATGTCTGGATTTGAACCATTGGCCACCTCACAATGAGCGGGCGGCCAGACATCCCGTTGTATTTGTAAGTCAATAAATTCCGGGGTGCGAATGTACTTCCTGAAAGCGATATTTGAAATGGTAAAAACGCCTTCGGAATGAATTCAAAAGGACCTCACATTGCATCAATATTCAATTGGTGATCCACATCAACCTATAGAGCGAAAAGGCCGGAACTACCTTTGCACCTAATACAACTTCCATGAAATTTAACTGGCTCCTACTTATCGCTTCAATGGTCTCTGTCACCACTTGGGGACAAGTATCCATGCCAGATCCACATAACGGGAAGTCAAATCAAATAGAAAACATGGATAGTATCCGCCATCAAAACACCATGAAAGTCGAAATCTGGAGTGACATCATGTGTCCTTTTTGTTACATTGGTAAAAGAAATTTTGAAGCAGCGCTCGCAGAATTCGCTGATAGCAATCATATAGCGATCGAATGGAAGAGCTTTCAACTCGATCCTTCCATTCCCGAAAAATTCGATCATCGGGTTGATGTTTATACATACCTCGCGGGAAGAAAAGGAATGAGCTACGAACAATCTGTAGCCATGCACGAACGTGTAGTCATGATGGCAAAAAATGCAGGACTTGATTATCGCTTTGATCAAGCTGTTGTTGCCAATTCTTTTCAGGCTCATCGGATGATCCAATTGGCAAAGACCAAGGGATTGGGTGATCAGGCAGAAGAAAGATTATTCAAGGCCTATTTCACCGAAGGAAAAAATTTCGGTGATCCCAAGATGTTAGTTGAAATGGGTAAAGAAATTGGACTTACTGAAGCCGAAGTTCAGGAATCCCTCACCAACGACGACTATGCTTTTTTGGTAAATCAGGACATACGTGAAGCACAGATGATCGGTGTAACGGGTGTTCCATTTTTTGTATTTGACCGGAAATATGCAATATCAGGGGCACAACCACCTCAGGCATTTCTTCAGGCACTTTCGCAATCATACCAGGAATGGAAAAAGGCCAATCCAAACGCTACAATCCAAGTTAGCGAAGGACCTACTTGCACTCCGGAAGGCCAATGTGAAGATTGAGTTAGTCGGTCTTCACCAAACGAGCTGAAGCTGATCCGCCCTTTCCATATACGAGCAGCAGATAAACTCCCTTGGCCAAATCACTGATTTGGAACACATTGCTCCTGCCATTCAACATCTTCGATTTGCAAATTTTCCTTCCATGAAATTTCCGGCTCTATAGCAGCCCTTTCCTCGAGAAGCATCGCCATATTTTCCATTGGAATGGTGGTTTGAATTTTAGCTATCAGTGGAGCACCGCCATATCCTGTGCCTTTCAAAAATGCAGCATCGAAACAAGCAAAACCTGCAACACCAACAAACCACATGGTACTCGTCAAAAACACATTTCCACAATCATCATGAAATAGCCGACTTTGTTCAATGCCATTAGATGCTAATGGCACCCTGGAAGTTTTTGTCCAGCATATTTCTCCGAAATGATCGAATGATGAAACAATCAACTGACTGAAATAATGAACAAGGGTATCGTGCCCTAAAATGAGTGGCGGATCATGGATATCATCCATCGTGTGAAAAAAAGCATGCAAATGCCCCAGTTGATCTGCATCGAGAACTGGAATTTGTTGCGCGTGAAATGTCTTGATCCATTGAATTCTGCCATCATTGTCCAAACATGAAATGAATGTTCTTTTGTCTAATGTGGTGTCTACTCTTGTACCAAAAACCATATTCGAATGAAGTAATCTGCCGCTCACATAGACAAAGTTTCGATCCGCTGCAACATCATCAAAGACCACTGCACTCTCAGCATATTTCACCCACAATAATTTGCCTTCCTTGGAAATGCAATTCAGGTATGAGTCTAGCCCTTCAGCATCTGGATCAAGCTTCGGATATGGCTTGTGCAGTGCTTTGTGAATATTTCCCCCATCTGAAATCATTGAAGCGTTCATGCATCCTGTAGAATAAATGACACCACCATTACCTGGCGTCGCACGTGTACCGGGTACATAAGAACCACTGGTTCCACTGCTCATTTCTTTGGTTTCATGTTGCCAACTCCATTGAAAATCCCTACTCCATTTCGTCACACAATCATATTCTACATAAGCGAAGTAGCCTTCGGTATTTTTCTCAAGCCTGTTTTCACGTGTAGAAAAAAAGAATCCGCCATCTTCAGTGCCTTCCATCTCAGCCCATTCTGATTTTCCCCCAGTCCTCACTGCCACGGTTCTGATTGTACTTCCTGTCGAGGATATTTCCGTGAATAAGAATGCGTCTCCAGTCCATGTCTTGAAGCCATCAAAATTGATGTTGCCATGCATCGCTTCATGATCTATCCATGGTGGGACATTATTTTCTGTAGATCGCCTTCCATCCTTTTCGAAAATGACAACTTCGGCAGACACCGTCATAGCCTTGTATGCAACAACGAAATTTCCATTCGACAACGCCGTAACTCCATACAAATAGATATGTTCTCCCCATTCAGAACAACGCCGATGAAAAAGGAATCTACCTTCACGATTCATGGCAACCAATACTACATCCTTTGGCATACAACCCAAGTCCAAAGAATCGCCTAAAGGTCCAAAGAGGATGAACTTATTGTCGAATGGAGAATAAACCTGAGGTTCATAGTTCATGGCAACCAACAATTCACCACGTCTACTGTAGGCTGAATATCTAACACCATTGCCGATGCCCATGCCTGTTGCCGCCCAATCAAAATGTTGCGCTGACAAAAAGCACGGCACCCAAAAAAAGAAAAAAAACGAAATTGATTTTGGCATCGGGCATGGAATACATGCATATTGCATGAAGGTTCATTTCATCTTAAATTAAACACGGTTGAATCAAAGCCTAACTTCAATTTTCCATGAGATCTTTATCATTTCGATTGATATTCCTTGCCGCAATTTTTATCGTCATTACTGGACTGAACTCAATAACCTCCGCCAATCAAAAAATCGTTTACCACATTTCCGATCCAGCTATTGAGCACATCAGGTTTTTCTGGAAGGATGATAACAATAAACCTTTACTTTCTCTGGCCAATCTGAAATCATGGGCAGAAAAAAAACATGGCACTTTAATCATGGCCATGAACGGAGGCATGTACCAGCAAGATCACTCGCCACTTGGACTTTACATCGAGAATGGAAATACCATTCATCGTTTGAATGAATCCAGTGGTTACGGCAATTTCTACCTCAAACCCAATGGAGTATTTTATATCACAAAAGACAGGAAAGGCTTTGTTTGTAAAACGGATGCATTCAAATTGAATCAGCAAATTGAATTTGCAACACAATCAGGTCCCATGTTGTTGGTTGATGGGAAAATCCATCCCGAATTTCGAATGGGCTCAAAGAATCTCAACATCAGAAATGGTGTTGGAATATTACCAGATGGCAAAGTTCTGTTTGCAATTTCAACTGAGCCTATTAATTTGTTCGACTTTGCATCTTACTTTCTGGACATGGGCTGTAAAGATGCCTTATACCTTGATGGATCTGTGTCCAGAATTTACATGCCTTCAAAAAACCAAATGGACCTCGAAGGAGATTTCGGTGTGATGATCGGGATCACGACGAAATGAACTCATGATGAACAAAGCTCACCCCAATATCATTTTCATATTCGTGGTTTCGATGATGGTGATGGCTTGCACTATACCAAAAACTGCTCGGATCAAAAAACGCGCTGACAAAAAGAAAACGCAAGCTGAAAGCATTTTGTGGGCATATGGTGAAGGTATCTTCGGCAGCACTACCATTGAGCTTCGGAAAGACAGCACATTTACTGAAAATAGTTTTGGCTTTTTTGTTCAGCAATATGAATGGGGTAAATGGAAAAAAGTAAACGGCTTATATCAACTCGAATTTGAAAGCCAACGAAATGAAAATACTCTTTGCTCGCTTGAAGTCGATACATCTGCCCGCATCGTTCACATGATCTATCATGATGAATATGTGGTGCAACTTCGGTTATTGTTATTCGAAGACCAACCTTAGCACTTGCAATAAGTCATCTGAAATTTCACCCAAACAAATGACTTTCGTTGCTACGATATGAACTATGATGATCGATGTGGTTTATTACCAAGCATCATTTCTCACTTTGTTACCAATATAATGCAAGGCTGGATGGTACGTCTCAATTCCATGTCCAACATGCTCAAAAACGTGCGTTGTCTGAAGAGATTTGATTTTCTCTTTGGCTTGCTTTAATGATTTGTGTGCAGGAAATAATAAATCCCGATCACCTAAGAGCAAATGCGTAGGGACCTTCACCTTACTTAATTCTTCGTTCATGTCATAAGGCTTTTGAGTTTTATCCTTATATCTTTTCAAAGCCAACAATTCATAGTCAATGAGCAAATCTTCCGCCTCCAGTGATATCTGATGAGTCGGTTTTCCGAGTATGGCTTTGTGTAAAAACTTTCGCACATTTTTCCTTGTCGGTATCAGAATGGGCAGCATGTTGCTATAAAGATTCTGATAAGACAAAGAAAACTTTTGAAGACATCCTGGATTCAGGAGAAATGCTGATACAATCATTTCCGGATTGGTGATGGCGAGCTTCATACAGATCAATCCGCCAAATGAAGCGCCGGCAACACAGGTGCGTTTAAGTCCCAATTGACTGATCACCTCTGCTGCCCATTTCCCATAATCATTCGATTTGATATCAGGCGTATGCCCATCACTTAGATTCGGCAATCCATTCGTTTCAACCAAATAGATATCTACATCGTTGCCTATCTCATCCAAACCACAATCAAGATCCCATATCAATGAAGTTGTTCTCGCACCGGGAAAAATCACCAATGATCTACCGGAAGGGACCTCTGCATTGATCACCCAAACATGAGTGCTACCTAGTTGAGTTTGGATGGTTCTTTCACCATACTTTCGAATGGTATGGGCGCTTAATCGTTGTACCCAATTTCTAAATGTTGAATGATCCTCCATCGGATTGCGAAAAGAGGAACGACGGTAAATTCTCATACAGGTTTATTTCAACTATCGAAATTATGTGCCAAAATTATCTGAGTATGCCAACTTCTTTATCAAGAATCATTCTTTTAATGTTTTAAGAATCCAACAATACAAATTGCCCACTTCCTCCCTTCCTTTGCAGCATGAATGCAGCGTTTCATCGTAAGCTGAAGCTCAAAGGAAGCGAAAGCATTGGATTGGTAAATAATCCTGACCATGTTGGTCATAAACTCTTGCCGCTCCCAGCGCAAAGCACGTTTTCAAAATCGCCATCATCGAAAGACCATATATTGTTTTGGTTTGTAAAGAACCGCGCAGAACTCGATGCTGGCATTCATAAAGCACTGTCATACCTGGGAAACAACAATATCATTTGGATCGGTTATCCTAAAGGAACCAGTGGAATTAAATCTGATCTCAACCGTGATATTCTGCACGCACTGATCATGGCTCATCCAGATTTGGCCTATCTCGGTTTTGTTTCCTTTGATGATACTTGGTCGACATTTTGCTTTCGCAGGAAAACAATGCATGACGAAAAAAAGCAAACCAAAAGGACCATTCGTGAGATTTCGAAGTTTGCCGATGCAAAAAGCAAGACCATCACGGTGCCAGAAGATCTGCAGAAAGCTTTTACCCAAAATAAAATAGCGCGAAGTATTTTTGATTCATTGGCATTTTCACATCGTCGTGAATATGTTGAATGGATTGTATCTGCAAAAAAGAATGAAACGCGGATGAATCGCATTCAAGGTACCATTGAAAAATTACTCGCCGGTAAAAAAAATCCGACAACACGATCATGAAATATACTCTAGCCATTCACGGTGGTGCCGGAACCATCGATCCCGATAAAATGACACCGGCAAAAGAAGTCGCTTACCGCACTGGTCTGATCAATGCGCTGCGGGCAGGTGAAAAAATACTGGCGGCGGGAGGATCATCACTTGATGCAGTTGAAGCCGCAGTGATCGAATTGGAAAACTATCCTCTGTTCAATGCAGGCAGAGGTAGTGTCTTTACGCATGAAGGCAAACACGAAATGGACGCATCCATCATGCGCGGAGATTCACTTCTAGCAGGAGCTGCTGCAGGTGTGCGGGGAGTTCAAAATCCCATCACACTCGCAAGAGCCATTATGGAAAAAAGCGAACACGTCATGCTTTGCCGTGATGGCGCGGAAGCATTTGCAAAATCTATCGGCCTCACTTTTCAAGACGATGATTATTTTTTTGATGCATTCCGACATGACCAATGGCAACAGGCATTGAAAGAAAATGTCGTTCAATTAGATCACGCCGATGACAAAAAATTCGGAACTGTAGGTGCTGTAGCTTTAGACGTTCATGGCAATCTTGCCGCAGCAACATCCACAGGCGGTATGACCAATAAAAGATGGGGACGCGTTGGTGATTCACCTGTAATTGGCGCAGGTACCTATGCCAACAATAAAACATGCGCCATTTCTTGCACCGGACATGGCGAATACTTCATACGTGCTGTTGTTGCTTATGACATTTCATGCCTGATTGAATATAAAGGCTTATCGCTGCAACAAGCTTGCGACGTAGTTGTTCATGACAAACTTGTGAAATTGGGTGGTGAAGGCGGACTTATTGCCGCTGATACATCAGGCAACATATGTTTACCTTTCAACTCATCTGGAATGTATCGCGGATGGCTTAAAAACGATGTCCCACCTACTGTAAGAATCTACAAAGATTAACGATCAATCTTCATCCTGAGAAACCGTAACACCAGGAACAAATTGCCTTTCTTTCACGAGATATGAATTGCCGTGAACCAAAATGTTGACGCGAAGATTTTCAACGGAAATAGGAGTGCCCATGCTCACATCCGTGATGTTGCTGTGATGAATATCCCTACCATCGATGATCACGACTGCACCACTGCCAATCACTTCCATGTGATTGCCATTGGTAATGATGACGCCCGTATCTTCACCAAGACCAACGCCCGTGCATGATGGATTGCTGGCTACTGCCTGTGCCAAACGGTTGAATCGCCCTCTTTTATCAAAATGCGAATCGATAATCACGTTATTGATAAAGGCTAATCCTGTAGTAATCTTCACCTCACCTTTCAAGTGTGCTAAATCACTTTTACCCTGATAAATCATGGTATTGCTCATCGCCATCGCGCCGGCGCTTGTGCCAGCAATAACAAGACCGTGGTGATACCTATCATGAATTATTTCTAAAAATTCAGTGCCGCCGAAAATGGTAGTGAGTCTTAATTGATCTCCACCGCTAAACATGACGCCATCACAAGTTTTGATTCGTTCGATGAATTCTTGTTTTCTCGCATCCTCTCTATTGCGGATATTCATGACACCAACATTGGTGCAGCCAATTTTCCCAAAGGCTGTCAGATAGTTTTCTGCAACCTCCAGAGGAATGCTGCTCGCCGTGGTTATGACTTCAATGCGCGCATCTACGCCGCCCATCACATGTACCACTCGCTTGAGTATCCCGAGTTCAAAAAAATTGAGGTTACTTTTCTGTGAGTAGTATCCCTCACTTTCTGTTCCCTTATCTTCAGCTCCTCCGATGGAGATCAGCTTGCCCTTTGGTAATTCCAATGTCGTGCTTTTTGGTTGATGGCGGCAAAAATATTCGCTTAGAACATGAATAGAACCGAAGATTAATGTGGAAATCGACTTTTTTTCCACCATATTCGCAACAAAACCAAAATTAAAACGGTCACCTGTTGACCCAAACCAAAACGTAATCTCATGAGAATCCTTGATATCAAAGTGATGAAAGGCCCCAATTATTGGAGCATTCGCAGACACAAACTCATTCAGATGCGCCTCGATCTGGAGGACATGGAGCAACGTCCAACAAACTCCATCCCTGGCTTTCGTGAAAGGTTGGAAAAGATGTTTCCATCCATGTACGGTCATCGCTGTTCTGTTGGCGAACCCGGTGGCTTCTTCCAAAGGGTGGATGAAGGAACCTGGATGGGGCATGTGATAGAACACATCGCTTTGGAACTTCAAACACTTGCAGGTATGATGTGTGGTTTCGGCCGCACCCGTGAAACTTCCAAACCCGGTGTGTATAACGTCGTGTTCAGTTATATGGAAGAAAAAGCTGGTCAATATGCTGCCAGGGCTTCAGTAAGAATTGCAGAAGCACTCATCGAAGGAAAAGAATACGATTTGCAGGAAGACATTCAGAAACTGAGAGAAATACGCGAAGATGAAAGGCTTGGACCATCCACTGGATGCATCGTAGATGAAGCAGTTTCCAGAGGTATACCTTACATCCGACTCAACAGGCATTCGTTGGTGCAATTAGGATATGGAGTGAACCAAAGACGGATCAGAGCTACCATCGCAAGCACCACTGGCAGCATTGCTGTTGATATCGCATGTGACAAGGAGGAAACAAAGAACTTACTTGGTGCCGCAGAAATACCAGTACCCAAAGGCAGAATCGTTTATTCCGAAGAAGGACTGAAAGATGCCATTGATTCGATAGGATATCCCATCGTTACCAAACCTGTCGACGGCAATCATGGTAAAGGTGCTACTACCAACATCAAAGATTGGGAAGGCGCTTGCATTGGTTTAGCCGCGGCAAAAAAATACTCGCGTGGTGTCATCGTGGAAAGGTTTATCACAGGTTTGGATCACCGCGTTCTTGTCATCAATTACAAATTTGTGGCTGCTGCTATCCGCAAACCAGCAGCAGTAACCGGAGATGGAAAAAGCACCATCAAAGAACTCATTGATATCACCAATGCAGATCCCAGAAGAGGATATGGTCATGAAAAAGTGCTGACTCAAATTTCTATAGATGATTTCCTGATGGAAATGCTCAATCGAGAAGGACTCACGTTGGATTCTGTTGTGGAAAAAGGTCGAGAAATTTTCTTGAAGCCCACAGCCAACCTGAGCACCGGAGGTACTGCCACCGATGTTACCGATTTGGTTCACCCTGATAATGTCTTTATGTGTGAACGCATCGCCAGAATCATCGGATTAGACATTTGTGGTATCGATATCATGGCAGAAAGTCTTTCTACTCCTGTAAAAGAAAATGGTGGGGCGATACTCGAAGTAAATGCCGCACCAGGCTTCAGAATGCACCTTGACCCCACAGAAGGACTTCCACGCAACGTTGCTGAACCTGTGATTGACATGCTTTATCCTCCAGGAACCTCTGCACGGATACCCATTATTGCTGTAACAGGTACCAACGGTAAAACCACCACAACAAGACTCATGGCGCACATTGTTAAGACCATGGGACACAAAGTAGGATATACCACAACCGATGGTGTGTACATACAAAACCAATTGATGATGCGTGGTGATTGCACCGGTCCTATCAGCGCTGAGTTTGTATTGAAAGATCCTACAGTTGATTTCGCAGTTCTTGAATGTGCAAGAGGCGGCATACTGCGGGCAGGTCTCGGATTCCACCGTTGTGATATCGCCATCTGCACGAATGTGGCAGAAGACCATTTGGGTCTTGGTGATATCGATACTGTTGAACAATTGGCAAGGGTGAAAGGCGTTGTTGTGGAAAGTGTGATGCCTTCAGGATATGCTATCCTCAATGCTGACAACGAACATACTCTGAACATGGCCAAAGGCCTTGAATGCAAAGTTGCCTATTTCTCACTTCGTGAAGATAATCCAGTAGTGGTGAAACACATCAGTGAAGGCGGTCTTGCTGCAATCTATGAAAATGGATTTGTAACGATATGCAAAGGCACTTGGAAAATTCGTGTCGACAGAGCAGCGAATATTCCGCTCACTTACGGTGGAAAAGCAACATTCAATATTGCGAACATTCTTCCTTGTGTTCTGGCGGGTTTCACTCGTGGTTTTGACATTGAAGATATGCGCGCTGCATTGCTTACCTTCATACCATCACCTGCGCAAACTCCTGGTCGTATGAATATGTTCCACTTCAAGAATTTCACTGTGATGGTGGACTATGCACACAATACGCACGGCTTTATGGCCATCAGTGATTTTCTAAGTAAAGTGGATGCTTCGCCGAAAGTGGGCATTATTGCTGGAGTTGGTGATCGTCGTGATGAAGACATCGTAAATCTTGGACGAGTAGCCGCTGGTATGTTTGATGAAATCATTATTCGCCAGGACAAAAATCTTCGTGGTAGAACTGAAGAAGAAATCATCGAACTGATGACCCAGGGTATTCACCAGATTTCTTCAGAGAAAAAAATAACCATATTCAGAAAAGAAAAAGAAGCCATTGAATTTGCCATTCGCAATGCGACCCCAGGTGCATTTGTGACGATCTGCAGTGATGTTGTCCCTGATGCACTTGATCAAATCATGAAGCTTAAGGAAGAAGAAGAAAATGTCCGGGTGTAAATGGATCATCAATTGAGATGATGCCAAGCATTTCTTTTCCGATTCAAAATACCTTTTGATCTCATTTACGAAACTTACAGTTTCGTTGCGATCCAAGTTATAAAAACAAAAGAGGCTCCAAATTGGAGCCTCTTTCATTAAGCGATTTGTTTTTAGTTCACCTGAATGGCTTTGTTATGAGCCTTGTACGTTAGCAGAATGGATCCGCCTTCAGGTGTTGCGTTGTGAAGCACATCTGTGTGCGTTCTGGACATTGAAGCTGTGTAAGCCCCAGCTTCTATTCCGTTTGTTTGTACACCACCAATGGTGATACTTGAACTGCCTACTATCGATGTTGAAAATACTTTGTTGGCAAACTTGAGTGAGACTACATCCTCTGAACCTACTGGATTTCCAATGAACGGCATCACGTGATCTGTACCTCTATCAATGGCCATTGAGCCACCAGGAAAACTTATGGTTTTGATTCGTCCGGTTTGATTCTCATATACATGACCTTCTACATCTGTGTAGGAGAATATACCCGAAGAGATAAAGCCCGCTATTTGTTCTTCATAAATGGCTAATGTTGAATTGAAGGGAATCAGTTCTCCATTAAAGCTCACAGATGCCGGATGAGACAATTCCAATTTTGTGCCGAGCATGCTACCAAATCGGAACTCGGCCTTTACTGTGGTCATATCTGTATTGGCATCATAAATCAACTCGTACTTGGTGTAGATTTTATCTTGATCTACTGAAGCGCTCGGTTCACGTGTACATGATGCCAGCGAAAGCGAGCAGCAAAAAATGATGAAGCGGAATAGATATTTTTTCATGACCTTAATTTTTTAAGGACATCTAAAACACCATGCCATTTTTTCAAATGCACCTCTGATTCTCCGATTTTCAGCAAGTGAAATCTTCATCATACGTGACGGTAGAATTAAATGAGCTGGCCAAACCCAGCAAAAAGGAGTTTACTTCTAGAAAATGTTTGCTACCATGAAAGCTTTATACAGCTTGGCAAACATTTGTTTTATTTTAAAGGCTCGAAGTATTTGACGATTGCTTTTCTGATCAACAGTTCTTGTTCTTCCGGATTCAGGGCAGGTAAAGTGGCGGTGCGCTCAAAATGAGGCCATCCGTCGACATCCCTTCCAACAAAACTGTAATAGCCATAAGGCATCAGAACGGTGCAAATGCCAACGTGCATCAGCTCCACTTTTTGGTCTTTCTTAAAAGTTTGAAAGTCCTTGCCCAGCTCCTGAACCCCAATCAAAAATAAAATCGCTTTATAATCTAGTTTTTCACCAAATTGCGCTGAAACCTTGTTAACTGTCTCATTCCAAACCTTTTCAAACACGTAGTCCATATCGGGATTCCAAATTTTCTGCAAATGTTAGTAATTCTGAAACAACCATCGACGTCGGATACGTCTAAGTTTTGATTATTTTAGCGTCGCCTAAATAAAACCTAGCGACATTTGACGATGAAACAAATTCTACAACTGTGTGGTTTGAGTTTGCTATTACTACTGACTAACAGCACGTTAGCTCAGAGCAGGACCGAGTATCTGGATGCCCAGAACAGGATTGTGGCGGATTCAGCCAAAGCTAAATACACCCGAAATGTGGTCATGGTAAATGACAGCATGTTCAAAGTTTCGGTAAAACACCTTACTGGTGAAGTCGCATATACCGGAGCATACATCGATCATAAGTTGGAAATTCCTCACGGTGATTTTGAATATTTCTATGCCAACGGCTACAAAGAATCTCAAGGTCGTTTCAAGAATGGATATAAAGTTGGCACCTGGAAAAGGTGGAGTTTTGACGGAAACCCTAAACCAGACCGCTACTATCCTGATGAGAATTTCCGTTCAACCAACAGAACATCAAAACCGGCCAAATTCCCAGGTGGCATGACCGCACTTCAGGCCATGGTGAACGACAGTCTGAAATACCCTTTAGAAGCACGTGAACGTAAAATTGAAGGTACTGTCTATGTTACATTTACTATTGACGCTACCGGAGAGGTAACCAAACCTCAGGTTACGGATGGGGTGCACTATCTTCTGGATGAAGAAGCATTGCGATTTGTTTCATCATTGCCTACCTGGACGCCAGCAGCAAAGAATGGAATGCCCGTGGATTCGAATTACATCATGCCAATAACTTTCAACCTTGGCATGTATAACGATAAACAAAAGGCTACGCCTCAAGGCAATGCCATCAAAAATTAACCTTGCCTTAGTTATTCTTGACAATGGGGCCGCTTATTTGCGGCCCTTTTTTTTTGATGTATGGAAGGCTAAATAAGCGTGGCATAGGTATTAGAAATTCAAAACATCATATCTGCTCTCGTCATAGCTATTCATGGATTGTCGACCATTCAGAGCGAGAAGATCAATATCAGGAAGGCCTGAGATTTTTTCGATGAACAAATTTGCGATTATTTTCGCGCCTCGTTTTTCACCAACTATTTCGGGATGTAGCTCAGTTGGTAGAGTACACGTCTGGGGGGCGTGTGGTCGCACGTTCGAGTCGTGTCATCCCGACTACTTAGATCAACAAATGATGTGATCTAACAAAAAAGCCCCTTACGGGGCTTTTTCATTTTTAATCCAATATCTAAATCTTTCGATTATTCAATCGTAATGGTCTCTTCGGTTGTTTTTTCTTCCTCAATTTTGATGATTCCCTCACCAGATTGAATGCCTTTTGTGGCCTTGATGTCCAAAACGGCAAAGCCGGCTTGACCTTTCTTATAAAACTCACTGAAATCGAAACTCACTTTGCCTGTACCATTGGTCACCTGGGTCGTATCGAATCGAATGGCATTTGGTGGCGGAGGTGTTTCTGAAGGTACTGCATACAGTTGAACACTTGCGCCAGGAACAGGTTCGCCATCCTCATTGACTACGGTGATCGTAGCAATGGTATGTTTATCCTTTTTACAACCGTTGACGGCAATGATCAATCCGACAACCATCAGGGTTCCGAATATTTTAACGATCTGAATTCTTTTCATGTAAGCCTGCATTAAAGCGAAACAAAGAAAGTTCATTTTCCCTTATTCACCGCACCAAATTTACAGGCTTTAAAAAATTCATTGTTGAAATCGCATTTTTCCGGCATTTTTAGGTCCAGCATCAGCGAATCACCTGCAATTTGAAATAGCGTATGAACACAAAAAGTTTAACTTCGCGCGCCTATTTCAATTATCATAACGTATGAAAAGACTTACCTTTCTTACCATTGGTTGCTTCACTGCATTGATCTTCCTGAATGCTTCAGGCTGCAAGAACAAAAGCGAAACACCCGCCAACACACAACCTGCTGTAGTTGAAGAAAAACCGGTAATCACGGAGAATCCTTCCACTCCAGCTGCTTCTGCTCCTGATGTCAGCAAAATCATGCCTGACCTCGCCAAAGTGAAGATTACTACAAAATATGGCGATATGATTGTCGCACTTTATAATGAGACCCCATTGCATCGTGATAATTTTTTAAAGCTCGCCTCAGAGAAATATTACGATGGACTGCTTTTTCACCGTTGTATCAAAAACTTCATGATACAGGGAGGAGATCCGCAAAGTCGTGGCGCCTCGCCTTCGGCTATGCTTGGCAATGGTGGACCAGGATATACAGTTCCTGCTGAGTTTCGTCCCCATCTCATTCACAAAAAAGGTGCATTATGTGCAGCCAGACAAGGTGATCAGGTGAATCCTAAAAAGGAATCAAGCGGAAGTCAATTCTATATTGTACAAGGTCAACCTTGGACAGACATGCAATTGAGCCAAATTGAAATGAATATCGGTTCATCGATGCCTGGTTTTAAATACACAGATGAACAGAAACAGCTTTATAAAACCGTTGGTGGCACTGCTCAACTTGATATGAACTACACTGTATATGGTGAGGTCATTTATGGTTTAAACGTAGTAGATAGCATTGCTATGCTGCAAGGCAATCAAATGAACCGACCTTTGAAAGATGTTTCTATGAGTATGGAAGTGATTCAAAAGGATCACAAATAATCTGAGCATGCAGGATAAAATCAACCAATATCTTCAAGAAGTGGAGGCCTTCACCTCTACTGGAGATCAGGATACTGAAAATTTCAGGATTAAATTTCTTGGGCGAAAAGGCTTGTTGAATGACCTTTTCGAAGAATTCAAGACCATTCCTTCGGATCAAAAAAAGGTAATGGGTCAGGAATTGAACAAGTTGAAAAATGCGGTGCAGCTGAAACTGGAAACCCTTCAGCAATCAAATGGGCATTCGCGAACTCAGAACGAAGGAATTGATCTCACCCGTCCATCAGGCATCGTGCCTTTTGGCTCGAGGCATCCGCTTGCGATTGTGCGCAGCGAAATCTTGGAAATATTCTCAAGAATTGGTTTTACTGTAGCTGATGGCCCCGAAATAGAAGACGATTGGCATGTATTCTCTGGATTGAATTTTCCTCCCGAACATCCAGCCCGCGATATGCAAGATACTTTCTTTATTCGCAAGGGAACGGAAAATGGTCATGATGAAATGGTTCTCAGAACCCATACAAGTAGTGTCCAGGTGAGGGCCATGGAAAACCAAAAGCCTCCTCTCAGAATCGTGATGCCAGGACGTGTCTACCGGAATGAGGCTGTGAGCGCACGAGCGCACTGCCAGTTTCATCAAATTGAAGGTTTGTACATTGACAAGGGTGTTTCCTTCGCGGATATGAAACAGACACTCCTCTATTTCACTCAAGAATTTTTCGGAAAAGCCAAAATCAGACTACGACCATCATATTTTCCATTTACTGAGCCCAGCGCTGAAATGGATGTATACTGGGGATTGCAAACCGAAGCTGATTACCGCATTACCAAAGGTACGGGCTGGTTGGAAATTATGGGATGCGGGATGGTAGATCCTGCAGTTCTTTCTGCAAGCGGCATTGATCCCAATGAATACAGCGGATTCGCATTCGGCATGGGAATCGAACGCATCGCTATGCTGAGGTATCAGATTGACGATTTGAGGATGTTCTTCGAAAACGATGTTCGTTTTCTCAAGCAATTTTCTTGATTCAAACGGAACAATTCAGCCAGAATAAGTGTATTAAATACACTTCATTCACATACCTTGTTGTTACAATAGGCAACTATATTTGCCGACAACTCTAATTATCATGGCGACTGAAATAGCAACCAATAAATCAGGCTCCTCGAAAGCAGCTGCTGCATCTGATTCTCGTTTTACCAAAGACGTTTACAAACGTTGGTATAGGGAAATGCTGCTGATGCGCCGATTCGAAGAAAAATGCGGACATCTTTACATCCAACAGAAGTTTGGTGGATTCTGTCACTTGTATATCGGTCAAGAAGCCATTCTATCTGGAATGATGGAAGCGATTCGCCCTACAGACCGAGTGATTACTGCCTACCGCGATCACGCGCATCCATTGGTGATGGGTACTGATCCTAAATTGGTAATGGCCGAGCTGTACGGAAAACAAACCGGTTTGTCTAAAGGAAAAGGTGGATCGATGCACATGTTTGACAAAGAGCGCAATCTCTTTGGTGGTCATGGAATTGTCGGTGCACAAATTCCAATGGGTGCAGGAATTGCGTTCGCTGATAAATACCGCGGAAACGACAATGTGACCATCTGTTTCTTTGGTGATGGCGCAGCCAGACAAGGCGCGCTCTTCGAAACATTCAACATGGCCATGACATGGAAGATTCCGGTAATTTTCATCATTGAAAATAACCAATACGCCATGGGTACATCTATTGAACGTACCTCCAACGTTACTGATCTTTCATTGTTGGGTTCTTCATTTTTGATGCCATCAGCATCAGTGGATGGTATGCGCCCAGAAAGTGTTTGCGAAGCCATAGAAATCGCTGCTGAACGCGCCAGAAGTGGAAATGGTCCAACATTATTGGATATCCAAACTTACCGATACAAAGGACACTCCATGAGTGATCCACAGAAATACCGCACCAAAGAAGAGGTGGCAGAGTATCAAGAGAAAGATCCCATTGAACATGTGCTTCGCAAAATCCGTGAAAACAAATGGATGTCTGAATCTGAAATCGAAGCCGTGGAAACCGAAATCAAACAGGTAGTGGAAGAAGCTGTTGAATTTGCTGAAAATTCGCCGCTTCCAACTGCCGATGAACTTTATAAAGACGTATACACACAAGAGGATTATCCTTACGTGAACGATTAATCATACACCCTATAGACTGCAGGAAACATGGCGGAAATAGTTCGAATGCCGAAACTGAGCGACACGATGACCGAAGGTACCGTGGCGTCCTGGAATAAAAAAGTCGGCGATAAAGTAAAAAGTGGAGAAGTACTCGCTGAAATCGAAACCGATAAGGCCACCATGGAATTTGAATCATTCCAAGATGGTGTTCTATTGTATATCGGGGTGGAAAAAGGGAAAACTGCTAAGGTTGATTCCATACTTGCCATTCTCGGAAAAGAAGGCGAAGACGTAACTGCGATGATCGCTTCTGAAAGTGCAGGTGCTCCAATCGCTGCAGTTTCTGCTGCGGCTCCAGTTGCGGTATCTGCTTCCGTTTCTGCTCCAACAAGTGCTCCGGTTGTTGCAAGCGCTCCAGTTGCCGCGCCAATAACTCATGAAAGCAACGGCAGATTGAAAGCTTCTCCTTTGGCTAAAAAACTGGCAAGTGAAAAAGGAATAGACATCAGTCATGTTGCCGGAAGTGGTGATGGCGGCAGAATTATTCGCCGCGATGTTGAGAATTTTTCTCCGGCATCAGCTTCTTCAAAAAGTACAGTTGTACCTGTATTCGCTCCTTCAGGAACAGAAAGCTTTACCGAAGAAAATATTTCACAGATGCGTAAGACTATTGCGCGTCGCCTAGCTGAGAGCAAATTCACCGCGCCTCATTTCTATCTCACGATGGAAATTAACATGGACAATGCTATGGCTGCGCGTAAATCCATCAACGATTCCGGTGATGTGAAAATTTCGTTTAACGACATGGTGGTAAAAGCAGTGGCGATGTCGTTGTTGAAGCATCCAAAAGTGAATTCTTCTTGGCGAGGAGAAACCATCAGGTACAATCAGCATGTACATATTGGTGTTGCTGTTGCAGTCGATGAAGGCTTACTCGTTCCTGTTGTTCGTTTTGCAAATGAGAAAGGACTTGCTCAAATCGGTGCTGAAGTGAAATCATTTGCTGAAAAAGCAAAGACTAAAAAACTACAGCCATCGGATTGGGAAGGAAACACGTTTACCATTTCAAATCTTGGAATGTTCGGAATCGATGAATTCACAGCGATCATCAATCCACCTGACTCATGCATCCTTGCAGTTGGCGGAATCAAAGCAGTGCCTGTTGTAAAAAATGGCGCTGTGGTTCCAGGCAATGTGATGAAAGTGACGCTTAGTTGTGACCACCGAGCAGTAGATGGTGCAACTGGCGCAGCATTCCTTCAAACCTTAAAATCCTATCTCGAAAATCCTGTAATGATGTTGGTATAATTCATCATTCTTTCGATATCAGGCGACCAACGGTCGCCTTTTTTTATGAATGACGAAGCCATCCCAAAACACGTGGATGGACAATGGTAAACCTATTGTTTTTGTCTAGCAATTCAAACTTCTCTCTGCTGGAATGAAACGGTCCTGGATTTTGTTGAACAATTTCAATTTCACCATCTGAAACTTGTGATATGATGGCAACATGTCCGTATCGGTTTAACAAATAACGATCGAAGATGATAATATCTCCTTCAACAGGCTTCGTACTGCTGCCATTGGAATACTGAATGAGGGCTCGATCGCTATTCCAGTCACCATCTTTCAATGAACGGTCAAAAAACTCAAAGGCATGACCATAACTATTGCGCATGCGATGTTTAAAATGTTCGAGGTAAAATCTCTTTACAAATTCAACACATTGATATTTCAATCCAAGATTGTATCCGTCAACGGATAAATTTCTTTCTTCAACGTGATTCACGCCTCCGTTGTAATAAACCTTCACACCTTGAAACTCATCCACCACTTCTCCAACATGATGCGTCGGATTGATATTGACGTGAAGAACGGCCCAATAAATTCCAAAAATTAAAACCAAGACAAAAGCGAGCCATTTCAACAATCTAGAACGCATGGGAGTTTTACACAAAAATAGCAAGCCACTGCGAAGTGAATGAAAAATGGCCACAAGATTCTTGTGGCCACTTTTTTTCAAAGTAAATCATCGAATGATGAGGCTCTTAACCTCAGATCGAGTACCATCTTTCAGTTTAATCACATAACATCCGGCTGGAAAATTCAATTGTAATTGATCATTTTCCCTCATGGTGGTTGTATAAACCATGCGACCTGAAGCTTCGAATACAGTTACTTCAGCCCCAAGCTCAGCCTGAATCTTAAACTCACCTGATGAAGGATTCGGATATACATTCCAATTCAACGAGCTCATATCATTTATGCCAGAAGTAAGACTGACTTGCACATTTTCGCAATAATTATCAGAACAATTGCCCAATTCATTTGTTGCATCCACACAAATCAAATACTCGCCCGGTGTGATATAAGTGTGAGTAAAGGAAGTTTGATTAAAAAAAGACTCCGTTGTTCCATCACCGTAGTCAATGGTGTACATGGGATAATAAACATCGCTTGTTCCAAGATTGTAATCCATATTGACTTGCACAGTACCGGCCGATTCCACAATATCTACGTTCAGCTCACATTCAGCATTCGGATTAATTCCTCCGAATTCATGCGCCCAAGCAAAACATCCGTTGGCATCAATTACCGAAACACTTCCGTTCAAATATCCGGCGTCAGTAAATGGAACGATGATGCTTCCATCACCATTCAATAAGTATGGTGCGTCAGTTTGCCAATTGTATGTATAGGGTTGAGAGCCGCCGGAAACTGAGGTCACTACAATGAATTGGTCATTTTGTTCATCGATGGTGACAACCGGGTAATCAATGTCCACTGCTTCACAGATGATGGATGCATCATAACTAAAAGAGACAACACAATCATCAGCTTGCGCAGTGTTGGGGTCATCAAAGTAGGCAGTTATGATTACTTGATATACACCCGGTGAAGGGAAGTAGGCATAGCCCCCCATTCCACCGGTACCAGAAAATGGGTAGTAAAACCAAGTTCCTGTAGAAGTCATTCCCATTGGATTTTCAACAACCACATCCAAATGGTACGATCCGGAACCTGTATCGGTGATGAGAACATCAGTAATATTGGGACATTGGGCAAAGGAACTTAAAGCAGACAACATCCAGAACAAGAAAGAGATTTTTGTTTTCATGAATAAAAGTGTTTGGTTCTGAATACATGATCAAAGTGAAGTCACTCTCGTTGCATCATGCAACCAAGTTCTTGTATTGAAGTCTGACTATGCTTAAATAAAGTCTTGAATCATTTTGAAATCAAATTGTGAGGATAAAACAGCCCTGAAAAATTCAGCATTTCATTAGTTTTGGAAAAACATCCACACATGAAAAAAATTTACTCACTACTTCTCATTTTTTCATCGATAAAATTTCTTGCACAACCTGGAACACCGGATCCTACCTTCAATGGCAACGGTAAGTTTTCCTATGATTTCGGAAATCAGGATAACCTGCAATGTGTTGCCGTACAGCCAAACGATCAAAAAATTGTAACTGCTGGCACATCATTAACGGCGGCATTTGCAGGAAGACTTATTGTGATGCGCCACCTTACTGATGGAACATTAGATGAATCCTTCAGTAATGATGGTATCATTATGATAGAGAATTATACAGAGAGTTATGCATACGCCTGTCATGTTGGAACAGATGGTAAAATCACCATTGCAGGAGCTGCTGCTGATCCCACCTATCAATTCTCGAGTATTGTTCTAAGATTCCATGAAGATGGAACTCCTGATGAAACATTCGGAGACAATGGTGTTGCTAGGCATGAATTGAGTCCCTTAGATGATTTTGCATACAACATGGCCGTACAGTCAGATGGAAAAATCATCATAGCTGGAACAGCGACAAATGACTCTTATCTAAATATACCCACAGTAGTAAGACTATTGGATAATGGAGAACTAGATCCCGACTTCGGCAACAACGGAATAGCACAGGTTGAAGTTTTGGAAGCGGACAACAAATTCTACGATGTAAAAATTGACTCGCAAAACAGAATAGTTGCATGTGGCCATGTAGGACTTCCTCTTACCTCCACAGGTCAATTTAATTTCGACGTTATGGTTGCCCGATTTCTCTCTGACGGCAGCATTGATCAAAGTTTCGGTACAGACGGGATGACAATTATTCCTGTTTCTGAAGAATATGTTGAAACCGGCTTTGGTCTGTCGATTGGCAATCAGGATCAAATTATTGTCGCAGGATACACTACCTTACCTGACTTCTCATTTGATGCTTTGCTCATTCAACTGGATTCTGATGGCAATTTGGATAGTGGGTTCAGCGGTGATGGCATCCAGACCTTTCAATTCGCCGTGCAAGACGTTTTTTATGATGTTACTCTTGATGAAAATGATAATATCCTAGCAGGTGGAACATCAGGGGGCTTTTTTATGGATGATAGGGATTTCTTATTGATGCGTGTGCTTGATGATGGAACACCGGATAATGGTTTTGCCGGTGATGGTTCATCGATGGAAAGTGTCTTCTCTGGTTTTGATGAAGCAAACGCAATTGCACTTCAGGAAGATGGTAAAATGATACTTGCCGGTAAAACCTTTAGTGGTACTAACAATGACGTAGCAGTGATCAGATATTTGAATTCAGGAACAATTGGAATTGAAAAAGTGTCTTCAAATACGTTCAATTTATCACCAAATCCTGCATGTGCAGGTTCAACAATTAACTTGTTTGGATTATCTCATCATGAAGTAAGCAAAATCATGTTGTATAACTCTATGGGCAAGATCGTGATCCAAGAATCCAATGCATTCAACTTCACTCAATTTGAATTGCCGTCCAACCTCAGTGAAGGTAAGTACGAATTTCGCGCAATACTAAAAGATGGAAATGAGATTCACCAAAGCTTGATCATCATGAAACATTGATTGATTTCACATGAATCAAACATGAAGAAGAGATGTTCCTATTGGAACATCTCTTTCACTTTCTGGAAGAATGATTTATCTTTTCCTGTTGGGTTCGGTTTGAAATTCGGAGATTGTCTGAGTTTGTCCAGCATCTTTTTCTCTTCATCATTCAATCTCTGCGGTGTCCAAACATTGATATTTACGAGTAAATCACCGTGGCCATAACCATTCACATCTTTCAACCCCTTTCCTTTAAGTCTAACAATTTTCCCACTTTGAGTACCGGGCTCGATTTTGATTTGAGCACGGCCCTTTACCAGCGGAATTTCTGCCGGAGCGCCCATGGCAGCATCTGCGAAATTGATATAGAGATCGTAATAGAGGTTGATACCATCGCGTTTCAATTCAGTATGCTCCTCCTCTTCTATTTGCACCAAAAGATCACCTGGAATACCACCGTAAGGACCTGCATTTCCTTTGCCGGCAACATTTAATGTCATGCCTTCACCTACGCCTGCTGGTATATTGATCTCGATGATTTCTTCACTTCGTTTTTGACCATTCTCATCTGCATCTTTCGGTTTGCTTTTGATGGTTTTTCCCGCTCCGTGGCATTTGGGACATGTTGAAGTAGTGGCCATCTGCCCAAGTATGGTATTGGTCACTCTTCTCACTTGTCCATTACCTCCGCATGTTCCGCAGGTATCGTAGGTTACATCATTCGCATTAACAAGTTTGAAAACCTTGATTTTTTTGGTGCACCCATTGGCAATTTCTTCGAGGTTCAACTTCACTTTGATGCGAAGATTTGAGCCTTTAACACGACGTTGTCCCCCGCCTCCACCGCCAAATCCACCACCACCAAATGCTCCGCCGAAAATGTCGCCAAACTGTGAAAAGATGTCATCCATATTCATGTGATGACCACCTCCATAACCGCCTCCACCCATTCCGGCATGACCAAATTGATCATATTGCGCACGCTTCTGAGGGTCACTCAATACGCCATAAGCATCAGCGGCTTCTTTGAATTTTTCTTCAGCTTCCTTATTGCCCGGATTCTTATCCGGATGATATTTCAACGCCATCTGACGGTAAGCCTTTTTAATTTCAGCTTCCGAAGCCCCTTTGCTTAAGCCAAGTATATCGTAGTAATCTCTTTTTGCCATATGGTTTTTCTCCAGTGTTGTTATTGACCAATGACCACTTTTGAAAATCGAATCACTTTGTCATTCAACATATATCCCTTTTCTACCTCATCAACTACTTTTCCAACCATATCAGGAGATGGGGCTGGAATTTGGGTGATGGCTTCATGAAAATCTGTGTCGAAGGTTTTGCCATTTGCATCAAGTGGCTTCAAGCCTTTGCTTTCAAGTCTTTTGTACAACTTCTGATGAATGAGCACAAAACCTTCACGAATAATTCCAATATCTTCTACTGATTCGTTTGCCTTTACAGCTCGATCGAAATCATCGAGAATAGGCAACATTTCTTTGATAACATCAGAAGACGCCGTTGAAAGAAGATCGGATCTCTCTTTCATGCTTCGCTTACGGAAATTATCAAACTCTGCGTAGAGTCTCATGTATTTATCCTTCCACTCGCCGGCTTCCTGTTTTAACTTATCTGTTTCGTCCACAGCAACAACTGCATCAGCAGGTGTCTCCGGTGTTCCCAAATCAGGGTTATGTGCATCGGTAAGTGCAGCTTCTGCTTCCGGTTGTGTAGTTTGTTCGTTCATTTCGTCCTTATTCATCGATTCGAATATTTTCCTCACCCGCGATTTCAAGTTTTTTGCCATGACGTTGTTTTGGGTCAAAGTGGCAGATTACCACTGCCAGAACATAAAAAAGCCCCCGGTACAAACCGGGGGCGCAAATGTAGTTCAATTCAAATGTGGGATCAGAGGCTCTTCACATGCATATCAAGTTGCTTGTGAAGCTCAAGTCCACGTAGGTTCTTTGCTACGATAATGCCATTTTCGTCGATAAGGAAACTCATCGGAATGCTCGTAACACCATATACAGCGGCTGCGCCATTCTGCCAGCCTTTCAGATCACTGACATGGTTTTTCCAAACCAATCCGTCCTTTTCAATCGCTCCTTTCCAAGCATCCTTATTCTGATCCAAAGAAACCGAGAAAATGTCAAATCCTTTTGCTGATTTGAATTTTGCCTTCTGATATTTCTGGTAGGCAGCGACAACGTTGGGGTTTTCACGACGACATGGACCACACCAAGAGGCCCAGAAGTCGATAAGTACTAATTTCCCACGCAATGAAGACAATTTGATGTTTTTGCCATCAATACTAGCCATTTCGATATCCGGTGCTTCATCACCGATGTTGGTACCGATGGTAACTGGCTTTGAAGCCATCTTTTGTGCTTTAACCGGCTCCTCGGTTACAGTAAAACTGTAAACAGAGACAACAGCCAGTGCAACAACGACAATTGAAATTACTCTTTTCATGAATCTTTCTTTTCAGTGGTTAAAATTAACGATGATTTTCGAGTCGTTTCCAAACATTCTGCCAAAGCTTTCTTTTGTATTGAATTTCTAAGATTCAATTCTTGTAATGTCTGCTCCAATAGCTTTCAGTCGGTTTTCAATATCCTGATACCCGCGATCGATCTGCTCAATATTGTGAATCGTGCTTTTGCCCTGTGCAGCCAAAGCAGCAATGAGCATCGAGACTCCAGCCCTGATATCTGGCGACGACATGGTAATACCCCTGAGTTTGGTTTCGCGGTTACTACCAATCACAACGGCACGGTGCGGATCACAAAGAATGATTTTGGCCCCCATATCAATCAGATTATCCACGAAGAAGAGTCGGCTTTCGAACATCCACTGATGAATCAAAACGCTTCCTTTGGCCTGCGTGGCGGTCACCAAGGCCACAGAAATCAGGTCAGGGGTGAATGCCGGCCATATTCCATCTCGTATGGTCAGGATGGAACCATCAATCAGACTCTGGATTTTATAGGATTCCTGAGATGGTAAATAAATGTCATCGCCACGGAATTCCATTTCAATTCCCATCTTGCGAAACACACCAGGGATAACTCCGAGATCCGGAATTGAACAGTTTTTAATGGTAATTTCACTTTGAGTCGTTGCCGCGAGTCCAATGAAACTGCCTATTTCAATCATATCCGGTAACAGACGATGTTCGCATCCGCCCAAACTATCTACACCATCGATGATGAGTTTATTGGAACCAATACCTGAAATTTTACCTCCCATACTCACAATCATTTTGCAGAGCTGCTGTAAGTATGGTTCACAAGCCGCATTATAAATGGTGGTTTGACCAGGCGTGAGCGATGCGGCCATCAATACATTGGCTGTACCGGTTACAGAAGCTTCATCAAGTACCATATAAGCACCACGCAGATTTTTGGCGTTAATCTTATAGAAACGCTCATCTTTCATATGGTCGAAAGTGGCACCGAGATTTTCGAAACCGCGAAGGTGTGTATCTACCGGACGACGGCCGATTTTATCGCCGCCGGGCTCTGGAATATAGGCAACGCCAAAGCGAGCAAGCAGAGGACCAATGATCATGATCGAGCCGCGTAATGCGCCTCCTTTTTTCTTAAAATCATCGGTAAGCAAGTACTCTAAATTCACATTCTTTGCTTCGAATGTGAATGTATCCTTGGAAATTTGATTCACCTCCACTCCCATCGCACCTAGCAACTCGATGAGTTTCATGACATCCCTGATATTGGGAATATTGGAAATGGTGACCTTCTCAGGTGTGAGCAACACTGCAGACACGATTTGAAGCGCTTCATTTTTTGCGCCCTGAGGAATGATCTCGCCCTTTAATTTATTACCGCCTCTGATTTCAAAAGATGACATGGATGTAGATATTAATCCATGCGAAAAAAAGCGGAATAGACTTACCAAAGAAGCTTATCACACGAACTTATCGACAGAGTTCAGGTGATGAATAACCATGGATGAAAGAAGCTACAGGTACTGTAATCAATGTACGACCTTCATTCTTCTTCTGTTGATGGATCCCAGATATGATACGGATAATTCCAATCCACCCGGACGTTTGTCCAGGTACGGCATTTTCGCAACCCTGACATCATACCCTAAAGAAAAAATGATAGCCCTTTTGTATTCAAATCCAATGAAAGGATGCACTGCATCTTTTGAACGATAGAACATACCGGCAACCGCAGCACTTGAGGTCCTGTTTGTGGTATATCGACTATCATCACCGATACGATAGCTAAATGTGGCACCGAGTATTACTTCCATGGCTCCTGCTTGTCGTTGCAGGAGTCCATCGTATTTCAAATCAAAATGAGGATAACGCTTGCTCCATGAAAATTGAAGTGCCTGACGAATCTTGAGACGGTCTTTTCCTTTAGCAACCATTGTGATTTGTTGCCCGCTATGGAAGAATGAATAACCAAGCGTAAATTTCTTTTTCTTTTTGTGTTTCCAATTGATGCCGGCTCCGATATCAACAAAACCTCTTTTGGTACTGATGAATCTTTCTTGATCGTCGGCCATGGGATCATAGTTCACCCCATTGTACTGAGCGTCCCAAGCGAGCCCCGTGAAGTCAATGCTGTTTTGCTGGTAGCCAATTTGAAATCCACCTGATAATAAATCGTTCTGGCTTGCCAATAAGTGATATGCCGCGGTTCCTTTCACAGCAAAAGTTTTTTGCTGAGCTTTTCCTGCTTCATCTTGCACAACGAGCAATCCGAAACCTGCGTAGTTGTCGTTGTAAAGGCTCAACAATTTGTATTGCGCATCAAAACCACTTGTGGTATATCCACTCGTAACATTTCTCCACTGACGACGATGAAAAATTGAACCTTTGAGCATTTGCTCAAATTGTCCGGTAAGAGCTGGATTGTATAACTGAGTGCAATTTTCGAATCGTGTCAGATGCATATCCTGTCCATTACCTTTTGATGTCGCGAGGAGTGTCGCCGCCATCATCAGAATACTTGTGTATATGTATAATTTCGATTTCATAATTATCTCACCAAAACGATTTCACCTGATTTTTCCTTTCTCTCATTACCAATATAAGCGCGCATGGTATAAAAATAACTTCCTGAAGATGCCGGTTGTCCGCGCAATTGGCCATCCCAACCTTTCGCTACGTTGTCTGTAAAAAATACTTCTTCACCCCATCGGTCATATAAATGAAAATCCAATTTGGTAATCCCGAATCCGCGTACAAAAAGTGTATCATTATGCTTGTCGCCGTTCGGTGAAAATATATCGGGGATAAAAATGGGTTCCATGGGAAGGATACAAAGATCCTGCGTGGTTTCTGACGTACAACCACCATCGTTTTGAATGGTCAATGTCACTGTGATATTTCCCGGACTGCCATAGCCGTGATTGATGTTTTGACCTGGCACATAAGATTGTGTTGAACCATCACCAAAATTCCAGGTACCTGCCACTCCATTTTGTGACAAATCAATGAAAGCGATATTGCCCATGTCTTCAAAAGCAATACATGGATCGTTCGGTGTGATACTGAAATTAGCTGTCAATGAAGGATAGGCAGGTATGACCCCTTGTTGTTCAACGTCGCAGCCATTCACAAGATCAGTGATCACCAAAGTCCATGCTGTACCCGCATTGGCAAAAAGTGTATCCTGAAAAATATTGTTATTCCATTCTACGGTGTAGCTGCCGTCTGGCAATGCTACATCGACCGTGGCCCAACCTTGGGTACCAGCGCACACGGCATCACTTGTATCCACAACGGATAAGATCGGCGGAACCACATCAATGAAAATACTCGCATTCACCGGCACCGAACAATTGTCAGTAACTGTAACACTTATCGTAGATGGAACGCCCGGTGTTGAGTTATTGGTAGCAATAGGAAAACCTCCATTGCTCCATGAATAAATGTAACCGTTGTTAGGATTTCCTCCGGTTGTATTTGCGGTAAGAGTAACAGATTGGTCATCACAAATGAGCTCGTCATTCGCTGTCAATGTCATTTCCAATTCTGGATAAATTTCAAAATTGATGGTATCTGCAGTTTGCGGACAATAAAGAGGCGTGTAACGATAAATGACCTGATAACTACCTTCACCCAAAACAGAAGGATTGAAACTATAACTTGCCAAAGAACCGAGTAAAATTCCACCTGCAGGAGTGCCTGAGAATGTGACATTCATATCTACAAAACAATACTCTTCATCCAAACCAGTGATGGCCGCTTCAACTGCTTCTTCGACGTTGACGAGCAGACTGTCCTGACAACCTGCAGGGTTGCTCCAATGAATCCAACTTGTGCCAAAATCAGCCTGTGATGGGTCAAACAATCCTGTCGTCGCATCGATGATTCCATTACCTGACCAGGTACCGCCGGGTGTAACGCCGGCAACAAGAACAACGGGTGCGTCTGCTGAGCAGAAATTCATTTGATTATCCGGTAGGTTACTTTGAAACACACTCACGCTTACCTCATCACTACATGTATTGATGGTATAGGTTAATGCATGTTGTCCTAAACCTGCTGATGCCGGACTGAAAGTATAACCCGTGCCAACTGTTCCTGTGATCCCAGGACCTGACCATGTTCCACCTTCAGGGACGGCGAATCCAACGAGATTATCATCGACCGGAACCGCACTGTCGTCAATACAAAAATTCAGTACGTCAACATTCACATCGGTTTGTTTTACCCAAACGTACATGGTATCAATACAACCATTTGGCGCGTTGTAAAGGATATACGTGTAAGTATCATCAGGAAGGAATGACGGATCAAAAGTGCCCGCGGCTGGGTTGGTTATTGCGCCATCCGGGCTCGTCCAAAAACCTCCAGCTGGGATTGGAGTATTGTCCAAGACCACTGGTGCTTGCTCTGGACATGCCGTGTGATAACTGTCGATGTTGATTTGTTTCACATAGATATCGAAATCCTGTGAGCAGCCATTGATGGTATAAGTGAACTGATGATCGCCGGGAGACATTTGTTGAGGGGCAAATATTCCCTGACTGCCACTCGTTATTCCCGTGCCTGTCCATACACCACCGTAAGGAGAAAATGAAATGGTATCAAACCATTGCGACTGACATACACTATCAAGTTGAAACGGGCCTCCGATATCATCCACATTCACTGTAAGCACATCGGTGCAGCCATTCACGGAATAGTTCACATCATAACTTCCAGCAGCTACAGGATCGAACATGCCCGTGATGGTTGTATTGGGTCCATCCCATGTACCACCAGCGGGAGTAGCTTGTAATTGAAATGGAGCAGAACCGGGACATGCTGCTGTCACAAATTGTGTTTCAATAGGTGTCACGGTAATCGCAACACTATCGGTGCAGCCCGTAGTTTGAAAGTAAACGTACGTCAAACCACCACCAGCGAGATCCGGATCAAATAAATGAGTACCAGGAATTACTCCATCACCTAACCATTCGCCATTTCCACTTGCATCGAGAATAAGGTCGTCTGCCGACTGACAAATGGTTTGTGCAGGAGTGATGATGTCGATGTTTTCAATTCCAAGTGTAAATGTTTTTACAACACTGTTACCAGTTTCTGTTTCGGTAATGGTCACCGAATATGTTGTTGCTGTGGTTGGACAAACGCTGTGAGGACCTGCAGTTGCTGGTAATCCATTATTCCATGCATAGGTGTAAGTGAAACAGCCATCTACCTCCGCAGTAATCTGTGCACAATTACCCGGACAAATAGAATTGGATGACGAAACGATGTTCGCACTTACCCCACAATTCTGAAAAGTGAATGCTGTAGAAACTGTGTATGGATAAATCATGCCGCAGTTGTCAGGAATATTGATATCGAGTTCTACACCAAAAATGCAATTGTAAGTAAATGGTTGTGCCAATGTGAGTGTAACGAGACTTGTTTGGCCACCGGCACAATTTTGTTGCACATTGGTCACAGGAATGTTTTCACCATTGGCAACCACGGAAAAAACAGCATCAGTGAGCCATGCACATGGTATGGCTTCAGAAAGATTGACATTCAATTGAGACGCATTACAAACGGGAATCGTGTTCACTGAGATATCTGGTGGCAGCGGGATAGGTTGTTGACTTGTCCATTGTGCAGTAAACCCGGCGCCAGAAACATTCGTGTCCGAAGTTGTTACGAAAGTGACGGAGCCGCTGTTTGCCACAAGCACTGGTGGCAAAGTCTGACCGGTAAAAGTTCCAAGTAATGTACCACTGGCATCAGGGCCATCATATACACTCAAAAAATCCAAATTCAGTTCGAATGCAAATTCGCCACTGAAAGTGATGGTGATGACACCACCCGGATTGATTACGGTGGTGATATTTTCATTGGTGCCATATGGCAGATTTGGTCCGCCGCTGTCATAGAGTATACCCTGACATTCACCAATGGTTGTGTTGGACATATTGAATTCAGGAAGATCCTGCGCGCGGGACACCGAAACCAATACAATGGAGATAAAAATCAACAGGAGAGCCCTGACATCAAGCCTTGCCGGAATCATTTTCAGCGATTTAGAATGTGACATTTCAAGGTGCAAGCTAATAAAACTCAAAGAGAATCCACAATGAGGACGTTCGGAGTTCGGATAGTGTTGCTCCAATTACCGGCCCGATCACGGATTTCTATTGAAAATGATGTTTGTTCTTGACTTCCGTTCCCCATGAGAAAAAGAGGATCGAGTTCTATAGAATAAGTTCCTTTGATGTGCAATTCCTGATTGTCAGGTGTCATTGGAGGTACATGATACCAGTCAAAGTCAGCCAGTCGTGAATCTTTCACGCGTAGGGTCAGAATATCCGGATCTGTTTCACCGAGATCGCCTTGATGGTCTTCGAATCCTATGGTGATCCTCACAGTGTTGTTGAATTGTTCAACTTGTGAAGAGGAAATTTCTTTGAATTCCAAAACAGGCGCCGTAGGATCTTCATCTTTCTTTTTGCAAGAAAAAAGAAGCGCGGTAGCCACAAGCAGGTATGATATTTTTTTCAGATACATCATATTACTTTCAATGAAAAAATGAGAAACCAAAGCGGCATCGATTCGCTATTCGGAATTTCTGTAAATCCAGATTGGACACCATCATCAATGAGGGTTCTGAGATAAATCAAATCGCCTGTTGAGTAAGTACTCAAATCAAGGGTAGCCTTGTAGTAAAACGGTGAAGTTGCTCCTTCACCAAAAGGGACAGCATTCACAGGGCCATCTTGTGAGAATACGGTTTGAATGGCATCAGTGAAGTCCAAACTACTTTCTGAAGCCTGAAGTGTGATGGCTTCAAACCCGGTAGGATAGGCATTGTCATCATAAGGAAGAATCCATATATCAACCAGTTGCGCCGGAACTTCGATGGAACCAACTCCATAAGGAGAATTTTCTTCTCTTGGAAACGGGTCAGTGGTATTGTTATGGGGAAAAACCACCATTCCATAAACCATAGGAGGCATATTGGCTTCTGCGGATGGTGCAGGATTCCCATACATATCCTTGGCTCCATCGTTGATCCATTCTCTGATTTTTTCGATGTAATCATCTTTGTGCTCCGGCCAATCGGAGTCGGGATCAACGGCTGCAGGCATAATGCCCGAAGTATTCTCTACATCCACAATCATGCGCAACAACATAAACGATGAATCTGCATTACCCGGCACAACCCGATGTGTAAAAGCATAATCAGGAGTATTCGAAATGCATGGATGATTCACTATTGAATTGTACGCACTGCCAATACTTCGAAACTCAGGTTCAAACGTACCGTCATGACATCCACTATTCGCACAAGTTGGCCTAAAGACTTTGGCGTGCAGCCATGCAAATGAACCTTCCGGCAACTCCTGCATATCAGGATTTTCATTTTCAATACCAGGAGTGACAGATGCATATGGATTGGTTACTTCGTTTTTTTTACAGGATGGTATGGCCAACAATAACAGCCATGTCATGACCAACCAAAATGTCTTTGCAAGATGAGGATTCTTCATATGCATGTTCAAAGCAAATCGATGAATGAATAAGTTCCACCTTCAATATAACCAGCTCCGAGGACTTCATCTTTCACACCAAGTATGCGTGCCGCGGTTAACATGGCATCGGACACTTTTCCAATCTGATTTCCTTCACTACCCACCACTGTATTTTGTGGGAATGATGGTCCTGCCATCAATGACCAGATTCGCAATGAGTTTTCATCACTGTGATCATATGCAGCCCATTGGTTGGCATCCAGAATTGAATTCGGTTGAGCGTTTCTGCCACATTCCGGAATCAAAATGATATCCGTATTTCCGGCCAATTCAGGATCATTTTGAATGATATCCCATAGAAACGCTACTGAATGATCCGCGCGGTGAAGGGCTTTCACATAGCTTGTAAAATTGCTATGACAAACGTCCACATTATTCAGATTCACACAAGTGAATGCTGGTTTGAAATACTTGAGAAGTTCTGCTGCAAATCCCACTGTAATCGCATCACCATTGTCAAATACAGGAGGACGAAGAAATGTTCCATCTGCGACTTTGGTATACATCTCATTCATGAAAGTTTTGATGAGTTGCTTCTCTTCTTCCGTGTTACCGATAGCATCTAATGCTCCGCCGTATTGTGCAAATGTGTTGTCAAGAAAAGCCTTGAGTGCATACATCGGTGCAAGTTCATTTTCCGGATGGTAAATTTTTGCATTTGAAAATTTATCCTGACCAATCTCTGAAAATGTCACTGTCGGGGCGAAAAAATTAGCTCCGTACTTGATGCCATATTCTGGATTTGCGCTGTAATTCAAGAGAGGCACTGAACCATCGATACCATTGCCTACAAACCAAACATCCGTTGCGGAATAACCTCCATGTCGTCGCAGGTATTCAAAAATGGTAGGATTCAATGGCCTTTGTTTCAAACCTTGCCCAACGATATCAGCACCCTGTACAATGGAGTTCAATCCTCCAAAGTGACCAGATGAAAATGCCCTTACTTCACTGAATAAGGTGCCTTGCGATTGAAGTGATCCATGCGTGGTATAATAGTCGAGCATGGGTATCGGATTGATTCCTCCTTCGCCTGTACCGTAAGCAATTTTCATCGTAGGAGCATCACCAGTCAGCAAGTTGTACATGATGTTTCCAGGATAAGGATCGATAACTTGACTGCCTTCCAGATACAACTGATCGATACTTTCCTGATGCCGAACACCACCGGCAAACATGACAAGAACGACGTGTTGTGCACTTCGACTGCCGGTAGGTGCAAACAACCTCCCACTTGGTAGAATGTAAGGCGCAGCCAATGCCCCCGCAGTGGTGAGTGCTGTTTTCTTGATAAAACTTCTTCTATTCATGTTCGAAGCTTGTGTTAGTTGCCGATTAATAAAACTGGTATTCGTTGCTCAATGCAAATGAGAAATAAACGAGTTCAGGAGTCATATAAGGATTCGACTGTATGAAATTTCTTACCCATGCTTTTTCCGCTTCATTGGGTAGTCGAACGAAAAATCTCTTATAAGTTTCTACAATGAAGGCCTCAAGATCTGCATTCATTTCCGCTACAGTGGGCAATTGAACATTTGATTCATTGAAAAAATTAGAGATCAATACTTCCTTGGCGACCTCACTGTCGCCAACCGATTGAAATAGCTGATCCAATTCAAAGACATCACTTCCGGAAATGGCAGACTGAAATAGATTCGTGTAAAGGATACTCACAAACTGCTGATTGGTTTTCAGCTTGTCCTTCTCTGCAGCAGTACTCACCAAGGGAACTTCGGTCAGTTCGAATACACCAACCTGCTCCTTTTTACAAGATGATATACATACAGCGATGGCAGACAAAGCAGCAAGTGCTGCGATTGTAGTTTGATCACTTTTGGTTTCACAGGTTGGTGAAGTTGGCACCAAACTGATGAGGTTCTTTTTTTCACTATTCATTGAATCCGGCGTATTCATCTGTGACGAGAATTGATTTTTGAACGGCTCTGATATTCATGCCATTATTCAAAATGGACAATTTGTTATACACTTCTGTTGTAGAGGGTTCTCTGGAAAGCAGCGATAGATAGGACCATCTGATCAATCCCTCAGCAAATTCATCAGAATCAATCAAGACATTGAGGTATTCCTTTTTCGTAGAAAATAATTCACCGAAGAGATAGCCTGAAATATCCCCTTCTCCATTGCTGGGCACTCCTTCGACTGCATCATACGCTTCGTCCATTTCAACATCCGTAGGGAATCGGTAGAATAAATCATCAAAAGTTGCATTGATGTAATTGAATGACCCCATGTGTAGATTGTCGTACATGGTATTGTAGCACATTCTCCTGCACATCTCAGCGCAGTTGATCTGACCTAGTCTGAACTGTTCTTTACTCTTCAGTACATCCCGTGATCGATTGGCATAGTCGCGGTTAATTTCATATGCGAGCATATTACCAGCGAGGCTGTCCTGTGTGGATATCGCATAATATAAATAGTACTCTTCGTAAACCTGATTTTCTGCAATGCCATCAAGTAGTCTCGCTTTGTTATCGTCGTAAAACTTTTGGGCATAAGCATGAGCATACGATGTATCCCCATCGATCGGAGCAGTGGATGTCATCAGTTTATCTACGAGTGTTGATCTGGCAGCAGAAGAAAGACCGCCAGCTTCGAGCGCTGCCACCTCATTACCCATTTCTTCATTGGTTGGTTCTCTTCCTATTAAATCAATGAAGAGTCGGTTGACGTAATTCTCAACCAGCAATGTAGGTATACCTGTATATTCAGGGATATTGTTATTGGTAAATGTAACGGTCTCGGTTTTTTTGCAAGACGCTATCAGAAAGAACGAAAAAGCGATCAGGAGAATTTTCCTCATGCAACAGGTTTATTGGTCTAAAGTAGCCTTTTTCCTTTCGAAACGTAACCTTAGACAGAAAATTTCACCAAAGGTTTACGAACACCCTAACTTTGCATCATGTCCGTAAATAAAGATATCAGACGCATCACCACGAACACCCTTCAGGAGATGAAGCATCGAGGTGAACCCATTTCCATGCTTACCTCATACGATTACAGTATGGCGCATCTGGTTGATGGTGCCGGCATAGATGTGATACTCGTCGGGGACAGCGCGAGCAATGTGATGGCAGGTCATGAAACAACTTTGCCCATCACCATGGAACAAATGATATACCACGCACAGGGTGTTGTGCGGGCTGCCAAACGTTGTCTTGTGGTGGTAGACTTACCATTCGGTTCATATCAAGGTAACAGTAAGGAAGCATTGAACTCTGCCATTCGCATCATGAAAGAGAGCGGTGCACATGCTGTGAAAATGGAAGGTGGAGAAGAAATCCGTGAAAGTATCCAGCGTATTCTTACTGCAGGTATTCCGGTGATGGGACATCTTGGATTAACACCCCAGAGCATTTATAAGTTCGGTACATATCAAGTAAGGGCCAAAGAAGAAGAGGAAGCAGCGAGACTGCTGAAAGACGCAAAGCTGCTGGACGATTGCGGGTGTTTTGCCATCGTATTGGAAAAAATACCAGCAAAACTTGCTGCTCAAGTTACACAAGCTGTTGAAGTGCCTACTATTGGAATCGGTGCTGGCGGCGATGTTGATGGACAGGTATTGGTCGTGAATGACATGCTTGGGTATACCCAGGATTTCTCACCACGATTCCTGAGAAGATATATGAATGCGGGAGAACAAATCACCAATGCAGTGAAACAGTATATCGCTGACGTTAAGAGCAGAGATTTTCCCAACGAAAAAGAACAGTATTAATCTGGATTAATAAGCAGCGACGTTGGTCGCATCACGATCTAAGTCAACATGGAAAGTTCAGAACAACGTGGTCGCAGTGTTCGCGACTGGAAAACGGCACCCAAGGAGCCCATTGTCATGAGTAATGTGGAAAACCTTCGAGTTTTATACGAAGACAACCACATCATCGCAGTCAATAAAAGGAATTCAGACATCATTCAGAGTGACATCAGCGGAGATACAACTCTCTGCGAGACGGTAAAGAATTATGTCAAATGGAAATACAATAAGCCTGGGCTTGCATTTATTGGAACGGTGCACAGACTTGACCGTCCGGTGAGTGGCATTGTGCTATACGCCAGAACGACCAAGGCATTGAATAGGCTTTCCAACATGTTTAAATACCGAGAAGTACAAAAGACATATTGGGCAGTGGTGAAAGGAATGCCGGATCCGCAAGAAGGTAAGATTGTTAATTACCTATGGAAGGATGAAAAGCTCAATAAGACTTTTGCTTTTCAAGAACCAAAGCCAGACCGAAAAGAATCTGAGCTCAGTTATAAGGTGATTGGTGCTGGCGATAACTACACTTTTGTGGAAGTATATCCTAAAACCGGGCGTCATCATCAGATCAGGGCAACGCTTGCCAGTTTGAATTGCCCGATTAAAGGCGATATCAAGTATGGCGCACGAAGAACCAATGACAATGCTTCCATTCACTTACATGCTCGTAAGATTGAATTCCTGCATCCTGTTAAGAAAGAACCGATTACCATCATTGCGCCGCCACCTGAAGATCCTCTATGGGATGAATTTCTGAGGATTTCCATGAATATCTGACCATCGGCAGAATAGCTGAATTGGCCTAAGGAAAATATGTATTGGCCATAAGGTTGTTGAAAACCTGTCAATTCTCAGTCATATTTCGTTTTGCCGACCCTCTGACGTGGTTAGATTTGCGCAAAATTTAGATTTAGAACTCAAAACAATTATCAGCATGAAAAAGAACAGCTTCTATCTTCTTGTGGCTGTCATGTCCAGCCTGATCATCGTATCATGCAACGGACTGAAGAAAATGGACAAGTACATTGCAGAACTCGGTGCGACCGCTACACCTAATCCACTGGAAGTTCATGGCGACAGCGTGGAAATTACCATTTCCGGTAAATTCCCACCAAAGTATTTTGCCAAAAAAGCCAGTGTGGAAGCAACTCCTGTCCTGATTCACAGCGGCGGAGAAACCAAGTTCAAAATGCAGGCATACCAAGGCGAACAAGCTGCCGGTAATGGAGCTGTGATTCCTTACAAAGAAGGCAAGAGCTTCAGCTATACTGATCGCATCGCCTACCAGCCTTCTATGTCAGAAAGCAAGTTGGAATTGCGCATTCACGGTAAGCAGGGTAACAAAGAAGCGGACTTTACTCCGGTTCCAGTTGCTGATGGTATCATCACCACTCCTTATCTGATGAAAAATGATGACAAAGCCATGTGGAGCAAAGACAACTTTGTTCGCACTTTGTCTTTCACCAACGACAGCACACAAATCAATTTTGATTACAACTCTTCAACTTTAAAACCTGCTGAGTTGAAACAACAGGACATCGCCAACCTTGGCAATTTCCTCACTGCAGCTGCCGCTAATCCGAAAATGGTTATCAAGAGCATCGAATTTATGTCTTATGCTTCACCAGAAGGTGAAATGCTCCTGAACGATAATCTCGCCAATGAGCGCGCTGAAGCTGGTAAAAAAGCATTCCTCGACCTCGCGAAGAAAATGAAACTGACCAACGTTCCTGAAAATCTTTTCCAGATGTCTCCTAAAGGTGAGGACTGGGAAGGTTTCCGCGCTGCCATGGAAACTTCAAACATTGAAGACCGCAACATCATCATCAATGTATTGAAAATGACTTCTGATCTTCAACAACGTGAACAGGAAATCAAAAACATTTCTAAGACTTACGTAGAAATTCAGAAAGAAATTTTCCCAAGCCTACGTCGTTGCAGAATCATTGTAAAATATGACCTCGAAGGTTATAGCGATGCTGAACTTGCTCAAATTGGTTCAACCAATCCTTCTGTTTTGACTTATGAAGAATTGATGAAAGCTGGTTCATTGGTTGAAGATCTCAGCAAACGTGCAGCGATCTACCTTGAAGCAACAAAAAAATCTGATGCGGATTACCGTTCTTACAATAACCTCGGTTGTGTTTATTACATGCAGAACAAAATGACTGATGCAGAAACACAGTGGAAGAAAGCATATGGCATGAAAAAATGTGCCGAAACCAGCAATAACATGGGTATCGTAACCCGCGTTTCTGGCGATCGCAAAGGTGCTCTTACTTACTTCAATGAATCAGGTAGCTCTTCTGAGTCAAGCTATAACAAAGGTTTGATCGACATCCAAAATGGCGATTACTCTTCTGCCGTTAGCAAAATGGGTTCATACAAAACCTTCAATTCTGCACTGGCAAAACTTCTCAATAAAGATAATGGTGGTGCAAAATCGGATATCGATGCCAGCAACGATAATAGCGCTATCGCTGATTATCTCCGCGCAATCATCGCAGCCCGCAGCGGTGATGGTTCAGCAGTTGGAACCAATCTTCAGAGCGCAGTACAAAAAGATGCTTCTTTGAAAGATAAAGCCATGAAGGATCTCGAGTTCAGAAAGAACAAGGATCAGATGAATTTCTGATACGATAGATCATAAAGAATAAAGCCGCCTTCGGGCGGCTTTTTTTATGATATCAAATCGAGCATTACGCGTGATTTATTTTCTGTTTCGATCCATTCTTCTTCAGGATCTGACGCAGAAGTAATGCCGCCTCCCACGTAAATACCACATTGGTTTGATTTGATCTGCATACATCGTAATGCCACATAAAATTCACCGCTATCCTCATCAGTGGAGAATCCAAAATAACCGGTGTACAATCCACGTTGATGGGATTCGTGCTGTTGAATAAATTCAATCGCACGTTCTCTCGGCATACCACAAACCGCTGAGGTCGGATGAAGTTTTGCTGCGAGTTGATGAATGCCATTCTTTGACTCAAAGCAAATGTTCGAACGAAGATGTACCAATGGTCCTGCGATGTGGTCATGAGGACCATCAATTTGAATATTCCCAGCATTGGATTCAGCCAGTTGTTGTAGAATAAAATCTGTAACTAATTGCTGCTCCTCACGAAGTTTCATATTCCATTCCGGAACTACACCTGTTCTTAATTTTTGCGTTCCTGCCAGCGCCATGGTTTTGTACTTTCCAACTGAACCTGATAATAACAATTCAGGAGTTGCGCCTATCCATTCACCAAAATCTTGATGACGTATATAAAATACACACGCACTTGTATATCGAAGTGAAATGTCCTGGATCAATTGAAATTTGGAAAGTGAAGCCGGATATTCCTTTTCAAGATAGCGGCTCACAACCACTTTATTCAGTAAGCCCTTCTGAATTTGGTCTACAGCTTCACGAACCCATGTTCTATGGTCTGTTTGACTCGTGACCAAGTTGACCTTTTGCAAATCAGGAAAACATTCTGCATAAAATACAGCGCCCGATTCATCACGAAGTTCACCAGATTCATTTTCGACAAAAAGTTTGATTTCCCGAGGGTGTTCGGTTAGGGATGGAAGCATCAATAGCGCTCCATAAGCACTGGATTCGACCCATTCCTTCACAGCACTAGTACTCACTTTTCTTTGTTTTTGATCATCACCGTGAGCCTGCTTACTGCCAATAGCGATCCTTCTTCATCCAATATTTCGATGTTCCAGATATGCAGACTGCGGCCTTGATGGAGAATTTTTGCCACACCTTTTACGAATCCGCTTCTTTTGCTTTTCAGGTGATTGATGTTGAGCTCGACGCCCACAGCAATTCCTCCAAGCTCCGCCACCAACAAATGTGATCCAAAACTTCCGAGCGTTTCAGCCAGAGCCGCACTTGCACCACCATGTAACAAACCATAGGGTTGATGAGTACGGTGATCAACGGGCATTGTCGCTTCGATCAAGCCCTTCTCAATGGTGATAAACTCTATTCCCAATGCGCCGAGCAATGTAGAATCGGCGAGGGCATTAGCTTGTTGAACTGGTGTGGCCATGATGCGAATTTATCCTGACTCCATCGATTTTCGACAAAAAGAAAAGGCTCCACAACATGAGGAGCCTTTTACTAACCCAAACAAATATTACCTTATAACCAAAGGGCGACTGAATACTTCTCCTTTGCCATCCGTAATTCGTATTTGATAAATCCCGGAGGCAAGTCGATCAGGAGTCCATATCATGTTACCCTGCTTATTATACCATTGAATGACCGATTCCCCTACTCCATTGATCACATCAACATTCCAAGTTCCCAAAGGCAGGGATATGATGGCCTTTTCTTCAACCGGATTGGGATAAATACCAAAGTGTATTTCGTTCGTTTCATTCAGGCCAACCAACATCAATTCATCACTCATAGTCGAACAACCATCTGCACTCACCGTCATCACAGAATAAGTCCCTTCTTCAGTAGCAGACAATACTTGTTCACTTGCACCTGAAATCACTTCGCCATTCAAATACCAAATCCAACTTGCGCCATCTGGTGCAGTTAATGACCAACCATCGCTGGAGATTGTGGTACCGGGCAATTCCAGTGTTGTTATCGTGATGATATCAGACACTTCACAAAGCGGATTCGATCTAACCAATTCTATATTGACATTTCCCGGATTACTTGGTTCATAATTTAAAACAGGGCCAGTTCCTATCAAATTGCCATCGAGAAACCATTGATAATTTTCAATATAGTCCGTCTCAGCATGAACAACAATGGTGCTTCCTAAACATTCAGGTGAAGGTTGTTCCGGATCTGCAATCACAGAACATTCGTATATCGTATGGAAATAGGTATTTGTAACTACCGCAGGATTCTCATCAAAGTAGATGTTTGCTGTGTTCTCTATAACATCTCCAGCAACCACCTGAGGTAAAGGACGAATTTTATAAATGACGTAGCCATGAGATTCTATTTCATTGCTGAAACTATCAGGTAGCATGATATTATCAAATACAAAACGAATCATACCGTCTGGATTGACAATTGTGCTATAAGAATGTGAAGCGCTTACGGGCGTGAAAGTCGACAAGTCCAGTTTGGTAATGTCAATTTGATCATCAATGTGGATGTTGAACGCAGGCGCATTTCCTGTATTCTGGAATCGAATTTTGTATTCAATTTCCTGATCCGGTAAAATGAAATGCGCATCTTCATAACCAGCTGGATAGGCTTGTTTGTCATTCGGGTCATACGCGCAAGAAACGATGGCATTGCTTGTCCATGCATCACTATAAAATGGCACTCCATTATTCGTCAAAGTAATGGACATGGCGAATGAATAGGAACTTCCAACAAATTGCACACCTGGCCCTTCAATATGTACCATATAGTAGTATATTGTTCCTGGAGGTTGGTTATTGATCGTCCAAGTAACCAACCCATTTTCGAACGAAGTCGGAACTTCATACCCCGATGGAGTTGGTGACAAAGTGAGTGAATTATCAATGCTTAATGTGACTTCACCATTGAGTGGCACACTACCGGTATTGAGAACATACACGCCAGTATAAAGTCCATTCGTGCAGTGTAGAAGTGAGTTCCACCACATGCCATTTCCATAAATCTGAGCGGTGATTTCACTTGATGGAATGAGTGGAATGATCAATCCATTGCAAGTTGGCAAAGTGATTTCCAGTGGCGATGGCACTCCCAGAATCCATGCGCCACTTGGGTCTGTGTATTCAATGTGATAAACACCAGAGGCTAATGAAGGTAGAAGAAACTCGCCTGAGCCATTGGGATAAATGTCTATTCCAAGTTCTGTGATAGACACATATCCGATATTGCCCAAGGTTGGTTCAATCTGTGGCCATGTATTTCTTTGTCCATCCCCATTGACATCATGAAAAATCAATCCAGTTAGATCCGAACCGAAAATGCAAGAGCCATCGTCGCAGGTTGCGTAAGAAAGGTAATTGCAAGCACCAGGGTCCATACATCCATTGTATCCACAACTTCCATCATCTATCATGGCGAGTGGATCATAGTTGCAAGAATTACTATTGGTACAACCGCACATGGTACCTATCACTTCGTTAGACAAATCCGCAAGGATTTGCACAGGAGACCAAGATGTCCACATGGTCATCACATGGATATAATAGTCTGTATTTGGAAGAACATCTACCGAACCACAATTGAATCCATTTTCACAAAAGATGACTTCTCCTGAAGTACAATCACCGCCTTCCGAAACCTGATACACTTCAACACCTATCATCGTATTCGGCGATGGATTTTGATAGTATCCCGAGTGTATACCAAGATTCAACACAGAGTTGTCTCCAGAATTGATCATATACCAACCATGCTGATAGTAATTGGCAATACCACTGCAATCCATTGTCTGAGGTGAAATACCACATAAGGTATCATTGGTGATGACACCATCATCAAGCGGGGTTGCGATGGAACAAATGACGTTGTCGATTTCTGAAATTTCCACTGTTGCACTAGTGGTAGCATAGCAACCATTCGCATCAATAACGGAAAGAGAATAGGTTCCGGGAACTTCCGTGCAGAAATAGCCTCCACCTATGGCACCATTGCCATAGTCATAGGTATATGGGGCAGTCCCACCAGTTGCTGACAATTGAATACAAGCCAATTGTCCGCAGCTATTGCTCACAAGAGAAGCAGAAATACTCAGAGGTGGAAGAATATAAATATTATCGAAACATCCTGTGGTGGTTGTTACCACAGCATCGGTCTCGTCCAAAACTGTTAAGGTCAAACAAACCTGCGTAAGATCCATTCCACCTGTGTATTCGAACGTGGGAATACTTGTGGCCGAGGGTACATTACCAGTCAGTGATTGCATCACCACCATTTCTGTTCCATTCCACAGTTGAGCCTCCCAATTGTAATCAATCGAATAAGGCCATGTGCAGTTCGTCGTCCCATAACCAATAAATGAGATGGGTTCACCGTAACATACTTGCGAATACGTTTGTGAAATTGTGACTTGAATTTCGCATTGCGCTGCACTATTGGCGGCGATTGCAGCGAATAAAAAGACAGGGAGTAAGGTTTTCATTGGTTAGTCTTAGGGTTTATTCTCAGACTCCACAATAGCCAATTGGGTTGCAATGGAAATGGTTATCGTTGTTTGATTGGCCTTTCGCTATATGTACCCATACTATTTTTCAGTTAGTTAGCCCCATTGGAGTACACATAAACCACGTATTAACCGCTCATTATTAATAGGTTGCACATGGTTACATCCAATTTACCGTGCCGGATGTATATTCGCGCCCCGAAAATTGTCAGGACGACATCTGACGTTTTTAACCGTAGCAAAACCAATTTCTTACAATTTATAATGGACAATCTGATCTATGTAGTTCCTGCCCTTGGTGTATTAGGGCTGATCGTCATGGCCATGAAATCGGCCTGGGTCACAAAGCAAGATGCTGGTACTGACCGCATGAAAGAAATCGGAGGATATGTTGCCGAAGGTGCAATGGCATTCCTCAAAGCAGAATACAAAATCCTCGCGATTTATGTATTGATTGCAGGTACCGGTCTCGGTATCCTTTCTCAAATGGTAAAAACCTCTCACTGGTTAATTGTTGTAGCCTTTGTCATAGGTTGTGTTTTCAGTGCACTTGCCGGATTTTTTGGAATGAGAATCGCCACGAAAGCGAACGTGCGCACAACGCAAGCCGCCCGCACATCACTTGCCAAGGCTTTGAAAGTTTCTTTCACTGGTGGTACTGTTATGGGACTTGGAGTTGCTGGTCTCGCTGTTCTCGGACTGAGCATGCTGTTCATCATCTTCTTCACTTACTTCATGAATGGAAGTCTTGAAAATGGTGGATATGAAACCATGACTCGTGTACTTGAAGTACTCGCTGGTTTCAGCGTAGGTGCTGAGAGTATTGCGCTTTTCGCGCGTGTCGGTGGAGGTATTTATACCAAAGCTGCTGACGTTGGTGCTGATCTCGTAGGTAAAGTTGAAGCAGGTATTCCTGAAGATGATCCTCGCAACCCAGCGACCATCGCGGACAACGTGGGTGATAACGTCGGTGACGTAGCCGGTATGGGTGCCGACCTTTTCGGTTCTTATGTGGCCACAGTACTCGCGTCCATGGTACTCGGTAATTATGTTATCCGTGATTACATGTTGGACAATGATGGTTCATTCGCAGGTATTCCATTCAATGGCCTTGGTCCTATTTTCCTTCCGCTCCTTATAGCTGCGGTAGGACTGCTCGCATCTATTCTTTCCAGCTATCTCGTGCGCGTAAGTGATAATGCGAAAGCTGATACCAACACAGTACAACGAGCGTTGAATACAGGTAACTGGGCTTCGATTCTAATGTCATTGGGTGCGGCTTATTTCCTCATCCAAATGTGCTTGCCTGCAGAAATGACCATCAGCGTTTTCAATGCTGGTGAATTCAGCACAACTACTACTACATCAATGAATGTCTTCTGGGCAACTTTGATCGGTATGTTCGTGGGTGGCGCTATTTCTTACATCACAGAATTCTACACAGGCCTTGGTAAGAAGCCTGTAATTGGTATTGTACAGAAATCTTCTACTGGTGCTGCAACCAACATCATTGCTGGTTTAGGTACAGGTATGCTATCTACTGCTATGCCAGTGATTCTCTTTGCCGGAGCAATTTGGGGTGCTTATGCCCTCGCAGGATTCTACGGTGTAGGTATTGCGGCTTCAGCCATGATGGCCAATACAGCAATGCAACTTGCTATCGACGCTTTCGGACCGATTGCGGACAATGCTGGTGGAGTAGCCGAAATGAGTGAACTCCCTGCCGATGTGCGTGAAAAAACAGACGTTCTCGATTCAGTTGGTAATACCACTGCAGCGATTGGCAAAGGTTTCGCTATTGCATCTGCAGCATTGACTGCACTTGCGTTGTTCGCAGCCTATGTCACTTTTACTGGTATTAAAGGAATCAACATCTTTGACGCAAAAGTGCTTGCTGCACTTTTCATCGGAGGAATGATCCCTGTGGTATTCTCGGCACTTGCGATGAACTCTGTAGGTAAAGCTGCCATGGATATGGTGAATGAAGTGCGTCGCCAATTCCGCGAAATTCCAGGTATCATGGAAGGTAAAGGAAAGCCAGAATACAGCAAATGCGTAGAAATCTCTACCAAAGCAGCTCTTCGTGAAATGATGCTTCCAGGTGTGATAACCATTGTTACTCCTATCATCATCGGCTTGGTGATGAAAGCAGAAGCTCTTGGTGCCTACATGGCTGGTGTAACTGTGAGTGGTGTTCTTTGGGCTATCTTCCAGAACAACGCAGGTGGTGCTTGGGACAATGCGAAAAAATCTTTCGAAAAAGGTGTAGAAATTGAAGTGAATGGTAAAAAAGAAATTTTCTACAAAAAATCAGAACCACACAAAGCCGCTGTAGTTGGAGATACAGTTGGAGATCCATTCAAGGATACTTCTGGACCATCTATGAACATCCTCATCAAGCTTTCATGTCTTGTTGGTTTGACTCTAGCTCCACTCCTCGGTGAGCACGCAACAGGTCATGCCGCTGATGCTAACGGTTGCAAAAAGCACGAGTGTGTTTCAACCAATTGTCATGAAGGTTCATCATCTTGCACCGGTCATCATGAGAATGGTGCAGCTTGCTGCAGTAAAGGAACTGAAGCTGGCGCAGCAGGATGTGCTCATCACGAAGGACAAACAGCTACCACAACGGAAACAACCACTACAGAATCTGCTCCTGCTGAGAATACCGCAGCTCCTGAAACACATCACAACTAATTTTTTCCTCTATGAAAAAACACCTCACGCTGATCATTGCGGCAATCGTCATCCTTACTTCATGCGGTGGCGGCAATCCATCGAACCAGGCTGTGCTCGATGCCTGTGGTTGTGCTAAAGTGAAAGATGCCTCAACCGAGGATTATGCAAAGTGTAAAGAATTGCGGAAAGACGCGAAATTCGAAAGTGATTTTCAGAAATGTCTGATAGCTGGATCAAGTGGACTTGACACTTCAAGGGTAACTATCCAGGATGCTGCAACTGCTACCAATCTTAAAGCAGCCAATGAAGGTGATTATATGATTGATGCTGCAGCATCGCATATCACTTGGTATGGAGAAAAAGTGACAGGCAAGAGACATTCTGGATTGATCAATGTTGCTGAAGGCACATTGACCATGACCAATGGTCTGCCATCAGGTTCTATCACACTTGATATGAATACGCTTGTCGTAACAGATCAGACCGGAGAGGGAAAAACCAAATTGGAAAACCACCTGAAGAGTGCTGACTTCTTTGATATTGCAAAGTTCAACAATGCCAAATTTGTGATCAAATCTGCCACGGCAAAGAATCCTATGCAATTTGAGATCAAAGGAGATCTCACCATCAAAGGCATTACGAAAGAAGCAACTGCTAATCTTGTGATCGCTCCAAATGGACAAGATGCCAATCTCGGTGGAGGAATGGTATTCGATAGATCTCAGTTTGATGTACGTTACGGCTCAGATAAATTTTTCGATAATCTGGGAAATGACATGATTAAAAATGAAATCACTCTTGTATTCGACTTCAAAGCGAAAAGAAAATAATTCCAAATAACGGAACATGAAAAAGGCCACCTTTGGTGGCCTTTTTTATTTTTTGAATCACTGATTATTTGAATAATCCGTGGAGTTGTCCATCGATAGAAGAAATGATCTTACCGAGATCTTCCGGATTCTCATGGAATCTATTATCGTCGATATCTACAACCAACATTTTTCCTTTGTTATAGGTGCTAATCCAAGCTTCATAACGCTCGTTAAGACGAGTGAGATAATCCAGTCGAATCGCTTCTTCGTATTCACGACCCCGCTTGCCGATATTCTCAACAAGTGCTGGCACAGATGCACGAAGGAAGATTAACAGATCAGGTGGAGTGATAAATTCATCCATCACACTGAAAAGGTCCACGTAGTTTTCAAAATCACGAGTGGTCATCAAACCCATGGCATGGAGATTCGGAGCGAAGATGAATGCGTCTTCATAAATTGTTCTGTCCTGAACAATCTTCTTTCCGCTTTTCTTCAGATCCTGAATTTGTCTGAAGCGGCTTTTCAAAAAGAAAACCTGAAGATTGAAAGACCAGCGTTGCATGTCCTTGTAAAAATCGATGAGATAAGGATTATCATCAACCTCTTCGAAATGCGGCTGCCACTTGTAATGCTTAGCAAGCATGGTGGTGAGTGTGGTTTTACCCGAACCTATATTTCCGGCTATCGCGATATGCATAAAATCTGTTTGGTAATAAAAATGAGGTCGAAAATAAAACAAAAACCTCTGGTAGTATGGCGATTGTTAGTTTCTTCCACTTTCTTGAGGTTTCCATGTCTTCAGGAAGCCTTCTGAAAGGGTGTAAAGATGCTGATTGAAATAGTGCACGTGCTGCGCCGATTTTACCGGTAAGGTCAAGATTTGCTCACTCAAAAGATCCTTACCAATGACGTGCAGACTCTCGGCATCATGATAGATCACTTCGTCGGAATATACTTGAATATCAGATGTACCGAGGACTTTCAAAGTTGTTCGGTAACTGCCGTAGATATCAAAAATGACAATACCATTTTTTTCATCGCGGAGATACAATTGTGAACCACGTTCTACGATTTGGGCCGGTTCGATTTGCATACCGGTCAAGACAGAAATATTGCCGGTGGCGGCTATTCTATTGAAGTTTTGGTCTACGCGAATCATTTCAGAATTTCTTGAATCCCATAGCCAATATGCATCACCGCGCGATCCGCAAACAAGTTCAATTTGTCCATATCCCATTTCAAACAAATCTACTTGTCCTTGCTCACTGAGTGTATTATCGAAAATGATCAATTTTCCTTGAGAACGGTAATGGATGAAAGGTTTTAATGGATTGGTCACATCCAAATATTCGATATTTCCATTGTTGAGTTCGGAAGTGCGGAATAAATTCCCACCAACGGCATTGATTCTTTCCACATAAGTATCATGAATGAGATATAAATTCCCCAATTCATCCAGGACAAAGTCAGTGGCATCCGTCGATCTGGATTCAGTGAGAATGAAGCCCTGCAACTGCAATAGCAAAAAAAAGGGGAATAGAAATATTTTAGAAATCATCCTTGTATGGCTTCTACCGGCATAGCTGTCAAACGTTGGGCGACTTCATCGATGTACCTTCTGTCATTGCAAAGTCTTGGTACTTTGTGTTGTCCTCCGAGTTTATCTTTATCTCGTAGCCAGTTGTAGAAAGTTCCTTTTGGCAATACCCGTACCACAGGTTCCCTTAGGATATAATCGAAAGATCTTTTCGCGTCGTAATCGGAATTTATTTCGCGAAGTTTTTGGTCCAGCAACAACCTGAATTGTCGAACATCTGCAGGAGCTTTATCAAATTCGATGAGCCATTCATGGGCACCTGTGCTATTTCCTGTCATGTAAACCGGAGCTGCAGTGTAATCAGTCACTGTCGATGATGTCTCATAACAAGCAAACCTGATGGCTTCGTCTGCATTGTCGACCATGAGTTCTTCACCGAAAGCATTGATGTAATGTCTGGTTCTTCCACTCACCTGTATTCTGAATGGGTAAGTAGAAGTAAAACGAACAGTATCACCAACAAGATAACGCCATAACCCACCGTTGGTAGAAATGATCAGGGCGTAGTTTTCGCCGATCACCACATCTTTCAATCCCACAGTTTTTGGATTGGTTTTGCCGTATTCTGACATAGGCATGAATTCGTAGAAGATGCCATAGTCCAACATGAGGAGTAAGTCATCGGCATCAAGACGATCCTGAATACCGAAAAAACCTTCGCTGGCGTTGTATGTTTCAACATACTTCATGCTATCACCAGGAATAAGCGCTTTGAATTGATCGCGATATGGCTTAAAGCTCACGCCGCCATGCCAAAAGAGTTCAAGGTTAGGCCAGACATCTCGAATATTGTCAGTGCCTTTGATTTGGAGAATTCGCTTGAGCAATACCAGGGTCCAACTTGGCACACCTGCCATCATATAGATGTCTTCATCCATGGTTGTTTGCGCAATTTTCTCAATCTTTTCTTCCCAGTTGTCCATGAGTGCGATATCGCGCGATGGCGTTCTGCGCAGCTCCACCCAAATAGGCAAGTTTCGGATAATAATGGCAGAAAGATCCCCTGTATAACCCTCTTCATTGAAAGGATTAATTTTCGATGACCCACCTAAGACAAGGTGTTTACCACTATAAACGCGAGCGTCCGGTTTTTGGCTATAGTAAAGCGCGAGTAGGTCTTTACCACCTTTATAGTGACACTCTTCGAGCGCTTCCTTGGTAACTGGAATGTACTTGCTTCTATCGTCTGTAGTGCCGCTGCTTTTCGCAAACCACTTTAGTTTTGAGGGCCAGAGTACATTTTGCTGACCTTCACGAAGTGATTCAACATAAGGTTTGAATGCCTCATAATTTCTGATAGGAACAGCTTTTTTAAAATCATCAACTGTTTTGATTTTCGAAAACTGATGTTCCAATCCAAATTTTGTGAGTGCCGCTTGATCGATTAGAGATCTGAAGACTTCATGCTGAACTTCCACCGGATACTTCATAAAAAGTTCGATCTGGTGAAGACGTTTTTTAATAAACCATCCAAAAACGGAGTTCAGGGGCATGATGAAGGCTGGCTTGGTTACCGTAAGCTAAAGTAAATAAAAAAAGCGGAAGAAAACAAGTTCTTCCGCTGCTCGTGACTCCGAAGGGATTCGAACCCCTATCTGAGGAACCGGAATCCTCCATTCTATCCATTAAACTACGGAGCCTACAATAATGCGGGCGCAAAAATAGCGTGGCAATCAGCACCGAAGCGCTGTGTGTTAAAAAACTGACTAAGGCCTCGAAGATGACCAGAATTAACCGAATAGATTTTTCACATTATTCAGAAGACCTGTTGCCCCGCCATTGGATAATGAACCAACGATACCATTGAGATCGAAGCTAGAGTCATTTGGGTCGTTGGTTTTATTGATGAGTTTATTCATCACGGTTGGTATCAATTGCTGAGCGATTCCGGCTGCCTGATTGTTATCCAGACCGAATTTTTCCATCAAACCACCCGCAACAGCATTGCTGATATTAGAAATTTCAGGGTGTGACGAGTTGTTTCCACCTTGGTTGAAGAGCCCTGTTATGGCATCAAGTCCACCTCCGGAAGTAAGTCCTTTCAGATGCTCCATGATACCACCAGCGGCGGATTGAATCGCTTCATCATTTTTTTCATTGGGTATTGCAGGATTATTGATGATTGCATCTCCTGCATGTTCTTTCACAAGGTTAATGAGATTGTCTAGCATGTTTATGGTGTTTGAAGCGAAAGTACGCTTAGATGCGGTGGGAAGTCAAACTGGAGTAAGTAACAAACACAACGATTGAATATACTACAAAATTGGAACCTGATAAGTTATTCCACATAGAGAACATAAACCACATACATGATCAAAGTTTTTTTTAATAAAATTGAAAAGGCTACCAAAATTGATAGCCTTTTCTTTAGTAGCGGGGACCGGACTCGAACCGATGACCTTTGGGTTATGAGCCCAACGAGCTACCAACTGCTCCACCCCGCAATGACCAATAAATCCCACTTATAAAAAGACGTATCTTTTCCGAATTGGGGGTGCAAATATAGAATACTTTTGTTGTTTGCAATTAAAAGTTATCAATATCGTGTCAGAAGTCAAGCATAGAGCTGGTTTTGTGAATATCATCGGCAATCCAAACGCGGGTAAATCAACCCTGATGAATGCTCTATTGGGGGAAAAATTGAGCATTGTGACTCCCAAAGCTCAAACCACGCGACATCGGATTATGGGTATCATGAACGGTGATGATTATCAAATTGTATATAGCGATACACCAGGAGTTCTTGATCCTAAATACAAGCTTCACGAAGGAATGATGAAGTCGGTTGGAACAGCCTTAACAGATGCAGACCTTATTCTCTTGGTCATTGATAGTTCGGATAAAATTGGTTTGCATTCTGGCACACTTGAAAAAATCAGAAAAACGAAAATTCCAGTTTTTGTTATTTTGAATAAATATGACTTAGTAGGAAATGAAGGTATTCAATTGGTTTTTGAAAAATGGACAACTGAACTGCCTCAAGCCAAGGTATTTCCAGTAAGTGCACTGGAAAAAATCCATACAAAAGAGCTCTTCGATCAAATCATGAGAGTAATTCCGGAAAGTCCACCATACTTCCCCAAAGATGAAGTGAGTGATCGCAGTATGCGCTTTTTTGTAAGTGAAATTATTCGAGAAAAAATCTTCATGAATTATGACAAGGAAATCCCCTATTCATGTGAAGTCTACATTGAAGAATACATAGATGAGCCTGAGCTTGTAACCATATCAGCCATTATCAATGCTGAACGAGAATCGCAAAAGCGCATCATCATTGGACATCAAGGAAGCGCATTAAAGCGTGTTGGAACCCAAGCAAGAAAAGACATGGAATCTTTCATTGGAAAAAAAGTCATGCTCAAGACTTTCGTCAAGGTAGATGATAACTGGAGAAACGATGAGCGAAAATTAAAAAACCTCGGTTATCTAGATTGATATGATTGGTTTCGCGAATGCTAAAATCAATATTGGTTTATTCATAACAGAAAAACGTGATGATGGTTTTCACAATTTGGAAACCATTTTTTATCCTATTGCATTTCATGATGTACTGGAATTTGCCCCAGCGAGTGATGAACGAACCCTATTGCGCATTCATGGTATAACTATTCCTGGAGCAAGTCAAGAAAACCTAATTATAAAAGCATATAACAAGTTATCAGAAGAACACAAGCTACCCAAGTTACAGATTAGTCTAATCAAAAATATTCCAACTGGTGCCGGTTTAGGAGGAGGGTCTTCTGATGGAGCGAAAATGCTCTTGATGCTGAACGACTACTTCAAATTGAACCTATCTACTCAAAAACTGATTGAGTATGCATCTGTGTTAGGAAGTGATTGTCCCTTTTTCATTCACAATAAACCATGTTTTGCGTCAGGCAGAGGTGAAATTCTTCATCCACAAAACCTTAATTTATCAGATTATCTTTTGATTCTTGTACACCCTGGTATTCACGTGAGTACGAAAGAAGCATTCGCTCATATAAAACCAATGCCCGCAGATATTGATCTCAAGTCCATTGAACAAATTGATATTCATTCATGGAAAGAAATTATCAGAAACGATTTCGAATTGCCACTCTTTTCGAAGTTTTCAGAATTAGGTGATATCAAACGTAAACTTTATAAAGAAGGGGCTGTATTTGCATCTATGAGTGGGAGTGGATCTGCAATTTTTGGCCTCTTTCCCAGAGATTGCCCACCAAAGGATTTCGGATTCCCCAAAAAATACTTGTTTAAGCAAATCCCTCTGTAATTTTAATTTTATAAAATGTGAGCAAAATACCGAATCACTATTTCTGCGCCCTTCTGTACAAAAACAAACCTACAAATGCGAAGAGTACATTCGGTATCCAAACAGCAAGTGATGCTGAAAACCCAAGATTCATCGCGCTTACAGTTGTCATTCTGGATATGAATACGAATACAAAACCTATGATGACAGCCAACATCAAATGAAGGCCTGTGCCTCCTCTTTGTTTGCGCGATGCGATAGAAACCCCAATGAGAGTAAGCACAAAAATTGAAAATGGTCCAGCGGTACGATTGTACTTCTCAATTTCGAATTGTGCCACCCTGCCGGATCCCCCAAGTCGTTGTTCCTCTATAAAATTGTTCAGTTCAGACCAAGTCATGGCACCAGAAATTTCGGCTCTTAAACCAAAATCCTGATCATCCATATTGAGTGTCGTATCCATACGCGAGCGCATTTCAACATATTCTTTACCATCTTCTCCGAAGTTCCGAATGACAGCACTGTTGATGGTCCAGATTTTTTTTTCGATATCATATACCGCATTGGAAGCCATGATTTTTCTTTTCAATTTTCCGTCCTTCCAAGTTTCAAGCGAAAAATTATCTCCTGAATTTGTTTCCGGGTGAAATGCGAAAAAGTAGGCTATTGTTCCTGGTTCAATTTCACGATGTACGTTGCGCTCAGCAACTGTAAGTGGATCACGCATGAACTCCACCTCAAAGTTATACTTGACCCGATTCGCCCTTGGTACAACCACATGTGTAAGCAATAAGAGTATTGCTACCAAAATTCCAGATGCTATAAAATAAGGCCGAATGATTCTCCTGTAACTGATACCACCACTCAGCATGGCAATGATCTCTGATTGTTGTGCCAACTTACTGGTGAACCAAATGATGGTGAGAAAAATGATGAAGGAACTAAGCAGTGTGCCGAAGTAGAAACAAAAATTGAGGTAATAGTCAGTGATGATTTTATACCACGGAGCTCTTGATTTCAATAATTCATCGATGTTCTCGCTGATATCAAATACTACCGCGATGATGACAAATGCGAGAATCATGAAGACAAAAGTCCCCAGGAATTTTTTGATGATGTATAGATCAAGTTTTTTAATCACTTACAATCTAGTACTGAGTTTTTTCACCATTTCGTTTTTCCAACCAGTAAAAGTCCCTTCCAAAATTTTCTCTCGGGCCTTCCTTACTAAACGTAGATAAAAATTGAGATTGTGTAAAGTTCCGATTTGAAGTGCTAATATTTCTTCAGCCACAAATAAATGCCGAACATAAGCTTTGGAATAAAATGTATCGACAAAACTTTCTCCATCCGGATCTAAAGGACTAAAATCATTCTCCCATTTTTTGTTGCGCATATTCATGATGCCATTCCACGTGAATAGTTGGCCATTGCGCGCATTTCGTGTTGGCATCACACAATCGAACATATCCACTCCGAGCGCTATAGACTCAAGAATATTGACCGGAGTGCCAACTCCCATTAGATATCGAGGTTTGTCTTTAGGTAGAATATCACATACAAGTGAGGTCATTTCATACATCATTTCATGAGGTTCACCGACACTTAAACCACCAATCGCATTACCCTCTGCTCCTTTCGATGCAACGAACTCAGCACTCTCCTTTCTCAAATCGTGAAATACACTCCCCTGCACAATCGGAAATAATGCTTGATGATGACCATATAATGGCTCTGTGCTTTGGATTCTACTAAAACATCTGTCCAGCCATTGATGAGTAATTTTCAAAGATTTTGAAGCGTAATCCCTTTCGCAAGGATAAGGTGGACATTCATCAAAAGCCATGATGATATCAGCCCCGATAATCCTCTGAATATCCATGACATTCTCTGGAGTAAACAAATGCGCACTTCCATCGATATGTGATTTGAACTTGACGCCTTCCGGATTGATTTTTCGATTCGCAGAAAGGGAATACACCTGATAACCGCCGCTATCCGTCAAAATGGGGCGGTCCCAGCCATTGAACTTATGCAGGCCGCCTGCATTTTGAAGGATGTCAGTACCCGGACGCAGATATAAATGATAGGTATTCCCCAATATGATTTCTGCGTTCACATCATTTTTGAGATCTTGTTGAGTAATCGCCTTCACCGTTCCTGCGGTTCCAACCGGCATGAATATCGGCGTGTGGATTTGTCCATGATCCGTATTGATCAGTCCAGCTCTTGCATTACTCTGCGGATCATTTTTTTGTAATTCAAATGTCAATGGCATACGCGGCAAAGCTATTCTACATCATGCAAACGACAACCTGAATCTACACGCAGGAATGTTCCGTCACTTCACGAGAACTGCCAAAAAGACTGCACAACAGCGCTGCGACCGGAAATTTTGTCCTAAATTTTTCAGAAATCCTGATGATTTTACCGAAAAAAAGCAATGGTCTTTGATTTGAAAACGACGGATCAAACAACAAAAAAATAAATACCATGAACATCGCAAAATTTCGCAACTATCAAGTTCCAGGATTTCGAAATCCCTCATTCTTTGATGATTTCGTCATGAGAGATTTTTTCCAGAACAAACATGCAGTTGGTTTGACCATTCCATCGGCAAACATCATCGAGACGGAAAAGAGTTTTAAAATTGAGCTTGCCGCACCCGGGATGGAAAAATCAGATTTCAATGTACAAATTGAGAAAGATGTACTTACAATTTCCTCTGAGAAGAAACAAGAGGAGAAAGTTCAGGATGAAAAATATACCCGCCAAGAGTTCGCGTACAGATCATTCAGTAGGTCATTCACCCTTCCTGAAACCATTGATCATGACCTTGTAAAGGCTGTGTATGAAAATGGAATTCTATCAGTTGAACTCCCCAAAAAGACAGAGGTTGTGAAGAGCAATAAGAAAATGATTGAAATCGTGTAATGATGTAGTTAGAATTGGTTTGGTTTACTTTGGTAGATACCCGCGCCGTCGCGCGGGTATTTTTTTACCGTTACTTAACGGTGCTGGAAAAAGTGAGGTAACGTATAGTGTCGAAATGACACTTGCTGAAACCCTTGCAATTCCTGTCAATAGAGAAAAGTCAACTTTGACTTTGGGATTATTTTTATGATCGCGCTCAGAATTTTAATGAAATCATCACATCTTCACATCGTTCTACAACCCTATAAACAAAATAAATTATGAGCACACAAAGTTCGATCATTTCTGGTCTGGCAGGGGCGGTAATTGCCTCTGCAGCATGGTACTTCACTACACAAAATGCTTCTGCCGCCGGCATAGAGACTCCGGCCCCTGAATTGAAAAACAATGAAATGGTCGCTGCAGCAGCATTGCCTCAAGAAGAAGAATGCCCGATTCGAAGGGATCATGCCATCACTTGGGCAACCGCGCAATCAATGGTTGGCGCATATCAAGGAACTACGAATACACCTCACCTGAATACAAATGGTGACGGCATACTCAATGGATGGTTCTTGGACAGATGCATCATTGAAGATTTGTTCAGGTTGTATCCTGAAAGTGATGGTCTACAACTTTATATCGGGTTAAAAACACCACAAGGTCGGCCCGCTTATAACGATTTGGTTTGGATGGCTTCGCAGTTGGTTAAAGAGGGAAATGATTTTGTGAGACAAAATTGCAACTCAATCGAGAATACAGTTATTGACTTGGCAAAAGGCTGCCCAACCTATTGTCCAACGAAAAACCCACTGCCAAATTAATGCTCCACCTCATTGCTGATATCATAACGGGAATTTACATCTTCATCGTGTTAATCGGTTTCTTATTATATAAGAAATTGGATGCCATGTTCAAGATTATTCTTTGGATCATTGTGTACATTAACATACATGAAAATCAATCATTCCTCTTTCAGTTCTTAGAGAATTCACAGGTTGCGGCGCACCTATTTTGCGTTGTCATGACTACCCTTTTCTTTCTCGTTTTTAGAACGCTTTTGAAGACCAGCAAAATGTGGCATTATTTAAAGGTTCTTTTTCTTATAGCCTTAATAGCAATAATTGGCAACTCATTGTTCTTACAAGACATTCATACACTACCTACAATTAGTATAAATATCTTTCAATTGTTCGTAGTCATTAATGCGTGTACTTTGTTCTTACATCTTTTGAATGAACCAAACAGCATCCCGATTTTTCGGGATGCTGTATTTTGGTTTAATACATCGACATTTATTTATTACTCCACGAGCTACTTTATCTTTACTATTCCATATTACTTAATCTCTAAACACATCAATGTAAATACTTTAGGCGGAATCAATATGACCATGTGCTTGATATATTATCCGATTATTGGCTATACATTCTATCTCAATGCGAATAGACTAAAATATGAATCCAGAAACTGAAATACTCACCATAGTCATTTCCGTTCTTGTTCTCATTTTTATCATGAGTCTATTCATTGTATTGTTTATCATACGGTATAAACATCGACAGGAAGAACATGAAAAAGAAAAAGCATTTCTCGAAGCCCAAAAAACTTTCGAGGTGACCAAAGCTCAATTGGAAATCAGTGAAGACATCATGAAAAATATTTCCTTGGAAATTCATGATAATGTTGGTCAATTGCTTTCACTCGCCAAAATTTCAATTCAGTCAGTATCAGAAGAAAATTACAAAACTCAAGCTGCTCATACTACCGAAATCATCACACGTGCTATTGGTGTTCTCAGACATTTATCGAAATCACTCAATGGGAATTTTATCCGTGAAAATGGATTAATAGAATCCCTGGAAAGAGAAGTTAAAGCCATCAACGGTACGGGCAAACTGCGATGCGAATTCGAATGTGATCTTCATGAAAAAAACATCAGCGACAACAATGAAGTCATACTCTTCCGTTGCATTCAGGAAGCCATCAACAACTGTATCAAACATGCAGAAGCCAAAGTGCTGAAAATAAAGATAGGCGTGAATAAAGACATGCTCCAGGTATCGGTCAAGGATAATGGCAAAGGAATTCCATCTGAATTTCTCGATGGCCATGATGATGGACTCGGCATGAGAAGCATGCGCGATCGTATGAAAATGATACAGGGAAATTTTATGATCCATTCATCTCAGCAAACAGGAACAGAACTCATATTCCAAGTTCCATTTGTTTAATTACACAAATACTACTACATCATGAAAGCGAAAATAAAAATAGCCATTGCAGACGATCATCTCTTATTTAGGAAAGGATTGGCGCAACTTCTTGCTGATGATATTTTCAATATTCAGATACAGGCAGACAATGGGAAGGACTTGATTGATCAATTGACCAAAAATCCGGACATTCAAGTTGTCCTTATGGATGTCAATATGCCAATCATGAATGGATTTGAAGCGACCGAATGGATCAAACAGAATATGCCCAAGGTGAAAGTACTTGCGCTAACCATGTCCGATGCTGACATGGATGTGATTAAGATGATTCGATCTGGTGCCAAGGGTTATTTGCTCAAAGACAGTGAAATTTTTACTTTAAAATCTGCAATTGTCGAACTCGCAGAAAAAGGATTTTTCCATTCAGAAATGATCTCAAGTAAACTCATGAATACCATGAGTGAAGAGTCGGAAGAATCACGGAATCAGAGGATTCTCGCCTCATTGGCGCCTCATGAATTGGATTATATCAAATATGCCTGTAGCGACATGAGTCACAAAGAAATTGGAATAAAAGTAGGAATGAGCCATCGAACCATTGATGGCTACCGCGACAGTGTTTATGCTAAAACAGGCTTGACTTCTCGTGTAGGACTCGTGCTGTTTGCCATAAAAAATGGTATTTTCAAAATTTGAGCACCGAATAATAAACTCATGTTCTCGGTCCAATTAATTCTGCCAAGAAAAATGAAAGTGCATCAAATTGCAAAGATTACTTTTCAGATCTAGACGTCAAAAGACCCAACTTGAGCACATCAATCATCTTTTTGTAATAATCCATTTGCGTAACCTTTTTTTTATCCTGTGTTGTTGAGATACCCATTTCTAGAACATTCACCCCAACATTTTTTTGTTCACAAATGGTTGCAATATTTAACGCTTCTTCTGAGTCAAACATTTCAAACTCAGATGTAATGCCCATCAATAAACGCTCATCTAACCCGTTTTCCAAATCCAACGCGAGAAATGCCGAGAACAAATCTCCATTCGAAGGGATGGCATCATTTGAATAGTACCTATTGATTATATTTTTGCATTCCTGCGTTCCTTTCACCATATGTTCTGCATAATTGGATATGGTCATGATACCCGATTCGCAAGCATATACGGAGAATACATCTGAATACTTTAACATGCAAAGCAAGGCCGCGTGTCCTCCATATCCGCGACCAACTATTCCGACTTTTCTTCCATTGTACAATTGCTGACTTTTACAAGCCTGGACAGCATCTACAAAATCATCTATCATTTTACCGTCCAATTCACCATAACCACTTGCCTTAAATTTTTTACCATAACCCGAAACGCCAACATGATCCACCTGTAGTACCATCAATCCATGAGCACATAGGTAATTTACAATCGGATTGTATTCAAGAGAAACTCTTTCAAAAGGTAAATCACCAACCAAGACGACTAAACCAATTACTGTTTGCGATGATGGTGGACTTGATATATAACCCTTCAACAAGTACCCATTTCTGGATTTAATATCGATTTCCCTGTTGACAATCGTTTTTTCAACACTTTCTCTCAGAACTGGCCGATGAATTGCGTCGAGTTTATTGGATTGTGCATTGTATACATAAAATTCGGTAGGAAACTTTGGACTCGAAACTTTGAATACAACAATTGAACCTGAAGCATTCGCGCTTACGATTTCAACATGATCCTCCTTATTTAATTTTTGCTTTGCTGCGGTGAACGCCTTTTTGCATTGGTCGTCCAAAATTTCTGTATTAGGCTGACCTGGTCCATAAAAAGCACATATTGGTTTACCAAGCACATTAGAGAAATAACAATCCAAAACATCCATATTCGCAGCCGTATACAAAACTGTCTTTTCAGTCATAGAAGCTAAGTCCACCTCGACAAGCGCCATATTCTCCCTATTCAAGTTTGAAAGACATATTAAGCGCTGGTCATCAGCAGTTACGCCTATAGGCCTTAAATCATCCATAATTTGGATTTCAATTGACAGTCCACCTTCAAAATTTTTCTTAGTTATTTCTTTATGCAATTTCCTGCGCCCATCTTCACATGTCATCACTCCAGCGAGCTCACCTTTGTTGTTGATAATCCATTGAAACACATAGCCCGGATTTTCAATCTTCATGACTGCTTGATCGGTTTTGAGTTGATAAATCATGAGGTCGGGTGAGTTATCTAAGTTATTATCCAATGCAAAATAGAAATGTTCAGGATGTGGCTTGATCCCATTGACCCAATCAACCATTTGACCCGGTTTTGCCAAAGGAATTATCCTCTTTGGGTTCTCGATATTCAAGAAAAATATGTTAGCCCGTGATTGATTGCGTTCTGTCGACTTAAAAGCAAGAAAGCTGTCATTTAGCCATCTCAGTTCAACCTTTGAAATTGAAGAAAATTCGGTTATAAGCACAGGCTCTCCGTCTGTCACATTTTTTTTATAGAGCTTGAATTCTTCACCCTTTGAAACTACATATGCCAGCTTCGAACCATCAGGAGAAAGTTGACAATGGCTGACTAATTCTAGATTGAAATATTTCAATGGATCAAGTCTCGGTCCAAATTTTTCATTTTCCGCTTTAATCAAATCAGCATCCTTTTGAACAGGTTTTTCCTGACTATTACCTAACACAGTGCCCAACATCATCCAAGCAACCAGGGTAACAATTTTCAAATTACAAATCTTCTTCATGTGAATCTTAAAATGGAACGCGAACATAACTAAAGTTGAGCATAGTTTTTCAAACTTCCAACAACAAATCAATTTGACTCTTCCAATGCAGTAAAATTCCAAAAAATTATTTTTTTCAATCCTTACCCCCATATTTTTTTTACATTTGCCAAAATTATTTCCTTTTTGGAAGTTCCCCCCCCTTAAAAATGGGGGTCCAGAACCAAAAAAAACAAATTTTATCCCAAAACACATGTCCAGTACAAGATTTCAGGCACTTTCAGAACTCCATCAGCGCCAACCTGTCAAAGTGGAGTCTCATGGCGAACGCATCAGCGAATTCTTTGGAGCCAATGTTTTCCATTATTTCAAAATGCGAGAACACCTCACCGAAGATGCTTACAACAAACTCATGGAATGCATTGAAACAGGAACCAGAATCGACCGACAAACTGCGGACCACGTAGCGGCTGCTATGAAAGAATGGTCAATTCAAAAAGGTGTAACGCACTACACTCACTGGTTTCAACCTCTTACAGGAAGTACAGCAGAAAAACACGACAGTTTTTTCAAACCGCTGAGTGATGGACGTGCATTGGAAAAATTCGATGGAAGTATGCTTGTGCAGCAGGAACCTGATGCCTCATCGTTTCCATCAGGTGGATTGAGAAATACTTTCGAAGCACGCGGATATACTTTGTGGGATCCTACATCGCCTGCTTTTATTGTTGGTAATACTCTGTGTATACCTACCATTTTCATTTCTTATACCGGCCATGCACTGGACTATAAAATGCCTTTGCTCAAAGCATTGCATGTAGTAGATCAGGCTGCAACCGCTGTATGTCAATACTTCGATAAGGATGTGAACAAAGTGAGTGTAACTCTTGGTTGGGAACAGGAGTATTTCCTTATTGATAGTTCATTGTATAACGCACGTCCGGACATTGCTATGACGGGCCGTGCTCTCTTTGGAGCGCGTCCAGCTAAAGGTCAGCAATTGGAAGACCATTATTTCGGCAGTATTCCAGAACGTGTGATGGCTTTTATGCAGGATTTCGAAAATGAATCACACCTTCTTGGAATCCCTGTAACCACACGACATAATGAGGTAGCGCCGAATCAGTTTGAGCTCGCCCCAATGTTTGAAGAAGCCAACCTTGCCAATGACCACAACCAATTGGTGATGGATGTTTTAGAAAAAACAGCGCGCAAACACAACTTCCGAATTCTATTGCATGAAAAACCATTCGAAGGAATCAACGGAAGTGGTAAACACAATAACTGGGCACTGAGCACGAATACAGGTGTCAACTTGCTTAAACCTGGTAAAAACCCAAAGACAAATCTTCAGTTCCTCACCTTCTTTGTGAATACTGTTGCAGCGATTTATGAAAATGCAGACGTTCTCCGTGCATCAATTGCCAGCGTGGGTAACGACCATCGTTTAGGTGCTAATGAAGCGCCTCCTGCAATCATGTCAACATTCCTTGGTGGCCACCTCAGCAGCATGCTCGATGATTTGGAGAAAAACATTAAGGCGGGCAAAATGACTCCGGAAGACAAGACAGATCTGAAACTCAACATTGGTAAACTACCACAAGCGCTTCTCGATAATACAGACAGAAACAGGACATCTCCATTCGCTTTCACTGGAAATAAATTTGAGTTCCGAGCTGTTGGAAGCAGTGCCAACTGCGCCAATGCGATGATTGTGTTGAATACCATCGTTGCCAATCGTTTGATCCAGTTCAAGAAAGATGTTGATGCGAGAATTGCAAAAGGTGATGACAAGGACGAAGCCATTCTCAAAGAACTTCAGCGCCTCATCAAAATGAGCAAGGCTATTCGTTTCGAAGGAAATGGTTATGGTGACGAATGGGTGAAAGAAGCAGCAAAACGCGGTTTGAGCAACCTAAAGGATACGCCAAGCGCACTGAAGGTCTGGAAGGATAAAAACGTTCAGAAAATGTTTGAATCATTGAATGTATTGACCCATGAGGAAGTACATGCACGTTACGAAATTGAGGTTGAAACATATATCCGCAAGCGTGAAATTGAAGCGCGAATAACTTCTGATCTCGCCATCAATCACATTATTCCGGCCGTCATAGATTATCAGACAAAGTTGATCGATAACGTGATCGGACTCAAAGAAGTGCTGTCGCCTGCTGATGCAAAAAATCTGTCCAAAACACAGGTTGATCTTATCAAAAACATTTCAGAATTCCTCAACGAGATGAAAATGGCTGCTGATAAAATGAATGCGGAACGCGAAAAAGCAGCAAAACTTGATCTGGAAAAACAAGCAGACGCTTATTGCCATAAGATCAAACCTTTGATGGATCAAGTTCGCGAAGCTTCTGATAAACTTGAAATGATAACAGAAGACGAATCATGGCCTTTGCCCAAGATGAGAGAATTACTCTTTACAAGATAATTTTTTGATTGTTTATTTCTTAAAACTGCTGGTCTCTGAGGAGCCAGCAGTTTTTTTTTTGTGAAAAGCTATGTGCAGAAGATACAAATACACGCACAAAAAACATCTCAAACAATCCATTACATTCGTTCACTGTACTTAAACCCATAGCAATGAACCAGCCTTTTTCGATCAACAAATGGCTCACAAGAACAACATGTTTCTCTGTGTTTGTTTTGGCTGGATTCACTTTGATAATACTTTCAGGATGCACCATTGAAAAAAGAAGATATACATCCGGCTTTCACATTGAAGGTAGAGGACATAACAAGGGTACTGCTATGAATTCGGAGAAACAAGTCAGCTCGGAAACAGGCAATAGCATTGTACTCGAAGAAGTCACCGATACTACCGATGGACAACATGCAGATGAATCTATTCTCGAAACAAATGTGATCCCACAATCGGAAGATCCGAAAAGCAAGACAAGAAGCAATCATGATGTCGTGATTTCTGCCGGCAGAAAAGATGTGAAATTGATCCATGTATTAACCGGGGACATCCTCATACAAAAAATATCACGTGCCGAATCAGATGCGAATCAACCTACAAAAGGACGAAGCAACGTGCATCCTGATGCATTTTCAAGTCTAATTTGTGGTATTGCTGCAATGGGCTGTCTTGCTGGGATTTTTCTTACAGGCGCGACGCCTATTGCATTGTTCATAGCCTTTTTGATTGCCATGGTGATATTGGCATTCTTTGCCACAAGACTTGCGAAACGTGCTTTCAAAGACATGCATTATGCGCGCGATCGATTTGGTGGTAAGGCTATGGCAGCCTTAGGAATGCTACTCGGCGTGTTGAGCATTGTAGCATTTTTAGGGTTGATCACTATCGTGGTGCTCGGTATAGCATTTGTCAATTTGACCTGATCTACTACTTTTGCGTCACTAAACTCTTTTAACCATGAAAAATCCTTTTTTTCAAAAGGCACTATTGTGCCTATCTATTTTACTTATCCTTCAAAGTTGCTCTATTCAAAAACGTCGATACACCGGTGGTTTCCATGTTGAGTGGCATAACAATAAGCCTTTGGAGAGCGATGATGATTCTCAATCTACCAACCAAAAATCAGAAAATGCTCGAATGGTGAGTGAGGCGGAAGACTCGATTTCAAATCCTGTTGTTGTGCATGAAAGCAACATTTTACCTTCTGTTTCTGATAAGGAAGAAAAACAATCCAATAAGCATAAAACAATTCGGCATGAGCATAAAAAGTTCCGACATCATCAGGACCAACATCGAAATGTGAACATAGATACAAGAGAAAATCTCCAAAATGATCAAACCACACCTCAAGTCCATGTAGGCGCCAGTTCTTCACTTCGCATAATGCTGTTAAGTTATCTGTTGACCATGATTTCAATAGGGTTGATCTTTTTCGTGGCGTATTTCTTCTACCTGTCTTCGGGATTAATCATAACATCTATGTTCGGAATTATAGCCATTATTGCTTCAATTATTCTCGCCATCATTGCATCGGTGAAAGCCATGTATTCCATTTGGGAAATGGGTAGAACGCCAGAAATTTTCATCAATCGATGGCAAGCCATACTTACCATCATACTCGGTCTGCTTTATTTAACCCTATTCTTTGTTATTCCTTTGTTCATATTTATGATAAAGGTCAATGTCACAAAAAGCAGAGAAAAGTCAGCTGGTGGTCCTACACATTTTGATTCGCAGGAATGATCAACAAAGAAGCCAATAAAAAAACCGGGCATGTAATTCATGCCCGGTTTAGTGTTATGATTCAATCCATGGCACATATTGGCCATGATTCCAGTAAAGATCTATCCTCTTCTACCCGGATAGACTTTCAAAGCTTCTTCGAGAACGATTAATGCGTTTCGTAGCGACTCTTTATTCAGCACATATGCCAATCTCACTTGTTGTTTTCCTGGTTCTGGTCTCGAGTAAAATCCTGTAGCAGGTGCCATCATAACTGTTTCATTGTTGTGATGAAACTCTTCCAGCATCCACTGACAAAACATATCCGAATCATCGATCGGCAATTGAGCAATACAATAGAAAGCTCCTTTTGGTTTTGGGCATATGACTCCTGGGATTCTATTTAATCCGTCGATGAGTATGTCACGACGTTCAATATATTCTTCTACCACACCATCAAAATATGATTGAGGAGTTTCGAGCGCATATAGGGAAGCCATTTGGCCAAATGTTGGCGGTGATAATCTTGCCTGTGCGAACTTGAGCGCTGCTGCCATCACCAATCTATTGCGGGTGATCATCGCGCCTATTCTCGCACCACACATACTGTATCGCTTGCTTACACTGTCGATCATGATGGCATTGTCTTCAATTCCTTCAAGATTCATAACACTGTGTGGTGTTGCACCATCATAAGCAAATTCGCGATATACTTCATCAGCCATCAAAAACAAATCATGTTTTTTGACAACATCCTTTAATTGCTCAAGTTCCTCTTTAGAATAAAGGTATCCAGTTGGATTACCCGGATTGCAGATTAGAATTCCCTTGGTTTTGGGCGTGATCAATTTTTCAAATTCCGCTATAGAAGGCAATGCAAAACCACTTTCTATATAGCTCATCACGGGTACAACCTTGACACCAGCCATCACTGCAAAGCCATTGTAATTTGCGTAAAAAGGCTCTGGAACGATTAATTCATCACCAGGATTGAAACAAGTCATGAAAGCGAAAACGAGCGCTTCACTTCCACCTGTTGTCACCATGATGTTTTCTGTACTGAGTTGGATATTTTTCGAAGCATAATACTTCACAAGGCCTTGACGATAGGCGGCAATACCTTCACTGTTGCTGTATTCAACAACACGAAGATCCAATTGCTTCATCTGATGACGCACCACTTCCGGAGTTTCAATATCCGGTTGTCCTATGTTCAGGTGATATACTTTTCTGCCTGCCTTTTTTGCTGCTTCTGCGTAGGGCACCAGCTTCCTGATCGGAGATGCTGGCATATCATGGGCCTTCTGGGAAATTCCTGGCATTTGTTGAATTTTTGGTGCGCAAAAATAATCTTTAACCCAGATTATGCAGTGCCTTTCCATTCCGATTCAAAATCCCGATGAATTCAAGCATTCCGCTTGGGCGGGACTTGTTATGTTCGTTTCGAGTGCTCACCACTATGATGACTGTGTTTGTGCGCTCGAAACTAGTGCGAGTTCGCAAATTCAAAGGGCCGGTGAAATCCACTATCGAAACACACCGCTTCTTCTGGGATTGACCGCCGTTCTGTCGGCTACAATTCAATCCACATGAATTGATGGGGACCTATTTGAGGTACCTGATAAATTTCTTCTAGTCGGTGAAAACCTATCGATGCATAAAACCCTACCGCTTTGATTCTGGCATCGCACCACAGCACATCACATCGAAGATCACGCAGTAGTTGAATTCCTGTTTGCACCAATAACTTGCCTGCACCAGTTCCACGAACATCGGGGTGTGTCGCCATGGCACGCAATCGGTATTGACGTTCGAATGATAATTTTGGTGACGACATCTTAAAAAAAGATCCTACGGCAACCAATTCATCATTCAAGAAGGTTCCTAAATGAATCGCATCTTCTCGCTCATCAATATCAATGACACAATCCTCCTCCTTCAAAATGTGCGGCCATAACACTGTATGTCGCAATGGACGCGTTTGACTTGATATGATTCTTCTAACAATCATGTTATGCCATCGAACCCTCTTTGAGTTTCTCGGTGTTTTCAGCCAACTTCAACGCGTCAATGATTTCTTCAATTTCGCCATTCATGATGGCATCGAGATTATACATGGTGAGGTTGATTCGATGATCTGTAACTCTTCCTTGAGGATAGTTATACGTGCGGATTTTCGCACTTCTATCTCCTGTGCTTACCAACGACTTTCTCATCTTGGCTCTTTCCTCCTGTCTGCGATTTACTTCAGCCTCGAAGATTCTTGTGCGTAGCATTGTCATCGCTTTTTCAGAATTCTCATGTTGGGATCTTCCCTCCTGACATTCCACCACGACTCCAGTCGGAATGTGAGTAAGTCGTACTGCAGATTCTGTTTTATTGACGTGCTGGCCGCCAGCACCGCTGGCTCTGTATGTATCTCTTTTGATGTCGGCTGGATTGATCACTACATCAAATTCTTCAGCCTCTGGCAACACCGCAACTGTGGCGGCGCTGGTATGCACACGTCCCTGAGTTTCGGTTTCAGGAACTCTTTGTACTCGATGCACACCACTTTCAAATTTCAATGTGCCATAAACCTCGACGCCAGAAACTTCAAACGAAATTTCCTTGAATCCACCCATTGTACCTTCATTCAGGTTAAGCACATCAAACTTCCATCCTTTGGTCTGAATGTATCGGGTGTACATACGATACAAATCGCCCGCAAAAATGGATGCTTCATCACCACCGGTACCTGCGCGAATTTCTACGATACAGTTTTTGGTATCCTCTGGATCTTTTGGGATCAGCATATACTTCACTTCTTCATCGAGCTGTTCCTTGATTGGAGTGAGTGTATCAAACTCTTCCTGAGCCAAAGATTTCAGATCAGGATCTTCATTTGAATACAAAATATCCTTAGCCGCTTTCAGGTCGTCGATAACCTTTTTGTATTCATGGTATTTGTCTACCAGTACACCAAGGTCCTTGTATTCCTTCATGAGTGAAGGATATCGTTTCATATCTGCAATGACGGTGGGATCGGTAATCATTTTACCCACTTCATTGTATCTGTCGGCAATGGCAGCCAATCTGTCTAATAAATCCTGCATCTTGCTTTCTGCTTAGTAAATATATGTTCCTCCTTCGCCCACGATCGTAAGCTTTTTCTGATCGGCAGCTTCGACTCTTCCAATTACTTTGGCTTCGATTCCAAATTCGCCAGCGATACCAATCATGTCTTGAGCCGCTTGCTCATGGGTATAGATTTCCAATCGATGTCCCATGTTGAAGACCCTATACATTTCTTTCCATTCTGTTTTTGATTCTTGCTGAATCATGCGGAATAATGGAGGCACAGGCAGCAGATTGTCTTTGATTACATGAAGATCATCAGTGATGAAGTGTAGAATTTTTGTTTGACCGCCGCCAGAACAATGCACCATACCAGAGATATCACTGTGATGACTTTCTAATATTCTTTTGACAAGTGGTACATAAGTCCTGGTTGGCGAAAGCACCAGTTTCCCTGCATCACACGGAGTATCATCTACCGGATCGGTCAATGCGTATGATCCACAATAAACAAGATTTTCAGGAACTGAAGGATCAAAACTCTCAGGATATTTTTCAGCGAGATTATGATAGAAAACGTCATGTCGAGCGCTTGTTAAGCCATTGCTCCCCATACCACCGTTATATTCATTTTCATAACGAGCCTGGCCATAAGAAGCGAAGCCGACAATCACATTACCAGCGGCAATTTTTGCATTATCAATAACATCTGATCTCTTCATTCTTGCCACAACAGTAGAGTCAACGATGATTGTGCGAACGAGATCGCCTACATCAGCCGTTTCACCTCCAGTGGCCATGATTCTTACTCCTTGTGCGGCAAGTTCAGAGATCAATTCTTCAGTTCCGGCAATGATGGCTGAAATCACTTCACCCGGGATGAGGTTTTTGTTGCGACCGATGGTGCTGCTCAACATGATTTGATCAACAGCGCCAACACACATAAGGTCATCTAAATTCATGACCAAAGCGTCCTGTGCTATACCTTTCCAAACAGACATATCTCCAGTTTCTTTCCAATAGAGATATGCCAAAGATGATTTTGTACCGGCACCATCAGCATGCATGATGATACAGTGTTCATTGCTGCCTGTTAAATAATCCGGTACGACTTTGCAAAATGCTTTTGGAAAAAGGCCTTTGTCAATGTTTTTGATTGCAGCATGTACATCCTCCTTTTGAGAGGAGACTCCACGCGCACCATATCTTGAATCATTCATGTGATATAAAATAAAAGGGGCGAACTGTTCAAAGAACAGTCCGCCCCGGTATGTCTTTCAATCCAGCTATTTCTTCGGTACGTAGTTCGTAGCGATTACTTTAAAGATTGTTCTTCTGTTCAATGTATGTGCAACTTCTTGTCGATCTGCTGGCAATTTGCTGATGTATGCTTCAGTAAGCACTGTGCCAGCAGCAAAGCCCTGAGTAGCACGCGACAAAGTACGTGGTTGTGTTTCACCCATACCCTTCGCTACAAGTCGGTCTGCAGGAATACCTTTTGAAATCAGGTAATTCACACAAGTTTGAGCGCGACGGTTGGACAAATCCAAGTTGTAATCGTCTTTACCGCGAGCATCGGTGTGCGCCTCTAACTGTACAACGAGAGTTGGATTTTTCACCAAGATATCATAGAGGAAGTTCAATGAGTCAGGTGAATTGATTTTGTCATCAACCAACAATGTCGCTTCATTATAAGGGTAAAGCACGAGTGGCATTTCGATTTCCTTGGATGCATCCGGGATTGGAATGAGGAAATACTCACGTGCGAAGTTGGTGCTTGAAGCCAAACCAACAGTTGAGAGTTTATCGCCGGTACCGATGTATTTATCTTTCTTCACATCGATAGAATAAGTATAGTTCCCTTTGATTTGAGTCTTGTCGAATGAAAAACCTCCGTTACCATCGGTTTTAGCCTGAAGGTTGATTGGGTCACCAGAATTGCTTGTACCAACTACAGTTACATCAGCACCTGCGATGGTATTGCCGTTGTCCTTGTCGTATACAGTACCAACGATCGTGAATTCCAAAGGTGGTTCCATAAAATGGTAGATATCATCTTTACCCTTACCACCCGGACGGCTTGAAGTGAAATAACCAGAGAAACTCTTATCACCATCCTTCTTCACTTCGAGGATTAATCCGAAGTCATTAGCCGATGAATTGATTGGGTATTCCAAACCAGTTACCGCGCCAAAAGTCATTTCTCCAGTTTTGCTTGCTTTGAATATGTCAAGTCCACCGAAACCACCATGTCCATCTGAAGAGAAATACAATGTGCCATCTTCACCGATGTATGGGAACATATCATCACCTGTAGAGTTCACAGCTCCCATGTTCACTGGTTTTGACCATTGTGAGCTTGCTTTATCATAGCTGATGTACCAAAGGTCTTTTCCACCCTTTCCACCTGGCATGTCAGATGCGAACAAAAGATATTTCTCATCAGGCGTGATGAAAGGATGACCAACTACTGATGTATCGTTTTGTGAACGATCAATGATATTCAAATTACTTACTTGTGTGTACTTATCACCCTGTTTGGTAGCGCGCATGATATCGCAAGCAAACCATTTCTTATCACTCTCATAGCGGCAAGATGTGTAATACATCGCACTATAGTCTTTGTTGAATGAGCAAGCACCTTCATTGCTTGTGGTATTCACTTCTCCAGAGATGGGTTGAGGAGCGCTCCATTTTCCCTTTTTATCCTGATCAGAATAGAAAAGGTCCATGAAACTTTCGCCTGTGATAGGGTCGACATTAGGACCAGTAGAAGCCTGACGGCTTGAAGAAATCAAAATCTGATCACCTTTCTTTGAAGAGTATACCATGCTGTAGTCGAAGAATGGAGTATTCAACTCTACCATATTTTCTACGACCAACTTGGTTTTAGCAGCCTTCTTCGCAGCAGCATCCTGCGATGCTTTGATGCGATTGTTGGCCTTGCTCTTTTCACCACCTTTAGCGATGTATTTGTTGAACTGAGCTACTGAGTCTTCCCATTTTTCCAATTCCTGGAGACAAAGACCGTAGTTATAGTAAACTTCTGGATTGGAGTTGTAGTACTGTGCGGTGATTGCCTTTTCGTACCACTCAAGTGCCTGTTGGTAATCTGCTACCAATCTGTAGCATTCACCCAATTGAAAGAAAATCCTTGCTTTGTCTTCAAGGGATTTTGCATTTGGCTCAGCGACTTTGTACAAACGCGCGGCATCAAAATATCCGCGGTTTTCGAATTGCTGGTCAGCCTTCTTGGTAGCCTGGCTGTAACCGGTCAAAGAGTAGCAAAGAGTAACCGTTGCCAAAACAATAAGACGTGCAATTTTCATAGTGTAATTTTTGGATTCTGTCTTTTTTGAAGGTGACGAAAATAGGCAATTATGTTTTCTTCACAAGTCAGAAATGCCTAAAACCATGATTTTTATCCGAATGTTAAAAGATTTTCCATTTCCGGTGTATCAAAGCAAAGGTCCGCAAGCTTTGAATTTCATCGAATAATCATTGTTTTTCAACATATTAGGATTGTCTTTTGAAAATTAAGTCTCGCAGTGAGACATATCCTATATGTTTACCAGACCAAAACCACATCTATGAGAACCTTAGTCAAAATCCTGAAATGGACATTGATTGTCCTTGTCTTGGTCATCGGAGGCTTCGTTGCCTTCGTCTTTTCAAAACAAAGTAAAACCTATGATGCTGAATACCCTGACATTACAGCGGTTCAAGACAGTGCTGTCCTTGCGCGTGGCGAATACCTGGTCTATGGTCCGGCACATTGCAGCGGATGTCATAGTCCTATCGAGAAACAAGCTGCCTTGGCCTCAGGTGAGCACATTCCTCTTCAAGGTGGATTTTTGTTTCCATTGCCTATTGGAAACCTCTACACCCCAAACATTACTCCAGATCCAGAGACAGGTATTGGAAAACTCACCGACCAACAAATTGCGAGATCACTCAGGTATGGCGTTGGTTTCGATGGCAGGCCACTGTTTGATGTGATGCCATTTCACAACCTTAGTGATGAGGATCTTCAGGCAGTGATATCTTATTTGAGACAAATGCCTCCGGTAAAAAACGTGGTACCCAAAAAAGAGCTCAATTTCCTGGGTAAGGTGGTTTATGCGTTGTTGATTGAACCTATTGGTCCTGAAGCCGGGGTGGATATTCCAAAAAAAATCACACCTGATTCATCAGCAAAATATGGGGAATATCTCGCTAATTATGTGGCCAACTGCAGAGGCTGCCATACCAACCGAGATCTGAAAACCGGTGCATATATAGGGGAATACTATTCAGGTGGCTTCGCGATGCCATCTACCATGCAACCCGGCAAAGCAGTAGTGTCTTGTAATCTCACTCCTGACCCGGAAACAGGTAGAATTTTTGACTGGGATGAACAAAAATTCATTGAAAGGATTCGCAAAGGCAGAATTATACCTCTTAGTGAAATGCCATGGGATCAGTTTCAACAAATGAGTGATACCGATTTGAAAGCGATATATGCTTATCTGAAAACCCTGAAGCCGGTGAAAAAAGAGACGGGTACCGCAGTGATAGACCTGCCTTCATAAAGCGAACGTAGTCCGATAAAAAGCAAATCCTGCCGCAGGGTGGAAATTTCCATATACGGCAGGATTCTTTTTTGACTCACTTTAACACTAACCAGAAACTGGCAGTGGTTTCTACCAATTTCTCGTTGTATCAGGTGATTGTCAGCAAATGTATTGAGAAATGTAATTGATAAACATTAAGAATTTGACCGGCTCTTTTCGATGATGCCTCGCTTGATTCTACTCAGTGCTTCTGGTGTTATTCCCAAGTATGAAGCTATGTGATGCTGCGCGACACGCATTTCCATATTAGGATACTTCTTCACCAATTCAAGATATCGTCTTTCCGCATTGTAACTCATACTGTCGATCATTCTTTGCTGACCAGCTACATAGGCTCGTTGCGTAAGTATCCTGAAGAAGCGCTCATAAACCGGATAGTTCAAAAAGAGTTTATCATAATCATCGCGATGCATCTGAAGTAACTCACAATCTTCAAGTGCTTCAATGCTGTAGTTGGCGGGTTCACCGGTTACAAAACTGGATAGATCACTGGCCCACCAATCTTCAAATCCGATTTGAAAAATATGTTCATGGCCTTTGTCGTCGGTGAAAAATGTACGCAGACATCCTTTAACAATAAAGGCATTGAACTCACACACATCTCCAGCTTTGAGCAAAAATTCACGCTTCTTGATCTTAAGCGGATGCATGATATCCATTAACCCTTTCCATTCAGCATCGGTGACATTGATGCGTTTGGTGATATTGGCTTTTAATACTTCAGACATAGTGTGGTCATTTTTTTCAGTGGTGAAATTACTCCTTCACCAGCTTCACAGTAGCATATCTTTCACCATCGGTGATCCAAAGGTGATAAATACCCGGACTAAAGTTAGCGGTAGAAAGTTCAATTCCGTCTGTTGTTGACTTCCTTTTATGATTTTCTTCTTGAATCATTTTACCGGTAGCATTGAAAATTCGGATACTTAGGTTGCGGTCCAAGCCTTCAGTGCGCAGTGTAACCTGGCCTCTTGTTGGATTAGGATACAGGCTCATGCTCAACGGCGTGGTGTTTTGCTCATCTACTTGAACCAAATCTGTTTTGAAATAAAAATAATGGATGATTTCTTTTCCAAAATCAGTTTCGAAATTGATGAAATCAAAACCAGCTACTTTATCCAATTTGCAGTTTCCATTGCCATCATCATTGGCGAAAAAACTCAATCCATCATCATCGGAATCTTTCAAATGAAATTTGTAACAACCACTGTTCAAGGCAATGGTATCTTTATAGGTGGTATTGGGCGCATCAAAATTGTTTCTGCTAAATATCACGTTGTCGTTGATATCGTATAAAGTGTAACTCGTTTCGAGATAAGCACTGTTTGTTTTCAATTGGATAATGACTCTATTGTCATCCAGATTCGCATACTGATAAACCACAGGTCTATTGAAAGTGCTAGTCGCATTGTTATTCGATGTATTTTCATCTGCACCATCAGCACTCATTCCAAGATTGATAAAGAACATGAGTTCTTCATTGGAATCTCCCGTCCACAAGATAGGGTCTGTGTAGGTGAGCACCACTTCTTCACTTTCCATAAAACCAAGATTACCCGTCCAATGAAATGCTTCTGTAGCTCCACCTTGAACACCATAATAGATATTGAGATCCGTGAGCGGTTGTGCACCTTTATTCCGAAGAATAAAAGATGGATTATCACAAATCGGATTCCATCTGCTGTGAATTTTCCATGAACTTGGTGCAGTGATCATTTCTATTTCGGGATCGTGCTGATGGTTGGCCTGGCCATATCCGAAAAGGGTTCCGAAGAAGACATAATTGCCATAAGGATCATATTGCACATCATAATCAATGGTAAATGAATCACCATCTCCAGCATATGGTGTGATTTCGAATTCTTTTGTCGCACTATTCATTCCAGGACACCAGCCTGCGCGGTCGTATATCCATGTTCCACCTTGAGGATAAAGCGGATTCTGAGCGCATTCCTGCATGATGTCCCATGTCCAGTGTTCAGTTCCATTCACTTCAACATGCTGAATATTGTTGCAGAATTCTCCGCAATTGTTCGCGTCATAACCGAAACCATGACCTGTGTTGGTGGTTGCAAGTTTCCACATGGCTTCGCCATCTTGCTTATCAATGGTCACTGGGACTATCTGATTGTCGAAGTCCGCAATTCCAACATTTCTATCCCATACCCTTTCAACACGCATCACATCCCTTGCTGGTGGCCCTTCGATGAAAACAAATTTCAAATCGAGTAACTCTTGCCAATTGCCCGATTCCAATTCAACCGAATCGCGAAGCAATGGAGCCCAATCGGTGACATCCGTAATCCATGTCCAACCATCTGGACCAAGTGTCAGTTGAATGCCATAGGGTGTGATGAATCGGTTGAGTTCATACCTGTTGACGATTTCAAATGGTGCCTGCCAGTAGGTAAGGTCATCGTTATTCAAAGTGTATTCTGCCGGTATGAGTGTTACTTCGATGGTATCGCCATTCAAATCAATGGTGAAAGAATTCTGTTCTTCATAATCATAGTCAACCGAAATTGCAGTAGGCTGATAATTCTGAATATCATATTCAACGATGGATACTGGTGGTATTTCTTCTGAAAGGGTTAAAGTTTCGACTTCAGTATGGATCGTAAAATCGCCGTTGATCAGTTTTATTACCGGGCGTTGTGTTTCAATTATTTCATTTTTCCACAATTCTTCGGGCTCATAAAGCACACGAGATGCATTACCGTGCATCCATGCGTGGTGAGCATTTGGACTGGCATCCATGACCATCTCGCCATTCATTTCATCAAAGTGGTAGTATACCTGAAGATTGTACCATGCCATGTGATCAGAATTGATATCCTTATTCATCCATTGTTGAATGGTAGCGGCATCGAGTTCCACATTGAAAACTGCAAATTCATCTACATAACCACGATAGAAATTCGACCAACTTGTTGCGCCACCAATACTGAATCTGGTGATGCCATTCATAGGATTATCCTTACCACTACCGCTATGCCACAACACACCATTCAGATATATCTTCATACTTCCGGTGGTTGTATTTTTTGTAAAACACCAATGGTTCCATTGGCCTTCAAAATTTAGTGGTTGCGCCTGCTTATCTATTCGATCATATCCATCATCATAACCGGCATCCCAATACACACGTCCATTGCTCCAAGGTAGATGTACATTCAATACACGCTGATTTTGTGCGTTCACTCCTTCGAAAATGGTTCCGTCCTGTGGTTGAAAATCCGGATCACCATATTGCCAGAATGAGATAGAAATTTCATCTGTGATTTGAGCGAACGCTTCAGCAGGAACTTTGACTTCATCTTGCCAATCGAATTTCATGTAACGATCTGTTGCACGATAGCTATAAGCATTGGCTGTTGAAGATGGTTCGACGCTCCAATTCGCGGCAGGTTGGTTGGTATAATTTCTATTGGACACACGAACGACCAAAGAGGAAGTGCCATCCCAGGCCAAGTTGCCATTTACACCGAATTCAAACCAGCCCGAAGTTTGGATTGCTGAAGGATGATGAAACACCTCCACAAAATCCAAGGAGGGATCATTCGCGTTCGTTAGCAATGCGTCGCCCCATGCAAATTCTACCTTCATCCAATCCATCACCACCCCGCCATCAGGAAAATGAAATGCAAATCTGCCGATTTGAGTGCCCGCAATGAGACCAGCATTTGTGAGGTCTTCCGGCGAATACAAAAACTGATGCCTTTGTGCATAATCACTTCCAAGTGGTTGAGCTATGAGCACGTTTTCTGCTCCTATCTGATGTTCTGTTGAATTGATCAACGCATCGGTAACAGTGGTATCTAATGCATGCTGATGAAAAATGAAGACAGGCTGTTCAGTGAGATGAGCCACATCAAAATCGAGGTTATTGACTTTGTAATGAGGATGGGTCGTCTGAGTACTATCCAGCAATCCAGTGTGTTGGAAAAGGTAGGTATAAGTGAGATAATCCCACTCACCACAAGGAAAACCAAGACCACCAGCGGTACCATCAGAAAAACACCTGAGGTTGTAATACATCAGGATTTTCTGGTATTCGACACCATTATCGGAAGATGGAAACTCGAACCATCTTCTACCCGGCGAATCATATGCCGCGTTAGGATTGTTCTGAATATCTGGTGAAAATGTCTGAATGATCGTCGTATCGCCGGCTTGAGATGAAGCAAGGTTGGCGATGATTAAAAAAACAGACAGGAAAAATGACGCTCTCATAGTTAAGATTATGCGTTGCAATCTGAAGAAGAAATGGCCATCATTTGTCACAATAGATGTCCAAAAATTGTATTTCAAAAAAAACTGCCACCCGAAGGATGGCAGTTACTTATTCCAAAATGGAATCAATTATTTTTTCACCTCAGCAATGGCGTCGATGTTGACAACGATCTGCATGATGAAGTGACAAGGTGCTTGATCAACATCCCCTTTGAAGAACATTTTCAGGCCATTGGTATCCATGAAATACTGCTGAATATTGGCGATATCCTGACTATTCAGGTTCATTTTCACCCGATCAGGATTATCGCTATTCACTTGAAGATCGATTCCATTGAACTCATAAGTAAGTCCTGCTGATGTGGCATTGGCATTTCCAAAACCAACCGAACCGGAAAAGGTATTCGGAGAAGCTCCATAAAATTCCCATATTTTATAATCAACGCTCACAAGCTCATAACGCTTTATTTTGTCCTTTACTTTTTCGAGCTCTTTGTTGATCATTGAAGTGACATCACCTGTAAGGTCTACCACTGTTGATCCATCGGCTGGAATTTCAACCACAAAATCATATGGAATGGTCGTCGAGAATCTTTTTTCTTTGAATTTATCGCAGCTACTGAGCGCCATTGCGACAACTGCGAATAAGAAGAAAATACGTGTGGCTTTCATTGAGAATGTGTTTTGGTTAATCCAGAGCAAAGATACTGAAAATGAGTATAACTGACAAGTATGACATGAATCACGCCCCATGACGGAAGACTATCTTCATTACACTTGGCAATACCGGCTTTTCAATAAACCAGAGCTTTTTACGACTTCTGGCGAGCGACTTATTGTGATTCAGCCTGGAATTTACAACAGACATGGCGGCCCTGATTTTCTCAATGCAAGACTTAAAATTGGTGATAAAACCTGGAGCGGGCATGTGGAGATCCATTTGAAAGCCAGTGACTGGCACAAGCATGGACATACTGAAGATGAGCATTACAAAAATGTCATTTTACATGTGGTTTATCAACCAGATCGAGAAATATTCCTTCATCAAGAGGGCGATTTACCAGTTTTTGATCTTTCAACCTATCTCATCGGCAATCAATGGGAGCGATACCAGATTTGGCTCAAAAACAAGACCTGGGTACCCTGTGAACCTTCGCTGCGTGAGGTGGATACGCTTACCATCACCAATTGGAAGGACCGTTTATTGGTCGAAAGACTTGAAAAAAAATCTGAATCGTTCCTTCAATTGTTGGATGAAACACAGGGCGATTGGTCGGAAGTCTTTTATCGGAAACTTGCGAGAAACTTTGGTTTCAAAGTGAATGGCGATGCGATGGAAAGATTGGCATCATCAACACCGATGCGCATTTTGGCCAAACATAAAAGTGATCCCTTTCAGGTAGAAGCCTTGCTATTTGGTCAAGCTGGTTTATTGGGTGAAATATTTGCGGAAGAATACCCTTCGGAATTGCAGAGAGAATATCAGTTTCTTGCTAAAAAGTATGGACTTACACCGATGAATTCATCAGCATGGAATTTTGGAAGACTGAGGCCTTCGAATTTCCCAACCATCAGGATTGCACAATTCGCATCACTTGTCTGTCAATCGGATCATCTATTTTCCAAAATCCTACAACTGGAGGAAATCCGGGAAATACCAGATTTACTGGCCATTGAAACGCACGAATATTGGGTAGATCATTACAGGTTTGATGCCCATACTGAAAAATCTTCGCATCTAAAACCCAAGACAGGAGCACGATTGGGAGCTGATTCACTTCAAAATATTTTAGTGAACACAATTGCCGTAATTTTGTTTAGTTACGGAAAATTCAAGGGTGAGCACGATCAAGTTGACAAAAGCCTCCGACTTTTCGAAATTTGCGATGCTGAGGATAACCGGATAATCAGAAACTGGATATCATCAGGAATGAAAGTGACACACTCTGGAGATTCTCAATCGCTTCTTCAATTGTACAATGCATATTGTGCGAATAAGAGGTGTTTGGAATGTCAAATCGGACTTAAACTTTTGAAAGGATAAAACATGAAGCGGTTTCCATCATTACTTGAAAAACAACTCTTCGGGGTATGTGCGGGTATTGCGGACTATATGGGAGTCAAGACCCGTCATGTGAGATTATCATTTATCTACCTCTCATTTCTCACATTCGGATCACCCATTTTCGCCTACCTCGTTTTAATTTTCTGGAGGAGACATTCCAGGATATGGAAGCCATGGCTATGGCGCGGCAGAAAACTCGAATTGTAATACATCAAAAAAAATCCCGGAATAACCGGGATTCTTTTTATCCAAACATCTCAATCTATCATCTGATCTTTTCAATTCAAAAAAAATTTACAACATCTCATTTGCAAGATTGGCCAATTCACTTCTTTCTCCTCTCTCCAGCGTAACGTGACAATACAGATCTTGTCCCTTTAATCTTTCAATGACATAAGACATACCATTCGATTGCTCATCGAGATATGGTGTATCAATTTGTCTCACATCTCCCGTGAGAATGACTTTGGTGTTTTCACCAGCTCTGGTGATGATTGTTTTCACTTCATGAGGTGTTAAATTCTGGGCTTCATCCACAATGAAGATGCAATTTGAAAGACTGCGACCACGGATGAATGCCAGCGGGCAAATGGTAATTTTTCCTTGCGCCTGCATATCATCTATGGCTTTCCTCTTTTTTTCATTGTCACCAAATTGATTCTTGATGAAATTGAGGTTATCCCAAAGTGGTTGCATGTATGGATTGACCTTTTCTTCTGCATCACCTGGCAAATAGCCGATTTCTTTATTGCTCAACGGAACAATTGGTCGGGCCAGGATCACTTGATCATACATATTTTTCATTTCCAAAGAACCAGCCAATGCAAGCAATGTTTTACCGGTTCCTGCAACGCCCGAGATCGTCACGAGTTTGATATCAGGATTCAGGATGGCATGTAATGCGAAGGCTTGTTCTGCATTCTTAGGTTTAATGCCATAAGCATACACTTTATCAACGCGCTCAATCTCCTGTTCTTTGCCATTGTAGTATGCGAGGGCAGACGAAGAACAATTCTTAAGAATGTAGAAGTGGTTGTTGTGTTTCTCTTTACCAAGTGCATTCACATCTTCAGATCTGCCTTCTTGATAAAGTTTGCGTATGAATTCGGAATCCATGTTTTCCAGCGTCGTTCTGCCGCTGTACATCATCATGGTTTCTTTCACCTTTCCTGTTTTGTAGTCCTCGGCTGGAAGATCAAGTGCTTTAGCCTTTAACCGAAGATTGATGTCTTTGGTAACGAGGACAACTCTTGCTTTCTTTTCTTCCTCCTGAAGTTGAATGGCCGCATTGAGAATTTTGTGGTCATTTTTTCTGGCATCGAAAATGGCTTCAGCATTTTTAGGTAACTCATCGGATGTATTCAGAATTATCCTAAGGCTTCCACCCTCACCGTTTTCCAACGGTATCCATTCCTGCAAAGTGTGTTCAGACGAGAGCCTGTCAATGATTCGAATGCATTCTCTGGCTTCAAAATTTTTGGTATCGTTACCCATCTTGAATTTGTCCAATTCCTCCAATACGGTGATGGGAATAGCCACTTGATTATCTTCGAAGCTATTGATGCTGTTGTGGTCATGCAGTAGAACGGAAGTATCGAGTACGTAGATCTTCTTCGATTTGGCTGCCGGTGTCTTGGTGTTCTCCGACTTCAGGTTAACCACTTTAGCTGTTTTTTTCACCGCATTCTTTTTGGCTGAAGTGGAAGTTTTTCTCGCTAATGGCATAAGGCAACACTTGTTTTAGGTTAATCCGCTTTTCATATCTGTCCTTCGCGGCCGAAGTTCACGTTTGAACCGACCATTGTTCAGACAGGTCTAAAGTATCCGAACATTGATCGTAACCGTCAAACAACCTACCGAGTTATGAACTTTTGATCAGTGAATTACATCATGATAATACGTTAAGAATGAGATGATATTCTCTTCATTCATTGACCCATGTCGATATCTGAAGTTTCATCGGTCGTTGTCGGACCTTAGGCTTAATTTTGTGCCGGAAATGGAAAATCACTTAAAGATTGGAATAGTCTGTTATCCTACCTATGGTGGAAGCGGCGTAGTGGCAACAGAATTGGGTAAGGCACTTTCAGACAAAGGCCATGAAATTCACTTCATCACATACAGTCAACCTGTAAGATTAGGTTCTGCTCATAAACGGGTAAGATATCATGAGGTGAACGTTAGCGATTACCCACTCTTCATTTATCCGCCTTATGAACTGGTTTTAGCGAGTAAGATGGTAGATGTGGTGAAATATGAGAAGTTGGATCTTTTGCATGTTCACTATGCGATTCCACACGCATCGGCTGCCATCACTGCCAAACAAGTATTGGCTGAAGAAGGTATTCATTTGCCAGTCATCACCACTTTACATGGTACAGACATTACGCTTTTGGGTAAAGATGCATCATTCGAACCTGTGATTTCTTTTGCCATCAACAAGAGTGATGCTGTTACAGCAGTTTCACATAGTCTTAAAAACGACACCTATAAGCTTTTCGGTATCAATAAGGATATTGAGGTTATCCCCAATTTTCTCAATCTCGAAAAAACAGAATTTGGAAACCGGGATGAACTCAGAGCAGAATTCGCTTCTCCTGATGAAAAATTATTGATTCACATTTCAAACTTTCGTCCGGTCAAACGAATTCTTGATATCGTAGAGGTTTATGCGATGGTGAAAGAACAGGTTAAATCGAAACTCATTCTTATCGGTGATGGACCGGAAAGATCTCGTGCCGAACAGAAATGCAGAGAACTTGGATTGTGTGATGATGTGATCTTTGTGGGTAATGTTAAAAATCCAATGGAACTGCTGAGCATTGGTGACATCTTTATGTTGCCATCCGAATCTGAAAGTTTTGGCCTCGCTGCACTTGAAGCCATGTCTGTAGGACTTCCAGTTATCTCCACCAACACAGGTGGACTTCCTGAAATCAATCGTCATGGTGTATCCGGCATGATGAGCAATGTAGGCGATATTGAAGACATGGCTAAAAATGTCATCTTCCTGTTGAGTGATGACAAACGTCTCGAGAAATTCAGTTCACAGGCAAGACTGCGTGCTGCAGATTTTTCGATTGAAAAAATTCTGCCCATGTATGAAAAGGTATATAAATCAGTTTTGGCAACAGTATGAACCAGTCTGAACCGAAGTTTATTGGTAAAAGAATTACCGTTCAACGATCCAAACAATCACTGAGAATTGAAATTGGCCAACAAATTGAACGCTGGCAAGAAGCTTTACTTATTGCGTGGTTTTCGGCCTGGACTTTTTGCGGAGCGGTATTCATTGGGTATGCATTCACTTCACAAGATCCCAATGAACAGATCTTCTTCACCATTTGTTCGTCGCTTTGGCTCTTCTTCTTTGTGAGAATAGCCAAGGTCTTTATTTGGAGAAGAATCGGTAAGGAAATCATTACCATTGTACCGGGTGAAGTGAGTATCAAGAATGCTTTTGGTAGATTCGGCAGAACTGAAAAATTTGCATCACACAACATTTTTAAATTAGGTGTGATCAAAAAATCTCCGACTAATTTTTTTGCCTTCCTGGATGATAGCTTTTGGATTATTGGAGGCGATAGGGTCGGGTTCAATTACAACGGAAAAAAAATCAGACTGGGTAAACAACTCAATGTTCGGGATACAGAACTTCTGGTTCGTGTGATTGAAAGTGGATTGAGAGAAATCAAATCCGTTTGATTATTCGGAAAAGGCAACCTGGGCATTCTTCCACGCTGCTTCTGTAATACTTCTCTCGTTGAGAAAATAGAAAGTGGAATGATCTGTTTTTACCATTTTATAGTGAATCGTTTCCGCTGCTTTAACAACTGAATACTCAGTAATTCGCATGTTACCCAAGGTGTACTCACTCTTCTGAATATCCATCTCTTCGATGGGCACTTTAGACGTTGAACCATCAATATTGAGCAAAACATTCTTGTCGTCTTGAATCTCAACAAGTGCTTCTTCAATTTGGTTTCCTTCACTTGATTTATGCTCAATGTAGAACGCATGAACCTCATCGATTTTTTCATCAATTCGTTTTTGCATCATTTGAAGATGAAGCTCCGCCAACTCATCAAATGCACTTAATACCTGTCTTTTGAAAGCGATGGCATCAAGTGATTCTTTGGTGAATGACTCACACATCGCTGACATTTTTTCGTGGGTTAATATCAGCAAAGCTCTTGCGTGTTCTATTGTTTCAATGTTGGTCAATCGGTATTTATCCAATAATGACAGATCATTCCATCCTTGTTTGAGGGATTCCAATTTGAGCAAATAATCATGCATCTCCATATCAGCGCGCAAAGCACAACTGCTCAAATCTTTGTAAGAATGTATCAACCGCAACTCGCGATCTTTGATTTCACGATAGATTTTGAGTTGGAGGTCCTGATCATATTCCTGATAATGTGCTTTCGCTTCAGACATAGCATCGTGGTTATCCTGAATCAGTTGAATACTCTTTTTCTCGTAATCCAAAAGCATATGGATGAAAGCAGTTTTAAGGCTATCGATCAATCGTGCATTTGATAGATAATCCAGTCGATGCGCCATGACAAAAAAATCTTCATCATCCGGCTCGTTATCGATTTCAATGAACGGAGGCATGTCTCCTACTCCTTCCATAACAACGGAATCATCATGAGGATGCATGATTCCGAGGATGATTTCAATTTGTGTCGTTGGATATGTTTGATGCGGCTGAATGCGTTGAGCAATGCGATAGAATTGCCATGCACTTTCCCATGATTTATTTTCGAATTCCGCGTCAGCCTTTCTTAGCCATAACGCGTATTCATCGTTCGTATCAGCACCATTTTGGATTAAACTGATCAGATATAACATATCACCCGCGTCGTGATCACCTGGCTTATGTTTCAACGCAGCGTTGTATCCCGCAATGGCCAAATCCCATTGTCCATTCAGGAAATGACCTAATCCGACTCCCATGGCCAGATGATAAAGTGAATCCGCTGTGCGCTCTTTCACAAAGCGATTCCAAGCTTCCAAAGCATGGGCAAGTTTGATAAGACCAACTTCATCCTTCGGGAAAATCAACAACGCCTGACGATATTTTCCAACAGCCATATCGTAAATGGCTTTCGACATGTAGTCGTCTCCTTCTCTTATCAATTCACTGAATTTCGATGCCTCACCATCCGGATCTTTTCTCAATCTCTCAACCCTATTCAGTTCGATATTGATTTCCTGAGTTCGGCGTTCAGTCAATGCTTCATCTCCAACGAAGTTTCGTTCTTCATCATCGTACTTCAACACAGCTACTGGTTCTTGCAAAACATCAAGATTGAATTCCGACATGAACGCAAACAACTTTCCATTCACATCCAACTCAAAGCCATCCAGAAGTGCATCTTCTGGAATATTTCGGGTGTCTATTCGCACACCTTTGGTATGATAACCTTCACTGGTGAAAATCAAGTCGTAGAGATATCCCGGCTTCAATTGGAAACGATAAGCGCCTGAGGAATTGCAAATTTCTTCTTGAATTTTATGACTATCCCTGTAGACATGTATTGCACCATCTAATGAAAAGGACGGTCTATTTTGATCATTGAGTTTGCCGAAAATGACGATGTCTTTTACTTGACCAGAAGCAAAGATTCTGAGCAACAAAAAACTCCAAATGAGAATGAATCCGCGCATAGTGAATGAACTCATTTAACTCCGATCATGTTGTCGGGATCGTGATGAAGCGCTGAAATAGATTTCGACTCTACGATCCAGATATTATCCTTCTGAAAGGTAAATCAAAATCACACTTGCTCGACCATTGTTGATCAATTATTTCTTACAGACCGATAAACATGGAAACTATAAACTCAGAAAATACTCTATAGCCATTTCATAACCTACAAGACCAAAACCAGAAATGATGCCTGAGCATTTGGCACCAGTGAGTGTATGGTGGCGATAATCTTCGCGTGCGTGAATATTGGTGATATGCACTTCAATGACTTTGGTCTGAATCGCCGCAATGGCGTCAGCCAATGAAACACTGGTATGACTGTAACCTCCGGGATTCATCACAATGCCATCATAAGCAAAACCAGTTTCATGAAGTTTATTGATGAGCTCGCCTTCGACATTACTTTGAAAGTAATCAAGCCTAATATCGCTGTAAGATTTTCGCAGCGCCATGAAGTAACTTTCAAAATCCTGATACCCGTATTTTTCTGGTTCGCGTTTGCCCAATAAATTCAGGTTGGGACCATTGATGATGATGATTCTTTTACTCATAAGAAATTATTCAGGCTCTGAGAGTGTTGCCTGACGCCAGGTCACTTCGGTGATGCTCTGACCATTCCTGAAATAATAGATCGCTGATTTCGAAACGACCTTTTTATACTTATCGACCTTATTGCCAATTTTTACGATACGTTCGGTAACCATTTTGTTACCTAACTTATAACTGTTTTCAGTGACACCTTCTTTCAGACTCTCTGTTCCGGGAACGGGCAAATATTCATCCTCGCTTTTGGGTTCACCTGCCTTTTTGGAAAATGCATTTTTACGGGCATCATAGCGATCGTTGGAAGAGCGATTAGCTTGCTGAGTTTCTGAGAAAGCAATATCACGCTTTTTCATATCGATCTCCTGGGCATTCTTGCGTGCATCAAGTTCTTTACCATCACCTACGGCGTCCGCTTCGGATTTCTTATTGTCGATAACCATTGCTGAATTCAGAATATTCTGATCAGCAGCTTGACGCAGATCCTGATCTCTCACTTTTTCATCGTGAATTTTTGATTCCACAAGGACTTCATTTTCCTTGCGCGTTTGTTCTCCATTGAATGCCATGGTCTGGAAACTTTCTTTTTCGCCTTCCTTCTCCATTCTATTCCCAGCTACTTGTGTATCACCTTGTCTGCGATACTTTGATTCATTCTTTTGAGTCTCTTCTTTCTTCCGGTCATTCTCCGTGATCATGGTAGTTCTAACGCGGTCATTGTTTTCAATCGCCGCATTCATTTCTTTCTTCTCCTCAATATCCTGCTTATTCTCCATGATCTGGATGGCCTCACGTTGCCTGTATTCCTTTTGCTCTTTGCCTGTATCCTTTTTCTTTCTGTCGTTGTCGGAAATGGCAGCACTTTGAATACTTGATCCAATGCTTGCCAATTCGAGCTGATCTTCAAATTTTGTTTTTATACGCGATCTATTTGCTGAGATCTGAGCGTCGGACTCAGTCGATTTTTGATCCGCATAAACTTCGAAATCTCTCTTGCGTTGTGCAATTGAATCGACCAAGGCATGATATTCCGTTTCTGACGCATGTCGATAGAATTCTTCGACTTCATCCTCAGCATTCACGTCGACATTAGAATCCCAATTTTTGCGTTTTGCTTTCAATTTGGCCTCTTCTGCGAGCCTCTGTTCTTCGAGTTCCAGTCTGCGTCTTTCCGCATCGAGTCTTTGTTGCTCCTCCTCCAGTTTTAATCGTTCTTCGAGTGCGAGTTGCGCGGCGAGATTGGCGGCATCCAATGAATCCTGAAGTGCTTTGGCTAAATCAGCATTCTTTTGATCTTCCCTTTGAGCCAACAATAGATCAATGGCTTCAATTTTAGATTTCGGATAAAGTGCATCAGCTTTCACGAGAAGGGCGGATTCATATTTCACTCGTGCTTCAGGCAATTGTTCTGCGATGAACATCGCATCCGCTGCAGCAATGATGTCGTTGTATTCCTTTTCAATTCTTTCCTTCTCAGCATTGGCAGCGGCAGTTGCATCATCCAATTCACGCTGCGCCTTTCTGTCCGCAATCAATTTCTCCAGTTCTGCAATTTTGTCCTTTGGCATCTGTTCCAAAGGCTTGATGTTATTGGCAGCTTTGTAATGTGTGATAGCTTGTTCAAGTTTGTCCTCACCAACACTTCTTTCTGCCAGAGCGATTTTATCGTCGTATTCCTTTTGGATTCTGATCTTTTCTGCTTCCAAAGCCAGCAAATCTTTTAACGCCGCTTCAGCCTTCAGAATCTGACTTTTCGGATAATCCTCTGTTGGGAACATCGTAGATGCGATCTTGTATCGTTCAATCGCGACAGCAAAATCATTGTTGTTGAACTTTTTGTCAGCGTCGGCAATAACAGCATCATAATCTGCGCGTTTAGATGCACCGGCCATGGCCTGCTCAACCTGATAAATCATTTCCTTCGGATATGTTTCCGCAGGCTTCATTTTGTTGGCATCCTTGAAATTTTTCAAAGCGGCATCCCACTTTCTATCCTTGAATGCTGCATCACCATCATCAATGAGTTTCTTGTATTTTGCTTCAGCATCTTTGTTGGCATTCTCCGCATCTAGTTTTGCTTGAGCATCCGCTAATTTCACTTTAACAGGTTCTTCTTTGGGAAAAATGGCCAATGCCATTTTGTAATTCGACACGGCATCGGCATATTTTTTCTCCAACATTTTCTGATCACCAGCCTTCACATAATTGTCGAAATCCTCTTTCAGTTTCGCAAAGTTTTTCTCAATATCATCGAGACGCTTGAACTCAGCGTCAATCATCTTTTGTTTCTTTTCGCTGTAATCAGCGTCGAATCCGAATCCATCACCGCTTTTATCATAGCTGGCAACGGCCATTGGATCTTTGAGGAGGTCTGTATTAAATCCTTCACGATAAGGAAACAAGGTACCATCAACATTCATGTCAAATCCGCCATAACGGTCTTCTTCAGGAATGTTTCTGGTGTCAATCCTGATCACTTTTGACAAGTAATTGTCCTTTGAAAATTTGATATCGTAAGTAAAACCGAGAGGTAGTTTAAAATCGTATTTGCCGGAGGAACCAGCATCGTAGCTGTCGAACAACATTCCGTCTTTCATCACCTGAACAAGACAGCCATCCAATTTCTTTTTTGTGCCGGTATCTTTAAGCTGACCATAAACGTGCGCGAACTCATTCTGAGCACTCAGATTGATGACCAACATACAGAGGGTGAGCAGCAGTGGATATCTGAACAGCAATGATTTCATGATTACACAATCTTCCTTGGAACGTAAAAATACAGGAAATTGTTATATCCGTAACGATTATCCGAGAAATTTACTCATGACTTCATGAACCAGTCGAAATGTGACCCATTCGAAAAACCGCTTGATAAAAACCGTATCGCATTGATTTTCTGAACATTAAACTAAAGCAACAACGTGCAAAAAAGCCTACATGACCTTGATGAGTTATGGGTTCACAAGAACCATTCTGTCGGCAATTTTATCGGCGATTTTTTGACCATCAATAGCTGCACTGACGATACCACCAGCATAACCCGCTCCTTCAGCACAAGGATAAAAATTGCTCAATTGAATATGGTGGAGATTTTCCTGATCCCGTGGAATTCGCACTGGTGAGGACGTGCGTGATTCTGGCGCGACCAATACAGCGTCGTTCGAATAATAACCTTTCATTTTTTGACCAAAAGCCTTGAAGCCTTCCCTCAAGGTTTCCCGGATAAAATCAGGAAACAAATCATTCAGATTCACTGAAACAATTCCTGGTATGTATGAACATTCGGGCAGATCGGTGGATAGTTTATTTTCCACAAAATCAACAAGACGTTGAGCGGGAGCGGCTTGAGTTTTACCGGCCATAAGCCAGGCATCATGCTCTACTTTTTGTTGAAATGCCAAACCCATCAGTGGGCCTTCATGAACGTATTGAAGAATATCCTCTTCGTGCACTGGCACTACGATACCGCTATTGGCAAACGGGTTATTTCTTTTACTGGGTGACCAGCCATTCGTGACAATTTCATGTTGATCAGTAGCACATGGAGCGATGATACCACCGGGACACATGCAGAACGAGTATACACCGCGAGTCTTCGCCTGATGTACCAAACTATAAGATGCGGGCGGCAATAAGTCGGGACGAATATCACAGTGGTACTGCACAGAATCGATCAATTGTTGCGGGTGTTCAGCCCGAACCCCAAGAGCGAATGGTTTAAACTCGATGACAATACCCTTGCTGTGTAATAAATGAAAAATATCACGCGCACTGTGGCCTGTGGCAAGAATATAAGACTCTCCTTTGAAAATATCGCCATGCTGATTTTGGAAACCGATGACCTGATCGTTTTCAAGAATGATATCAGTAAGTCTGCAATTGAAATGAACCTCACCGCCACAATGCAATATGGTTTCGCGCATAGATTGAATAATACCTGGGAGCTTATTGGTTCCAATATGTGGATGCGCATCCACCAGAATATCCTCCGAAGCTCCAAACTGAACGAGTGTTTCTAATACCGCTCGAACATCACCCCTTTTGGTGCTTCTGGTGTATAACTTACCATCAGAATAAGTGCCGGCTCCGCCTTCACCAAAACAGTAGTTGGAATCTGGGTCAACTATGTGCTCTTTATTGATGGCGGCCAGATCTCGACGTCGCTCACGAACATCCTTTCCGCGTTCAATGATTATTGGTTTTAATCCTCTTTCAATACATTTTAATGCCGCGAACAAACCAGCAGGGCCGGCACCTGCGATGACGACAGTTTTGGCATTTTGCACTTGATTGTACTCAACCGGTGTAATCAGTGAAGGCTGGCGTTCTTCTGGACCGAAAACTTCAATCCTTAGGTTATATTTTATTTGTCGGTGCCTTGCATCGATTGACCTTTTCAAAATGCGAATTGAGCCAATCTTTTTTCCTGATTTATCATAAACCAAGCGAAGCAGTGCAGCCTCGTGATGGGCTATTTCCGGAGACGTTACAAGATCAATAATTTCCGACACGATTGGTATACAATTGCTTGTTTGCGAAATTGAATAGACAATAATAAAATGAGCAGGAAATTCCTGCTCATTTTAACCCGGATCGTGCCGTCGAAATCTATAAAAGCGCTGGACGCATTCAATAGCGATTCCGACTGCATGATCCGGGTTTAAATCAAATTATCTCAATGAATTATTTGAGATAGGTTGCTTTTGGCTTATTGCCTTCCACCCAAGAAGGCAGACCCCACAAACCAGATCTCATTTTCTTGCCCTGTGCGTCAGTCGTCAGGACAACCAGTTCCTTGCGTGCTTTCATGTTAGCAAGGATCACAGAAATGTACTTTCCGAGCTCGGCTCTGTCTTTACCTGGGTAAAGCGATACCAGCTTGTCAGTAATCACTGAGTTTGTGGTGAAACGATTGTTTTTAGTGACAATGTCAACAATTTTTGTTGAGATGTTGCCATTGCGTCTGCGTTTACCGCTGGGACGACCAACGCTTTTAGCAGCCTTTGGTTTCAAAGCTGGGCGACCGCGTTTACCGGTTCCTTTGGTTTTCTTACCAGCCTTTCGACCATTCGTAACGGAAGCAACTGAAACCAGTGCTTCAAGTGATGGAATTGCAGCTTTTCTGCCGCGTGTTCCTGATGCAGAGGAAAGCAACGTATACGCTTCGGTAAGAGCACTATACTCTTTACGCAACGAATCCATACGCTTTCTGATCTGACCCAAATAGTTTGCTTTTGCCATTTTGAGTTTTATATTAAAGTGGTCAAATATATATCTATCAATTGTGAAATAAACATGATTCAAATGTTACATATTCAGGACTCACTCTTGATAAAGTTCAGAATCCCCTTAGAACCTTCATGAAAAGCAGCAACAACGCTAGGCTTTTGGTTTTTGCTACAATCAATGCATTATAAGATTCCTAAAGTGAATTGAATTCTCTTGATCTATATCGTGTTAATATTCTAAAACACTTTACATCCATTGAGCCCATGAACAACATATACGATCCTCTTCATAATTGATATCCTGATCAGATTAAAATATTTCCCACTGAGGATTATTATTTTTCCAATCATACATAGTTTAACCCAGATCATGAAGTCGAATTTCTATTCCGATCCAAAACACCTTTGAATACTCGCATCCCGCTTTGGCGGGACAAGCTTTGCTCGTTTCGGTTGCTCACCATGGGAGAGAAACCGTTCAAGGTTTCCATGTTTGTGCGTCAGAAACTTTCGCGTATGCTCATATTCTTTGGTGTTTTGAATCTCATTGACGAAATCGACCATATGATCTGGGATCATCCATCTTTTCATCCCTGAAACTAATTTTGAATCGCGAGCCATGCATAACAGATTAATTTCGCAACCGAAATATTAGCCTCATGTCGTTACTTACGAAACCCGTGATTAAATTTCAGAAGAACCATGGTCTTTCTGATGAAGAGTTGTTGAAGCTTTACAAAGCCATTCTGAAGCCACGTTTGATCGAAGAAAAAATGCTCAGTCAATTGCGTTTGGGTAAAATATCCAAATGGTTCAGCAGCTTTGGACAAGAAGCAATTTCTGTGGGTGTTGCTTTGGCTATGAACGAAGATGAATTCATTTTGCCCATGCATAGAAACCTGGGCATTTTCACTGGCAGGAACCTTCCACTGAAACAACTTTTTCTTCAATTTCAAGGAAAAGAACACGGGTTCACCAAGGGGCGCGATAGGTCCTTCCACTTTGGCACCATGAAGCATCGGGTAGTTGGAATGATTTCCCACCTGGGTCCTCAATTGGGCATTGCAGATGGCATGGCGCTGGCCAGCAAAATAGGTCAAACCCAAAAAGCAACGATTGTCTTTTGTGGCGATGGTGGTGCAAGTGAAGGTGATTTCCATGAAGCACTCAATGTGGCTACAGTTTGGGATCTTCCTGTGATCATTGCCATTGAAAACAATTCATGGGGACTTTCTACGCCAAGCAGAGAACAATTCCGTTGTAAACAATTCATCGATAAAGCCATTGGATATGGTATGCCTGCAGAAGACGCTATACAGGTAGATGGCAACAATATCGTTGAAGTATATAAGGCAGTGAAAAAAGCCGCGGAAAGTATTCGCCAGCGTCCCAGACCAATCCTCATGGAGTTTATGACATTCCGCATTCGCGGGCACGAAGAGGCCAGTGGTACAAAATACTACCCTGATGGTCTCATCGAATCCTGGGAGAAAAAAGACCCGGTTGACAATTTTGAAGCCTGGCTTTTTGAGAAAGGCCTGATCGATGAAAATGATATCCAGCAATACAGAAGTGCTATTAAACAAGAAATCAATGACTCTCTCAAAGAAGCTTATGCTGAACCGGATATCACCCCGGATACTGAGATTGAGTTGCAAGATTTGTTCGCACCTTTTTCCAATGTTGAAATTAAACCAGAGGATTCAACGACCTCAGAGAAGAGATTTATTGATGCGATCAGTGATGGATTAAAACTATCCATGCGTAAACATCAAAACCTCATACTGATGGGACAAGATATTGCAGAGTATGGCGGAGTTTTCAAAGTGACCGAAGGTTTTGTGGAAGAATTTGGAAAAGACCGTGTTCGCAATACGCCACTTTGCGAATCTGCCATCATTGGAACCGGATTGGGTTTATCCATGAGTGGATATAAAGCGATGGTTGAAATGCAATTCGCGGATTTTGTCACATGTGGTTTCAATCAGATTGTCAATAATCTGGCGAAGCTTCACTATCGTTGGGAAGAAAAAGCAGATGTGGTGGTGCGCATGCCGACGGGTGCATCAGTTGCAGCAGGACCATTTCATAGTCAAAGTAATGAAGCTTGGTTCACACATACACCAGGATTAAGGGTTGTTTATCCTGCATTTCCTGAAGATGCAAAAGGACTCCTCTGCCAGGCGTTTGAGGATCCGAATCCCGTTATATTCTTTGAACACAAAGCTCTGTATCGAAGTGTGGCAACACAAGTGCCGGAAGGATTTTACACCATACCATTCGGCAAAGCTCGCCTTATCACAACTGGCGACCAGGTAACTATCATCACCTATGGATTAGGTGTACACTGGGCGATGGAAACACTGAAAAATCACCCTGAGATTCAAGCTGATCTCATCGATTTGAGAACTCTTCTTCCTTTGGATACAGAAACCGTCTACAACTCCGTGAAGAAAACCGGTCGGGCGATCGTTCTTCATGAAGACTGTCTCACTGGTGGTATTGGTGGAGAGATATCTTCACTTATCACTGAAAATTGTTTTGAATATTTGGATGCACCAGTTAAACGATGCGCGAGCCTTGACACTCCGGTGCCATTCAATGCATCACTCGAAAAGAACTTTTTGGCCAACAAAAGATTTCAGGACATGTTGCTGAGTCTTGTTCAATATTAAGTTCGAGCTCATCTTATTATCAAATTCAGCAAACGCCGATCAAAAGATGCGATACAATAGGCGTAGCAAAGGTTTTTGATGAATTGAATATCCTGGAATTCGTTGCCTAAAATCAATGTAGAAAACATTGAGGGACATTTTAGATAACACAGTCATAATGTGGTCGTGACTTTCCGGCAATCCGGTGGAATTTGTTTTGCACCAGATTACCGATATCACATGAAAAATTTCCTATCAACGCTTTTTATTTCGCTTTTTTCAGCCTTGGTCGCCACTGCGCAGACCGGTACCATTACCGGAAAAGTGGTTGATGAATTAACTGGCGAAGACTTGGTAGGCGCAGTGGTTCAAATAGAATCCCTTCAACTTGGAACAGCATCCGACTTATTCGGCTCATTTACCTTAAAAAAAATTCCTGCAGGTACATATGAAGTCACCATCACATTCATTTCATATCAAACCCAAAAGATAAAAGACATTGTTGTCAAAGATGGCGAAACCACAGAATTGATGGTAGCATTGAGCAATGCTCCTATTGAAACAGGTGCAGTGGAAATTGTTGAATACAAAACAACATCAACCGAAGCAGCGGTGCTCATGGAAATGAAAGAAGCGAAAGGTGTTGTCAATGGTATTGGTTCAGCACAAATTGCAAAATCGCAGGATAGAGATGCTTCAGAAGTTGCCAGAAGAATTCCTGGAGTTACTGTAGTGGATAACAGATTTGTGATTGTTCGTGGATTGAGTGAGCGTTACAATTCTGTCATGATCAATAACGCGTTCGCTCCAAGCATGGAAAGTGATGTGAGATCATTTTCATTCGACATCATTTCCAGCGGTTTGATAGATCGATTTCTGATATATAAGTCACCATCTCCGGATCTTCCAGGCGAATTTGCAGGTGGAAGTATTAAGGTTTTTACGAAGAATTTTCCGACCAAAAATTTTGAAGTAAGCTTTACGCAACAATTTGGATACAGACAAGGAACCACTGGTCAAGATTTTTATTTCAGTGAAAGAAGTTCCAAGGATTGGCTTGGCAAGGATGATGGCATGAGGGCACTTCCATCCTCCTTTCCGGAAAATGTTCGTGATACTGAAGGACAAGAAAGGGTTGATGTGAGTCGATCGCTTACCAACGGCATTGGAATTCAATCCGAGAAAGCACCACTGGATCTTCGTTCCAACCTATACATCGGAAAAAAATTCACCAAAGAATATGGCGAGTTTGGAATTCTCGCGGCGTTGAACTACAGTCGAACGCGCACCTTTTTCGAAAACAAATCCGGGGTATATAATGTGTACGATGACATTCTTCACGAAAGCGACACAGTATCCTTTATGCTGGATAGCACATATCAGACGAATGCGCGTGTTGGTGGATTGTTGAACATTGGTTTCAGAAATAAAAAACACAGCATTGAATTCAAAAATTTCGCAACCCAAATGGGTCAAGCCGAAGACTTACTTAGAAGAGGGATAGAACAAGAACAAGGCAATTATGTCCGCTCAAATTTTTATGGTTACAATGAACGAGTAATCACCAGCAGTCAATTGTTGGGCAACCATGAAATTTTCCAAAAGAAAGGAAAACTCGAATGGACAATTGGTTTTGCCAGTGCTAAAAGCAGTGATCCAGATTGGCGTCGTATCAGGTACACCAAACCGCTCGACTTGAGCAATCCAGCATATCAGGCTTATATACCTTTCAGTGCAGATCCCAACTATTTCGGCAGGTTATTTTTAGAAATGAAAGAAACTACACCAATGTTCTCTGCATCCTATGAACATAAAATCTGGAAAACAGGACAGGATGATCAAGGCAATGAACAACACCTTTCAGTGAAGGCGGGTGTTTATCACGAAAAAAAGGATCGCTCATTTAGTGTAAGGAACATTGGCTATAAGGCAGCATCATTCCAGACTTTTATGAATCAGGATTTGGCTTATCAAGCAATTGATGACATTCTTGACACAACAAATATCAACGCCATGAATGGCCTTATTCTAGATGAAGATACCAAGCCGCAGGATTCTTATGACGCATCCAATACACTGCTTGCGACATACGCCATGATCAATCTGCCATATCAAAAGTGGAACCTCAGTGGGGGTTTGAGGATGGAGAACAATCAACAAAGATTATCAACCAAAGATCTTCAGAACAAAGAATTCAATGTAGCACTTGATAGCATCATATTGCTTCCATCTGCTAACTTGAGTTACAATTTCAATTCAGGTAATTTGATCCGAGCATCATATGGTGTAACTGTAAATCGTCCGGAATTCAGGGAACTTGCTCCATTCTCCTTTTACGATTACAAACGCAATGCTATCATGACAGGTAATCCAGATTTGACTTTTGCCACCATACAGAATTATGACATCAGATGGGAATTGTATCCATCGTCCACAGAGATGTTCAGTATCGGTGCATTCTATAAATATTTCGAAAATCCGATTGAGCTCTATTTTCAACCAGGAGTCGGAAGTGGAGGAACACTCAGTTTTATACCTGGCAATGCTCCGAGCGCAACCAATTATGGCGTTGAAGTGGATTCGAGAATCCGCATAGGTCACATTGCATCCCTGCTCACGGGTAGTGAATATGATCCATCAGAAGGATTTATGAATCAATTCACGCTTGTAGCGAATGCCTCATGGATCAATAGTAAAATAGAACTGAGTGAGAATAATTCAGAAACGGGAATAGATAACAACAGGCCAATGATGGGACAATCACCCTACATCATCAATGCTGGAATTTTTTATCAAAATGATAGCATAGGATTAAGTGTTAGTGCTATGTACAATGTCATCGGCGAGCGTGTTGTTGTTGCAGGCATTCCGGGAATTCCAGAAGTTTGGGAAATGCCAAGAAATCAAATCGACTTGACCATTGGCAAAAAGATTGGACGTTCGTTTGAGGTCCGTTTCGGTATACAGGATTTGTTGAATCAACCCATCGCTTGGATCCAAGATGCTAATCATGACGGCAAACTTCAACGAGACGAAGACCAACAACTTCAAATTTTCCAACGAGGAACCTATTTCAACTTTGGTGTTTCATATCAATTTAAGCAAGATTGATTCATATAGGATCCATTGCTTCATGTAGAATTTACATTCTGATTACAGAATAAGACATGGGAGTTAACTGTTGATTAATTCAGATGTAATCACAGAATAAAATGTAGTCGGGAGTTTTGCACAACAAATAATTACCGATGAAAAAAGTTCTACTTTCTCTTCAGCTCTTGCTGATCACACTACTTACGGGGGCACAGATCATTGTAAGTGGTGAAATTGCTTCCAACACAACCTGGACAAATGACAACATTTATCTATTGGACGGTTGGGTTTATGTGCGCAATGGTGCAACACTCACCATTGAACCCGGTACTATCATCAAAGGAGACTTCACTACCAAAGGATCTTTGATCATCGAACGCGGTGCTATGATTATGGCTGAAGGAACAGCCGAACAGCCTATTGTTTTTACATCACAAAAACCAGCAGGACAAAGAAGTTATGGTGATTGGGGTGGATTAATACTTTGTGGTCGTGCATCTGTCAACACTCCTGAAAATGCAGGTAACGGAACTGCAGCCGGTGAAGCCATCATCGAAGGAGGTGTGGGGTCAATTTATGGTGGAGGGGCTACGCCAGATGATAATGATAATAGTGGAACCTTGAGATATGTTCGCATTGAGTTCGGTGGAATTCCTTTCCAACCTAACAGCGAAATCAATGGTCTCACTTGTGGTGGTGTTGGACGAGGCACAACCATTGACCACGTGCAAGTTTCTTATTCTGGAGACGACGGTTTCGAATGGTTTGGTGGAACAGTAAACTGTACCAACTTGATTTCTTATAACAATTGGGATGATGATTTTGATACTGACTTCGGATTCAGAGGAAACATCCAATTCGGACTTATTGTGCGCGATCCCAATATCGCAGATCAGTCCGGATCAAATGGTTTCGAATCTGACAATGATGGTCAGGGCACAACGAACACCCCTATCACTCAACCGGTATTCTCTAATATTACTGTAGTAGGACCACTGGCGTTCAGCAGCACCATCAATTCAAATTACAAACGTGCGCTGCACTTGAGAAGAAACACCAAAACCAGCGTGTTCAACTCTGTTTTCGTTGGATATCCAACAGGTTTGCTCATTGATGGTTCCACCACGCACGCCAATGCACAAAATAATGACTTACGTTTTATGAATAGTGTATTGTGTTTCATGAACGATACGTTGGCTACTTCATCCAATGCAAACCCGAACAATGTTAGCGGAACATTTAATATTGATTCATGGTTCAACACATCTGGATATGGCAATAGCAATATCACCAATGTGAGCGAACTGATGTTTGCACAAGTTGACAATGCACAACCTAATTTCACACTCACTGCTGGATCTCCACTACTCAGTGGAGCATCATTCACGGACAGTTACTTGAACAATTCATTTTTTGAAACTACCACTTATCGCGGTGCATTCGGAACAGAAAACTGGACCTCATGTTGGGCAGAATTCAATCCACAAAATGCCGATTATACCAGCCTTATCAACTACGCTTTCACTTCTTCTATAGAATTGATTGGAAATGCTACCGTGTGCGAAGGTGAGTCTGTTGTTATGAATGCAGTGACCACAGCCGTAAATCCTGTTTATACTTGGAGCACAGGAGAGGAAAGTAACTCCATCAGTGTTGCAGCTCCTGCGAGTGTTACTTTAGAAGTAACATCAGGAAGAGGCTGTACTTCTGCTTCATCCGTGGCTGAAGTAAGTACCTATCCGACACCTTCAGTGAACATTTCTGCAGATGGACCCACTTCATTCTGCACTGGAGGTTCGGTTGTTCTTTCCTCAAGTGAGACTTCGGGTAATGTGTGGTCAAATGATGCCACTTCTGCCAGTATCACAGTGACTGCTTCAGGCGTTTATTCACTCAACTATACTGATGAAAACGGTTGTGAAGCTACATCCAATACCATCGAAGTATCAGTAAGTGACTCTCCAGTTCCAACCATTACAACCAACAGCGATATTTCTATTTGCGAGGGAGAAAGCGTAACACTTACTGCCAGCACATCTGATAGCTACGTATGGAACCTCAATGGAAATGAGTTAATGAACGAGACAAGTCAAACCATTGAAGCTACAGAAGAAGGCGCATATACCGTGACAGTCACTAATGCAGATCAGTGCGATGGTGTTGGTACTTCAAACTTTGTCTTCATTCAAGTCAATCCAACTCCAACAGCGAATTTCACATTTGATTTCGATTTCGGCAGTGGCACTTATGACTTTAGTAATAATTCTACAAATGCCACCTCCTATTCATGGAATTTTGGAGATGGCAATACCAGCTCTGAAGTGAATCCAATACATACGTACAATGCATCTGGTGATTATGAAGTGGTGCTCACTGCAACTAACGGTGATTGTGACGATGTTTATACTTTCACATTGATGAATGTGGGATTAACAGAAGTTGGAAGCTCTGAACAATTCATGGTTTATCCTAATCCAACGAATGGTGATGCAACGCTGTCCATTTCGTCTATCAATCATACCAGCGCTCAATACCAGGTTTTCGACATGACTGGTAAACAAGTGTGGATGAGCGGGATATTGGATATTTCGGGCGAACGAATTTTCACCATTCCTGCTTCAACTTTTGGTTCAGGAATTTATATCGTAAAGGTCGTGGTTGGTGACAAAACCGAAACCATTCAGCTTGCAGTGAAAAACTAAAATCATTCCGTTTTATTCCACAAAACTAGATCATACCCATGGGATCGTCATGAAACCCCGAGAGCCGAAAAGGATCCATGTTTCAAAATTGCATCGGAACATGCCACACGATTTTTACTTGAAATCGTACAAACTTTCACGGTTGTTTCATTCGGTGAAAATAAAAATCTAGAAAGTACTTGTCATTGAGTCTTTCAGAGTTGAATTCAATTCACAATATGATCTGCGATATAGGCCACCCATGGTGGCCTTTATCTTTAACCTGAAAACCATAGATTGAATTCCAGAACTCTCTTCACTATCTTCGTAAGAGCTAGTATTGGCATCATCTATGAAAACTGCAGAAATCATCATACATGTCATTGCATTGGCATTTTGCATATATGCCCTTATTTGTGTGGTTTACTTTTTCATTCAGGAAAAATTCATCTTCGTTCCAACTTTCAACATTGATCCTTTTACCAATAAAATTGCGACCCCTTCAGAAGAATTTCATTTGGAAACCCCTAACCACGGGTCCATTCATGCATTACTTCTCAAGTGTGATTCACCCAACGGTGTAGTGATCTATCTGCATGGTAATACAGGCAATCTCAAAAGATGGCAATTCATGGCTGAAGAAATCAGTGCTTATGGATTCGATGTTTTCGTACCGGATTTCAGAGGTTACGGACAGAGCAAAGGAAAAAGAAGTGAAGCTTATATGCATCGCGATATGGAATCATGTTATGAGTTCGTCACCAACAGATATCCAAATCAGGAAATCATCATTTATGGAAGATCACTGGGAACAGGTTTTGCCACAAGACTTGCCTCCAGAAAACATGCAGATAAAGTGGTGCTCGAAACTCCCTTTTATAATATGCTGGAAGTGGCTGCGCACTACCTCCCCTTTCTTCCTGTAAAACTCTTGCTCAGGTATCGATTCAGATCAGACTTATACATACAACACATCGTTTCACCGATTCTCATTTTACATGGAACGAAAGACATTGTTGTACCACATGCTCATGCATTAAGATTATTCAGACAAGCAGAAGCACATCATCGCAATGTTCGAATGATCACCATTGTTAATGGCAAACATGGAAACCTTAACAGTTTCCCTTTATTCAGAGATAAGCTGGAGGAATTTTTGTTAAAACCTCATGAATAGTGCGAATGGAATTCACAAAAGTGTAACACTGTAATAACTCCACATCAATATCGGTCGCGGAATTTTGAATTTATTAATTCCGCTGCTCTGAACGAAAATCCTGAATACGGCAACCTCGAGAAAAAGCTCGCTCATTTTACCAGAGCAGTTGGTCATCCTGCGCGCATTGCTGTGCTACTGGAGATCGCTAAAAGAGGAAATAAAGTACAGGGAGAGATTATTGAAGTGCCACAACTTTCAAAAGCTACAGTCCTTCAACATCTGCGGGAATTGAAACGAGCCGGATTTATCCAAGGTAGAATTTTTGGTGCACGTGCTGAATTCCATCTCGACGAAACACTTCTTAAAGAATTTAATACTGTTTTTGCAGCTTTCATGAAAGAAATGGAAGAACAGAAATTTCAAGCTGACAAATGATGTTTGTCGCTGGATGATAGAATCAACTTATCATCTTTCGTTGGAAGAAGTCATTCATTCGAGGTTGATTTAGTGTTCACCATTTCATAACATCCTACTCATACACAATTTGCCTAGCGTTGGTTTATTAGCATCATGAGAAACGCCATTTTCATTCTTGTTTTTCTAATTGGACAAACTGCATTTGCCCACCATGAACCTGGTAAATCAACAAGAACACTCACAGGAAAGGTGAATGAAGCAGGAACTACTGAAACCCTCAGTGGTGTAAAGGTTTCAATCAAGGGCACATCACTTTTCACCTTCACTGACAAGGAAGGAAATTTCATTCTTGATAATTTACCGGAAGGAAATTTTGAAATTGAATTTTCACTTGTTTCTTTTTCCACAGAAAAACTTCAATTGGATACATTGGAAATTTCTGACAACAAGATTGACGTATCACTCAATCCGAGGTAATACCCACTTCACTTAACACTGGCGTAACAATAGAAAATTTGTAACGCACTGTATTTCTGTGCGTTAAAAAGCTTAACACAGAAATGTAAACTTCTTCATTAAGGCAACGTTATGTTTGTGTTGACAGATCGTCACATCAACATAAACACATGAAGATGAAACACATTATTTTTTCTTTGGCCATGATATGTTCAATGGCAACATTCGCACAAAGTCTTGAAGCAGGCGGATATTACTACGATCAAGAACACAATCTCTATAGCGGAGAAATAAAGACAACTACTGAAGATGGTCTTACCATGGTTGCTCAAGTTTTCGAAGGACAACTGCATGGCGAAGCCAAATACTTTGACGCCAGTGGTATCCTCATAGAAACCGGGCATCATCATATGGGTAAAAAAGATGGCAAGTGGCAATCATTCAATGCACAATCTGTTTGCACTGGTGAAGCTTATTACCGCAATGGTTTGAAGGATGGAATTTGGACTGTTTGGGATGATCACGGAGTGAAGCGATATCACATGGTTTATTCCATGGGTAAAAAAGTAGATGTTTGGAAGATGTGGGATGAGAATTCCAATTTGGTGAGTGAAAGACGATACGAATAAATGACGATTTGCTTCTGTGAATTCGAAGCACACCGAAAGTAATCATGACCACTGATTGATCATGGCTTTCAGTTTTCCACTTAGTTCTTCATCATTCTTGATGAGATAAGGACCATCCAGGTCCGCCCATTTGCATGCCTTTGCAATCAATTCTCCAGCATCGCATCCTATTGAAGATTCGCTCATACACCCCACCATCACGGGCACATTCGCATGTGCCGCTTGTTGAAGCAAAGAAACAGCTGGTGACAAACCACCACACTTCTGAAGTTTTAGATTGATAGCATTAAAACTTTCAGCAATGCGAGGGAAATCAGAAGCAAGTTGCAAAGCTTCATCTGCCATGATGAACATTTCAGATTCTTGCATCAATACCTTCGTATTTCTCACATCATCTTTGCGAAATGGTTGTTCAATAAAAACACAGCCCTGACTCTTTAGCCATGTAGCTTTAGCCATTCCTTCTTTCACATCTTTCCATGACTGATTGGCATCAACAGCAAATGGTAGTTGGCTGATTTCTCTAAAATCCCCAATCATCCTTTCATCACACAGGCCATCGAGTTTCAATTTGAAAAAAGTGAATCCATGCTCCAAAGCAAAAGCATACTTTTCCCGCAATGTATTCGTATCACTAACATCAATGGTATAACAATGCGGCACTTCCCATGTGCCTTGTCGAATGCCCAGTTCCGTTGCAATGTCTTTGCCCGTGATGGAAGCATACAATCTCCACAATGCCAAGTCCAATGCTGCTTTTGCAGGCATATGCTCACTTACTGATTGATGAATGCTGTAGAATACATCTCGAGGATGAAATGGCCATTCAATATTCTTGACTTCGGGTCGGTTGAAAAAATCAAGCGTTGTTTGAATGGTATCATGAAGATAAGGAGGCAGTGTAGCTTCGCCGATTCCGAAGTGTCCGTTCACTTCAACAACAATAAAAACCACATCAGTACCTGTTCGCACACCATGTGCGATATGAAAAGGAAACCTGAATTGTAGTCTATCTACAAGTGATTTGATTTTGATTTTTTCACCCATAAAAACCCCCGACGATCAGTGCATAGATGCAAGAACTCCCGCGATATCGGGTTTGAAGTACTTTTCACTTTTCATCACTTTGCCATCTTCACGATAAATGGGTTGTCCGTTTTCATCCAGTTTGCTCATGTTGCTTCTTTGAATTTCTTCGAAGACTTCGGCCATTTTGTTTTGTAAACCGTGTGCGTTGATGGTACCACATAAGATGTAAAGCATGTCGCCAAGAGCATCCGCAATTTCAACGATATCTCCGCGCTGTGCTGCCTCGAGGTATTCTTCATTTTCTTCTTTCATTAAGTTGTAACGCAGCATCAATTCTTTTTCTGAAAGTTGACCGGTCATTTCATGACGGACCGGTAAAGCGAATGCTTCATGAAATTCCTTGACGAAATTGATGGTTTGTTCCAGGGTGAGAGTTGTTTTTACTTCTTGGGACATGAGATCAGAATTAAGACTCAAAGAGAAGCCCGGGTGATTGATTCACCAAAACAAAGCGGGTGCATTTTCGAACAGATTACCAACCGGGGCAGGAATATATAGAATGGACTGGCAATCAATAAAAACGCCCCTTTCGGGGCGATTTTATTTCCTTAACCATAACCAAAGCCGCTTACATGACAATACAGCTTCTGTATTACAGAACACCAAAACTCGACGAGAGGTTGCTCAAGACCATGAAAAAACTCCCGAATTGACATTTTCTTTACTTGAACAGGAAAATTCACATTGGGAATCAGCCGAATAGCAAGGTGTCAAGCGAAGGTTAAGGGTATTGCTGTTATGATTTGAGTAATAAAATGGATTCCAGAAAAGCCAGCTATTCATGGCTGTTACCAAAAAGAAAACATCCCGGGAGCCCGGGATGTTCTGAAATTGGTGGAGATAATCGGATTCGAACCGATGACCTCTTGCATGCCATGCAAGCGCTCTAGCCAGCTGAGCTATACCCCCTTATGTAAAAATGAGCGATTCCGTACCGAAATTGCGGGCGCAAATATAGGAATGTCTTTAAACACAACACATGCGATTTAGCATCAAAATAAAGGGAAAAGTTCAGGGGGTATTCTTCCGCAAGAGCGCACAGGAGAAGGCGGTTTCATTGGGTCTCACCGGCTTTGTGCGCAACGAATCGGACGGTTCTGTCTATGTAGAAGCTCAGGGACTCAAAGATCAATTGGAAATGTTTACAGACTGGTGTGGTGAAGGTCCGCCGATGTCGCATGTGACATCAGTAGAAGTGAGTATTAAAAATGATGAGCCTACGGAATGCTTTGAGGTGAGGAGGTAAACCAATCTTTATCATTGATGAATTCTAAACCCGTCTCTGTACCACCAATATCAAGACTTTGGTTTTGGCTTCTTCTCTTTTTCACATTTGTATTCCTCACCTTGAACAGACATAGTAAATCGCGTCTGTTCGAATATCACAGTGAAATTTGGGCTGACAAGGCAGGTTACTATATATATCTACCTGCAACCTTTTTACAACATTGGGATGCCGTTCAACTACCTGATAGTATTTCCGTAAAAACAGGAAATGGATTTAGTATCGATTCGCTTCATTCACGAATAACCACAAAATATACCTACGGTGTTTCACTCTGCGAAAGCCCCGCGTTCGGAGGTGCATATCTATATGAGGTCATGCATAATCATAATCCTTCTGGATTTGAAAGATCATTTGCTTATGCCATTGATATCAGTGCTGTCATCTTCCTAACCTTAGGGTTATTCATTCTTTTCAAAATACTTTCCAAATCCATCGAAAGCAAAAAGGCAATTCTATGCTCTTTGGCATTACTTCTGAGTACCAATTTGTATTACTACGGCATTTGTGAGACTGGAATGTCTCATGTGTATTCCTTTTTCGCTTTTGTATTGTTGATTTTTTCCTTTGAAAATTGGTTATTGCATCAAAGAAAATTCAATCTATTCCTTGTTGGAATTAGTTGCGGACTCATACTTGTCATTAGACCAATTAATGCACTATTTATCTTCATACTCCCTCTGCTGAGTATTGCTGAAAAAAAAGCCAACTGGAAAAACATCCTTCAACTCCTTGGTTCAATCTATGTCATTATACCGGTTGTTTTGCTCATTTTACCACAGCTACTTTATTGGCATTATCTCACAGGCAGTTTATTCCATTACAGTTACACGAATGAAGGGTTTGACAATTTGAGCCATCCAGCGATTGTTGAATTTCTTTTTTCTACGAATAATGGTTTATTCACCTACACACCATTATGGTTGGTCATCTTGGTGTCACTTTGGTTTTCCAAGAAACTAAAACACAAAATAAAAGTTTCGTACACTTTTGCCTTTTTGATAATTGTCTTCTTATTCGCTTCTTGGTGGTCTTGGAATTATGGTTGTGGATATGGATCGAGAACGATGGTGGAATACAGTTCCGTCTTCTATATTATGGTCGCACGCAACCTTGAATTTCAAAGGAAAAGCACTCCATTATATATCTTAATCACTCTTTTAATTTTCATCAATATGAAAACCATTTATTCATACGATGGATGCTGGTATGCTGGAGATTGGGATTTTCTTGAGCTTTTTCAACTTGTGACTGGACCTACCAAGTGATTAGTATTTCCCTATGAGTTCGGATCTAACAGCCCTATTCCAAACATCATAATAGACTTTCAAATAGATCATATTTGAGGATAATGCGTCGTGATAGCTTTCATCATTTACATTCATCTCTCTAATACATCTTCCAGTAACATCAAATATTTTGATGTACTTCGGCTCAAATGAACTTTGTTCTTCTTCTGGTATATCCACGGTAAAACAACCTAAGTTATGCCATTCAGTTTCGGAATTAGGTTCAAAAGTCAAATCAGGATAAACTAAAATCGCGGCCTGAAAAGAAGGATCAGACAATACATGCAATGCTTCTACACCAACATAAAGTTTGTCATTATTTATCACTTGAGAATTGAATTTTAAAGACTCAGCACCGATTGTGATCGAATTGACATAGTTGCCAAAAATATCTTTAACCGCTATTAAACCATTGTCGTTTCCGTCACCGTATGCATTCGTGAAGCCTGTAATGATTATTTGATCTTGCACGAAAGACAAATCATTAAAAACAAAATCTCCATTATGTTCTTCAAAATTATTGTAGAAAAGGCTTCCATCCGATTTGTGAATAGCCACGATCATCCCCTGCCTATATCCATTCTCTGATTGTGAATTTGCAACGGCATATATCAGGTCATCAACGATAATACTATTGGAGTAACTACTTTCACCGCCAGGTGTCTCCAATATTGAATTCCAAACAATAGCGCCTGTATAGTCTGTAGCCGTGATACTCCTGTATGGAACATCGTCCTCACCTTGCGTTTGGTATCCAGAAAAATAAATTCGATTCTCTTCGATATCTACATCAAGAATATTATCCTCCCCACTGCCACCAAATGTCCAGGTTTGAATTACGGAACCCTCTTCATCAATTTGTAGTACATAGCCATCTCCATTGCCATTTCCGAATGAATATGTTTGTCCATAAATGATGTAGCCGCCAGTTGGATGAATAACTACACCATTGCCGAAATCCCAATTGTCGCCTCCATACGATTTTGTCCAAATCAAAACTCCATCTGCAGATAATTTAAATGCACTGATATTGTAACCTGTTCCATCAACAGAAGCAGAAAATCCACAAACGACGATTTCACCATCGGCATTCTCAGAAATGCCACTGCCATGATCGACGCCTACTCCACCTAATTGAACATTCCACATACATTCAAGCTCATTATTTAATTTTACAACATAAATGTCTGTGAGCTCAGACTGTATGCTACCCGATGTTCCTAACAACAAAAACCCTCCATCCGCAGATCTCAACAATTTACTTCCTTCTTCAGAGTATATTCCTCCAAGTAGATATACTTGAGTTGTATCCACCTGAGCGACTAATGGAGAGCAAGTTGTGATACCAATAAGTACACAGCACAAAAGTTTTATTGTATACATTGTTCTAATCTCCATGGAAATATTATCCTATCGCCTTTCGAATCCTCACCAGTTTTTCGAGCATGCCTTCGAGAAGGTCTAGTCTTAACATGTTTGCGCCATCGCTTTTTGCAATAGCCGGGTTGGGATGGGTTTCAATGAATAAACCATCAGCGCCTACAGCTATGGCAGCTTTCGCGATGGTCTCAATCATATCCGGTCTACCTCCAGTAACTCCGCTCGATTGATTGGGTTGTTGCAAACTGTGGGTGCAGTCCATGATTGCAGGTGCAAATTGTTTCATCACAGGAATTCCACGAAAATCAACTACCAAATCCTGATAACCAAAAGTGGTTCCTCGTTCGGTGAGCCAAACATTGTCATTGCCTGTTTCCTTCACTTTACGCACTGCGTGCTCCATACTTTCAGGTGAAAGAAATTGGCCCTTCTTCACGTTGACATATTTCCCGGTCTCGCCAGCCGCTTGCAACAAATCCGTTTGTCTGCATAAGAAGGCGGGGATTTGCAATACATCAACATATTGCGCAGCGAGCGCAGCTTCACCAGCAGTATGTATGTCTGTAACCACAGGTACATCAAATTTCTCTTTCACCCTGGCGAGAATTTCCAACGCCTTCTCATCTCCTATGCCAGTGAAACTATCACTCCGTGAGCGATTTGCCTTGCGATATGATGACTTAAACACATAAGGGATTTGTAAGCGACTGGTCATTTCAAAAACTTTTTCTGCGACTTCCATCACGAGTGCTTCACTCTCTACTACACATGGGCCTGCAAGCAGAAAAAAGTTACCGCTTTGGGTATTTCTTGGATGGGGAAAATTCATGTTTGTCCTTTCTGTTTAAAACGATTTAGCCAACGTAAAATATAGATCTCTTCCGTAAGCTCTTCCTGATGTAAATCCGCCAATGTGATGGGTTCCCAATCTGAATAGCCACGTTCCACAAGGCATCCAACTTATTTCGGCGCCAAGTCCAAATCGACTATAGCCACCATAAGTTATTCTTTCACTCACAAAAAGATTCTGGTGAATAAAATGTGTCAATCCCGCATGCACACGAGGTACGGATGCTTTATTGGGCCACATACTTAAGCCGGCTTCATAAAAATTACCACGACCAAAATGACGCACATAACGCAAATGAATCGACATGGGAAGCGGAGCAACATAAACACTCTTATTCACCGCATACTCAAGCGTGTCTGTCAATGCAGGGAGGTCGAGCGAATCTCCGGCAAGTGAAAAAATATCGTTGGCATCCACACCTTTCCATGTGGTGAGTGAATCGAATTCAAAGTGCTCACTCATACGATTCCATATCATGAATCCAGCGTCATAAACAGCAATGCTGATGACACCTTGATGATCAGCCAATGGTAAATTGTATTCCAAATCTAAAGCAGCCCCCATCCCACTTCCATTCATCGGACCGGTTTTGGTAGTATCCGACCTCCAATAATCACCTTGATAATAAAGAGCGAGACTATCACCCGATGGACTGGTATACAAACCAGCATCCGATAACATGAGTGATTGATATGATTGACCTTCCACGAGTGAAATACTCAATGAACTCAAAGTATGCTTATTGAAAAAACCCAGGCCAATCTTTTGCCACGATTGAAATTGATAATACAACGGGCCTAGGTTTGCTGTGTCATTTCTAAACTGATTGTTTCCTTGATAAATCAATGAAAACAGATCACGACCGAAACTCATCGAAGCATGATAATTGGTGCTCACACCAACCCGAATGCCCCAGTGTGGATGATTGAAAATCGTGTCCCGAAAGTTAAGTACATCCAATCCGCCATTCAGAAAAAAGCCTGCACGATTTTGATCACGCATATCATCTTTCAGATTGGCAATATGCGTCCTATCGATATGTCCACCGAAAAAGGATTTCTTCATGAATCGATTGTCTAAGACATTCGAGCCTATTGCCCCATCAGCATGGAGCATAAACAAACCGTCTTTGGTTTTATAGGCAGAGTCAGGAGATAAAAGTAAAATTGATGGCGTTTGAGCTTGACCATTTACTACACACAGCATCGATATGACAATCAGCATCAAGGTTTTCCTTGAGGCGATGTTGTGAATATGATGGCAGAATCTCATCTCAATAATCAAGAGTTATTGTACCATCCGTGACAACCTGAAACTCCATTTTATACGAAGTATACAAACCACTCGGTACATTCACATCAGGTGTGTTTAATGTAAGTCTGATCACAATTTTATGTTCGGGAGTGAATGATGTGATCACTTGATCATCTACTGCAATATCAATGGTTGAATGAGTTGGAATGGTTGTACCAGGAACATTGGTTTCCGTAGCTGCTTCAATACTCTGGTTTTTACATAACATATCCAACAAATATCCTTGTTCATTGATCAGATAGGCATCACAAGTTGCTGTAAATGGAAACCAGTTATCTACATTCAAATAAAGATGTCCATCGGCAGAAAGTTCAACGGATGAACCTATATCGAGTGTATCCACAAATTGAATTTGATGCATTCCAACATTGAGTGGAATATCGAGATTCATTTCAGCATCCAAAGTATTTGCGGTGTAGATAAAATCATTTCCATCAGAAATATCACCGAGAGGATTGATGGTCACATCGGCATCGAGATGAATGAGATTGGGAAGATTCTCTATAAAAGCATCAATGTTGCTATTGGTTTCATTCATCTCAAAGGCAATGCTTGTGGGAATAATGCTGCCAGATTGATCAAATGCCCTGGTAAGATTGATGGGTTGATATAGCGGACTATGTGCAAGTTCAACCTGATTGTTCGTAGTAGAATTGAAGTCGAACAATGAATTGAATTGGATCCTTGCATCAGCTCCCACATAATTCGTAAGATTCAAATTCATCCTGACATTTTCGAGATTCAATATTCCGGTTGGAAAATTGACATCCTCACTGAAATCTACACTTTCATCCAAAACATAATGTTGTTCTCCGAAATAACCTCTTGCATAACTGATCACAGGATCAACAAATTTCAATTCTACCACTACGCTGTCATTGCCACTGATCATGGCCTGTGTAGGAGCATCCACCGCAGTGCTGATGGTGAGATGCGTGTATAGTCTGTTGAACATAAATCCGGTTTCACCGGTGAGATCAAAGGTGTAACCTGAAAGGTCAATCGAACCAAAGTGCGTATAAGGAATATCACCGGTGGATGGCTCGGTTGTGGTTTCAATCAAAACGCCCTGATTGTTATTCATGACCCCAGGAATTTCATAGGTACATGTAAGATATCCATCGATGTAGCTTTTGATACTGTATTCAAGAAAACCAGATTGAACTCTGATCTCCCGCAATTCGACATCATTCACCCGAATTAAATTATTTTCTTCTTCGTTGATGATTTCCTGACCATTGGGAATGGGAAATGGACCTCCTACTATTGGGACAACAAAACTCTCCCTGATCACGGTGTCTGGCATACTCACCAGTGAATCAAGATCAAAATCAGTAAGATTTTCATTCAAGATCAAATGCCACAATTGATTTTCATCTGCAACAATGAGAGAATCCGGAACGATATCACCTATATCGATTCGACCAAAAGCTAAAGGCACAACAAGGTCACTGTCCCAAGATGTATTTTCTACCTTTTGACAACCTGAGAGTATCATGTTGGTCAATAGAAAAAACGCTACATATTTCAAAAACCTGATTTGCATTTTTTTCACTACATCATTGGTGTTTTATACCCTAAAAAACGAGGTCGGATAATTTTCATGATGCTAGCAAGCACGGCCACTGTAAGTGGAATGATTGCCGGGTGCATTGTTTGTGGCAACACGAACCACAATAATAGCATAGCAACCATCACATAGAAATAAATATTCAACCATTTTAACCAAAAGCCAGCGTATTTTTTTGTTGGTAGAAATGCGAGCAAAATATTGAGTGGGTTGGCCCATAAAATATTCAGATTCCATTTTGTGGCTTGGTGATCAGTAAAAAACCACAAAAACACGATGAGCAATCCTAACAATCCCGTTACTAGAAAAATGAATCTCGATGAAAGAGAAATTTTTCTTTTTTTCTCTATGAATAAAAGAAACACCATGTGAACAGCCAAAACGATAGCCATAACAATGAGCGGAGTAAACAAAGTATCATTCGCCGGCTCGTATTCCTGTGGAAGGATTTCATTTGTACGGGCTGTGAGTTGTGCGTTCTGATAAATGGCATAATTGAAATCACGCATCAAGCTATCGGGCAGGAACATACATTGATTCTTCTCCATCACCCGATCGCATGGCATGCCCAATGCGAGGTCGATACCAAAATCACTCCATGGTTGATACTGCAGATAATTCTGAATCGCATGTCTAAAGGTGAATTCCTGTGGATATACATAAGAGAAATTGATCCTGCTGTTGGATTCAAGTTGACTTTGGGGAACAAATACATAACCCAGTCCATCCGGTTGTGAATTGCCCGTTGTAGCACGGATGATGGCATCGCGAACTCTGGTGGCACAATTGTCATAGAAGAAATCGTATCGGTATGTTCTGTTTTCAGGCGCAGCATTCTCCTCCAACAAATCAAATAACTTTTGTCTTTCATCTTGAGAAAGCATGAGATCCTGTTCGTAGATACCCCTTCCAGTCATGATATACTCTTGCTGGAATTCTCCGAATTTTTCGCGACTCAACACATAGTCGAGTTTACCCCGGGTGAACTTCACATAAAAATCTTCATCAAAAATGAAAGTGCCATAATTGTAAACCAAATCAAGGTATTTTCCATTGACCGTATCTTGAAATCGGATAGCAGTATGGCCGAACAAACTGTATAAATCCGAACCTGGTGTGCAAGTGATGATGGACATTTTCGACCCGGGCGATACCTGATATTCAGAAGCGTGGGCCATGAAAATATTCACGGACAAAATGAACGTTACTAAAAACGATAACCCAAACTGAAGCAAGAATTTTCTAAAAATATTGGTCATAGATTGATTTCTCCTGAAAAAACAAATTCTGCCGGACCGCTCAACCAAATGTTGGAGAATCTTTCCGGATCATGTTGTGTATAGGTTACCATTAAAGAACCACCGCGGGTGGTAACATTCACGCTCTTTCTTCCCGGGTTTCTGTAGGCAAAACTCAATGCAGCAGCAGTCACACCAGTGCCGCAACTTAGTGTTTCGTCCTCCACACCCCTCTCATAGGTGCGCATTTGGATACCATCGCCATGCTCTTCGATGTAATTCACATTGATGCCTCCGGGCTTGTACTTCTCATGATAACGCACCTTTCTGGCTTCAGGAAGAATATCCAATTGATCCAATTCACGCATATAGCTGATATAGTGCGGGGATCCAGTATTGATTACATAAGCATCACCATCCATTGAAATACCTTCAATGTCTTTCATGTGAATGGCAATGGAATCATCATTTAGAGAAAATTCGTGAATACCATCGATGGCACGAAATGTTCCGGAATTATTCACCAACCCAAGATCATGAGCGAAAAGGACAACGCAACGACTGCCATTACCACAAAAACTTTGTGATGCATCCGGATTGTAAAAATTCATTTCGAAATCTACACCTTCAGCTCTTTGCAATAGAATGACGCCATCGCTTCCAATGCCGAATTTTCTGTCACAGATGTGGATGATTTGATCAGGGGTCAATTTTACAAGACCATCACGGTTATCGATCATGACGAAATCATTACCGGTTCCTTGATATTTCCTGAATCGCAAGTGCATAGACGGGTGCAATTTAACCGGATTCGACCTGAGGCCGAAAAAAGAAACCCACCATATTTTCCTCAAAATACGGTTCAAAGCCTTCTGCAGAGTTAACTTGCGCGCTGCATTTGTTTGAAACATGCCTACATTGGAGAAAACAGAAACAAGTCATGCTCCGGCATTGAGCAGTGATACCTTGCTGAGAGCTTACAGGTTGATGACCACTGCCCGCAGTATGGCAGACATTTATGAAGAAAACGCCAAAATCACGGCTAAATATGTCCATGCAACATCTCGTGGCCATGAAGCATGTCAATTGGCGCTTGGACTTCAACTAAAACCCTGCGATTTTCTGAGCGCTTATTATCGAGATGATAGCATCCTGCTTGCCATCGGCATGCAGCCTTATGAATTGATGCTTCAATTGATGGCCAAGCGTGATGACCCCTTCAGTGGTGGCAGAACTTATTATTCGCACCCAGCACTTCGCAGAGATGATATGCCCAAAATCCCGCATCAAAGCTCGGCAACCGGTATGCAAGCTATACCGACCACCGGCATTGCTATGGGTATCCAGTATAAAGAATCACAAGGCATTGCCGCTGAAAACGAAAAAGGCGCCATCGTTGTATGTTCCATTGGTGATGCGGCCATGACCGAAGGAGAAGTCAGTGAAGCCTTTCATATGGCATCATTGAAGAAGCTTCCAATCATTTATTTCGTTCAGGATAATGAATGGGATATCAGCGCTCATTCTTCAGAAATCCGTTTTGGAGACGCTACCACATTTGCCAAAGCCTTTCCCGGTATTCGTGTAAAAACACTTGATGGAACAGATTTTATCGAGTGTTACAATGCGATTGATGAAGTTGTTCAGGATGTTAGAAAGAACAGAAGACCGTGGTTGGTTCATTGTAAAGTTCCACTACTCGGTCACCACACATCAGGTGTAAGGCGTGAATGGTACAGAGATGATTTGGAAAGTGCTCAAAAAAGAGATCCATTGCCAAAATTCACCAAACAACTTAAATCACTCGGATTTGCAGAAGGTGAATTGGAAAAAATCACTGGAGATTCCAGAGCGGATGTAGAATTAGCCTATCTGCGTGCGACAAACGCCGAAGATCCACGTCCATCTGATTTATTTTTATATGACTATGCTCCTACGCCGATCACAGAAGAAAGAGGAGAACGGGAACCAGCCGGAAAAGAACCGACGGTGATGGTAGATTCTGCACTGTTTGCGATGCAAGAAATTTTAGCTAAACATCCTGAAGCACTGCTATACGGCCAGGATGTAGGTAAAAGACTTGGCGGTGTTTTTCGTGAAGCGGCAACACTGGCTGAAAAATTTGGTGACGACAGAGTATTTAACACTCCGATACAAGAAGCCTTTATCATTGGCAGCACCGTTGGTATGAGTGCAGCAGGGCTTAAACCCATTGTTGAAGTTCAATTTGCAGATTATATCTGGCCAGGTTTGAATCAATTGTTCACCGAAGCCAGTCGCAGTTATTACCTGAGCAATGGTAAATGGCCTGTTAGCGCTGTGGTGCGTGTTCCGATTGGGGCCTATGGCAGTGGCGGACCATATCACAGCAGCAGTGTTGAAAGTGTCCTCGCCAATATCCGTGGAATCAAAGTGGCCTATCCTTCCACTGGAGCTGACCTAAAGGGTTTGCTCAAAGCCGCATTTTATGATCCAAATCCTGTTGTGATCTTAGAACACAAAGGTTTGTATTGGAGTAAAGTAAAAGGCACGGAAGAAGCCAGGACGATTGAACCATCTGAAGATTATGTGGTACCATTTGGTAAAGCGCGCGAAGTAACCACTGCTACCTCAGACCAATCAATTGCCGTCATCACTTATGGTATGGGGGTGTATTGGGCGTTGGGTGCAGCCAAAGAATTGCCCGGTCAGGTCGAAATCATTGACCTTAGAACCATTGTCCCTTTAGATGAGAACAGGGTATTTGAATCTGTAAAAAAATGTGGACGTTGTCTCGTGGTTACAGAAGAAGCTCCATCCAACAGTTTTGCTCAAGCACTTGCAGGTCGAATTTCTGAAATGTGTTTTGAATATTTAGATGCGCCGGTGAGCATCATCGGTTCAGAATGTTTGCCTGCTATTCCATTGAATTCAACTTTGGAATCCACTATGCTGCCTAACGCTGAAAAAGTGTTCCAAAAAATTCAAGATATACTTAAATACTAATCATATCTAACATGAAAAAAGTCATAGCATTCCTATTTGCCGCAATCATCACCATAAGTCAAACTGTCATCCACGCTCAGAATTTCGAAGGACATCTCACCATGAAAATGGAGGTCTTGGAAGTTCCTGCTGAATTAGAGAGTATGAAATCTATGTTTGAAAGCAACATCAGCATTGATGTGAAAGGAGAACGATCAAGAACTGAAATGACAAATCCGGTAACAGGCAACATGATCATGATGTCTGATCCTTCCAAAAATGAATTCATCATGCTTCTTGATATGATGGGGGAAAAATCAGCGGTAACCTATAAGCTTGATGAATACAAAGCACAAAAAAAATCTCAGGACAATGTAGAAACTCAGATTAAAAAAACTGGTCAGACGAAAACCATTGCCGGACATAAATGTGAAAAAGTAATCGCTACAATGAAGACCAGTGATGGCACCCTTGAAATGGAAGTATGGTGTGCTCAGGATATTCAAAATGTGAATACGGAGATGGATGAATATCCGGGAATGCCTCTGGAGTACAACATTACTACTGAAGGCATCAACATGCATTTTATCGTTACTGAAATTCAGGAGAAAAAAGTGGATGAAAGTCTGTTTACAATTCCCACGGGATATAAAAAAATGACCTCACAGGAATTTGAAAAGAATTTCGGTGGTAAGTAATATTTCAGTGCTGCATTTGTGATTGAAATGAAGGGAAGTCATTTGAAAAAGTACCTGCCTTATGTAGTGATTATCGCCGGCTTATTGGCATTTTATCACTTCAGATACCGTAGCGCACCAGCAATCAACTTTGCGGAATTGATGGTGACTCAACAAGACGGCAATACCATTCCTCTTGGATCCATGATGAAAGAAAAATGCGTGATTCATTTTTATGCCTCATGGTGTGGTCCATGCATTCGGGAAATGAATGAACTTCGTACCGAATGGTCTACGTTACGTGATGAAGGCATTCAAATCATTTTCCTTACAGATGATCCGGAAAACAGAATACAGCCGTTTAGAAAACAAATGCCGGATGACGCCCTATTCCTGCAAATTCCCTCCTTACAAGATGCAGGGATTTATACCATTCCTACTTCATACTTTCTCCTCAATCAAAAAATAACATCACAACAAGTTGATCCCGTGGATTGGAAAAACCACGAAGAAATCATCAACCGATTCAAACAATAAGAAAAGACATGGCAAAGGTTACAGTTACATTAGACGGAACAGAAACAACATTTGATCTCGATAGAAATGGCAACAGTATTTTGGATACTGCATTGGACCAAGGATTGGATGCACCTTTCAGCTGCAAAGGCGGAGTGTGCACAACTTGCATGGCCAAACTCACAGAAGGCAGTGTTCACATGGATGCGAATTATGCATTAACAGATGCCGAAGTGAAAAAAGGCTTGATACTCTGTTGCCAGTCACATCCGACCTCAGATGTGGTGAAATTGACTTGGGATATCTGATAGGAATAAATTTCCTGCACGATAGTTGAAAAGGAAAGTCAATTATCTTTGAATATTCATGCACAAGTCTCACTACATCGTGCTCGCTGCTCTTTTGATGGCAATGCCTTTGTTTTCACAAATGTTTGAAGTGAAAAAAGGCAGCATCGTTTTCCACTCCAATGCACCGCAAGAGAATATTGATGCCACGTCGAAATCCTTGACCGGACTCATGAACATCAGTGCGAACAACTTTGCATTCGCGGTGGATGTGAACACCTTTAAAGGATTCAACAGTGCGCTTCAGCAAGAACACTTCTATGAGAACTATATGCAAACGGATCTTTATCCCAGAGCAACCTTCTCAGGAAAACTCATCGATAAATTCAACCCCGAACAGAGCATTCAAACCATACGGGCAAAAGGCACGCTTGAAATTCACGGCGTAAAACAAGAACGCATCATTGAGGTGGCTATACAGAAAACGTCATCCGGATATTCGATTCATTCAGAATTCAATGTTTTACTTCAGGATCACGGCATCATGGTGCCGAAAATTGTCAATCAAAAAATTGCAGAGAACATTGCAGTTATTGTGGATGGCACTCTCGCACTCAAGCCATAAGTCGTTACCAACATTGATTTTTAGCATAAGTTCACCTGCACTCATTCAGAAAAGGTGAAGTTTCATTAAGATTGTATTCAAATTCTGTTCAGGCTTTTCAAGCTGTTGATCAGATTCGATTTGACAATCATTCTTTGAGACGGAACTCATATATCACACTATTCATCATGATGTTGTTCAACATCGTGGCGATTCATGCCCAGGTTCCTCAACACAAAATTCTGGAAGTCATCACCAAAAACATGAACCCCAGAATTCAAAATATTGCGCAGGATCAAAATGGTTTTTTGTGGTTAGGCACTGATCATGGGGTTATTCTCTATGATGGTCTGCTTGCCGAGCCGATCATCATCTCTGATTCCATTACCACTGCAAAAAACACATCACTACTCATTCATGAGAACTTTGTTTATGCAGGATTTGATGATGGCACCATTGTGTGTATCAATAAGAGTACAAGCACCATCCGCCAATTTTGGAAAATAGTACAATCCAAAATTTCCTGCATGGTCATCACTGCAGATGAAGCTCTTTGGGCAGCAACTGAAGGCGAAGGATTATTGCGGATCAAGGATGGGCAAACCAAACTTTTTACCACGTCAAATGGCCTTGCTGATGATTTCGTGCACGAACTGTGTTATACCAAAGGACAACTCGCTATTGCCACTGACTTAGGTTTGTCGGTGTGTCAGCTCCAGGAGGATAACATCATTTTCGAGAACTACACAACTGATCAGGGATTAACTGATAATCTCATCCTCGTGATCACAGAAATTGATCAAGGTGTTTTGCTCCTTGGTATGCAAAATGGAAGTGTTTGTTCTTTTAACTTGGAATCAGAAATATCAGCTCCACTTGAACACTACAATACACTACCCCTGTCCTCTGTTTTGAAAATCATTAAGGCGGACAATGAAATCCTTGTGATTACAGAACGAGATGGGGTCTTGATGTTCAGCCTTGAAGACTACAATCAACTGCAGCAATTCTTCCTCGAGCCGGAAAATACACAAATGCGTAAACCCTTAGATTGCATTGTCGCGCAGGATGGGAATCTATTGATCGCTTTTGGAGACCAAAAAGTGGTTCTTGCTGATTTCCGTGTTCAGTTCATCAAGATGCACGATGGTATTTCATTTAGCGACGCACAATGTGTATTGTCGGATCAAGAAGGTTACCTATGGTTTGCTAATCAGGACGGCATATTCAGGCATGCCGGTGAGTTTTCAAACAACCAGATGATCGAGAAAATTTACAGTGCGCCAAAACATCTGGATAAAATTGTCACCTTGTGTGAAGGCCCTGACGGTTCCATTTATTTTGGAACTTTCGGAAGCGGACTTGGTAAATTGGATAAGAGGACCGGTAAGGTAAAATTGTATACAGAAAAAAATGGGCTCGTCAATAACAATGTGCTTTCATTGACCTTAAGGGATAGCACCTTACTGATGGCAACACTGGGAGGTGTAGCAACTTTAGAATTTAAAAAGAAGAAACCCGTATTTAGCCATTTCGATTCTCAGACAGCGCTTGGTATCAATTTTATCTATACCGTTTTCACAGATAGACACAACAATGTGTGGCTGGGTACAGATGGTAAAGGTTTGGTAAAATACCATGGAGGCAACTTCTTTTTCCTCAATGATAAATTTCCAGAAGCAGGCAAAAGCATCATATCAATAACAGAAGATGAACATGGCAATATTTGGTTTACATCAACAGACAAAGGCTTGCAATGGACCAATGAGAGATCACTTCATGATATCATCATTGGTTCTGAACACCAGGAACCAGAAGTCTTTGCCATACATAGCGATCCGATTGGCAATATCGTTGCACTTACCTCCATGGGACTTGCATCCATCAATCATCATACAGAGGTAGCCACATTTATCAATACAGAATTCGACATTTCTGTAAATTACCTGAATGTGATTGACATGGATAAAAAAGGTCGCATGTGGCTGGGTACAGAAACAGCGATGATCAGGTTTAATGAATATTATCAAGGCGAGATGAGAAGGCCCATGACATGGATACGTGGAGTAGATGTGATGCTACAGCCCATTGATACCAATTTACATTCCTTCTCTTATGATCAGCATCATTTCACTTTTCATCTCACCTCTATTTGGCTTGATGCTCCTGAAGATGTCATTTTTCAGTATAAGTTAGAAGGATACGATATGGGTTGGCAACAAACACTGGATAGAACCATCACATTCGCCAAACTTGAACCGGGTCCGTATCAACTGCGCGTGCGCTCATCCATCAATGGTGATTGGCAATTTGCCAATGAAAAATCATACTCTTTTGAAATTCACAAAGCCTATTGGAAACAGTGGTGGTTTATACTCATCGTTCTCATTTTATTTGCCAGTCTCATTTGGCTTATCGTTTGGTTCAGATTCAGAAGAATCAAAGAGAATGCTGCAGTAGCCCGAGAAAAAGTACAGAGCCAGTTTGACACGCTGAGAAATCAAGTGAACCCACACTTTCTGTTCAATTCATTCAACACACTTATTTCTATTATCTCCACAGATTCGAAAGCGGCCATTGGATACGTTGAGAAACTGTCGGATTATTTCAGGATTGTACTTCAACAAAGAGATAAAGATGTCATCACTTTGCGCGAAGAGCTTGAGCTTGTCAAGAATTACCTTTATTTACAAAAACAACGATTCGGTGATAATCTTGAAGTGCAAATCAATTTAGAGGATCGCATACTCGCTACGATACTTCCCCCACTTACCATTCAATTGTTGGTGGAGAATGCCATAAAACACAATGTTATCTCACGGTCAAAACCATTGAGTATTCAGATATCAAGAGTGGGTGAATTCATCAGGGTATCTAATAATATTCAGGAAAAAATTTCGAAAGAACCAAGCACAGGTATAGGACTTCCAAACATTCGTCTCCGTTATAAAATCCTATTCAACAAAGAAATTGAAGTCCTTTCTGCAGGAGGAGAATTCGTCATACTCCTCCCTATCGTAAAAGCGGATTGACCGTTATCCAATCGACCTTACAATTTTACACTTCAGCTTCCAAACTGCCTATGTCATCGGCAATTGGTTGTTTGATGTTGCACACTCCTCCCACATTTGTCATGTAAATTGAGAGTATGAGATTCGCCCTAAACAAAGAAGCTGGTATGATCACAGTAAATGATCTTCCTGATCGATCACATATCGAAATCAGAAATAGCAGTGGAAATGTGCTTTTGGAAGCTCATACGATAACGCCTTCCTTCACACTTGATACCGAAAGATTGAGTGATGGAGATTATACATTGGAAGCAAAACATCTTGAGACGTGTGAGACGCTGGCATTTAGAAAAGGCGATCACGCAGCATGAATTGGTAAATCTGTAATCCGTATAAGTAGTTGGTATTTGGTTTTGGTTAGTGTTAACAGTGCGAAGGCGAACAACGGTTCGCCTTCGTTTTTTATCAATTCGCTTCCAATATGTCAAATTACCAGTTCAAGCACAAATTCATTCCATTCGGGTGCAGTTGAAAAGATACGGCCATGAGTTATTATAGTTTTGATCCGGGAAAATCTTCAAATATGGCATACTCCACTACTGTCATACCATCAAATTTATCACCGGAGATCAGAAAACTCCTGAATTCGGAAGGATTTCACCATATTTACCAAAACTTCGTGAATAAGCTACCCATGAAAGTATTCCTGATCGAAGATGAACCAATCGCCCTCAACAGACTGAAACAAATGATTTCAGATTCTGGTTATTCCGTTGAAATTGCAGGAGATGCAGACAGTGTTGACACTGCTCTCGAATGGCTGAGAACACATGATTCGCCAGATTTAATTCTTACTGATGTTCAACTGGCAGACGGTACTTGTTTTGACCTATTCAATCAATTCCAACCCAATTGTCCAGTTGTTTTCATCACTGCATTCAACCATTACGCGGTAGAAGCCTTTAAGCTTAATGCGAAAGACTATTTGCTCAAACCACTTAAGCAGGAAGACCTCGACAACGCGCTTGAGAAGGTAAAAAAACAGATGACACCAGCTCTCACCAATCTGGATTATGTAAAACTTGCTCAGGCAATTCTCAAAGAAGAACAGAAATTCGATCGGAGATATCTCATCAGATACGGCGAACAAGTGCGCACCGTTCAAAGTGATGAAATCGCATATATCTACACGACGCAAAAAGCAGTGTTCCTTGTGTTGTTCACGGGCAAGGAATATCCTCTGGATAAAACCATGGATCAACTCGAAAAAGAACTTGATCCCAAGAAATTTTTCAGAATAAACCGCCAGTTTATTGTCAATCTCAAGTCCATTGGCAATATGCATGTCGTATCTAAATCACGTGTACAAATAGATCTCAACCCGCCTTTCAAACAAGATGATGTTATCGTAAGTACTGAAAAATCTCCATTGTTTAAAGAATGGCTGGGTGGTGAATAAGACGAAAAAACAAACCTTATGAGCGACATACAACTCCACCACATCTTCAATCATTTGGCACCTATTGGTGTAATGACAGGATTTATTGTTTTGATGGCTGGATTGATCCTGAAGAAGCCTCATGTGAGACTTACTGCGGCATGGATCATTTTAATTGCCGGACTTACTGCTCTACCAGCCAATAAGACGGGTGAAATGGCCGAAGAAACTTCTGAAAACATTGCAGGTGTGAGTCATGATGCGATTCACGAACATGAAGAGGCCGCTGAACTTGCATTGCAACTTACATTAGTCAGTGCCGTGTTAGCCTTGGCATTCATCATTGGAGAAAAGAAATTTCCGCAATGGAAAAATGCCATCATGTGGATCATGATGGCAGCAACATTATCTGCTGTCATTACATTGACGATAGCTTCTCACCAAGGTGGATTGATACGCCATCCCGAATTGTCCGGGCAAGCCAATCCATCAGCGCCTGGAAGCACTCAGGAAGAAGAAGAACATGATGACTGATTTACCATTCATTCTTGAAAAGAATGATCGGTATAGGAAGCAAGTTCTTTCCCTTCGAAAATAATTCGGAACAGAAATATTAACGCACAAGCGTGATGTGGCCTTTGAAATCATGAGGCAGACCAACGAGATCCTCGATGACAACCTGGTATGCATATACGCCATCCTGAGCGTAGTATTCACCTCGATGTACATTTCCGATCCAAGGCTCATTCTGGTCATCTGATTCAAAAATGACTTCGCCCCAACGATCAAAAATTTGTAAGTGGTAAGTGCTTGCCCCTGTTACTTCAGGTTTCCAAATATCATTTATTCCATCTTCATTGGGGGTAAATGAATTTGGCGCATAAAACACATAACCATTGATGATGACTGTACCCACTGCCGTCGCCGTGCAGCCTAACTCATTTTCTACGATCTGGGTAATTGTGATAATTCCACTTTCAGTAAACTCATGTGAGAAGTCGAATGATTGATAGGTGGAACCATCAGAGATAGCATAATAACATGCAATAGCACCTGTCGATACCGAAGTGATTTCGGCATATGCGCCAATCAATTCGTCTGAACTTCCTGAAATTTCAAATCCAGCAACGGGTAATGAATGGACTTCAATAACGTCATAGAAAATGAAATCTTCAGCATCGATACAACCAGTCTCCGTATAACAGTGCACTGCGACATCATATATACCAGGTGAAGTATATTCATGAACAGGACTTGAAGCCGTCGCTGTGGTGCCATCACCAAAATCCCAATCATAATGAACAGGATAATTGTACTCTGTGGCACCATGGAAAATAGCATTCACCGAACCACATCCGATTGCAGTGTCGCACACTGCACTAAATACCGGATTCAAAATGACTTCTATTGAATCTGTGTAAGTTTCAATGCAATCATTTTCCGTAATGGTCAACGCAACTTCATAAACTCCTTCCTGCAAGAAATGGATATTAGATGGATGTTGGCTATTCGAAATTGAAGGTGTTGCAAGAGCTCCAAAATACCATTGATATTGAGCTTCATCAGTTGATGCTCCTTGAGCAGAAAATTGAAATGAGTTGCCTTCATAACATTGAGCTTCCTGCGGATCAAATGACGGATCCAGCAATCCATAAATGAGCATTTGTGTTGTGGTTGTATCGGGGCACAAGTTTTCCGCATAAGCGATCAACTCAACAGTATAGAGACCTGTATCAGGAAAGAGGTAATAAGGATTTTCTTCATCGGAAGATGCCACGGCATCCATCAACCCGAAATCCCAATGATAACTATCTGCATTTTGAGAATTGTTTTCGAATTGATACCCAAAACCATCACAAAAGGTGTTTTGAGGAGCGATTTCAGCGACAACAGATGATGGTATGACAAACGCATCCTCCACCGTTTCGCTGCATCCATCCTGAGAAACAGTTAGGGCTACATCAACTGCAGTTCCATTGTCTCCCACTGAAATTGCAAGCAGGTCTTGTTGATTGTAGACAATGGTTTCACCATTATTGGTGAGTTCCCATTGAAATGTCGTTGTATTGTTGGTGCCACCTTCACCGTAAAAATTATAAAGCAACGTGTTGCCATCACAATAGTAATCATAACTAGAAATGGCAGGTGTCAGGCCCGGAGATGATACATAGTTTGCATAAGTCGTATCAGCGCAAGGAAGACCGGGATTCATCACCAACATAATTTCATAGGTCCCCGGCAGTGGATACGTGTAAGAAGGCTCATACAAATTAGAGGTATCTGCAACTGTACCGGTCACACCGAAATCCCAATGATAAGTGAGCTCTTCATCTGAGTCATTTAAAAACTCTACTGTAAGACCAGAACAGATATTCTCTTGATCAGCAATAACCGGTGAGTCTACTGGGTCGCAAGTGGTCACATTCAATTGAAAATCCCTGTTGGTAGAATTGATGAGCACACCATTGCGATATTCATGTATGCAAACACCAAACACATATTGACCCAATGCTGTTGGTGTTCCAGTGATTAAACCAGTTGATGGATTGATGGTAAAGGCTGGGCTCGCGTCAATAGGATAAACTGAAGAGTATCCGGCATTGTATGAGAGTCCATTGTATGGTGGCGCTCCAGGAGGGTTGATATAACTGCCAGAAACATTCGTATTGAGTGGTGCACAAAATTCGTAGACCAATTGATCACCATCAGCATCAGTAGCGGAATGATTAAAAACAAATGGTGCATTCAAACAAATGACAAGAGGTGGATGGGTGGCAAATTCAGGATTTGCATTCACTGATGCCAATACTGGACCGGGAATTTCAGTGGTTAGCGTAATTCCAACATCAGTTCCGGTAGGAACATTGACAATAGAAAAATTTCTACAACAACGTTGATACGTCAGGGTATAACCACCCGCTATCGGAGGAAGATTAACAGTTCCAACATAAATAGCCTCTTCCACGCATAGTCCCAACGGAGCCATGAAGCATGCATTATAGCTTTCCGTTTCGATGCTTGTCACAGTGGCATCGTCAAAATTGATTTCAAGGTTGTGTACCAATGTGCCCGAAGAATTGAAAATACCTATAGACGCAGGATCATCGTATTCAGTGGAACTGGAACAATCGCGATATAATGTAAGTGTTACTTCATAAAGATCACCCGACAGAATTTCATAATGGATTGAACCACCGATAATGTGTGAAGCAAACACATTCGGCAAGAATGAAAAACTGAAAAGCAATATGAGAACGAATCCGCGCATCTTGGAGAACAAAGACATCTCCTCCACCCTTAACCAAAAACCAATGTCAAAAATTGGAAGAGATGTCCGAAACAACATTTTCAATTATTTTTTTTCGATCACTTTGGATGCCACAGTGTTGCCGTCAATATTGGTTTGCAGCATGTAAATACCAGATGGCAGCATGCTGATGTCCAAGTTTTTTTTCAACTCGCCGGAGCTATGATTGATTTGTCCGAAATCCTGAACCAACGCGCCGCGCTGATCGAATAAACGAAACTGAACATTACCACCAATTGAGACCTGTTGCACGATATTCAACTGATCCGTGGCTGGATTTGGAAATACCGTCAATGCGTTTTCATCGCGATTGATTTCATAAACGCCCACAGCAACAGAAACCTGTTGTGTTGTGGTATAGACATAATCACCATTTTCATTGCCGTTGTCGTTGCATGCATTGCCGGCGGCATAGAATGTTATTGAACCAACATTGGTTGTTGGAGCATGCCATGTGAAAGTAAAAGTATGTGAATTCGTGCCTGCACCAGTTCCATCATCGTGCGTAATATTTTTTCTTTGAAAACCACCAACGGTTTTGTTTTTGATTTGGGTATCTGATCCAGCAACGAGTGTTCCGGCATTGTCGCCATTGCTTTTCAAAGCTTCGAATCCAATACCGAAAAGGTCATGTCCAGTCTTTGCGACGGTCACCGAAATGGTGTAAGTTTCTCCTGGAACATACTCCCAATTGATAAGATCTGGGGATGATATAGTGATGGATCCCGTACCCGAATTCAGAATGTATGTAGCATGACAATCTGAATCCGCACAAGTCACTTCGTTGGGTGAACCAGTTGCACCCGCTTTACCATCAGGATCCTCCTGACTGTTTTGAGCAGAAAAAAAGACCACGCTACAGGCGAGGATAAAAAAGACAGGAATCGAAAAATTATTCTTCATTTGATATTATTTCCAGGTCAATAAGATGGCTGTACAGTCCGCAGGACTATACTTCAATTGGTTCGTACTTTATTCTTGAATCCCTTGCAGTGGATTACAGGATACAACACTCAATACACGAAACCGAGTTCGGCTTCGACGTTTTCAAATTCAATCACGTCATCCGGGTCGTCGATGTTGACCATCTTCAGAGAAAATATGGCTTCCACTTTTTTCGCTGGGTGGCCATTGATTTCTTCATCATAATTGCTCACGGCAGTAATTTCCAGAAATGAATCCGGGCTTTGGTTCAATGGGGTTCTGGAAGTGTACTGGACACCATTAGCATTTGTGTAACTAAACTCCACCTTTCCGATATTCAGGTCTTGTGCCTCCCACTGATAAGTAAAGAGATCAGGAACTTGTCCGCTATCATCACCATCGAATGTAACCTGATAGAAACCTGTTATGCCCAATGTTATATTGGTGAAATTCAAGCGGGCTTCAATCTGACCTTCGAAGTCTATTTCCACTTCACTTCCAAAATAGGTATTGCCATTTATTTCCCAACCATCGACGTGCAGATAAGACTGAATTTGGGACTCATTGTAGCTGAATTTCCAATCATCTCCAGGCATGTTCTGAATATTGAACGGACGTGACAAAAACATGGAATTGCCCACCAATACTGATTGTTGAATGATTACATCATGATTGGAAGGAGATTCATCTTCGAGCATTGCAGTGACAATATAAGTACCCGGATTGGGGAAAGTATGTACCGGATTGTGAACGTCACCAGCGGTGTTTCCATCGCCGAAGTCCCATGAATACTCGTATCCAGGATCATTGGGTACATGAAACTCCAATTCTAAAAAATCCGATGTATTTGAAGAAATGACCAGTGGCAACTGACCTGTATCTAAAACATCCGGTGTGCAAGGTGCACCGGGCTCAGTGGTTTCATTGTCGTTGATCAACAACGAGAAGACAGGACTGCATGATGAACAGGAAACTTGATCAAATTCACATTTCAACTCATAGACACCAAATTCATTTTGAATGGCCGACGAGTTCATGTAAATATCGTTTTGTCCAGCTGCAAGTGAAAAAGGGGCTCCATTCAATGAACCGGACATTTTAAAGACCGGAACACTTTCGACAGCATCGGGATAAGATTCCCTTTTGCAGGAAGTGATGAGCAAAATGCCAATCAGGATGGTCAGTATCTTTTTCATCTGTGTAGATTTAAACCGAGGCAAATGGTGACCATTGAATTTCCGCTCTTTGTCTCCTGAGCAAAGATTCCGTCTTTGGTTATATCAGTCAAACCGAACTGACCACGCACTCCGGCGGTATACCTTCCCATCATTCTTTGGTATCCAAATACTAAACTGTGATTCACCTCTTTGAATCCCTTTACATAGCCTTTGGTCTTGACTTGTGTAGAAGGATAATTCTCATAAGAAGAATAGCTATAGGTCAATATGGTGTTGGTTCCAGAAATCAAGTAATCGGCACCATAGCCGAGGTAGACCTGATTGGTTTGGTTCAAGTTCTTTTTCACTGAAAACTGTAATCCACCATAGTGTAGCTGATTGGTAAAGATCGTTTGGGCTGTAGTATGGAAACCTTGACCATAAGTTGTGTTCTCGATGATTACTGGATTAGACAATCCTGAAACATAGAAGTAGTGCGGCGCCGCTGAGATGCTCCAACCGCCATGAAATGCATAATTCATTCCTGATTCCAAAAAGTAACCTGCAGGAATTTGGGCGCCTTTGTTCCTTCCATAATCTGCCCAAATATTCATACCTAAGCCTAAATAATACGAGAATCTGGAAGACTTATCCATTTTGATATCCGTATTTGGGCGGAGTCCCTGCTCATGGGGTAAGAATTTACCATCCCGTCCGGCTATGAAATGAATCTCCGGAAGTGAAGCTGGATCAACATGCTCTTTCAGTATTTCCGATGCATTAACAGCTATGGGATCAACTGTAGCCAGAATACTCTGATCTTTTGCATCATGAAAACTTGTGGTGGCTTCCAAATTTGGAGACGCAGATGCGGCATCCTTAGTGATGAAAACAGGCTCCTGGTCATGCCGTATAGCGCCACTACTCGCTATATCTTTCTGACCAGGAGCTTTCTGTGAATGATTTGGGCTTGAGTCGTTTGAAGCCGCGCCACTACTCGCGATTTCATCCTGCGCTAAAGCCCTACTCTTGGTATTCGGCCGTCGATCAGGTGAATCAGCGCCACTACTCGCCAAAACACCATGATCTCCAGCCATTGAAGCTTGTACTAAATTTTCATTTTGGTTAACAACACCTGATTGCTCAACCTGGTTCGTTTGGGTCTCATCAACAGATGGTTTCAAGACCGGTTCGTTCGTCACCACCACCGGTTGGGTAGATGGTGTCGGCTGATCATTCTTGAGGAAAGGCATGATCACGAACCATATCACTGAAGCAGCTGCCACAACTGAACCAGAGATCACAAGCGCCTTTTTCCATCTGAGCATAAGACGCTCGCGCTTGTACATTTCCATAACCTTTTCAAAGTATTCTTCTTTGAATTCCAGGCCGTCGGGAATGAAACTGTCTTCTTGTATGTTGTGTTTCTTATTCATTGGATGCCTTCGCCAAATTGAGGCCAAGCATTTGTCTAATCTTCTTTTTAGCATCAGAATAGTGCCAGGCGCTTGTCCCTTCACTGATTCCGAGCATCTCTGCAATTTCTGTATGCTGATAACCATCAATAGCATACATATTGAACACCTTCAGCGTCATAGGAGGAAGCTTTAAAGCTTTTGACCTTACCAAATCCAGCAATTCCTGCTGATGTTCGGAGAGGTCATACTCATCCGCGTCGCTTCTCATCAGGTTATCATGATTTCTGACCACCTTTTCATTCCAGTTTTTGTTTTTCCGGAATTCGTTGATGATGGTGTTGATCGTAACCCGTCTTGCCCACATTTCAAATGGCACATCAGGCTTGTACTGCTTTAAATTGAGCAGAATCCTGACGAAACCGATGTTCATATATTCTATCGCTTGTTCTTTATCCGACGCATAACGCCAGCACAAACCAATCAGAGACTTGTACAAGATTCTGTACAGTTCGCTCTGAGCGCGTCTGTCCTCTTCTAGGCAACGCTGAATGAGTGTATGACTAACTAATGCATCCAATCAACCTAAGTCGTTAGCAGTGGTTTCTCAGGTGTTTTTCAGTCTCATCCAATGTCCCGAAGATAGCGGTATCAATGAACTCTTTGACCTTAATACATATCAATTTGTTCAATCCTTGGGTTGTCCAAAAAAAATCTTTCGAACTCAGCTCATTACGAACCCGACCAAGTTTTTTCCACGCTAATACCCAAGGAAATTCCATACTTTTTTGTTTTTGAAACAAACGTAGTCCGCATCCCGTTTTGGGAATACCGACTCGGCGGTCGAATTTTCCCATTCAACCGGTTGTATTTAGAGAATCCCAATGAAACCACAAAATTTGCCTCGCAATGAAGACTGTGAACGGACAACCAACCATTTTGAGTGAAAAACACCAGCATTTCCTCCTCAACGAGTTATTCATTGATGTTTATGGTGAACTGAGTAAACTCAATCATGATTACTACAACGATTCTCTTGATGTGGATCAGTTGGCCAGGCAGATAAATTTGGACCGAATTAAAAAAACAAAATAACCGCTACAAAAACTCATACAATTAACCATTCAGTAATCTCGCACATGAAAAAGCAAATTTTGTTTTTCTTACCCATCCTGACCATCCTCGTAGCGGTGGCTTGTCAGCATCATCCTGAAACAGATGGTGTTATCCTGACGGATAATGGCGGAAACAATGGAGGAAATAACCCGCCGGATACCGTTGTTATCATCAATAATGATCCATGTGATCCCGATACTGTTTACTTTCAAAATACCATTTTACCGCTTCTTCAAATGAGTTGTGCCATTCCTGATCAACCGGGAGATGGTTGCCACGATGCGGTGGATCATGCTGAAGGGGTGAGGCTTTACGATTATGCTCACATCATGAATATTGTTGAACCATTCTCACTTAATGGAAGTGATTTATGGGATGCATTACATGAGACCGGCAATGACATGATGCCACCGGCAGATTTCGGTGGACCGCTGTCTGCATCAGATATGGCGGCTATTCAAACATGGATCATGCAAGGGGCTTTGAATAATGGTTGTACAGAAGACTGCGATCCAACCCAAGGTTCATTTGCACAGAATGTTCTGCCTATCATTCAGCAAACTTGCCAAGGTGGATGTCACGCCGGCTCCAACCCAAGTGCTAACTTAAGTTTAGAGACTCATGCACAAATAAGCGCATCAGCTCTTGATGGAAGTCTGATGAATTCTCTTCTGGCTACCAATGGCTATGCCATTATGCCAGACAACACAACTGGTCTTCCGGAGTGTTATATCACCCAAATTCAAAACTGGATTGATGCGGGAGCGCCAAATAACTAAGACATTTATGAATTTGAAATCGATCATATTTTTTGCAGGCACACTTTTCTTGGTACTGACCATGAGTTTGAATTCATGCTATTACGATAATGAAGCGTATCTCTATTCTGGTGGGAATTGTACTGACACGACCTATACATATACGGGCAGGATTAAGGCTATTGTGGATCAAAACTGCGCAACTGCCGATTGCCATGCGGGTGTAAGTCCGTCAAGTAACATTGGTCTCGAAACGTATGATGATGTCGTGAATAATATGGAGAATGGTGAATTCTTATGCACCATTTACCAAAACAGCGGTTGTAATCCAATGCCCAAGAATGCAAGTAAATTAGATGCATGTACTTTGGATGCATTCGCAAAATGGAAAGAAAGAGGTTATCCTGAAAACTAATATGAGCAAGACAAAAATTATATTGATTATTCTTCTGATCATGGGATTGATCGGAGGCGGCACTGTGATCTACCTTTTCAATAAACCACATCGCACTGCCGAAGATGAGAAACCTTTTGCTGTTGTAAGTGCCAATGATTTGTTTGTTGAATTCTCAACCAATGAGAGTGCGGCGTTCGAAAAGTATCGTGACAAAGTCATTCAGGTGAATGGTGTTGTTGAAGAAGTAAAAACTGATGCCTCAGGCAATACAGATATTGTTTTAACCACAGAAGATATTCTTGGTAAAGTCATTTGCACACTCAAGCAAGGTGAAAAGGCAGAAAGCATCAATACTGGCATGACAGTTGACTTGAAAGGCATATGCAACGGATACCTCAGTGATGTTTTACTCAATCAGGGAGTCCTTGTAAAAGAAAAAGAATAATCATCAATTAAATCACTACAATGAAAAAGATCCTCGCAATTGCGACATTAGTCATCGCAGCTCAATCAGGTTTTACTCAAAAATATTTTACCAAAGATGGCACGATTCGATTTTTCTCGGATGCCAAAATGGAGAAAATCGAAGGAATCAATAATAAAGCTACCTGTGTATTGGATGCCTCGACCGGTGCCATTGAGTGGTCGGTATTGAATCTTGGTTTCGTGTTTGAAAGTGCTTTCATGCAGGAACACTTCAACGAGACTTACATGGAAAGCCCAAAATTCCCAAAAGCTAATTTTAAAGGACAGGTTGAAAATATGGCATCCGTAAATCTGAAAAAGGATGGAACATACAAGGTGAAAGTAACCGGTGACTTGTCCATGCATGGCGTTACGAAAAGAATCACAGTGGATGCCTCTTTTGTAGTATCAGGAGGAAAAATCAATGCTGACTCTAAGTTTTTTGTAAAACCTTCGGATTACGGTATCGTGATTCCAGGCGATAAAGCGGATAGCATTTCCAATAACATCGAAGTTACCGTGAAAGCTAATTTGAGCGAACTCAAAAAATAATCACAACCGGTGAAACAACCTATGAGCAAATATTTACTGACAGGGCTGATTTTTTCGGCCCTGTTCTCATTCTATTCATCTTCTGCACAACAGGATACTACTGACCTGTTATCATTGCTCGGTCCCGATGAACCGATCACCACTTATACCTACGCTACTTTCAAATCAACGCGTGTGATCAATATGCACTCTGTTGAAAATCCGGCGGCAGGTGTTATGGATTTCAGAATCTCTCACCGATTCGGCACCATCAACTCCGGAGCCAACAACCTCTACGGATTGGATCAGGCATATATGAGACTCGGATTCGAATTTGGTATTACTGACAGATTGATGATAGGATTTGGAAGGTCCAATGTCAATAAGGAAGTGGATGGATTTCTGAAATACAAAATTCTTAGACAAAGCAGTGGTGCGAAGAATATGCCTATCACCCTTTCATATTTCGCTTCCATGGTTGTGCGAACCGGCGAATGGCCTGAACCTGATAGAAAAAATTACTTTACTTCGAGATTGTTCTATTGTCATCAGTTGCTCATAGGAAGAAAATTCAACGAATCACTTTCACTTCAACTGGCGCCTACCCTCGTTCACCGAAATCTGGTTGCCGACAGCACTGTAAAAAATGATGTTTATGCTTTGGGTATTGGTGGAAGATACAAACTCACCAAAAGAACGTCATTCAATGCTGAATATGTTTATGTGCCTACAGGACAAATGGATCCGATGTACAAAAACTCACTTTCGTTGGGATTCGATGTAGAGACCGGTGGTCACGTTTTCCAATTGCATTTCACGAACAGTAAACCGATGAATGAAAAAGGATTCATTACGGAAACGACGGGCGATTGGGGTAAAGGCGATATTCAATTTGGATTCAATGTATCCAGGGTATTCACCATCATCAGAAAGAAATTGCCGGAAGAGCATTGAGATTTAGCCATGCGATTCATCAATCAACCCCTAAGTATTTGTGGGTTTGAACAGAAATTCTCCATTGAGTGTTTCTGCGTATAAAATCCAAAATGAGCGGTTGCATTTTGTCTCTCTTCTCCCATTCAGGTTGAAGAAATAATTTACATCCTTCATTCAAACGTGCGGCATGTTCTTCTGCCCATGGAATATCAGAAGGATGAAAAACGATCACTTTCAATTCGTGCGCAACATCATAAATTTGTTCTACTGGCTTCTTGAATTTTTTCGGGGAGAAAGTGATCCAGTCCCAAATGCCAGTAATGGGATATACCCCTGAAGTTTCCAAATGAGTTCTTATCCCTGAGGATCTTAACGAATTCGTCAAATCTTCGAGGTTGTGCATCATGGGCTCACCACCAGTAATCACACAGATTGCTGCACCCGCATTCACCACCATTGACGTCAAATCACTGACTGAAATCTTTGGATGAAGCTCTGCATTCCAACTTTCCTTTACATCGCACCAAGTACAACCTACATCGCATCCAGCAAGCCTGATGAAAAAAGCTGGAGCGCCTGTGTAGGCACCTTCGCCCTGCACGGTGTAAAACGTCTCCATAACAGGTAGTGATTTCACGTCTGACATTCGGCAAATTTATGTCACTTCAGGCGCCGTAAATGGGACTTCGATTCAGACCAAAGGAAAATCCACATCAACAGTAAGTTGAAAAACCAGAATTTTAAGTTCGCTCCTGAAAAGATAAGTGAATCCGGTACTCTTCATTACCTGAATACAGGTCCCACAGGGGTATCTAAGACCTTCTGCGGTGTTCCGCTGATTGTTGTAAGGTGCCTAAACCTAACGACCAAAGGCCGAAGAACAACAGCTGAAGAGAAAACTTGTGTCGTCCATATCAACCAAAATAGAGGGCCAACAAGATTCATCTCATAACATTTCAATGGAAGCTCCCATTGTTCATTTTGTGCGGGTTTTTCTACCGATCTGCCAATGTGGATTTCCTCATTACCGGAATTACCGTAGTCTTTCCGAACAACCCGTCTAACGAATCGAATTGTGATCGAAAGTTAGGAGAAATTGGCAACATATCAATACCTAACAGGTTGATTTTTATCAACTTTCTGTTCACCGACTTTATTCACTTTTGTGAATTACGTAGCCCAGCTCTACTCTTCGCCTTTGGATGTTTCTCCAACAAACCAATCCTTTTTCGCCTTGAAGAGCACGTTGAATGTCGTGAGTGAACCGTAAATCCGCGTGATATACTGTTGCATTTCAATTTTTTCGGACTCCGTTAATTTCGAATGTGCATTGATCTTCTGCTCTAGTACGCGCAGTCTATCTCGCAACATCACAATTTTGTGAAAGAAATTATCTACAGGAATTTCTTTCGGTTTTAAGCTGCTGTCTTTAGGTTGAATTAAAAGTGTACCACCTTCCCATCGATCACCAATCTCCACAATCTCTGTGACTTCATAATACATGTCAAAAACATTCTTCACAGCGTCCACCACATCTTCCAATTCCACTGTGCTGGTTACAGATGGTGCCGCTTCGATCAATTGATATCCATCATAAGCTTTACCGAGTTCCTTTTCGCCGTGTTCTCTGAAGTAAATACGGTATTTGTGTTCGTCCATTCCAAACACGACACCTTCACCATAACTCGGATGAGAAATCTTTGCGCCAATTCCAAAATTCATATTGTGTGTTTTTACAGTTAAATGATTATTCGTTATTTGATTCAATATGTTCATACTTATCGAGATCATTGAGATCCAAAATGATCTCTCCGGTTTCATCCGGCTTGAATGCTCTTAAAAACCGGGCATTCCAAACAACTTCATGTCCCGTGTAGCTGTGGCGGGAATGTACCGTTTGATGAAAAGTGTCGTCAAAAGCTGTAATCAAAACCATAATTTCGAGATCAAGATCTTTCATTTCATCGGCAGTAACTCCATAAAGCGGGCTCGTCTCATCTAATTTATGAACCAGAGTCCAAGACAATGGCAAAAATGTGATCTGATCCAATTCTAACTTGAGCGAATAATATTTTCGGTTGACTTGGTCTTCCTTGGATTGTCGCATCACCATAATCATGCGTGCATGAACATCCATCAATACATTTTTCCTGGCGTTGGCCAACCTGAACATGATGGCTTTATCCTGACCAAACGGACTTACCAATGCATGACTGCTATAGCGCAATAATGCTCGTGGTTTAGAAAACCTTGCATACATTAAACCGGTGGCTATTGCGAAAAATATCAATCCGGTAAATGCTTCAAATGATGCCACAGTGCTTGCAAGAATTCCGCGTGGAGCTATAGCTCCATAACCCACGGTGGTGAAAGTTTGGGTTGAAAAATAGAAACAGTCCATGAACGAACTGACCAATGTTTCACCTCTCACACCAATCAAATGTTCGGTACCAATCCAGAAGAAGAACAACGCAAAGAATAGACTGATGGTGATGTAAGAAATCAATATCATCAAAAAGAAAGTGATGTTATTCATCTCGACGAGATATTGATAAATCACCCTCAATCCTCGTTCGCCTCCTTTTCGGCTTACGTTAAAACTACCATCATGATTGATCAATCTTTTCGACCGACCTCCAATTTTTTCGCCAAAACCCGGATCAGGAATTCTCGATTGATCTAATTTCTTACTGAACATTTTTTCCTGCTTTAATTCGTTGGAATGGCATACAGATCGTAGTGTTCTGCCTTTTCTATTTTCACTTGCACCATGTCGCCGACTCTCACATAATACTCCTTCTTGGATATGAGTACTTCATTGTCTACCTCAGGTGAATCGAATTCTGTTCTTCCAACAAAATAGTCTCCTTCAATACGATCGATGAGCACTCGATACGACTTCCCTATTTTTTCCTGATTCAACTCATAACTGATTTGAGATTGAATTTCCATGATTTCATCGGCTCTTTTCTTTTTCACCTTGGCTGGAACATCATCCTTCATTCCATAAGCATGTGTGTTTTCTTCATGAGAATATTGAAAGACACCGAGTCTATCAAATCGGGTTGATTCCACCCAAGCTTTCATTTCCTCAAAATCTTCTTTGCTTTCTCCAGGAAAACCAGTGATCAGGGTTGTACGAAGGGCAATATCAGGAACCTTGTTTCGAATTTCAGAGATCAGTGCATCCGTCTTTTCCCTGGTAATACCGCGTCGCATCGCAGTGAGCATTTTGGTGGTCGCATGTTGTAATGGCATATCAAGATACTTGCAGATGTTTTTTCTTTCATTCATCACATCGAGCACTTCCATTGGAAAACCTGATGGGAAAGCATATTGCAATCTGATCCATTCAATACCTTCCACATCGCTTAATCTGCGAAGTAATTCGGGCAATTCTCTTTTTTTGGCGACATCGAGTCCGTAGTAAGTGAGATCCTGTGCGATCAAAATGAGTTCCTTGGTTCCTTTTGCAGCAAGTTTTTGTGCACCAGCAACCAATTCATCGATCGGGGTGCTCACATGTTTACCCCTCATCAGTGGAATGGCACAAAATGAACAAGGTCTGTCGCATCCTTCCGATATTTTGAAATATGCATAATGCGACGGCGTAGTGAGCAATCTTTCTCCTACCAATTCATGTTTATAATCCGCCTTCAGTGTCTTGAGTAATCGTGGAAGTTCACGTGTACCAAAAAATGCATCCACTTCAGGAATATCCTTTTCTAACTCCGGTTTATACCTTTCGCTGAGGCAACCTGTCACGTACAATTTGTCTACACGACCTTGCTCTTTCTCTCTGGCCCAATTGAGTATCGTATTGATGCTTTCTTCCTTGGCATTATCAATAAATCCACAAGTGTTGATGATGACAATTTCGGAATCCTGCTCTGTGGACTCGTGTTCAACATCAAAATGATTCGCCTTCAATTGTGCCATCATCACTTCACTATCGAAGATATTCTTGGCGCATCCCAGGGTGATGACATTGACCTTATTTTTCCTTAGCGTCTTTGTTTTCATGTGCTGCAAAGGAAAGAAACATTCTCAGTTCTGCCACTTGACTTTCCTTCATGAAACAATCAGGGCCATTTTCCGTAGAAGACCGGAATAAACTCCTCTGAATGAGGCAATGAGGTCAAACCTCTCCATCATATCCACCCTGATAGCCGCGGCATTCGCGTGTAACATCTTTGGTCAGCAAGACACCATCGGTGAGCAATTGCTGTTGGGTAATATTTACAAGGTACTCCGGGAAGACAGCACCATACAGCTGCAAACGCACAAATCATCCGTATCAGGTTTCCGTGAAGAAGACATCAGAGAAACACCTGGTGCCGTTTTGGTAATCACCAATGCGCAGATACGCGCCATGGGAGCTACAGACCTGATGGATGTATTGAATGCCATCCCCGGTATCTCGCTGGGGAGGGATGTCGATGATGTGATTGGTATTGGAATGCGTGGGCTTTGGGCTCATGAAGGCAAAGTGATGATCATGGTGAACGGTATGCCTCTGAATGACCTCGATTTCGGTACTTATGCGCTCGGAGGCAGGTTTCCAATTTCCAATATCAATCGAATTGAGATCATGAACGGGCCTGGTTCTGTGGTTCACGGAGGATTTGCCGCATTAGGTGTAATCAATGTTGTATTGAAAACACCTCAGGAGCAATCCGGAACAAGTATTAACAGCCAGAATACAATCTCGAACGGTTACTTATCGGACAATAGTGCGGGTATAGTGAGTAATCACCAGATCAGCAAAGACACCTATGTAACATTGCAGGCCATACTGCGCAATTCGCTGAGGAGCACCTGGACAGATTATCGAAGCGACAATACGCCAATCTCGTACGGTGATAGTACCAGAATCAATACCCAACAGTTGTATTTGGGAATAACCAAAAAGAGGTTTAGTTCACAGTTATATTTAAACAATTACACGTACAATGTAAGCGATGAAGATTATAGCATCATGATGTTTGGATTGGCGTGGCAGAATCAATTCAGCAAACATTTCAGTGAAAAGTCCTCTTTCAATTTTAAGAGTGTATACAACTATCAAATGCCATGGTTTAATTTGAATAATGCCGATCCGGATATTATTTCAACCAATACCATCAGTCAGCGCTTCAGGGTTCATGCCCTAAATGAAACAAGATTGAGTTCGCATTTATCATGGATCAATGGAGTACAAGGTTATTTACAAGGTGGAAGAATAGTTTCCCGAAGTCAAACCTATGATATTAATGATCAGAATAGAATTTACTTCGGCGACTTGGCCGTACACAGCGAACTGGTATATGCTGGAAAAGCAGGAATCATGAGACTTGCAGGCCGTGTAGAAAAGAACACATTCACACCTGTTCTTTTCGCTCCACGATTTGCATGGAATAAATCGTATCAGAAATGGCTATTCAAATTCATGATCAATTCTGCATTTAAAATTCCAACGATACAGAATATCAATCTGAGTGTAGATTCCATAGACGTGAAGCATGAGACCGTAAAAAATCTGGAATCATCGATCAGCTATTCTCCGAATACTCAATCGGCGCTTGAGGCTATTTTTTATCACACCTCCATATTTGACCCGATCATTTATGTGACCGACTCGATGCAGACTGATGGTTATCTCAATGGTAATAGGATCGGTTCTTACGGTTTTGATTATCGTTATCACTACAATGGAAATAGATTTAATGTGCTTGCTGGATTCTGTGTGTATGAGGCATTACATGGTCCAGACATCAAAGAGCTTGTTGTGGACAAAGGCATGAACAAACAAATGCTCGGATTTCCCAACCACAAAACATCTTTGACCTGTAGGGTTCATCTCGGAGAATCCGTTGATGTGTTTGCAACCGGCATTTACTTTGGTTCATTTCAAGCATATGACTATGACGATGTTGGCAACTACCATTTGACCAAAAAAGGCAGTACAACATTGATCAACACGGGAATCATTGTGCATCCGAAAAAACTCAAATCACTTCAAGTGCAATGCATGTTGAATAATCTATTCAACCAACGTTTTGAAGTTTGCAGCCCTGCTGTCAATGGCATTGGTTCTATGCCTCTATACGCAAGACAATTCACCTTAAATATATTGTGGCATATCAATTCATGAGATTGATCTTGAACATATGGATCATTCTTCTGATGTGTGCACCGCATCCGAATCTCGCACAATCAGTGCAGGAGTCAGATCCAGGACAACAACATGAATATATGTTGGGACTTCTTGATCAAGCCACTGATCTGATCGCATCGAAAAAATACACGGAAGCTGCACCCGTTGCTTTAGAAGGTTATCGAATTGCCTCTGGTCTTGAATCAAAAAACGAAATAGCGAGGTCGTCGCTACTCCTTTCTATCATCTATCGCAATAAAGGAAACTTTTACGAGGCACTGGATTTTGGAATACGTGCGCTCAAAACCTCTGAAGGTGTATCTGATTCTTATAAGACAAGTTCCACCCTTGCATTGATTGAGTTATTCTATGAATGGGAAGCGTGGGAAAAGGTCATTGAATATTGCAAATTACTGGATAAATACCCAGGTACCGATGCCAATACCAAAGCTGCTGTAAATCATGAGTTGTTTGTGGCTTATCGGTCCCTCAATAAATCAACAGAAGCCATTTGGGTTTTGGAGGATTTAATCAATCAATCGAATGATGGATTGAAAAGATATTATATGGGCGAACTCACCTCCTTCAAGCGTCGTTCCGGCGATATCAGTGGTGCATTGAAGAATGAAAGCAAATTGAGAATTCTTCTTGAACAGGATGGTGATGCTACAGATAAATCCATCTGTGAAAACAATTTAGGTTCACTTTATTTAGATTTGGGTGAATACGACCTTGCACTCACACACCTTGAAAATGCTCTGAATTTTAAAAGCGACCAAAGTATTGGCACTGCGGAGATACTCTTGAATATCGCTACAACCCTATTCAAGAAAAGTCAAACAACACGCGCATTTGCAGCCATAGAACTCGCAGAAGGGATTTACAGTAAATATCCTTCTCCAAAAAATCACAGTCTCACATTGGCCTTGAAAGCTAGAATATTGAGTAGTCTTGGTGATATGTCCAATGCGATTACAACTGGCAACGATGCACTAAACGTAGCATCAGAGATCGATGACCCGCTTCTTCATAGTGAATTGTACAACCTGATGTCATCATTGGCGAACAAAAGCGGTGATCAGTTGATTGCTTCTGAATTCAAGCGCAAGTCTGAAATTCAGCGTAAAGAATTCGAGAAACAAAAAAAGCAACACAATACAAGCAGTTATGAAAAATCTGTTGCGATATCAAGCAAAGAGAAATTAGTACTGATGGGTATTGCGGCTGAAGAAGAATCAAGGCTTCGATTGAGACAACAACTTGAACAATCACAGCGAGATCAGGAAATGAATGAGCTCAAATTCGAGCGTGAATTACAGCAGGCCGAACTCGTCAACGAACAAACAGCAAGAGACAAAGCACAACGAGAGCTTGAACTCGTAAGAGCGGCACTCCAGTCAGAACAACAAATACGCACGATTGCCCAACTTCAAGGGGAAAAAACTGCAGAACAGCTTAAACTCACTGAGCTTTCACATGCCAACGATGAAAGGCAAAAAGAATATGAACTTTTGAAAAAGGAAAATATCCTTTTGGAAAGTGAACGCAAACTCAAAGAAATTGAAGTTGAACAACAGGCAAGTGAACGCAAATTATGGACTGTTGGTATCGGATTGTTGGTATTCATTCTGGGATACGTGCTTTATAATTTGTACATCATGCGTCAAAAAAACCGGTTGATTCACTTGAGCAACATCAATGTGCAGATGGCGAATGAACAGCTGGCCGGACAACATGAAGAAATCATTTCGAGTATTCATTACGCCCGCAATTTTCAGGACACCATTATACCGGCAGAAGAAGTATTCCAGGCTCAAATGGAAAAAAGTTTCCTGATTTATCAGCCATTGGATATTGTTAGCGGAGATATTCCATTTATTGTGAGAAAGGAATCCTCGCTTTACATCGGCGCCATAGATTGTATCGGCCATGGTGTACCAGCAGCAATGCTCAGTTTCATGGCTTACTACAACCTCACAGAAATCATCAATGAAAAGCAAGACATATTGTGTGGCCAATTATTGAGTCAGTTGCACGATCGTCTTGGAGAGTCATTGAAAAAAAGATATTCCAACCCCAATTTCGCATCAGGTATTGACATTGGACTTTGCAAAATCAACCTCGACACAAATGATGTTGAGTTTGCCGGTGCAAACCTTCCTGTGATTATTGTGAACGATAGCGGTTGTGAACGTATCAAAGGCGAAATGCAGTCTGTAGGAGATATTTATCGCAATCAAGAATGTCCTGATTTCCCAACCCATTCTCGACAGCTTGAAGAACAGGATCGGATTTTCCTCTTGAGTGATGGATTCATTCACCAATTCGGTGGTGAAAATGGAGCCAAGAAATTTTCCATGAAAAGGCTAACAGCCATCTTCCAGCAAATGCACCATCAGCCCATGGAAGTATTGCGGGCTAAGCTGCTGGAAGCTTTTGAAGAATGGAAAGGTGACACCATTCAGACTGATGACATTGTACTCATAGGTATTGAACTAAATCAACCCAGATATCATGAAAGAAAACGCGCTTAATTATTTTGGCAAAATCGATGAGCATTGTATTGTCGAGTTTGTTGATCTACTCAATGGTATTCTTACAAGAAACCTCGGTGCCAGGAAGGACCTGAGAAAAATATGCAGTTTTGCCATTGAATTGTTGGACAACGGCATGCGATATAGTGTTGACGACAACATTTCCTTTTCATGGGTTATTCAAAACGATCATATCACATTTGAATTACAAAATCGCGCTCAGGAAGACGATGCATTTAGACTTCGTGAGCAAGCCGACATGATTAAATCATTTTCTGAAGAAGAAAAAAACAATGAATTCAGAAAGGTGATGCTCGAACCGCATTTTGGAAAAAAAGGCGGTGCCGGATTAGGATTACTTCAAATGCTTAGAAAAGGAGCTGTTTCTATCGATGTACATGTTGATGTTTCAGCTCTTGGAGAGTATGTTTGCATTTGCAAAATTGTCACTCCTATCAAAAAATTTTAAGCCACCCTAACCATGAGCAAACTCATCATCGCTCCGACAAAAAGCACTCCTGAAATTTATTACCACCCTGGTGAAAATACTTTCAGGGTTAAAGGAATCAGCACACCTATCAATGCTTTTGAATTTTACCAAAATATTGTTGCCTGGATGAATGAAAACGAAAGCGAACTTCCTCGAAGTGCCACTTTTGAATTCAATCTGCCTTACTTCAATTCTGCAACAATGAAAGCTATCCTCATATTGTTGGAAAGAATTAAGGAGGGAATCGTCTCAGGAAATGATTGGGTGATCGATTGGTTTGTTGAAGACGATGACGAATTTATGCTGGAAGCAGCAGAATCTTTTCAGGGAATATTAGGTATCGACATCAAGATCAGTAACTGAGCTTAAACTCACACTCAAGCTCTACTCACTGAATTACTTCTCTTGATTTGCGTTGAACAAAGAGTCGACGAATTCGAATCGGTTGAATACCTGCAAATCTCCTATTTTCTCCCCCACACCAATGTATTTCACAGGAATGCTAAACTGATCGCTGATACCGATCACAACACCGCCTTTCGCTGTGCCGTCGATTTTGGTGATGGCTAACGCCGATACTTCAGTGGCCGCAGTAAATTGTTTTGCCTGCTCGAAAGCATTCTGACCAGTTGAACCATCCAAAACGAGTAAGACTTCATGAGGTGCATCTGGCATCACCTTCTGCATGACTCTTTTGATTTTCGTCAATTCGTTCATCAACCCGACTTTATTGTGTAGTCTTCCCGCAGTGTCAATCAATACGACATCCATATTTTGAGCGACCGCACTTTGCAGGGTATCGAATGCCACACTGGCAGGATCGGATCCCATACCTTGGGCTACGATAGGCACTCCGGCCCTTTCACTCCATATTTTAAGCTGATCAACAGCCGCGGCACGAAAAGTATCTGCGGCGCCAAGCATCACTTTCTTTCCCTGAGATTTCAACTGATTGGCAAGTTTTCCGATCGTGGTCGTCTTACCTACACCATTCACACCTACGACCATTATGACATAAGGTCCATTGACTTTAGGAATGTGAACATTTTCCGATTCTTCGCCTTCATGACCTTTGAGCAACCCGGAAATTTCATCGCGCAAAATTTCATTGAGTTCATTTGTGCCCATGAACTTGTCGCGCTTCACACGATCTTCAATGTTGCGTATGATTTTAAGTGTTGTTTCTACTCCAACATCGCTACTGATCAATAGTTCTTCAAGGTTATCGAGTACTTCGTCATCGACCTGACTTTTGCCGACAATGATTTTAGCCAGTTTAGAGAAAAAACCGGTACGGGTCTTTTCGAGACCCTGATTGAGGGTTTCCTTCTTTTCTGAACTGAAGAGTCTCTTAAAAAAATTCATTTTCCGTAATATCAAATCAGGTGATTAGCACTGGGATATCAAACAAAAAAGGCCTTCCCCTGTTGAGAAAAGCCTTCGGTCATATCATAACAGGTTCATCAGTTCTTAGCGAACCAAGCCTGAACGTTGTCGTTATGCACGATTTCTTCTTTGAAGGTGTACGCGCCAGTTTTAGGCGACTTCACCATTTTAATAACCTTAGTGTGGTTCTTACCACTACCGGTCTGCAGGGTTGCAACTACTTTCTTTGCCATGGTGACTCAGTATTATTTGATTTCTTTGTGAACTGTCATTTTCTTCAGAATCGGATTGTACTTTTTCTTTTCCAATCTTTCCGGAGTATTCTTACGATTCTTCGTGGTGATATAACGGCTTGTGCCTGGAAGACCTGATTCTTTGTGTTCAGTGCATTCCATGATCACCTGTACTCTGTTACCTTTCTTAGCCATTGTCTTAAATTCTTAAATGGGGCCGCGAATGTACGACTACTTTCTGTTCTCCCCAAAGCATTTCCCTGTTTTTTTCTCATGGAAAATGCATCCGGTGCTAAAATAGCCCATTTTCAGTGATTTCTTTCGTCGAAAAATGCCTGGCGGGCTGCACATCACATTGTTGATAAAGCCGCACGAACAAAGGACTTCTGCGGTAAAGGCCGGTTCTACTTTTGAACCTGGGCCTAAAGGCCTGAAATCTGTGGCGGTTTTTGCCGTTGCACCATCGTTTATTATCTGCCGTGGCGAGGAATACCATAAAAAATACAACACAGGAAAGTGATCCTGAACCAGAAGTGAAGGAAGAAAAGAGCCCGAAAAGCAAAAAATCCAGCTCTTCTGGCAATGGTCGTTGGTCCAGGTTTGTTGAATTCTGGAGAGATCCCAGGGTCCAAAAAATCTCCGGGATTTTCCTGGTGCTCATGAGTTTTTTCTTCTTTCTCTCCTTCGCCTCTTACCTCTTTACTGCAAAACATGACCTGAGGCTCGTTGTCGGAGTGGATTCAGCCGAAAGCTTGTCAGCACAGGAGCCATATAAAAACTGGATGGGAAAAATCGGGGCACATGTGGCCTGGTTTTTCATGAATAAATACTTTGGAATTGGTGCGATTTTCCTTTCACTCATCGGATTTATTCATGGAGTTCACATTTGGCTTAAGCGGGATATTCTTCCTTATTGGAAAACTTTTCGACTCTCCATATTGGCCATGTTCTATTTCCCTGTGGCCATAGGTTTTTTATTTCACCACCGTGTTGATGGACTGGATAGGACGATTGAAATTACCTGTAACCAAAATCTGGTGGGTGGTTATGGCCATTTTGCTACCGAATGGCTCACCTATACTTTGGGATGGTCTGGAGCTTTGATGGTTTTGTTATTTGTAGCCGGTGCATTCATCATTTTTAATTTTAACCATCGCGTTGAAGCACTGTGGGCGAGAATGTCAGAATGGTGGAAAAATCGGGCGACTGCCATTGCACCTGATGAAGATGAGGAAGAAGAACCCATTGAAGAAAATCGTCCGGTCAAACAAGAATCTGCCATACCTCCGGCTGTACCGATCAATTCGCCCAAACCTTCAATGGAAATCAATCAGGCTATAACAGAACCTGAAATCCTCCCCGAAGAAGAAGAAGAGGGACCAGAGCCTGAATTGATGGTACAAGAAGAGGATGAGGAAGAGGTCGAAGAAGAAATCGAAGAGGAAGAAGATGTAGAGGAAACAGAACCAGAAGAAACGGAATTATCCCTGACACCTACTGGTGGTACCACCGTCATGGTTGATGATGACTTTTCTGTGGAGGTCGAACAAGGAGATGATGAACTGAGTGAAGCTGACATCAGCCAGAAACTCGAAGAGCTTGGACCATTCGATCCGAAACGAGATTTGTCGAGGTATACCCTTCCGTCCATAGAATTACTCAGACCGCACGGTGGCCAAGGACCGCAGATCAATAAAGAAGAACTCGAAGAGAATAAAAACAAAATCGTTGAAACGCTCAATCATTATAAGATTGAGATATCGAAGATTAAAGCCAGCATTGGTCCAACGGTTACGCTGTATGAAATCATTCCAGCTCCCGGAGTGAGAATTTCCAAGATTAAAAACCTCGAGGATGATATCGCATTGAGTTTGGCTGCGTTGGGGATTCGAATCATTGCACCGATTCCCGGCAAAGGCACCATCGGTATTGAAGTGCCCAATTCCAAACCTGATGTGGTAAGTATGCGATCATTGATTGCATCGGAAAAATTCCAGAATGCAGAAATGGAGTTGCCGGTCGTGCTGGGAAAAACAATTTCGAATGAAAATTTTGTGGCTGACCTTGCCAAGATGCCTCACCTACTTATGGCTGGTGCTACAGGCCAGGGTAAATCCGTTGGTCTGAATGCCATACTGGTGTCTCTGCTCTATAAAAAGCATCCTGCCGAAATCAAATTTGTACTGGTCGATCCGAAAAAAGTGGAATTGACGCTTTTCAACAAAATTGAGCGACACTTCTTAGCCAAACTTCCCAATGAGGAAGAGGCGATTATCACCGATGTACAGAAAGTGGTGAAAACCCTTACTTCGCTATGTATCGAAATGGACACCCGCTATGAATTGCTGAAAACAGCGGGATGTAGAAATATCAAAGAGTACAATGCCAAATTTGTAGCCCGCAGACTTAACCCTGAGAATGGCCACAAATACCTTCCTTATATCGTGCTGGTTGTGGACGAATTCGCAGATCTGATCATGACTGCAGGCCGTGAAGTAGAAACACCTATCGCCAGATTGGCGCAGCTTGCACGGGCGATTGGAATTCACCTGATCATCGCAACGCAGCGTCCTTCAGTCAATATCATTACGGGTACCATAAAAGCCAACTTCCCGGCTCGTATTGCGTTCAGGGTGACGTCGAAAATTGACTCCAGGACCATTTTGGATACTGGAGGCGCAGATCAATTGATTGGTCGCGGGGATATGCTCTACTCTACCGGAAATGACCTCATTCGTCTACAGTGTGGTTTTGTTGATACTCCAGAAGTTGAAGCCATCACAGACTTTATTGGTATGCAACAAGCCTATCCAACGGCATTCCTGCTTCCAGAAGTTGTAGATGAAAATGCACTGGAAATGGGTAATTTTGCCGATGAAGACAGGGACGAACTTTTCAATGAAGCAGCCCGCATCGTGGTGATGACACAACAAGGAAGTGCTTCGCTTCTACAGCGAAAACTGAAACTCGGATACAATCGCGCAGGAAGGTTGATTGATCAACTAGAAGCTGCCGGCATCATTGGTCCGTTTGAAGGAAGCAAAGCCAGGAAGGTCATTATTCCGGATGAAATCGCTTTGGAACAGTTCTTGAAAAGCAATTCGTCCCAACAACCGTTTTAATTCAATCCAATGAAAAAAATTTCTGCACTATTGGTGCTGGCACTTGTCACCATTGCGTTTCAAACTCAAGCTCAGACTTCGAAAGAAATCCTCGACAAACTTTCTGCAAAAGCGAAAAACTTCAAAAGCATTACTTCTGATTTCGCTTCAACCCTTAACAATCCAAAAACAGGTGCAAATCAGACCCACAACGGATCTGTGAAGATCAAAGGATCCAAATACTATGTGAATATGGGTGACTATCAAATTTGGAGTGATGGAATCACCGTTTGGAATTACAACAAGAGCGATAATTCAGTGACTATCGACAACCTCGCAGACGTGAAGGACGGTGGATTTGATCCCGCTGAAATGTTCACCATTTGGGAAAAGAACTTCAAACATGACATGCGCAACGCCAATGTTACTGTTGATGGTGTGAGCTGCTATCAAATCGGACTCAATCCCAATGACCCGAAGAACAAATCATACCATACCATTTTTCTTTATGTCGATAAAACAAAAATGGAAGTGGTAAAGGTTGAAGTGAAGACCCGTGAAAATGCTACCATCACTTATAAGATTAAGAATTTCAAGACTGGATCGGAAGTTCCGGATGCAGAATTCACATTCAATAAAACCAAATTCCCGAATGTTGAAGTGATCGACAACAGGATTTAATCCCTCGCAGTTGTCAATTATTGACGATTATTTTTCTCATAGATATCAAAAAGAAAACGGAAGGTGACACCTTCCGTTTTTTCTTTTATGCTAAATATCTTATTAATTGTTGATGATAGGCATCAAGCCACGCAAACCCATATCAACAACCGCTTCGCCAATTTCGGGTTGGTAAAGATTGTCAGGAGTAACTTCAATCCATTCAAAACTTTTATTGGTAGAAAGGGAAACGGTGATGACGATATCATCTGTTTCAAAACCAGTAATGGTCAATGGAGTTAACGATTGCGCTGGATCAACAAATTGCCCAGTGACCACACAACTTCCCGCTGGTATGGGCGAACTCGTGAAGGGATTGGGCACTGTGGTCGCACCGGCGGGAGCCTGACCATCAGTAAAGTAGTTTGTACCAAAAACTGAAGTCTGAAATCCCCAATAACCTTGACTATGATTACCCTGACCGCCGGCCGCCGCGCTGGGTGTATACTCAATGCCATTGATGAGGTAATTCTGCAAATAGGTTCTGAAACCCACGAATGAAGCTACTGTGCCATATGCAGTTCCGGGAGAAGGTAACAAGGAAGATTTATAGATGATATCGTAATTCTGGTAAGCAAGAGAAACACGCAGCCATTTATAAGTGCCGGGAGTGATTTCACTCAGGCGCTTAGAAAAAAACACTTCATCTTCTTCTGTGATCACAGACTCACAATAATCAATGGCACTTTCTCCTCCCGCGGTTGTTTCAGCACCAACATACAAAACTTCTCCATCACCAAGCATGTCAAAATCGCCCGCCAATTCTATGTAGTGCTGACTCATTTCATTGAACAATGGTGATTGACCAGCATGCCCTGAAGGCATTGTAGCAGGCTGTCCAAGATTATTTAATCTGGTTTGGGTGCTATCAAATTTGAATTTGAAAATCAATCGTGGTCCAAGACCATTGTCTGGTACAAATGAGTAAGACGGTGAGCAAGTTTCCGTTGGTGTTGGTTCCGTGTTTGTGACATTGTCATCTGGATTGTCTTCATTCTTCTTGCAGGAATAAAACACGAACGCGATCAGTGAAATCGCAAAACAAATTCTGAGGTAGTGTATTGTTTTCATCGTGGTCAAAGATATTCATAGTCCTCATTACTTCAAATCCCCGACAGACGCGGCTTTCGTGTTCATAACACGTTAATAATTCTACCGTGTTAACACAACAGACCTAACCCCACAGGGAAATGAAAAAACTAACTTTGAAAGTTCAGATGACCTGGCTTAGAACGCTGATATTACCGACATTTCTTTTAGTGTCAGGACTGGGACTTTATGCCCAGCGGACCACTGTCATCAATCATTTTCCGAAAGACACTACAGGTAAGGAACTCGTTCCTACGAAAACAGCCGAGCATAGAATCGTCATCAATTATTACGAACCAGCAGATGCTCAGGAACTTGATCAGTTTCAGGAATTGGTCAGTTCTTATCTCAATCTATACATTGACAAATGTGCCATTATCAGCGAAGGTGATGTCAAACTCAAAAGATCCAAAAAGGAAACAAAAAAAGACCTTGATCAAATTGTGATTGGAGCACTCGCATTTTACGAATACGAAAAACTGCAAGACTTTAAAGGATTTTCGAAGATGGTCGAAAATAAAATCAATGCCATCGACGCGCTCGACTTCAACAAATTTGAATTTGCCGCAGGTGCCGCAGATGAGGAATCCAAGAACAGGATGCAGAAATTTTATCTGCAAAAAGAACTCAGTGATCTCAAACTGCTGGTGAATATGGAAGTTGGCATATATGGTGACGATAACCTCATGGTTGTTTCTTCCAGTGATGAAACGATCATTGATGAAGATGTGAAACAGCGAATCATTGATCAATATACTGCTTACGATCCTGACAAACCTCTTGAACCCATCAAAGTACAATTGAGTGATGAATCGATGGCGCTTATCAACTTTAAAGACGTCTCCACATTGGACAGCACAGGAATACCTGTTGGTGATGATCTTCAAAGTGAAAGTGATTTTGCAGCTCAAGTACTACAGCTTCTGGAAGCTAACAATGCGAAGTTGGATGGAATGCAACAACAGATAGATGATTTAAGGGCTGAACAGATCAGGTTATGGCAACAACAACAAGACGATAAGAATATCGCCATGCAAAAACAAATTGATGATTTACGCGAGATGGTTTTTGCTTTGGTAAAAATGAATACAGGTGAACCATTGGCCAATGCCGGAAGCGACATCATCAAACCCGGAAAATCAGAAAGCACAGTTACCAACCTACCGAAATCCATGAACATTTATTTCGCGAAAGGTTCTGTTGAGCTTGACGCGAATTCTAAAATGTCGTTGAATGAAATTGTGGATATACTCGCTCGCAGTCCATCACTGAAACTGATTGTAACAGGCTATGCCGATAAGACAGGTGACGCCGCTAAAAACCTCTTGCTTTCGCAACAACGTGCAAATAAGGTAAAACAATTTCTTGCAGCCAGCGGATTGCCACAGGATCGGTTCATCACCAAGTATTTTGGCGATAGAGATTCGTCCAGTGAAAACTCCAATGACCGCAAAGTTGAAATTGAATTTGTGCGCTGACTCGAAAACATCTGATATTGAATATGAAAATCATTTGCATCGGAAGAAATTATGCTGAACACGCCAAAGAACTTGGCAATGCCCTTCCAACGGAACCAGTATTTTTTTGTAAACCCGATTCAGCCATTTTGCCAAAAGGCAATCCGATGATGATTCCCGACTGGACGAAAGATCTGCATTATGAATGTGAATTGGTGGTCAGGATCAATAGGCTTGGAAAAAACATTCCACTTGAATTTGCCTCACGTTATTACGATGAAATTGGTTTAGGTATAGACTTCACTGCGCGAGATGTTCAGGATGAACTCAAAAAAAAGGGATTGCCATGGGAAAAAGCTAAAGCCTTTGATGGCTCTGCTGTTATTGGTCAAGACTTTTTAGGGGTAAGTACTTTTCAAAATCCAAAAGCCATTTCATTTTCACTCAAAAAAAATGGTGAAGTAGTACAATCATCTGATAGTTCGCATATGATTTTTTCGATGGATCAAATCATCTCATTTGTGTCACAATACATGACATTAAAAATCGGCGATTACATTTTCACAGGTACACCTTCTGGAGTTGGTCCTGTGATTTCTGGTGATATTCTCGAAGGATTTATCGAGGAGAAAAACATATATCGCATCAAGGTGCGATAGAGTCGGTAGCGTTTTTTTGTGAGGCAATATCTCCATTCTCTTCATTCATGATTCGCGTCTGTGTGCGAATGGATTCCTTGTGCAATTGCTCAAGGTAATGCATGATGAATTCCCTCGTCAGACCCAATTTATCCGCAAGCATGGTGCGTGTATCAATGATCTCCTTCCACCGATCAACTTGTAGTATGGTGATATTGTGATCACGTTTATATCGTCCCAATTCTTGCGTGATGTTCATGCGCTTTGCAATCAATTGAATAATTTCTTCATCTACCTTATCAATTCTAGAGCGCAATGCATGGAGTTCATTCACAAAATTCCGATCATCGGTGGAAGTTGCGCGCACCTGAAGCTGATCCAAGAGGTCAACAAGCGCATGTGGTGTTACCTGCTGTTTGGCATCACTCCATGCTTGATCCGGCGTGAGATGGCTTTCTAGCATTAAACCATCCATGCCGAGGTCCAATGCCTTTTGTGCAACTTGTAACAGAAGATCACGACGACCGCATATGTGGCTTGGATCGCAGAAAATACTCAGTTGTGGATATTGCGTTTTCAGTGCTATGGGAATTTCCCACATGGGTTTATTGCGGTAGATGCTATCGCCAAAATGCGAAAATCCGCGATGCATCGCCACAAGCTTTGTAATACCACTTTGGTAAATTCTTTCCAGTGCACCTATCCAAAGCTGCAAATCAGGATTTACTGGGTTTTTGACAATAACAGGGATATCGACACCTTTCAGTGCATCTGCAATCTCCTGTACGGAAAATGGATTCACCGTGGTTCGTGCGCCAATCCATAGCACATCGATGCCGTGTTTGAGGCAAAGTTCCACATGTTCGGCTGTAGCAACTTCCGTGGTCAGTTTTAATCCGGTTTCAGCCCGTGCTCGTACCATCCATTCCAACCCAATTGCTCCGACACCCTCAAAAGAATTAGGTCTTGTGCGAGGCTTCCACAAGCCACCACGCAGGAGATTCACCCTACCCGTTGCAGCAAGTAGTTTCGCTGTTTCAACAAATTGTTCTTCCGTTTCGACACTGCAAGGGCCGCTGATCAATAATGGTTGAAATGGACTTTTCAGCCAATCTCTGACAGGAATTGTATGAAGGTGATTTTCCAAGAAAAAGAATTACAGCACGAAATTAGGCAGTGAAGAGCACAAGAACATTGCGCTGGATCAGAATCTTACAGAAAGGCCAATAGATGGGTAAAGTTGAATCTGATTGTTGGCGCCGCGTTGGATGGTTTGTTCAGCGGAAAGCACACCCACTTTGCCCAATGGCTTCATCAGCCTGAGACCGGCTTTGGGAGTGTAAATCCAATCAACCTGATCTGTATCTTCATTCAATCTCACAGAAATACCAGACCAGTTGAGATAGGGAGAAAAATAATAGCCACCTCTTATTTTGTGATGGTATGAAATACCATCGGGGATCAAACAAGCCAATCTAAAAAACTCGAAATCCGACCAATAAAATGCATCGGCTAAAGAACATGCCGATGCTCCAATCAATACACCAGTCGCAACACTTGCACCCATTGGGAGGCGAAATTCGGAATATCTTCTGGATTCATTGTGACTCAATCCGAAGGTGTAAAGGAGGCTCCATTCATCATGAAAAAACTTCTCATACCTCAATTCGTAATGCACTGCAGTATTTACACCAACCTGACAGGTGATGAAGTGGTCGTCATCATGAAAATCAAGTGCAGCTTGTTGCTGGGCATTAGAGCAAAAACCAAATACAATCCAGTAAATGTTGAATAATAGTATCTGTTTCATGAGAATTGGACTCGTTACAAATATACACCAACCTATTCTACATGATTTGGCATGGCTATGTTTCCGACTATTTTGGGTGATGTTCTCCTTTCAACGAAGTGAGATATTCTAATGGAGTAATCCCCTCAATTTTCTTGAAGGCTCTGGAGAAATAATTAGGGTCAGAAAAACCAAGCGCGAAGCAAATTTCTTTCACTTTCATGTTTTCTGTGGCCAGCATAGCTTTTGCTTGTCTTATCCTTTCGACTAGAATAAGTTTTGTTGGAGGAACTCCGAATTCATTGAGGAAGGCTCGGTAAAAAACTGATTTGCTCATACAAGCCATTTTGCTCAACTCAGCTGGTTGAATAGGTGATGTCAAATTGCGCCGTATATATTCAACAACAGCCTTAAATCTATCATTCACCAATGAGCTTCCCGGATGGTCATTGCAGAGCTGATTGAAATTTTTCAGCCTCATGATACAAAGCATCAATTCTTTCAATTTGATGTCCACCAAAATTTCCTTTAATGGATCATTTCCGGAAAATAGCCTGAGCATACGAGAACTAAGCAGAGCTATGGCTTCATCATTTCTAAGCCAAACATTGTTTAAATCCAGATTCCAAGGCGATGACCACTCTTCGTGTGGTCGGTTCATTTCATTGAGATAATCGATTTGTTTTTTGAGATAATCTTCATCAATCACCAGAGCAGTGCACTGAGTTGGATTGAAATAATTCGCCTCCGGGAAATCAATGACCATTTCCGTTGTTGCATCAATGAGGAATGTTTCACCTGGTAGATAATCTTTTGAAGCATCTTCTCCGTGTAAAACCTTTTTACCGCGCAGCATGCTTGTGATGGTGAATCCATCAAAAGTCAACCTCACCTTTTCCGCTTTGTGATGCGTCTCGAAAATATTCAATTCGCATTTATCCAAAACATAACTCGTCTTCTGCTCAACTTCTTCACGCAATTTTCTCAAGGGCGTGGTTGCTACATTCTCTATCGGAATCCTAAATGATTGCATAAATCAAAAATAGTCAACTGCCTTGTTCAACCAAGGGAAGAGAAACTTTGGGAATTGAGTGCTATGGGTAAAGATTTTGGTGCAGCGCTTTTAAAAATTACAAGCTCAGCTTGCATTCAACAAATCAAACAAAACGAATAAAAATGGGAAACACTGCTAAAAGGCCAAATTTCAAGGGCCAATACGACAATTTTATTGGAGGAAAATTTGTGCCTCCTGTGAAGGGTAATTACTTCGATAACATATCACCGGTTGATGGAAAAGTATTTACCAAAGCGGCTCGATCTACATCCGAAGACATCGAAAACGCTTTAGATGCGGCACATGCTGCCTTTCCAAGTTGGAGCAAAACGCCTGCAGCATTGCGCAGTAACCTTTTGCTCCGAATTGCCCAAATCATGGAAGATAACCTCGAATATTTAGCTACCGTTGAAACCATCGATAATGGTAAAGCCATACGTGAAACGAGGGCAGCAGACCTTCCGCTTTGCATTGATCATTTCAGGTATTTCGCAGGTGTGCTCAGGGCTGAAGAGGGTACCATTTCAGAACATGATGAACATACCGTAAGCATCAACTTGCATGAGCCAATAGGAGTGGTTGGTCAGATTATCCCTTGGAATTTTCCGTTGTTGATGGCGAGCTGGAAAATTGCGCCAGCTTTGGCCGCTGGATGTTGTACGGTGGTAAAACCAGCGGAACAAACGCCGACATCCATTATGTGTTTAATGGAACTTATTGCTGATGTTCTGCCTCCGGGAGTTTTGAATGTCGTTACAGGATTCGGCCCTGAAGCAGGCAAGCCGTTGGCTACATCTTCGAGAGTGAATAAAGTGGCCTTTACGGGAGAAACGACAACCGGAAGACTCATCATGCAGTATGCGTCAGAAAATTTGATTCCAGTGACGATGGAACTCGGAGGTAAATCACCGAACATCTTTTTTCCTTCAGTAGCCGAGTATGATGATGAGTATTTTGATAAAGCCATAGAAGGAGCGGTGTTATTCGCATTGAATCAAGGAGAAGTTTGTACTTGTCCATCAAGAATGTTGATTCATGAAAGCATTTACGAAAAGTTCATGGAAAAATTCATCGCACGCGTGAAGGCAATCAAGACAGGTGATCCTTTGGATGGAGAAGTGATGATGGGTGCACAGGCATCAAATGACCAATATGAAAAAATACTTTCCTATATTCAAATTGGCAAAGACGAAGGGGCTGAAGTTCTTACCGGTGGTACTGCCAATAAGCTCGGAGGTAATTTGGATGGTGGCTATTATGTGCAACCTACAGTGCTCAAAGGTCATAACAAGATGCGCGTTTTTCAGGAAGAGATTTTCGGTCCGGTTGTTTGTGTGACTACATTCAAAACAACAGAAGAAGCACTTGCCATTGCAAATGATACCTTATACGGTTTAGGTGCAGGAGTTTGGACAAGAGATGCACACGAACTTTATACTGTTCCCAGAGCAATTCAGGCGGGAAGAGTTTGGGTCAATTGTTATCATGCTTACCCTGCACATGCGCCGTTTGGTGGCTATAAAAAATCAGGCTTCGGAAGGGAGACACATAAAATGATGTTAGGTCATTATCGTCAAACGAAAAACATGCTGATTTCCTACAACAAAAACAAGCTCGGATTTTTCTGATCATACCCTATGCATCCAATGGGTGGTTCGCAGTCCGCTGCGGACCACTCTCTTTTTTTTTGAAAGCCATGAATAAAATCCCACGCATCAACGCTACAGAAGAAGCACTCACATTGTTGAATGAACTCACCGCATTGCACGGACAGCTCATTATACATCAGAGTGGTGGTTGTTGTGATGGTTCCTCTCCCATGTGTTTTTCAATTGATGATTTCCGAATTGGATATAGTGATGTGGGATTAGGATATATCGGCTCCATTGCTTTCTGGATGAGCAAAGATCAGTTCGAATATTGGAAGCATACCAGGCTCACACTCGATGTAGTGGTTGGAAGAGGTTCAAGCTTTTCATTGGAAATCCCGACGGGAAAAAGGTTTATCATAAGGTCAGAACTTTTTAAACCCGAAGAGCTTGAGCATTTGGAAGATTTATTTTACAAAACAGATTGAACCGGGTTTTCTCGTCGGCAAATTCGATTTATAGATAGATAGTAAAGAGCATAAGCCGTAATCCATTCAATGCGACAAAAAATCGGTTGAGGTAACTTTTCAAAAAGACATCCTTTCCATTCAAGTCACTCGAAGCAACAAGACAAATTGAATTCTCAAAGATCAAAATTCATGATTCTTATGATTACATGGAAAGAGCCGCTGGAAGCGGCCCTTTCGTACCGAAGGAGGGACTCGAACCCTCACACCTTGCGGCACACGCACCTGAAACGTGCGCGTCTACCAATTCCGCCACTTCGGTAAAGTGGTCTCATTAGCTTCGCGCCTCTGAAAATTTTTGAAGCTGTGCTTGCTTCTCCAATTCTTTTGTCAATGTCAGTCTTGAGGATTCCTGAATTGGGAAAATTTTCCGAATTCCATCACTACGTAGAGTGATTTATGAGTTTCCTGACTTAGAAGACCCTCAACGAGAGATCTTCCATTCACCATTTTGGGTAGTGCCCTGGACTGGACTCGAACCAGCACATCTTGCGAAATACGCCCCTCAAACGTACGTGTCTACCAATTTCACCACCAGGGCAAATTCAGTTTTTATGAAGAACAAACGAGGACAGCTATTAACCGTCCTCCCTTTTTCTTCTACAGTTGTGATCCCGCTGGGACTCGAACCCAGGACCCATACATTAAAAGTGTATTGCTCTACCAGCTGAGCTACGAGATCCTTTCGCTTTTCTGAAAAGCGGGCGCAAATATAGTCTCCAGATTCACTGATACAACCATTGTTGAGAATTTGTCAAAATTGTTTCTGAATCCCACCATTATCAAGGGTTCTAAATCTGCGGATGACGCACAAAAGGCTTATTTTCATCAAAAAGTTTCCGATAAGTGATGAGTTTCCGATAAACTTCAGCACCCAGATTCTCTGCAACCTTGATCATTTTCGGATTGAAATCTCCAATCCATGTCAAAATCGTTTCTTGATATCGGTTCAAGGTGACAATGTTTTCTTCTGTCCATTTGATCATGGCCCCCTCTACTCCTTTTCCGTGATAATCACGGTCAACTCCAAATACCAGTCCTACCATGACCTTGCGTTTACCAAAATTCTTGTAGTACAAAAACTTGAGTATTCCCCACCAGTTCAGGTTACCATGGACGTGTTGCATAAATTCATTCACTTCCGGAAGGTTGATGTAGAAAGCAATAGGTTTATCGTAATGGTATACAAAAACCATGATATCCGGATCCATGACCTGCTTCATAGCCTTTACTGCGTTTCTGGCCTGCTGCAACTGCATGGTTTTAAATCCTGAATGTCCTGCCCATGCTGCATTATAAATGGTTACAAAATCTATGGCAATTTGCTCCAGACTTCTCCCTCTGGCACTTGCAATGCGGTATCCGGGCTCGGTCATCAAAGCATTGTTTTTTCGAACAAATATCTCTTGCGCCGGAACTGATAAGTCGCGCTTATAACACCACTGTTCATAGTAAGTGCGAAAACCATATGATTCAAAGAACTCCTGATAATAAGGCAGGTTGTAATTCATTCGAAAACTGCTCATATCCGAGAAATTCTCCACCAATAATCCCCAGTATGCCTCTTTCTCTCCAAAATTGATGGGCCCGTCCACTGCTTCCATTCCTTGACTCTTCAGCCAATCACAAGCAGTATCAAAAAGCAAAAAAGCAGCTTCTCTATCATGGATACATTCAAAAAATCCCAAACCGCCTGTAGGTTGTTTTTGGCCGGAGGCGTATCGTTTCGACCAAAAGGCAGCAATCCGTCCAATAACCTGACTTTTATCATTCAATAGAATCCATCTTTCCGCTGCGCCTTCACGAAAGAGTTTATTCTTTCCCGGATCAAAAATCCCTTGTATGTCTTGCCTGATATGCGGAATCCAATTATGATCTCCACGATATAAACTGTTTGGCAACTGAAGCCATGACTTTTCTAAATTTCGGTTTTGAACCCTTTTTACTTCCATAAAGGAATTGATTTCAAGGCAAAAATAGCCGTGTAGTGCAGCCTCCAAAAGCTCCTGGGATGAAAATAATTTCACCTTGGGACAACTTGCAGGCAATTATATTTGTCAACTTCTCGAATTACAGAATCATACATGAAACCAACGATTAACATTCTGATTTTCCTCTTGCTTGGCGGCGGACTTTTCGCTCAACATGCAGGGGCAAATCCAAAAGTGAAGGCAGCTTACACTTCAAGTGAAATTGCGGCCATGAGTTCAGAACAAATTGAAAGCCTCAATCTCATTACCGAAAAACTTTGCTGGTTTGAGGAACCTAAAAGCGGTCATGAAGAGGTTTTTCAGATGAAATTGCGCAACCAAACTCCGGTGGTTCTCACTCCGGAACAAATCGCTGATTTCAATCCGCTCCTCTACATCCTGCCTCAAGATCAGGTTGCTTGCAGTAATCTCACCATTGTGGATACCGCAGGTAAGAAACACCTTCTGATCGTGCGTTCTTCTGACATGATGAAGCGCGAAGAACAGAGAAGCAAAGTCGCACTCCAAAAGAAAAGCAACAAATGAAAACATATATGAAATATTTAGCAGGACTCATTGCTACCATGCTTGGTTATAGCAGTTTTGCTCAAACCGAAGTTTTCAATATCTCGGATCATACCAACTACGAAACTTGTGATGCCATCATGCATGATGATCAAGGTGGACTGGTTCCTTATTCGGCTGGTGCAAACTTCACCATTACGCTTTGCGCTCCTGCGCCTGAGACTCAGATCAATCTCTATTTCATTGGTTTTGACCTTTCAGATGGCGATTCACTTTGGGTATATGATGGTGCGGATATGAGTGCTACCCTCCTCGGTGGTTATTCAGGTGGTGAAATGTTGTTTCAGACATTGTCATCGTCTACCGCCAGTGGTTGCTTAACCGTTCATTTTGAATCGAACAATGATGATCAAACTGGTGACTTTTCAATTAGGATTTCCTGCGGAGTTCCTTGCGACTATCCAGTGGCATTGATTGAAGCTCCAGCTGATACAGTAAAAATTTGTCCAGGCGAATCCGTGACATTTGATGGAAGCAATTCTTATTGGACTGAGGGTGCTAACCTTGCAAGCTGGGAGTGGGATTTTGGAGACAATACTTCAAATACAACCGCTTGGCCAACGGTTACCAAAACGTTTAATACCCCTGGTGGTTATCGCGTTCGCCTTTACCTCACCGATGATAATGACTGCTATTCAGCGAATATCCCGGAGATTATCGTTTTCGTGGCTACCGATTATGACTTTGACTTGGCAGCGTCTGCTACAACCATTTGTATTGGTGATGAAGTTTTAATTGGAAATAGTGATTATGCTCAACAAGACAGCACCAGTTTCGAAGGCGAAGTTCAAAACGGTAACACTGTGACTTGGATTGAAACCAATACTGTGAGCTTCGAAAATGGAGTATATATCCCAGACAATCAGGGTTGCTTCTACGCAGATCTCACCTTTAACCAATTCGGCAATGCTGTCATTCAGGATTCTACTGACTTCAGTCAAATATTCTTCAATGTTGAACACTCATTCGTTGGCGATATCATCATCAACATCATTTGTCCAAATGGTCAGATTCTGAACATTTTCCCAGAAGCTGGAGGTTCAGGAACCTACCTCGGAGAACCTATTGATATCGATGACGGTGTTCCAGGAGTTGGTTATACTTACTCGTTTTCACCAAATTCAGTAGGTGGAACATGGATGGAAGGAATGACCGGATTTGGCGGCACCATTCCAGCTGGTGATTATGAGCCAGAAGGCAACTGGTCTAGCCTCGAAGGCTGCCCATTGAATGGTACTTGGCAACTTGAAATTTGTGACGTTGTTGGTGTAGACGATGGATGGGTATTCGAATTCGGTATTCAATTCGCACCAGAATTTTATCCTGATGTTCTCCAATTCACTCCTTCTGTTGGCAATGGTTGCGACTCCAGCTATTGGGAAACTCCAAATCAACTTACTGCTACAGGTAGCAATTGCGATTGGGCATTGTTCTCTCCTACGGCTGGTGGAAATTATACCTTCACCTATCATGTGATCAATGACTTTGGATGCGAATACACTGAAGACATAACGATCACTGCCATTGAAACTCCTGAAGTTCAAGTGGACGATGCCTTCTTCTGTGGAAGTCCTATCAACCTTCCTTCAACGATTACTAATCCTACAGCAGGAGTCAATTATTCTTACGCGTGGACTCCAACTACAGGATTGACAGGCGCAAATTCTTCATCACCAACGGTAGTGAATTTGAATACAGCTACAACTTATACGGTTACAGTTTCGGTCAATGGCCTTGCAGGTTGTTCCGGTTCTGATGAAGCATTTGTAGATGTAACTCAGGCCATCGTACCAACAAATCCTAATCCTCAGTACTTCTGTTCTGAAGATTTTCCTGTTGACCTTGAATCGGCTGAGCAGGTAAATGAGAACATCGTTTTCGAATGGGTATTGAACAATTCCAACGGATCAAACGTTGTGGGCAATGGACAGAATCAATCAGCTACTCAGTATGGACAGTACGTTCTTACTGTAACGAATGCAGATTGTAATACGACTTCAACAGTTACCTATTATGTAACACCTCCACCAACTGCAGAGGCAGGTGAAGATTTTTACTATTGCGGAAATCCAGTGACACTCACAGGGTCAGTGCAGGATCCAATTCCTGGTCTTACTTATGGATATGTTTGGACTCCGGTAGACAATCTTTCCAATCCGACTGCCGCAAGCCCAACATTAGCTGGCAACCTTACTGAGGATACTTATTACTACCTATCGGTTTACCCAATGTTCGACAATACTTGCACAACCACAGATTCTGTGCTTGCCATCATGCCGATTGTGCCAGTAGTTGAAAATTACAATATCAATCCTTGTTTTGATCTTTTACCTTATCAGGTATATATCCCAAACAATCAACAACCGTTGTCAACCTTTGAATGGGTATTTATCAATCCAGATACTACCATCAACTATGGTGAAGTGACCTCGGTAACTTCAAGTTTGCCCGGTACCTATTTTGTAACGATCACTGAACCGAATTGTGGTTTGACTTCGGTACAAGAAATTGGTGTGAGCATTAAAGTTTGCAACATCATGATTCCAAATATCATGACTCCAAATGGTGATGGTGACAATGACACGTTCAATGTCACTGGAATCCGTGCTTACCCTGGCAGTACTTGCAAGATTTACAATCGCTGGGGTAACCTGGTGTTTGAAGATGACGACTATGATGGCACCTGGAATGGTGAAGACATGTCAGAAGGCACTTATTACTATGTTGTTGGTGTGAACAGGGCTTCAGGTATGGAGTACTTCAGCGGCAACGTAACATTGATTCGATAATCTTTTTCGAAATAAAGAGATGAGGCTGCCTTCGGGCAGCCTTTTCTTTGCAACAGAAAATGGAATCAGCATTAGAACTTGGAAAACTGGCGCAAATCCTGCGCATTGAACAACGAGAAGATTTTGCTCTGCACGATGCGTGGCTAAAAAAATCCGGCATCAGTGAACGCAAAAAGAACGGCATCACGTGGTTTCCACTTAAAATTGTCGAGACAGGTTTTGGTCTTGGTGCATATCCATTTATTGTAGTTGAACGAAATCCAGGTGATAGACTTGATCATAAATTCCAAAGCGCATCACCCGTAAGTCTATTCACTGCGGCTGACGGACATGACAACACCAGTGTGAATGGCACCATCGGTTATGTTGATGATCAACGCATGAAGATTAGTTTCTTTATGGATGATCTGCCCGATTGGATTGATGAGGGTAAGCTTGGAGTGAATCTCTTGTTCGACTCAAAAACATATGATGAAATGTTCAAAGCATTGAACATCCTCATCAATCTCGAAAAGGGAAGACTATTTCAATTGAGAAATATTCTACTCGGTGAAAAAGAAGCAGCTTTTCATACCACTGCTCAGGTCGTTTCATCAAAATTGAATACATCTCAGCAAGAGGCCATGCAGAGTATACTCGACGCTGAAGATTTTGCCGTGGTACATGGACCTCCTGGCACAGGAAAAACCACAACATTAGTGGAGTCTATAGGAGAACTGACCAAACGCGAGAAGCAAATCATGGTATGTGCGCCGAGCAATGCCGCTACGGATCATTTGGCGAAAAGCCTTGCTGTAAAAGGAATCAAAGTCGTCAGGATTGGCAATTTGGCCAAAGTTGAAACAGATAACACAGCATTGACCCTTGATGTTCTGCTGCAAAAGGAAAAAGACTTCAAACAAATTCGTGAATTGAAGAAACGTGCAGTGGAATTGCGTAAGATGGGGGGCAAATACAAGCGCAATTTTGGTCGTGAAGAAGCTGAACAACGCAAACTCATTTTTAGCGAAGCAAGAAATCTCAACAAAGAAGCACGCGAACTTGAGAGTTATCTGGTTTCTAAAATTCTGGATGAAGCACAAGTCATTGCTTGCACATTGATAGGATCCACTTCAGATTATCTCGAAGGAAGAAAATTCAGCACGGTAGTGATTGATGAAGCCGGACAAGGGATTGAGCCCGCAGTGTGGGTGCCAATCCTTCGTGCAGAAAAAGTGATCATGGCGGGTGACCCATTTCAACTTCCACCTACAGTGAAAAGTCAGGAAGCGGCGCGCCAAGGATTGACAGTTACACTATTGGAAAAACTCATCCGCCGTCATCCGGGTGTTACCTTACTCAAAACACAATACCGTATGCATCAAGACATCATGGAGTTTTCGAACAGAAAATTCTATGATAGCAAACTTGAAGCGCACAGTACGAATGCCTCCTGGCATTTGGATTTTTCGCCACAAGTCATAGAATTCATCGACACGGCCGGATGTGGTTTTGAAGAAGAAAAAGGGGAAGAATCAGATTCGAAGTGCAATCCTGAAGAAGCTAAATTGTTGCGCAAGCACTTTGATCAACTCACAGAAAACAATAAAACCGGATTTGATGTTGGAATCATTTCGCCATATCGCGCACAAGTAGAAATACTTCAGGAAGAATTTGCTTCAATTCCTTTTGTGAGTGTCAATACTGTAGATTCATTTCAGGGTCAGGAGCGGGATGTGATTTACATCAGTTTGGTTAGAAGCAATGAGAACAGCGACATCGGATTTTTGCGCGATTACCGTCGAATGAATGTGGCCATGACGCGCGCACGAAAAAAGCTGATCATCATTGGCGACAGCGCTACATTAGGCAATGACCGGTTCTACAGTGATTTTTTGGATTACATCGAATCCATTGGCGCACACAAAACTGCTTGGGAATACCTCTATTAGTGCACGGAATTTCTCTTTTCAAGCATGGGAACAAAAGAAAATTTGCCATGAAGTTGAGATTGAAAAGTCCCATCAGGTAATTCCTCGATAACCATCATTTGCTGCACTTCTCCTTCTCCATAAGGCATCACAAGGAGTCCGCCCGGTTTAAGTTGAATGAGGAGTTCTTCAGGTATTTTAGGAATAGCGCAAGTGATGATAACCCTGTCAAATGGGGCAAAAGCCGGTAGACCTTTGTATCCGTCGCCATAAACCAGATGAGGTTTATGTCCCATAAGTGCCAGTAGTTTTTTAGAGTTGTCGTGAAGCAGTTTTTGACGTTCAATGGAATACACCTTCGCACCCAATTCACAGAGCACAGCAGTCTGAAAACCACTTCCTGTGCCGATTTCCAGCACCTTCATTCCTGGTTCAACCCTTAAAAGCTGTGATTGCGTAGCAACCGTAAATGGGTGTGAAATGGTTTGACCTGCTCCAATTTGGAAGGCTTTGTTATCGTAGGCAAATTCCAGGAATGCGCTGGAAAGGAAATAATGCCTTGGAACACGGTTGATCGCCTCCAGGACTTTTTCGTCGCTGACTCCCATTTTACGCAGCTCATCTACAAGCTTTTTCCGAAGTCCTTTGTGTTTATAGGTATCCTGAAGCATACGTGCCAAAACTATGTCACTCACAGTTCATCTGTTCGTTGTTGAAAATTAAAAATGAACGATGCATTGTAGACTTCAGTTCGCCAAATTTTTGCGACATGGCAGAACGACTCAAGATTGGTGTATTGGGAGCCGGGCATCTCGGTAAAATTCACATGAAGTGCATCCGTGAATTACCAGATGTTTACGAGCTCGTTGGATTCTATGATCCGAGTGTAGCCAATGCGAAATCTGCTGCTGAACAATTTGAGTTGATGCCTTTCCACAGCATGGATTCGCTGATCGATGCCGTTGATGTGGTCGATATTGTGACGCCTACCACACAACACTTCCTTTGTGCAGTGGCAGCGATCAAAAAGCTCCGGCATGTGTTTATTGAAAAGCCGGTAACAACCACCATTGATGAAGCCCGTCGTTTGATCAAACTGGCCAAAGAAGCCGGCATCAAGGCCCAAGTTGGTCACGTAGAAAGATTCAATCCTGCTTTTCTTTCCGCCGAACCTCATTTGGCTCAACCACGATTCATTGAAACCCATCGTCTTGCGCAATTCAATCCACGCGGAACAGATGTTTCTGTGGTGCTCGATTTGATGATTCACGATATTGACATTGTATTGGCGGTCACTAAAGCCAACGTGAGAAGAATTTCTGCGAGTGGAGTCGCCGTCCTCAGCGATACGCCGGACATCGCCAACGCTCGAATTGAATTGGACAATGGATGCGTTGCCAATCTCACCGCCAGCCGCATTTCTTTGAAAAGCATGCGTAAATCAAGGTTTTTTCAAAGGGACGCTTATATCTCTGTTGACTTCTTGCAAAAAGAATCGGAAATTGTGAGGATGAGAGAAGTGATTGGAGAACCAGATCCTTTCAGTGTCACCATTAATCTAGGTGCCGGAAAAGGGGTGAAAGAAATTCTCTTTGAAAAACCACAAATCCCGGAGAGTAATGCCATTCGCGATGAACTTGCCTCCCTGGCGGATTGTATTCATCACGATAAATTCCCCAAAGTGAGCCTTGAAGACGGCACACGTGCGCTTGATGTGGCCCTCATGGTGTTAGATAAAATGAGTCAGCATATTCTTCTTCAAACCGACGAAGAATAATCGATCCTATAAACGACTGATTTTCATACTCAAGTCAAAGTTTGTGCGATTTGATTTTCATCAAAAAATGAACTTTCGCAATAAATCGCACAATCTGCGTTCATAGGAATGCCTCAAAAGCACCTTGTACTACCTTCGCCGACCTTAATTTTCAACCTCGTTGAAAGGAATTTATGAAGCTACTCTACGTTCTCCTTGCTGCACTCATTTTTACCGGATGCCGGGTGACTGATCCCGACGAACAAGAGCCTTCATTCATTTATATTGATGATGTTCATGTCATCACAACTTCAGAACAAGGTTCGGCGAGTCATAACATCACAGAAGTATGGGTTTATGCCAATGACGACATTGTTGGAATCTTCGATGTACCGGCAGTCGTTCCGGTTTTGAAAGCCGGCAAAACCAAAATCAGCGTGTACGGTGGTATCAAAAACAATGGGTTGGGTTCAACAAGAATCAAATATCCCTTTTATGCTGCATTTGATACTTCCATCGTTTTGAATGCCCTTTCAGAACATCACTTATCAGCTAAAATCAGTTATTCAGCCAATGCTGACGTCGATAACCGAAGAAATTTTGAGACCACCAATTATTTTGTTTCAGGGCCAAATAATCAAGCAAGTCTGGATGTCATATATGATCCGGTACTCGCTGTGAATGGCAATAAATACTGTTCGATCGCACTCGATGCCAACGAATCTTATTTGCATTACATAGATGACCTCGATCTAGATGTCACAGCAGGAAGTATTTCATTTCTGGAAATGGATTATAGTTGCGACAATTCATTCACTTGTGGTGTGTATGTGATTCAGGACGGCAACACCGAAAAATACCCGGTACTCACTCTTGTACCCACGACCTCGATCACCGGATTGTTTCCAACATGGAACAAGATTTATCTCGATCTCGGAGGAATCGCAGGATCATATCCCAATGCCGATAACTTCAGGTTTTATGTTGAAGCCAACGCATACGAATCCACAACACCCACGATTTTATTGGACAACATCAAAGTTGTGAAATAATTGAAGATGAACGAAAGAAGACAGATAGCGAAATACCTTGCAGCAGACCTTATTGCTGCAATGCTCGCCTGGACCATTCTCTTCGTTTACAGAAAAACGAAACTAGAGCCTGCAAGATTTGGTGATAATGTAAAACTGGAGTTCGACTCGAATTATATACTTGGACTCATCTTCATTCCACTCTTCTGGATCATGCTGTATTATGTCGGTGGACATTATGTGAGAATATTCCGCAGACATCGTTTAAAAGAGCTAGGCCAGGTTGCAATCACGACGTTGGTAGGGGTACTCATCATATTCTTTGTATTGTTGCTTGACGACCAGATCAAACACTACAGGAACTACTATGAAACGCTTCTGGTGTTATTCTGTTCTCACTTTGTGCTTACACTTTCTGAACGATTAATTCTCACTTCCCGCACCGTGTCATTAGTTCATAACGGCAACATCGGATTCAATACCATCATCGTCGGCGGAAATGCACAAGCATTAAGCATGTACGAAGAGATCATGGCCATGCGAACTTCGCCAGGTTTCAAATTTGAAGGATTCGTGCGCGTTAATGGACAAGATGATCTTCTCACCAAGCATATTCCTTTGTTAGGGAAATACCACGAATTGCCCAAACTCATTCGCGAGAGAAAAATTGAAGAAGTGATTATTGCTGTTGAAAGTGGTGACCACCAGGATTTGGAAAATATCCTTTCGCTTTTGGAAGACACAGAAGTGAATGTGAACATCATTCCCGACATGTACGACATCCTGAGTGGTTCTGTAAAAATGAACAGCATTTATGGCGTGCCATTGATTCGTGTGAATCATGAAATCATGCCTGCCTGGCAATTCTCGGTGAAAAGAATGATTGATGTTGTGGTTTCACTTACTGCTCTTATTGTCCTTTTTCCTTTTCTATTGTTTGTGGTCGTTGCGATTAAACTCTCTTCGAAAGGCAGTGTATTTTATTCTCAGGAAAGAATTGGTAAGTTTGGAAAACCATTTCGTATCTATAAGTTTAGAACCATGGTGTGTGATGCGGAAAAAAATGGACCGCAATTGAGTTCAGCACATGACGAGCGTGTTACCGGAATTGGCCGCTTTCTGCGCAAAACCCGCATGGATGAAATTCCACAATTCGTAAATGTCCTGAAAGGTGATATGTCATTGGTGGGGCCACGACCAGAGCGAGCATACTTCATTGAACTCATCACACAAAGAGCTCCACACTATAGTCACCTCCATCGTGTAAGACCAGGAATCACATCGTGGGGACAGGTGAAATTTGGATATGCTGAAAATGTTGATCAGATGATACAACGCTTGAAGTATGACATTCTCTACATCGAGAATATGTCGCTGGCCATGGATTTCAAAATTCTTTTCTATACAATTGCTATCGTACTCAAAGGATCTGGCAAATGAAGAAAATCAACATGTCAAAGATTTTTCTGGATGCCATCCATTTTGATGTCGCTATTCTGCTTATACGGATTTTTATGGGCGGCTTCATGGCCATACTTCATGGCTATAGCAAATGGGAAAAGTGGGATTTGATCCGAGGCGATTTTGTTGAACCATTTGGCATGCCTACCTGGTTTGCAGCAGGATTTACCATTTTCGCTGAGTTGTTTTGCTGTATGATGATAGTATTTGGACTCTTCACAAGAATCAATACTCTGCTCATCATGATCACCATGGCAGTTGCTGCCTTTTATGTGCATGCTGGAGATGCTTTAGATGATCGTGAAGGTTCCATCACCTACCTTGCCGCATTCACTGCAATCTTTCTGGCCGGACCGGGGAAGTATAGTCTCGACTATCTCATCTTTAGAAAAAAAATCAACTGATCAAATCAGCTTCTTCAGCTCCCGCATGTATCCGGACATCAATTCATCCATAGCGAGGAATGGTGCTATGCTTCTAACTTTGGCGTGAAGTTGTTCAACCAACTGAGAACTTTTTGCAGGTCTGCGAAATTCCAAAGCCTGTGCTGCGGTAAACAATTCGATGGCGAAAATGCTTCTGACGTTTTCAATCACTCGATAACATTTTGTTGCAGCATTCGCTCCCATGCTTACATGATCTTCCTGTCCATTGCTGCTATCAATCGTATCGACAGATGCTGGGGTACACCATTGTTTATTCTGGGACACGATGCTCGCAGCCGTGTATTGTGGAATCATAAATCCGCTATTCAATCCGGCATCAGGTGCTAGATATGGAGGAAGTCCTCTTTGACCTGAAATCAGTTTATAGACGCGACGTTCGGAGATACAGCCGCATTCAGCCATGGCTATGGCCAAAAAATCCAATACCAAAGCGAGCGGCTGACCGTGAAAATTTCCACCGGAGATCACTTTATCCTCATCGGGTATGATGACGGGATTATCAGTAACCGCATTGATTTCAGTTCGAATCACACTCCTGATGTAGTCTATACTATCCAGACTTGCACCAATTACTTGTGGGATGCAACGGAAACTATATGGATCCTGTACGTGTTCCTTTTTCTTTTGGATCAATTCGCTGCCACTCAAATAGTCCAGCATTTTTTCGGCCACGCGAATTTGACCTGTATGAGGTCGTGTATGATGTATGGCAGGATCGAACGGTTCTGGTCGGCCATCGAAAGCATCCAAGGACATAGCTGCAATGCGCAATCCTGTATCCAACATGGAACCGGCATTGACAACACACCAAACTGCATACGCCGACATAAACTGTGTGCCATTGATCAGCGCTAAACCTTCTTTGCTTTTTAAAGTGAGCGGCTGCAATCCGCAAGCTTTTAACGCCACGGATGCCATCACCTTTTCGCCTTTCCAATACACCTCTCCTTCTCCAATAAGCGGCAGACATAGATGAGCCAGAGGAGCCAAATCACCACTAGCACCCAGCGAGCCTTGTTGGTAGACCACAGGTGTAATGCCTAAGTTGAAGAAGTCGATCAATCTTAAAACAGTTGATTCATCCACCCCACTGTGGCCATAGCTCAATCCACGGATTTTGAGCAAGAGCATCATACGAACGATGATTTCCGGCACCTCCTCGCCAGCGCCACAAGCATGAGAAACCAGCAAATTGCGTTGAAGAACACCCAAATCATGGTCCGGGATGACGGTATTGCACAATGAGCCAAAACCAGTGTTGACGCCATAGATCGGAGATCCATTTCCCAAAGATTTACCATCAAGAAAATGCCTCGCTTTGCGGATGAGGGTCAATGCAGATTCATCAAGTTGGATGTGATGATGGCTACTTGCTGCGGCATAAACCTCCTCCGGTGTTATGCTGCGTCGAATATCAATTACGGAATGATCCACAGATTTCTGGAAATATTTCGGCGCAAGTTATGGAAGGCATTCCAACCAACCGCTCAACTGGTGAATTGGCCTCTTGTCTTGTTTTTGAATAACGGAGTGAAGCAATTGTTAGCTTTGCGACCGCAAATTGCCAAAATGAAAATACAGACTTACCTTAAAATTGCATTGGCGCTGCTTATTCCTGCCGCTGCCAATGCCCAGAAGATCAATTTTACCGAATTTGATCTCAAAAATGGACTACATGTCATTCTTCATGAAGACCACTCAACTCCCATTGTAGCTGTGACCGTGATGTATCACGTGGGTTCGAAAAACGAGACCGCTGGCAGATCAGGAATGGCGCACTTTTTCGAACATCTTCTTTTCGAAGGTTCTGAATACATTGGTCGAGGCGAATATGCCAGATACGTCGAAAATGCCGGAGGTGCTCTCAATGCCAATACCACTCAGGATAGAACTTTTTACTATGATCTACTTCCAAGCAATCAACTTGAACTTGGACTGTGGCTCGAAAGTGAAAGGATGCTTCATGCGAAAGTTGAAATAGCAGGCATTGAAACACAGCGTGAAGTTGTTAAGGAAGAAAAACGTCTTCGTATCGACAATCAGCCATATGGCACACTCTTTCAGGAGACGCTTGATCATGCATATAACGTTCATCCATACAGTTGGGCTCCGATTGGTAGCATGACTGATCTGAATGCCGCACAAGAAGCAGATTTTCAAGCCTTCTATAAAATGTTCTATGTACCGAACAATGCTGTTTTGAGCATCGCTGGTGATATCACCATCAAAGAAGCTACTGAACTTGTGAAGAAATACTTTTCAGAAATTCCAAGAGGCGCTGGACCCATTGTTCGTCCAAGTGCAGTAGAACCTGTGAATCAAGGTGAAGTTCGTGATAGCATCAAGGTAAAAGATCAATTGCCACTGGTAGTTCAGGCTTATCACATTCCAGCACAAGGCACCAAAGACTTCTATGCCGTTGATATGCTCAATAAACTACTTGCCGATGGTTCAAGTTCAAGATTGAATCGCGCCATCGTGGAAGAAAAAGAGCTCGCACTTTTCTCCAGTGCATTTACCTATGAGACGGAAGATCCTGGATTGACCATGGCCTTCAGTCTTGCCAATATGGGTGTAGATCCTTCTCAAGTTGAAGCTGCCATGAATGAAGAGTTTGAACGTGTAAAGAATGAATTGATCAGCGAAAAGGAATTTCAAAAACTGAGAAATCAAATTGAAAATGACTTCATCACCAGAAATCAATCCGTAGCAGGTATCGCAGAAAGCCTTGCCAACTATCATATGTACCTCGGTGATGCCAATCTGATCAATACAGAAATTGACAAATACATGGCGGTAACCAGAGAAGATTTGATGAATGCTGCCAAGAAGTATTACACCAAAGAGAATCGCGTTGTGTTGTATTTCGTTCACGATCCGTCGCTACTCAACGAATAAAGTAAACACTCATCAACACAGACTTCAATCGAAATACAATGAAAAAATATATATCACTTATTACACTTGCAGCAGTTTTCGTTTTAGCTGCATGCAGTCCTAAAAAACTGGACAGATCACACGCACCTGCGGTAGGTCCAGCTCCAAAACTTCAAATCGGTCAATACCAATTGGTGCAACTCGACAATGGATTGAAACTTATTGTTGTCGAAAATCATAAGCTACCTCGTGTATCGTACAGTATAGGACTTGATACAGATCCTATTTTGGAAGGTCCAAAAGCAGGTTATGTTCAAATGGCCGGAGACCTTTTGGGTTCCGGCACAACCACCCGAACCAAAGCACAAATTGATGAAGCTGTTGACTATATCGGTGCTTCATTGTCTACCTCTGCCGGTGGTGTTTATGGTGATTGCTTGAAAAAACATGCTGATGCCTTTTTGGAAATTTATTCCGATGTCCTACTTCATCCTTCATATCCTCAAGAAGAAATAGAAAAAAACAGGAAACAATCATTGTCAGCACTCGCAAGCGAGAAGACTGATCCAGATGCACTTTCCGGTAAAATCGGAGACCTCATGAAGTATGGCGCTAATCACCCATATGGTGAGCAAAAGTCAGAAGAAACAATCAACAGCATTACCCGTGATGATTTGGTAGGTTACTACAACAGCTACTTCAAACCCAATATTGCTTATCTTATCGTGGTTGGTGATATCACTTTTGAAGAAGCAAAAACACAAGCCAATAAATTTTTCGGTTCATGGAAAAAAGGTGAGGTAAAACCACTCACTTATTCTAAACCTACTTTGCCAACAGGCAATCGCGTAGTATTTGTTCCATTGGCTGGAGCTGTGCAAAGCAGTATTGATGTAACCTATCCCGTCGACATTCAGCCTGGCACTGCAGAGGCTCTCAAAGCCCGTGTATTAAATAATATTCTTGGTGGAAGCGGTTTCCAATCAAGATTGAATCAAAATCTCAGAGAAGATAAAGCATATACTTACGGATCGTATTCTCAAATTGTAGATGATGAAGTGATCGGATACTTCAGTGCTGGTGCAAGTGTGCGCAATGCTGTTACTGATAGCGCAGTGACAGAAATTCTCTATGAAATGAAGAGACTGACAACAGAATTAGTTGCAGATAGCACACTGCAAACCATCAAGAACATCATGATTGGCAATTTTGCCCGATCACTCGAAAGACCGCAGACCATCGCAAACTTCGCACTCAACATCGAGAAGTATCATCTTCCAAAAGACTACTATGAAACGTATTTACAACGCCTGAATGCCATCACATCGGCTGAAATTCGTGAATTCGCCAAACAAGTAATCAAACCAGAAAACGCATACATCACTGTTGTAGGTAACAAAGAAGTTGCAGCTAAACTGGACAAATTCGCTGCAGGTGGTAAAACAGAATTGATGAATGCAGATGGCACTGCATTTTCTGAACTCAAACCTGCTCCTGCAGGCATGACTGCCGAAATGGTTTTCAAAAGTTACATCGAAGCACGTGGTGGAGAAAAGAATATTTCCAGCATGAAAACATTCGAACAAACCGGAACCATGAACATGAGTGGAATGCAACTTGGAATGACTGTGAAAATAAAATCACCAGATAAATTCAAGATGTCGCTCTCGATGGGACCTCAGGAAATTATGAAACAAGTGGTAAATGGCAACGCCGGCATGAATGTGCAGATGGGTCAGAAGTCACCTATGGATGCTTCAACCATTGCAGATACTCAAATGGAAAGCGATCTATTGTCTGTATTACATCTTGATAAATACGGCATGAAAGCCGCACTCAAAGGAATTGACGTTGTGAATAAAGAAGATTGTTATGTCATCGAAATCACAAAGCCTGATGGCACGGTCAATACTGATTACTACAATGTAAAGACCAATCTAAAAGTGAAGAGTATTTCCGTTGGTGGTGAAGAGGACGGCGGTATGATTGTAGAGTCGACTTATGACGACTACAAAGATTTTGGTGGAATCAAATTCCCGGGAAAAATGTCGCAGACTGTGGGTTCAGAGCAAATTGTCATTACTTACTCTGATACCAAACTCAACGGCAGCATTGATGATAAGGAATTCAATCTCGAATAAATAATATCATTCTGTATGAACACTGCCCGGAATTATTCAACATTCCGGGCAGTTTCATTTTTAGCCAACTATGTTTGCGTTGAATTTTAATTATGATAATGCACAGAACAATCCTAGCACTCCTCTTTATCCTTCACACACTTATGCTTACAGCACAAGATAGTCTCGATGTGAAGGCGCCAAAAAAACCAAGCAATTTTGCTCTGGGGGTTGGAGTGAGTTATTCCATCATGGGATTTGAATCACGACCTTACTTTATCGATTCAACCGGTAAAGTTGGTCAGAGTGAAATCATCAATAGTGCGGGATTCAGTGCCAGCGCGGGATATATGTTCAAAATCAGCAACAGGTTCATGATTCGTCCTTCCATTGAAGCGCATATGATGCCGGCTAAAATTTCATACGACACCGAAATTGATCATAAAACTACATCCAGGGTGTATCCCATCAGTCTTGAATTTCCGATTGCCACAGTATTCAACCTAACATCCAAATCAAACTCCCCGACAGCACAATTGGCCATCAGACCTGCTTATGCTCCTGAATCTTACAGCGACAAGAGACCTTTGATTGATCCTTTTAATTTGAATCTTGATTTGGGAATTGGACTGCCTATCAAAGTTAGGAAAGCATCCATGCGCACTGAGCTGTACTATTCACATGGCTTTTTTGATTTGATCGGTGATGATCCAGATGATTATAAAACCAGATCTGTGAAACATCTCACAAGAAGTTTTGTGGGTATCCGATTTTATTTTAGCTAAAGGATTGAAGTACTTTCAATCACCTGAGCAAGCTATCCCCCTATTGTTGTGTGATGATCTGATCTGAAAAATTACCCGAGCGGTGGAACATTTTTGAGTACAGCATATAACTTGTGCACAGGTAATCCCATCACATTGAAATACGATCCCTCCAATTTATCGATTCCAACAAGACCAATCCAATCCTGAGCACCATAAGCGCCCGCTTTGTCGAATGGTTTATACTGATCAACATAAAATGCTATTTCATCTTGATCCAACTTGCTGAAGTGCACGCGTGTTTCGTCCCAAAAAGAAATTTTACCCTGAGTACTCAATACACATACCGCAGTGTACACGTCGTGCACATTGCCTGAAAGCTCTGAAATCATTTCTATGGCTTCGGTGCGATCTACGGGCTTATTCATCACATGATCATTGATCCACACCACGGTATCCGCAGTGATGATGATATCAGCACGTCCAAGATCCGGTGAAAATACCTCGGCTTTACTCGTCGCAATATGAAGGGGTATTTCATGAGCGCGCAATTCCTGATCAAAAGACTCATCGGTTGGACGTACTTCCACCTCAAAAGGCAGGCCTATGCCGGCCAAAAGTTGTTGCCTTCTCGGGCTGGCAGAACCAAGAACCACGCGGTAATGCTGCAAATTATTCAACATGTCGCAATTTTCGTCGATTTTACCTTTCTGTATTCATGAATGGAAGATATTTTCTTCAAATTGTTCACAGGATAATTCAGCAACCTCAGCAAGCCAGTAAATTCGCGCCATGCATCAGACCATTCTCATACTGGACTTCGGTTCACAAGTAACACAGCTCATTGCACGCAGGGTACGTGAACTGAATGTGTATTGTGAAATTCACCCGTGGAATAAAGCACCGGAACTTACAGCATCTGTGAAAGGCGTCATTTTTTCTGGTAGTCCATTTTCAGTGCATCAAGAAAATGCGCCATTGCCAGATATCAATAAGTACATAGGTAAAGTTCCGGTTTTGGGTATTTGTTATGGCGCACAACTCATCTCTCATTTGAGAAAAGGAGAAGTGATTCGTTCCACTCATAGGGAATATGGACGTGCTGAGTTGGTATCCATTGATCACACTTCGGTATTGATGCAAGACATTCCATTACAATCTCAAGTCTGGATGTCGCATGGTGATACGATCTTGCATGCCCCTGAACATGCTGAAATTATATGCTCGACCTCTGATGTTAAAGTGGCGGGATATCAGCTTCAACGTGATCAGATATATGGTTTACAATTTCACCCAGAGGTTTATCATTCGGTCGATGGCACACGCATGCTAAAAAACTTCGTATGTGGAATTTGCGGATGCGACCAAGATTGGACTCCTCTCAACTACATCGACGAAACGGTGAGATTACTACAGGAGAAAATTGGTCAAGAAACTGTTGTGATGGGATTAAGCGGTGGCGTTGATTCAACCGTCGCTGCAGTATTGCTCCAGCAGGCTATTGGAGATAGGCTTCATTGCATTTTCGTCGATAATGGCTTATTGCGCAAAAATGAATTTCAACATGTCCTTGATAGCTACAAAGTACTTGGTCTTCATGTAACGGGTGTAGACGCATCACAAAAATTCTATAGTGCTTTAAAGGGGTTGAGTGATCCAGAAGCAAAACGCAAAGCCATTGGCCGCGTGTTTATTGAGGTTTTTGATGAAGAATCCAAGAAGGAAAAAGATGCCACATGGTTAGGTCAGGGAACGATTTACCCAGATGTTATTGAATCGGTGTCTGTTGGTGGCGGCCCATCTCAAACCATTAAAAGTCATCACAACGTTGGCGGGTTACCTGATTATATGAAATTGAAAGTAATTGAACCCCTTCGACTGCTTTTTAAAGATGAAGTCAGACGCGTAGGTAAAGCCCTTCGCATTCCTGCTGATATCTTGGGAAGACATCCCTTCCCTGGTCCAGGCTTAGGTATCAGAATTCTTGGTGAGGTGACTCCGGAAAAAGTTCAGCTTCTCCAGGAAGCCGACCATATTTGGACTTCAAGTCTCCGAGCCAATGATCTTTATGATGAAGTATGGCAGGCCGGGGCTATCTTGCTTCCTGTGCAGAGTGTTGGCGTTATGGGCGATGAACGGACCTACGAACAAACAGTTGCTCTTCGCGCAGTCAATAGCACAGATGGGATGACCGCTGATTGGAGTAGACTTCCACATGACTTTTTAGCCAAAGTTTCTAATGACATCATCAACAAAGTGAAAGGCATCAATCGTGTAGTTTACGACATCAGTTCTAAGCCACCTGCAACCATTGAGTGGGAATAAAAGCTGGCCAGTAGCGATTTTTCCGAAAAATGGAAGCATTTTCAATGCATGTGTACGAGTCTTCGGCCGCATAGATTTGGGTTATGAACTGGGTGTTTTGGGTTAAATTTGCCTCTGGCACTGTTTTTAAGCCCTTCTCATCTCAACATGAAATTTTCTTATCCCTTGATATCGATTCTGCGTCAGTGTCTGCTTATTGTTTTGCTTGTTTGTGCGTTTATTGTAAGCGCTCTATCACAAGCATCTTCAAGAATTGAAGAGATTCATGGTGTAGCTTATTACATCCATGATGTCACCAAAGGTCAGACACTTTATTCCATTTCCAAACTGTATCAATGTGAAATCAACGACATCACCGCTGCTAATCCCGGTAGTGATAATGGTCTCAAAGAAGGAACACAAATCAAAATTCCTGCTGCTAAATCGCGTATTAAAGGAGCGAGCATCAGCAATGATCCGGGTAGGAAATTTTTGATGCATGAAGTTCAAAAGAAAGAAACACTCTATTCCATTTCTGGAAAATACAACATTGACATGAATGACCTCATCGCTGCCAATCCTGGTAGTGATCAAGGGGTGAAGAAAGGTCAGACCTTGCGCATTCCCATCAAAACAGAAGCGCCCAAGGAAATCCCTCAAGACAAATTTCCTCACACCGTGAAACCCGGTGAAACGCTTTACGGCATTTCAAAACAATATCATGTAACTCCAGATGATATCAAAAATGCCAATCCAGGATTAAAAGATGGACTTCTTGCTGGTGAGGTCATTCTGATACCAACAAACATTGGCCCTGAAGTAAAAGAAGACGAAGGACCTGCGCCTCTTCAACCCGTGAAAATTACCGGTGAGATCATTGAGGAAAGTTATGACATCGCGCTCATGCTTCCTTTCTATACCAACTACAAAGACACCATGGAAACAAGGGAAAACAGGATGCGCGATGTTGCCCTTCAAATGTATCGTGGTGCATTGATGGCGGCTGATTCGCTTGAAAAAGAAGGATTGAATGCTACGCTCCGGGTCTATGATGCCATTGATAGTAAGTCCATGACGAACGATGTACTGGCCAAGCCTGAAATGAAAGAAGTAGATTTATTGATTGGACCGATCTTCAGAGAAACTTTTGGAGATGTATGCGCATGGGGAGCGAAAGAAGGAGTACATGTGGTGAGTCCGGTGCAACAACCGAATAAAGTTTTGCTTCAATCACCAAATATGAGCAAGACAGTACCAGCAACGGCAACGCAATGGATCGGTGTAGCCCGACATGTCTATTCCAAGCATCCTAAAGACAATATTATCATCATCGACTCCAAAAATCTGGATGATAGAAAAGCTGTTGATTCATTTCGTGAGGAATGGAAAAAGCTATCGGGTGATAGTCTTAAAAACATCATTGTTGTTGCAGATGCCGCATCATTTAATGTCAAGGATAAATACGCTGCCGGCAAGAAGAACATCGTAATCGCTCCAACGAGTGACAAAAAAGTTATTGCAACATTGTTCAGGGTATTGGGCGATGGCGATATCATTGTTTATGGCAATGAAAGTTGGGATGATCTTGACGCTATATCCGTTGCTAATCGCAACAAGTATCACGTGCATTTTCCCCAAACTACTTTCATTGATTACGATAATCCCGATGTTCAAAGATGGATCGAAGCTTACCGCAAACAGTTCAAAACAGAACCCGGTAAATACTCATTTGTTGGATATGATGTGATGAAATTTTACGGCACCGGATTACTCAAATACGGACGAGATTTTCCCAATCATTTGAATGAGATCAAAACCAAAGTCTACGCGAATGGTTTTGATTTTATGAAAACATCCAACGAAAGTGGTTTCGAAAATCAATTTGTAATGATTATCGGTACCGAAGAGTATTCGCTCATTCGTGAAAAGTAATTCGATTCTATTTTTCCCCAAGATTGATGAATTTCAGAGAAGAAGTTGCCACTGCATTTCGACAGATTCAGTCGGATATATGCAATGGGCTTGAACAAGCCGATGGTCATGCACGATTCCATTCAGACGAATGGAAACATGTCGGTGGCGGTGGCGGTATTTCTAAAGTGATCAGTCATGGTCATGTATTTGAAAAAGGTGGAGTCAATTTCAGTGCAGTTGAAGGACCACTTCCCGCTTTCATGAAAGATCGACTTCTACAAGAAGCAACACATTTTTTCGCAACGGGAGTAAGCATTGTTATTCATCCTGCATCGCCTATGGTACCTATCATCCATTCCAATATCAGGTACTTTGAAACCAATGGAGGTGATGCCTGGTTCGGTGGTGGAATCGACCTGACACCTATCTACGTAGATACAGATCAAGCTTCATCATTTCACAGGGTGCTTAAAAAAACCTGCGATGCATTTCATCCCGAAGCATACAATTCATATAAGCAACATGCGGATGATTATTTTTTCATCAAACACAGAAATGAGACGAGAGGTATTGGTGGAATTTTTTTCGATTACCTCAGACAAGAAGATGGTCGCAGCATAAAAGATATTTTTCATTTTGTTCAACAGGTTGGCCAGTCATTTCTACCAGCATACTTGCCTATTGTTGAGATGAACAAATCCAAACCATTTTCCGAAAAACAAAAGCAGTTTCAATGGATTCGTCGCGGCCGATATGTAGAATTCAATCTCGTTTACGATCGTGGCACACGATTCGGTCTTGAAACAGGGGGACGGATTGAATCGATTCTCATGAGCCTTCCGGAACATGCATCTTGGATTTACAACTACACACCCGAACCGGGTAGTGACGAAGAAAAGACCATTCTCCAACTTAAAAAAGGTATAGATAGGATATAGAAAAAGCCGGGAAATTCCCGGCTTTTTCATCCATACAGATCGCACCTCCCCAGCACAGAAAGTCGCCAAACCCTTGGTGCTACCTGTTATCGCT
>JAIBBG010000058.1 GCA_019694805.1 Flavobacteriales bacterium | reverse complement strand
GGATTTCTACGAATTTTCTCAAAGGCCGTTCCCACGAACTCCAAGCTAAGCTCAATCAACAATTTTCGGCACATAGGGAGGATTCCGGACAATCATTTAAAATAAAAAAACAAAAGCCGGATGCAACCATCCGGCTTTGATTGAAATACCAGTTAGGTATTATACCTCCACCAACACTTCCTCATCAATTTTTTTCCTGAAAACAATTTGTCCATCGAACACATCGAGAACGACAGGTTCGGATTTGTCGATGTCGCCGGAGAGGATATATTTAGAAAGTTCGTTCATGACCTCTTTTTGAATCACACGTTTTACAGGACGCGCACCATATTGCGGATCATAACCCTTTTCACCCAAGTAGTGCAATGCATCCGGTGTCACCACCAAATTGATTTCGGCTTTTGAAAGTCTATCACTCAATAAATGCAATTGCAGCTTTACGATGTCTTCGATTTGATCCTTGCGAAGAGGAGTGAACATGATCACTTCATCCACACGGTTGAGGAATTCCGGGCGCAATGAAGCTTTGAGAGTTAGCATCACTTCCGACTTTGTTTTCTCGAACAATTCTTCATCATCTGCATTTTTTGCTTTGTCGTAATTGTCCTGAATGATTTGCGAACCGAGGTTACTGGTCATGATGATGATGGTGTTTTTGAAATTCACCAAGCGACCTTTCGAATCCGTAAGACGGCCATCATCCAACACCTGCAACAGGATATTGAAAACATCCGGATGTGCTTTTTCGATTTCATCGAGAAGGATCACAGAGTATGGTTTTCTACGCACCGCTTCGGTGAGTTGTCCACCCTCATCATAACCAACATATCCAGGAGGTGCTCCAACAAGACGGCTTACTGTGTGTCGTTCCTGATATTCGCTCATATCAATGCGCGTCATCGCGTTTTCATCATTGAAAAGAAAATCGCTCAGTGCTTTGGCCAATTCTGTTTTACCTACGCCGGTTGTGCCGAGGAAGATAAATGAGCCGATGGGTTTTCTTTCATCACTCAATCCGGCGCGACTTCTGCGCACCGCATCGCTCACGGCCATGATAGCCTCTTGTTGACCGACAACACGTTTGCCCAATTCCTTCTCAAGGCGCAACAATTTTGCCTTCTCACTTTCTACCAATGCTTTCACTGGAATACCAGTCCAACGAGAAACAACATCCGCGATTTCTTCCGGGTCCACTTCCTCCTTCAACATCTTGGAATTGGCTTGCAATTCCTGCAACTTCAATCGATTGACTTCAATCCTTTGTTCCTGTTCCTTGATACGTCCATAGCGGATTTCTGCCACCAGTCCGTAGCTTCCTTCGCGTTCAGCCTGATCAGCTTGCAACTTCAAATTCTCCACTTCACGCTTCGCATTTTGAATGGTTTCCACCACATCCTTTTCGCTTTGCCATTTGGCAGCGAGCGCATTTCGTTCATCACTTAAATCGGAAATGGTTTTGTTCAATTCATCCAATTTCGTTTGGTTGTTTTCACGTTTGATGGCTTCACGTTCAATTTCCAATTGCATGATGCGACGTTCAATTTCATCCAACTCCTGCGGTTTCGAGTTGATCTCCATGCGCAGTTTGGAAGCAGCTTCATCAATCAGGTCGATGGCTTTATCCGGTAAAAAACGATCGGTGATATAACGTTGAGAAAGCTCTACCGCAGCAATAATCGCATCATCCTTGATTTGCACTTTGTGGTGATTCTCATATTTCTCTTTCAAACCACGAAGGATGGAAATCGCAGCATCACGATCAGGTTCGTCGATCATCACCTTTTGGAAACGACGTTCGAGTGCCTTGTCCTTTTCGAAATATTTCTGATACTCATTCAAGGTTGTTGCACCGATGGCACGAAGCTCACCACGAGCCAATGCAGGCTTGAGAATGTTTGCAGCATCCATTGCTCCTTCTCCCCCACCCGCTCCAACAAGCGTGTGGATCTCATCGATGAATAGGATGATTTCGCCATCACTCTTTTGAACTTCATTCACAACCGATTTCAATCGTTCTTCAAATTCACCTTTGTATTTTGCACCCGCGATGAGTGCAGCCATATCCAATGAATAGATCTGTTTTGATTTCAGATTCTCCGGAACATCGCCATTGATGATGCGGTGAGCGATACCTTCAGCGATAGCGGTTTTACCTGTGCCAGGTTCACCAATGATGATTGGATTGTTTTTGGTCCTGCGAGAAAGAATCTGCATCACGCGACGAATTTCTTCATCACGACCAATCACCGGATCGAGTTTACCGGCGCGTGCCAATTTGTTGAGATTCTTCGCGTATTTCTCGAGAGAATTATAAGTCTCTTCCTGCGAGTGAGAAGTTACACGTTCGCCCTTTCGCAATTCAGCAATTGCCTTTTTCAGATCTGCTAAAGTGACACCACTATCGCGCAACATTTGAGAAGCCTTATCACGACCTTCCGTGATGGCGAGCAGCAAATGTTCGATGGCGACATATTCATCGTTGTATTCTTTGAGGTAATTCTGAGCGCGATTCAACGCGATATTGGCTTCAGACGAAAGAGACATTTGTCCGCCGGAAACTTTTGGAAAAGAGTCCAGCATTTTATCGAGGGCTTGTTCGAGGATAGCCACGTTGACATTCATTTTCTTCAGGAGAAAAGGTGTCACGTTTTCATCAGCATCAAAAATGCCTTTGAGCAGGTGAGCATTTTCAATGGTCTGATGACCTTTTTCCAGCGCGATTTGTTGCGCTTTCTGAATAGCTTCCTGGGTTTTGAGGGTGAATTTTGAAAAATCCATAATTTGAGATTATGCGAGGCGAATAGCAATAGATACGCCATGCCCAAATGACGGAAAATTTGGCGGGAAATTGTTGAAAAAGGTGACGAAAGGGTGGTTTCAGTAGAAAATATCGGACAAAAATTCGCCAATACAGCACTTTTGATTCCGACCGATCAACCTCAAAAAAAAGTGCCGATCATCGACATTCGCACTTCGACAATCAGCACTTGACTTACAAAACAACTAACACCTAAGACCCCTATTCAACAAAAATTTGTTTTGTCGAAACATGGCCTTCATGTTCATTGATCACTACGATTTGGTACGTACCAGAGGCAAGGGTATTTAAATTCAAACTAACACGATTCTTCATCGAATTCGTCATGATCAGAACTTTTCCAACCAGATCAGTCAGCATGATTTGATTCTGACCAATCCATGTGTCCGGCCATTCAATAAATAGAACATCATTTGCAGGATTTGGATAACACTTCAAGTTGTATTCGAAAGTTGATTCCTCAACATTGACAAACTCGAAAGAACCGGAAGCCGTTCCTGAAGCACACATCGTCTCCATCACACTCACGCCATAAACACCAGATTCTGTGATGTCGATCGAGTTGTCATTGTCTGCAATCGCTTCACCATTAAATGTCCATGAGAATATACCATTGCCAGAGGCAGTGAGCGTATTTCCACTTTGAGTGATAACAGGTGTGGAAGGAATACCAGTAACATCAATCACAAATTCTGCTTCATCAGAACAGTACGTATCGGATACGTTCAATGAAATGGTTTGTTGTCCAGCAGAAAGATCCGCAATGGTCAATAGATTCGAAGTACCGATGGAATTGCCATTCATCGTCCAGAGATATTCATTCCAAACACCAGAAGATGTGAGCGTCACATCGCTGCCTTCACATACATCTGCCAGGCCAAGGATTTCAGCGTTCTGGGTACATTCATAAAATATCGTCGTTGCTGTATTGGTGATGACAGGCTCATTGAAATCAAAGTAAATCGCAGCATTGTTTTCAATCACATCGGCAATACCCAATCCAGGAATTGTTTTTATCCTGAAATGAATAAAGCCATGACTTTCCGGTTCATTTGTATTGCTATCCGGAAGCATGATGTTATTGAACAACCATTCTACTTTTCTATTTTCATCAAAAGAAAGATCGAATGAATGACTTGCATCCAATGGCTGGAAAGTGGACAGATCGAGATTTTCTGCGATCACATCTTCGACACGAACAGTGATGGCTTCAGCTGTTCCTGTGTTTTGGAATCGGATGGTGTAGTCGAGCCAAACTCCGTCATCGGCTGGAATCTCTGCTACATCGATTGCTGTTCGATTCACAGATTTATCATTAGGATCGTAGCTACCGACGACGGTTTGATTGAAACTAAAAACGTTATCAGAAGGATCATCGTCAGCACCTGCCGAAAGCAAAGTAGCAGTTAAAATTGGATTGTACACAGTTCCGAGTGGAGTTGTTGGGTCAACATAAACTTGAACATAAAAACTTTCAGTCTCAAGGAAAGTCAAATCATTGACCGTCCAAGAAACGACATTTCCAGATATGGTTCCATTTGTAGAAGAAATCGTCGCACCCGGCATGGTGGAGAGATCCATGGAAACCATAACATTTTCAGATTGCACAGCTTCATTTAATGCGTATATAGAATACCAATTATAAAAGCCAGGTCGCGGTACGAAACTATTTCCATATACGCGCACATCATGGAAGTTGAAATCAGGACAAAGAGGAAAGTCATAATTAGAAAAGACTTCATCAAGATTGGTGGTAGTAAAAGTGTATTCCGATCCTGGGAAAAAACCAGATGGTGTAACCGCATGAATTACAGTAGTCATATTATCAGGGAGCGCGGTATGATATGAGCCAATAGAATTAGAAGAACCAATTGGCATGTTATCCTGATCATGAATGATGACATTTGGAAAAATAATATCGCCTGCATTCCAACTGCCATCACAATTGATATCTGCAAAGACCAAACCTGTAGCAGAACTTAAAGAACATACGCTCTGCACTTCTTCGTTCGTATTGCAACCAGGAGCGTTGTTCATAATCACTACACTTAGAGGATCAATTGCAAGCCTTTCACATAATCCCGTCACTGAACAATAACTTAAATTTTCGCATTCTGTAATAACCACAGAACCGCCAATAAAACTCAAATCGAACATTTCGTTAAGCGAATTACTTGCGAGATTATATAACCCAAGGTTGCCATTGATACTATCCAACACTGGAAAGAAGATTGTTGTTGTGGTGTCAGATGGATCTTGTTGTATATAGAGATCATCCACAGACGCTAATGCATCAAAATGCATCTCATTGAATGTACCCGTGACACTCACTATGGATGCGCTAACAAGAGATTCGAAATTGAGAGATTGAATGTTAATACCATAGATAACTAATGAAAGATCAACGATGGTTTCAAGTGAGCCGAATTCGGGATAAACACTTCCTAGAGTGGACATGTCAAACCAAATACTTTCAGCATTTTGCAGCTGCCCAAATCCATCAACAAACTCATCCACAATGGCCATATCGAAAGTCAAATTTTCACATGTTATCAAAGAATTGAATGCATTAAAAGAAGACATGTAAAGTGTAACAGCCATCGATTGAAATGAGATCGAACCTGCTGATACAAGATTGTGAAATCCAGAGAAATCGACGAAATTGCCTGCACCGTAAAAATAAAAACCTCCTGACAACTCGATTACACCTGGAAAAACATCTTGCACTCCTATGGTCGTTTCCACAGGATTATCAAGAATTTCTATCATAATAACATCCACGTTCGACAAATTATCAAAGGGAGAAAAATCCATTGTAGTCCGAATAGACAATGTCAACTGATGAACCGAAACAAGATTATTCATTCCCTCGAAACTGATAATATTGGGCTCATATGCCTGATCAAATAACCAGCAGTCTCCACCCACTGTGGTCAATGATGAAAGGCCTATCATTGAAAATGGTCCATCATAAACATCTATGGTTAAATTGCCAGAAATGCTTTCAATATTTTGCAAAGCATCCAAATTCGTCGGCAAATCACCGTTTATGGATCCCGTTATAGTGACATCACCATCTATGGAAGAACATGTTGGGTTATCGACGATAAACTGATCTAACTCTGTTTGAGTTTCGAAAACAAAATCTCCGGTGCAGACTTGTGCGTTCAGTTTCTGTGCAAACAGCAAACATGCTAATACACATAGAAATGTTGCTCCTTTCATATGTTTGGTTAATAATTATTCAATGATGATCATTTCATAAAGCTGTCGCTGCGATTCTTCATTGAGGACTTCAATATGATAGCATCCTCGTTCAAGAGTATTTACATCCAGAGTAAACTGCATAGAACTTCCTGATGACGACAAAACTCTTCTTCCCATTCCATCCACAACCATGACATTATTTTTTCCAACCCAATTGGCAGGAAGCAAAACATGCAAAATATTGGAAGCTGGGTTCGGATAACATGTCAAGAATTCTTCTGCCTTCAATTCCTTCACTCCCACGAACTCAAACTCACCAGAAGTCACTTCCGAAACACACATCGTCTCCATCACACTCACGCCATAAACACCAGATTCTGTGATCTCAATGGAGTTGTCATTGTCTGCAAGCGTTTCGCCATTCAATGTCCATGTGAAAATGCCATTGCCAGAGGCCGTGAGGGTGTTTCCGCTTTGTGTGATTACAGGTGTGGAAGGAATAGGAGTGACATCCAAAACAAATTCCGCATCATCGGAACAATAGGAATCTGACACATGCAAGGCAATCGTTTGTTGACCTGCGGATAAATTATCCATGATGAGTTGGTTGGATGTTCCGACAACATTGCCATCGATGGTCCAGAGATATTCATCCCAATTACCGCTCGCATTGAGCAGCGCATCACTGCCTTCACACACATCCGCGATACCCGCGATTTCCGCGTTTTGTGTGCATTCATAGAAGATGGTTGTTGCCGTATTCGTAATTACAGGCTCATTGAAGTCGAAGTAAATCGCAGCATTGTTTTCAATCACATCGGCAATACCCAATCCAGGAATTGTTTTTATCCTGAAATGAATAAAGCCATGACTTTCCGGTTCATTTGTATTGCTATCCGGAAGCATGATGTTATTGAAGAGCCACTCCACTTTTCTATTCACATCGAATGACAAATCGAAAACATGACTTGCATCCAATGGTTGGAAAGTGGACAGATCGAGATTTTCTGCGATCACATCTTCGACACGAACAGTGATGGCTTCTGCAGTTCCTGTGTTTTGGAATCGGATGGTGTAGTCAAGCCATACACCATCATCAGCAGGGATTTCAGCTACATCGATCGCTGCTCTGTTCACTGATTTATCGTTGGGGTCGTAGCTGCCACTCACCACACGGTTATAAGAGAATACATTGTCGGCAGGATTTAAATCGGTTACTCCATTCAACAAATTCACAGAATAACTATACGTGTAAGTAGTACCAAGAACTGCGGTAGGACTCACATATATCTGATAGTTGAATTGCATGGTTTGGTTGTAAGACAACTCATTCACAGTCCAAGTAATCGTTGAACCCGATACAACGCCATCGGTAGAACTCACCGAAGCTCCCGGTAACAAGGATAAATCCGCAGTGACGACCATGTATTCTGTATTTGCGGAATGATTCGTAACAAGTAGTGTATTGTTTTGATAAAAACCTGGGCGTGGATTGCCACCGTATCCATAAGAACTCACATCATGATAATTCACATCTGGGCACAGTGGAAAATCATAATTGGAAAACACCTCATTCGTTGTGGTTGTTGTGAGGGTGTAACTTGAACCTGGCAAAAAACCCAATTGGTTCATGGCATGAATGGTCGTTGTGGTGTTGTCGGCCAGACCCACATAATAGGTTCCATCATTATAACTATTGCCTACAGGCAAATTACTCTCGTTGTGAATGATTGCATTCGAGAAAGGCACATCACCGGTATTGAACTCTCCATCACAATTCAAATCAGCATACACAGATCCGGTGACATAGCCGATGGCGCATGCATCCAGAATTTCACCCACTGTATTGCAACCGACGGCATTGCCATCAAGATTCACATTACCAGCATCCACACTCACTTTATCGCACATCGCACTGATGGCACAGTCCGACAAGTTCGGGCAATTTGTGATGGTAACCGCGCCACCAATAAAATCGAGACTCGCAAAACCAGACAAATCCGCAACATCCAATCCACCGAGTTGGAATTCATTTTGAATGGAATTCAACATGGGGGCATTCACTTGAGCAAATATTGGATTTTGATATTCCTCCCCATTGATCATCATGGTTCCGACAGATTCTAGTAGTGGAAAATTAACTTCAGAAAAAACCGCTGAAATAAGAATATAAGAACACTCTACCAATGAAGGAAAAGTGAGAGGCGGAATAGATTGACCGCCCATAAGGACATTGAGGCTAGGTGTACTCTCAAGCTGGCTGAATTGTGGATAGTTTGTTCCATCAGTACCGAGGTCTAACCAAAGTGAATTACTCACGGCACGAAGATTTTCAAGTAAACCAATTACATCATTCACATAAACCAAATCGAAATAGATGTCGGTACATGAGTCCAGTTGATTGAAAGCATCAATGGAGCCAAGTGACACCTGACCAACACCAAATCCCGGTTGAAAATTCACGTGACCCGCGGTAACTAAATTGTTTAAACCGGAAAAATCGATCAACGTTGCCTGAATCGTTTGAAAGTAAAAACCGCCATTCAGTTCCGTAATTCCGGGAAAAATATCGGTGATTGAAATATTGCCTGTTCCGGTGATGTTGATGGTAATATTTTCTGCCGTTGTGAATTGATCGAAAACGGTAAGGTCCATTCCACCGATCACCGAAAGTGACAATCCATTTGCAGCAACTAAGTTCTGGAGTCCGTCATAACTAACTATAGCATTTGGATTACCGAGACTGGTGTAGTCATCGAAGATCAAATTACCTCCCACACTGGTGAGCGAACTCAAACCAGTAAAAGACATGGGGCCAACCTCCAATTGAAAAGTCACATCACCGGAAATGGTCTGGATGTTTTGAAGACCTTGCACATCTAAGATGGGATCGGAATCCGAGATCGAGTTGACGATGACCACATTTCCGTCAATGGCGGTGCAAGTAGGATTGTTGATCAAAAAATCATTGAGTTCTTGTTGTGAGGCAAAAAACAAATCGCCGGAGCAAGTTTGGGCCATTACAGCGCCGATCCACAGAACAAATAAACTTAAAGTAAAAATCTTTTTCATCAGGTTTGGATTTGGTTTCAACGATAAAGATGCCGAGTGCATCCAAAATCCACAATACAATCCGAAATAATTATTCAAACCTAGAAGTCAGTATCAGTTGAAAATCTTCCTCCTTAGTTATATGAGCATGCGACCGAACACGATAGCCAAGCAAATCATACATAAATTAAATACTGTTTGTTGGCATCAACTGCGGAAAACAATCACTGACATTCACCAAAAAGAGAACGAAAATTCAATCTAATGCATTTAAAAAGCAGCAACTATTCATTGGATAAATCCAAAAAAACATTATATTATGATAGTGATAGAGTCATTGCTATTTTGGTTTAAAACAAAGCGGCAATGCCCCTAAATTATAGTGATGCATTGCCGCAAGTGTTTTTCTCAGATGAAATGGGGATTACTTCACCACAAGGATTTTTTTCTTGACCAACATACCTGTGCTTTCATTCGACAATTTGAACATCAACAATCCACACCAATCGGGATTGATATTGATTTGATTCAAACCACCGCTCATTTTATTTTTATGAAGTAATTGCCCATCTGAGCTCATGATTTCAAGATGCCAAATTCCAGTATTTGGCAATTGTAAATTCACAACTTTAGAAGCAGGGTTAGGATAAATGTCAATTTGATGAGTGATATCTTCTTCAATACCCGTATAAGTGAACGCCCCTGATGCCACTTCAGATTCACAACCATTCACGGAGATAGAAACCGAATACGTGTTTGATTCTGTGATCTCGATGGAATTGTCGGTATCTAGTATTGCTTCACCATTCATACTCCATTCGAAAAAGCCGGTGCCGGATGCGGTGAGTGTATTGCCCGTTTGTGTGATTGTAGGAGCACTCGGTATTGGATTTACGGTAATAGATAACGCATCACTTGAATTACAATCAAATGATACACCGCTGACTGCGATTGTTCCCGATGATGTTGGTATAAAAATGAGTTCGGCTGTGGTTCCGATAACTTCCCCTGTTTCTTGCCATATCCACTCCAGTGAGAGATATTCGTCTGGCACATTGAGCTGAACAACATCTCCTTCGCAAATACTCAAATCAGCAGGCAATTGCAGCGGAGCAGGACATTCGAAATAGTCAAACGTTGCGGAGCTCAATTCAGAAGAACAACCATTTTCAATCACTCTTACAGAGTAAACATTCGTTTCTGTAATCGTGATTTCGTTATCTGTATCAGGCAAGATTTCACCATTCATACTCCATTCGAAAATGCCGGAGCCAGAAGCGGTGAGTGTGTTTCCTTCTTGAGTAATAGTCGGCGATTGTGGAATAGGATTTACGACTAAAGACAATGCATCAGTGGAATTGCAATCGTAAGACACACCACTCAAGATGATAGTTCCTGATGTCGTTGGCGTAAAACTCAAGTCAGCGCTTGTACCAATAACTTCATCCGTTTCTAGCCATTTCCATTCGAAGGAGAGATATTCGTCCGGTACATTCAACTCAAGAACATCACCAGCGCAAATGCTCAGATCCTGTGGCAATTGAAGCGGAGCAGGACAAACAAAAAGATCAAATGTTCCGGAGTTCAATTCAGAATAGCAACCATTTTCAATGACTCTTACGGAGTAAACATTCGTTTCCGTAATCGTGATTTCGTTATCTGTATCAGATAAAATTTCACCATTCATACTCCATTCGAAAATACCGGAGCCAGTTGCCGTTAGTGTATTTCCGGCTTGCGTGACTAAAGGAGCTGCAGGTATTGGATTGATGGTCACATAAAAATCATCCATTGAACTGCAATCAAACGATACACCACTGACTGTAATCGTTCCTGATGCTGTTGGAGTAAAACTCAAGTCAGCGCTTGTACCAATAACTTCATCCGTTTCTAGCCATTTCCATTCGAGGGAGAGATATTCGTCCGGTACGTTCAACTCAAGAACATCACCAGCACAAATGCTCAGATCCTGTGGCAATTGAAGCGGAGCAGGACAAACAAAAAGATCAAATGTTCCGGAGTTTAATTCAGAAGAACAACCATTTTCAATGACTCTTACGGAGTAAACATTCGTTTCTGTAATCGTGATTTCGTTATCTGTGTCAGGCAAGATTTCACCATTCATGCTCCATTCGAAAATGCCGGAGCCAGAAGCTGTGAGCACGTTTGCATATCTTGTAATAGTTGGTGCCTCAGGAATGGCAACAATATCAATGGTCAATTCAGCCTCATCATAACAATGTTCATCTGAAACTTGAAGGGATAAAGTGTGTTGTCCGATTGAAAGATCTCCGATCGTCAATTGATTTGAAGTGCCGATGGAATTCGCATCAAGTGTCCAGGTATAATTATCCCAAACACCACTTGCGTCGACTATAACATCACTGCCTTCACAGATGATGGACTCAACATTAATTTCCGCATTCTGAGCACATTCATAAAATGATGTAATTGCAGTATTGGTCATTACAGGTTCGTTGAAGTCGAAATAAATAGCAACGCTATTTTCTATTGTATCGGTAATTCCAAGACCAGGAATGGACTTTATTCTGAAATGGATGAACCCGTGACTTTCCGGTTCATTGCTAGAGCTATCCGGAAGCATGATGTTGTCGAATAGCCATTCTACCAATCTATTCTCTTTGAATGACACCTCATAAAAGTGGCTCGCATCCAAAGATTCGAATGTCGTTAAATCGAGATTTTCAGTGATCACATCCTCTACGCGAACAGTGATCGCTTCAGCAGTTCCCGTGTTTTGGAAACGTATCGTGTAGTCAAGCCAAACGCCATCATCGGTAGGAATTTCAGCTACATCAACAGCCTCTATGTTGACTGTTTTGTCATTCGGATCATAACTACCAATGACTGTTCGATTTAAGCTAAAAATGTTATCACTCGGGTCATCATCTACAGGCGCCGAAAGCAATGTTGCAGTAACAACGGGATTGTAAATGGTACCAAGCGGAGTGGAAGGATCGACATAAAATTCTACCACGAAGTGATTTGTTTCCATAAACGTAAGATCATTGACGGTCCATGTCACCGTATTGCCAGAAACAGTTCCATCCGTTGATGAAACCGAAGCTCCAGGCATATTGGTAAAATCCAAAGTCAATAAAACTGATTCTGTTGGAACAACTTCATTCTTCAGAGAAATCGAATATTCGCATGCATATCCCGGACGCGGTGATTCGAGATAGCCATAGACACGCACATCATGAAAATTCAAATTTGGACAAAGTGGAAAATTATATTCTAAATAATCCACACCAGTACTGTATGCCAACGAGTATTCTGGTCCATCAAGAAAACCTGAAGGAACCATGGAGTGTATTTGCATATTGGAACTTTCAGGGATAACAACATAGTATGAACCATTCGCATTAATTGACCCCACAGGTAACTCATTTTGATTGTGAATAATACTGTTCTGAAAATGGACATCGCCTGCATTGAACACTCCATCACAATTCAAATCGGCGTAAACCTGACCAGAGACATAACAAAATTCGCAATCATTTAAGACTTCATCGACAGTGTTACAACCAGTTGCATTGTTATTCAAAGTCACATAAGCAGGATTACTCGAAAGTCTCGTGCACATTGCTTCAATGGCACATTCTGATAAGTTCGGGCAATTTTGGATATCAACAGTACCAAAGTGATTGAGCTCTGGGAATCCGGATAGATCAGTTATCGTCTCCAAACCATCCATAACGAAATTCCCGACAATTGAATAAAGTGCAGGAAAATTAAAAGTCGTTTGATTCAAATAATTACTCACATTATAATTCTTTTCAATAGTCACATCATGTACTGATTGCAGTGCATCAAAATGTACTTCCGGAAATTGACCCGTTATGGTTATTCTAAATACATTGTTCAGGGACGATAAATGGATTGGTGGGAAATTTAGTCCTCCTCCATAAAGCTGAAACCAATCACCCACAGATTCAAGTTGGCTGAGATCAGGATAAGTTGTACCGTTAGTTTGAAAATAAAAAGTGAGATTTCCACCCACTGAATTGAGCCAACCAAAACCTGAAACAAAATCATTAATTCTATAAAAGTCAATTAACAAGTCACCAGTAAGTGAATACAAATTATTGAAAGCATCAAAAGTGTTACAATTTCCCGACCCATAAGCCGAAAGTAAAACACTGTCGGCATAATACAAATTATTCATCCCAGTAAACACAATATAAGATGCATCTTCAATAACACAAGTAAAGCCACCACTTAACACCTCAATTCCAGGAAAAATATAGTCCATGACAATCGGCTCATTCAATGCGTAGATCAGTAAAAAAATATAATCCGCCGAATACAAATTATTGAATACCCAAAAATCAGAGGTTTCATGAACTTGAAGTGACAAACCTCCAACACTCGCAAGATTTTCTAACCCCCATAAACTTTGTAAATGCAACTCACTATAATCATCCCAAATCTCCAATGTGGAACCGACTGTAGTCAATTCGGAAAGACCACTCAAATAAAAAGGACCATCACTAATGTGAATAATTAAAGAGCCTGAAATCTCTGTAATATTTTGTAATGCATTAACATTTGTAATAAAGCTGCTAGTTTGCGAAGGACCAGCTTCAATAGTGACATCCCCATCAATCGAAGTACACGTTGGATGATCAATCAAAAACTGATCAATTTCCGCTTGCGTGTGAAAAACAAAATTTCCAGTACAGACTTGCGCGTTTACTCCATGAAGAAGTAATACAAACATAGAGCTCAGAAAAAACTTCATAGCTTAGGGATGTTAAGGTTAACCTAACGAAGTTACAATAGAAAGCCGAATCCGAGTGTATTTTCGAAAAAAATAATCAGTCCAAAAAACACCATACGTGAAGATATTTTTGATCGGCTACATGTGCAGTGGAAAGACCACGTTGGGTAAGCAAATAGCTGAAAAACTCAACATTTCATTTATAGATCTTGACCGAGAAATTGAGCGCAATTCGGGGAAAACCATCACATCCATTTTTCAGACTGATGGCGAAGATTCATTCCGTCAAATGGAAAAAACAGAACTCAGTAGACTCATCAAAACCAGCAATGATTTTGTAATGGCAACTGGTGGTGGAACTCCATGCTATTTCAACAACATGGATGTCATGAAAAAAAATGGATTGGTGATCTATTTGAATGTGGCTGTGAAAGAGTTGGTGAGAAGAAATCTTGAGTCACCCGAAACAAGGCCATTGCTGCGCGGTATGAATGAATTGGAAATGCTCTCTTTCATCAACGAACATCTCTCATCTCGTTTGCCCTATTACAAAAAAGCAAACCTGACACTCAAAGAAAATGATTTGGATTTGGACAAAATCATTCAAGACATCAAACTGATGTCTCACTCGAGATAAACCGCCTCTTTGCCTTTATCCATTTCAACAGTCACATGTTCTTTCAGATTGGTTGAAAGCGTCAACCCGACATAATCGGCATGAATAGGAAAACGACGGTAGGAACGTTCTACCAATGTTGCGATGGACAAACCTCTCGGATCTGCATCCAAGATAAATCGCGAAGCATAAATCAAGGTGCGGCCGGAATTCAACACATCATCCACAAGAATGACAAATTTTCCTTTGAGTTGTTTTGCCTCACCACTGAAGGTTACGGATGAATTCACAGGCTTTTCTTTATTGAGGGAAATCACCTCTACACTTACCTGTATCGAGGTAATTTCAGTGAGTGTTTTACCCAAGCGTTTTGCGACTTCAATTCCCCTGCCCTCAATGCCTACAATAACAAGTTCCTTTTCCTTGTAAAAATTTTCATGAATTTCGTGGGCTATTCGAACCAACTTTTGGCTGATTTGTTTGGCATTGAGAATGAGTGAGCGTTCGCGTGTCATGACTTCAAAGTTATGATTTTCTCACAAACTCAAACCAAAATTCCCTTCCTAAACGAGGTTTGATGGAATTGTGCGCAGATTGAAGGATATTCAACTCAAAATAAGGAGCAAATCTTTGGCGATATTCCTCTTCACTTCCCCCGAATGGCGGCCCTTCCTCTGTAAGAGGAAAATTGAAAAGAAGACCAGTCAATTTACCACCTGGCACAATGATTTCCGCCATTTTGGACACATATTGATCGCGCATCGTTGGAGGTATGGCGCAATAAAATGTTTGTTCGAGAACGAGATCAAACTTTTTATTCAGATTAAAAAAATCACCACATATAAGTTGTTCCTGAGGAAAATCCGGATTGCGGACTTTGAATTGTTTGAGCGGAATTTCTGCAAGGTCAATGACCCATACATTTTTGAAACCACGAGTCCACAAAAGTTCAGCCTCATAACCACTTCCACAACCGGGAATCAAGACATTCAGTTGTCGATCTTGTAATGTATTGATGTATTCAGCCAAAGGAGTTGTAGGAGCACCTGCATCCCATTGCGTTTCGCCTTTTTCCCAGCGTTCCGACCAAAATTCTTTTTGTTGCATAATTGAAGAATGTGCTGATTACGATGGACAGATAACAAGATTACATGCCGACTGATGCACTCAGCAAAAATACCGCTATTTATCGACCATGTAAAATGCGGATGCGGAGATCGCGGAGGAGCGGAGAACGCAAAGAACTCTGCGAACCTCTGCTCCTCCGCGTTCTCTGCGTCCAGAAATCCCGAACTCCTATTTCTCGAAAATCGCCACCGACTCGATATGTGAAGTATGCGGAAACTGATCCACAAAACTGATCCTTTTCATGTCGTAACCCGCCGCATTCAATTCAATGGTATCGCGCGCCTGTGTTGAAGGATTGCAAGAAACATAAACGATTCTCGGTGCATTCAAAGCAATCACTTTTTTGAGTGTTTTTGGGGCAATACCTCCCCGCGGTGGATCAAGCACCAGGCAAGAAATTTTCCCGGTGTATTCAGGATACTCCGATAAAAATTTGCCCACGTCAGCAGCAAAAAATTCCAGATTAGAAACACCATTGCGTGAGGCGTTCAATCTTGCATCCCTGATAGCATCTTCGACGATGTCCACACCAATCACTTTTCTGCGACTCTTTTGAGCGAGCAATTGTGTGATGGTTCCTGTACCACAAAAAAGATCCATGATCACACGACCATCGTCAACATCATCCACTCCGGCATATCGAATCACTTTATCATACAACTTTTCCGCACTCTTCGGATTTGTTTGGAAAAAACTCGTCATGCTGATTTCGAATTTCAGTCCATTGATTTCCTCCGTGATTTTTGGTGCACCATAAAGCTGAATGGTCTTGCCCAACAATGGATCAATTCGATCACCGGTATTCGGATTGATGGTATGAATAACACCTGCGACACGTTCACCAAACAAGTCGAGCAAACACTTTACAAATGCCTGACCATTGAACCCATCAAGTCCTTGTTCAGACGTCACCAAATTGATGAGAAGTTGATTGTTCAAATATGATTTTCTTACAATCAGATAACGGAAAAAACCATGGTGTTTTGGTGGATGCCATGCCGGTAGTCCGCTGTTTTGACACCAAAGTCTAACCTCGCGGATACGCGATTCAAACTCTTGATCAAACAAACCAGAATCGCGATCCATATTTTCTACACACCACCATGTGCCGCGGTGTTTAAAGCCCAGACCAAAATCGTCATACTCCTTTTTTTCCTCTAAATCAAAACGGATCACAGAAAATGCATACTCCATTTTGTTGCGATAATGCCAGGAAGAAGGAGAAAGAATAAACTCATCGAAAATGCTTTCGATGTTTTCCACTTTACCAATTCGTTTAAATAGATCGAAAGTGGTTCTTTTTTTATAGCCCACCTGCAACTCAACAGGCAGCGATGCATAAGGTGCACCGGGAATGGGTTGGAATCCGGTTTGCACTTCGTCGGGTGAAGCCTCAAGCACTTCGATCAGTTTGCATTCAGCAAAACGCTTTTGTGCTTTTTCAACGCGCGCTTTAACGAGTTGTCCGGGCATGGCGTTTTGGACGAAAACTGCAAAATCACCATGTTCTGTTTTGATTTTACCAATACCCACTCCACCGAAGGCCATATCGACGATTCGGATTTCAATATCTTGATTTTTCCTGAGGAATCTTTCACTCATAGGATGCGAAAATACCGCTGTCAGAACACACATTGGATCACATCTCACACGGTAGTCTGAAAAAAGAGTTTTAGACCAATCATCTGCTATGGGGCTTTCACTTACATTAGCCTTATGTCGCGTAAATTATTGTTGCTGTTTATAGGGCCACTGCTATTTGTATTGTTCTGGACCTTGAATCCGGCCGGATTGACAGAGTCTCAGGCCAAAGTCACCGGTGTTGTACTATGGATGCTCACATGGTGGATCACTGAGATTGTACCGATGGCGGTGACATCACTTTTACCTATTATGTTGTTTCCATTGTTGGGTGTTTTGAGTTTGGAAAAAACATGTTTGTCTTATAGCAATCGATTTGTGTTTTTGTTTTTGGGAGGATTCATCATTGCATTGGCCATGGAAAAATGGCAACTGCACCGTCGACTTGCATTGAATATTGTGAACAAGACAGGCACAAGTGCCAACAGAATCATCTTCGGTTTTTTCCTTGCGTCATTTTTGATTTCTATGTGGATCAGCAACACTGCCACCACATTGATGATGTTGCCGATTGCCGGATCCGTCGTCGGTTTATTGGTGAATGAAGAAAAAAGACTTGTTCATCGCGGCACAAAAAACTTCGCAACTTCATTGATGTTGTCCATCGCATATGGAGCGAGCATCGGAGGCATAGCCACCATTGTTGGCTCACCACCTAATGCGAGTATGGCGGGGATTCTGGATAAGACTTTCCATTACGATGTCACATTTATGGAGTGGATGAAATTCGGATTGCCCTTTTCCATTGTCCTTCTTCTCCTCGCTTATTTCCTGATGGTAAAAGTGATATTCCCCAACAAACTCGGCAAATTCGAAATGGGACATGAGATCATTCAGGAGGAGTTGAGGCAGCTTGGAAAATGGAAAAAATCCGAGGCCATTGTTTTTCTGATATTCATACTCACGGCAACTTTATGGATTGTTCAAGGACCCATTTCTAATGTGCTAAAGCCTATGGGTATTGAATTTACAGATACCGCAATTGCCATCATCATGGGGAGTTTGTTGTTTGTGCTTCCATCTGGACAGCCAAAACAGAAAACCATACTTGAGTGGAAAGACACAGAAAAACTACCTTGGGGTGTATTGCTGATGTTCGGAGGCGGGATGAGTTTGGCAGAGGCTTTTAGCAATTGTGGACTTGTAGAGAGCATCACAGGAGCGATGAATAGTCTTGACAAGTCCAACCTCTTTCTCTTCGTCTCCATGCTCAGTGCCATTGGGCTTGTGATGACCGCATTGATGAGCAACATAGCTATGGTCAACATATTTGTTCCCGTTGTGGGAGCGTTAGCGGTTGGCGCAGGAATTCCTCCGGTGATCTTCGGCATTCCAGTGACCATTGCCAGCAGTTGTGATTTCATGTTCCCGATGAGTACACCGCCCAATGCGATCGCATACAGCAGCGGATATATCCACAGCAAAGACATGCTCAAAGCAGGCATTGTGCTCAATGTTTTGTCATTATTCCTGTTGATGGGATTGGTGTATTTTGTGGTCTAAATCATCCCGAAATTGCTGATTTTCAGAAGCGAGAAATGTTTTTTATCTAAAGCCTTGGCTAAAGCCTAAGTTTCTGTACATTTGCCGCCTCAATTTTTTTGAGGCCTCTTAGGAGAGGTGGGTGAGTGGCTGAAACCAACAGTTTGCTAAACTGTCGTAGGGGGTAACCCTTACCGGGGGTTCGAATCCCCCCCTCTCCGCAAAAAAGGGATTAACGAATCCAGTTTTGAACGACAAAGAAGTTTTACGACCTTTGCCGTCCGAAATTCAAAAAAGTTTAATTCGGGGTGTAGCGTAGCCCGGTATCGCGTCCCGGTTTGAGAACCGGGAAGGTCGATAGGATCGATGGAAAAGAGAAAAGAAATGATTCAATGGAATCATGGATAAATAGAATATTTCGGGGTGTAGCGTAGCCCGGTATCGCGTCCCGGTTTGAGAACCGGGAAGGTCGATAGGATCGATGGAAAAGAGAAAAGAAATGATTCAATGGAATCATGGATAAATAAAATATTTCGGGGTGTAGCGTAGCCCGGTATCGCGTCTGCTTTGGGAGCAGAAGGTCGTAGGTTCGAATCCTGCCACCCCGACAACACTAAAGGATTCAAGTTCACTTGAATCCTTTTTTATATGTAT
>JAIBBG010000057.1 GCA_019694805.1 Flavobacteriales bacterium | reverse complement strand
CGGTGGAATCAGCGCTTTACAGTATGATTACCTATCTGGCCGCTTATAAAACTGTAGATTTTGTGATAGAAGGCATTGAAGAGTATATCGGTGTCACCATTATTTCTCCTCACTTTGAAGACATCAGATCGATGATCATTGAAAAACTCGGACGTGGTGTCACCGTTTATGTAGGTAAACGAGGATTTGGTAAAAAAGGAGAAACCATTGATGTAGACATCATTTATTCGGTCATCACACGCCTTGAAATCAGCAGACTGAAGGCGGAAATTGAGAAAATTGATCCCAATGCTTTTGTGGTGATGTCGTCAGTAAAAGAGACGAAAGGAGGTATGATTAAAAAGCGTCCATTACACTAATGAGATGGCAGAAAAAAATTTCAAAGATCTATTTTCAGATCAATCAGCGCAATACAAAACATTCAGGCCGCAGTATCCTGAATCCATTTTCAAATGGTTGGCTACACAAACACCTTCGACCCATCTGGCATGGGATTGCGGAACAGGAAACGGACAGGCAGCGGTAAAACTCGCCAGGTATTTCAAGCAAGTGATTGCAACGGATCCCAGCGCTGAACAACTCAAACTCGCAACTACTGCAGAAAACATCGAATACAGATGTGAAGTGGCAGAACACTCCACCCTGACTGACCACAGCGTTGATTTGGTATGCATTGCACAAGCATTACATTGGTTTGATTTTGAATCCTTTTATAGAGAGGTCCGTCGTGTCGTCAAACCGGGAGGTATAATTTGCGGAATCGCATATGGGCTGCCAGTGACAGAACCGACCATTCTTGAAAAAATCAAACACCTGCACAATGTGGTTTTGAAGGAATATTGGGATCAGGAACGCCAGCTTGTGGCCGATCTCTATAAAGACATTCCATTTCCATTTGAATCCATTGCCACACCTCCATTTTCTGTTGAAAAAGAAATGACGATCGAAGAAATCACAGGATACCTTAAAACCTGGAGTGGATTGAAGAAAATGATCAAAACCACAGGTCAGGATCCAATGCCGTCATTTACCGAAGAATTGCGCTCTGTGTGGCCTGCAGCGAATGCGAAAGTAAAATTCGTTTGGAACCTTGCCCTGCTGTGCGGAAGGGTTTGATGGTCAGCACAAGACGAAAAACCTAAGAATGCAGAACCTTTTTCCCTTACCATTCTTGATAATTCACGCCCCATAATTCCTCGCTCTTTCCTTTCTTTGCGACAATATTATGTGGGCGAAAATTGGTGCATTCATACTCCGTCAGCGGATTCCACTCGGCATTTTCATGCTGTTGGTCTCCGGCTTCATGGCATGGGAGTCGCAATATGTGCGAATGAGTTACAAATTCGGAGGTATTCTTCCAGAAGATGATAGCACATACGTAGAGTATCAGAAATTCATCAATCAGTTCAGTGAAGATGGCAATGTTCTCGCCATAGGATATCGCGATGAAAAAATCTGGGAATTGCAGAATTTCAACCGTTGGAGAAAACTCGTGCAAGATCTTAAATCACTCACTGTGGATGTTGATGGCGTGCCGCAGCACATGGTCGACAGTGTCTTTTCGACAGGTAATTGCTACAACCTGGAAAAAGACACCCTAGAACAAAAATTCAAATTTGCGCAAATCATTGATCACGATCCCGATAATCAGCAACAACTGGACAGTATTCGTGATAAACTGTATAGTCTTCCATTTTACAAAGGACTGTTGTACCAAGACAGCACCAATGCAGGATTGATGATGGTTTTCGTCAATGCCAAGTTATTCAATTCCGAAAATCGCGGTGATGCTATTGATCGTATGATCGCCATGACCGATCAATTCACAGCAGATACAGGAATCAAGACCTACGTTTCAGGTATGCCCTTTATCCGGTCTGTGATGTCGGTGAAGGTGAAAAAAGAACTTAAGTTTTTCACCATTCTCAGTGCGTTGATCTGTATGGTGCTTTTGTTCACCTTCTTCCGAAGTGTGAAAGTAACCTTGGTGGTGATGAGTGTAGTCGTGTTTGCAGTAGTCATTGCCATGGGAACCATAGCCCTCTTCGATTATCCGATCACCATGCTCATGGGACTTATTCCACCGTTGATGATTGTGACCACGGTTCCCAATTGCATTTATCTGGTTACAAAATATCATCAGGAATATAAAAGATATGGAAATAAGACACGTGCCTTGACGCGTGTCGTGCAGAAAGCAGGCGCTGCAGCGTTTATGATCAATGCGACCACCGCTGTCGGATTTGCTACGTTCATTTTTACTTCCAGTGACCTCCTCAAACATTTTGGCGTGATAGCCAGTTTGAATTGTATGCTGGCCTTTTTCCTTTCTCTGCTGGTATTTCCCATTGTCTATAGTTTCCTACCGCCTCCAACTGACAAGCACCTTGGACACCTCGATTCGCCCTGGTTGGAAAAAGTGCTAGATGGACTTGTTCGCCTTGTGATGTACAAGCGCAAGATCGTTTATTTGGTGACCATCCTTTGTTCTGTGATTGGTTTGTATGGTATCTCGCTCATGCATACCACAGGTAATATCGTAGATGATATCCCGGATTCCGATCGTGTGATTACCGACCTCAAATGGTTTGAGACCAATTTCAATGGTGTGATGCCATTTGAAATTTTGGTAGATGGCCAGAAAAAAGGACAAATCACGAAAGAAAAAAACCTGCAAAAGATTGAAGAGCTTCAGACATTGCTTTCTGCATATGAACTCAAGGTTGGAGATACACTCATCAAACCATTTTCAAGATCATTGTCTATTGTGGATGCTGGTAAATACATCAAACAAGCCTACTATGATGGTGATCCGGAATTCTACTCGCTCATGGCGAGAGATGAACAAAGTTTTATTGCTCCATACTTAAAGAAAGACTCCTATCAATCCAATGGTGTAGAAAAGACATTCCTGGACAGCACGAAGTCGATGACAAGAATTACCACTCAAATTGCAGACATTGGTACATTAGAAATGGACCGCATGATGAGTGAGATCAAACCACAGATCGACAGCATTTTTGATCCAGCGAAATACAAAGTGACACTCACGGGTACATCCGTAGTTTTTCTTGAAGGAACAAACTATCTCGTCGGAGACTTATTCAGTTCGCTTCTATTTGGAGTGTTGATCATTTCGATCATGATGGCTTTTATGTTCTGGAGTGCACGCATGGTATTTATTTCATTTATCCCGAATATCATTCCTCAGATTTTGACGGCAGGCATTATGGGCTTCATGAACATTCCTTTGAAACCATCCACGATTCTTGTGTTCAGCATTGCTCTTGGTATTACAGTAGACAATACCATACACTATCTTGCTAAATACAGACAAGAGCTCAAGTTTCATGATTGGAAAATCCGTGATTCCGCATTGCTTGCGATAAGAGAGACAGGAGCGAGTATGGTTTATACATCACTCATCCTATTGTTTGGATTCGGATGTTTTGCTGCTTCAGAATTTGAAGGCACAAGAGCACTTGGCATACTCACCGCAGTAACACTTCTGGTGGCCATGTTCACGAATCTGTTGGTATTGCCAGCATTGCTATTGTCATTCCAGCGCAGTGTTACGACGAAATCTTTCAAAGAACCATTCTTCCAAATGACAGATGAAGAAGATGATTTGCATTATGGAGATTGGGAAATCAAGAAGATAGAAATGAGTGCTGAAAATCAAAATCAGTGATCTTTTTACCTACAGAACTGTTTAAACCGATAACGATATGAAAGGAATCATTCTCGCGGGCGGAAGTGGAACAAGATTATATCCACTCACCCTGGCCGTAAGCAAACAGCTCATGCCGGTTTATGATAAGCCGATGATTTATTATCCCTTGTCTACTCTATTGCTTTCCGGAATCAGAGAGATCCTGATCATTTCGACACCCCACGACATGCCCGGCTTTAAAAAATTGTTGGGCGATGGATCACAACTCGGTTGTCGTTTCGAATATCAAATACAGGAAATACCAAATGGACTTGCACAAGCATTTGTACTCGGTGCAGATTTTATCGGAAAGGATAAAGCCGCTCTTGTTCTTGGTGACAACATTTTTTACGGGAAAGGCTTCGGTAAAATTTTACGAGAGAATACAGATATCGATGGTGGTTTGGTGTATGCTTACCATGTGAGTGACCCAGAGCGCTATGGTGTTGTTGAATTCGACCCTGCAGGTAAGGCCATTTCAATTGAAGAAAAACCAAAATCACCGAAGAGCAATTACGCTGTGCCTGGTTTATACTTCTACGACAATCAGGTCGTAGACATTGCGAAAAACTTGAAACCGAGTGCACGTGGAGAATACGAGATTACTGATGTCAACAGGGTTTATCTTGAAATGGGTAAGCTCAGTGTTCAACGCATGGATCGCGGAACTGCTTGGCTCGATACAGGAACTTTCGCTTCGCTGATGCAAGCCGGACAATATGTGCAGGTGATTGAAGAACGACAAGGACTTAAGATAGGATGCATTGAAGAAATCGCTTGGCGAATGGGATTTGTAGACGATGCACAACTCGAAAAACTTGCAAAACCATTGGTGAATAGTGGTTATGGCAAATACATACTTGAACAACTCAAAGGAGGAAGAAACACCTAATGGCTGTAAAATCACTAGAAGAACTTCAGCAACTCATCAGCAAAAAGATAGATGGGTTCTGCGAGAAAAACGGCGACGGCAGGATTTTTCAACCTGTAAATTATATCCTTCAACTTGGTGGCAAAAGAATACGGCCAGCACTTTCGCTGATGTCTGCCAACCTGTTCACCGATGAACTTGATAACGCAGTTTATCCTGCGGTGGCATTCGAGATCTTCCACAATTTTACCCTGATGCATGATGACATCATGGACCATGCGCCATTGCGCAGAGGCAAACCAACTGTGCATGAGAAGTGGGATGTGAATACCGCGATCCTCAGTGGCGATGCCATGATGATACAAGCTTATCAATTGTTGATCAAAACGGATTCTACCAAACTCATTCCATTGATGCAATTATTCAATACCACTGCTTTAGAGGTTTGCATCGGACAACAAATGGACATGGACTTCGAGCAGAAAGACTTGGTAAGTGTCTCAGAATATGAGGAGATGATCAGGCTCAAAACATCTGTGCTTTTGGCAGCATCTATGAAGGCCGGCGCATTGATCGGAGGCGCATCTCAAGAATCACAGGACAACATCTACAAATTCGGAATCCACCTGGGATTGGCGTTTCAGCTCCTCGATGATTATCTGGATACTTTCGGTGAGGAAGCCCAAACCGGTAAACGACGAGGTGGAGATATTCTAGCAGACAAAAAAACGCTCCTCATGATCAGGGCTTTTGAAAAAGCCGGGCCGCAGGAAATGGACGTTTTGAATAGATTCATTGGCAATAAAGAAGCACAGGCGGAAGAAAAACTTTCCGCGATATTGGATGTATATCAAAAGTTGGAAGTCGCCAATGACTTGAAAGAAAAAGTGCTGCATCATCATGATACAGCACTTCAAAGTCTTGATCTTATTTCCGTAGATGCAGACAGGAAACAAGCCCTGCACTCCATCGCCGATATGCTACTTGGCAGAAAAGGCTAAAGCAGTTTATTTGCTACCGATTTTGTGCACACTACCTTCATAGCTCTTTCCATCACTACGCTTCAAAATGTAGTAATAGACGCCATCAGATAAGTCTCCACCGTTCCAGTTGTTTTTGTAGTCGGCGTCATCCAGGATTTTATTACCCCAACGGTCAAAAATCATCACCTGACTATTTGGGAAACCTTCCAGTCCGAAGATGTGGAAATTATCATTGATTCCATCGCCATCAGGAGTGAAGATATTCGGAGCTCGGGTTTGACAAACTTGCACTGTAACCTCACTAAATCCCGAAGAGCCGCATTGGTCTTGAACGAACACGTCGTAAACACCATTATAAACACCCTGCAATTGGTAGTCACCGGTAAGCTCAAGTGAATCGGTCGAATAGATAACATCATATGGTGGTGCACCACCGGTAGCAATGGTGTTCGATGTGAGACCAAAACAGATGTCAATGAAAGGATCAACTGCAAAAGGCGTTGGCTCAATCACCGTAAATGTGGTATCGAAAACAGTACCGCAATAGTCAGTCACTGTCACTGTATAATCTCCTGCATCACCTTCTACGTAGTTTTCCACCACACCAGTGCCACCGCTGGACCATGAGTACATGAAAGGTCCAAAACCATTAGCAACTACAGCTGTTCCAGTTGCGGATTCTTCGCAGATATATACATCATCAACCACCACAGTTGGTTGCTGATAATCGAGTACATCCAAGGCGATGTTTGCTGTATCTAATTCCCCATCCAGATTCGTATAGATCATTTGAATGGTAATGCTTTCGGTACCTTCAACAAGGTCGTCTTCGTAGATATCCAATGGAATAGTCACCACAGGATCATCGAAAGTTACAGTTGAAGGAATAGAAGAATAGTCGAGGCCTGGAATAGCGATACCACCAGTAATGACGCTTACAGTTGCACTTTGAGAGCAAGCCGGCGCGTGCAATTCAAGATAGCCATTGATACAACCTTCAAGAACGCTGGAGCCAGAGAAATTTGCCGGAGGATTTACCGGACCAGCTTCCAAGAATGTTCCAGATACATTGAAACTTCCAGCTTGCAGAGCAACGATGGATTTCAGGAAGTCGTCAGAACCGTCGGCAATAGCCAATCTCATGTGATAAGTTTCACCACACTGAAGGTCAGAAGTTGCCGCAATCATGGTGGTGTAGCCGTTCAACATGTTGCCATCAGCACCACCAGGATTATCGATATAATAGTCGGAATTTAAAATGTTGTTCACTGAACTGATGGTGATCGGCAACTGTGGAACTGAATTCGGTACGATGGCGATATTGGCAGAACCATCAGGAAATCCAGCAGGAGCCCAATAGCTACCTGTGATGCCAGGTCCAGCGATAAAGAATGCGAACACATCGTTGAATTGTGTATTTACATAAGTGAGGTATTCATCCGAACCGAAGACATAATTGAAACTCAGGTTAGGTCCGGTGGCCACGAAATCAAATTCCAGGATGGCTACATCGTTAACGGCAGAAACCGTGAAAGACTGATTGATCAGTGGTGGCACTGAATTCGCGACATCCAACAAATCAGGTTCGCCACTCACTGGATTGGTGATGGGTGTTGTACCCACGCCAGGAACGATATCCATGGCACCGTCACAGCTGAGGATGATACCTTCAGGAATTTGAAATGAACCAGCAGCATTTTGATATGAACCAAGCTGTTCCACGCCTCCAGTAAATGTTACATTACTGTAGACAACATTGGGTCCACACAAAATAGCTACGGCTTCATCCGGTGTGATAACACTGGCTGTAATTTGAGAATAACAAGAAACCGATGCAAAAACGAACAATGAAACGATGAGGCTTTTCATAGGATAAATTATGCTGTTATGTCTATGGCGTCAAAACTGCTAAAATAGTTGCCTAAAGGCAAAAGCCAATGAAAACTATACAGCACAAGGTATGGTTTCAAGGCCAAAAACAGAAAAATCCACCGTAAGTGATGCACTCAGTACCTGACAATGAGGCACTTAATCCTACCTAATGATTTGTACCGAACCTTTTCTTTCGATCACATGATCTTTCTTATCCATAGCTTTCATGATGTATGGATACACTCCATCCGGCACATAATAATCGCCACCTTTAGTGGATCCATCCCATGGCATGGTGATATCGGTGCTGTGATAAACAACCTCACCCCACTTATTGAAAATGGTAATTTCAAAAGAGGCCAGATCGTGACCATAACAGAAGAAAACATCGTTGATACCATCATGATCAGGCGTGAATGTGTTCGGGACAAAAACATTACCTGTCGGGAAGTATTCCTGGGTGATAGATCTTCTGCAACCGGCAGCAGCCCATGCAGTCAGCGTTACTTCCCAGGTGTCAACCGTATTAAAAGTATGAACCGGATTATCCTCATTGGATGTTGTACCATCCGGGAATGTCCATTCTACCCAAACATCATTTTCACTGGCATTTGTGAAAGCAACAGTAAAATCATCGATGTATTCAGCCATAAAATTGGGAGTGATCTGACTCACCACAACTACTGTTTCACCAGTAGCCGTATTGCCGCACTGGTCTTCTGCCACTAAAACATAAGTGGTCGAAGATTCCGGACTTACTGTGGTCGTTTCAAGGGTTGAATGGTCATGTTCCCAATAATAGCTGATGGTGCCAACACCGCCAGTGCCTAATCCCCCGATAGCTACCGCATCGTTGAGACAAATAGATGCATCAGGAGTCATGGTCATTTCAATGGGTACCGGTGGAACAAAAACGTTCACTTCATCTGTATCCACGTTGCCACATTCATCCACCACACTCAAAATGTAAGTGTGATTGGAAGTTGTGGTTACGTTCGCAATGGCTGTTGGTGTAATCAATCCATCTGCGTCGGACCATGCGTAATTGAATGAGCCCACACCGCCCGTTGCAGTTCCAAGCAGATTAGTCAAATCGAGGCAGGTTACGGTAAGATCTTCTCCAGCATATGCATTTACCGGAACCGGAGGAATGGAAATATTGACTTGATCCGTGTTTTCGTTGCCACATTCATCAGTGACCACCAGCTCCACTTGTGTGTCATTGATGAACTGTCCGGAGAAAGTTGAGCCATTGCCGATGATCATTCCATTCACTTGCCATGCATAAGTATAGCCCCCAACTCCGCCACTCACGAGACCTTCCAGATTTACCGGATCTGTGCAAAGAATGGTTTGATCGGAACCTGCATCAACATTCAAAGCCAATTGTGGAATGGTGAAAACCACATCATCGTCGGCCACATTACCGCACTGATCTTCTACACTCAAGATGACTGTTTCGGTTTGATCCGTCTGAAACATCAGGGTGGCACCTACACCAATCACGCCCGATTGGAGAGACCACTCATAGCTGTAATTGCCAACACCACCGGTGATAGCAGGATCAATCAATGTCTGATCACTACAAGTTACAGTTTGGTCCGGACCCAAATCAAGTAAAACCGGCACCGCAGGAATATTGATGGTCAAGGCATCAGAGCCCGTATTCCCACATTGGTCTTCAACAGTAAGTGAAATATTTGAATTCTCGCTCACCGTAATACTCAGTGAACTGGCTGAGCCAACATTCGATGAACCGTTGGTCCAACTGTAAGAATATGTACCAACTCCACCGCCTACGACAGGAATGATTTGATTATTGTCCAGACATGTTGCAGTGATATCGGTACCAAGATTGACATTCACCGGAACAGGAGGATAAGTCACGTTCAAGTTATCAGAAGCTGTAATATCACAAGCGTCAGTTACAGTGACCGTGACAACCAAATCTTCATTATCCGTAAAGCTCACATCTGGAGTTGTTGCGAAAGGAGAACCTCCATTGGATGACCATGAGTATTCATATGGCCCGAAACCACCAACAACGTTAGAAGAAATATCTATTTGATCAATGCAGGTTGCCGTGATATCCGCTCCAATATTGACAACCAGTGCAGGATTCTGGATGAATAAAACTTGTGCTGTGGTTGTAACAGGAGCAACTCCACAGGTGTCCGTCACGGTGAATTCATAACCCGTTGCGGTCGATGGAGACACGACGAGAGATGATGCTGTAGAGCCTGTTTCCCAGGAAAAATGATAATTCCCAATCCACCTGTAACTTGAGGTGTAAGTGTTGCCTGTTGTCCGCAATTGATGTAGACATCATCCATCACCACTTGCAAGTTAGGCAAATCAGAAATAGCAATATCGACAGTTGTAGAAGACGAATTGCCACAACCAGTGATCCCTAAAAGTTCAACTGTGAACGTTTCCATCCCTTCCAAAATACCGTCCTGAATCGCTACGATAGGAATAGTCACTTCATCGATACCAGCGTCAAAAATGACTTGGGTTGGAAGCGTTTCGAAATCGATGCCGTTCTGTGCAACACCCGTAATACTCAAGTCGAAAGTTTGCGGATTATCGAGATTACCCGTTCTTGTAAAAACCAAAGAAGCCGGGTCACAACCCTCATACATTCCACCATTAGCAGGGGCAATATTCGGTGCATTGTAAGCTGCAGCAAGTTGATTACTCATGAAGCTCCCCGCTTCCAAAAACACCCAAGAGTCAAACGATGCATCGCTTGCATCACCAATGGCTAATTTGATGTGATAAGTTTGACCGCATTGCACCTCAGCAAAGGCTGTCAGCACCACGGTAAAACCATCAGCCTGCACATTTGCGACACCACCTTCATTGTCTACGAAATATTCACTGTTGTCAAAATCGTTTACATTGTTGATGGTAATTGGAATGGTAGTATTTGGGATCAATGCGATACTTACAGCGTTATTGGAGTATGGACCAGTAATTCCAGGACCGCTCAAGAAAAATCCAAAAGCATCATTGATACTACCGACCCATTCCAGGTATTCTTCAGATCCAAAGACATAATTAAAACTAAGGCTATCACCAGTTGGAACAAAATCAAATTCAAGAACCGCGGTATTGTTCAAAGCCATACCACTTAATTCGAAGAGATCAGGATCAGATACGCCATCTAAAATGGAAGGATCCGGAGGTCCACCTTCGTAACCTGTATCGTTGTTTGGCCCGACAGAACCTGAGACATTTCCTGAACCCATCACCAGGCCATAACCGATTCCCAACCCACAACCATTACAGGTAAAAGAGCCAATTTGATCAGTGGTTCCCTGGAAGGTAATATTACTGGCGGTAACACCTGGGCCGAGCAAGACATTTTGAACGCCATCAGGAGCATTCACGGTATTGTTGACGGTGAGTTGCGCATGAATTTGCTGAAAGCCGCACAGGAAAAGGAAAACACACAAGAATACAGTTCCCAGCCGGAAGGAATTAGGTTTCATTTCTGTAGATTAAAAAGCACCGATGCTAAAATAGTCAGGTTTCGGCTATTATGACCAGCGGTGACAGGTTTTGGTTGCAGGCATTTATCTTTGGCCTATGCAGGAAATCATCCGGATAGAAAACCTCACGAAATTCTACAAGATTGGAGGTGAAACCATTAAAGCATTGAATGGCATCAATTTATCGATTTCTAAAAATGAATATGTCGCTTTGATGGGGCCTTCGGGTTCCGGAAAAAGTACCATCATGAATATCATTGGATGCCTTGATACGCCTACCAGTGGCAGATATTTCCTGAATGGACCTGATGTTGCGCAGCTCCAAGATTCCGAATTGGCAGAAATCAGGAACAAAGAAATCGGCTTTGTTTTCCAAACGTTTAATCTCTTACCTCGCTACAGTGCTTTGGATAATGTAGCGCTACCGCTTGTCTATGCCGGCATTCCCAAAGAAGAACGCCTTCGAAGAGCTAAACTCGCTTTAGAACAAGTTGGACTTGGAGAAAGGATGAAACACAAGCCCAATGAGCTATCCGGTGGGCAAAGACAACGCGTTGCCGTTGCGCGGGCGCTGGTCAATAAGCCTTCGATTATTCTGGCCGACGAGCCTACAGGGAATTTGGATACCAAAACAAGTCATGAAATCATGAATCTCTTTGATGAGATCCATGCTGCGGGAAATACCATCATCATTGTAACGCACGAAGAAGACATTGCTCGCATGGCCAGACGTATCGTTCGTCTTCGCGATGGCATCGTGGAAAGTGATGCTGCGAATGTGCCCAGCACAGCAAGTGTTGTTGTTTAGAATTATCGTGATTCACATCTGACATTTCACGAAAGTTTTCCCAGAGAAACGCCTAAATCACATAAACGCTAAATTCGCGGCCTCAAAATCCAATCAAAAGATGAGGTCAGAAATTGTCAAGTTATTCGCAGAACAACCAGTTGGCACCGAAGTAACGGTGAAAGGTTGGGTGCGCACATTTCGCAATGATCAGTTCATTTCTGTGAGTGATGGCAGCACCATTCGCACATTACAGGTTGTCATCAATAAAGAAAATCACAATGAGTCAACGCTGAAAAGAATTCAGACCGGAACGTGCATAGCAGCGACAGGAAGATTAGAAAAGAGTCTGGGTAAAGGACAAGACATTGAATTGATCTGCTCTCAACTTGAGATACTCGGTGATTGCGATCCGAATGAATTTCCGATTCAAATGAAGCGTCACTCACTTGAATTTTTGAGAGAAAAAGCTCACCTTCGATTCAGAACGAATACGTTCGGGGCTGTCTTTCGCGTGCGCCATCATCTTGCATTTGCGATCCATAAATTTTTCAATGATCGCGGATTCTTTTATCTGCACTCACCTATCATCACAGGAAGTGATGCAGAAGGTGCGGGTGAAATGTTTCGCGTGACCAATCTGGATTTGGATGAAATTGCTAAAACCGGCAAGGTTGATTATAGTCAAGACTTCTTCGGCAAAACCACCAACCTTACGGTGAGCGGACAGCTTGAAGCAGAACTTGCAGCGCTTGCATTGGGAAAAGTGTACACGTTTGGTCCAACTTTCCGCGCTGAGAATTCCAATACAAGTCGACATCTCGCGGAGTTTTGGATGATCGAACCTGAAGTAGCCTTCAATGACATTTATGATAACATGGATTTGGGAGAAGCATGTCTCAAGTTTTGTTTGAAATATGCCATGGACAACTGCAAAGACGATCTCGAGTTTTTGCAGGAAAGAGAAATCAACGAAGACAAACAGAAACCAGTGGATGAGCGTCAGTCGATGCCATTGCTGGAACGATTGAATATGGTGGTGAACAATGACTTTGTTCGCATCACCTACACTGAAGCGATAGATATTCTTCTTCAATCCAACCATTACAAGAAGAAAAAATTCAAGTATCCGGTTGAGTGGGGAATCGATATGCAAAGTGAACACGAGAGATATCTCGTGGAGAAACACTTCCAAAAACCAGTGATCATCACCGGATATCCTGCAGCCATCAAAGCATTTTATATGCGTATGAATGAAACCGATGCATCTGGCAGAAAAACAGTTGCTGCGATGGATATTCTTGTTCCCGGCATTGGTGAGATCATTGGTGGATCACAACGTGAAGAGCGTTATGATGTTCTGTTAGAAAAGTGCAAACAGTTCAACATCCCAGAAGATCATATCTGGTGGTATCTCGAGACCAGAAAATTCGGCACATGTCCTCACGCTGGATTCGGAATGGGCTTCGAACGTCTCATCATGTTTGTTACCGGAATGACCAATATCCGTGATGTGATTCCTTTCCCAAGGACACCGCAGAACGCAGAATTCTAAGGAGAATGATGAGTTATGAATTATGAATTATGAGTTGGGTCCATCATCATTTGAATAACATCCAATTCACCATTCACAATTCATAATTCATAATTCATAATTCATAATTCATAACTCTTAACTCCCCATCAGCTCCTTCGCGTTCTCAATCGCGGCGCGGGAGATGTCTTTTCCACTGAGCATTTCGGCGAGTTCATTGATACGATCTTCACCGGTTATTTCTTTTACGTAGGTGGCAGTAGATTTTTTATCGGAAGTTTTAAAGACCTTGAGATGATGCTCAGCCTTCCCTGCGATTTGCGGCAAATGTGTAATGGTGAGCAATTGCATTTCACTGCTCATGGATTTGAGGATGGATCCGATTCTTTTACCTACTTCACCACTTACACCTTGATCAATTTCGTCGAGAATTAAAACCGGCAATTGTTTGTGTTTGGAAATGGAAGCTTTGATCGCGAGCATCACGCGTGAGATTTCACCACCACTGGCCACAGCCTTCACTGGTTGTAAGTTTCCACCCTTATTGGCCCGGAAAAGAAAATTGATTTCATCCATTCCGAACATGTGAAAATCTTTGGAAGGTGTTATATCAATAACGAGTTCAGCATTTTCCAAACTCAATTCCGCAAAATATTTCTTCACTTCCTGACCAGCAGAAATTGCAGCCTTTTGACGGCTTGTGGTGATGTTCATGGCCAACGTTGACAATTGAGATCGCGACGCCTCCAAAGACTTTTTCAACTCATCAATGCGGTCATCAAAATTGCCGAAACCTTTCGACTTGTTTGCAAATTCTTCACGCAAAGCAATCAGTTCATCCACACTATTCAGTCCATGCTTTTTCTGCAGGTGATACAATTGTGAAAGTTGTTCACCAATGATTTCCGCGCGTTTGTCATCTGTACTGACACCATCACCAAACGCTTCCATCTCGCGGCTCAGATCCTGTAATTCGATCTGACAACTTTCAGTTCTTTTTACAAATTCAGCGAGTGAGAGGTTAAACGATTCAATTTTTGAAAGTGAAGATTTCACTTGCTTGAGTGCTTGCAGAATGCCTTGTCCATCGGTGTCCATGATTTTATGGATGCCATCCAATGTCGATTTGATTTGTTCTGCATGATTGAGTGTATCGAGCTCCTGTTCAAGTGATGGTTGATCTATGCGATCCAAATTCGCCTTTTCAAGTTCACCCAATTGAAATTGGACAAAGTCGATTTCACGTCGGAGTGAAGCTTCATTTTCCAAAGCATGTTCGAGCTCCGTCTTCCACTTTTTATATTGATCAAAAGCGACGTTGTAGTCGCGGATCATGTCGCTATTTTTCGCAAAAGCATCAACGATTCCAAATTGAAATTCACGTTGACCAAGAAGCGAATTTTCATGTTGACTATGGATATCGACCAAGGTTTCTCCCAACGAGCGCAATGTTGCCAATTGTACAGGCGTATCATTGATGAAGGCTCTGCTTTTCCCTCCAGGTGCAATTTCTCTTCGTACCGTAGTTTGTTCTTCGTAGTCGAGATCCTCTGCTTTGAAAAAACTCTTCAGTCCATAACCTTTTAGATCAAAGACAGCTTCGACGATACATTTTTGGTTTTCATTGCGGATAGATTTTGAATCCGCACGTTCGCCAAGCAACAGTCCAAAAGCGCCAAGGAGAATTGATTTACCACTACCCGTTTCACCGGTAATGGCCGTCATTCCCTTGTGGAAATTCAGATGCACTTCATCAATCAGCGCATAGTTGGAGATAAAAAGAGACTTCAGCATAACCACACTTGCTATACCGACAAATTTCAGACATTGGGTGCAGACTCAATCAGAATAATTATGCACATGCGGAATATTTCATTCCACAAAACCTACTGCAGGATTTTGTCATACTTCCCGATATTACCGGGATCGATGAGCTTGCAAGTTTCTGCAACAGGCGTTTTTTCTTCTACCGGTACAGGTTTGAAGATATTGACGATTTCATCCCCTTTGGCATAAAAGAATATCTGCATGTTATAGGATGAAGGCTTGATCTTATGAACGTTTTTCAGCTCATTGATGGCACTGGAAATGGCCGCTCTCGCCTCAGTAGGGTTCAGATAAAATTTATCAAGACCCTTTCTGTGGTAGTTGTAAAGACATTCTCTGATCGGCTTGAATGTTTGCGTGAGGATGTTTTCAATCAGCCAATAACGATTTTGTCTTCCCTTTTCATTGCTCTTCCATCCAGGTTCCGGAGCATTTTGGGCGTTGTTGACGATCGTTTGGCAAAGGAGATAATAATCAGTGCCACCTTCCATAGAAAAAGTATCGTAATCCATGGCGATGATCAGATTGGCATAAAATGCCAGGATACTGCTCAGGTTATCGCGATGTTGATCATTGCTCCATTGGATCATTGTGTTTTCTTGAAACACAAATTCGATATCGCGGTCATTGATATTGAGTACCGAAGTTTTATAATCTGAGTAATATACCGGACGACTGCTCGTCACTTGAAGGCTGCCCTTGAATGATCTCACATCGACTTGTTGTTCGATGGTGATTTGAAAAGTACATTCTATTTTTTCATCCTGAGACCATTGGTCTTTAGACCATTTACGGCTATTGAGAAATTCCGTGATGGTCGCATCCATGGTTTGGAACAACTCAGGTGGAGACATCACCTGTTGTGGGAGCAGGATATTCACGGATGCGTTGAGTTCCTGGGCATTTGCCAGGTAAGCACCACACAACAAACAAATGACAATAAGTAATTTTTTCATTTTAAAATCAACTGGCAAATCTCCTGCACGATGTCCTCAGCCACTTTAGACTTCGGCTTCAACCCGAATTCTTTCAATTTATTGCCCGGCCAAATTAAGGTGATTTTATTCGTATCGGTTCCGAAACCTGCGCCTTCATCTTTCAGCGAATTCAACACGATCATATCCAGGTTTTTTTTGGACAGTTTCAATGCCGCGTTGCTATGTTCATTCTCTGTTTCGAGGGCGAAACCAACCATCACCTGCCCCATGCGTTTTTTCGAACCCAGATCAGAAGCGATATCCACAGTTTTTACCATGGTTAAAGCCCATTCATCTTCTTTCTTTTTCACCTTTTCCAGAGCCACCGTTGCCGGCTTATAGTCGGCGACAGCAGCGGCCATCACGGTAATATCACATTGATCAAATTCAGCAAGGCACGCCTGATGCATCTCATGGGCAGAGGTCACTTTCACTACACGGATATTGGGTTGAGAAGGAAGATCTTTCACGGGGCCGGCGACCAAAACAACATCGGCTCCTTGACTAGCCAGTGTTTCAGCAATAGCAACGCCCATTTTTCCCGAGGAAAAATTACCCACAAACCGAACGGGATCGATTTTTTCGTATGTCGGTCCTGCAGTCACAAGAGCCCTTTTGCCGGAAAGCGGCAGATCAGGGTTAAAAAAACGAACGACAGCCTGTAGAATTTCTTCTGGTTCTTCCATTCTTCCTTTACCACTCAATCCACTGGCCAATTCCCCTTCGTTTGGTGCCAGGACAATATGACCAAACGACTTGATTTTGCTGAGATTTTCCTGTGTTCCGGGATGAAGAAACATATCATGATCCATGGCTGGAGCGACCATCACTGGGCACCTGGCACTCATATAAACAGCCATCAGAAAATTGTCGCATTGTGCATGTGCCATTTTGCTCAGCGTGTCCGCTGAAAGTGGGGCCATCAGCATGAGGTCGGCCCAAAGGGCGAGTCCGACATGGTGGTTCCATTCACCTGTATCCTTGTTTTCGGTGAAATCAGAATGAACCGGGTTTTTAGAAAGGGTTGCAAAAGTGAGCGGCGTGACGAATTCCAACGCTGCGGGCGACATCACCACTTTCACTTCCGCGCCCGACTGAACAAGCAGTCTGGCGAGGAAAGCAGACTTGTAGGCAGCGATGCTGCCGGTGATGCCCAACAATATTTTTTTTCCTTTCAACATAAGTCCGCAAGCTGCGATGCACAAAGGTAGGGAAGGCTATAAAAAAGAAAAGATGGCCGAAGCCATCTATATTTCCTGATTTCGAAGAGAATCAATTGGCTGGTTCTTCCGGATAGCGGAAGTGAACTGCGCCGTCAATCAATTCCTGAACAGCAATGCTGTGCGGTTTAGGAAGTCTTTCATAGTGACGGCTGATCTCGATTTGTTCGCGGTTTTCGAACACTTCCTCGAGGTTGTCGCTGTGACTTCCGAACTCTTCCAATTTCTGGTTGAGTTCCTCTTTCATTTCACGGCTGATCTGATTGGAACGTTTGGTCAGAAGAACAATTGTTTCAAAAAGATTACCATTTACCCTATCGTAAAGTTCGCTGGTGTTGCGGGTTACGGTGGTTTTTGCAGCGTTGGTGTTTTTAAAATTGCTCATGAAAGTACTGTCTATTTCTTGGATAGAATTTCGATCTGTTTTTCGCTTTTCTTAAAGTAGTCTTCTGCCTCGTTGAGCCATTTGCTTTGAGGAAAAGCGGCGGCAAATGTACGATAACTTTCGCTTGTGGCGCGCATTCGGTCCAATTTCTTCTCTTCGATGCTGCCTTCGGCGAAAAAATAGTTACTCCTGACAATCAAATACATAGCCTCTTCCTTGTACTTAGATTCGGGATAATCTTTCAAAAACTCCTTCAATGCTGAAGAAGCCGCTTTGAAGCGCATGGTCTTTTCGTAAATGGAAGCATTTTCGAAGGCCTTCGTTTCCAATTTCGCGTTGAGACGGGCGATTTGATTGTTCGCTGAATCCTTCAGGTTGCTGGCCGGATATTTATCCAGAAAGAGCTGGTATTCGTTGATGGCATTTTTGGTATCTGCCTGATCCAGAGAGTAGGCAGGGCTCAGTTCATAGCTGCATTGAGCTGCGAGAAAAAGGCATTCCTCAGCGCGCGGGCTCAGACTGAAAGTTTTCGTAAAAGACTTGAGGTAATAGTTGGCCATGTAATAATCTTTCACGCCGTACTGGCTCATGGCATAGTAGTAATAGACATCTTCGGCGCGCTGAGATCCACGAGTCAGACCAATCAATTCTTCCAGAATAGGCAATGCCTTGTAGTATTCCTTATTCTGATAATACTCTACCGATTTGGTGTATTTGTAGTCGATATCAGTACTCTTCAATACCTTATTGTATTCGCTGCATGAATACATGGAAAGCACTGCCATGAGTGCCAGAATAAAATATTTCAGTTGAAATTGCTTCACAGATTTTTCGGGTTGCGAAAATAAGACATTGGGAGTGAGACGAACGAAGAAGGCAAAATGCTACAATGGAATTGAATACTGCGGTGATTTGGACTGGGAATTACGACAACGATAAAGTGAAAAATTATTTCAATGCATGGTCAATTCCATTGACATAAACATCAAATACCTCAAGTACAGCCGCTTGCTCACAGCCGTGGAAACCATTCAAATCTTCGTATTTCACAGTTCTGTTGTACGCCGTAAGCATCGGGCCTGCCAGCGGCATATAACTCCAATGCCATTTTTCCTCTTCATACCCCGTTCTTCCTGCATTTTTGTTGGTATAAGTCTGAGAAAAACCGTATTCGACTGCGTGTTTTACCAACCAATCATATAGTTTTTTGCCATCACCAGAAGCGAAATACCCCGGATCCACAGAATTGAAGTCAACATCTGTTCCCCAATGATGGCGTGACGTTCCCGGCATGGAGCTATAAGTGAGAATATCTTTCACCTTATCCACATCCTTCCAGCCTTTGTATTTTTCACGTTGCCACTTTTTTTCCCAAATACCTTTTTGGTAGTCGAAATTTCGGGTCGCAGAAATGATCACCAATGTGATGCCTTCCTTCTTTGCAGCATCAAACATGCGTGCAAAAGCATCGTAGGCTTGCTTCCGCATATAGATATTCGGTTTGGAAGTATGCTGAGCTTTGATCAACGCGAAATCATCATGTTTTGCGGGATCAAAGCGACCAGTAAGTTCTGTCACTGACCATAACTCTGAAGAGTCAATCTGTGCAACCTCAAGTTTAGCCGACGGATCAGGTGCAACACTTGTATTTTTCGCTGCAGACGATGGTTCCGGTTGTCCGCAAGACTGCAAGACCATCAAGATCATCGATGACAAAAAGAAGTTTTTGAGCATGAGGCAATGTAGTACCACAATGGGTACTAAATATCATTCCATAAAGTGAATCATGAATAAATCAGTGAACACCTTTTGAAGCGAGGTAGCGCTCGGCATCCAGAGCCGCCATACAACCAGTGCCTGCAGCAGTGATTGCCTGACGGTAGGTTTTATCTGCCGCATCACCTGCTACAAAAACACCTTCCACATTGGTTTTTGAACTACCCGGTACATTGATTATGTATCCCGTTTCATCCA
>JAIBBG010000056.1 GCA_019694805.1 Flavobacteriales bacterium | reverse complement strand
ATTCCGCCGGCCAGCGTGCATTTGGCGAAAACTACGTACAGGAATTGTGTGAGAAACAACCTCAATTGCCATCAGATATTGAATGGCATTTTATTGGACACCTTCAATCCAACAAAGTGAAATATATCGCTCCATTCGTATCCTGGATACATGGAGTAGAAAGTGGAAAACTCCTGGCAGAAATCAACAAACAAGCATCTAAACACAACAGGATCATTCGTTGTTTGCTTCAAGTGCACATTGCAAGTGAGGAAAGCAAGTTCGGTTTTGATACAGATGAAGTGCTCACATTTTGCAGAAGCACTGATTTCTCCCAATATCCCAATATTCAAATCTGTGGACTTATGGGAATGGCTAGTTTCTCAGAAGACCAAAACCAGGTAATTCAAGAATTCAGAACATTAAAAAATACTTTTGACATCTTAAAGCGTGAAGTTTTCGGTTCACAAGCTGCATTCAGAGATATTTCCATGGGTATGAGTGGTGATTGGCAACTTGCTGTTGAAGAAGGATCCACCATGGTTCGTATCGGCAGTGCTATTTTTGGAAGCAGAAATTACGTGAAATAAACAACTAGCACATATTGGTTGTTACTATCAGAAAAGATCATGACGAAAAAAGCGAGCCTCATCTACCTCAGTATTGCGCCGGTTTTGTTTGCGCTCAGTTGGTACATTTCACACAGGATGTACACTGATTTCCTTCAGAATGGAGTTGGTAATATGGAGTATGGTGGTAAAGAAAGATCGTTTACTTATGCTGCCAGCTTTACTATTCTTTATTTGGCCGCCTATCTCGTGATCAAAGACCTATATAAGAAGAAAAAATAACTCATCAAAACAGCATCATGGGGTTGGTTGGTCAGCAACGTGATCATTCATCCTACTGACCATTTTCCGCGTCATTTTTCTCCGGAAACGATCGATTTCTTATTCCATAGAGGCATAGACCTATGCCATCAGACCCCGATTTTATCAACAGTCCAAAAGAATGAGCGACAGTCGGACAATCCGAATATCAGCCCATGAGCGGGAAGAAGCGCAGATATTCCAAATAGGCATAATATTTTTTCGACATCGTAAATAGATTACAATCAGCGAAACATACCTTGCGGCATCAATCAAGAAAAAACACTTAAAAATCTCTCGACATGGCAGAAGTAAATAAGGAAAAACTGAAAGCACTCCAGCTTACAATGGATAAGCTGGAAAAGACATACGGCAAAGGAGCCGTTATGAAACTCGGTGATGAGGCGACGGAACAAATCGAAGCCATTCCGAGTGGATCAATTGGTCTTGATATGGCCCTTGGTATCGGTGGATATCCAAAAGGCAGGATCGTAGAAATATACGGCCCTGAATCATCAGGTAAAACAACGTTGGCGATTCACGCCATTGCTGAAGCCCAAAAAGCAGGAGGCATTTGTGCCATCATCGATGCCGAACACGCATTTGATAAATTCTATGCAGAATCACTCGGTGTTGACACTGAGAATCTCCTGATATCGCAACCAGACCATGGTGAACAGGGCTTGGAGATTGCCGATAACCTGATTCGCTCTGGCGCTATTGATCTTATTGTCATCGACTCAGTAGCGGCATTGACTCCACGCTCTGAAATTGAAGGTGAAATGGGTGATAGCAATGTAGGTGTTCAGGCACGTTTGATGTCCAAAGCATTGCGCAAACTCACCGCTACCATTAGCAAAACAGGTTGTTGCTGCATTTTCATCAACCAGCTCCGTGAAAAGATCGGTGTGATGTTCGGTAACCCTGAAACAACTACTGGTGGTAATGCATTGAAATTTTATGCCTCTGTGCGTATCGATATTCGCAGATCACAACAAATCAAGGATGGTGAAAACCCGATTGGTAACCGCACCAAAGTGAAAGTGGTGAAAAACAAAGTTGCGCCGCCTTTCCGTCAGGCTGAATTCGACATCATCTATGGTCAAGGTATCAGCCGAGTTGGAGAACTCATTGATATGGGTGTTGACATGAATGTGGTGAAGAAAAGCGGATCATGGTTCAGCTATAACGAAACCAAACTTGGTCAGGGTCGTGATGCAGTGAAACAACTGCTTGAAGACAATCCTGATCTCATGGAAGAAATCGAAGGCAAAGTGAAAGAAGCCATTCAGGCGAAAGCACTTGCCACTGCATAATCAAAATGTGCATGGATGATAAAAGGCGATCAAGTTGATCGCCTTTTTTGTTGCTTAATTATTCGGTTTGATAACGATGTTTTCGCGAAGCGCTTTAGAAACTGCCTCGGTCATTGTTTGTACGTGAAGTTTTCCATAAATTTTTTTGATATGAGTGCGTACAGTTTCAATACCAATACCCAGCCTGTCACCAATGAGTTTATATGGAAGACCATCAACCAATAACGAAAGCACCTCCATTTCGCGCGAGGTAAGCGCATAATCCACAGAAGGTGAAGTATCCTTTTGGAAATGAGTCATGACCTTTCTAGCTATCGCTGGCGACATAGGAGCTCCGCCTTGATAAACGTCTATGATCGCATCCAGCAGTTTGTTAGGAGGTGTACTTTTCAGCATGTAGCCCAATGCTCCATTCTGAAGTGAACCAAAAATCCGGTCCACATCGTCGAATACAGTAAGCATGATGATAGGCAATTCCGGATATGTCTTATGCAACACCCTCACTGCATCAATGCCATTCACAACCGGCATGTCTATATCCATAATCACCACATCGGGATGATGAATTGAGACGAGTTCGGCAGCATAGTCGGCCTTATCATATGCACCGCAAAACTCAAATCTTAGATCAGTTGCAATAAGCATTGCGACCGCATCACGAATATGCTGATTGTCATCGAAGAGAAGAGTTTTAATTGCCACGTGTCAAATTTATTTCAGATTCATTTTCATATCCATCCCCACTAATGGTGATGTTAAGACCAGTCTTGTACCCTGTTGGTTGGAAATAATTATCAGGCTAGCTCCAATTTCCTCAGCGCGAGCATTCATATTTTTCAACCCATTTCCTCCATACTTGATTTGTTCAATATCAAAACCAATTCCGTCATCCTGTATAACCATAACCAAATCCAAATTTGTCCTAATGAGATCAATGCTGATCTTGTGCGACTGTGCATGTTTCAGGCTATTGTAAATGGCTTCTTTGAAGATCAAAAAGATATTCTTTCTTGCATTCATATCCAATTTCAAGCTCACTATATCCAACTGATACTTAAACTCCATTGAAGGATTCGTATCAGTTTTCAGTTCATTGATATGATTTTGCATTCGTTCAATCACTTGTTCCATGCTATCATTTTCGGGATTAACCGCCCAAACGATATCGTGCATTTTCTCAATCATCTCACGCGATGTTGATCCCATTTTATCCAGAACAAACTCAGTTGCTTGCTGATTTCCGCCAGAAAGCGTTCTTCTTGCAGCTTCACTATATAATGAAATACTTCCCAACGCGCTTCCTACATCGTCATGTAGATCTCTTGCGATTTTATTTCTTAAATGATCCAACCGAAGTCTTTGTCTTCTTCGGTAAGCAAAGACAGCGTAAATGACGAAAGCGAAACAGACTATACACGAATGGATAAAAAACCAACTTCTGAAAAAAGGAGTTCTAATATGAATACGAAGACTGGCAAAGCCATCGTCCGATTTTCCATCAGCATTCGTTGCCCTGACCTTGAAAATGAACTCTCCAAAAGGTAAATCATTAAAATCAACAAAATTCACGTTGCCAGCAGATCGCCAATGGTTATCAAGACCTTCAAGAATATATTCAAACCTACTGTCTTCTGCTTTGTTGTAGCAAAGGGATGAAAAATGTATAGTAATAAAATTCTGATCAGGGTTGAGTACAATCGTCTTTTCGGCTAACAATTGATTCAATGTGATACCATGAATATCGAATCCTGTAATGACCGTTTTAGGAATTTCCGGATTGGCCAAAATTTTATCTGGATTCCATCTCATCAAAAAGCCATTTCCTCCAGCAATTAGATTGTTTCCATTCAGCTTAATCATAGCTTGACTTAAACCTGCAGCAGGGATACCATCCTGTTCGCTATAATGTTTCCAAAGTCCAGTAGATGTATCAAATGAATGGAGTCCCCCAGTTGCGATGAGCCATATTCTGCCGTTATCATCAGCAATCAAAGCTTTCACTGAATTGGGGGAGTCATTAATTTTGGAGAATTGCTTTCCTCCGGCATTCGGATCAAAATGAACAAGCCCACTACCCATTGTGGCCAACCACAACTTGTTACCTGAAGCCTCACAAATTCCTGAAATTTCATTTGAAACCTCTTTGTCACTGAAACGTTTTGCATCTAGATGAATATGTGATCCTAAAATGGCATGTGACTTCCATGGCCATATCGGAAAGGGTTTATTTTCGAATGAAGTATGGACAAGTTTATTCAAACCACTTGCGGCACCCGCGAACCAAATATTACCATATGAATCTCTGAAAATTTTCCTCACCAGATTCTCCATATTGCCATCGGAAAAAACAACGCCGTATGCCCATCGTCGCTCTTCTATGGAACCTACAAAAGTTCCATGACCATATGGATTGATGAAAAGATAAGGGTGACCATTTACTTCAAAATCCAACAAAGCATTGATTCGAGTGCTTGTGAGTCCATCAATATAATCTACATGATGAATAAAATGATCATTCATTGAATGACCAGTGTATCTGGCAACATTATTTGTTGTCCCCACCCATAGTACATTATCTGCTTCGAGTAATGCATATGCGGCATAGTCATTATAGCCTGATAGTGGTACGAATTCAAAATCATCGTTGTCTTGCACATAAAGCCCCTTAGTGGTTGAAATAGCCAGTCGATTTTGAAACGAAGCCAAATCATTCACCGTAGCGTTTCTATCCGGTAACCAATCAATTTCGAATACAGCGCTGAATGGATTGTAAACGTGCAAGCCCGCATCAGTTCCAATCCAAGTGCGTCCGAGGTGATCTGTGTGCATGCAGAAAATTCTGCTTCCATTCAATGTCTTAGAATCTTCCTGTGATATTCTAAGCCATTGAAAATTTTTAGTCGAAGCATCATATTCCATCAATTGACCACTCTTCCAACCCAACCAAAATTTACCCGGTGCATTTTCCGTAATACAAATGATTTCATCGTCCTTATCTACAGTCGGTGTGACCTCAACACGGATGTTTTCGAGCACATTTTTATTCATGTCAATGAGATGCAAATCAGGATCCCACCCACCAGAAAGCCATTGACCGTTACCCAGAGGGTAAAAACACTGAAGAATGTATCCGCTGGCGAGATATTCATTGCTAAATCTAGTTTCAATACCATTCTTTGTGATTTCACCTACTGCAATTCCAACGGTGGAACAATAAACTTTTCGTTGGAATTCGAATAGGTCGAAAAAAGTGGCAACGTGCGTGGTATCGGACAATTCAAAATGGTCATAAGGTTGTTTTGCGATGAACATTCCCTTTACAGTGCTAGCGTACAATAGACTATCAGTGGTAAAAAACAGCTTATTCACCATATTAACTTGGGTGCTATCTCCACTCCATAGAATGGGATGTTCAAGTACTTTACCCCATGTGTTCATTTTGCAAATACCACCATCTCGAGAAGCAATCCAGAGATTGCCATCGGCATCATGAATCACATCATTAATTACGTTTCCGCATAATGCCTCCGGCGAATTTGAGCTTCGACTGTGATGCGTAAAGGATTCTCCATCGAAACGATCCAGACCTTCAGTCGTACCTAACCACATGAATCCTTGAGCATCGAAATGGATGCATCTTACTTGATTATCACCAAGTCCTTGTTTCATTCCATAATGTTCAAATGACAGTGCCTGACAAGCAATTCGCACTGGTGACAATACCAGTAATAATAAATTGCCAATGATGATGATGAACTTCACAATTCTCGAAGATAAAACAGTAACGTAAAAAAAGCAATAGTAGCCATAAGGCTACTATCTACTTTAGAGTTAGTTCAGATGAGTTAATTCAAAATTACCTGATCACCAGAGGCTCTGTATATATCTGTTGGTCACGTGCAATGCGGATATAATAAATTCCAGAAGCCAAATCTGACACATCGAAAACCATTTCCTTTTTGCCAGAAAATGTTTGTTTACCCAGATTCCTCAAAATTTTTCCCTGTTCAGAAATCAAATCCAATTCCATTGTAGTAGGTTGAGGTAAACAAAGAACAAGCCGGGCGAATTCCGATGTAGGATTGGGATAAACAGCAATGCTCGCAGATCCGAATAAAATATCCTGAACACTCACCGGACCGAGAGTCAGCGCAGTATCCAACGCTACAGACCATTCTTCAGAGGAATTCATAGTTCTAACAACAAGGTAATGAATATCTACAGTGGAGTCTAAATCCACAGTGCTGATCATCGCAGTGAGATTGATATCAGCTGAAGGAATATTCACCGGAATAGCTGTTCCGTTGCCAACACCCGGATCATTGTTCCAAAAATACTCGGCAGCGATAATTTTATCAGTAACATGAACGAATGCTGATTCCGCAATACTCCATGTATTCAACTGCCCTTTCGTTCTCACGTAAAGCGTGTGATTGCCTTCATCCAATGCGCTCGTATTGAGCGAAAGATTGTTGGTGGATTCTACACTACCAAAACTTAGGCTAAGCGGTTGGCCATTACCAACCCCAGGATCATGATCCCAGAAGTACTCGGCAGAGGCGACGCCATTCACGTGTACTTCATAAATCGAAAGTGGAGACCAGTTACCCGAACTGCTAAGGGTGCGAAAACCAAGTCTGTGCTCACCATAATATAAACCCGCGGTGGAAATATTCAAGGTAGTGTTGAAATCAAAACTTCCTGGAGAAATAGCCAGTGCATAACCATTTCCAACGCCTGGATCATTATCCCAAAAATACTCCGCGCCTACTATTTGAGCTTCACAAAAAAGCCGAGCGCCAAGAAGCAAAAAACAAAGGAGTAATTGTTTCATAGTTGTTGGTTAGTCGTGAGATACGGAATGAATCACTATTTCAAAGCTACCTTGAGCAGGCACTACAGGACCATTGGTGATCACCAAAGAACGAACGACAGGAATAGAAGGTTCAAAATCATCACGGAAAATGGTGTTGTTGTAAAGACCAACATCGCCACCAGTATATCCTGCACCGATGGCAGGAGATCCCACTGTAAGATGATAGTCGTTGTCATCTGAATAGAATTGGTTGTTGTCGCCTAAAACAAAACCGGTAGTAGCCGAAGAGAAGTTACCTGAACAAGCATTTACACCAGAACTACAATTTGGCAAATCCGTAACAAATAGATTGTTGTACAGTTCATTCCCAGAAGAGTTATAAGTCATACCAACAAACATGCAGTCTGTTATAACCACATTCGTAAAATCCTCAAATACCGCTTCGTATCCAACATTGCCCAAGAATAGGCAATTCATGATTACACTATTCTCTAAGGACCCCACTGTTCCGCTGAAAACACAATTTCGTACAGTCCAGTTGAAAAACTGACCATAACCCCATGGTGAACCAATATTAATAAAATCACTGGTAAAAGCACAACCTTCCACCAACCAATTGTATGCTTCATTTCGGGTGGCGAGAACAGACTCGGATTCAATCCACAAAGCATGTAATCTGCATCTTCTTATTACAACATCGTTGATATCAGTATTCAGATTTCCTGCTTGAGAACCAATTGAACCTCCCAATCCTTCGAAGTGACAGCCACTTGCGTCTGCATTTAACAATACGAAATTCACTTCAGGAATTATTCCTGCTTTACCTCCAGGGCCGAAGAAATAAAGTTGCTTACCTACGTTAGCGATTCCATAGGGAATCATCGTTGAAGAAATCAAAATTGTGTCACCTGCATCAGCATTATCAATTGCGGTTTGAACGGTAGAAAATTGAGCCGGCAAATAAGCGGCGTTGCTGACGGTATGCGTTGTAGCATTGACCATGATGGATACACAGCACGTAAAAAGGAATAGAAAATGTTTCATTGATTTTGATTGAATGTTGGCCCAAAATTCTATTTTACTCATTGCACTTTCAATCCCATGATCGGGTGATACCATTTGTATCTAGATTAAATAAAACACACACATGTATGAATCAAGCCTATGATTTTCAAATGGAAAATCTTACCTTTACTTGACTCTAACTTCTTGCATCATGACAAATTCTCAGAAATTGAAGGAAATGAATGTTGATCAACAATTCATTGAGTTACACCCTCTGCTAAAATCCTATTTGTACAGACTCACCGCTAACAAGCAGGACATGGAAGATATTTTACAAGAAACATACATTCGAGTGAACGAAAAAATAAGTTCATTTCGTGGCGAGTCTACATTCAAAACCTGGGTTTTTGCCATTGCTACCAATCTTGCACGAGACAATAAAAGGGTACAAAATCGCTGGGCTGACGATGTTCAGGACAGATGTCGCGCAGCCGCTGATGCATCAGTTGATGTCCAAAATCGTATGCTCAACGCGTTTGCAGATTTACCTGAAAAAAAATTCGAATTTGCAGAACACATCAACTACTGTTTTACTTGTCTGAGCAAAAACCTATCACTCGAGAAACAAATTGCCGTTATACTCAAAGAAGTATTTGATTTTACCCGAATGGAAATTGCATCGATCCTTCATGTATCTGAAGGCAGTGTGAAACACACACTGCACAATGGCAGAAAAGAACTACAAGAAAAATTCGACAACCGCTGTGCGTTGATCAACAAAAACGGACCATGTTACCAATGTTCTCAACTCAATGACTACTTTCAAGGAGATCAAACCGCTCAAGAAAAGGTAAGCAATCTGAAACTTAAAACCCAGAATGATAGCGAAGAAAATTTCATTGAGCGCATGAATCTTGTCAAATTGGTTGATCCAGTTCATGGTAATGGAGCACACATTGAAGACACCATCCTGCAAATACTCAGAGAAACCATTCAAGATCAATAACATGACCGTCCAGCAAGGGTTATTCGTCTAAAACAAGAAAGCGATTGGATCACCGTGCGTGAAACAAACGATTGCTTTCCGAACAATTGCCTCTTTCTAGCGATCATCATATTAATCAGCTTCAAGAAGCATTGCTAAAAAAGTTTAGTGATGACTTTGTTGATTACAGTTCTTTTTGGAAACAATTCTGCTCTTTGTGGAAAATGAGGGTAGAAATGGATCAAATTGAATCCAGCGTTGCTACTTCGTTTGTGGTCAGCAATAAAAAAAGATCCTGCAGAATCACTATTCCTCGTTCAGAAAATGGCTCACATCAGGAGCTACCTCTGGAATTCGACATTGTGGTCATAGAGAATAACCATGATTTAGCCATTGGTAGAACCCATTCGCAAGAACAAGCGATCAAAATGATGTACGATTTTATTCACGGTAAATCACTTGGACAACTATATTATAGCTACGATTTTATCGACATCAAAAAACGCAAACTACGTTCATTGCAAATGGTAATCAATGAAGTTTATCCTGTCATGACTACCATTGAAACAAATAGAATCATAGAAGAAATTTTGGCATTTCCAGAACTTGAAATGCAACAAGAAAATAGACTTTGTAAGGTAAATTATCATTCAAACAAAGAACATCCGAGATGGATTTTCTATTGGGATGGAAAACGCATATTCGAATGCAATAATGCTTTCGATGCCATCAATGCACAAATTGCGATGCGTTGGGTATTTGAAAAAGCAATGCCTTCCGCGCTAAAAGCGGATTATCCTGAACAAGATTTTGGCAGGCTCGGAGAATATTATGAAAGAGGCAAAGGACAAGAAGGAGTGTTTATCATCAGTTGGGAGGAAGCGATTAAAAATCTCAAACCGAGCGCATACCAAGAAGAAATTCTTCGCTTCCTTCAGGACCTCTTGAAACAAGGATATAACAAGAGCTTCATGGCCAATGCGCATTTACTAACCCTCGTTTTGAGCAAATCAGAAAAGAAGATGAAACTTTTTGATCAGCCTTTTATATCCATTAGATTCTATGAGAATAAACCAGGATACTCTTTGAAAGATATTCACGGCAATCTCATGTATTTCCAAGAATTGCACATCAACTCGGATCTCATTGAAGTGCTCAATGAGCTTGAGTTAGCTCCCTTATCAACCACCTAAATCAGATTGGATTTGTTACAAAAAACTTCACCAGTTGTAGTTCGTCATCCTGGATTGGGGGAGGCGGCTACGACTTGGTGAAGTTGTATCAAAAGAAAAACCGTCCCATCCATTGCCATGCAATTTCCGGAACGGCCCTCCACCCTATTTTTGTTTGGTGAGTGAATTTTTCATCACTCAGCGTGTTTCGTGTTCAAGGTTCAATGTTCAATGTTCAAGGTTCAAAGTTCAAGGTTCAAGGTTGGTTTGAACCATATTCATTCTCTTTCTCATTCTGCTATTCATTCTTTCTAAGAAAAACCGCCCGATCCATTACTCTCGCAACTTCCCGGGCGGCCCTCCACCCTATATTTATTCGGTGAGTGAATTTTTCATCACTCCGCGTGTTTCGTGTTCAAGGTTCAAGTTTCAATGTTCAAGGTTTAATGTTCAAGGTTCAAGGTTGGTTTGAACCACATTCATTCTCTTTCTCATTCCTATTCTGTAATTCATTCTTTCTAAGAAAAACCGCCCGTTTCATTACTCTCGCAACTTCCCGGGCGGCCCTCCACCCTATATTTATTCGGTGAGTGAATATTTCATCACTCCGCGTGTTTCGTGTTCAATGTTCAAGGTTCAAAGTTCAAGGTTCAAGGTTCAATGTTCAAGGTTCAAGGTTCAAGGTTGGTTTGAACCATATTCATTGTCTTTCTTATTCTGTTATTCATTCTTTTTAAGAAAAACCGCCCGATCCATTACTCTCGCAACTTCCCGGGCGGCCCTCCACCCTATATTTATTCGGTGAGTGAATTTTTCATCACTCCGCGTGTTTCGTATTCAAGTTTCAATGTTCAATGTTTAAGGTTCAATGTTCAAGGTTGGTTTGAACCATATTCATTCTCTTTCTCATTCTTATTCTTTCTAAGAAAAACCGCCCGTTTCATTACTCTCGTAACTTCCCGGGCGGCCCTCCACCCTATATTTATTCGGTGAGTGAATTTTTCATCACTCCGCGTGTTTCGTGTTCAAGTTTCAATGTTCAATGTTCAAGGTTCAATGTTCAAGGTTCAATGTTCAAGGTTGGTTTGAACCATATTCATTCTCTTTCTCATTCTCATTCTTTCTAAGAAAAACCGCCCGTTTCATTACTCTCGCAACTTCCCGGGCGGCCCTCCACCCTATATTTATTCGGTGAGTGAATTTTCATCACTCCGCGTGTTTCTTGTTCAAGGTTCAAGGTTGATTTGAACCATCTTCATTCTCATTCTTGGTTGCAGTCGTCCTGGCGAAAAAATTCGCATGATGAGAGGCACACATAACATGTTTTGTCGGACAAATGATTCCATTAGAAGCTATACTTATCACGATGTGACAGTATTCAATTCCGGAATGTTCAAGGCATGTTCAGCACATGCCCTGTATGCATTTTGCACAACAGAACATCAGAGGTGTGGAGACCAATACAGCTTAGTCGCGTACGTAAGGTCTTTCCAAAGCTTCTTTGAGTTGATCGTATACAATCTGGCAATTTTCACGAACTCGGGAAACCAGCAGAGGCAAACCTTCAAGGTTGCGTAGATGTTTGCTGTCCTGTTCGATTTGCAGGATATCATTTTCCATGTCTTTGATACCAAGCATGGAAACTGAACTTTTTGCTTTATGCGCCAGTGGATGAAGACTGAGGGGTTCGTTTTTCCGAACACACTCTTCCATTTCACGGATGTATTCTGGGACTTGTTGGAGGAAGAGATTGATGATGTTGTTGATCATCTCTCGATTCCCCTGGAAAACTTGGTTCAGATACGACAAGTCGTACCGAACGGTCGAGGTTTGGATTTCCATAATGTTTGTCAGTTAGGTTATGGTCTTGTACCACAGCAGAACCGTAGAGGTTTCATTTTTTGGAGAAAAAAACAGAAGAAATATTTCAAAAGGCTGATTCAGCGGTATTTATTGAAATTTAATCTTCAGGTATCGGGAATCGACTCAACCGTGTATTTTCGTCGCACCATGCGCAAAATACTTGTAACAGGCGGAGCCGGTTTCATTGGCTCACATACGGTCACTGAATTGATACATGCAGGGTTTACCCCAATCATCATAGATAATTTTTCGAATACCGATGAACGTATACTCGATGGCCTGAAGCATATCTTAGGTCAATTGCCGGTTTTGTATCGAGAAGATTGCACCGATGCCGCCATCATGGAAAATATTTTTCAGAAAGAAAAACCGGAAGCCGTTATTCATTTTGCAGCCTTCAAAGCCGTGGGCGAATCGGTTGAGCAGCCTTTGAAATACTATCGCAATAATCTTTCATCACTCATTTTGTTGCTCGAACTCATGAAAAAGTATCAGGTGCGTGATCTGGTGTTCAGCAGCAGTTGTACTGTATATGGACAACCCGATCAACTCCCTGTTACCGAAAAAACGCCACAAAAAGAAGCGACATCGCCGTATGGATATACCAAACAGGTTTGTGAAAGGATCATTCAGGATTTTGTACAATCAGAACCAAATTTTCGAGCTGTGTTGCTCAGGTATTTCAACCCTATCGGAGCGCATCACAGTGGTCAAATTGGGGAATTACCATTTGGTGTACCGGGTAATCTTGTACCCTATATTACCCAAACCGGCGCCGGTCTGCGTGAAAAACTCACCATTCATGGCAATGATTACGACACAGTCGATGGCACCTGTATACGGGATTTCATCCATGTAACTGATTTGGCAAAAGCACATGTCAAATCGTTGGAATGGCTCTCTGGTCAAGCAAGTGTTTGCGAAGTGTTCAATCTGGGACAGGGTATTGGCAATACAGTGCTGGAAGTTGTGCAGGCTTTTGAAAAAGTATCAGGCAAAAAACTTCCCTATAGCATTGGACCAAGAAGAGCTGGTGATGTAGAAAAAGTATGGGCTGATGTGACGAAGTCGAAAACGATGCTGAATTGGAAAACAGAGCTCACTTTAGAACAGGCATTGGATGATGCCTGGCGTTGGCAGCAGCATATTGGAAAGAACTAAAAACGTCTACCAACTATCCCGCAATTGTTTCTGAAGGGCGATCATTTTCACCGCTGTAATGGCAGCTTCAATCCCCTTATTGCCCAATGCGCCGCCACTTCTGGCGCGCGATTGTTCAATATGATTATCGGTGAGGACTCCAAAAATCACGGGTTTAGCATATTTCAAAGCCACGTGATTCACACCCTGGGCACAAGCCTGACATACAAAATCGAAATGAGGTGTTTCTCCACGAATGACACTTCCCAAACAAATCACACCTTCTACTTTCGTGTGATCCAAGAGGAATTGTGCGCCCGTTGGTAATTCGAAACTACCCGGAACATTGATCACCTGCAGATTATCGAGTGTTGCCCCGCATTCGCTCAGTGTTTCAATACAACCTTTGAGCAGGTTATCTGTAATTTCTGAGTTCCATTCAGAAACAACAATCCCGATGCGCATATGACGTGCATCGGGAATGTTCGTTTTATCGTATTGCGATAGATTGGTCGTTGCCATAATATCAAGGCAAATTCAGCAAATGCTGAATTATTCCATCGCGTTGAGGTAAGCGAGGAGTTTTTCCGACTCTCCGTATTCCTGAGATTTTTTATCGAAATTATCTACAATGTACTGGAGCAACGAAATGGCTTTATCGTTTTTACCAAGTTCCATGTAAACTTTAGCCGCTTTCAAACCATAGATTGGACCTGTAAAGTCACGGCTTGCACTGCGGTTTGCCTGTTGAGCAGCTTTTTCTAACCACTTTGCACCTTCTTCAAGGTTGCTGGTCATCACATACATATCACCCACGCAACCTGTGGTTTCAATGCCCAAAGCTTCGTCGTCAAAATCTGCCTTCTTGAAATGCTCAAGGGCTGTTGCGTAATCAGCCATACGGTCTCTGTAGTACACACCGCACCAAAAATGCGCGCGCTTACCCACTTTGGTAGAACCATATTTTTCAGCGATAGCTTCAAAACCTTCGTACTCATCTTTACCCTTCACAGCCCATTCGAGGGAATCCATCTCTGCCCAAAGATCCGCACGAATAGCAGCATTGCTGGCTTCAGCTTCTTTTGGGTTCTTATAAAGGTATTGGTAAGCGAAAAATCCACCGAAAATCAGAACCAGTGCACCAAGCAACATACTGATGCCTTTGCGGTTTTTTTCCAGAAACATCTCTGTTTTGGTGTAAACCTGCTGAACGTCCACGATGGGTTCGTCTTTCTTTTGGGTATCTTTTGACATGTATACTAAAAATTTTGGCGGCCGCAAAAATAGGCAAGTTAGCCGATAATCCAATATCCTATGCTCAGATCGTTGCCTTCTCACAAACAGACTGTTTTCCCACTTGTATAAAATGGTACGCTGATTCACCTTTCACCTCATGAAATAACTGTTTATCAACGACTTAATTCTTCGATTGGATTTTCGCTTCATCAGAAATATGCCAACCTGGCCCTACTTTTTTGACGCATCTCTTTGAATTTGGGATCGATCACACAAAAGCATGTCTTACTAAATCATATTCATCCTCCGGAATGCTCTTATATGTCCTCCGTAAGAATCAAGCCTCAACCAGAGCGGTAAAAACCTCTCGGTGCATTGAAGACATCACAGCCCAAATACAACCTTGGTCATATTTTTTCGAAAATCTTTATGGAAGTGGTCGGGCGAACAAGAACAAGAGACTGTTCCCATAACTTTGCGGTATGATCCCCTCAACTATTGCCAGGGGAAGTGCCTATGACAATTTTGAGCAGAAGAATTTTTGCCACACTTATCGCCCTCATCCTGACCACTTCCATCATGGCACAGGGAAAATACCAAAGTCTGATGTGGAAAATATCAGGCCATGGCTTGAGCAAACCATCTTATTTATATGGCACCATGCACGTCAGCGGCAAACTGGTATTTCATCTTGGTGATGAATTTTACGATGCCATTGAAGGAGTTGATGTTGTGGCGTTAGAACTTGAACCGGAAGCCTGGCTCGATGCCATTTTCAAAAAAGAAAATTCAGGTTGGTATTCTTCAAAAGGAAGTGTATGGTATGAGGAAGAAGGTTTCGGATACGAATACAATAGTTCAGTACCTGAGTTGACCGGTAAATTCAAACCCGATCTCAATATTCGTGAGAAGATGGCTCAGGCATTGAGTAATGATCCTGTGATATTAAACTACCTCATGTTTCGCTACGAAAATGCGGGATCGGGAGCTGACTTTGAAGAAGACACATGGCTTGACATGCACATCTACCAAACCGGTAAAAAGTTAGGAAAAAAAACCATCGGCCTCGAAACATATGAGCAATCCGATTACTACATCAAACTTTCGCAAAAGGCTCAGTACTCTGAAATCAATCAAAAAGAATATGACGATCAGGATATAGAAGAAATGGGCAAGCTGCAGGAGCAATTCGAACCTGCATATCGACGTGAAGATCTTGATCTGCTGGACTCTCTCAATCGCATCAGTACATCAGAAGCGTTTCAGAAATATATCCTGATTGAAAGAAACAAAGTTTTTATACACACGATCGATAGTGTATTACAAAGTGGCCAATCCATCATGGCAGGTATGGGCTGCGCACACCTTCCTGGTCCTCAGGGCATCATTGAAATGTTGCGACAAAAAGGTTATCATGTAGAACCCTATCACAAAGGAGAAAGAAATACACGAAGGAGAAGTCGCATAGAATCTATGACTTATCCACGAGCATATGTAAGACATAATCTACCCGATGGAAAATTATCATTTGCAACGCCATCCACTCTTTATTACTTAGGAGAAAATGATGGTATGGCGTCATGGATAACGTTGGACATTCCCAATGGCGGTAGTTTCATGATCGATAGGATAAAAACCTATTCAGGGATCACAGGCATAGAATCCGAAGGTCTCAGGACAACGCTCGATAGTATTTTGTATGAAGCCATTCCCGGTGACATTGTGACGCAGAAAAAAGTGGTGGTTGATGGAATTGAGGGTCTTGATATTCTCAACAAAACCCGACGAGGAAATTATCAACGCCGCATCATTTTGTTTGCCCGTGAAGAAATTTTGATTTTCAAACTCACCGCTACCGGAGATCGCATCAAAACCGGATATGGTAACGATTTTTTCAATTCACTCAAACTGGCATACCGTGCCAATGGAGTCGCCAATAACTGGACATCAGAAGATGGTTCTCTTCAATGCCTCATTCCAGGAGAAATCACTCACTATCCATCCACACAACAACCATTTGCCGATACAGACTTTGATGTGATCAGCAGAGAAAAAAACAGCAATACCACTTACCTCATCATGAGGCATACAGTTGAAGATCCTGATTTCATGGATGAAATAGATTATGAAACTGGCCGACTCACAGAAGCCTGGTGCGAAGATTTTGGCGTACAGATTTCGGATGAAAAAAAACTGAAACACCATGGTTTGCCGGCAAGTGAAGTCCATGGTACTACCGCTTCTGGAATACCGGTGAAAGCGCGATTTATCATTCACAATTTGGATTATTACGCCATCGCTACTTTCAAAAGTGACGATAATCAATTCAATCATTTCTGCAGTTCATTCACCATCCATCCTACTCAACACGATACATTTTTTCCATACGAAGACACTACTTTGTATTTTAAAAGTGAATTACCATTTGAAAAGCAAAGCACCGAATCATTTGGATATGCCAATTGGCAGTCCTTTTCACGGGATGAGGAAAAAAGTAATTTTGAAGGAAAATCAGAAGAAGCGGTTTTCTCCGTGCCAGGTGAAACAGAAATGATCAAGGTAAACTTTCAGCGCTTCCATAAATTCTCTGACGGAGAAAACAAAGATGACTTCATGGAGACACGCATCGAACTCATCAATGATTCAGAGATGAAGTTGGAGAAAAAAGAAATTCAATGGAACGGAAATGATTGCAAGGTGGAAGTCATTTGGTCTGATACAGCCAATCCGCGCCATCAGCGCAATATGTTTATCCTACACAACAAGTCATTCTACACCATCAGCACCAGTTACGATTCTATCACAGGCCCTTCAGATTTTATCACAAGGTTCTATGATGCATTTACTCCGACTGATACCGTTTTCGCCTATCCTCATTTTGAAAATCGCGACAAACCATTTCTCGAAGCACTCATGAGCGAAGACAGCACAACACGATCCGACGCAATCAACATCATTGCAGAAATGGATTTTGCTGCTGATTGCGCTCCACAAATCAGAGAGATATTGAATCACCCACCTCACATTCAGAAAAAAGAGGCCAGGGAACGTGTCATTCGAAAATTAACTTCCGGATTGCAGGCAGATACAAGTGATGTGAACATTACATACATCGAAAAATTGTTTTATGCCAACAGTGACAGCATCACTTATCAGGCAGACTTGTTGCGTACTCTTGCCATGATGCAGACTTCAAAAGCGGAGCAGGCATTCAGAAAATTATTGCTCGATGAACCGCCAGTAAATAGCCGCAACAATCCGGTTGGATTTTCATACCTCGAGGACACCCTTGAACTCGTACAAAAATCAATCACTGAATATCTGCAATTGCTCTCATTAGACGACTATCAATATCCGGTTTATGAACTTACTGCCGCATTGATCGACAGCAATCTCATCAAACCATCGTTATACAAAAACGACCTCAATATGATTTTACTTGAGGCGCGAAATGAATTGAAACTGCTCAATGCGAAAGACGACGACGCATTTTCATTTTTTACAGAAGATTTACTTACCCTGTGCAAACTGCTACAACCATACAGGAATGAGAAAGATGTCAGTGCATTTTTCGCCAAAGCATATCGAAGTAAAAAAGCAGAATTGCTTGTTGATTTAGCTGAATTTGATTACGAACATCAACAACCCGTTGGAGATAGCACCCTGAAAAAAATCTTCGCATCAGAAAAACAAGTATTGAAGATGATTCGGGTATTGGAGAAAAACAATCAATCTGCACATATTCCAGAAAAATACCGCGACAGAGAACAACTCGCTGTCCTTTATCTCCGCAATAAATTCAATCAACCCGATCGTAACTCCAATGGAGTTGATTCCATCGTCGTGATCAGCAGAATGGATCAGACCATTCGAGGAATCAACTTCGATGTGATTTATTTGAAGTACAAAAAGAACAAATCAAAACAGTGGCTTGGAAGCATTGTTGCTTTTGATGACACCAAACCGGAATTATTCTATCCGCGATTTATCGAAAAACAAAAGGCAGTTGTGTTGGATTCGGATGAAGATGAATTGGCTGAAATGAACCGCGCATATAAACAATTGGTTGAGATGAATCGCCGTTCTTTCAACTGGGGAGGAGGCAACTCTTCACGCTATTACGATTAAGCATCAACACGGAGAAGATCAATGATGAAGAACTTATATCTGAAACATCTCACCATCTATCAGTTCAAGAATTACGCTGAAGCCACATTGGACTTCAGCAAACAGGTGATATGTTTTACAGGAGAAAATGGAAGTGGAAAAACCAATTTGCTTGACGCGATTTATTACTTGAGCAATTGCAAGAGTTTTTTCAATCCTGTGGATTCCCAAAATATCATGCTCACTGCTGAACAGTGCAGTATCACCGGAGAATTTGAGCGTGATGAACATCCTGAACAAATCATCTGTACCATCCGCAAAAATCAGCGTAAAGTTTTCAAGAGAAATTTCAAAGAATACGAAAGGCTTTCCGAACACATAGGTCTCATTCCTGTGGTGATTATCACACCTTATGATATTGAACTCATTTGGGAAGGAAGCGAAGTCAGGAGAAAATTTCTGGACGCGACCATTTCATCACTTTCGAAAAAGTATTTGGAAAATTTGGTGGCCTACCATCATGCATTGAATCAACGCAACAACCTCCTCAAACAATTCGGTAAACAAGGAAATTATGCCGCTGAAGTTTTAGAACCATGGGATTTTCAGCTTGCTCACTTGGCAGCAGAAATTTTCCAGGAGAGAAAAACCTTCATCCATGAATTCACTGCAGAATTCAGCATGGTTTATCATTTGATCAGTGGAGAAAAAGAAAATGCCGGTATTGAATACCATTCAGACCTTCAGGAAGAGACGATGGAAAATTTGCTGGCGAAAAACAGTGATCGTGATCGCTTTCTGGAAAGAACTTCCGCAGGAATACACCGCGATGACCTCGAGTTCACTTTGAATGGTCAACCTCTGAAGAAATTTGGATCACAAGGTCAACAAAAGTCTTTCCTATTTGCTTTGAAATTGGCACAATATCTCTTTTTGAGAAATCATATGTCTATCAATCCCATCCTGATGCTGGATGATTTATTTGATAAAATAGATGAGAAGCGCATGAGTCAAATTCTGGACTGGCTTTCCCGCAATCATGTTGGGCAGATATTCATCACAGATACCCACACCACTAGAATTCCGGAAATCCTCACAAAGCGGAACCTCGCCCATGAGGTTTGGGAAGTGAGCTCTGGTTCGGTTCATCAAATCAAATAATGAACAAATCGATTTTATCAGAATAAGTTGTCGAACTTCGCAACCGTTTCAGTACGTATGTCATCCAGAAAATACACCGATCAGTCTTTAAAAACAGTCATTCAGGAATTGCTGAAGGATAAGGGATTTGACAAAAAGTACCAGGAAATGGAAATTTTCCGTTGTTACAAAGAAGTAGTTGGAGATGTTATATCCCGCAAGACACGAGAGTTTTACATGCGCGATAAAACATTGGTCCTGAAAATGGACAGTGGAGTTCTAAAACAGGAACTTTCCTATCAACGGTCCAAGCTCGCGGATCTGATCAACGAAAAGCTTGGTTCCATTGCCGTAGAGCAAGTCGAAGTCTGGTAACC
>JAIBBG010000102.1 GCA_019694805.1 Flavobacteriales bacterium | reverse complement strand
GCTACTTTCAGTGGTGATCTTATTTGGTATGGTACAACCCATAGTCGCGAAGATGTGATTCGTCGTGCCAAATACCTGAAGCCCGTTTATGGTTTTCGTGAGGCCTACGGATATTCGAATATCATGTTTCTTGCTGCTGGTGAAATTGTAGCCAAAGTGAGTGGTACAACCTGGGATGATTTTATCCATGCACATTTTTTTGAGCCACTCGGCATGAAGACCGCGAATACGAGCATTAAAAAACTTGATATCAAAGGCAATGTTGCCATTCCGCACAATGAAGTAGATGGTAAAAATGTGGCCATTGATTATGTGGACTGGGACAATATTGGTCCGGCTGGAAGCATCAATGCCAGTGTGACAGACATCAGCAAATGGATTCAATTGCAATTGGGAAAAGGAACCTTTGATGGGAAAACCTATTGGAGTGAAAATCGAACTTGGGAAATGTGGGAAAATATCACACCAAAACCGGTTGGGAAATGGCAACGTGACAATATGCCTTCCCGACATTTCAATGGTTATGGTCTTGGCTGGGAATTGATGGAATATGGCGGACACAAAGTGATCAGTCACGGCGGCGGTTATGATGGCATGATATCCAAAACTGTTTTGGTGCCTGATCTCAATCTGGGTTTTGTTATACTCACCAATAATATCAACTCATTACCATCATGCCTCACGTTTGATATTCTGGACAAATACCTCAACCTAAAAGACGACAAAGACTGGACGGGTATGTTCCTTCAATTTAAAAAGGACGATGAAGAAGCAGCAAAAAAAGCAGCCGCAGAAGATGAAGCAACGCGCGTGAATACATCTTCTCCTTCCCTTGCACTTGATGCATATTGCGGTACATACCGCAGTGAGATGTATGGAGATGTAGTCGTTCAAATGGCATCTGATGGCCAACTTGAAATCGATTTCAAACCCACCGCTTTGTTCAAAGGCAAACTCTCACATTGGCATTTTGACACCTTTCAGTTGAGTTGGACCACACAAATGATGCTGCCCAAAGGCAAGGTTACATTCATCTTGAATGCTCAAGGCAAACCAGAAGAAATGAAAGTTGTGGTCGATAATCCTGATTTCGATTTTTCCGAGTTGATACTCAAAAAAATCTAAAGCTTCCAACTTTTCATCGGTGTGTTCCCAATCACACCATTTCTTGCTTTATTTAGCATATATGAAATGGTTGAAAAGAATACTGATCGGGTTACTGGTATTGATCATTGTCATTGCCATCTCCGCCTATTTGTGGTTGAATAGTTCTGCTCCTCAATATGAAGGTGAACTGAAACTTTCAGGATTAAAAGAAAAAGTAGACGTCTATTTCGATGAGTCCGGTGTTCCTCACATATATGCTCAAAACAAGCATGACCTGTATCTTGCATTTGGATATGTGCATGCTCAGGACAGGTTGTTTCAAATGGAAATGCTCCGCAGAGCAGGTAGTGGAAGACTGGCAGAAATCATAGGTCGACCTCTTCTGAAAGTGGATAAGATGTTTCGCACAATCGGCCTTCCACAATATGCAAAAGAATCTGCAGAGAGGTTAGAAACTTTCAAAGGCACTCCGATGTATGATGATATCACTGCATACCTCGAAGGAATTAATCAATTCGTTATGAATGGCGATACTCCACCGGAATTCTCCATCATCGGTATTGAAAAAACGCCTTTCACTTATTACGACTTATTCTGTATCACCGGTGCTATGTCATTCAGTTTTTCTCAAGCGCAGAAGACAGAACCCGTGGTTGGATTTATTGCAGATCAATATGGTGAAGAATACTTGCGAGATATGGGCTTATGGCATGGCGATCATGAAACGTTTATCAGATCGTATGATGCACGGAAAAAAGAAACGAAAAAAGATTCTATTCTACCCGTAACCACAGATACCCTTGCAGCTCCAGAACAAATTGGAATAACAAGTATACACCAATCCACACTCCAATTTGCAGCAGTTGTCGCAGAAATTGAAGCCTTGCTGCCTGTATCTCCTCTTGAAGGAAGTAATTCATGGGTGGTTGCCGGAAGCCGAACGGAAAACAATAAAGTGATCTTTTGTAATGATACCCACATCGGATATCTATTGCCACAAACCTGGTATGAAGCGCATCTGGTAACACCAGACTTTGAAATGTATGGCCATCATATGGCAGGTGTACCTTTCGCATTGGTTGGAAGAAATCGCGATCTATCTTGGGGACTTACCATGTTGCTGAATGATGACATGGATTTTTACGAAGAAAAAAACAATCCAGACAATCCTCATCAATACATATACAAGGGACAGCCTCGCGATTATGAAATACAAACACATCAGATTAAAATCAAAGGTGAAGCAGATACTACCATCACGGTGAGACATACTGTGCATGGACCTGTGGTGAATGATGCATTCGAAGGCATGCCGAAGGAAAAACCACTCTCCATGTGGTGGGTTTATACTCAACTTCCCAATCGCACGATTGAAGCGCTGTACGGCATGAACAACTCAAATGGATTCACGGCGTTTGAAAAAAATCTGGGGTTGATACATGCACCGGGATTAAACGTCAACTATGGCGATGCCAAAGGAAACGTCGCCTGGTGGGCTTGCGCTAAGTTGGCGAAAAGAAATACATCGACCAATCCATGGACGATACTCGACGGTGAGTCCGGCCGAGATGATATACAGGGGTATTATAGTTTCAATCAAAATCCACATTGCATCAATCCGCCATGGGGATATATTCACAGTGCCAATGAATGGCCTGCTGCTTTAGATACTGCAACCAAGATCATTTGGGAATCAACTTATGACAGCCTGAGTGGTGAAAGACCTCCGAGTGCATTTTATTATTATCCCGGATATTATAAACCTCAATACCGTTCCGACAGGATCAAAAAATTACTCGATTCACGAAAGGACTGGACCATGACCAGTATTCAGGAAGTCATGAATGACCACATCAATGAGGCCGACAGCGCACTGATGCAAATGTGGGTACGCGCATTGATGGAAAATCCGAATTTCCCCGTTGATGGTGAGCATGCAGTTTATCAGGACCTTATGCTGTGGAATGGTGATTACTCGCCGAATTCTTGTTCGCCTACCCTATTCAACAAGATGCTTTACCACTTCCTGCATGAAGCCATGGCGGATGAATTGGGAGAAGAACGATTCCGATTATTCCTTCAAACACATCAAGTGCAGAGAACACAAATGGAGCTTATGCGCCATGTCAACTCACCTTGGTGGGATAATGTCCATACCCAAGAAATAGAAAGGGCAAGTGACATTATTCTGATCGCTTATCATCAATCGATCGCTGATTTGAAAGATCAATTCGGAAGCAATCCCAAATCATGGAGATGGGAAAAGGCAGCATCACTTGAGCTCAAACATCCATTGGGAGAGGTGGCTTTATTCAGACCCATTTTTAATGTTGGTCCAGAGCCTGTATACGGAGGCAATGAAACCATTGAACAAGCCGGTTTTTACCTGGACAGCACTGGTCAGTACAAAGTACATTTTGGTTCGCAAATGCGCATTATTGTCGATTTTGCAAATGTGGATAGCGCTTTGAATATCACGCCATGCGGCCAAAGCGGACATGTGATGAGTAAGCATTATAACGATCAGGCACTCAAGTACCGCAAGTTGCAGTACCGCGTTATGTCCATGAAGAAATCCAACAATGAAAAAGGCGATCATCTTATTCTAAACCCATAGAGAAATGACCATGAAACATTTTACCCTTCTCATACTCGCAACATTATATTTCAATCTGGTTTATGCACAGGACATTCCTAACTACAGTTTTGAAAATTGGAATGACATAAGTGGTTGGTCAGATCCTCAACCTTTCAATTCTTTCAATCAAATGAGTTGGACTTATTTCCAGCAACCTGGAGTAGTTCAAAGCAATG
>JAIBBG010000055.1 GCA_019694805.1 Flavobacteriales bacterium | reverse complement strand
ATATCGCCCCGCTTGGCGTCGGCAATGGTGAAATGTTCGGAACCAATGTATTCGAGGGTTTTTTCCAGAATATCCCAGCCTTTCGTACCGAGTACTTCATAAAAAGCAATATTCGGTTTATAGGCCACACAATACTCCCTCGTGGCATCGATGATAGCCTTGTTAAAATCCAGCATTGACAAGCCATTCGGCAGTTTCGCGGGATCGGTATCAAGCCCGACACACAGGCAGGATTTGCGCTGTTGAATAATACCGATAAGTGTCTGTCTGTTCATGCCACAAATATTGGCCTCTATCCTTATTTTCGCGTCCCGAATTTTTACACAACTGCAATGAAGATACTGGTATGTATCAGTAAAGCACCGGATACCACATCCAAGATCGCTTTTTCTGACAATAACACCAAATTCGATGAAAACGGTGTTCAGTTTATTGTAAACCCTTATGACGAATGGTATGCACTCGTTCGCGCCCTTGAAATCAAGGAAACACTTGGCGGAACGGTGACAACCCTTTCTGTTGGTGGTGCTGATTACGAGCCCATCATCCGCAAGGCTTTGGCCATTGGTGCTGATGATGCCGTGCGCATCGATGCTGCAGAAAGCGACTCTTTGTATGTGGCGAAACAAATTGCGAACTATGCGAAAGGCAAAGGATTCGACATCATTTTCTGTGGTAAAGAAACCATCAACTACAATGGTTCTGTGGTGCCGGGTATGGTTGCTGAATTGCTGGACCTTCCGTATGTAGCGCTTGCCCATAAAATTGATCTCGCAGGTAACACTGCCACCATCATGCGCGAAGTTCCCGGCGGTGAAGAAGTTTTGGAAGTCAATACACCATTCGTATTGAGTGCCGCTAAAGGCATGGCTGAACAGCGTATTCCAAATATGCGCGGAATCATGGCTGCTAGAACCAAACCATTGGCTGTAGAAGCTGCTTCGGCTGCTGATGCCTCTACCACTGTAAAGGGCTATAGCCTGCCTCCTGCTAAAAGTGGATGCAAGTACATCACTCCAGAAAATGCCGGAGACCTGATCAGAATTTTGCACGAAGAAGCAAAAGCCCTCTGATCCTGAAAAATTCAATTGAAGTAGAACGAAATAAAAAGATATAAGATGTCAGTTCTGGTTTACGCCGATAATCATCAGGGAAAATTCCCAAAAAGTTCTCTTGAAGCCGTGAGCTACGCCGCAGATATTGCTGCTATGCTTGGAACGGACGCTGTTGCGATTACCACAGGAGCCATTCAAGGAGATGGTGGACTGGGTCAAGCCGGGGCATCAAAAGTGCTCCACGCTGCTCAGGTAAATGCCAGCGATTCACAACAAATGACCCGTGTTATCGTGGCCGCTGCAGCACATGTAAGTGCTTCGGTAGTTGTTTTCTCTCACGATATCGCCGGAAAATTGGTTGCTCCGCGCGTAGCAGCCAGACTTGACGCAGGTCTTGTTCCCGGTGCCATTGCTATTCCAACTTCAGATTTTGTGGTGAAAAAAAACGTATTCAGCGGTAAGGCTATTGCTGACATTGCGTTGAATACAGCCAATAAAGTCATTACCGTTCTTCCAAATTCATACGGTGTGAAAGCTACCGGCAATACTGCTCCGGTTGAAGCATTCAATGCTGATGCTGGTGCTGCCGGTATCAAAGTAAAAGAGGTAAAAGCGGAAAGTAAAGACGGAGAGATTCCACTTCCGGAAGCTGAAATTGTGGTTAGTGGTGGACGCGGTATGAAAGGTCCAGAACATTGGGGACCTATTGAAGAATTGGCTAAAATCCTCGGTGCAGCTACTGCATGTTCTCGTCCAGTGGCAGATATCGGTTGGCGTCCTCACCACGAACACGTGGGACAAACAGGTGTGACCATTCGCCCTAATCTATATTTTGCGATTGGCATCAGTGGAGCTATTCAACACCTCGCTGGTGTAAATGGTAGCAAAACCATTGTTGTCATCAACAAAGATCCTGAGGCACCATTCTTCAAAGCTGCAGATTATGGTATTGTTGGAGATGCTTTTGAAGTACTTCCGAAGATCATTGATGCCGCTAAACAATTCAGTGCTTCAAAATAGTCTTGCTTTTTTTTTAACCATTTCGCGGATCGAATAGTAACCATTTGAAGTATTTTCGTAATAGGTCATTCTCCGTGTTGAACTGTTGAAATGAGTAATACCAAAATAGAACTCCAGATAGCCGACATCGCTCCTAGCGGAAGTTCCAGTGGTGCCTACGCCATGGTACTCGCAGAAGTGGAGGGAAATCGCAGATTACCGATCGTCATTGGCGGAGCCGAGGCTCAAGCCATTGCCATTGAACTGGAAAAAATGACTCCGAGCAGGCCGCTCACACATGACCTCTTCCGAAGCTTGGCTCATTCATTTGGTATCGACGTAGAAGAAGTTCTTATCTACAACCTGGTGGAAGGTATCTTTTTCGCCAAATTGATTGCCACCTTCAATGGTCGTACCGCAGAAATTGATGCCCGTACGAGTGACGCTGTGGCTATCGCAGTAAGATTCAATTGCCCTATCTATTGCTACGAATTTATCCTGGATACTGCCGGAGTAAGCAGCGAAGAATCTTCCGAAGAAATGGAAATGGAAGAACCAGATGTTGATCTGGAGGAACTCACCACTGTTGCCGATGCCAGTAACCTCAGTATGGATGAACTTCAAAAACAACTGGACAATGCCATCGCCCTCGAAGATTACGAAAAAGCTTCGAGACTGCGCGATGAAATCATGAAGCGAAAAGGTAATTCCTGATCTTCTTCTTTTCTTTTTACGTTTTGATTGAACGTGTCTGAAGGTGATATGTACTGTCACCCGGATTTGCTCTTTTGCGCACATCGCAAAGCTGTATCTCCTAAACCAAATCTATTCAGACATGACACGGAAACATTTATTCGCAGCAACCAGCTTTTTATTGATGATGACGCTCTGGCTTTTTTCTTGCCAAGTAATCGCACCTGAACATACGAAAACCAACAAGGTGAAACAGGATGCAAAGAACGAAGACAAACCTGAAGCGGAAAAAATCACGGATGATAAGAAAGCCCATAATGGAACTATTGATTCCGATACACCGCATATCGAAAAAGAGAATAAGCTCATGGGCATTTCTGATGAAGAAGTGATGCCGGCTATGGAAGAGTCCATTCCTATGACCAAAGATGTTATTGAAACCATAGCGCCAACAGATATGACCATCAAATGCGTTGAGTCTATGACCGTTCCATCTTATAGTGTGGCTTGTTCTCCCACTTCGACCATTTCCACTACTGGAGCATACACTACCACGTACTTCGATGCTACATCATCCGATGCAGTTTATACTGAAGCACCAAAAGTTGAAGGGGCTCTTTCAGCAACCAGTAAGAGTTTTAGTTCTGATATGGCTGGTAAACTCACAGCTGGTGAAATCAATGACTTCGAAAAATGGAAGATGTGGGAAGACATCGCAGACCATGAATTGGAGGCATACAAAGAGATCTGGAAAATTAATTGCGACGACAGGTACTCTGTCTTTGTGCGCACCAAGTCTGGTAGTCCTATAACCGATGCCATCGTAAGTCTCAAAAACATCGAAGGCAGTGTATGGTGGCAAACAAAATCAGATAACAATGGAAGGGCTGAATTATGGGGACGATTCGAGCAGGACGATACAAAAAAGAAAAACTGCGTGATCGAAATTATTCATGATGAAAAAACATATACCATTCATCATCCAAAAACTTTTCGCAATGGTGTGAATGTGATGAAAATTGACGCAGACTGCGACATACCTCATATCGCAGATATCGTCTTCACCGTAGATGCAACGGGTAGTATGGGTGATGAAATTTCCTACCTGCAAGCCGAACTTATCGATGTGATGAACAAGGTGAAGACCAATCACAAGGATATTGAATTGAGGTTAGGTAGTGTCTTCTATCGCGATTTCAGCGATACTTATGTGACCATCGATTCAAAACTCGATGCTGATTTAGAAATCACCAGGGAATTTGTTTCAGCACAATATGCTGATGGTGGCGGTGATGGTCCCGAAGCTGTTGAAGAAGCTTTGGCAGCTTCGAACAAACTCAATTGGAGCAAAACAGCTCGGGCAAGATTGATGTTTCTCATTCTGGATGCTCCACCACATGGAGATCATGTAGTCATTGAAAAAATTAAGAAACAAACCAAGGAAGCTGCAAAGGCTGGAATTCGTATCATTCCCATTGTGGCCAGTGGCGGTGGCTATGACATGGATAAAAGTCTGGAATATCTCATGAGAAGTTGCGCACTGGCCACAAATGGCACCTATGTATTCCTCACCGATCACAGCGGTATTGGTGGTGCTCACACTGCACCGACAACAGATCATTACGAAGTAGAAACACTCAATGATCTTCTCCTGCGTGTGATCAGCCAATACTTATACGTTCCGGAATGCAACGTTGAAGAATTTGTGCTGAATCAGGAAATTCAAGATACTTCAGAAGTTCTCACAGAAATCTTACCGATACCAGTCGATTCAGTTGCTGCAGACTCCTCCACACTTCATATCGTGGAGCCTGTTGAAATATTTACCATGAAATGTTATCCCAATCCTGCTTCACAATATTTCACTGCTGAGACGAGCATTCTGGTCCATGAAATGTTCCTTTCTGACAACAATGGAAAAATCATCGAAAGGATTGTTCCAACAGGATTACAAACAAGAATTGAAGTGGGCGAATTGCCAACCGGAATTTATCATCTGAAGGCATGGATCAATGAAAAATGGGCGAGCACAAGAATTGTGGTGACTCGAATTTGACGGACACAACTACTTCTCCACTTCGGCTTCAAAGGTGATGATCTTCGGTTCTTCTCCTGCAATGTATAACATGAGTTGTTTAACCACATGGCCTTTGTAGCCGAATGGAGTAAAACTGATTTCGATGTTGGCTGATTCACCGGGTAAGACAACACTCTTATCCAACTTTGGGTCAGTGCATCCACATTCAGCAAGCACGCTATCAATGACCATCGGTTTATTTCCGTCGTTGAAAATTTGAAGCGACCGCTTTACAGTGCCAAGTTTCGGAATCACACCGAATGAAAACGAATCTGTTTCGAGACGAGGCAATATTGTTTTCACAGAAGCTTCAATCTCTTCTACGGATTCAATTTCAATTTTACGCTCAAGACACGCAGAACGACTGTATATCGAATTTTTAATATCTGTTATGTCATCACTTACAGCTTTATCTGCCTTCACTTCGCCGAATGGCAAAAGTGTAAAAGTGAGTCTTGCTCCATTCGTAGCGCGATCTTCGATATACGGAAGAAAAATTCCCGCACTATCGCTTTTCATGAAATTGACCAAACTGGCAGTCCTGCGTTTGGTGAGATTCAGGTTATAGTCGGTTTGTGCACGTGGACTCGCAAAACCGCGAACTGATACATTGAGGCTTCGACCTCGCTCCAATTCCTTGAGCAATGCTTCAGAGAAATCATTCAAATCCTGAATTCCCTTCTTCACTTTCAGTTCAAAAAAATCAGCGGTAATGGTTTCTGCTTCTTCACGTCTTTCGCCTGAAAGTCCGCGTGTGTTCTCCTTTAGATATGTGGGTATCTTATTTACATACGATTCATATGCATCGAGATAACTGAAGGTTGTAGTCGTGTCCCAACTATCAGGAACTGGCTCGTCATTGTGAAAGTAGAGAACCACCGGCAAGTCGTTGTTGATGTTTTTCAGTGAAATTACTTTATTGGATTCAATAGAATCCATGGGCGGTGCCTCTGTCTCGGGGTAGTTGATCAGATATAAATCGTGACAACAAGTTGCGTTTGAATCAGCCACCACGGATCCCTTGCGATTGGAACTTAGCCATGCAGAATTCCCCTCATGCACATAATAAAAATCATGTGCACTGCTATTGATGGGCTTGCCCAAATTGACTGGTTTATCGGTGAGAAAATCTTGCACTTGCACACTGAAAACATCCAAACCTCCAAAACCTGCATGCCAATCGGAGGAAAATGCGAACTGCTGTTCATGATAAGAAGGCGTTAGCTCATCTCCCGGAGTATTGTATCGTGAACCGATATTTTTTGCTTTCTCAAATTGTATAGGAGTTACATTGTCTTTCACGAATGGTTTTTGGCTTTTTAAATACCAAATGTCCATTCCACCTTCTCCTCCTTCCCGATCCGAAACAAAGAACAGATAAAACCTCTCACCAATCAACGCAGGGAACGGCATGGTGTTCACCACTCCTTCTCCATTTGCTTCTTCCAATGGCCTTAGATCTGACAACTGATCGCCGTTTCGAATGGCGCTATAAATACGTGTGCTGCCTCTTTCTTTCACCGAAAAATAGCAACGACCATCTATACCTTCGCGAAAGTTACCCACCGCAGCACCGTGTGGTAAACCTGCAAGTTGCATTTCATGCAACGCATTCGCCTCATCATATCGATATAGCTTCCACAATTCGTCACCAGCTGTTTCTCGCGAACTGGTGAACACAACATCATGTCCCATGATGTATGGTGCAATCTCTGCATGCACAGTATTCAATTGTCCTTCAGGATGCGAAACAGTTATTCCTTGAGATACTTGCTTATAATCGAGAGCCCAAATAGCGCTTTTAATTTCCTGATCAGTCCGCTTAATCAATTCCCGATTGCCATTTACCTTGTGCTTCTTGAGGTACTTTTTGAAATTCCTTTGAGCATCTTCATACTTTCCATTGTTCTTTTGCATCAAGGCCAACCAAAACAATTCATCGGGTTGAAGTTTGCCATTGTCCTTTTCATAGTTGTGTGCATACAAACGCTCGGCCAATTCATAATTGCGGATGTTTCGCGCTGCATCCGCGTACTTCACCGCCATATCGAATGACGATGTATCTAACAAATAGCCCTGCTCATAGTAGCTAAAAGCAAGATGCCAGTCATTTTCCGCAACTGCTTCATCACCTTTCTTCATGTATTGCGCGGGATACTGAGACCAAACATTAAAACATGGTAACATGAGCACGCACAACGTGATTACTTTTTGCCATAGGTTGGAATCTATGTAGGTTGTGTTATTCAATGACCAGTTTGGCGTTTTTGTTCTATACTTGCTTCAATGATTATCCAAATTTAATGATCCGGAAGCCAACCTTCCATTCTAAAAATTAATCCATGCTACAATTCCGATGAAAACTGTGAATGTCAATAGAATACTCATGTATACCATGATTGCACTTATCGCCATTGCTGCATACATGACCATCAATAGTTATTATACACAATTGGCGATATATGAAGAAAAAGAAATTTTCAAGTTGGACTGTATAGCTCGAGCTGTGGCCTATAAAATTTCCGGTGAAGAATACACCGAACTGATTGACAAATACCCTTCACAGACATTGAAAGATGAGGCATTCCGAGATAGCACCTACCAAAAAATCTATCAGCAGCTTACCGGTGCGGTAAAAATGACCATGCTCCCCTCGGAAATGTATACGCTTACGAAAGACAATTCAACCCACAAATACATCACCACCATTGCGACGGATAATTACGAATGGTTGCAGGAACTTCCATCACCTGTTGGCCTTGATCCTGTTTACAATTCAGGTGGTATGATTGGACGATTCAAAGGAAGTGATGGTACACAATATATAGGTGCCGTTGGTCCAATACAAAATTCAGCGATGCAAACGGTAGGTGCACTTCAGGTGAATGAAACTTTTAATTCCTTCCTCGAAAGATCACGTCAACAAATTCTCACCAACATTTTCATTTCACTCATCTTCATCACTGTGGTGGGCATACTCATGTACATCAGCGTGAAAAGCATTCTCACACGACAGAACAAACTTGCATTAGAAAAAATTGAGCTGGAAAACATGCGTCGCGAATTACTGGCCAATGTGTCTCACGATATACGCACGCCATTGTTCAGTATTCATGGTTATGTGGAAACCATGCTCATGAAGAAGGATTCATTGGACAAGGAACAGATGACAAAATACCTTGAAACAACACTTCAGGGAACACAAAAACTGAAAACCATGGTGGACGAGCTTTTCGAACTTTCGAAACTCGAAAGCAAAGAGAGAAAACTCAACCTTGAAGTATTTGATCTTGGCGAAGTAGTTCAAGACACTTCTTCTGGATTTCAGAACGAAGCTTCACAAAAAGGCATACAACTTCAAACCCAAGTAAGTGATCGAGGTATCAAAGTCAATGCAGATATTGCATTGATTGACCGTGTGATCAATAATCTCCTCAGCAATGCAATCAAGCATTGCAAAGCCGGAGATCAAATCATGGTAAGTGTTGGAAAGTCCGGCACTGAGGCCATCGTCAGTGTGAAAGACACGGGCAGTGGAATTCCGATCGAAGATCTCCCTCAGATATTCAATCGTTTTCACAAAGGCAAAGCCGAGCCCGGAACCGGATTGGGCCTCGCCATTGTGAAAAGCATCATGGACCTGCATGCGACTTCATGTCATGTTGAAAGTAAAACCGGGGAAGGTTCTACCTTTTCCTTCAAACTTCCTCTGGCGTAAGCACTTCTTGTGCGATCTCATTCGCTAAGAAAGTATGCACCGCTTCTTCGGGCAATGTGATCAACGTGCCATTGATGTAAGGGATTTTACTCAACGGTAATCTGCCAATGATGATGCTCTCTTCCTCGTCATTTTTTTCGATGAAGACATCATCAAATAGCGATCTCACCTTTTGATTGATGACTTGTACACGACAGTATACTGTAATGGCATGCCTCAAATCTGACTCAAGCTTTTTACCGCTTTCCAATTTTTTGTATTCATACTTATAGTCATAAGAAAGCGCAGAGATATCACTCAAGACAGCAGAAGCCGTTGGATAAGCCCCAGCTCCTCTCCCACTGAAGTAGTGTTTGTCAACAAAAGATGATTCTATCTCCACACCGTTGAAAACGCCATTGACCCGATAAGCGGGATCATCGCTGGTGGTAAAAGCCGGCAACACATAGGTCACCAATTTGTTTTCCTTTCGGCTGGCAAATGTCTTCAGTCTGATGCGCAAATCATGGGTAGAAGCCCATTCGAAATCGGATGCAGAAAGTTCATCAATACCCTTAGCAACGACGGTATCGGGATGGATCCATCGACCCCATGCATGTGCCACGAGAATTGAAAGCTTGTTCACCGCATCACGCCCGGAAACGTCCAACCAAGGATCGCTTTCCGCATATCCTGCTTCCTGTGCTTCCTTCAAGGCCTCTTGATACCCGGAGCCTGTTTCACTCATTTTCGTCAGGATAAAATTGGTGGAACCATTGACAATGCCTGAGATGGAATGAATGAGTTCATTATCATAATATTCCTCCAGATTTCGGATAACAGGTATCCCAGCACACACGGCAGCTTCATACAGAAACGGAACTTGAAAACGTTGTTGAAGAACGATAAGTTCGTCCAAATGCTCCGCGATCATTTTCTTGTTCGCACTGACTACAGCTTTACCGTTCTCCATGGCTGTCTTCACAATGTCAAATGCAGCATCGGCATCATCTATCAATTCGACAATCACATTGATGGCTTCATTGTACAACAATTCATGTTGGTGAAATGTAAAATGCGTGGCGTCTATCGATCGTTTCTTATTTCGGTCTTTCACACAAATCTTGATGATCTGTGCTTGCAATGCAGGTGTTTTTTCGAGGACTTCATACAAGCCCTGACCAACAACACCGAAGCCGAATAATCCTATGCGTAGTTTCTTTCTTGACATTGTTTTCAGTTTTGTTGAATGATCGATGGTGTATTTTTTTGAATGGCCAAAAATGTCTGCTCCAAATCATGGATCAAATCTTCAGCATCCTCAAGTCCGACTGAAAGTCGAATCAAACTATCTGCAACGCCCGATTTTCTTCGTCGTTCAGCCGGTATTGATTTGTGGGTCATGGCAGCGGGATGACAGATCAAACTCTTCACTCCACCGAGGCTTTCAGCAAGTTTGAACAAATGTGTTGAAGTGACAAATCTTGTTGCAGCTTCTTCAGTGTCCTCATGGAGTGTGAATGAAATGATACCACCGAAAGCACTCTGTTGCCTTTTTGCAACTTCGTGATTCGCATGTGTTTCTAATCCTGGATAATAAACTTGGTCTGCGTAACCTGAATTCCGCAACCATGTCGCAACTTTTAGTGCATTTGCACTGTGTTTTTCTACGCGCAGGTGTAGTGTTTCTATTCCCCGCAAGACCAGAAAAGAATCAAATGGTGAAAGAATTGCTCCTGAAGCATTTTGAATGAATTTGATTTTTTCTCCCCATGCTTCATGCGCACTCACCACCACACCAGCAATCAAATCGCTATGTCCACCTAAGTATTTCGTCGCACTGTGCACAACGATATCGGCACCATAAAGAATTGGCTTCTGTAATACAGGAGAAGCAAATGTGTTGTCTACACACAACAACGCACCATGAGCATGAGCAATCTTAGCAATGGTTTCGATGTCGGAAATTTTCAATGTTGGATTGGTTGGACTTTCGATCCATACCAATTTCGTTTTAGGCCCGATTGCATTGAAAACGTTTTCGGCGTTGGTGGTGTCTACGTATTTCACAGTAATACCAAACTTTTCATAGATATGCGTAAACAATCGGAATGCACCACCGTAGATATCATCTACTGCAAGAATTTCATCACCTGATTGAAGGAGTTTAACCACAGCATCGATCGCCGCTAATCCACTTGCAAAAGCAGATGCACGTTTCCCTCCTTCGAGTTTAGCCAATGTTTCTTCGAGAATCTGTCGTGTTGGATTATTCGATCTTGCATAGTCGAATCCTTTGTGCACACCTGGTGAATCCTGCACAAATGTTGAGGTTTGACAAATGGGTACGCTGATACTTCCAGTTAATGGATCTACCGGAATCGCGTGAATGGCTTTTGTCGTGTCTTTCATTTTCTTGTTGTTTTTTAATTTTTGATTTTCGTCAAAAACAAAAACTTACACAAGAATCCTCCCGGGAAAGCCTGTCTTGTTTTCACTGCGCATTGAAAACAAAAAAGCTCTCCCGACAAGTCAGGAGAGCTTCGATATCATGAAAAGTCATTTCAAAACTCATTTGACCTATCTATCCACGTTTTCACGTGGCTGGATTTAGCACCTTGCCTGCCTTTCGGCGGCCGGTTGCTAAGGCTTCACAGGGCCAGTCCCTCTGCCTTTCTTGATAAGTATTTTGTAAAAGAACGCGGTGCAAATATACATGCAATGATTTGTTATGATGCAAAATATTTTTGTCAAAAAAACGTCATGAAGTCCAAAAACCACGTCAGACAAAGACTTCAGCACTACATCAAAACATCGTCGACCGCTTTGAATCGATCAGGAAGTTGACTCTCACCCATAATTTCCTTCAAGTCAATTTCAATATTGCGACACATGGTTGAGACAGGAACATCGTTGATCAAAGATTCAAATGGGTTTTCACTGTAATCACCAATCAATTCCATCGTCAACAAAAACCACGACGTTAACACAGACATTGGAACTACCATCCAAACGAAACTATCTCCAATCTTCAACCATGATCCGAATATGATCCTGGGAATTGGAACTACCATCCAAACGAAACTATCTCCAATCTCACTGAATGATCTGAGCAACGAGAAAGGCAACATGATCACAAAAATCCAAACAAACACTCCGCTGAAAAACGCGTATTGTCTTGGAAAAGGAAAATTCTTGATGCGCTCACAACCTCCCTGATGGTTGAGAAAATTCTGTATGATTTTTTGTAAATCGATGTGACGAAAATCTTCTATCACATTCATCACTCGTAGTTTTTCCAGATCGCGGCTTTGTTCTGAAATAAGATATAACGCCGGGTTTTGTGATTTCAACGCACGATCCAATTCTTCGCTATCTATGAAAGGTGAGATGGAACTTTTCATATCGATAGGACCAAAGTGCTGCAGAATTTTTTCCCTGTATTGATCATTGTAGCGCTTATTATGTTCCCACACCTGAGTCTTGCGCAACTGCACACGCAATGCGTTGATGTAAGCGAGATGACGATACACCAATTTCTTTTTCCATTTTTCAATTTCAGATTCCGACAATGCTTCCGGGCGAAATTGATTACCCAAATAATCTCGAATGCCGAATGCCCATGATCTGCTATCATTGACAATAACACCCCAAAGCCTACGCGCTTCCCACAATCGATCATAACTCGAGTTGTTTTTAAAACCGAGGTAAAATGCTGTGGCCGTACCAAGCAATGAAACAGGAAGAAATGGAATAGCAATCCAGTCGCACTTCAAATTTTGATAAAGCAAAACTGCACACGATGAAATGAGTGTGAAAATGATGAGATTCATCCAGGCGAAAGACCAGAGAATCCTAAACCTGACTCTGCGTTTTACATACATGGCACAAGAATAATCAAAAATCCACCTGAACAATAAACACTCATTTTACTTGAATCGCATCCTTAATTTCGTCGCAATGAACAAACGCCAACAGCCGAAAATGGATGAAGAAATTTTGAGATTTCTGTTCAACCTTTCCTTCCATGGAAAATTACCCAAAAACATCGGGTTGATGAACCCCTTTTTGGATTCTACCATTCGCGAAATTTCTGGCGCTTTCTACCGAAAATTTTACCACGACCATAAAAAAAGATATCTCATCCTTGGCATCAATCCGGGTAGACTTGGTGCAGGTGCCACCGGAATTCCATTCACCGATACCAAAAGACTCGAAACGATATGTGGCCTTCAAAATCCGGGTTTCCAAACACATGAACCTTCCAGTGTTTTTATCTATGCCATGATAGAAGCATACGGCGGCGCCAAGAAGTTTTACAGTGATTTTTACATCAGCTCTGTAAGTCCACTAGGTTTCGTGATGCAAGAACAAAACAAACAAATCAATTATAATTACTACGATAGTGTCGCTTTGGCTAAATCAGTCAGGCCTTTTGCCATCCAATGTTTGAAAGAACAACTCAGCATGAACATCAGTCGGGATGCAGTTTTTGTGCTTGGAACAGGTAAAAATGCCCAATTCGTTGAAAGCCTGAATTCTGAATTTGGTTTCTTCCAACAGGTGATTGCTTTGGAGCACCCTCGGTACATCATGCAATACAAGGCCAAAAACCTGCAATCCTATATTACCAAATACCTCGAAACCTTCTCGGGATTCATTGACCAATAGCGCTATTTTTGCGGAATGATCATGGAAAAAGTGAAAGAACAACTGGATACCATCGAATCCGCATTGGACGATGTACGTGCAGGAAAATTAGTCATCGTAGTAGATGATGAAGATCGCGAAAATGAAGGCGATTTTGTTGTGGCCGCTTCATGTGTCACCCCAGAAATCATCAACTTCATGACAAAACACGGTAGAGGATTAATCTGTGTGGCCCTTACCGAAGAGCGCTGCGTTCAACTTGACCTGGATCTCATGGTAACGAATAATACTGATCCACATAAAACAGCGTTTACTGTTTCCGTAGACTTACTTGGACATGGATGTACTACGGGAATCAGCGCACATGATCGTGCGAAAACCGTGAATGCATTGATTGATCCCAATATGCAACCCAAAGACTTCGCAAGACCGGGACATATTTTTCCATTGAAGGCAAAAAACGGTGGAGTGCTCAGAAGAACAGGTCATACAGAAGCCGCTACTGATTTGGCGCGTCTTGCCGGTTTTGAACCTTCTGGTGCAATCGTCGAAATCATGAACGATGATGGCAGCATGGCGAGATTGCCTCAACTGCTTGAAATCGCATCTAAATTTGATATGAAAATCATTTCAATCAAAGACTTGATTGCATATCGACTTTCAAAAGAAACGCTCGTCAATAAAGTGAACGAAGCTCAAGTTTCTACTATTTACGGTGACTTCAGATTCGTCGGTTTCAGACAAACCATCGAGAACAAAGAATATATCGCCCTGGTGAAGGGTACATGGGATAAAGACGAAGCGATACCCGTGCGTGTGCACTCATGCAATATCATTGGTGACATTTTTAAAACAGTAAAAGGTAATACTGGCTCTCAACTTGAAAGTGCGATGAAACGCATTCAACAGGAAGGAAAAGGTGTTCTCGTTTATATCAATCATTTGCAAGGTGATGCCAGTATTCTGGATGAGTTACAAGAAATAACAGCACCTTCTAAAGTGCTGCCATCTATGGACGAAAGAGATTATGGTATCGGCGCTCAAATTCTTCATGCATTGGGCGTTCATAAAATGAAATTGATCACATCAAATACATCCAGACGTTCTGGATTGGAAGGATATGGCCTCGAGATAACCGAGTACATTTCATATTGAGTGACAAACAAAAACCTTCCCGCTTTCAAACCAATTTTCCTGCTTCACTTTTCCCTTCATTGGTCTGATACGCGAGAAGGCTCCTGTATGTCGTATTCTTAATTCATCATCATCGCACTTTTCGATACTACATTCTTTCCATCCGAAAGCATGAAGTAATAAAGTCCGTTGTCCATTTCCGCTTTAGGATAGGTGATGCGGTAAGTCCTTCCCTGTTGAGCTTCTCCACTAAATACTGCATCAACCATGTTTCCGGTAATATCATAAAGGTCAATGGTCACTTTGCTGTCAGTCGCAATGGTAAATTCTACCGTGAAGTAATCCCTTGAACCACTCACCACATTCAGTCGAACTGACTCATTCGTTTGAATAGCAGCCATTGGAACTACTGGATCATGAACAACATGTATCACTTGTGTATGTACAGTTGCATTTCCGGCACAGTCAATCACTCGCCATGTTCTGGTGATGGTTTGCTCAGGACAACAATTGGTTTCTGCATTCACATCGCCATGACCGCTTTCGAACACACCATTTACGTTGCCGCTGTAGTCAAACCATCCACTGATACCGTACTCAGCATTGCGATTATTCGCTGCAAGACCCAATTGGAATCCGTAGTAATAGTCCGCTGGTGCATGTGTCAGTGTCAGGACAGAACCTGAAAGTAAACCTGTTCCCGTGAGTGTGCTTGTTGGATCCAATTCATAATACGTCCAATCAACATAGTACTCACCCGCCAGACCATAGTCATCCTTATAACTTCTGCCAAGCGCACTCCACTGGGTCCAATTGCGCTGGCTATAGAGCTTCAGATCGAGATCCCATCCCTGTTCCGGATTCATCGTATTGATCACATGACCTGTAATGTGCGCTGTTCCGTTCAATTCATCTTTGGTGAATGTTCCACCATTTTCATCAAATACATAGAACATACTTACCCCTGCAATTCCAGGTAACCACATGGCCAGAGGACCAAAGGTTGCTTGAGTGGTTTCCAAGTGACAGACATTGTTCTCCGATAGATAAGTGATATCTTCACTGAATTCAATCTGCGCTGTTGCATCACATTCGGTTGCTATCTCAACAACCGGTATCGAAGGAATATCTGAACAATTCACATCCATATCCGCAGGATAATCACTCAATACTGGTGCCTCGTTATCCTCCACCACGATGGCTTGCACCATTTCATTGCTATGTCCGCAAGCATCTGTTGCTATATACCTTCTGATGATGGTATACTCAGAGATACAATCAGTCGATTCCACAGATTCTAAAACCTGGAATTGACCCATATTGCAATCTTCAATTTCAGGAGTCAAAATTTGTGGAACTTCCTGACATGATACCACCATGTCTGAAACTGTTGTCAGGAAAACAGGTGCATCATTGTCTGTGATGAAAATATCTTGCACACGAGTTGCCGTATTTCCACAAAGGTCTGTTGCTGACCACACTCTGTGCACTTGTTGTGTGCATCCACTCCATGTCGTGTCTTCGGTGAGTGTAACATCCAATTGAGATGAACAATTGTCATTGGCTGTCACGATTGTTTCCGGTATTCTTTCACCGCAACCGAGATAAATAACCGCTTGCACTTCAGACAATGTTGGAGCAACCTCATCACTCACGTGTATGTGTTGCACAAATGAACTGGTGTTTCCGCATGCATCTATAGCCGTCCATGTTCTCTCAATCATGAAAGGACAAACTCCGAATTGGTAAACTTCATCGAATTCAGTGATGACACCAGAACATTGATCCATCGCCAAAACATTGGCCGCAGCCGGAATATTATCACAGCTTACAAAAACATCTGCTGCTGGGGTGTTCAACAATACCGGAGCCACATCATCGGTAATGGTGATGGTCTGACTTGCAGTCACGGTATTGCCACATGCATCTGAGGCACTCCACATTCTGGTGATGATACTTCCACAATTTGTTGATTCACTAAATTCAATAAACAGAACAGGCAAATTTGACGCTGCACACGCATCTGTTGCAGTTGGTTGCGCTGCCGGTGGAATCATATCATCACAAGCCAACACAAGATGAGCAGGAACGCCTGTCAATACTGGTGCTGTGTTGTCGTTGACATAAATATATTGTGTCCTTACGGTCGTATTGCCGCAATTGTCTGTCGCTGTCCATGTTCGTACGATTTGATAGTTGCATCCACTACCAATTGTCTGCTGACTGAACTGCACTGGAATAGAACCCGAACAATTATCGTTCGCGGTTACATTCGCTACTGGTGGAATATTCGCACAATTCACGAACGTTCCGAATGGTACACCGGACATGACCGGAGCAGTTTCATCCACCACATGTATGATCTGTGTTGCAGTAGCTGCATTGCCGCATAAATCAGTGGCTGTATATGTTCTGTTGATGATGTATTGACATCCACTTCCTACAACAACATCGGTAAAGGTTGTCATTACAGTACCCGAACAATCATCTACCACGTTCGGTGGTGCAATACCATTCAGCGCACTACAACTAACCGTGATCTCTCCCGGAGCCTGAACGAATACTGGAGGAGCTGTATCTGTAATGATTATACTCTGACTAATGACTGCAGAATTACCGCAATCATCTTCAGCAATCCACATTCTGATCAATGTGAATTCGCATCCAGTTCCAATCATGGTTTCAGAAAATGACACTTGTACATTGTCATCACAGTTGTCGGTGACAATAGGATCTGGCACCGGAGGAATATTGTTACAAGTTGTCGGACCAGGTGAAGGCATAGCCTGAAACACAGGTGGCTCTTCATCCTGAATGGTGATTTGTTGAGTGAATGTGCTTGAATTGCCACACGCATCCGTAGCTGTCCATGTTCTCATCACATGCGGACATCCACCGGTTATGGTTTGTTCCGAGAGAATAATGGTTACTTGTCCGCCACAATCATCTACCGCCTGAATGGCCGATGCAGGTGGCAATGCGCCACAACTCACGGTAACGTCTGTAGGCGTATTTGTAAACACCGGCGGAGTAACATCCACCACATAGATGGTATAACCATCGGTGGATGTATTTCCGCAGGCATCAGTAGCGGTCCATGTCCTTACCAGACTAAACTCTGCTGGACACGAACCAGGGATAATCACTTCATGAAATTCCAAAACAGGCACACCATCACAATTATCAGAAACCTGGATACCACCAGGGATGGCTGGATATGTGTAGTCACCGCAATCCACAGTGATGTCTTGTGGTACTCCAGTAATCACTGGAATAATATTGTCCTGTACACTTATCGTCTGTGTTGCGATAGCAGTATTGCCGCAGGCATCGGTTGCTGTCCATGTTCTTACAATGGTCATGTTACAACCGCTACCTGTAACAGTTTGCGTAAGCACTGGTTGAATCACACCGCTGCACAAATCTGAAACAACAGGTTGTTCTACAAAAGTTGGCATTACACAAACACCAGTCATCGAAGGTGGTATGTAACTGAAAACCGGAGCATCAGAATCAACAATATGTATGAGCTGATTAAACGTCGAAGTATTTCCACATGGATCAGTAGCGGTCCACAGTCTCTGGATATCATAACTACATCCTGTGCCGATAATGGCATCTGAATAAGAAACGGATATTTCCGTATGACAGATGTCTGTGACATCAAGGACTATCGATGACAATTCGTTACAAGCCACAGTAATTTCTGCTTGAGCATTGATGGAAGGTGGCACATCATCTACAATGGTAATTTGTTGAAGATGGGTTGCCACATTACCGCAATCATCGACTGCCAACCAAGTACGTTCTACAAGGATAGAACATCCATCAACTGTGAGTGATTCGCCATAAACAACTTCAACATTCGAATCACAGTTGTCGTTCGCTGTAATGATCGGCGCAGTAGTCATTTCATCACAATTACCGGTGTAACTTGCTGGAAGTTGACTTAACACAGGTGCAATTGTGTCCTCAAATGTGATAAACTGTGAAGCAAAAGATGTATTGCCACATTCATCGATTGCTGTCCATGTTCTAATCAACGATGAACAATTCCCTGTGTTCTCAAGTTGCGTTTCAGTTAAACTTAATTGTACACTACCACAATTGTCGATGGCTATCGCTTCTGATGAAGGAACTGTTTCACCACATGTTACGGTCATGTCGCTTGGTACAAAGGTGAATACAGGTGCTTCGCTATCCGAAACTTCAATATGTTGCACGAAAGATGAAATATTGCCACAATTGTCGATAGCTGTCCATGTTCTGGTGGTGATCTGATTGCAACCATCACCAGATGTTATATCTGAAAAATCAAAACTCACAACAACACCACATGCATCATTTGCCATTGGTGTTTCAACTTGACCCACAACACAGGCAAAAACAAATTCAGATTGACCAGTAATTTGCGGTCCTTCTTGATCCGTAATGTAAATCAATTGTTGAGCAAAGCTCGTATTGCCGCAATAGTCTGTAGCAGTCCATGTGCGCTGAATTTGTTGCTCACAACCCGATCCTTGAACGGATTCACTGAGTGTTACCACCACACCTTCACATTCATCTGTAACTTCTGGTGCAGTATCAGGAATATTCTCACCACATGCTATGGTGATATCAGATGGAACATATGTAAAGATTGGAGCAATAGTATCTACGACTGTAATGTACTGTGTGAATGAAGTGGTATTGCCACACATATCACTTGCAGTGAATGTTCTTTGTATGGTTGGATAACATGCTCCAGAATAAAGCTGTTCATCAACAATGAGGGTTATATCGCTTTCGAAACAATCTCCTGAAAAATCGATGGTAGGCTCAGGTATTTGATGACATGGAACTGTAATATGTTCGGGCATCACCGGAAATACCGGTGCTTCATCATCTATGAGATACACAATGACAGAAGCTGATGAAGAGTTGCCACAATCATCCGTCGCTGTGATATTGTATGTAATGGTAAGAACACATCCACTTGTTTCTGGGCAAAGGAAATCGCCCTGATCCATGTTTCCGTTGTCGTAATTTTCATTGATGGTCGTAAGTGCCTGGTTCAGCTGACTGTACGAGTATGCAGAACTGCATCCTCCAATCACTTCATTCGCAAGTGAAATAACTTGCGCAATAGTCATTCCTTGAAAATCACCAGACGCGAAAACCATCGAACCAAGTGCTGATGATGATTCTCCGAATGATGGATCATAGGCATCAAATCCTACGTTGAGCATTGCAGCTACGAGCTGACCAGCAAGAACATTGTTGTATGCATTGCCAGGATTAGTCATGGTTCCAGACGGCAATGCTGAAGGTGTGCTACCACTGGGTAAAAATGCTGTAATGGCTTGTGCGCTTGTCAATACAAGTTGATTGTTGCAACCAAGAATTAATCCATTGGGAAATGCCTGATCAAAATTTGCATGTAGATAAACTCCAGGATTATTGCCATTTGGAACCGCACCCCAACCTCCTTGAGTTTGGGTCCTCAATGCACCACCATCGCAAGGAATTGAGGAAGTCCATACTGAATCAGCACTTACTGTAATGGTGGGATCAGCATCACAATCTTGCACTGTCCATAAACTCGTGTTTTGCGTATTACAGTCGATAAGACCAGAAGCAGCAATCGTAATGACCGGAGCTTCAGTATCTGTCACAGTGATTTGCTGATCACATGTGTAAACCATTCCTGTAGAGTCTGTCACTAACCAATGACGGATGATCACCTGCGGACATCCCATTTGTACATACTCGTCAGAGTAACCAGTTACAGTGTATCCGTTGTTGACGGTTGGAGTTCCCAATACAGAAGGTTCTGTGGATAGACCACAACCTACAGTTGCTGAAGTCGGGCATACGAAACCGGTTGTAGTGTCGTCATCATCGCCGTCGTCGTCGTCTTCGTTGTCATCATCATCG
>JAIBBG010000054.1 GCA_019694805.1 Flavobacteriales bacterium | reverse complement strand
TGGTACAAAAACTACGAGAGGACAACACTTCACTTTTTTAATGACAATCAAGAGTGGTTGCAGATGGATAAGGTTGGACATTCATTTACGACATACACAACAGGAAGATATATGTGTGATGCGATGAGATGGAGTGGAGTGAATGAAAACACAAGTGTATGGTTGGGCGGAACAGCAGGCCTGATCTATCTTACAGGAATTGAAATCATGGATGGAAAAAGTGCAGCGTGGGGATTTTCATATGGTGATATGATTGCAAATGCATCAGGTAGTTTTTTATTCATTGCACAAGAAAAAATTTTTCGAGAGCAACGCATCACTTTGAAATTTTCATATTCAGAATCTGAATTTGCGATGTTGAATTCTGATCAACTTGGTCGTAATTTTCAACAACGACTTTTGAAAGACTACAATGCACAAACATATTGGGCATCATGTAACGTACACAGCTTTCTGGCGTCTGACGCGGTTTTCCCGAGGTGGATCAACATTGCATTTGGTTATGGCGCAACGAAAATGACGGATGCAGAAATGAACGTTTTCACTGTTAATAATTTTCAACGAGAACGTGAATTCTATCTTTCATTTGATGCAGATTTGAATCGTGTTCGTTGGAAGAAAAAATGGATGAAGACAACAGCGAGAATTTTAAGCTTCATCAAAATTCCAACACCAACTTTTGAAATACGAAGTGGAGGACAAACAAAATTTCACTGGATGTTTTTCTAAAGATTGGAACATAAATAAAACAGGTTCGTAAGAACCGCCTTATAAAAAAGAGATGGGAGTACTGAAAGTGATAGAAGTCACGAGTGCCTCAGAGAAGAGTTGGGAAGATGCAGCGATGAATGCTGTAGCAGAAGCTTCAAAGACGCTTGATCATATCGGATCAGTATATGTGCAGGACCAGCGCGCGACCGTGGTAGATGGAAAAATTGAGGAGTATCGCGTTACGGTTAAGTTAACTCAATATGTAAATCACAAATCAACCGTTACAAATATGAAGACAAAGTCAACATCACACGCTGCTCCAAAAGGCGTGAAGAAGGCTGCTAAAAAAGCTGCCCCGAAGAAAAAAGCTGCTGCTAAGAAAGCAACTAAAAAAGCTGCTCCTAAAAAAGCAACTAAGAAAGCTGCTGCTAAGAAAGCAACTAAAAAAGCTGCTCCTAAAAAAGCTGCTAAAAAAGCTACGAAGAAAGCTGCTGCTAAGAAGTAATCTTCCGGGCATAAAAAATCTGAAAAGCCCTCGCTTCGGCGAGGGCTTTTTCTTTGTTGACCATTCTTGGAGATATTACTTTGTGACCATGGTCATGCCAATGACAAGGTCAGTCTGCAGAGAATAATACCTAAGACCTTCCTCGAACGTTGAAGCAAGTCCACATGATTAAGGCAGCAAAGTGAGGATCATATAAATTGGAAGGTGATCAGAAAATCCGCCTTCATTGTAGCGATCGCCGATATAAGTTCTGTTCGGACGTTTGTTCCCTTCTTTATCTGTGAATAGAATCAGATCATTCATGAAAATGTTGGCAGCATCTTCCCGAGCACTCCATCCTTTGGTAGCATTCTTCAGTGACCATGAACCGATGAATTGATCGAGTGTTCCCCATTCTCCTTTGTAGTAATGACTCCCTCTCTTTGCAAGACAATCATCATACATATAATTAAAGAGCATGGCATCTGCATCGATACCCGCCTTCAGGTTTTTAGCAATGCTCGGGTCAGTTGGGTAATCGTTGAAATCACCCATGAGTAGAATTTTCGCATCTTGATCTCGCTGCAGAATTTTTGCAACGAGTGATTCTAACACATTCGCAACAGCTATTCTGTTTTTTTCAGTTTCGGCTTGACCACCGCCGCGACTTGGCCAGTGATTCACAAAGAAATGAAGAGTCTCGCCGCCACTTTCGCATTTCACATAAAGCAGATCCCTGGTATTCGGATCAGCATCATCAGGAAGTCTCACAGTAGTGTAGTTCGAAGAAACCAGTGTCAAGCGAGTAGTGTCAATCAAAGCTGCAACGTCAATTCCCCTTTCATCTGGACTATCCTGATGTACGATTTTATATCGACCACCGAAAACCGGGTTCATGATGAGGTCATCGAGTACCTTTTTATTTTCTATTTCACACAATCCCATAAAAGCAGGAAGCTCTCCCGGAATTGCATCCAACACTTGTGGAATGTGCGACAATTTTGATTTATATCTCACGTCGTCCCATTGCAATTTCCCTGTAGGTGTAAAATCCTCATCCATGGTTTTAGGATCATCTTCAATGTCAAAAAGATTCTCGACATTATAAAATGAAACCACCAAAGCTGTCTGCTGTGATATTGGTTTCACTTCACCCTGATCAGATTTTACAGTGCGTTTGCAAGAAGCACCAGCTACGATGGTAAAAACAAAAAACGCTGTGCAGAATCTGACTAATTTTCCTATGGAGGTTTTCATGTCCGAAAGATGCAATGATTTCCTCCTGATTTCCAAAAAACCAGCACAAAGAGGCTGTCGTGATGAATTCTTCTGAAGATGTAACCAAGAGATAATCCTGCCGTACAAGTTCACATGAAAAAACCGTTACTACCACTAAAACTCCTTGCCTTCTTGTCCATTCCTGCTTCGATACAGGCACAAGAAAATGCTCCGGCTGCACCGGTTCAGCAAGCATCTGTTCAACAATCAGCTTCCACTTCAGGTTTTCAGAAGATGGTCCATCTGGATGGTTTGATGCAGGACACCGATCAGGCAAGGGCACAGTTTACACTTGCGCTCACGCAGATTAGTGAATATGAATTCGACGGAACTCTCATCGACAAAATGAACCAGATCAAAGCCAGTGGTGGTTTTGTGAAGGTTGGAAAAAAATACCTCGAAGACGGTCACTTCGTATACTATCACCCTAACGGGAAAATAGAAAGTGAAGGTGAATATGACAAAGGAATCAAAGTCGGATACTGGAAGCGTTACGACGCGAATGGCACAGCAAAGCCGGATAGATATTATCCTGCGGAAAGCGCCGACAAAATCCGGGCACTCATGCAACTTGAAAAAGTTGATGAGGAAGGCAGTGAAAAGTAACAAGGCCTGTTGACAGTAACCGGCAAAATTTGTCCGGACCATACACCGATTCAATATTTTTGAACGGTTCATGAAAAGTACGCTCATCAACAGGAAAAGAATATTATGGATGCTGATACCATGCGTATCAGCATTTTTTATTTCCTGCCAACACGAAACCTCGACCGACGACGAGGTGTTCTACTACAATGAAAGTCTTGGTATTGCCACATTAGATCCTGCATTTTCCCGTGATTTAGAAGTAATGTGGGCAACCAATCAGCTGTTTGATGGACTCGTTGAACTCGATAGTCAAATGCAAGTGATCCCATGCATTGCCAATCACTGGGAAATTTCTGAAGATGGACTCACCTATACTTTTCATCTTCGAAATGATGTCTATTTTCATCCATCACCACTATTCGCTGATACCTCGGGTAGAAAAGTCGTAGCACAAGATTTTGTATACACGTTCAACCGATTGCTCGATCCATCCATGGCATCACCGGCCACATGGATCTTCGCAAGTCTTGATCAGGAACACCACGGAGGTTTCGAAGCCTTGAATGACTCAACACTTCAAATTTACCTGAAGGAGCCATTTCAACCTTTTTTGGGTATGATGTCCATGCAGTATTGTAATGTTGTTCCGCAAGAAGTCGTAGAACATTATGGTGCAGAATTCAGAAATCATCCAGTGGGAAGTGGTCCTTTCAAATTTGCATTCTGGTATGAAAACGTGGCGCTGGTTTTTCATCGTCATGCGAAGTATTGGCAGAAAGACGACCAAGGCGAATCACTTCCCTATCTCAAGGCGGTGAAGATCGATTTTGTAAAAGATATGTCTGTGGAATTTCAGGGATTACTGCAGGGCAGATATGATTTCATGAGTGGCATTTATGCATCTTTCAAAGATGAACTGATAGATCAACAAGGCAATCTTGCTGCTGTGTATACTGATCAGTTGTACTTTCAAAAAACACCCTTCATCAAAACTGATTATCTCGGTGTGATGATGGATCCCGACATGGAGGTGAATCGCAATTCACCACTTATGGATTCACGAGTTCGCCAAGCCATTTCATGTGCGATTGATCGAAACAACATGGTGAAGCATCTCAGAAACAATACAGTTTTTGCTGCGGAGAATGGATTCGTTCCACCCGTGTTGAATCCTATCGGTAAAGACTCTGTTTTTTATGCCTATGATCCAAAGCGTGCAGCACAGTTACTCGCTGAGGCAGGGTATCCTGGAGGAAAAGGCATGCCTGAAATTGTGATTTCCACTGTGAGCGATTACACAGATCTTATCGAATACATACAACACCAGCTCGGTAAAATTGGTATAGCAGTAAAAGTGAATGTGCTCCAGGGTCCAGCATTGCGCGAACAATCTGCTAAAGGACAGCTTGCAGTATTTCGCAAATCATGGTTGGCAGATTATGCTGATGCAGAAAACTTCCTGGCTGTTTTTTATTCCGGTAATTTTTGTCCTACGGGACCTAATTATACCCATTATCACAACGAAGAATTTGACGCTTTGTATCAGAAAGCGAAATCAGAATCCAATGATTCGCTCCGCCTTGAGATGTACGCTTTGATGAATAACATCTTGATGAGAGACGCACCCGTGATTCCACTTTATTACGATCAGGTTTCGCACTTCATTCGACAAGGTGTCACAGGATTACAGACTAATCCTGTGAATATGCTCGATCTTCGCACGGTGAAGAAGCGCAAAAGGGATGCGTCATCCGAGAGATAATTCAGGTAACTTCGCACGATCAAAATCCGCAAATTCATGTCATTGAAAATTGATATGCATACGCATATTATCCCCAAAGAACTTCCAGATTGGTCTGGCCGTTTTGGCTATGGAACATTTATCCATCTGGATCATCACAGACCGGGATATGCGCGTATGATGCAGGGCGATAAGTTTTTCAGGGAAATTGAATCCAACTGTTGGGATGAAGTATTGAGAATAGATGAATATGCACGCTACCACACGCAAGTGCAGGTGGTATGTACTATTCCTGTTCTTTTTTCCTATTGGGCCAAACCTCAAGACGGCTTGATCATTTCCCGATATCTCAATGATCATATTGCGGAAGTGGTTCGAATGTATCCGAAACACTATGTAGGACTTGGAACCATTCCCATGCAGGATACCGATCTTGCCATCAAGGAATTGGAGCGCTGTAAAGCCATCGGCATGAAAGGCATTCAGATTGGAAGTAACGTCAACAAAAAAAATCTGAGTGAACCCGAATTCAATCCTTTGTGGGCCGCGATTGAAGATCTGGATATGGCAGTGCTCGTGCATCCGTGGGAGATGATGGGACAGGATGACATGAAAAAATATTGGTTACCCTGGCTTGTAGGTATGCCTGCAGAAACAGCGCGAGCAATGTGCTCACTCATCTTCGGTGGTGTCATGGAGCGTCATCCCAACATCAGATTCAATTTTGCACATGCCGGTGGATCATTCATTCCCACCATTGGACGAATAGAACATGGTTTTCATTGCCGACCAGATCTTGTAGCCATAGACAATCCAGTAAACCCACGCGAGTACATTGGCAAATTCTGGGTGGATAGCGCAACACATGATGATGATTTATTCAAGTATGTGCTTGCCCAACAAGGATCAAAAAAAATCACGCTTGGAACCGATTATCCTTTTCCACTTGGAGATCTTGAAGTAGGAAAGTTCATCGAAGAAATGGGTTTGGAAAAACACATTGTCGACGACATATTTTGTCATTCCACCCTGGAATGGCTGAAGATGGATATCAACGAACTCACACTCTGAGTTACTCTGAACCCATTGAAATTATTTTTCCACTCTTTCTGGAAACATAAAAAGAGAGCGGAATATTTCCACCATCTTTGTGTGTAACCGCATGGAATATCACCACAGGTTCACCTGAGTCTTTCACTTGCGAAAAACGCATACCTGTTACATTATGCATCGTGGTTGTTCCATAGATTGAATCACCTTGAAGCATAGCATTGCGATATTGCATCAGTACAGAATCAGGCAAGAATTGATCATCAACAAATGACTTGTATCCATCAATTCCTGAGTCGTAAGAAGTATTCAAAAATTCCGAGACAAGGACGGCGAGTTCAATGGCATCGCGCACATCATCTATTGCAAACTTCGAATGATGAGCTTCACCACTCCTATTGAAGTTCACCGACAAGTCCTTAAATCCATTGCATTTCATTGGATCAACGTTTTGCACAAAAGCCATGGCAGCGATGGAGGCAAGATCATCTGGTTTTTGATCTTCACTTGCTAAGCTGAGATCAACAATGTTGATTTCGATTTCACCTTGAGGATGATGGTCATCCTGTTCATGCAATTTGATCTCTGCAGGTTTTGTTCCCCAAACCCTACCGGCGAATGCTGCACCCGCTTCGAAGTCCTTTAACCTATTATCGCAGGAAGTAAGCAATATTGCAAACAATGCAAAAAAGTGAATTGGTTTCATGGAAAAAATTAGAGAAGGATTGACAATGGGTTCAAGCGATTAAAACAAGCACGCCAGGCTGACTTGACAACATGAGTTCGGGCATTCTAAGCAGAAATAAAAAAGTCATGAATGAAATGATGGATTTCCGTCATTGTTCTGTCGGTCTCCACAAATCCATTCATGACTTCTTTAGTATGAACAAACAATTTCTTATCTGGCTACGCCAACAGCACGCTTTTCGCGGATCACTGTAACACGCACTTGTCCAGGATAAGTCATTTCAGTTTCAATTTTACTTGCAAGGCTAATGGCCAAAGCATCAGCTTGTTCGTCAGAAACCCTATCGGCTTCCACCATAACACGCAATTCACGCCCGGCTTGAATAGCGAAGGCTTTCGAAACCCCGTTGTTTTCAAGCGCGAGATTTTCAAGGTCGCGGAGACGTTGGATGTATGCTTCTACCACTTCACGGCGCGCACCAGGGCGTGCACCGCTGATGGCGTCGCATACCTGAATGATCGGAGCGAGTAAGGTTTTCATTTCAACCTCATCGTGGTGAGCACCGATGGCGTTACAGATATCAGGTTTTTCACCATACTTCTCAGCCAGCTTCATACCCAAAATTGCGTGCGGCAATTCACTTTCATCATCCGGCACTTTACCGATATCGTGAAGAAGTCCAGCACGCTTAGCGGCTTTAGGATTCAGCCCCAACTCGCTCGCCATGGTCGAACACAAATTGGCCACTTCACGAGAGTGTTGAAGGAGATTCTGTCCGTAAGAAGAGCGGTACTTCATGCGTCCCACCATACGAACGAGTTCACTGTGCATGCCATGAATACCCAATTCGATGGTTGTACGCTTACCGATTTCTACGATTTCTTCATTGATATTTTTGGTCACCTTCGCTACCACCTCTTCGATGCGTGCCGGGTGAATTCTTCCATCTGTTACCAATTGATGCAGTGAAAGTCGGGCGATTTCCCTTCTTACTGGATCGAAGCAAGACAATACGATGGCTTCAGGAGTATCATCGACAATGATTTCGACACCTGTTGCAGCTTCCAGAGCGCGGATATTTCGCCCTTCACGTCCGATGATTCTACCTTTGATTTCATCGTTTTCGATATTGAAAACAGATACACTGTTTTCCACCGCATGTTCTACAGCAGTGCGCTGAATGGTCTGGATAACAATTTTCTTCGCTTCCTGATTGGCTTTGAGTTTGGCTTCATCAACGATACCTTGAATCTGACTCGCAGCAGCATTTCTGGCATCTTCTTTCAATTGTTCCATCAACTGAGCTTTGGCATCGTCAGCGGTCATTTTTGCCATTTCCTGTAGGAGGGTGATGGCTTTTTGATTGCTTTTATCCAGCTCACTTTGTTTTTTCTGAGTCGCCTCAAGCTGTTTGTTGAGGTTATCCTTATGCTGATCCAGCTCCTTTTCTTTGCGTTTATAGTTTTCTTGTTGCTGAGACAATTCTCTTTCGCGGCTTTTGATTTTGTCTTCTGCCTGCTGCAACTTTTTGTTTCTTTCTCTAACCGCGTTTTCGTGTTCATTCCTCATTCCGTTGATGGCCTTTTTAGCATCTTCAACTTTTCTTTCTTTGAGGAGTTCACCTTCTCTGGCTGCTTCTGACAGAATTCCTTCCTTTTTTGATTTCAGCACTTTGTCGAGGATGACAAACGTGATAAAACCTCCAACGGCAACACCTGCCAATGCAGCGATGAGTACATACAAAATTTCACTCATTGCTTTACTTTATTATTTATGGTTTAAAAAAAAATTCCAGCCCGATTATTCGGGATGGTTTGGCAAAGAATTGAAAAGGAAATTTGAAAATCTCAGGCCAGGTATTCATCGAGAGAGGCTTCAAGAGCCAGCAACTCGTTGGAAAGATCAGCAGGAACTTCGATGGTTTCCACGACACGTTCTACGACGCGTTCGATTTTGGGTTCCTGCTTAACAGCAGCTTTAGCAGCCATTTGCAGGGCCGCCATGGCCAACAAATCCTGCTTATCCTTTACTGCATAATTTTTCTGAAATACCTGAATGCTCTCTTCAATGGCTTGCTCGGCGTTGCGGATACCTGGTTCTTCCAGCGCTTTGATGGTAAGCGGATAGGCTCTTCCTGCAATGTTTACTTTGATAGAAACTTCGCTCATGATGCAAGTTTTATTTGTTGAGTAGCGTGAGACACTCGTCAATTTCCTTCACCAGTTCATTGATTCTTTGCCGTGTGGCTCCTCTGAATTCTTCATCAGGCGGAACCTGCAATGAACGGGTATTCACCATTTCGTTGTTTTTACGAATCAATTCGTCGACCTGTGCCTGCAATTCCTTGTTGATGCGGTTCATTGCGGCGTTTTCGTCCCGAAGTCTGGCAATCTGAGATTCCAGTTCCTTTTTGGCATCGCCAAGCCGTGCAATCTTGCCGGAAATACGCTCCAATATTTGATTCTGGTCCATCGGGTCTGGTTTTCTGAATATCGAAAATTCAACGTTGGGTGGTCAAATTTAGTCCTTCCGGTTGGATTTTCAACATGTAATTTTCATACCACTGCTGTTGATATGTAAAATAAAGCGCCTTTTCCTTCATTTTCATCCGAATGAATTTCGCAACACAGATGATAACACTTTGGCGTGAAATATGGTTTCGGTTGATTAAACCGGCTCAAAGGCTTATGAACAGTACCCTTTCTATTCCTCACTGTCCAATCAGTCTATCGTATATCAGGCTATTTGTTTTCGCCATTCTCTTGGCACCGGTGCGATTTCAGGGACAACAAACCACCTATCCACAAGGTGATTTCAAATCGCCTTTGGAAATACCTCTCGGATTGTCGGGCAATTTCGGAGAGCTCAGAACCAATCACTTTCACGCCGGCCTCGATCTGAAGACTGAGCAACGAGAAGGACTTCGTGTTCTGGCCGTGGCCGATGGATTTGTGAGTCGGATTAAGGTTTCACCTTTTGGATATGGATATGCGGTGTACATCACACATCCCAATGGATATACTTCTGTATATGGCCATTTGAAACAGTACGCAGAAAAAATCCAGCGGTATGTCAAATCAGAACAATACCGGTTGCAATCATTCAGTGTGGATTTGTTCCCGGATGCTTCGCTTCTTCCGGTAAAACAAGGAGAGTTGATTGGACTCAGTGGCAATTCCGGTGGAAGCGGCGGTCCCCATCTTCATTTTGAAATCCGGGAAACTGTTTCGGAAAAAGTGATCAATCCGTTGCTTTTTGGTTTTGAGATCACCGATAAAATCCCACCTACCATCAATGGAGTTTGGATAGTACCCATGAATGACAGCGCATGGGTGAACGGCGCCAGAATTCCGGTGAATTATGAAACCAAAGGCTCGAGTGGAGCATGCAGCCTCAAGAACCCGAAACCTGCCATAGTCTATGGAGATTTGGGGTTTGCAATTCATACCACGGACATGTTAAATGGACATGCCAACAGATGTGGCATTTATCGGATTGAATTTTTCGTAGACAGCCTTCAGGTATATGGACAGCGGATGGATCGATTGGATTTCACAACCAACCGCGCCATGAATGCCCATACCATCTATGAGCGTTTCAAGAAGAACAAAAGCTCCATACATGGATCGTATAGACTACCAGGAAATCCTTTGGATATCTATGACAATCTTGTGAACGACGGCATAGTATCCTTTCGCGATGGCAAATTGCATCAATGCGAGTACAGGATCATCGATTTCGAAGGGAATGTGAGTACTGTGAAATTCAAAATTCAGGCACTTCAAAAACCTGCTGGACAAGCAGCCAAACCCAAAGACGTTTTGGCTCATTGGAATTGGGAACACGACAATGAAATTAAAACCGACGATGTGCAGATTGCGATGAAGGCTTACACATTGTATGAAGACCTTGATCTCACCATTTCCAAATTGAAAAAACTTCAAAACGTAGTAGGTCCAACCTATCACATAGCAAGTTCATATGAACCTGTTCACAATGCCTTTCAACTTTCACTCAAAGTGGAACCGCCACGACCGGAATTGGCCGATCAACTCACAATCGTCAGGTTCGATCCAGACAAAGAAAAAATCATAGCTGAAAAGAGTCATTTTCAAAATGGCTGGTTGAGCGCCCAGCCTCAATATCTCGGGTATTTTGCTGTGATGATTGATACCATCAAACCCACAATACAGTCAATCGATTTTGTACCCAATTTGAAAAACAAGTCCCAGTTTTCATTCACCATCAGCGATGGATTAAGCGGAATTGATCAAATTATTCCTATGATCGATTCTAAATGGGCGTTGATGGAATACGACGCCAAAAACAATCGACTCACTTATTATTTCGATCCTGAATATATCGCTCACGGCAAACATGATTTTTCGTTGAAGATCGTCGACGCAGTTGGTAATGAAAAAGTTTTCACTGGGGCATTTGAATGGTAAAATGTTTTCGATTCTGGTGTTTCTTTATTCCAATCAACGTGAATGAATATGCAGATCATCAGATGCAGAATTGTATTATTCTTGCGGAATAATCCAACACGTTGAAATTTCCTTTTACCCACAAATCAACCTTCAACAATATCTGTTCAGCCAACCAACTCACCTTGGATTATCTGACCAACAGAGATTATCTTTTTTTGCTGAAAGCCATATTTGAAGAGCGCGAATACGCCGACTATTTTCCGTTTTATGAGGACGCTGTGATTGTTGATATCGGCGCACATGTCGGGTATTTTTCCATTTTCGCATCGTTGAATTCTGGTGTGAAATCACGCATCATAGCAGCTGAACCTGACGAAAGAAACTACCATACACTGCAGCGTAACATCATGGACGCCCAACGCAAGAACATCGAAGCTTTGCATATTGCGTTAAGTGATCACAATGGGGATGTATCGCTTTACCAAGGCAATAGTGTGAATCATTCACTCATCAGCAACTACGCGTTGAACGAAGGAAGGCATCAAAAAACCATTGTGAAATCACTTACCTTGAGTGAAATGATGCAACGAACTGCTGTGGATCATATTGATTTTCTCAAATTGGATTGTGAAGGAGCAGAATATGCCATATTGCTCCATTCTTCAGACGCAGTCTTCGACCATATCCGAGTTATTTCGATGGAGTTCCATGATCTCAAAGACGTTCGGTATACAGGAAATGTCTTGTATCAAAGATTGGAAAAACTGGGATACCGCGTAGTCAAGTTTCAATATGAACGATCCGGTTTGGGATTGAATTTTGGAAAAATAATTGGCATCAAAAATTAAGTCCCGCAATGGTCATCAATTATCCCGGATCATGAGGTCGATTTCGTCAATGAGATTCAAAACACCAAAGAATACGAGCACTCGCACAAGTGCGAGTATTCAAAGATGTTTTGGATCGGAATAGAAATTCGACTGTTTGATCTGTGATAATAGATAATTGGTGATGTCCTAACCCAAATGACAAGCATGGTGTCATGATAGCCTTGCTTAAAATGGCGGTTCCCGACCAGCGGAACAAACATCCCGTCGTGAAGTTAAATCGCATTATTCAGTCGACATTCATGTCCTCCGTGAATGCGTTCAATGACCAGCTAATCTTCGATTTTTTTCATTTTCACCATATTCATGATACGCTTTCAACATAAACCTTGAGGAACTGTCCCGACGTGGTTTGGAAGGACACGTCATTTTGGTCTCCGGTGCTTCATCGCGATACCGAATGCGTGATCCAGATTCAAGTTAACCCTTTCGCACGTATATTCGTATCACTCAAAGGAGTCATCATGAAAAAAGCGAATGTCATTTCCGTGCTCACCCTACTCTGCAGTGTGACTTGCTTCGCGCAAAGCAAACAAGCGACACACATTTCCATTTCTGGTATTTGTAACGGGCAAGTCAGTTTTTGGGACAATGAAACGGCCATCCTCAATTTTAATTCAAACAGCCAGTTGCTGACCATCACTTCGGATCTGTTTGAAATCACAGAAGATTTCACCCGGTATGAACAACCAGATAACCGCGATTTAAATGGTATTCCAGTTACCATGTCAACCAATCTCAGCATTGATGGATTAGATTTTAAATCAGCGAAAAACAACGGCGAGACTTATAATTTCCAGACGCAAGTCACATGTAATGGCATCACGAAAAGTATTCCCGCAACATACACCCTCATTTATGCGCCTCGTGTAGCCGGTAGTGATTTGAATGATGCTCCTTTGTGTGGATTCAGGTTAGATGTTTCCATCACCTTAGATGCTGAAGATTTCAAATTAGAAATGGATCGTGGATGCAAAGAAGTCGTCATCCGAATTCAGGATGGCTTATTGAACAAAGTCCATTGACCCCAGAATATTCGGTGCGTTTCGTCCATGAGAATTAAACCCTGATCACGCAGTCGAATTTCTATTCCGATCTAATAGCCCATAGATTTTGAGTATTCGCGCATGTTTCGAGCGTGCGGGCGTTGTCATCATTACGGTGAGCACTCGAAACGAGCAAAGCATTTCCCAATAAATCGGGATACCCGAATTCAACGGAATCTTAATTCATCATACCAAAGCGCTGTATTATCTGGGTTGAAAGGACATCATTTATAAGTCCATTGAACATTCAGCTTCAGGGTAAGTTCTCCCTGAACGAGTTCGATTGCACTTTTTCCCTCATAATCTTTGATGTTCAAGTTAAAGTAAGCCATATTATCGTTGCTGCTCACGCCATCTTCATCAAATATTTCCAAAAGCAATGGCTGGTCGAAAGGATTTACTTCCAAAGGAATGTTTTGGGTAAAAACCACAGGTGTACCGTAGGCACAATCATCTTTCACTTCTGATTGAAGAAGTAGATTTTCATTCCATTTCAGTACAACAAAAACATCCGGATCCGTAGATCCTGGTGCATAAGCGTCCCATTTTTCACCATCACGGGCATATTTCGGAAATGTCGACAGCTCCATACCTGTAATGGTAACTGCAGTCAATAACTTCCTGCTTTTCTTCGGTTTTTCATCAGCTGTTGAAGTAGAATTCTTCGTTGACTTACAGCCAGCGAGCAGGATCATGAAGCAAAAAATCAGTGTTCTCATAACGTGGGTCAAATTAACAATGAAGTTGTTCAAGAATGTTCAGTGGAAGCATATTCCTGTGGTTGGAGAGGTTGACTTTTACACCCAGGAAACAAGATGAGCGATAACCGCAATTCACTCGCAGGAAGTTTTAGTTGGAATACACTCACTGTTGTATTGCAGGTAGTGATACAACTTGCATACACCGGTCTGCTCGCCAGATTGGTGAGCAAGGACTCTTTCATGTTGATGGGCATCGTTCTCAGCATCATGGGATTTGCTGAGATTTTTTCTCAGGTCGGCGTAGGTCCGGCGCTCATCCAACGCAAAGAGGTTCATCAGCAACACCTCAATGGCGCTTTCTATACAGCGGTCATTCTGGGCCTTTCATTCACCCTGCTTTTTATTCTTTTGGCCAATCCAATAGCATCATTCTATCAATTGCCAGAATTAAAGAAGATCGTCATGGTGGTATGTAGCAGTTTCACCATTTCTGCCATTGCGGTTGTTCCCAGAAGCATGATGATGAAACACATGCGATTCAAGACCATGTTCAAGGCCAGTATGATTTCCATTATCGGAGGCAATGTTGTCGTAGGCCTCACCCTCGCCTGGTTTGGATGGAATGTATGGGCTTATGTCTGGGCACTATTTACCCAAAACGCACTGATGACATTGGCGCTTTGGTATTACGAACCCGTAAAGCTCACCATACGCTGGGAATGGAAATATACCCGGGAGCTCATCAGATATGGAGCCGGAAGCACTCTATTCAACGCCTTAAATTTCCTGGCTACCAAATTGGATGTGATGTTGGTGCCAAGGTTTTTACGAGGAAGTATGCCCGAATTGGACATCACGCAAAAAACGCTGGCTTCCTATTATGAGCGCTCCAGTTACGCGATGACACAACCAATTACTGTAATGGGGAAACTCAGCGACAGTGTACTTTTTAGCGGCATGTCGCGTATGCAAGATGAAACGGCGAAGTTGAGAAAGACCATATTGATAGCCACCAATATGCTGGCAATTCTCATTGTACCGTTTTCCATTTTCGTGGCATTTTTTGCAGAAGACATCATTGGTATTTGGTTAGGCGATACCTACAAGGATGCTGGATTGATTTTGAAAATACTCTTCTTCGCCGTGATTTTCCGTACGCTCAGTAAGCTCGGTGATTCTCTGCTGCGAGCCAGAGATGCAGTATTTCAGGGATCTTGGTTCAAGGCCATTTACGTCATTCTGATCGCAGCCGGAATATGGCTTGCCGTACCCTATGGCATGTCGTGGGTCGCAGGCGCCATTGTCTTCGCGACTTTCATCCACTATCTCATGAACATGTACATGTGTACTACCCTTATCGGTATCGGTTGGGGTTCATTGTTTTCAGCGCTGTTGCCTTCGTTGAAACTGGGATTTGTCGCTGCGGTCTTGTCGTTGGGAGTGTGGTTTATCCGAGAAAGAATTGCCTTGCCCCATGCGGTAAGTCTTGCTTTCGGAGGAACACTCGTTTTCGGAACGATAGCACTGGTTGTTTATCTAAGACCTGATACCCTTGGTCATCGAGAAATCAATCTGCTTTCCTATTTGCCGGACAAACTCAAGAAGATCAGGATTGTTTCAAAAATGATGAGCCGACTGGATGGTCTGGCATGAAATTCACGTAGAGCCATGAAATTAAAAGGAATGATGAACTCCACAATGCGCAAACCAATCCAATTCAGGATCATTTTGTTTTTTGGAATCCTTGTCGGATGCAAGGGCATCCATGCGCAGACCAGATTTTCAGTAAAAGCAGCAGACAGTCTGGATTTCCTTCTGACATTCGACAATAACCCGGTGAACAATCTTTCGTTACTGTCTCTCACCATGGATAAAATAGCGAGTGGCAAACATGTGGTCAAAGTTGCTATTCCATCGAAGCCGGAGATTCAAATTGAACAGACATTGACTTTCAAAAAGAATACTTCCGTTTTTTATGACATAGAAAAATCAAAAGGCATTTACAAACTTGTTTTGAAATCAGAATCCACTTTAGAAATTCAGGAGAACACGGCCATCAACCAACCATCAACGAACGCTGCACCGGTGCAGTCTACGAATGTTAACGTGATGCAGGATATTCCCACCGAAGCGACCAATGAGTCCAACGGATGCGGGGCTCCTGTACTTCAGGAAGAATATGAAGCCATGATGGCTGAAGTCAATGCTCATTTTTTCGAAACCAAAAAACTCGAAACCATGAAGCAATTTAATCAAACCCATTGCTTGCGTGTTGAGCAGTTGAGATTTATGATGTCAAATCTTACCCTGGAAGATAATAAATACGATTTGCTCAAAGCGAGTATGGATCACATTTACGATAGGGATAAGCTCAAAACTGTCGAAGCGGATTTTTTCCTGGAGAAAAACAAAGCCAGGGTGTATCAGCTCATTCAGGATCATCCCTGATTTGCTGAAGTGCAAGCCATAGGACAATCCATCATTTATTCACAAGCTTTCAAATACGCAGGAAACTTCTTTTCGGCGGGCTGGTCTGCACTAATTTCGCGCGCGTTATTCAGCAAGCCATATGAAAAAAGTACACAATTTCAGTGCAGGACCATGTATCCTGCCACGCGAGGTCATCGAGCAAAGCGCTCAGGCGGTTCTTGAATTTGACAATCTTGGACTTTCCCTCATCGAAATTTCACACCGTTCGAAAAACTTCGAAGCGGTCATGGATGAAGCCAGATCGTTGGTCAAGGAGATCCTCAACCTCAAGCCAAACTATGAAGTACTTTTCCTTCAGGGCGGTGCGACATTGGGATTTTACACCATTGCGCTGAACATGATGCACGAGGGAGGCAAGGCTGCATATGCCAACACAGGTGTATGGGCATCAGCAGCGATCAAGGAATCGAAGTTGGTGGGTCAAACCGATGTGATTGCAGATTCATCCGATAAAAACCACAGTTATATTCCCAAGTTTGAGGTGAATGGTGAATGGGATTATTTTCATTTTACTTCGAACAATACCATTTACGGTACACAGTATCAGGAATTCCCAAAGAGCAATGTCCCACTGATTTGCGATATGAGTTCCGATATATTCTCCAAAGAATTTGACGCGAATCAATTTGCATTGATTTATGCTGGAGCACAAAAAAACATGGGGCCTGCAGGAACAATCCTCTATATCATCGATAAAGACAAACTCGGCAAGAGTGGCAGGAAACTACCCGCTTATCTCGATTTGCAAGCACACATTGACAAAGACTCGATGTACAACACACCACCTGTGTTTGCTGTTTATGCGAGTATGCTCACGCTGCGTTGGATTAAAAACAACGGCGGATTAAAAGGCATGGAAGCGAGAAACCGCGCTAAAAAAGATTGTTTCTATCAAGAACTTGATCGCAATGGACTATTCCATGGACATAGTGTGGAGGATTCCAGATCTTGGATGAATCCAACATTCCGCTTGAATGATGACACGATGGCGGCAGAATTCGACAAGATGTGGAAAGCGGCAGGTATCAGCGGTATTGCGGGACACCGTTCAGTTGGCGGATATCGCGCAAGCATGTACAATGCACTCCCTCTGGAAAGTGTTCAAGTGCTCGTGGATGTGATGAAAGAATTCGAAAGAACCAAAGGATAATTCAACCCAAAAAGAACTTTCAATATGATCAAAATACTCGCCAATGATGGCATTGATGCTACCGGTAAAAAAGCATTGGAACACATGGGTTACCAGGTTGACACGGAAAAAGTCGCTCAGGAAAATCTCATAGAAGCAATCAATCGCGAAGGATATGTCGGTCTATTGGTGCGCAGTGCAACCACTGCACGCAAAGATTTGATCGACGCCTGTCAGGGTTTAAAATTTATTGGCCGTGGTGGCGTGGGTATCGATAATATCGATGCAGAGTATGCCAGATCGAAAGGAATTGATGTATTCAATACACCTGCTTCAAGTTCACAGGCCGTAGCTGAACTCGTTATTGCACTCATGTTTGCCGCAGCACGCGGTGTTTATGATTGCGGAACGAATATGCCAGCTCAAGGTGCTACACAATTTGAAGCACTCAAAAAGAAATATGCCAAAGGATTTGAATTGCGTGGTAAAACACTTGGCATTGTTGGTTTAGGCAGAATTGGTCAATCATTAGCTTCCTATGCGCTTGGATGTGGTATGCGGGTCATTGCATGCGATAAAACTTCTGATACCCATAAGACCATTCAACTCGACATTGCAGGACAGACCATTCCGATCAATATTCCTATTATGCCATTTCACGCCATGCTGGCGCAATCAGATTTTATTTCGTTGCATGTACCTAAGCAACCAAATGGTGCAGCGGTGATTGACGACGAAGAATTTGGACACATCAAAAAAGGCGCTATACTCATCAATACATCACGTGGTGGTGTCATCGATGAAGAAGCACTCATCAAAAATCTCGACAGTGGACACATCGCTTTCGCTTGTTTGGATGTATTTGTTGGCGAACCCAAGCCGAATGAAAAATTATTGTCACATCCAAAGGTCATCGCTTCGCCACACATTGGCGCTTCAACAGTAGAAGCACAAGAGCGCATCGGATCAGAAATTGCGGAAAACGTAAAGCGTATTTTATCCGTTACTGTTTAATAAAAGGCCATGCTCAGTGTTGCACCATTCCGGGCGGTGAGGCCTTCCAGAGATAAAGCTCACCTTGTGGCTACACGGTCTTATGTGAGTTACACTCCGAAACAACTTCGAAGTAAACTCACCGAAAATCCATTTAGCTTTCTGCACATCATTCATCCGGATATGAGTGCAACCAAATTGCACAAGACATCCAATCTCGGAGAGAGATTTTTGCAGGTCAGAAAAAAATACGAGAAATTTCTTCAGGATGATATCCTGATGCGCGAAGACGAACCTGCTTATTACATCTACCGTCAGATCAAAAATGGACATCCATTTACAGGAATCATTTGTGCAGTATCCGTGCAAGACTATCTCGATGGTAAAATAAAAATTCACGAACAAACATTGTCTCGCAGAGAAGAGACTTTTGTGCAATACCTCGACACCACCAACATCAATGCGGAACCCGTTTTGTTGATGTCAGAAAACAATGCTGTGATTGAAGATATATTCGAAAAATATCTCAATTCCCGAGCTGAATATGACTTCACGACCACAACCAAAGCGAGACATCAATTGTGGGTAATACATGACAAACAAGACATAGAGAAAATCACCGCTGCCTATGCTAAAATGAATGCGCTTTACATTGCTGATGGTCATCACCGTAGCAGTAGTAGCGCACGACTTGCAGTTTCACGAAGAGAGTTAGGCACACAGACCGATGCATCAGAATATTGTTTGGCTTATATCCTTGCTGAAACCAATGTGCGGATTTATGAATACAACAGAATTGTAAAAGACCTCAATGGTATATCGGAAGGAGATTTTTTGAAAGCGCTTAGTCAGTCGTTTTACATCAATGAAGCCCCAGCCCATTACAAACCCATGGGCAAAGGAGAATTTAGCATGTACATCAACAAACAATGGTATGCATTGAATCTCAAACATCATGAGAACAAGTTGGATGCACAGGTCTTGTCTGATTTGGTTCTCCACCCCATATTGGGAATTGGCGACTTGAGAAAAGACAAACGCATCACTTTTCTGGAAGGACCTAAAGGCATGGAAGGTTTGCGACAGGCTGTCGATAAAAACAAAGGTGGTGTAGCCTTTGGATTGTTTCCAGTAGCCATTCAAGAGATCAAACATATTGCTGACGAACAGCTAACCATGCCACCAAAAAGTACGTGGGTAGAACCCAAGTTGCGCAGTGGGCTCGTGGTTTATGAACTTTGATCGCCAAACATCTTTCTGGTCATTTACACCAGAGGTTGTTAACACAAATCCCATACAGGTATTACAATATAATTTGACATGATGTCGTTCGCCATTCAACCACGATAGACAATAGTCTGGTGGAATTTTTTAACTAAAAAATTCAAGACTATGGAAAACACAAGATTTTATGTCAAGTTAATGGATCAAAGTCAAAGTGGTCCACACACACTCGATGATCTTGCCTTCATGGAAATCAAGGCAGATACTTTGATCAGCAACAACAAAGGCATCAGTTGGCATCGTGCCTGTGAATTCAAAGATTTGGAATGGATGTTTGAATTGGACAATCAGTTTCAATCCAAACCATCATCTGTATCAGGCTACACACAACATGCTGGCTTGAAGGGACAACCACTGAAGAAGACTTTTTTATTCCACAAGAAAACAAAAAGGTCGATGATCATCGTTGGTTTCACTTTCATAGTTCTCGCTATGACTTATGCATTCTGGCCAGCAGAAAAAAACTTGGTTTCGCAAAATGATCGTGCGGTAAATGCATCCCAAATGGAGTATACCGCAATGAAGGATTTGAGTACTGTCGAAACATTCCTTGAGGTACATGCGATTCCAGAAAAACATTTCTGGTCAGGTAAGTGGAAGATTGAAGGTAAGATCAGCAATCACTCATTGCTTCAATCTTACAAAAATCCCGAATTGCTGGTGAAATGCTACAACCGTAAAAAGGAGTTGATTTCACAAAAAACTGTGCATCTGAAAAACACTCTTGCTCCTGATACGGATACCAGATTTCAATTTACACTGGAGCGCATTCCAGGCTCAAAAA
>JAIBBG010000053.1 GCA_019694805.1 Flavobacteriales bacterium | reverse complement strand
CTGCTCCAACAACTCAAGCATCTTCTGTAACATCTGCTAACATCACTACTTCTGGTCTCGATGTGAACTGGACGAATGGATCAGGAGCTGGTCGCGTTGTAAAAATGAATACATCGAACTCATTTACTGCTCCAACAAACGGATCAAACCCGACTGCAAATACAACATGGCAGAATGCAGGTGAACAAGTTATTTATAACGGAACTGCTGGAGGACCGGTAACGATCACCAACCTCAATCAAAGCACAACTTATTACTTCCGAGTTTATGAGTATTGTGATGCGGAGAGAACTTATAACACCACCACAGCAACAAACAATCCCAACAATTTCACCACGGCTGCAGGTCCGGGATTATTGGCTTCGTCGCTCACTGCTTTTGGCGCACAATGTACAGGTAGTGATTACGGTCCAAATTCATTTACCATCACGGGTGCGAATTTGACAACCGCCGATGTAACTGTGGGTTCTTTGACAGGCTACACATTTGCGACTTCTGCTGGCGGTCCTTATAACTCGTCGCTCAACATCACTCAAGGTGGTGGTGCATTCACACAAGATATTTACGTTCTCTTTAGCCCAACACTCGTGCAATCTTATGATGGCAACATTTCAGTGGGTGGAGGCGGTGCCTCATCCATCAATGTGGCTGCATCAGGAAGCGGCATTTCATCTGCTGCTCCTTCACTGATTTCACCTTCTTCTTCAGCCATTACTTCAACAACGGCTACGCTGGGCGCTAACCTTTCATCGCTCAATTGTAACACAGTGACCGCACGCGGTATTGAATGGAGTCTCACCAATGGTTTTGCAGATGGCACCGGAACAACTGTTGGTGAAACAGGATCTTTTGGCACCGGCGTTTTCACTGAAGCTGTTACAGGTCTTCCAGGTAACTCTACCATTTATTGGAAAGCTTATGCAACGAACAGCCAAGGCACAACACGTACTGCTCAACAATCATTCACGACTTCACAGGAATTTCTTTCCGTGGGTGATATCAGCATCATTGCCATGAACAGCAGTACACCGGATAATTTCGCTTTCGTGAACTGGGTGAACATCAATCCTAACATGGTGATCAAATTCACTGATAACGGGTTCAATGGTGTTGCACCTAATTCTGCAAACACTGCTACCAATGCAAGAGGTACTGAAAACTTTGTGATTTGGAAAAACACCTCGAACGCTGTTATCCCAGCCGGTACTGTGATTAAAATAGAAGGCCTTACTGCTTCCATCGGAACAGCATCTGCTGGTTCTGGTTCAGGTTTGAATGGTCTCACTTCTGGTGGTGAACAGATTTTTGCTTATCAGGGCACCGCAACAAGCGGTGGTACACCTGATTTCGTGACTGCTGTCACCAACTATACCTACACTGGAAATATCCTTTATGGTATTCATCTTCCTGGAAGCGGTTCAACGACATGGCTCACTTCAGGAACAGCTAACTCGAATGATTCATACCTACCTACAGAATTGAACGTTGCCAATGGTAACATTGTACTTCCTGCCGGCGCTGTGGGTGGTCAATACACAGGCACACGCAGTGCACTGGGTTCTATCATCGCATACCGCAATTTGGTAAATAATCCTGCGAACTGGACAACCGTGACAAGTTCATTTGTGAGCATTGATCAAACTGCATTTAGTATCAATCCAAATCCTGCAACACAAATCGCTATCACATCCATCAATGGTGGCGTTACTCCAAGTGTGAATACACCATTCACAGTAACCTTTGAAGTACGCGATGCATTGAATAATGCTGCCGCAGTTGGAATCGATACTGATTTTTCTATTACCCTGAATACTGGTAGCGGAGCGCTTTCCGGAACATTGTCGGGTACCATTACTGCTGGTAATGGTAGCATGACCATTTCTGGCGTGGTTTACAATACTGCAGAATCAATCACCATCGATGTGAATGCTGTAAGTGGCATGACCCTGACTTCAGACTCAGAAACTTTCACAGTAGCTGATGCTGCAGATCACGTGTTGTTTGTTGCTCTGGATAACTATGTGTACACATCAAACAATATTCCTACATTCAACGTTCAGGCATTGCGTCCGGACAATAGCATTGATCCAAACTACAACGGTAGTGCTACTGTTTCAATGGTTTCTGGTACAGGTACCATGCTCGGTACACTCACAAAAACAGTAACTGCTGGTCAAGCCTTTTTCAATGACATTTCATTTGATACGCCTGGTGTGAAACAAATTGAAGTGGTGATGGGAAGTCTTCCAACTGTAACATCTTTCAACATTACAGTTTCTACAGCTTCACTTACTGAAGTGTATTTGCCACAAGCCATCGAAGGTGCTTCTTCGACAAACAACAACCGTATGCCTTATGCATTCCGAGTAACATTGAATGGATTGAAACCAAATAGCACTTTCAGATATTATCCAGGTGCTGTGATCAGTTCTGATGGTGCCACTTCAAATGGCGCGGGTAATGCCATCTTCGCAGATGCTGGTGGTTTTGTTAGAAGCACAGGTACTTCATTAGGATCTGCAGGAAACTATGGTGAATTTACAACCAATGGTTCTGGTTCATACACCGGTTGGTTTATTCTCGAACCAACAGGTAATAGCAGATTTACCAGTGGCAATGATGTTTACTTACGTTTGATGCTGAACAATGGTAACGGTGGTACTGCAACTTCAGTGCGACTTTCTACAACCAATACCGCACGCGTATATACATTCGGTGCATTGGCCGCAAATGGTACTGCTTTACGTGGTAATTCTTCTGCTGCAGCGAAAAACTTTGTATTGCTTTACGACAATGAAACGGGCACTGGCCGCCCAATTGCAGCCACATATGTGGAGTCAGATGGTACTGCCAATACCAATGCCAATTCGTTCCCTACTTTCTATGAAACGAATGTGGACGGCATCGCCGGTGCATATGCGGTGATCATTCCAAACACTTTGTCTAATGGTATCCGCCGCATTGAACAACGTCAGTTGAGCGATGGAACACTCTCTGGTTGTGCTGCAACGGATGCTGATGGTATCTGGCCTTCCGGCGCAAATACGGTGAACCCAACAGGTGGTATCACTACCATTCGTGTGATCACTTCTACTGACGCTCCTCTGATTGCAAATCCAGAAGTTTGCGGTAACTACATTGACGATAACTGTGATGGTAACGTTGATGAACTTTGCCCAGGTAACTTTGTGAATGATACTCCTGGTGGTGCTGCAAACGTCGCATTCAGTTCTAACGTTTCTTATCCTAATTGTTATCCAATCAATGGTGACAACACCACTGCAAATAACTCTGCAGAGTCTGGAGTTTACTCTGGTCCTGACTCTTGGTACAAGTTTGTTGCGCAATCTTCTGCCGTGTCTATCACCATGAACAGTGCAACGATGGATGATGCCATTGCACTGTACAGTAAATCTGGTCTTACCTATACCTTGATCGATTCCGAAAACTCAAGCATCGGTGCTGCAGATTTCGAACGCCTGAATGTGAGTGGTCTCACACCTGGCACAACCTATTATGTTTCTGCTGGTGCTGCAAGTGGCGTAACTGGCGGATCATTCACATTGTGTATCCAACATCTGATGCCAAGCGGTTGTTCATATACAACTCCTGTTGGTGGATTCTTGTTGTGTAATAGCTATAAAGCCATTTACCGCGGTTCAACAGCACAAGGAGTGACCTACAATTTCAATTTCACAGGTATCGGTGGCGGTGCATCAGGTACTTCATCTGTAAATGGTTCGAATGGACTGATTGTTCTTTCGAATCCATCACTTCAATTACGTTATGGCGGTATTTACAACGTTCAAGTGGATGTAAATTATGCATTGCAAAACAGCGCAGGTGGTACGGAAAACATTTTTGTGGCAGGTACATTGACTGCAGGCAATTGCGCTTCTGTTACTATGGCTACTCAACCTATGGTTGAAGTGAAATCAGTTCAAGAATGTCCTGCTGTGTTGTTGCGTAGTAACTACTTGATTGGTGTTCCTGTAGCAGGTAACAACAATGCTTGTGGTGCTATCAACTACACTTATGAATTCACTCAACTTGATGCATGCGGCGGTACTACCAGTGGTTTTCCAACTGAGTATACCACCACCACACCAACTCCATACCTCAAGCTTGCCAACCTGACCAGCTATGCGAATACGGGTTACTGGAGAGTGCGTATTCGTCCTAATTTCCTTTATGGTAATGGTTCATACGGTCCTCCAAGTGATATTTCTGTGAACAACACAGCTGCCAGCGTTATGATCGACAACAATGGACCTTCAAACAACAACACCAAATCTGTGGTAGAGTCGATGTCTACGGCATTGTATCCAAACCCAAACAACGGCGAATTGATCAACCTGAATATTACAGGTCTTGATGGAGATGTTGTGGGTGTTCGTGTTGTGAATGCACTAGGACAAGTGGTCTTCTCTCATCAATACGTGGTTGATGGCTCAATGAACACCATTGTGGCCTTTGATCAGCCTCTGAGCGATGGAGTTTATTTGGTTGAATTTAATGTCAACGATGAATCTATCGTTGAAAGAATGATGGTTCAGCACTAAATGAAAACATGATATGAAAAGGGCCGCATTAGCGGCCCTTTTTTGTTTGTGATATTTCGAAATATGTGAGTGTTGTGGTGAGATGATTTGCGGGTTCATTCTCTGCATCGGTTAATGACGGATTAAAAAGAGCTCATTCACGGTCGATTTTCCGACGTTTTGTGAAACGTATTGAAATAAGTCCTAAATTTCAGAGAGTTAACCGTAACTAATTAACCTCAACGCGATGGATTTATTCTACCACTACGCGAAGTTCATATTGAATCAATATGGCTTCAGAAGACTCCTTCTTACAATTCGAAATAGCTCAGGTCTGGATGACATCCCGACTCAGATACCCTGGAGATGGAAATGGCCTTTGACTTTAGCTTTGTTTTTCGGGCAAATCATCCATGCTCAGGTCTCAACCAAGTACACTTATACACCCAATGCCACTTCTGCGAGTTACACCGCAATTTCTTCCGGAACAACAATTTGTTCAGGGGCAAATGTCAGTGGTACCACTTCCAATGCCTACTATCAAGGTGGGGCAGCCAACACACCTTCATCGGGTATTCCCATTGGATTTACTTTTAAATACAATTGTGTAGACTATACCACATTGGGTGTTCATACCAATGGGTTTTTGTGGTTTGGAACTGGAGTTCCGGCAGCGGCTACAACATTGACCATTGGTAATGCCTCCGCCAACCTGGGTGGTTCAGGTACCATTGATGGACTTATTGCTTGCTGGGCAGGTAGTGTGGCAAGCACACCCAGGATACCCGTTGGTGCCACATCGTATATTAGATATACCACATCAGGATCTTCTCCAAACAGGATTTTTAAAATAGAGTGGGGCGGCTATAAAATGACCGGCTCATTCAATGGAACAGGCTTAATACCATCTTCACAAATCTGGTTGTATGAAACTTCAAACAATATTGAAATGTATTTCAATAACCAGAGCAGTATCCTGATCAACGGAACACGTTCTGGTCAAATTGGTTTGCGAGGAACAAGCAATACAGACTTTAAAACACTGAATGGCGGAACAACCGGATGGACCAATATTCCCGCAGGGACAACCAATTCACAAGTTGTATCTACATCCAGTAGTCCGGCTTTTTATCCAACAGCACACCGTGTGCTGGCATTCAATTTTACCGGCAGTTGCTGCACACCACCTTCTACACCTTCGTCTTCATTATCGTTTAGTTCAATCACGACAAGTTCTGTTACCCTGAATTGGACCAATGGCAATGGCAGTTCACGGGTTGTTGTTGCAAGACAGACTTCAGCGGTGAATACTGCTCCATCTACTGGCACAGATTATACCGCTGGTGCAAATGCAACATTTGGAAGTGGAACTCTTCTTGGTTCTGGCAATTATGTGGTCTATGCTGGTACGGGCAACAGTGTTGTTGTGAGTGGATTAACCGGTGGTCAAACCTATCATTTTGCGGTGTATGAATCATCGGCAACATTTTGTTATACCAACACCGCAGCTACTGGAAGTCAAGCCATACCATTGTGTTTTCCACCAACAATCGCAGCAACTTCATTGAATGCGACAAGCGTGAACACCACCTCTATGGATGTGAATTGGACACGTGGTGATGGCGATGCTGGAATCATGATCGTTGCACGACTTACATCTACTGCTTCTGTCGCTCCGGTATCTGGCACGACATACACCACAACAACATTCGGCACTGGATCAGGCAATCAACTTACTGGTGCAGGCAATTATGTTGTTTATGTGGGTACTGGTAATACGGTGAATGTTACCAATCTTCTGCCTTCAACTTCCTATACATTTTCAGCATATGAATACAACGCTGCTGGAACATGTTACGGAAGCGCTGCGACACTCGCTCAGACAACGGCATCGTGTTCTCCTTCCACTGATGCCAGCGGTCTCGTTGTATCAGGCATTCTGAATAATGCTGCAACACTTACTTTCACCCGTGGTAGTGGCAGTAGAGTGCTGGTAGTTGCAAGGGCAACTGCAACCGCAAACGCATCGCCTGTTTACAATACCAGCTACACCGCGAATACAGTTTTCGGTAGTGGATCAACAACAGGTACTGGTAATTATGTTGTTTATGATGGAACGGGAAATACCGTGAGCATAACTGGATTGAGTCAGGTTACTTCGTACACCTTTGTTGTTTATGAATATCAGGATAGCCCGAATTGTTATAGTATCAGTCCGGCTTCTACTTCATTTACAACCCTCGATCCTACTATGGGATCAACCACTCCGACTTTAGCTTGTGGTTATACGTTTTCAGGTGTTGCAGGATTCTCCACCATCACGGCGACTGCCGGTAAAGTATTGATTGCTTCTGGTGCTATAGATAATGTGAATTATCCTTCTCAAAATATTTCAACTTATACCAATGGTTCAGGATTTTTATTTTCATACAACGGAGTAGATTACTCCAGCTTTGGAATCAGTTCTAATGGTTACATCTGGTTTGGTACGGGATCTCCATCTGTTACCACATACAATCCAATCGGTAATGCTTCTTCTAATTTGGGGGGAACAGGAACCATTGAAGGTGTAATCTCTGCTTGTGGAACTGATTTGGTGAATCACGCTTATTTGTCCTCAACGCCAACACCCACACAAATCAATGCGGTGGTGACGGGTACCGCCCCCAACAGGGTGTTGACCATTGAATGGTCTGGCTTCGTGGCTAAGGCTGTATCTGCTTCTTACACCTGCAACTTCCTATTGGCCTATATGGATGAATCTCGTCTCGATTTTCAAATCAAATTGTATGAAAAGGGTGGAAGTGCTGGTAACAGAATCGAACTTTCATATCGAGATCAAACAGCATTTTGTGTGAACGATGCTTATACATTTCAAGCTGGTTTAAGAGGCAGCACCAATGCGGATTACAACTGCAGATCAAAATCTGCAGCAGGTCAAATGACAACATCAAGCACAACCAATGGAGGAACATCTGCTGCAACCATTTCACTCGGTACTTCATACATCAGCGGCAATGTTACTTTCCGATTCAACAATACATTAAGCGCTCCAGTGATTTCTCCATCGGGTACGGCTGCTAATGTTTGTCCTTCGAACACGGTATCGCTTTCTTCCAGTGTGGGTTCGAATTATCAATGGTTCCGAAATTCAAGCCTTGTGCCCGGACCGGGATCATCATCACAAACAGTGAATGCGGATCAAAGTGGTAATTATACCGTGACAGTTTCTTCTGGTGGATGTTATATCTCATCATTGCCTGTAGCGGTGACCATTGTTCCATGTAATGTAAACATCACCGCAAGCAGTGGATCTGGCGGCAGTATATCTCCAACGGGTATTGTGTCTGTGCCATACAATACCAATCAAGCATTTACCATCACTCCAAATTGCGGATTTCAGATTGCGGATGTTTTAGTAGATGGTGTTTCTGTTGGCCCCGTTTCTACATATACATTTTCATCTGTCATCGTAACACACACCATTCAGGCCTCCTTTGTTGCAGCCAATGAAATGTGTGGAAATGCCATTGACGATGATTGCGACGGATCGACGGATGAAGGATGTGTCCCCGCATTTTACGGTGATACACCCAACACATCTCTGATCATTTCTTACAGTGTCAATGTTGCTTATCCGAATTGTTATCCTATCAATGGTGATTTATCCGGTGCAGGTGATTCACCGGAATCTGTAACATTTACTGGTCCCGATCAATGGTTCACTTTTGTTGCACAGTCTACCGGAATCACGATTTCCATGTTCAGTAATACCATGGATAATGCCATTGGATTGTACACCAAATCTGGTTCGAACTACATCCTGTTCGATAGCGAGAACGCCAATCCTGCGGGTGTTGGTGGATTTGAAAGACTGAGCAACAATACACTCACACCCGGAGTACAGTACTACGTTTCAGTAGGAGCTGCATCAGGTGTAACAGGCGGTACATTCACCACTTGCATTCAACATTTGATGCCAAGTGGTTGTTCCTTTACTCAACCACCTGGTGGATTTAATTTATGTTCGAATTACAAAGCGATTTACAGAGGGGCACAATCCAATGGAGTTTCCTATGACTTTACGTTTGAAGGTGTCGGAGGAGGTGCTTCAGGTACAACCTCGTTATTAGGCACCAACGGACTCATCGTTCTATCCAATACTTTACTTCAATTGCGATATGGTGGTGTTTATGATATCAAGGTGGATGTGAAGTACAACCTATTGAATGGATCGGGTGGCTATGATAATTTGTTGGTTTTGGGAACCACGGCTTCTGCTAATTGCAATGATGTGCAAATGATGCCTCAGCCACTCAATGAAGTCAAACTTTCACAAAGATGTCCTTCTGTTTTGTTGCGTAGCAACTACCTCATTGGCACTCCACTGGCTGGTTCCTCGAGTATTTGTGGTACGATCAACTATACTTTTGAATTTACACAATTGTCTTCTTGCGGTGGGTCTACCATTGGCTTCCCCATAGAGTACACCACACAAACATCAACTCCTTATTTGCCTTTGGGCAATCTGGCGAGTTTGCCAAACACTGGTCATTGGCGCGTTAGAATCAGACCGAATTTCACCAGTGGAAATGGTGTTTATGGTCCCTATCAGGACATCAGTGTGAATGGTACTTCTGTATCGGTGCTCGCACCGGATGAAATTTTCAGTGATCCATTGAAAAGGCAAGAATCATCATCGATGCAATTCGCGGTGTTCCCCAATCCTAATCATGGTGATATGCTTCAATTGAATGTTACTGATATCACGGATGAGGTGATTGATGTTGCGATATACAATGCAGTAGGCGAACTCATTGGCAAACGGTCGTTTGTTGCTGAAAACACACTCAATGTGGTATGGCCATTTGAGTCATTATTACCGGGTGGACTTTATTTGATTGAATGTAGGAATGCGGGTCGTGTGATCAGAGAATCGTTTATGGTTCAATAGTTTTTTACTTGATTCATTTGTGAAAGGGCTGCCAAACGCAGCCCTTTTTTTCTTTTTCCACAGTTGAATGGAATTGAAAGGTGTAAAAAATACACTTTGATAGTGTGTATATGACACTAAGTCCTATTTTAGCGTCATCTGGCAACTGCTTAACCCATGTTGCCCCAAATAAACCAAACAAACAAATCAATGAAAAAGCATTTACTAACCTTATTGGCTGCGGTATGGACCATGCTATCTGTTTCGCAGATTTTTGAACCTCAAGGCGTCAATATTCCTGGCGCTTATGATGGATGGAATAATGTTCCAACCAATCTGGCATTTGCAAACGGTAATCAAGCTTCCGGTGGAAGGGTTACAAAAATTACAACGGGGACAGCCCGTTGGCAAACAATTTTTAGTGCTGCATCGAGTGGTGGTGATATCACCGGAGGTAGTTATGAATTCAAATTTTCATCCGGACCTACTTCTAATTATTGGTTGAACTACTGGGGTGGCACGTCGGTTACATTCAATACTCTGCAGGATACTTATTTCGGTTCGGGCCCCAACAACAGTTGTACATTTTCTAATGGTAAATGGTATACCATAAACTTCATGGATTATGGCTATACCAACACCCAAATGATCATGATGGAAACCAGCGCCAATCCGGTCACACTTAATTCTGTTTCGCAATTGCCTGTGAATGGTGATGTGGATGCGAATGAAGATATTGTGATCACCGTGAATGCAAGTGCTTCTCCAAGCGCTGAAGAAATTGTATATCTGCGATACAGCACGAATGGATTTGCAACTTCAACTTTAGTGCCTGTTGTGTTTACAGGTGCGAGTGGCGAGGCGACTATTGCGGGACTGCCCGCTGGCACCGTGGTAGATTATTATGTTTTCTCTACCACAGTATCCAACCCAGCATCTTCTGATGTAGACAAAGTGACGATCAGATTTAAAAATGCCGGTACCGGTAATTACAACTTCACCGTGAATACAACACAACCTCCGGTGAACATCATGTTTCAAGTTGACATGAGCCAACAAACAGTTGGTGGTGCTGTAAACATTTCTGGTAGTTTCAATGGATGGAATCCAACGGCGATGACAAATGCTGGCGGAGGCTTGTATACTTATGTGGCTTCGCTGAATCAGGGTTCTAATATTCAGTATAAGTTTGTCAATGGAGCATCGTATGAATCAAACCTTGGGGCTCCATGCGGTGATGGCACCAACCGTAGCTATACAGTGGGCACTTCAGCCGATACCATTTCTGCTGTTTGTTTTGGATCCTGTGCGTCTTGCCCGGCAACGAATTCCGTCACCTTTAGGGTGAATATGTCCAACGAGACGGTTGGTGGTAACGTTTACATCAATGGAAGTTTTCCTCCTGCTAACTGGACGATACCACAATTGATGACCAATGCAGGCGGTGGTGTTTATACTTATACCGTAACACTTCCGCAAGGAGCTTCTTATCAATACAAGTTTATCAATGATGCTACCTATGAAGGAGATCTGAGTGCGCCATGCGGTACTGGTACCAATCGTACGATCACAGTGTCAAACGTTGCAAGTACCACTTTGCCCGTAGCTTGTTTTTCTTCTTGTGATAACTGCATTATTCCTATCCATGTTACTTTCAATGTGAATATGGCGAATGTGAATGTTTCACCCAATGGTGTTCACCTGGCCGGAAACTTCGCTTCTGCGGGATATACGCCGGATTGGAGTCCGGGATTGATTGCGATGACAGATGCCAATGGCGACGGTGTATACAGTGTCACACTCAACTTATCTGAAGGCAATACATATGAGTACAAATTCATCAATGGAAATAGCTGGGGCAGTGACGAAGCAGTTCCGGGTGGATGCGCATCATTTGGCAATCGCTTCTATACGGTAACAGCCAACGACGTCTCATTACCTGCCAACTGTTTCGGATCTTGTAGCAATTGTGTTATCACTTCTAATAATGATTCACCTTATTCGGCAGCTACGGTGTATTACAGTTCTAATGTGGCATTCCCAAATTGTTATGCCATTTCTGGAACAACAGCAACTGCCGGTGACTCACCTCAGTCTACAACATTTAGTGGCAATGATGTGTGGTACAAATTCACCGCTCAATCCAGTGCTGTTTCTATTACACTTTCTAGCACTACCGCTGATGATGTCATTGAACTCTATGCTAAAACAGGTACTCAGTTTACATTGATGCCCGGCGGAACAGAAAATGCTTCATCCGGATCAAATGACTTTGAGCGACTCAACTATAGTGGACTGACTCCCGGAACTACTTACTATATTTCTGTGGGTTCTGCAAACGGTGCAACAAGTGGTGCTTTCACCCTGTGTATCCAACACCTGATGCCAAGTGGATGTGCTTATTCTATTCCTGCTGGTGGTTTCCCTCTTTGTGGATCCTATAAAGCGATCTACCGCGGAGCTACTGCACAAGGTGTTTCATACAACTTTAGTTTCACCGGTGTTGGAGGTGGTGCATCAGGTACGACTTCTTTGAATGGCACCAATGGTTTGATTACACTTTCTCATCCATCACTTGCGCTTCGTTATGGTGGTATTTATGATGTTGCTGTTCATGTGAATTACGCACTTCAAAACTCTGCTGGCACAACGGAGGTGATTACTGTAAATGGTACTTCTACATCCACTAATTGCTCATCTGTAACCATGGCTTCACAACCTGCTATTGAAGTGAAGTTGAGTCAACGATGTCCTGCCGTTTTGTTGCGCAGTCATTACCTGATCGGAACGCCATCTGGTGGATCTGGCAATGCATGCGGTGCAACAAGCTATACGTATGAGTTTACACCCATTGATGGTTGTGGTGGAAGTGCTACTGGCATGCTGACCGAATATACCACCTCATTGGCGAGTCCATATTTGGCTTTGGGTGTTCTTCCAAGTTTAGGTTCGCAAGGTGCATGGCGCGTTCGTATTCGTCCGAATTTTGCTTACGGCCTGGGTTCATATGGTCCGCCACAAGATATTCTTGTGAATGGTACAGCCAACAGTGCCACATTAGAAAATCAAGGTCTTGAACAAGCGGAAAAATCCTTATGGAATAATTCGTTGTCTGCTGTCTATCCAAATCCTTGTCATGGTGATTTGATCAACATCAATCTCTCAGACATCAACGAAGACGTTGTCGATGTTCGAATTGTGAATCAGTTGGGTCAGGTTGTATATCAGAATAGATTTAGTGTTGATGGTTCGTTGAATACCATGATCGTATTCTCTGAAACATTATCATCAGGCTTGTATTTCGCTGAATTCAATCATGGAACGCACTCAGAACGCGAAGCATTTGTAGTTCAGCCGTAGATTCATTTTCATTGAGTCAACCGCAGTTTGGTTTTTTCCGTGAACTCGGAAAAACCGGACTGCGGTTTTTCTATGCGCGATTTTTTTGCTGAAAGTGATAGAAGAATGAAAATAGAATGTAAGTAAGAATGCATACTGGAATTGCGGGAAGTATACTCTTCATCATCACCATAAAAAGGATGGCTATGATGATGGTTGTAGCAATAAATAAAAAAGGAATTTTATTGGACGCGAATCCACCAGGTTGAAACTTGAAAGAAAACATTCTGACCGGTGCGACCATCAGCCAAGATGATAACAACACCAATAAGATTACGACGGCAACAATTTTTTCAAATTCCTGCCACATGATAAAGTAGGTACTGATCATCTGATCTCCGGACATCGGCATTTGATACTCCAAGTACCAATGAAAAGCAAGCAATATTGAAGCCCAAAAAATTCCATTCGCCGGAGAAGGCATTCCACTGAAGTCGTGTTTTTGATCCGTTGAGATATTGAATCGAGCCAGTCGAATGGCCGCTGCTGCTACATTTAGAAACGCCAAATATTTCAACATGCCCAGACTACCCGTGGCATGGGTTGTCATAAAATGATAGGCAATGACTGATGGCGCTAATCCGAATGAAACTACATCTGCGAGCGAATCAAGTTGTTTGCCCAATTCACCGGATACACCCAAAGCCCTGGCAACTGCGCCATCAAGTAGATCGAAGAATGCTGCAGCGAAAATGAGCCATCCACTCAACATGGGTTCTCCGCCCTCCATGAGGTTGACAACAGAAATGGAACCACATATCAGGTTCGCAAGTGTAAATGCATTGGGAATGTGTTTCTGTATTGGCATGTCGCGAAATTAGGATACTTACCTCACGACTTCCACAATGACTTTATCTGATGATGGTGACATGGCCTCTCAATTTATGGCCTTCGGTTTCATATTTGTTGCGATACTCGAGCTGCCAAACGTAGACATCGTCTTTCACAAAATACTCACCACCCATGAATTCTCCTTGCCATTTTTCTTCGGGATCGTGAGAAACAAAAACAGGACTGCCCCAACGATCCATGATGATGAATTGATAGTCTACCACAATTTTTGTATTGGAGAAAACAGGTCCAAAAACATCATTGACATCCTCAGACATCACTGGTGTGAAAGAGTTGGGGAGATATACAAATAGTTCTTCCCAATAATATGGATTGTCATCAGCATAACATGTATCTGGAATCACATTGAAGTTGAGTATACGCGGACAACGGCCGATATATGGATAAATGGATACGGAATAAAATCCTGTATCATATACGACAATACTACTTGAAGAAACCCCGGTGCTCCAGTCATAAAGCCCACTTTCATCGGCTTCAAGGATGATGTAATTGTTGCCACTCGGACAAACGCTGTCAGTGAGTAAAACGGCCGAATCAGGCAACATCGGCAGGACGTGGTATTGCAATATTCTTGGACAAAAGTCATCCGGCTCGAGTATTTGCACCTGATAAAATCCAGTATCTGTTACTTGGTGTGTTGACGTAACCGAGCCATCAAACCACAGATAAGTTCCTACTTCATCGGTATTGAGCACGATGGTATTTTCACCTCCGGGGCAAATACTATCGATGGCAAAATCATACTCATTGGTTTGTGTTTCTACAACTTCGAATTGTTCCAGATATGGACATAACGCTCCGGGAATGACCGTGGTTAAATCATAAGTACCGGGCGTTTGGACAACAAGTGTGGAATCATGGCTTCCATCTTCCCATGTGTAAGAACCGCTGAACGTTGCACCTATTTCAATGGAATTACCTCCTTCACAAATGCTATCGGGAATGATGGTTGGAGGATCTGGAAATTGAACTTCAACAAATACGGTATCGAGAGAAACGCAACCACCAACGCCAGTGACTGCAGCGATATACTCTGTCGTTTCAGGTGGAGTGACGGTTATGGTGCTGGTGGTTCCCAGTGTGGTTGAACCATCGGACCAAGAGTAAGTATAGCCACCACCAGTGGTCACACTCATCTGTGTATCATCACCAATGCAAATCAGGGTATCTGGCCCGGCTTCGATTACAGGATAAGGCAATACATGCACCAGGTGGCTGTCATCATCTGATCCGCATTGATTGAGCACATTGATGTTTAGTGTGAAGTTCCCTGTTTCAGAGAAGGCAATATTTAAAACATTGTTGGAAGTATCCTGATAGGCAATACTCGTTCCGGGTGCATTCGTTGACCACGAATAATATGTATTCGGGGTAAAATTCACCTGATATAAATTGGTATCGCCTTCACAAACGTTTGCAGGTCCTGTGATGTTTACTATTGGGTCGCCGAGAACTGTAACAGTCATGGCCGGTGTCCAATCGCTCACACATCCGTTGTTCGTTTGCTGTATGGAAAATGTCAGATTTCCCGGAGCGCCCAAATTCACATATAAACTATTGGCATCTTCACCAGATGGAGAAACAAAGGGCTGACCGCCATTGATTCCATTGCTTTGCCATTCAAATGTTGATTCAAGAGAAGGATCAAAGGGATAAAAGAACAAACCCACTGTTTCGCTCACACAGAATGTATCCTGTGCAGCAAAGGAAGGATATGAGTAGGGAGTAATTTCAGGTGGGGTATCCACGAAGATTCCAATGGATATATGGATCAAAGTGCCCAGAACATTTTGTGGCGTGCTTGAATCGGTGGCGACAATTCGCAAGTAATTGTTGCCAATGGGAATTCCCAACATGGAAAGACTATCAACACATGGAATGTGTATGGCCAATTGAGTGCTACTCACAGCAGTGACAGATCCCAAAAGTCCAAGAGGTCCGATTTGTGAAAAGTCCTGCATGCTGAGCAATTGGGTTGTGAATTCATTGCCGGGCAAATAGGTGGCCGCGTTATCAAACGAATTGATATCAATATCGATGAGTTGTGTTTCTCCATCTGGATCTACGGCACAACTGTGTACACAAAAACTGAGGTCTTCTGTATCGTTGGTGGTGATGTCACAGTGTTGAATGCAAAATGGTCCCCACACACTACCAATGGCTACAGGATTGGTTGAAACGATGCGGATGTAATAGTTGCATCCATCTTCTGTGTCCGGAATCAAGCCTGATACAGAACCAGGATCTTGTCCTAATGCAGGGTCGTATGTACTGTTGTCAGGGCTCGAACCTACCACTGGTGGATTGGCAGAAAACGTTCCATCGGGTTCGGAAAGTTGACAGATGTAGGAATTGTTCGCTTCATAGATTCCAGTAGAGGTAAATGGAATATCGATGGCGCTATTGACACACACCGGAAACGGATCACTTGCGACAACGGGCGCCATTGTTGTGATCACATTCGGACATTCTATGATTTCAAAACACGGGGAGGCTGTCCCAGTGATTTGTGGGTCGGGCGATGTTCTACTAATCCGTATTTTGTAGCAATCATCTGCACCTGCTGATGCTGGAAGTTGAATGGTGAGACTTCCAGTTGTATTTGGATAATAGATGGGTGTAACCCAACTTCCGAATTGATTATTGAATATACCATTGCCATTGGATAATTCAATGGCATACGTACCATCGCACAGCGTGTCACTCAGTGCATAGTTGATCGTAAGAAATGAACCTTCACAAACAGGATCGGGAGCCACACTTGTCACAGTAATGGTAACAGGATCAGCAGCTCCAAAGGTTGCCACAATATTGATGTCGTCGATAGAAAAGGACTGCGTAGGTGAATCCGTTGAATTGTCATTCTGCCATCGGAACCCAAATCGCAAACTACCCACATCGTTGAATGCTGGGTCGGTTATGTCTTCATATTGCCAGAGTGAATTTCCCGAGTACTGTGGAAGACCAATCGGTATCCACGCACCGCCATCGGCGCTGTAGTATACAGTTCCATATGCTGTAGCCGAACCTTCACATAACCAGAAAAAACTAAAATGAACTTCAGAAAGTCCGTAGGTGCATAAGCCGTATTGCGTATAGGCAAATTGATCAGATACTGCTGTCGGTGCGTAGTTGTTATTGGTGATGCCTGAAGGTTGATTGTGTATGTGCAAATAATTGCTTGTCGGAGCAAAACTGATCGTACCGCTCACTGTATTATCCTGTGTTGTGGTGTTGGGATAAGCCGGCGCTCCTATGTAGTTGTTGTTGACTACCCACAAATTGTTCCCCGAATTACTACCTGGTCCACCATTATTGACGCTCACACTGCCCCCACCTGTTTCAAAGTCTTCAGAAAGCAATAACATGTCTTGGCCTTGAATGGCTTGTTGAGCCAACATGAGGAGTAAGCACATAACAATGCCCTTTCTGGATTTGCTCAGAAACACAAACAATATGGGAGTGATGAATTTCACCCTGAGTAGCATGTTAAGGTTGGGGCAGGTGGAACCTGACCGATTTGGTCAAATTTAGTTGAAAACAGGCTGAAACAAAACGGCTTATCAAAAAAAATCCACCATGTTGATGATTCCGTCAGCAGCTATTGGTCATGATGGACGATGGATGGCTGCTTTTTGCAGATCAGTCATTTTTGTGATGATGAGTGCCCGTATCTCCTGAACCGGCTTAAATGCGAGGTTTTGATACTCCTGCAGTACCTCAAATAAATATTTCACCAAATCATCATCGAATTTTTCGCCATTGAAATACTTCATCTGATTTTTGCCGTAAGCCTGGAATTGACGCTCCGCTTCAGGTGTAATCCATTCTCGGTAATCTCCTGATTGCATCCTGATCTTAATGTCCTGTCGTAGTTCGGATTCTGCAGCTTCTAGGTGATTGATGAAGCCAAAAATTTGTTCAACATTACCGCCTTGAAAGACTTGATGAGCCCGCCATTGAATTTCCTGATATATTCTAATCATGGCCGTCGCGTTTTCATCATATTTTTTGAGCTTGACTAAGGCGTTTTTGAATTCCAGCGCAGCATTTTGTTGTTCGGCCAGCCGAATGAAATAGGCCGTGATCTTTCGTGCGTGAGCCATGATCTCTTCTGCTGCCTGGTTCTCCTCTGTTTCGATCAGATTGGAGACGGCTTGGGATTGTTTGGTTGAATATTTTTTCCCGTTGAAAATGAAATGACGAACTCCGGATTGTTTGTCTGAAATGGAATGAAGTGTGTTGAGTTCTTGCGCTCTTGCTTGTTGGCGAAGCAACATGTTGGTAACCTCTTTATTGAATAATTCTTCAAATTTCAATATGGGTTGTTCTTCAATTTCTTTTTCATCCAAGGAGATCACAGATCCGAGATCCCAGTATCCAGCATACATTTCATCGTGTTGGAATATTTCCATTTGTTGTTGGTAAGCTGCCATGAATTCCGAGGTTGTCAATACTGTGCACTGATTCGAACCTACCATCTGTGAAAAGGTGAGGTCAGTGAGTATTTGTTTGGATCCTTTTTCATTCGACAAATACTGGATGGATGGAAACTCATCACTGATCCGAAGATCCGGATTGATGGGTTGAGCAGCAGCAATTCTCTCGGCAGTCTCTGGATGTGTATTCCAGTTTTCTTCGAAAGAAATTCTGAAGAAATTCTGTTCTTCATTGGGCAATTTATCAAATAGTGGAAGCCCACAATGAAACAATGTACCCTTCACTTTACCGGCGTAGGTTAATGCTTCAAGGTGTTGTGCATAGAGGTCGTCCGGACGAAGTGATTGTTGCTGTTTTTGTTGATAGAAGATCAAAACATTCTGAAATGCACCACCGGCATATTCAAGTCGGATCATGGATCTTTTGAAATATTCACTTCCGGCAATTTGTGCGGCGAATTGATCCGCATGGAATTCCATCTCACGACTTAGGCCGAGGTACTTGAGATATACAAGGCGATATATTTTTTTCAATATCCAGATGATACCATTGAGTACACCAATGGCCAGGTTGACGAATAATCCTACAATGGGATGGATGCTGTGTAATTGCCTTGCGAAATTTCCATAACTGTTGTTTTCGAATAAAATGTTTTGCATCACGAGTTGCACCTGATGCACATAACTACCTACCCGCATCGACTTTTGTGAGAAATGTCCGAATTCATGTGCGAGAACTGCTTTCAGCTCCTGTGACGTCAGAGAATTCATGAGGCCGACACCTATCACCAGGTTTTTTTTCACCGGAAAAAACATGCTCCAAAAGGTGGAATCATAAAAAACAAACGCATTCACATCTGCCGAAAGAAAAATTTTACCCGGAAAAGATGTATGAGCAGCTTCGGAAATTTCACGAATCAATGCATACAGTTTGGGCTCTTCATTTTCTGAGAGTAACTTAAATTGTGAAGTGTCTGTTTTTTTTATGGTGAAAATAAACTTGAATAAGAAGATGCCAAGCAGACCGCCAAAGCTGAGCAACCCAATGACAAATAGAATGGTTGCAAAGTGAATTTTTAATAGAATGAGTCCAATGGCGAGCATGACACAGCCAATGCAAATGGCAATCGTGATCAGGCTCAATACAAGGTAGGTGAGTGCAAATAGACTAATGGCAAATACAGCACTTCTGGTTGAGCTTTTAAAACTACTGCTGATTTCAATATTCATGATGGTCTTGGTTTGGTTGTGACACCTATACATTGCAATAATAAGAAAGGAGTCGTGTGAAATCTTATGTTGGAAATAGACCTGTATTTTATCGCAGATTGTGGAGTGCTTTTTTTTCCAATTCAAAAGCACTGTGAATTCGACCCATTGCTGGTTTCAAGCGCTCGCCGTCATCATGACTAAACATACAATCTCCAAGTTTGCACCGATACAATGATTCACATGACCTTTGAATTTCATGTGCAAATTGCATGGTATAATCTGGGTTGATTGGATCATTGATGTACTTACTTTGATGAAATGGATGTACTTTGTTGGCTGATGAAAGGAACCGAAAATAATAGCCCATGGGCATGGATCATCGTTGGTGTGGTCATGCTTATTCCCGTGTGTTTTTCAGGGCAGGTTTTTGTTTCTGGGAAGTTGTTGGATAAAGATACCCACCAACCTGTTGCGTATGCTTTGATCAGTGATGCCAAGCGATCTATTGGTTCTTTATCAAATGAACATGGCGATTTTATTTTGGAATTGTCGCAAGGAATGGATTCACTGATCATCGAATCGATCGGATATGTAACAAAACGAATGGTCGTTGCAGGTCGAACTGATTTGGGAGAAGTCCTGATGATGCCCGAAATCGCTATGCTGTCTGAGGTGAATATTCGACCTGAGGATGATGCTTTTCTATTCGACTTGTTGGAGTCATGCCGAAAAAATGTATATGGCGATAGTCATGTGGCTAAAGCTTATCTGGAATTGAAAAGTTTTGATTCCGGTGGTCAAATTGAACTCCTTGAAAGCTATCAGAATGTTCGATTGCGTGATTATGAAATTGAAGAATTGACCTTAAAAACCGGAAGAGTTGCGCTGAGGAAGCGGGAAGGGAATTTTTTTCTGTCCATGGAAGCAACACGTGCCATTGCATTGATG
>JAIBBG010000052.1 GCA_019694805.1 Flavobacteriales bacterium | reverse complement strand
CCGAAACTCAATGCGCTGTCGAAGAAAACCGAACCCGGTAATGTGGTGATGGTTTGTTTACCCGCGTTGATGAGATCGGCATCCTCATCACCTTCAAATGGAAAAGGTCCCATGCCGAGCAATCCATTTTCTGATTGCAATTCCACATCAATTCCTTCGGGAAGGTAGTTCGCAACCAATGTCGGAATGCCAATTCCCAAATTGACATACATACCATCTTTTACTTCCTGTGCAATGCGTTTTGCAATGCCAATTTTATCGAGAGCCATGATTTTTTCTTGTCTTAATTACGTGGGCGAACAGTACGTTGTTCAATGCGTTTTTCGTAGTTATTTCCCTGGAAGATGCGATGCACATAGATGCCAGGCAAATGAATCATATCTGGATCAAGTTCTCCCGGTTCTACCAACTCCTCCACTTCAGCAATGGTAATCTTACCGGCCATCGCCATCAGCGGATTGAAATTGCGTGAAGTGGCGCGGAAGATCAAATTGCCTTTGGTATCACCTTTCCAAGCCTTTACGATAGCGAATTCAGCATCAAACGCCATTTCCAACAGATAGTGTTTACCATTAAAATCCCGAACCTCCTTTCCAATGGCCACTTCTGTACCAACACCTGCAGGAGTAAAAATGGCAGGCATGCCATAGCCCGCGGCAAGACAGCGTGTAGCCAAAGTTCCTTGCGGAATGAGGTCCACTTCGAGTTCACCACTCAGCATCTGCCTTTCAAATTCAGCATTTTCTCCCACATAAGATGAGATCATTTTTTTGACTTGCTTATTCTGGAGTAAAAGTCCCAGACCGAAGTCATCAACACCGGCGTTATTGGAAATACAGGTAAGGTTCTTCACCCCCATTTTCACCAACTCGCTGATACAATTTTCAGGAATACCACAGAGACCGAAACCACCCACCATGAGTGTCATTCCATCCTGAATACCGCGACAAGCTTCAGCGGCGTCCTTTACTACTTTATAAATAGGCATACAAGGAGATTTGTAGAAGGCCAAAATTAGGCATTCTCAGTGTCTCCTGACAAGACATCAATCATCTCCATTTCCGGTGTCTTCAGAATCTTCTACAGGCGGTAAGAACTCTTCTGTTTCTTTTGGCACCATAGTACCAATTGGTTCAATGATATCGTCATCTTCATCTTCGCCGAACAGACTGTCATAATCATCACCACCGATGAATCCACCAGTTGAGGAGCTTGAGGAGGAAGAACAACCCTGTGGTCTTGCAAAGTCTCCTGTAGAAATTTTGATATGCGGATCGGCGTAAACTTTTTTCATGTAGTAACCATAAATCGGAAGACCAGTATTTGCACCTTGTCCCAAAGCAGTGCTCGCGAAACGTACAGTAGGATCCTGAGCCCCCACCCAAACACCTGTAACGAGATCAGGAGTTAGTCCGATGAACCATCCATCCGTGTTGTTCTGTGTAGTACCTGTTTTTCCTGCCGTTGGATATGTGATTCCGCCATATGCCTTACCGGAATTTCGCAAACGCACACCAGTACCACTTCCACAACTACCATCAACCACAGATTTCATCATAGTAACCATATCATATGCGGCGCAAGGATCAAGAGCTTGTTCCACTTCTGGTTCAGGTTCATAGATGGCGATACCATTTTTATCTTCGATACGCAAGATGAAAGTAGGTTTGATATAAACACCATTGTTCGCGAATGAACTCAAAGCACCTACCATTTCGTAAAGAGGAATATTGGCGGCACCCAACGAAATAGGGCCAACGGGATCAAGATGTGATTTGATGCCTAACCTTCGCGCCAATTGTATGATGTTGTCGATACCATATTGTTGAGCCAATCTTGCAGACACGGTATTGACAGAATTCGCCAAAGCGCACTTCATAGAATAAGTACCATAACCACCACCGCTGTTTTCCGGACACCATTTTCCCCAACAAAATTTAGAGCCATCCACCTGATCATTCGGATTTCTTCCCATGCGCAATGCGGTTGCATACACCAACGGTTTGAATGTCGAACCTACTTGTCGGGCAGATTGATAGACATTGTCGAACTTGAAATGTTTGAAGTCTATGCCACCGACCCACGCCTTCACGTGTCCGCTGTGTGGATCAACACTCATCATACTCGCGTGAAGAATGGCCTTGTTGTATTTAATGCTATCCAGTGGAGAAAGCGTGGTATCGATCAAACCCTTGTGACTGTAGATCTTCATCGGTACCGGCGTATTGAAAATTTCATCGATTTCTTTCTCATCCGGAGCATTCCAAATATGGCCACAGCCTTTCTTTTCTTCATTACAATGAAAAACGGCCTTTCCATCTTTGGTTTCTTTATCAATATAAAATGAAGGGCGTTGACAATCCGGACACATTTCGCCAGTTAGAAACTTATGTCTATCGCTTTCCTTGATCGCACGACCCATGATGGCGACGCGGTCCTTTTCACGAATGCCGTTATAGAAAGGATAATTGTCTTTTTTGCGGCGATTCACATCTTTGGTAAATGCTGGCTGAAGTTCTTTCCTCAAATGCTCTTCTACAGCCCATTCTGCATATTCCTGCATGCGTGAATCGATGGTGGTATAGACCTTCAATCCATCGCGGTAGACATCGTATGGTGTACCATCCGCTTTACTGTATTTCAGATTGCCTTTGTCGTCCTTTTCTGTCAGGATTTTTTCCAATTCACTTCGAAGAACTTCACGGAAATATGGTGCGAGTCCTTCGTCATGACTCATGCGCTGGAAGTCAATACCCAAAGGCAATACACGCAATGAATCATAATCCTGCTCACTCAAAAAATCGTATTTCACCATCTGATTCAATACCACTTCACGGCGTTTCAACACGAGTGAATCACGTTTGATGGGATTGAACAATGATGAATTTTTAAGCATGCCAACCAGCATCGCAGACTGCTCTACATTGAGTGAATCCGGCGAAGTATTGAAGTAAATATGTGCTGCGGACTTTATACCGACTGCTTGATTGAGGAAGTCATATTGGTTGAAATAAAGCGCAATGATTTCATCCTTGGTATAGAGGCGTTCGATGCGGCAGGCGATGATCCATTCTCTGATTTTCTGAAACAGTCTTCGGGGAATAGAGACATTTTCATATTTCTCGGTGAACTGCATTTTGGCCAATTGTTGGGTGATGGTGCTACCGCCGCCGCTTCCACCCAATGAAAATACGGCCCTGAATAAACCGAGGTAATCGACGCCACTATGCTCACGGAAACGGATGTCTTCAGTTGCGAGAAGCGCATTCACAAGATGAGGAGGCAATTCACTGTACTTGGCGTCAGCCCTGTTTTCTTTATAATATGCGCCGAGTGTTTTGCCATCACTCGCCAAAACCTGTGATGCGAGGTTGATTTTTGGATTTGCAAGAGCTTCCACATCGGGAAGTCCGCTCAACATGGCTACCAGAACCACGGTAGTAATCAATACGAGAGGAGTAAGTGCGATGAACCAAATGCGGCGGGCGAGTTTGCTTTTGGAACCTTTGGGTTGATTGGCCATGTGTTGCTGAACGTAGGAAAGTCAAAAATATTCCGAATGATGGGGCAAATCAACCTAAGACCCACCAACGATTCACATTGTCGGGTTGAGAAATGTTCCCGGAACTTGGGGAAGTGGAAATGTTAAATTGGGCTTGGACATTCCATCGCGGGAATCACGTTTTCACGCACCTTGTTTAACAAAAATCCATCTGTTTTACAGACAATTACCGAAATAGTCTATAATTTTAAACTTCCAATGACCTCCGAAATAAATAACGCTGAAGTCATAGGGTAATACAACAAACAAGGCTATTCAGATGTCTCAATGTACAGAAACGAAATCACATGAAACCAATCTATTCTCTTTTCCTATTCATTTCGCTCGCTTTTTCCTCTCATGCACAGAACTGGGGTTGTACAGATCCTCTGGCCCAGAACTTCGATCCTGCAGCAGATTCCGACGCCGGAAACTGTTGTTATACTCATTATGTCACCTTTACCGGTGGTAATATCTATGCTGTCTATTACTGGTCGGCCAATGGATTATATCTGAGTTATTATCCTGGATTAAATACAGAACCCGGAGTATGTCTAACGGAAGGATGTATCAGCGTTCAAATCAGTCCGAATTCGCCAGGTTTTGAGGACATGACCTTTTACCTGAATGGAAATGTTCTGGCCAGCTACACCGCAGATGAACTATATCTCACAGAAGGAATCATTACCCTGAGTATTGGTGAAACCGTGGAAGGCTGCATCGATCAGTTTGCCTGCAATTACAATCCCAACGCAACATGTGATGATGGTAGTTGCAATTATTCATGTTATGGATGCACAGATCCGAGTGCATACAATTTTGATCCCGAAGCGACACAGGATGATGGTTCCTGCTGCACCGCTGAAAATTATATGACACTGACGACTGATGCCACTGATCCAAATGCACTGGAAGTCTATATCTATAGTGCATACAGTGGCTACTATACCTCTGCTGCCGCTGGCTCTACATTTTGTCTACCTGAAGGTTGTTATGAAATTTATTCCTATTACTATGATCCATTCGTTGAACCAGGAGCATTCAATGTTACCATCACCAATGCCAATGGCGACATCATCTTCCAAGGTGCATTATCCAATGAAACACCTGGTACTATCGTATTCTCCTATAACGCATCTGAAGGCTGCACAGATTCATACGCTTGTAATTTCGATCCGAATGCAACATGCAATGATGGTAGTTGTGACTATTCGTGTTTAGGATGTACGGATCCTGATGCAGCGAATTACGATCCGAATGCAACAATCGATAACGGGACATGTTGCGACCATTTTTACACCCTGAATGCAACAGCAGGTTCTAACTTCTATTTCAACCTCTATTCATCTGGACAAGGAGGAACAAGCGGATATTATCCACAAGTGAACTCCAGTTGTCTGGCCGATGGATGTATTACATTAGATATTTGGGCGGATGCAAGCATGACTACCATTCCATTCGATTGGCAGCTTGTAGATGAAAATGGCAATGAAGTCGCATCGGGAACGGTAACAGATCCTTTTGGTGGAACATTCCAGATTGGAGTGAATGTGATAACTGGATGCACCAATCCTTCTGCTTGTAATTACAATCCGGAAGCAAATTGCGATGATTACCTAAGTTGTACTTATGATTGCTACGGATGCACCGATCCAAACGCCCCGAACTACAATCCTGAAGCATTGATAGATGATGGCTCATGCTGTTCGGCCGATTGGTATGTGCTTGAATCTACTGTTCCAGGCTTCTTTCAGGCATACAACCAAATGGGTGTAGGCATTAGCGGACAGTCACCTGAAAACACAGGATTTTGTATGCCGGATGGATGTTTTCTGGTGACATTTTACCCGATGGATTATTCCAACACCGACTTCACAGTTCAATTGACTTCCAATGGCGAAGTGATTGCCACTGCGGGTTTTGATCCTATGTATGGCGGAGTGAACATTCAGGTGAGCAATGGTGAAACTATAGGTTGTACCGATCCAGGTGCTTGCAACTTCAACGAAGAAGCCACTTGTGGCGATTATTCATTGTGTGATTATGGATGTTACGGTTGCACCGATCCGAATGCACCGAATTACAATCCTGATGCTACCATCGATAATGGCACATGTTGCACGAACAGTTGGTATACCGTAGAGATGAGCGCACCGGGATACTGGAGTACTTCATCATTGGTGGATTATAATTATGGATATGGCTACTACCCTGAACAGAATGGATTTTGTGTAGATGGAGAGTGTCTCCAATTCTATGCATGGTCAGAAGATGGCACTCCGATCACTTATACCATTTATGATGAAAATGGCGATGTGGTTTCTACCGGCGAATCGAGCATGTGGGGCATGTTGAATGTGATTACTGGAGAAGGATATGTGAGCGGATGCGCCGATGTAGGAGCTTGCAACTATGATCCAAACGTCAATTGTCCTGATTACTATGCTTGCGACTACAGTTGCTATGGATGCACTGATCCGGCTGCTGCCAATTATGATGAGTCTGCAACCATTGACAATGGTTCTTGCTGCACGACCTCATGGTATTCCATCAATATGAGTGGCAATGCATATTGGGCGCTTGGAAATGCGTCATATCAATATGCTGGAGGATTTTATCCGGATCAAAATGGATTCTGTTTTGATGGCACATGTTTCTCCTTTATTGTTTATTCTCTCACCAATGACATGGTTGAATACACGATTTCCGATGGCACTGGCAATGTGATCTATTCTGGCATTGGATATCCATATTCATATTCATTTGCATCAGTGAGTCTCACAGATGAAATAGCGGGCTGTACGGAGATGTCCGCATGCAATTACAATCCGGATGCAACTTGCGAAGATGGCTCATGCAATTATTACTGTGGCGGATGTACTGATATGGCTGCGCTGAATTACAACCCACAAGCACTCTTTGATGATGGTTCTTGTTTCTTTGCTGCGGTGCCACCCAACATGGGAATGGCCATGATGCCTGATGAAGAAAACAATCAGTTCTGGGTAATTGTGAATGTTACTGATGAAGGCAATGGCGCTCCATACCTCTTGAGATCGGATTATGACGAAGCAACTTTGATGGTGAATGAGACAGGTGAGTATGTGGCAGGTCCATATCCGTGTGATGTGAATGTTGAATTCACTCTGCAAAGTATGACTGCAGGTATGGCCACATATATGAACACCACCTTGGAAGGCGCATGTGCGATCATCAACAGCACAGATGAGGTGCTTCCCGTACAAAATCAACTCACCATCTATCCGAATCCAAATGACGGACAATTTGTAATGGGTGGTATCCAAGCCGAACGTGCACGTATACAGATCATCGACGTGAGCGGAAGATTGGTGATGGATCAAACGATGAATATTACAGCTCGCAAAACACAGTTGAATTTAGAAGAATTGACCAATGGTATTTATCAGGTAAGCGTGATGGCTGACGGCTTTGCTGAAACCGTGCGTATGGTCGTTAGAAAATAATTCAGGTATATATTCCTGACATCAAATCTAAATGGCCCTGTTGTCAGGGCCATTTTTATTTTCCATGAAAATGCTGATAAACAATTGCCGCGGCTTTTTTGTTGACTGCTTCCTCCAATTGTTCAAGTGAAGCCTCTTTGACAGCATTTACCGTTTTGAAATGAACAATCAACGCTTGCGTGGTTCGAAAACCAATGCCCTTGATTTCCGTCAATTCAGATCTGATGGCATCCTTGCTGCGTTTATTGCGGTGTTTGGTAATTCCAAAACGGTGCGCTTCATCACGAAGGTGTTGGATCAGTCTCAACGTTTCACTTCGTTTATCGAGATAGATAGGCAATGAATCACCCGGAAAATAAATTTCTTCGAGACGTTTAGCAATGCCAATGATGGCTATTTTTCCTCTTAACCCCAATTCACCAAGACTTTCCAGAGCCGCGCCCAATTGTCCTTTTCCACCATCGATGATGATCAATTGAGGAAGGCTTTCACCTTCTTCCATAAGTCTTTTGTAACGACGATATACCACTTCTTTCATGGTATCGAAATCATTGGGTCCAACAACCGTTTTAGGATTGAAGATGCGGTAATCCTGTTTACTTGGTTTTGCATTTTTGAAGACAACGCAAGCACTCACAGGATTTGTTCCTTGAATATTGGAGTTATCAAAACATTCGATGTGTCTTGGCAATTCCTGCAGATGTAAATCCTTTTGCATGGTTTCCAGTACGCGATTGACATGTCGTTCCGGATCAACCAACTCCTGTTGTTTTTGCGCATCCAACATAAAATGTGTGCTATTGCGCAGGGATAAATCGAGTAATTTCTTTTTATCACCACGTTGAGGGACATGAAATTCCACGTCAGGAATTTGTAGTTCCAATTCGAATGGCACATAAATCTCGCTGCTCGTACTTTGAAACCTTTCACGAATCGTGATGATGGCATACTCCAACAACTCCATGTCACTTTCATCCATTTTCTTCTTCAATTCCGCTGTATATCCCTGGATGATGACACCATTACTGATCTTCATATAATTGACATACCCCGCTTGTGAATCACTTGCGATGGTGAATACATCCACATTGCTGATACCTGGATTGACGATGGTGCTTTTTGCCTGAAAATTTTCTAATGTTTCTATTTTTTCCTTGAGGTCCTGTGCCATTTCAAATGCGTAGTTGGCTGCATTTTCATTCATGGCGCTTCGCAGATCCCGCAGTAGATCGCCATAATTTCCCTTCAGAATTTTTCTAACACCAGCAACACTTTCCTCATAGTCTTCCAGTGTTTGTTTCCCTTCGCAAGGACCTTTACAATTGCCGAGATGATACTCAAGACATACTTTGAATTTACCTGCAGCAATATTCTTTTCGGTAAGTGGCAATGAACAAGTGCGCAATTGATACAACTTCTTTACGAGATCCAGGACCGCGTGCATCGTTTTCACTGAAGCGTATGGGCCATGATATTCAGAGCCATCCTTTTCAATATTTCGAGTCGGAAATATTCTGGGAAAAGGTTCGTGTCGAATCACAATGCTTGGATACGTTTTATCATCCTTGAGGTTGATGTTGTACTTTGGCTTATACTTTTTGATGAGCGAATTCTCCAATAACAAGGCATCCAGTTCTGTCTCAACCACGATATACTTGATGTCCACAATACGTCTGACGAGCATGAGCGTTTTGCCACTTTCATATTGTTGTTTATTGAAATAGCTACTAACTCGATTCTTCAGATCTTTGGCCTTGCCCACATAAATAATGACCCCGTCTTTGTCAAAATACTGGTAAACACCAGGTTTATGCGGCAGCAGCTTCAGGATGGATTCGATATGTGACTCAGCGGTCATTCGTCTGCAAAGGAAATACATGTAGGTAAATAATAACCCATATCACGAAACAGAAACTCAAATGATTCGGCGATACAGACTTCATCATCCTCATGTAATTTCGGCGCATGAATCTTGTCACCGGTGCAACCGGCATTCTTGGCATACAAGTCATGGCTGAACTCATTCAGCGTGGCGAAAAAGTCCGCGGTCTGAAACGTCGTTCAGCGGATCTCAGTACTGCCGGCAAATTACTTGCCTTGCGCACCGGACGTGAAAATGCCGTGGATGAAATAGAATGGTTTGAAGGGAATGTTTTGGATGTGACGTCGCTGCTGGAAGCGATGGAAGGGATTGAACATGTTTACCATTGCGCAGCGGTTGTTTCTTATCATGCCGATGATCGAGATGCCATGTACGAGATCAATGTCGAAGGCACGGCGAATGTTGTCAATGCTGCGCTTGAATTGAAGAAGCCCAAAATTTGTTTCGTGAGTTCTATAGCTGCACTGGGCAAATTGCAGAATAATTCATGGCTGGATGAAAAAACCGAATGGGCTGATTCCGATTACAATACCCATTATGGCATCACCAAGAATTTGTCTGAAATGGAAGTATGGCGTGGCATTCAAGAAGGATTGGAAGCCATCATCGTGAATCCGGGATTCATCATTGGCCCCGGAGATTTTGCGAGAAGTAGTGCTTCTGTATTTCGGAAAATCGATGAAGGCATGAGTTATTATCCGCCAGGCGGAACAGGTTTTGTGGGCGTGAAGGACTGCGCATCGATGATGGTTTCATTGATGAAAAAAAACATCAGTGGTGAGCGCTACATTTTAGTGGCCGAAAACTGGTCCATGCAGGAGTTGTTTGTTGCCATTGCTCAAAGTATCGGTAAAAAAATACCAACCAAGGAAGCCACTCCGGCTATTTTACAATTAGCCCGCATCGCTGAATGGTTCAAACAATTTATCACATTTAAAAAAGCACTGATTACCAAAGAGACCGTCAAGAATGCCTCAGTAAGATTTTACTATAAGAACGATAAGGTTAAATCAGTACTGGGACAGGAATTCCATCCCATACAAGATGCGATAGCTGAAACCGCGCAGATTTATCGTCAATTCAATCAAGGTCTTGAGGTTTGAAAATATGAGGCACACTTTCAAGTGATGTCCATCATTTCCTTATGAATTTTTCCTTTTGATTTCGAGAACAGGCGCCTTTTTCGTCGAATCTATTTTGACCGAATCAACCACCAGTGTATCTGTCATATTCAAGTGATTGATACGATTCAATGAATCCTGTTCCACCTGCATGGCTGTCACTTTAGTCAGGATCAAATCTTCAATCGCCATCATTTTTTTGGGGTCATTCATATAGTAGCTATACGACGACATGTATTGCTCCTTGGTAATGCTGTGATCAGCAAACAAACGCTCATAGTAAGCGCCAATTTTATATTGAGAAGAATCCACCCTGTTGTACTTGGTAGCATACGCACCTTCCAGAAGCCGCACATCACGGAGTATATCGGCAAACCTTTCCACGCTCAGCAAGTCAGCAGGTGCGGGAACTTTTTTTTCACTGCAGGAAGCGATAGTCAACAAGGCTATCCATATGTAAACAAAAATTCTCATCGGTTAAAAAGTAGGCGTTGTCCGTTCTGTCCCTCAATACACTTTCCATGATGATACACCACATTTCCATTCACAAATGTGGTTACCACCTGACTGCGGAATTGTTGTCCTTCGAAAGGCGACCAACCGCATTTGTATAGGATGTTTTCTTTGGACACGTTCCATGGTTTGTTCAAATCGACCAACACCAGGTCCGCAGCATATCCTTCACGAATGAATCCACGGTCAATGATATCGAACATTTCAGCTACGTTGTGAGATGTCTTTCTGACAATTTTTTCCAAAGTAAAAATACCCTGATGGTACATTTCCAATAAAGCCACCAAAGAATGTTGCACAAGAGGTGCACCGCTTGGTGCGTTGAAATACGATTTTGATTTTTCTTCCCACGTGTGGGGAGCATGGTCGGTGGCGATCACGTCGATACGATCATCATTCACTGCTTTACGAATGGCCTCTCTATCTTGCAGAGTTTTGATAGCAGGATTCCATTTGATGAGCATTCCTTTATGATCATAATCCTCATTGGTGAACCAAAGGTGATGCACACAAGCTTCAGAGGTGATACGTTTTTCACGCATGGGAATATCATTTCTGAAAAGTGACAATTCCTTTTCCGTACTGATATGGAGGATGTGAATTCGCGTATTGTGTTTCGTTGCCAATTCCACGGCAAACGAAGAAGAAGCGTAGCATGCTTCGGCACTTCTGATCAAATGATGATATCCGGCAGGAATATTTTCTCCCATTTTTTCCCGGTATTCATCAGCATTTTTTTTGATCATAGGATCGCTTTCACAATGAAGTGCAATGAGCATTTTCACTTGTGAAAAAACTCCTTCAAGCGCTTCTTTGTGATCTACCAGCATATCACCCGTACTGCTACCCATGAATATCTTCACACCGCACACCCTTTTAGGATCCACTTTCAACAGTTCCTCCACATTATGGTTGGTAGTGCCCATGAAAAACGAATAATTGGCCAATGAAACTTCCGCAGCACGGCTATACTTTTCTTCGAGCAGTTCAACAGTCGTTGCAGGAGGATTTGTATTGGGCATTTCCATGAAGGAGGTGATTCCACCGGCCACCGCTGCTCTTGATTCGGTGTACAAATCACCTTTATGTGTAAGTCCGGGTTCGCGAAAGTGAACTTGATCGTCGATCAATCCAGGCAAGAGATGTAAACCCCTTGCTTCAATCACAGTAGCACCATCAGAAATCAAACTCTCTGGAGTGCCAATCTTTTCAATGCGTTGGTTTCTGATGAGAACATCGCCATGCAAGATTTTATCTTCATTGACGATGGCTGCGTTGCGTATGATGTAGTGTGACATAGTTATGCGTGCATTTGCTGAAAGATAAACGCACCGAAGAGCAGCGCGATACCTGCCAGTATAAATCCAAAAACAAAAATGAGAATCCCTCGAAGGAAACGACCGGCGGGTTTGTATCGTGTAAACAAAGTGGTATTTCCCCAAATAATGTAACACAACACCAGTGCGGCCCAGAAATACACCACTACTTCCTGAATCGATTCATTGCTGAGCCACCGTGCGAACACGAGTAAAAGAGCAAACCAAGTCGTATGAGCGTAGATAAAAATAAAGGCTGTAACAATTTCAATGAAGTTTCTCTCCTTCCTGTAAAACATCCAGGCAAACAAAGCATAAAAGGGAACACATAGAATTACAATAAGTCCGTAGTATTTTGAAAACAAGTAATTCAGTGTATCACCTTCTATTTGGATTTCCATTTGATCAGTATCAGCAGGAATGTCTGCAGCATGAATTTGATCAGGAGCATTGTAGCCAAACAAACCCAGGCTCATGATCACCCCAAGGAGGATGGCATAAGTAAGAGGTCTGAAATGCTGAATACGTTTTCCATCTAAAAATTCGCGTACAGTCTTTCCGGGACGGAGACACAATTCTTTGGCGGTAAAGAGAAAACCTTTATCCAGATGAAACAACGAATGCGGAATTTCATGGATAAAGTGCGCCCAGTTTAGTCGATGTGTATTTGCTGCTTGCCCGCAGTGCGCACAATATTTATCGCGCAACGATTTACCACAATTGAGACAATGAGCGGACGACATGTTGAGAACAAGATTTGTCCTACAAAGGTGGTTCTATTGAAGCCTATTTCAAGTGCTTCCTGGAAATTTTTCTGAATCGCATTTTCAATACACCGATGACAGCTTCGTTGAAAATATTCATACTCATTTTACTGGTACCGAATTGACGATCGATGAAGAGAATCGGCACTTCTACAATTTTGAAACCGAGTTGACGGGTATTGTATTTCATTTCAATCTGAAAAGCATAACCGATAAATCTGATGCTATCCAGATCAATCGTTTCAAGAACCTTTCTGGTGTAACAAACAAAACCGGCCGTGCTATCCCGAACGCCTAACCAAAGGATGGTATTGACATAAATCGATGCGCAAAAACTCATGGCGAGTCGTTTGAATGGCCAGTTTTGCACACCACCGCCTTTGACATACCTCGAACCAACAGACATATCGCCACCCCCGGTAGTACAACCTTCATAGAGACGCACGAGGTCCTTTGGATTATGTGAAAAATCACAATCCATTTCGAAAATATAACCATAGTGTCGCTCCAAAGCCCATTTAAAACCCGCGATGTAGGCAGTACCCAAACCGAGTTTACCCTTTCTTTCCAGGATGTGAAGTTTATCCCGAAACTCGGTTTGCAGGTTTTTTACAATTTGAGCAGTACCATCAGGAGAACCATCATCAACAATGAGCACATGAAATTCTTTCGGCAATGCGAACACGGTTCGCAACATGCGTTCGACGTTTTCCTTTTCGTTATAGGTTGGTATAATTACTAAACTGTCTGACACTTTTTACAGGGCTATCTGTGAGGGTTTGATCAGTTTTTAATTTCGGCTTGATCGTACTCTGCGATCATTTGGTGAACGCGTTCAACCATGTTTTTGCTTCCGATGAACAATGGTGTTCGTTGGTGCAGCTCCTTTGGTTGCAGGTCCATAATACGTTGTTTTCCATCCGTAGCAAGACCGCCAGCTTGTTCAGCGATAAAAGCAAGCGGATTGCACTCATACTGGAGTCTCAATTTTCCTTCAGGATTTTTTTCTGTTCCAGGATAAATGTAAATACCACCTTTGATCAAATTACGGTGAAAATCTGCGACCAAAGAGCCAATGTATCTGGCACTGTATGGCCTTGAAGTTTTTTTATCATTCTGACGACACCAATCCACATAAGTCTGAACGCCTTTGCTGCATGTATAAAGGTTACCTTCATTGATGCTGTAAATTTTGCCATCTTCAGGAATACGCATGTTTTCATGAGAAAGACAAAACTCTCCGATGCTTGGCTCCAGGGTAAAACCATTTACACCGTGACCGGTAGTATAAACGAGCATGGTGCTTGAGCCGTAGATGACATACCCTGCTGCTACCTGTTCAGCACCACGTTGAAGAAAATCATTGACATTGGCCAAATCACCAACACTGCTTTTTCTTCTGAAAACACTGAAAATGGTACCTATGCTAACATTCACATCGATGTTTGAAGATCCATCGAGCGGATCGAACAAGATCACATATTTCGATTTACGACAGGTTTCTGTATCGAATGCGAAGTAGCGTTCATTTTCTTCACTGGCTGCACCACAAACCTGTCCACCCCAACGCACCGCGTTGAGCAGGGCTTGATCAGCAAAAACATCCAGCTTCATTTGAGTTTCTCCCTGAACATTGGTGGACTCCATAGCACCAAGGATATCCTGCAATCCAGCCTTATTCACCTTGTGGTTCACAATTTTGGAAGCGATACCGATATCGGCCAGAAGTCTCGAAAGATCACCGGAGGCGTATGGGAAATCCGCCTGCCGTTCCATAATAAACTCGCTGAGTGTAACGATGCTACTCATGGCGCGAAGATAGCGCCACATTGGTCAATTTCAGGTAACTCTCAGCAGGCTCAATTTCACCGTATTAATATAAATTTGTCGCACAACTAAAAAGCCATGAAACACTTACCTATCCTCATTTCAGCACTCATACTTACGGCCACGGCTCAATCTCAAATCGACGTTGGCGGTATGGTGAAGAACAAAGTCAACCAGCGTGTAGAGCAAAAAACCAACGAAGCCATCGACAAAACCTTGGACAAAACTGAAGAAAGTGCCAAGGATGCTGCCAAAGGCAACAAGAAAAAGGACAAAAAGGGCGGTGAAACGAGCAATACAGAAGGCTCTGTCGAAAACAACGGTGGAAAATCATCCGATGCAAATAGCGGTGAAAATGGAAGTCAGACCAAAGCCACGTTGAAGACTTACGGCAAATTTGATTTTGTACCGGGTGAAAAAGTGATTGTGGCTGATGATTTCTCACAAGTTGCTCTTGGAGATTTTCCCGTCGACTGGAATACCAACAGTGGAGGCGAAATTGTAACCGCAGAAGGCAAAGAGGGGCATTGGTTGATGCTGACTAAAGAAGGCGTTTTCATACCGGATTACATTACTGATCTACCTGAAAATTTCACGATGCAATTCGATCTCATCTGTAATGAAGGATTTAGTTTCTATTCATCAGCGATGGGGATCACGTTTGTTCCAGCGAACAACCGCGGTAAGCTCAATGAGTTTTCCAGGTTTTCACATCCACCTCATGCAGTGAGGTTAAAGGTTCATCCCGAAGATGCAGGAGGAAGTCAGGGTAGCTCCAGAATTGAAGTTTGGGATGCACAAGGCGAAGAATTGATGCACAATGACATTGTCACATCCAAATTTGACGAGTCCACTTCCAATCATATCAAAGTTTCCATTTGGAGACAAAAACAAAGGCTGCGAGTTTATCTCAATGATGAGAAGATATATGATATACCGAGAGCGTTTGATGCAACAGCGAAATACAACACCGTTGTTTTCAATGTTGATGGTATGCACAAACCCGAAGACAGATATCTTATCAGCCATATTACCTTGGCACAAGGTGCGCCGGACACGAGAAACAAGCTCATCACAGAAGGTAAGTTTGTAACACATGGCATACTCTTCGATAGCGGCAGCGATCGCATCAAAGCTGAATCATATGGCGCGTTGAAGGACATTGCCAATGTGTTGACAGAAAATCCTACGGTGAAAGTAAAAATCATAGGTCATACCGATAGTGATGGAGAAGACGCGAATAATCTTGAACTTTCCAAGAAGCGCGCAGCAGCGGTGAAAGAAGCCTTGAGCAAGGAATTTGCTATCGACCCATCACGCATGGAAACAGATGGCAAAGGAGAATCACAGCCTGCGGATAAGAATGATACCGCTACTGGTAAGGCCAATAACCGGAGGGTAGAATTTGTGAAGTTGTAAAACAAGCATCCATAAAAAACTCAAAGCCCGCAATTGCGGGCTTTGTTGATTATCACGATGATCATTTTTCTTCAAAATAAAATTCCAATGATCATCACATTAGCAAAGCCCCTAAATCAACGCAACATATTTCCATTAAAGAGCGACTTTAGGGTATATTTGATCACGGACTAAAATTTAACCCCATGAAACATTCCCTATTGCTCATATGCATCTTAAGCGGCTTGTTACTTCAATCTCAGGTATTCATTTCGCATGAATCGAATGTCAACATTCTTGGCAATCATTTCGAAAGTTTTGATGGTGATGGAGACAATGACCTTGATTTGGTTGTGGGAATGTACTCCGAATTGTTCTATTTGGAAAATGACGGCGGAGCATACAGGAATCCGGTTTCAATTTGTAATACATACACAACAGAAAACCTTCAAATTGTTGATCTAGACAATGATGGTCAAATTGAATTTGTCATGGGTAACGCCACAGTTGCGGGCTATGTAACATGGCACGGCATCAATCAGCCGCACCAGTTTGTTACACTTGTCAATGAAGACTACCCAAGTCAAGATAATGCAGCAACATTTGCTTATGTCAATGATGATGATTTGATTGACATACTGAGATTTTATTATTTGGGAGACATCAATGCAGTTGCGTATATCAATGAAGGCAATATGCAATTCTCAGGTGCCATAGATGCGGGGTCCGGATTTTTAACCGAACTTCCGTATCTGCGGGGAATGAATATGCATGATGTAGATGATGATGGAGACGATGACATGATCCTCAAATCCGGATTAGATAAAATCTCTTGGTTCGAAAACAACGCAGGAGTAATAAGCAATGAACATGTGCTCTTGCAAGATATAAATCTCGCTCAGGAAAACGCCAACTATGGTTGTGTATATCAAGATTTGAATGATGATGGTGTAAAGGATATTGGATTGATGGTGATGTACGATCAATTCGGCATGTTTGATTATCAGCCATGTTTCTTCAATCTTAGAAAAGACATCAATGGAGATTTTCAAGTCAATAATTTCTTCGAAGTTCAAGGCGATATCCATTACGTTTTGAATGATGAACTCAAAGATTGGGATGGCGATAACCTTCCTGATTTACCGTACACGATAGCTGGACCATATTACACCAATGACATCAATGAATTTGTAACAGACATTACCTATGGACTATATATTGACCTGAACAGCACAAGCGGCAATTATATTGCCTTAGGAGTCGTACCCGAAGAAGATCAACAACTCGTAGATTTTTCTATGGATGAATTGGGAGTTCATCTCTGTTTCGCAAACATTTCATCCGTCAATTCACTATTTGTCTCCATTGATTCTTACTCACCGAATGGCAGTGTGCATATGATCAACGAAAATCTTGGTGACGTGATCAATACCGTTTATGACTGGGATGGAGATGGTGATTTAGACATTATTGCATCTGGCATGTATACGCTCAACCGGTATGTATGGCTTGAAAATCTTGGTAATGGACAATACGCCAATCGATATCAATACCTGCTCAATGGTACCGATGGAGAAGGCATCATGACTCCATTACAATTAGATGAAAATCCGCAAGCAGATATTATCATACGTGAACCTGGCGCTCCATTTACTGCCGAATTTAGACTTGCTGGATACTTGCGAGCAGCAGATAATGTGCTAACAGAAGTATTCAGCTCGAGCCTCTTCGAAAGCACATACGCAGTTGAACCGAATGAGCTACTTGTGACTGACTACAACTTAGACGGACGTGATGACCTTATCAATTGCGCATTAGGAGCTGGAGGTAGTCTTACAGTCAAAATGATCATCCTAAGTATAGATGAAGCAGGAAATATGACTGAAACAATCTACGAAATACCGTTCGAACTTGATTTGACTTATCAATACCATATTGAATGCATTGACATGAACTCCGACGGCCTCTTGGATATCGTTCTAACGAACTATGTTGACTTCGCAATGACCCTTTATCAATCAATGGCAGGCGATTTCTTGATACCACAAGTGAATACAGGATATGTCGACGGCTTTTGGTCTAACATTTTATTGGATTACGACCTGGACGGCAATGTAGATCTGGTAGGTATTTCTGGAAATGATCAATCCAATTGGTATTGTGCATTAGGCTTATCTGACGGTACGTTCAATACACCATTCATCATTCCATTTCCACAATTTGAAATTTCGACCTTCCGAGGTGCACATATCGATTTGAATTTAGATGGAATTGAAGAAGTGATTTATGACAATAATCTGTATACCCGCAATAGTGATGGAACTTTCGACGATGCAGTATTCATCGATATGATTTCGTTTCCGAATGAATATCCATATGTGCATTACATCTTTGCAGACATAGATCAAGATGGTTTACCCGATATCGTAAATGATCCTGAATATCAAGGACCGGTTTGGCACCAGAACAATTTTGACAACGTATTCACCCTTGATATTTCCGCCTTTGCAGATTATAACAACAATGGAATCCAAGATCCGGATGAACCTGCATTACAAAATTTACCAGTAAACACGTCCGGTTTCTCCACGGCCTTCACTGATAACAATGGTCATTTAACCCATTTACTCGAAGAAGGAACCTATACCACCAGTATTGCTTATAATACAAACATTTGGACCATCGCTTCCTCAACGACTGAGGTTACAATCAATTCATCACAACCTAACCAAAATATAGTTTTCGCCTTCCAACCCATTGGTTCCGAGATCATATCAGAAATAAGCCTTCTATTGGATCAACCCATGTGTAATCAAACAAAGAATGGATACATCATTTTGAACAATACAGGCAATCAATCTCAACAAGGAACAATAACGCTTCATGCTAACCCTGAGTGGAATATTACAGGCAGCTATCCAGTTGCTGATATTGTAAATGGAGATGACTATTCCTGGAATTATTCATCGCTTTCACCTACAGAAAATTTTGGTATTCATCTATTCATTGCTTACCCAGGAGTTGCATCCATGGGAAATTCAATGGGGGCCGCGGTTGACGTTGAAGTGCTTGACGTCAGCACTACCTTAGAAGGGACATACGTCGATGAATTTGAAGCTGAGTTATTGTGTGCCTATGATCCGAATGACAAAACTGAACTCATTGGAATAGGAGAAGAAGGATGGATCGAACAAAATGAACGATTGAGATATTACATCCGATTCCAGAATACAGGCACAGCCACGGCCACTGATGTGCGCATTGATGATCCTCTTTCTTCCATGTTAGATTGGAGTACGCTTCATCCAATTGCTTCATCTCATCCCATGTCGGTTACCGTTGATCAAACTGGTATGGCCAGTTTCTTCTTTGATCAAATCATGTTACCGGATAGTGCGTCAGACGAACTCAATAGCCATGGTTTTGTGCTTTTCGAAATTTCACAAATGCCAGATCTTCCGCATCTAAGCACGATTGAAAACACTGGCTCTATTTATTTTGATTTGAATCCGGCCATTATTACTAACACTTCATTGAATACCATTTTCAATTGTTCTGAACTTAGCACCACCATCAATCATCCATCATTTGATCTGCTGGTTAGCTCACTTTCTGGTCCATTCATCCAATGGAGTTATGAGGGTATGCCCATAGTAAATGCGAATGACGATACATTGATAATCGATCCTTTTACTGGTGGTTTATACACCGTAACAGTTGAATTCAGTGAAGATTGCATCATACAGAATTCGATCTTTATCGATCAGGTAGAAGAAATTCAAAATCGCTTCATCAGTATTTATCCGAATCCGACGGACGATGAGATAAACATCCAATTCCATGAGGCCGATCAAAGACAGATTGATATCAATGATATGACCGGTAGAAAAGTGTTTTGTTTGAAATCATCGAATACTCTTCTTCGAATCGAACTTGGAAAGTTACCCTCAGGTGTCTACGAAGTGAACGTATTCGATATCCAAAGGCAGCAATCTCAATCTACACGATTAATTGTTAGATGATAAACCAAATTTCAATTGCTGAGAAGCCTCAGAAGATCCAATTAGATAAAGTCGAGAAATACAATTGCCGCATTGTGAACATAAGCATCGGCCGTTAACGTCAAATGAAACATTTGAGGTTTCATGATGCTGAAGAACAACATCGCACATCACGGAATTTGCAAGGCTGAATTGAATCGTGTCGGCATTTAAATTAAACACTCCAACACAAAACAATAAGTTTCAAGAAAATCACAATTCGTTTTTCAGCTCTTCCATCCCATCCGCATGTCTTGCAAAACGTTTGCTGTTGCGGTCATGGACCTGGTCGTAACGTGGCCAAGGCCATCCACCGAATTGGGTGGCATGGTAATCGTCGAAGGCTTGTTGAATTTCTTGTTTGGTATTCATGACGAATGGACCGTATTGCATGACTGTTTCGCCGATAGGTCTACCTTGAAGAACAAGGATACTGACATCTTCAGCACCAGCGCGAAGTTCAACTTCGACATCTGCAATCATATCGGCCGAAGTGTAATGACTCAACATGGCGTCTCCCACTTGCAAGTCTTTTCCTTC
>JAIBBG010000101.1 GCA_019694805.1 Flavobacteriales bacterium | reverse complement strand
CGTGTATCGAGCCAAAACACATAGGTGCCCCCATTGCCATCACCAAATTGATTGACCGCACTTTGTGGACAGCTTAAATCGCATACCGGTAGTGGATTGGCAGGATCGGTGCTCCATTGCCCAGTCATCCGCCAGGATGAAGCAAGGAGCGTTAACAAAATGAGTGCTGTGTTTTTCATGATTGACTGTATTGGAAGGCTAAGCTAGAAATGCCTGGCACTTTGTAATATGACATAACGAGTTAACGGGAAAATTTTTATTCTGCGGTCGACTGATCCGATTCGGATGACCTTGTGAATCTCATGCAGTCTGTTTTATTGGCTGAATTCGTTTGATGAAATCTACCTCATACATTCCTTTGGGTGATTATTTCATTGACTATCTTAAATTGCCAAGGTGAAATTTTCTTTTCTTCCACTCATATTGTTATTTGCCTTGCCTCTCCGTTCACAGGACAGAAGTCAGGCAGAACTTTATCTGAAGGATTTTGAAAATGCCAAAACGGAAGAGGAAAAGGCACACGCACTTTGGCAGGCGGCATTCAATTTTTCAACATCTGAACCGGAACGCGGAATTGATTTGGCCAAACAGGCGTTGGTTTTCGCAGAAAAATGCCATAGCTATAAACTCAAAGGTGATGGAGAAAATGCACTAGGATTTTGTTTTGAAAATTCTGGTGAATTTGATAGCGCAATGGTTCATTACGAACAAAGTTTGATCTCATTAAAACAAGCAGGTGCATTTTGTGAATCAGCAGGCGTCCATGCGAATCTGGGTGGCCTTTATAAAAAACAACAAAATCTTTCCGAGGCCTTGAAGTCATTCATGAAGGCAGAAGAAATTCAGAAACAATGTCCGGATATAGGTTATCATGCAAGTACACTTTATTCTATCGGAACATGTTATAACTCACTTGAGGATTTCCACAGAGCCATTGAATATTTCAATCATTCTCTCCAGATCGAAATAGCCGCCAACAACCTGAGCAAACAAGGCAATGTACACAATGGGCTTGCCAATGCTTACTTCGGAATGAAGCAATATGATCAGGCTGCAGCTGAATACAAGCAATCTATCTATTGTTTCGATGCCACCGGAAATATTTACTACAAGGCTTATGCATTTGAAGGATTGGCGCAGATGTATGATCACACCAACGCTTTGGACAGCGCCATTCATTATTGCAGGAAAGCTCTCGATATTTTTAGAGAACAAGAATCCGTTTTTGATGTTGTTTTTGAGGCCAATCTTCTTGCTAAATTTTTGAAGAAAGCGGGCCAGTTGAAAGAGTCAGAAGTATTGCTTCAGGAAATTTTGCCGATGACTTATTCCGAGAACTTGCCGCAAGACAGGATGAGTTTGTTTAAAACACTTTCTGAATTAAAACAAGAACAAAAACAATTTGCAGAGGCTTTTGCTTATTTGAAAAAATATACTGAACTCAAGGATAGCCTTGACTTAGACAGCAAACAAAGCGAACTCGCTGAACTCGCAGGTAAATACGAAACAGAAAAAAGAGATAAACAAATTGCCATTGAACAAGCAGAGAATCAAAAACAGAAACAGGTCATTCTTGCTTTGATTGTGGGCTCTGTGCTTGCGGCGTTGATTGTTCTGTTGCTGGTCTTTGCCTACTTGCAAAAAAGAAAATCAGCAAGGCAGTTGCGGGAAAAGAATTGTGAAGTCGAATTAGCCAGACAAAAGGCCGAACACAGCGAACAAATGAAGCAGCAGTTTCTGGCCAATATGAGTCATGAAATCAGAACGCCCATGAATGCCATCACGGGTCTAAGTCGGCTGCTACTCGATGAAGTGAAGGAAGGTAAATCTGCGGAGTATCTGCAAGCCATCCATCACAGCAGCGAAAATTTGAATGTTGTTCTCAATGATATTCTGGATGTAAGCAAAATTGAATCCGGTAAATTGAAAGTAGAGAGAATCGCATTCCGATGGCAGGATGAAGTGGCTACAGTAACCGCCATCTATGAATTGAAAGCTATTGAGAAAGGTCTTGCATTTGAATCAACCATTGATCATACCATCCCAGAATTTGTGTGGGGTGACCCAGCGCGTTTAGCTCAGATACTCGGAAATCTATTGAACAATGCCATCAAGTTTACACATCAGGGACATATTGGTTTGATCGTAAAGGTGATGACTGGTCAAGATCAAACGCAAAAATTGTGTTTCACTGTGACTGATTCCGGAGTTGGAATTGAACAAGAAAAACTGGCCGTCATTTTCGAAAATTTTGTTCAGGCGAACTTGAGTGATAGCAGAAAATATGGGGGTACAGGGCTCGGACTAAGCATTGCTAAAAGTCTTGCCGAATTGATGGAAGGTGAGCTTCTTGTGCGAAGTGAGGTTGGTGTTGGATCTGAATTTTCATTGATCATCCCATTGCTACCCGCGAGTGCCAATGATGCTTCATTGGTGCAGCACACCACTTCGAGGTATGAGAATGCATTGCATGTTGTGGTTGCGGAAGACAATCAATACAATTATCTGGTGACGTCAGGGACTTTGCACAAATACTTTCCGGCAGTGCAATTGTATAGAGCTGTTCAGGGTATCGAAGTGTTGGAGCTGTTGAAGGAAGATGATTATGACTTGATCCTCATGGATGTGCAAATGCCTGTTATGGACGGGTACGAAGCCACAAGAGAAATTCGCCATATGGGTCATGATATTCCTATCATTGGACTCACCGCCAGTGTGATCAAAACGGATCTGGATAAATGTCTCGAAGCCGGCATGAATCACTATGTCATGAAACCATTCAGTGAACATGATTTGATTACTTCCATCGTCACTACACTCGGCTTAACTCCGAAACAATCCTTGTTATCCGATAATTCTTCATCAGAAAAATTGAATAGGGCAATTGAGTTTTTTCCAGAAAAAATCAATAGCCTGCAAGACATCATGATGAAAAGGGATGTCGTTTCATGCAAGCGTTTATTGCATCAAATGAGGCCTATCTTACAAAATGCGGACATGATCGACGCTGTTGTAGCATGTGCTGAGCTGGAATTGAAAACAGATTGGAATGAAAATGATTGGAGTCGGCTTGAATGGGTTATTTTTGAAATGCAGAACAAGATCAATCCATCTGCAACTAAAACCTGATTATGTCTGTACGAGCTGTTATTATCGATGATGATGTTTGGGCATTGCGCGAACTGAAAACGATGTTGCAAGAGCAATGTACTGATGTGGTTCATGTTGTTTCTGAATTCAGCGATCCTAAACTCGCATTACAATACCTTAAAACACATGATGCCGAGTTGATTTTTCTTGACATCAGAATGCCGGAAATGTCGGGCTTCGAATTGTTGAATCAATTGGATACCTCACGGTTTGAAGTCATCTTCTGCACCGCATATGATCAATATGCCATTCAGGCCATCAGGTATAGCGCTTTGGATTATTTATTGAAGCCGGTGAATCCCGAAGAATTGTCCAAGGCCATCAAACGATTTAAAGATAGAAGAGAAAAGAACCTCACCGCACTGAAACTTCAAAACTTACATGACAATCTCAAAACGCGTGATAAGGATGAGGTAAGCTTAGTGATCGCTTCGAAACAAGGTGAGCATCGTTTTCAATTGAACGAAATAGTGCGCTGCGAAGCAGATAGTAACTATACCGCCATTCATCTTCGAAACCGAAAAAAATTCCTCGCCTCAAAAACGCTCGGTGATATCGAAGAAATGTTGTCTCCGGATCATTTTATTCGCATTCATAAATCGCACCTTGTCAATCTTCAACATATCGCTACCATCACCGTTACTGATGAACTGGTGATGGATGATGAAAGCAGATTACCAGTGAGCAGAAGAAGACTACAAGAAGTGAGGCAGCGGGTAAGAAGCTGATCGCAAATCAGCCCTGGTCACGCCATTTCCAAAGATAGAGGCAAGCATAAGTGCGGTATGGTTTCCACGATTCACTGATCTCTTTCAAAGTGGCATGTATTTTCTTTTTATCTGAATGTTTGATTTCATAAAGTTCTATCATCGCTTGTTGTAGAACCAAATCACCGGGTGAAAAGACGTCTTCGTCTCCAAGGCCAAACATCAACAACATTTCTG
>JAIBBG010000051.1 GCA_019694805.1 Flavobacteriales bacterium | reverse complement strand
CAATGCATCAAAAGATTTGTAAAACGATAAATCCTGCCCCGGTGCTCCGGCGATCACAAACTGATGTTCCGGATAATCCTTGCGCAGTGAAAGCATTACAGGTAACATGGCTGTGATTTCCTGTTTGCGGCTTCCCGGCAAAAGCGCAATGATGGGCTTTTGTGAAAGACCATTCTCATTTCGAAATACCTCCGGTTGATGTTCTCGTTTTACGATCACATCTAACAATGGATGTCCAACAAACATCACATCCATATCGTATTTGGCATAAAAGTCTTTTTCGAATGGAAGCACCACAAACATCTTGGTGACATCTCTTTTGATCTTGTGCACCCTTCCTTCTTTCCACGCCCAGATCTGCGGTGAGATGTAGTAAAAAACACGAATCCCTTTCTTTTTAGCCCATTCTGCTATGCGCATGTTGAAACCCGGATAGTCAATGAGCACAATGGCGTCAGGTTGGAATGCCTCGATATCACTTTTGCAAAAAGCGATATTCCTCAAAATGGTGCGTAGGTTCATGATCACTTCCGCAAATCCCATGAAGGCAAGGTCGCGGTAATGTTTCACCAATGTTGCACCGGCACTTTGCATCATTTCACCGCCCCAACAACGGATATCCAATCCCACCTGCTTTTGGTGCAATGCCTTGATCAGATTCGATCCGTGAAGATCACCCGACGCTTCTCCTGCTATGATGTAAAGTTTCAAACCTGATGTGAAATTATGGAATGGCGAAAGTAAGACCGGCTTGCATCAGAATCCGAAAAGTCCGCCAACACGGATCACAGGTGTACTGTATGGCGAATACGGATCTCCAATCAAATCAAAAAGCACCATCAATCCAAGTCCGTTGTCCTGATATCCTGCTCCGACCAACAACACAGGAACATTCGCGCGGAAGGAATGTCCGTACGAATCACTCGCTTTCAAACTCAGGTATTCATATTCAGTATGCGCAAAAAAATTCTGAAATGGATAAAGCCTCATCCAGGCGCTGGCTCCATATATACTCTGACTGATGCCTTGTGATTTAGCATACATGTAATTGGCTCCAATACCCGGAACAAACCAATCCGTAACCCGATAACCAACCATTGGATTCAACTGAAGAAAGGTGATCGTGCCGAGATATCCTCCAATATTGCCGCCATACACGATACGCTGTCCAAAAGGTTCCTTTTGTTTCGGTTTATTTTGACCTGATGATGTTGCATAATCTTCATCCGTTGTTTTCTGGCAAACGCCCCACATCGGAATGATGAAAAACAACAACAGGAATATGCGTGCAAATTTCTTGGGATTGAATCGACCACTCATTGGATGTTCCACATTGAATTGAATTCCCAAATTTAACAGGAAACACGCAGGTAAATGGTATGGTCACCCTTCTTCACGAACATCTTCTACTCTTTTTTGAATCTTCGACACATCGCACCATCTTTGACCAAAGTTTATCTCCAGTAAATGGCATGCTGCATGTTGCGGGTCCACGCTGAATCGCACTGGAGATGGTAGATTCACAATATGGATGAAAAATTGAACAAAGCTTCGAAGATTGTCGATCGGATGTACAACAATGATCCCATGTCGCAATGGCTGGGCATTCAACGCTTACAAGACGGGCCGGGCATTTCGGTATTGACCATGCAAGTAAGGGGTGAAATGCTCAATGGATTTTCTATTGCCCACGGAGGTATCGCATACAGTCTTGCAGATAGCGCCCTGGCTTTTGCAAGCAATAGTCACGGCATACAAAGCGTATCTATTGAGACGTCCATTTCTCATGTTGCTCCGGTGAAAGAAGGAGATGTATTGACAACAACTGTGGAAGAAAAAAACCTGACGCGAAGTACAGGCATGTACTATGTCACGGTAAAAAATCAGGACGATAAAGTGGTGGCTTATTTCAAAGGTACAGTTTTCCGAACAGGAAAAGAATGGGATGTGTGATCAACGCAATTGAATCACTCCGGGTAAGAGTTGAATGCGAACAGGACCTTCACCACACAATTCTCCATCAGCTTCTAAAGCTACTCTGGATAAAATTTCGATCTCGCGTGAAATGGCATAAGTGACTTGCGGATGTTTGATCGGACGACATGATTTCAATTTGCCGATTTGAAGAAAATAATCCAACAACGATACATTGCCGATAATGGTGATGTTAAGTTGGCCGTCATGTGGATCAGCAGTTGGCGCAATTCCCAACCCGCTTCCAAAGTATTTTCCATTGGCCATCACAAATGCCATGGCCTTTCCTTGATAACGCTCAGTGTGACCCCAAGACACGTCTACCTGCTTTTTCCTGAAAGTAAAAAATGCTTTGATCACACCCCATCCGAATTTGAGTCCGCCAGACCAATGCGCGGGCAATCTGTTTACATGATGAACCACTTCTGGTCCTAAACCCAAACTGAGTTCATTTAAAAAATAAGTGATGTTGCCGTGTTGATCCATCACTTGGCCAACATCGGCCATCATGTTTTGCTGACTGTAAATCCTGCGCATCACATCATGCACGTCATCTTTCCAAGAGTAGTTTCTGGCAAAATCATTTCCTGATCCACATGGCCATGGAATCATGACTTTTTCCGATATTGATCCACTCAACCGCACTTGGGCTTGCATCATTCCAATCAGACATTCATGAAACAATCCGTCGCCTCCAACCGGCACAATCACATCTGCATCGGCATAACATTGTTGGGTGAGTGTTGTACCATGCGAACTGTGTGTGGTTTCAAGATATATGGCGTGATCTCCTTGTCTTAAAAGAGGATCGATGATGCCTTGGAGTGTGGCCTTTTTCTTTTTCCTTCCGTGAATGATGAATGCGATGTGCATGGCGAAAGGTAGGAAACTTTGAATGAGGAATGGTGAATGGTGAATTGTGAATGGTGAGGCGCAGAAACTTCATTGAACCACCCAAGGCCATATGCCAATCTTAAATTTTAAATCTTGAATCCAAAAAGGCTTTGTGTTTGAGCACAACCTCCCCTTCACTCATAAATCCCTTCAAGGGTTTTTTTGAGCAGATAGATATCCAGGGGTTTTTCCAGAACACGTTGTACCAAATCGTAAGATTCAGCGCGGCGGATGTCGTTGCGGTCGATGCTGCTGGACAACATAAAGACTTTCATCCTGGCTTTGATTTTTTCAGGAAGTTTGCTCAGCTCATCGAGACATTCGAAGCCATTCATACCGGGCATCATGATATCGAGTAAGATCACATGTTCTTTGGTCGAATAGTATTCCTGATTGGATTGAATTGACTGAAGAAATTTTGCAGCGTTGTTGTAGGTATGAATATCAGGAGTGATCCCCGAAAGTTGGAGCAATTTCGTGTTTACGGCAATGTCAATATCATTGTCGTCAACCAGATGAAATATGACATTTACAGTCAGGCTCATGCCTTGTTTGGTATTTCAAAGGTAAAACGAGATCCTTTACCTTGTTCACTACTGGCCGAAATAGTTCCCCCCAGTTTTTTGGTCGCTTTCTTCGCAATGTAAAGCCCCACGCCACTTCCAACGTTTTTGTCGGAATTAGAAAATAACATTTCAAAGATGGTGGGCAGCACTTGAGGAGAGATTCCGATGCCATTATCGGTCACCCTAACCACTGCTTTTTCTTTGTTTTGAACGACACTCACGTCTACGAAACACTGTGGTTTTTTGTTATCGCAGAATTTCACCGCATTGGAAACGAGGTTGTTCAGGATCATGCGGATACGGTAGGTATCCGAATGAAAAGTGCTATTGGCGGCAACATCTTTCCGGAAGGTGATAAACTGGTATTCCGGTTGACGTTGGTATTTATCGAATACTTCATCGATGATGGCATCGAAACTTATTTCCTCATGGAGGGTTTCGCTGTGGTCGTTTTGGAAGTAGTTGATGATGTTGGTGGCGAACTCATTGAGTCGGGCGGTGCTTTTTTCGATCATGTCGAAATAGCCTGCGGTTTTACCATCGATGCCTTCCATTTTGGCCACTTTCAGCACGCCCATGATGGAGGCGACAGGAGCGCGGAGGTCGTGAGAAGCGCTATACACGAATTTTTCCAATTCGGCATTGGCTTCAGCCAGACGAGTATTTTTTTCGATCAGTTCTTTATCGCGGCGGAATTTTTCCAAGGCGTTTTCGACGCAGATTTTGAGTTCATTGGGATCCCAGGGTTTGGTGACATATCTATACACCTGACCTTTATTGATGGCATCGATCACGGCTTCAATATCCGCATAACCGGTAATGAGAATACGCACGGCATGCGGAAAATCGTGGAGGATCATTTCGAAGAATTCCACACCGCTCACTTCCGGCATTTTCTGGTCGGAGAAAATGATTTGGATGTCTTGGGTATTTAGAATTTGAACGGCATCCGGAGCATTGGTTGCGGTATGGATGTCATAGTCCCTGCGAAACAGGGCTTGAAACGACAAGAGGTTTTGTTCCTCGTCGTCGAGGTACAATATTCCAATTCGATCACTCATGTAGAGATATGCCGTCAGGCTGCGGAGAGGCTAACTCCTTTTCGGGCGCGGGGCAAATGTACAATAAACTCACTTCCTTCGCCCGGGGTGGAGATCACTTCAATTTCGCCGCCGTGTTCTTCTACAATACCCATGGCAATAGACAGCCCCAGTCCGGTGCCTTCACCCACACTCTTGGTGGTATAGAATGGCACAAAAATTTTCTCCTTCTCACTGTCCGCTATACCACATCCATTGTCTTTGACAGAAATATGCACCTGATTGTCATCATGCCATGAACGCACATGTACATGCCTGTCCACCGTACCCCTGCCCGGCAATTTGGTCGCCTGTACCGCATTCGAAATCAAATTCGCAATGACCTGATTGAGCTTGCCGGGGAAGCATTCAATGAACGGCATTGAAGAGTCAATATCTTTAGTGAGATTGACATTTCCTTTGGTAATACTCTTCATAACAACCAATGTACTTTGTAAACATTCATTGATATTGGCTGGAACCAAAGTGTCTTTATCGGCACGTGCGAAAATTCTCAAACCGCGAACAATTTCTGCAGTTCGTTTGGAACCTTCTTCTATTCCCTGAAGTAGCAAGTGAATTTCTTTTTGAACAAAATCGATTCCTGTCTTATCGCATTTCGCTTTCAATTCTGCTATTTGTTCTGGAGTGGGTTGTTCAGGTAATTGATAATATTCATTCAAAAGTCCCACAACATCTTCAATGTCCCTATGCAGCGGACCGACATTACTGGACACAAAGTTGATGGGGTTATTCAATTCGTGGGCAATACCAGCAGTCATTTGACCTAGTCCAGCAAGTTTTTCAGATTCGACTAGTTGTTTCTGCGTCATTCTCAAGTGATCATACTGAGACTGAATACGTTCTTTGGCATCTTCTAATTCAGCAGTGCGCTCATGTACTTTTACTTCAAGAATCTCGTTTTGTGATTGAATCATTCTCAGACGTTCCGCATTCGCTTGTTCCTTTTCTAGCTTCAGCTGATTAATTTTATCTGCAAGACCGAAGGAGAGCAATATCCCTTCTACGGCCGAACCGATGGTCATTGTGTTAGAAGTAAAAGTGTTGTATGGCACAATTCCAAAGTCTTTAAGCACAAATATTACAATTCCTATAAGGAATGAACTCCAAGCAACAAGAAGATTTCCAGCTTGATTATTTCCTCTTCTCCAACAATAAAAAGCTACATATAGTACAAAAAATGCGCTGACCGAAGCGATCATTTGAAGTACGTTATAGGAAAAATTGAAGTAGCCGAAAAAAGCCGGAATTACAACAAAAGGATAAATGTAAAAAATTGCATAAAATACTTTTAGCGCCCATGGTGCATTTTTTCTTATCTGTAAATAATGGATAATGAACACAGATCCAACTATTCCGACCACGGCTGAAAATACATAGACAGAGTAACGCTCAATTTCTGGGTTATTGGCCCAAAAGAATCTGAGTGTATAACCTTGAAAATTTGCTTGAGTAAGAAAGACTGTCATTACATAGCCAACATACAAAACGTATATTTTGTCTTTTGTTTTAATAAAAATCAAAATTGCAGAAAGCAGCATGGCAAATAATATTCCGGAGTAGATGCCAAAGTATAAATCCTTTTTACCTAGTGCCTGTTGTATTTGTGTATACGTACCCACTGCTAGCGGTAACTGTACTTGATCCCCAGAGTGAATTTTAAGAAAGAACTGCTTGGTTGAGTTTGTGGGGATCTTTAACTCAAAAATATAGTTTTGATTTTGAATTAGTCTGTCTGAGATTCTTGTCCTATCATCTAATTTTATTGAGTTATCCGCCTCAAAGAAGAATACTTCATCGAGACTTGATTGTCGCAGATCAAGAAGTAATATCTCGTTCTGGGTTGAATTATGAATATTGAATTTAACCCAATATGTATTAGTGGTCACTCCTAAATTGGGAACTTCTAACTCTGCGAATTTGTAATTTAACGAAGACATTGCCTCAATATCACTTAACTCGCTTGTTGTATCACACAAGATTTGGATGGATTTTCCAAAATGTTCAATAAGGTTCCCAGAATACGTTATGGTACTGTCTTGCCCCGATAGCATCTGGGACAAAAAAATAGAAATGATCAGAGCAATTTTTTTCAAACGAGGTAAAATTTGAGTAGCTTCTACGCAAAATGTACCAATAAGTTATATTCTACGGTTAGTTCTTTGCCTTGAGATATTTCTACAACAGTTTGAATTGGTTCAGCCATCAAACTCGTTATTCGGGAATGGTTTTCAATAGTGGCAGTGGAAATATTTTGAATGTTCGAAATTTCTAATGCGGAGGAAATAAACTTTTCATTTGGATAGGGGAATTTTCCTTGATCTCCTATTTCTGAGATTTCATTAAAGCCTAATTGCTTAATCATCCGTAAGGTATACGGAGCCGAAAAGCAGACCAAGGTCTTTGTTTTGAGTTGATTAGAAAGTGAGACTGAACTTCTAGCTAACAATGGGCTAATTCCTTGCCCAAATACTTTTTTGGCGTTCCAAAGACCACAAGATTCTGCAATCCCCCCGGTTAGTCGCTTATTTTCTACAATATCAACTATTCTACTATCCTGATCTTTAATAGCGGTTACAATGGGTAATTCTAAAGTTCCGTCATATTTATGAACTCTAATACCCCCAACTACTGAACCATCTTCATGTGTCACAATTATTGCTATTACATTGTTGTCGCTCATCCATTCAGGATAATTACTAGTAATGCTTTCAATTCCCAAATCCGTAAGAATTCGAGTATGACCCTCATGAAAGGCTGCTGCCAAATCTGGGCTAGTCAATGGATGGAAAGCGGTAAATTTAAATGTCATAGAAAAATCGTCTTATCACGTGCATCATGCCTTGGACTCTTTTGATAACTTTCCGTTATTCCATTTGTTCGCATCATGAAATTGATATTCCAATCATCATCTATTTCAAGAATTTTCAGAATTTCTTGATTTATGGAATTCAAGGTTGAACGGGATTCCACGCTTAAGTAATTCTGCTGATCACTGTAAAGTAAGCTTGTCATCATCGGGACAACTGTAATTGGAAAAATGCCCAGTTGAGCACGGGTTGCTTCAAGCCAAAACCGTTCTATTAATTGCCCCGTCGATATTAAATGACTCTGATTGTACCCTTTCGTGATGGTATACCCAATTGAATCTGCATTGTTGAAACATTTTGAACTGATCTTCTCAAGGGACTCACCTCCATTAATTGTGTTGAGGAAGGATATTACATCCAATCTCTTTATTAAACTGAGCCCCATTTTATCTAGGATACTAAGTTCGAATTGATTAATGTCCAATCCATCCTTTTTCAATTCACTTTCTTTTCTAGTCCAACGTACTTCATGTTGAAAGAACTCTTGGTGCCCTTGTAAATTCATAAATCGGATCCGGTCAGCTTTGCAAATCAATTTTCCGATTTGAAGAATCTTTTCCCTATCTTCTACGAACTTGAGTTTAATGTCGTTATTAGAATACCTTGCTTCGGAAGAACGATAAATTGTTTTATCTCCATTGAATATTGCAGAGTTTGAACGAGTTGTTCGACGTTTTTCTATTTGGTCAGCTAAACAGTTGAATACTTTGTTTGATTTCCGAAAATGAATAGTTGAAACAGCAGGAAAATGAGATTTGTCGAGGTGAGTAATAATCGACTCCAAGCCAAATTCCATTGCTTTTTGTTGTATGTTTTCAATCGCGCAACCAATATTGATAAGAGATGCAATATTTAAGTTGTCACTGAAAGCAATTGATTTGTGCTTATCAATTATTAAAATTACGTTGTGCTCTTTAACAACAAAACGCCATTTTTGATTATTTCCTGCGGAAGGCGCCATTGATGCTGCCTGTAACAAAGCTTCTAAGGTTGATATATCAATGATTTCGCTTTGTTCAAGAGTGAGTCTATCACAGATTTGTTTGATTTCATCTGCGGTCAATGAACTTTCAAATTCAAATTTTAGATTATCAACTTCACTAACTTCAAAATACTCTTCGATATCAAGCCATTTCCTTCCTGATTGTATTTTTTGGCCAAGGAGGATTCGGCGCGAAATAGCGGCAGCAGCGGCACCACCAAGCGCAACATCGCTATACAATTGTGGCCATGTTGTAATGGTTTCACCTACTTGCAATCCAGATCCTGCAAGCCTTGTGGAGAGTGTGTCAACTCCTAGTATTGGCAAGATGAAAGGTAGTTTGTCTTCTGATTTTTTTAGTGTAGAATAATAATCTAAAGGAATTGATTCATCAACAAGTCCATGGAGTATGGGGTAATTTGGATCCAAATCAAATCGTTCAACGTCTAACATTCCCCGATCACTTGTATCCATAATTACTGGTATTCCAAGTTTTTTACAAGTCAATCTCGAAAGTATCTTAATTTCTAGACTATCACATTCTTCAACTAGAAGATCCAATTTACTTCCTTCAAGGAGGAAGTCTTCAATGTTTTCTTTATTAATCCCGTTATTATATGTCTTTACCTTAATAAATGGATCAATTTCGAGAATTTCCCGAGCAACCACTGTTGTCTTTGGAAGGCTAAGATGTTCAAGTGATGTTCTAATTCTATTGAGATTGCTTAATTCGAGAATATCAAAATCGGCTATTCTTATCTCACCGCATATCCGTTCCATGGCTGCTGCTACAGCAATGGAATGACCTGCACTTAAACCAATTACACCAATAGATTTACTTCTTAATACCTGTTGTTCATTTAGCGTAATTTTATAAAGATTTCTTATAGTTCGAACCTGAACAAACTCTTCTTCGTCGAGCAGATGTATAAGAGTATTGCTCCATGGATAATAGACCCAAACTCCATATTTTTCAATTGCGATACCTTTAAGATGAGTATTTATTTTTTCTTTATATTCGGAGTCGCTAAGAACCAAATTTGGATGCCTTAGTTTGATTAAATCTCGAAGTTGTGATTCCAAATTATCCAGAATTCGGATTGCTGGATTGGAATCCATTAAACGATCAAGCGCATACGAATCTTGTTCCCTTGTGATTCTGAAAAATCGGGGACTAATCAAGTTGGACTCGACATTTGCTTGATGTCGTAATTTGTCTGTTAGGTTGGACGACATCCTAAATGGGCTAATTTCCACAATGGTATGATTTTTTTCGAGCCATAGTTAATTAAATTTTGAACCATATGAACATTACGCTTTTAAAATTTGAGCGATGGGTCAGAATACATTTAGAATTAGTTTGTAAGGTGTATTCTCTCTTTATTGTTTGTTTATTTCATTGAAAATGTGACCAATACATTTTTATCTTAACAGTTTAAATCCAAAATATTTTTCATCATAACTTGTCAGATTCAAACTCTTTTTTATTAACATTGCAAGGTTAGTTATTTAACTGAGCCTATCTCATGGTTGTAAAGAATTTAGAAAATAATGCTATATGTAGCAAAGATTTGAACTTTCCTAGTTGGAGAGCTATCATGACAAATCTACTTGAACTAGATTCGAACTCTCAGAAAAGTAGCTATAACCTGAATCACGAACAGTTTAATGAAACTCTTTCATATCTCGATTTCGTAGCATCAAGTCTTAAAAGCCGACCAATTGAAGAGTTGGTAAGTTTATTTGCCAACCAAGAGTTAGGTGAGCCGCTGGGTGACACCATATCAAGATACATTAATCGTTTTAAATCTGGGGTCATAGCCAAAAATCAGTTTTATTCAGTTTATGATATTCAGTCAGGTAATTTTTTAGAAGTGGATCCTCAAGTTGAGAAAGCGTTGGGGTTAAATGTTGCGGATTTTAGCTTACCTGCTATGCTAGGGTTGGATCCAAAGAATAGACTATACCATCCGAACGATCTGAATCATATGATCCGTTGGGCTGGTTTAGCATATTTCATTTTTGATTTACCTGTTTTTGATTGGGAGACAGCAGACATTTATTATTGCGTTTCCTTTAAAGTAAGCACAGCAAAAAGTTCATTAGAAAAACTTAGAAATGCAGAATATGTGGCTCTCGAGAAAAGATGCTACCCCCTGGTAGGTATCGATTCCAAGGGTGCTAAGAAGCCAATTTGTCATTTTGACCAATGGTCAGTTATTGATGCATCAAGTTGTCAGTATGTGACCCCAAAATGGGTTATCAGCGGGGAGCATTCCGGATTTATCAACCAATTATTCTATTTATTTAATGCATACATTCTAAATATGCCAGTAAAACACTTGTTGATGCTTCATGAAAAGATGCAATTCGACCGCAACAAAGCAATAGCTTTATCTTTGAATGAGCAATTTATGAAGTATGCAAGTATATTAACTGATTTTGATGAAGTCCAAGTTGGTAATGCGTTTTCTAAGACAATTCGACCTAAAGTTGAGATTTTATTCAATCAATGGGATAAGAGAACACGTTATAATGCAGCTTCAGTCATTAGTGATCAGGACGCTGTTCATAGGGCGAGGGCACTTGGATTATTACCCATACCACCAGAGATAATTTCTTTAATTTATAGACTTGTAAGTTAATAAATATCTGAAGAATGACTTCGCAAAGTTATCGTGCATCTGCCATTTCTTGTTGGAAAAAAGAATGAAGTATTGCGCGAAATCAGGATCGGTATAGCTCTCCAGCTCTTGTTTAAAAATTTTTTGAATCGAAACATCATAGTGTTTGTGGAGAACGTCGCAGTTTTGAATGCATCATCAACCATGTGACCTTTTTTTTCTGGTCAGTACTTTTGGGTCGTAGGTAGAGCCTAGTATTAATGCATGAGATCATTTATTGGTTGGAATTCTCCAAGATTCTTTGTCAACATGAAGTTCTGTTTTTTCGTTATGGTATAACTAATTTTTGCTTTTTGCATTGGTGCTCTTGAAGAATTGATTTTTGTTACTTGAAAAATCTTTACCAAAATTTGGAATTGGCCAGTTGAAGTAAATTTCTTGATTCATCTTCGCCTCACAAAACAATTAAAGCCAAATCCAATGGAACTTTACCCTAACCTTAGGCTCCTGCGGTTGCAACACAATTACAAGCAGGAGTATGTGGCCGATGCTCTTGGTATGAGTCAACCGGAGTATAGCAAAATGGAATCAGGCCACCGCAAAATGGACGCAGTCATCGTCCGGGAGTTAAGCAAACTGTATGATGTACCCATTGAGGTCATCTTACAACAATCGGCATCGAAGTCCGCTCGACCAGGCAATGCCTATGTGCGAGATGTCCCGCATGCCGCCGTCGATTCCCGCGGAAAACCTGATTCTTCGCAGATCCCCAGAGAACTGCTGGACAAAATGATGTACAACTATACCTACCTTCTGGAGAACTACATCCAACAACAAGGTGTACAAGAAGAGTTGTTGCGTCAACTGATCCGCGACCATCCGAAGAAAAACGACCACACCAAACCTTCGGACATGGCAGAACCTGCCTGAGTGGTCAATCAAATTTTTTCATCCTCCTGAATAGACTACAGCAAATGTGTGTTCAAATTGCACAGCCTTACAAACCAAATCTTTAACCAAAATTTGCCACCATCGGATTCACTGCATTGGTCACTATACCTGCGCAATAGGTCTAAAGTTGGCACTATCAGGAGACAAGCCCGGAGTTCCGTTCAACCAAAACCTACAAAGAACGGATCCTCCGGGTTTTGATTGATTAGCCATTAACGAATCCTCAAATAAGGCTAATTCCTTGAAGTATATACCTGATCAAAGTTTCAGGTATGGGAAGTAGACCAAGTGTCTTAGCGACATGGACAGCCTCAATATCACTATTGATGCGAACTAGATCATCAGATGACCGAAAATCCCAAACATTCATTGCATGAGACGTCTTTTTGCGGATTGTCTTAGCAAAACAGTCCGCCACTTGTTGTTCAATAAAAACAGCTTCGTTACCAAAAGATATCAATTGCTCATTCAGTGACTGAGTGATAGCTTTATTGCGGTCATTCTTTTGCTTTTCATTAAGTAAAAGGAGGTACTGAGGTGGGATGCCTATTATATATGCATTTATTAAGTATATGAAGTTGTTCAATAAGGCTTGTCTATCTCGTGTACTGATCCAAGAAGGTCTGACGTAATCAAATTCTTCTTCATTATAAACAAGCCATTTATCAAAATGGAAGATTGGCTTAGTTGATCCATCATCCGTGCGGTCAAAGAATAAAAAGCATAATTTTTCTAGTGCTGCGTATTTCGCATCGCTGAAATCCGGATGTGTGCTCTTTTTGGTTCCAACCCTAAAGCGTATTCTGTATTGATCTTCTAAAGATACCCAACGAAACAAGTCCAAAGTAAATGTGAAATAGGAAATACTTGCCCATCGCATTACATGATTGTTATCTCTCACATGAAATAAAGGGTTCGTAGGATCTACACCGGCCATTGCGGGTATGTTGAAGTCTTCTGGTTGCATTCCAAACACTGTATTGATCTCAGTGTCTACTTCACGATGTTTAAAATTATATAAATCGAATATGGCAAAAAACTCATTTCGACGAACAGAAATTGATTTGAATCTGGCGCAAGCTTCATCCAATGATAGAATCGGATTATATACGCCATCTGCATTAGCCAGAAACTTCATGAGATTCACTGGGTTTCTATCCGCAATTACCGAATTCACCATATCTAGCCTTTCGAACATCTTTTGATATCCAACAAAGTCGGGATTGAATTCCTTTGAATGCTTAATTCTTCCTACATCTAATACGGATGTCAGAATACTCCTCCATGTGGGATAGTAGATTTTGTGCTTCTTACCGGATAGTAATTCATCTTGCACTGAATATTTATCGCCTGAGGTCATGTGGTTATTAGTATGGTTTAATTAGTGTGGTAAAGTATAGCAATATTAATCTCGATTTTTTCGAAATAGAATTAATTCGATAAAATCGAAATAGCCACATCTTTCGATTTTGACCTCCCATCTTCGCCACACAAAACAATTAAAGCCAAATCCAATGGAACTTTACCCTAACCTTAGGCTCCTGCGGTTGCAACACAATTACAAGCAGGAGTATGTGGCCGATGCTCTTGGTATGAGTCAACCGGAGTACAGCAAAATGGAATCAGGCCACCGCAAAATGGACGCGGTCATCGTCCGGGAGTTAAGCAAACTGTATGATGTACCCATTGAGGTCATCTTACAACAATCGGCATCGAAGTCCGCTCGACCAGGCAATGCCTATGTGCGAGATGTCCCGCATGCCGCCGTCGATTCACGCGGAAAACCTGATTCTTCGCAGATCCCCATAGAACTGCTGGACAAAATGATGTACAACTATACCTACCTCCTGGAGAACTACATCCAACAACAAGGAGTACAGGAAGAGTTGTTGCGTCAATTGATCCGCGACCATCCGAAGAATAACGACCGCACCAAACCTTCGGACATGGCAGAACCTGACTGAGTGGTCTACCTGTTTTTGCCGGTCATACCGGCAGTTTTTTCCTGAACCTCCTGAAATATGCTTCCGCAACTGTACTTTCGCACTGTACAGCCTCACTAACCGGATCTTTAACCAAAATCTACCAACCACGGATTCATTGCCCATGGTCGTCAAACCTCGCGCAATAGAACTTATGTTGGTGCACTCAGGAGCCAAGCCCGGAGTTCCGTTCAAACCAAAACCTACCCAGAACGGATCCTCCGGGTTTTTTTTTCTATTTCCGTAATGGGTGATGTGATTCTGGTCGGTGGCCCGGCTTCATGGATGACCTCTCAATCGGACCGGTGTATTCAATCCGCTGGAGTATCTCAGGTTTCGGGTCGGAACGATCGGCATTTATGCCACGAAAAACACCGATATCACGGGATATCCTCCATTTTTCTCCCACTTCGTTATTTTTGGCACGTCGTTAGCCAATGACCATGAAAATTTAACAGACTAAAATTCAAAACGACAGATCATGAAAAAGATTTACACCGCATTTGTATTCGTATTCCTGAGTGTTCAAGTTTTCTCACAAACCGCATCTGCTGTGGTTTTCAGTGAAAACGGCGAAAAATTCACCATCACCCTCAACGGCGAAAAACAAAATACCGTCGCCCAGAGCAATGTGAAAATCAGCAACCTCACCAATGACTATTACCAGGCGCGCATCGATTTCGAAGATGCTACGCTCGCAGATTTTTCCCATGGAAATTTTGCCGTACTCAAAGGCGCCGAAACAACTTATGTGATCAAAAAGAACAAAAAAGGCGAATATGTACTCCGCTGGATGAGTCAAACCGAGCCGGGTACCACCGCCGCAACTCCTGCTCCTGCATCTACTCCTTCTTCGGAAGTGAAACAAATCGCTGCCGTGGACGACGATGGTGGTGATGATGTAGTGATCGAACATGCTGTAGATGTGGCTCCGGTCGACGACGAAGTGGAAACCACCGTGGTTAAAACCACCACCACCACTTCTAAGCCTGCTACCACCACCAAAACAGCCGGTAAAGGCGAAAACGTGAATATGAACGTCAACATCGGCGGCGTGAACATGGGCATGAACGTGAGCGTTCAGGACGATGGTATGGACATGGATACCGAAGTGGAAGAGGAATCGGCAACTACCGTGACCACCACCACCACGAAAACCACCACCACCGCAAAGCCTGCCGTGAAGCCTGCTCCAAAACCAGCTACTCCGGCTCCAGCCCCAAAACCAGAAGTGGTTGTGGTTGAATCCAAAGGTGGTTGTGTATCTTCCATGAGTGGCTCTTCGTTCAACTCTGCCAAATCAAGCATCCAGTCCAAGTCTTTCGAAGACTCTAAAATGACTGTAGCCAAGCAGGTGACAAAAGCCAATTGCCTCACCGTAGATCAGATCAAAGAAGTGATGGCTTTATTCAGCTTTGAAGAATCGAAATTGGATTATGCCAAATACGCTTACGATTTCTGCTACAACCCCGGCGACTACTTCCTCGTGAACGACGCCTTCACTTTTGAATCAAGTATCGATGAACTGAATCAATTCCTGGAGTCAAAGTAATCGTGAAAGGTGTTCTAGCTCTCGCAGGACACAGGATTACTTCCAGGAAAAAACGATACGCATCCCATTTTATGAAAAAGCACTTTTCTACATATATCACCATTCTGGCGCTTGGTCTATTCATCCTTTCAGGATGCAATGGCAGCAAGCATTTCACCAAAATGGCCGTGAAGCAGGAAGCTGCCGGACTCGTTCATGAAGCCGCCAACAGCTATTACACTGCTCTGCAGAAGAAGCGCTCCAATGTGGATGCACAAATCGGTCTGAAGAAAAACGGTCAACTCGTCCTGAATGAAATGTTGAACGAGTTTGCGAAAACCAAAAACTTCGGGACGAAAAAAGAAGCCGTTTATGCCTACCACAAAGCACGTGATTATAAAGAAAAAGTGCAGGGCGTGGGTGTGACACTTCAACTGGCCGATTTTTATGTGTCGGACTATGAAGCAGTCAAAAGCGCATACCTCACGGATCTCTACGACAACGGTACTACTTTGCTCGAAGAGCAGAAATACCAGGAAGCGGAATCTGTTTTTGCCGAGATCAGAAGATTGGATCCCAATTACAAAGACGCCAAAGACCTGGCAGACATCGCTTACCTCGAGCCTTTGTATGCCGAAGCGAAGAAATCGATGGACGTGCAATTCTACAGAGCTGCCTATGGCAATTTGGAGAAGGTCATTGCACGCAAACCGGATTACAAGAATGCTGCAGCTTTGCGCAAAGAATGCCTCGACAAAGGAATGTATACCATCGCCATGATCAATTTTGAAAATGCAAGTGGTATCACAGGCCTCGATTCGAAAGTCTCTGCATATACCTTAGATGCACTCACCGATATCCAAGACCCTTTCCTGAAAGTGGTTGACCGCGAAAACATGGAACTCATCATCCGCGAGCAACAATTACAACTTTCCGGTGCCATTGATGAAAATACTGCCGTGCAAGTTGGTCAGTTGATCGGTGCGCAAGCATTGCTCACAGGAACGGTGCTGAGCTATTCTGAAAAGAAAGGCACCTTGAAATCGAAGGTCAGAAATGGTTATGAAGAATACGAAGAACGTGTGTTGAATAAAACCGATGGCAAGTATTATATGCAGCCACGATACAGGTCTGTGACGTATACAGAGTATTACAATACCAACTCTTGTGTGGTGAGTTTTCAGTATAAACTGGTGAATCTGAAAACCGGTGAGATCCTGAAGACCGAAATCATCGAGAAGGAAGTTTCTGATGAGGTATTGTATGGTCGTTACGATGGCAATGCCAGTAAACTTGTTCCTGCTGGTCAGGTTGGTCCGAACCTCAACATGAATGACAGAAAAGCGCTTCAGGCATTGATGGCCGGTCGTCAGGACCTGAAATCATCTGCCGAATTGAGCAATACCCTTTTCTCGAATATCAGCAGTCAGTTGTCGGGTTCGATCAGCAATGTTGTCAAAGAAATAGTGAAATAATATGAAACCGGTGAGCATCATTCCATTTATGCGAAAGCGGTTTTTCATGCCTGCTTTCAGCATGGTGCTGATCACGTTGATGTCATTCAGCGGTTGCAGCAATAGCAAAAACATCCAGAAGGGTGACAAGGAAATTACCGCACCGGCAGAAGCGCCGGAGTGGGTGGGGCAAAGACCGCACAGTGGTTCATACTACATAGGTATCGGTACCTGCAGCAAGACTTCCCAGCCTTTGGATTATCAGACCATCGCCAAAAAGAATGCGTTGAACGATCTCGCATCTGAAATCAGTGTGAGGGTGCAGGGCGAAACATTTCTGAATTCTTTGGAGGTCAATAAAAACTTCAGTGAGGAATTTATCTCCACCATTTCTACCACCACCGATGAAAAGATCGAAGACTATGAGGTAGCTGGTATTTGGGAAAATGGCAAGGAGTATTGGGTCTATTACCGATTAAACAAAGCGGCATACCAAAGTGCGAAACAGCAGAAGAAAAATAAAGCGCTGAGCGCAGCCCATGATTATTATGTGAAAGGGCTTGCAGCCGAAAGCGAACTCAATATTCCGGCGGCATTCGATTTATACATGCATGGTTTGTTCAGCATGAAAGAATACTGGGATGAAGTGAACGAGTTCCGAACCGATAGTGGTACAGTTTACCTCGACAATGAATTGTACAGTTCGTTGCAGCGATTGGGGACTGGATTGTCTATCAGACCAGGCACAACCAAAGTGGTACTCTCCGCTGAAAACAAATACAATGCGGATATTCCGGTATCTGTATATTATCAGGGTAAAGGAGTGAAGGGCATTACGACTACCTACCAGTATGTGCGCAACAATTACATGAAGCCAAAATCTTCCATCACTGATGATGCAGGAAAGGTGATGGTGAATGTGAGCAATGTGAGTACAACAGAAAAAGCCAATGTGGTTGACCTCAAGATCATCCTCGATGCGCTGTTGGCTGCTGATCTTGATAAAAGCATTCAAACCGGATTGATCAAAAACATCCGCACAGAAAGCAAACAATTGCCCATTGAAGTGGTGATGCCTTCGTTCTATATCAGCAGTGAAGAGAAGGTGTATGGACAGGCAAGTTCCACAAGATCGCTTGCTACCACCTTAAACTCAGAGTTGGTGAAACAAGGTATGCGTGTTATCACGACGAATGGAGAAAGAGATTACGATGTGAGTATTGAATCCAACACCACCCCAGGAGGAAGTTCACAAGGATTTACGGTAGCCTTTTTGGAGTTGAATGTTCGGGTGAAAAATGTGAAGACCGGTGACGTGGTATACCAGGAATCCCTCACCGCCATCAAGGGCCTTCAATTGAATGCCGATGCGGCAAGCATCGAGGCTTATAAGAAGGGAAAGGAAAAGATTGAACAGCAGATAACCCGCAGTATTATTGATGCCATCATGAAATAAAAAATCAGGCTGATCATACCTTTCGCACCGAAAATAGATTTTGGCACGATTGTAGAAAAAGCCTTGACATCAGAAATAGAATATTAAAAAACAAAAACAAAGCGATATGAAAACCAGACATTTTACACTGATTGCCTTGGTAGCCGTAATAACTGTATTCGGTACCGCATGTGGTAAGAAAAAGAAAAAAGTGGAGGAAACTCCTAAACCAAAAGGTGAAGTTCTCATCAATGAATATTGCACTGGAGACCAGTACATGAGTACAAAAGATGCATTCCGTGCAACGGCTACCGGTGAAAGTATGGACCGCGAGACTGCCAAGAAGAAAGCACGTTCAAATGCTAACTCTGAGCTTGCTAAAACCATCAATACCACGATGAAGATTGTAGGTGACAACTACGTGAACTCAACCGAGTTCAACAATAAAGAAGAAGTGACTGAGACCTTCCAGGAAATGGCGAGAACAGTCGTAGATCAGGAGCTTCGTGGAGCTGTTGAGATTTGCGAAAAACTCACTCAGCGTGAAGATGGAGTATTCGTAAGCTACGTTGCCATCGAGCTCAGCGGTCAGAAAATCGCGGATGCATATAGCGCAGGTCTTTCACAGAATGAGAAGATCAAAGCCGACTACAACTACGAAAAGTTCAAAGAAACTTTCGAGAAAGAGATGGAGAAAATGGCTAACGAAAGGAAATAACCTCTCAAGATAAAAAACATAGAATCCCCGCAGTACCCAGTGCTGCGGGGATTTTTGTTTTAAGGAAATAGCTCACGGAATGTTGCACCATTTCGATGATTAACACTCGTTTAGATCGTTTAACAGCCGGTTGGCAAAAGACGGTGTTACATTCGCTTCCGGCTTATCAATAAAACAATGAAAAAAGTTTCTGTTTCTTACTCCTTGCTCATGGCAGCCTTGATGTCGATGTTTTTCACCGATCTCGCTGCACAGAACAAAGCTCAAATTCATGTGAAGCGCAATCAGAACGGCGTTAAGTCCGAAGAAACCCGCGAAGTGGTCATTGAAAGCGATCAAAGCATTCAGGAAATCCTCAAAGAAATGGGAGTTCTGGATGAGCTCGGAGAACTGAAAGAAGGACAACAGATTGAAATACGTATTGATAAGCAAGACGACCTGGACGGTATCGACAACATCGAACTCTTTTTTGATCCGCAGGGATTAGCCATTCCTCCACTGCCGGAATTTGCCCCAGCTCCTCCCATGTCTGCGAGACCTTTTCTGGGTGTCATGCTCAAAGAAGAAATCAATGGTGAAGGTTCGGATGAAACCGGGGTTGTGATTACCGAAGTCATCGAAGGCACAGCAGCGTCCAAATCCGGATTGATTGCAGGAGATGTCCTATTGAAATTGGATGGCGTTGAAGTGAATTCCATTCGTGAAGTCATCGATGCCGTACAAACTCACCAAATCGGTGATGAAATCAAAATTGATTATTCCCGCGACGGAAAAAAGAAAAAAGTAAAGGCTGTTCTGGGCGAAAAAATGATGGAGTGGTCTGCACCTTCTGCACCGGACATGGCACCTGGCTTCAACAACGAAAATATGAAGGAGTATCAATTCCGTTTCGGCCCTGATTCTATCACCATTTTTTGTCCTCAAGGGCCGGCAGGTTGCATCTTCCCGAACGACAGCATGAAGATCTGCCAACCATTCAGTTGGGGCGGCGAAGGTATGGTGGTGAAAGAAACAGCATTTTTAGGTGTTACTCCATCGGATGAAAAGACAGAAAGTGGCGTAAAAGTGAACGTGGAGCCCGAAACAGCCGCAGAAAAAATGGGATTACAAAGCGGCGATGTGATACAGTCTATCAATGGAATTCCAGTTTCTAGTTTTGATCAGATGGCGGAAGTGATTACTACCATCGAACCCGAATCAGAAATCACCGTGAAAGTCATCAGAGAAGGTCGTGAAAAAGAAATCACCGGTAAGATCGGAAAACGCAGTGTGAGTGGCTTCGACGATTTCCGAATCTTCCATGATTTCAAAGGACAAGACGAAGGTGGAAACTATTTCTACGATTATGAATTCGATATGGATGCAGAAGACATCGAAGATAGCATGCAACAATTGCTCGAAGAACTCGATCGTCAGCAGGAGCAAATTGAGGCTGAGCGCGATCGCATTCAGGGAGAACTTGATCGCATGCAGGAAAACCGTGAAGTGGTGATCATCCAAATTCGCATCGCAGAAATTTCTTCTGAAGAAGCCGAAGAAGTCAATAAAAATGCAAATCCAAAATTGAGAACCACCAACGATCTTGATCTCGAACAAATTTCATTCTATCCAAATCCGAACGATGGTATACTCAATCTCAATTTCGTTACCACGGAAAAGAAGCCAATCAAGATTGTGTTGTACAACGGCTCAGGTGAAATGGTATACCTCGAAGAACGTTCTGGTTTTGATGGCAACTACAATAAGACCATCGATATCTCCGATGAGCCCAATGGCACTTACTATCTGCAGATCATGCAAGATGGAAAAAGCTATAGCAAGAAGATTGTGAAAGGCAGATAAGCCAGAAAGGAGATTTAAAATTTAAGATTTAAGATTCAATATTTAAGATTGGCACCAAGCATTAGGTGATCCAATAAGGTTTCTGCGCC
>JAIBBG010000100.1 GCA_019694805.1 Flavobacteriales bacterium | reverse complement strand
CGAGGAGGAATCACGGTATCGGCAGCAACAAATGAAAGCGCACCAACGATCGACTCATCACCAACCACCACACGATCCATGATGACGGCATTCATTCCAACGAGACAATTTTTGCCGATGCTTGCTCCATGAATGATCGCACCATGTCCAATGTGAGCATCTTCATGAAGCACAACGGTAACTCCCGGGAACATGTGGATGGTGCAATTCTCCTGCACATTGCATCCGTCGGAAATGATGATCTGTCCCCAATCGCCGCGAATAGCAGCACCCGGACCGATGTACACATGTTTGCCGATGATTACATTGCCAGTGACCGTCGCATTCGGATGAACAAAAGCAGTTTCATGCACTACCGGTTTATATCCGTTGAATTCAAAAATATTGGCCATGATCAAATGCTATTTCGAAACGTTTTCGATCACCACAGCATAACCTTGACCGACACCGATACACATCGTACACAATGCATATTTTTTTCCGGAGTTGACAAGCTGTCGCGAAGCTGTGAGCAACAATCTCGCGCCGCTCATGCCCAGTGGATGCCCCAGCGCGATGGCGCCGCCATTTGGATTGATGCGGGCATCATCATCCTGCAACCCCATGGTTCGGGTACAAGCGAGAACCTGCGCAGCAAAGGCCTCATTCAATTCGATGAGATCCATTTGATCCAGTGAAAGCCCTGCACGTTTTAATGCCATTTCACTGGCTGTTACCGGACCTATACCCATGATACGTGGCTCAACACCCGAAACACCTGCAGAGAGAATTCTCGTCATCGGTTTCAAGTTATTTTGTTGAAGACCATTTTCAGAGGCGATGAGTAAAGCCGCAGCACCATCGTTGAGACCCGACGCATTGCCTGCTGTCACGGTGCCATCTTTTCTGAAAGAAGGTTTCAATTTTGCAAGACCTTCAAGCGAGGAGTCAGCGCGTACAAATTCATCTTGGGAGAAGATGATGGCATTTCCTTTTTTCTGAGGAATTTCAACCGGAGTGATTTCACCATTGAAGTAGCCCGACTGAATGGCTTTTCCTGCTTTCTGTTGTGACCAAAGCGCAAACTTGTCTTGATCATCGCGGGAAATTTGATGGAGGTCAGCGAGGTTTTCAGCTGTTTCACCCATGGCATCGGTGCCATAGATTTCTTTCATTTTAGGATTGATAAAACGCCATCCGAAACTGCTGTCGAACATTTGCGCATCACGACCAAAGGCCGAAGATGTTTTAGAGATCACCCATGGACCTCTGGTCATGTGTTCCACACCACCGGCAACAAAAACACTTCCATGATCAGCGTGAGCAGCGCGAGCCGCGGCGATGGTTGCCGACATGCCCGAAGCGCAGAGACGGTTTACGGTTTCACCCGGAACCGAAATCGGATAACCGGCAAGAAGGAGAGCCATACGCGCCACGTTGCGGTTGTCTTCGCCGGCTTGGTTGGCGCATCCCATGATCACATCATCGATCACTTGAGGATCGAAATGCGGAAGTTTTTCCAACAGGCTTTTCAATACGATGGCCGCGAGGTCATCAGCTCTAACAGGAGCGAGACTACCACCAAAACTTCCGATGGGTGTGCGCACCCCGTCAACGATAAATGCATTCATAGAAAAAAAATCAATGGATGCAAAGATGCATCGAAGGTGGCTTGGATTTTACAAGAATATCATTGGATGGCGATGGTCTTGTGGGTGGAAGTTTCACCGATGTTTATTCTGAGTATGTAGAGGCCTGATGCGATGGTTGGGGTTAAGTTGATTTGAAGTGTTTGTTGATCGGAAGTGATAGTTCCTGATTTGAATATACATCTGCCGCTTCGATCCATAAGTTCAATAGAATGGATGAGCTGTTTACCTAAATTTTGAACTGTAAATGAACCTTGCGATGGGTTCGGATAAACTTTGATGGTTTGGTCTTCATTCTTTGATAATCTCAAATTTCTATTGTTCAAATCACAAGGTGCAAATTCGACAAATTGAGGACTATGAATGATGGCACCAAAGAAGAAGGTATCAGCGAGAAGTACAAATGGAGTTAATAATGAAGATGTGTCCGCGGTGCCTTGGATTGAATCAAGTGACACTCCGGCCAAATATTGTGAAGTTTCATCCATGGCCATTTGTGTTTGAATAATCCAGCCATTCAATATTTGTTGTTCGAGGGAATCAATTTCGCAATCATCCAAATTCGTGAATATCTGATTGGCCATTTGATAGTCTCCAAGTGTATTGAACAATTGGCCTTTATCCAATTCCAAATAATATTGTTGGGTATATTCACTGTCAGGAACCAATTGATAAGTGAGTGTGTTGAGAACGTCCACATATTTCTGAACATCCGAATGAAAGGTGATTTCATTCTCTTGTCGGGTAATTTCACCTTGTGTGAATCGGTTTTCCGCAGCAGATTTCATGTGTCGTTGTCCCCAAAGTAATTTCCATCGGATTTCTTCATCCTGCAGGTCTATATCACTCATGATGATTTGATGAAAGAGGTCGATACATAAACTGTCATTGCCTAAGGAATCAATTAATTCAGAAGTATTGGCTGCAAAAAGCAGAGCTTCTTCTAACGGAGTATTTTCAAAGCTTGAAGTAGTAATGTTCGGATTACCTACCTCAAAGTCTTTATTCATGTTCGATTGATTGGGATTCACTTCCGGTACATACTTGAATGTTTCGGAATTGCCGGTTCCATTGGTATACGTAGTAGATTTTTCAATTTTACCAATTGGAGTTTTATCTCTGCAAATGAATTCTTCTATTGGGCTATGGTCGATAATTCTAATGATGCAGTCTTCCCACTCTGCTGGTCCGTCGCAATTGGAGGTTACTGTTCCGTGAAAATCACTATCTGGTTCTTCAGGTGGTGAGGAATGCAGCCAAATATTGTTGTTGGCCTCAAGTTCAGGATGAGTACATTCTCCATCGGGTCCGTTGTTGTCGCAAGTGTATCCATCTAAATTTCCAGTAAAAACGGAAGTAACTACATCAGAAAAATCATTATATCCATCGTTAATTTTAAGGTCAAGGGCATCATCACAAACGATCATATGGTTGCAATGCGTGAATTGATTATTGCCGCTGTTGTCATTTTCAGTCATTGAGATGATGCAACCGTTTGCTCCATGAATGGCTTCATTCAAATCTTTAAACTTATTGCATTTCAGAGTAAGTATGCCTCCAACTTTGAATATTCCGTATGGAGAATGGTCAGAATGAAAATGACCGTCTGAGGTGAATTCACACTCTAATACCCGAAGTTCTACAAGACTTTCATCTGCAACAAAAAAGTATTCGTCATTTGTGAAATCGCATTGTTTTAAGAAGCTCACTGAACTTAGGTTCTCTGAATGAATGTTTGAAGCATCAAAGCTCGTTTGTTCTACATAGTAACTGCAAGCATCGGCATGAAATACACCATGAACGAAATTGCTGTGTTTGATCATAATTTTTTGGAATTTGGATTCAATATATGAGTGCTCAAAGTCACAAGTATAAATGTTAGCTGGGCTATGCCAAAGTGCCATTTTTCCATTTAAAAATTTACTGCCAGAAGCATCAAAAAACATATCAGTAACAAGGTATGCACTTCCCGCCATTTCAATCAAACAATTACTCAGAATGAACTTACCTAATTGAGGATTGATGTTTTTCAAAGTGGCGTCAGTAATACGCAAGCAAAGGTCTGCTTTACCGAATCCATGAATTCTAAAAATAGAATTGTTATCATTGATGATCACATTGGTTGATCCCGGTTTAATATCAATGAAACCACTTTGTTGTCCGCCATATTCGAATGTAAATTCATGATTAGCCGGAATATGTATTTGGCCATGATCGAAAGCAAGTGAAGAATTACCGCCAATGATTTCACAAGTATTCGAGTGCCAGTCGAGCAATGCATTTTCACCGATGGTGAGATTTCCGTAATGGATATAAAGTTTCGAAGTCGTGCTCACATCCAGTTCGCCATGACTGAGGGTTACAGGTGCGGAAACGAAGAGACTGGAAGAACCATCGAGATAATAATTACTCTCATCCAAATGTGTTTCAAATACGGAAGTTTCACTTCGGGTGAAGCGCATTTCAGCGTGAATGCAAGTAATATCAGTATTGTT
>JAIBBG010000008.1 GCA_019694805.1 Flavobacteriales bacterium | reverse complement strand
TGGAAAAACAACTGGGTTGCTGCAGGAAATCGCATCACCTGGGATATGGTTCATTATGATGTGCAGCTCATCGGTGGTATTGCCCTTCACCGTGGTAAAGTAGCTGAGATGGCTACCGGTGAAGGTAAAACCCTTGTAGCCACATTACCAGTTTTCCTCAATGCATTAGCTGGCAAGGGCGTTCATGTGGTTACCGTCAACGATTATCTCGCACGACGTGACTCTGAATGGATGGGGCCACTTTATGAATTCCATGGCCTCACAGTAGATTGTATCGACAGGCATCAGCCTAATGGTTCATCGCGTAGAAATGCATATCGTGCTGATATCACATTCGGGACAAATAACGAATTCGGTTTTGATTATCTACGCGATAATATGGCAGTGGAAGCGTCACAACTCGTGCAACGCAAACACCACTTCGCCATCGTGGATGAGGTGGATAGCGTGTTGATTGATGAAGCAAGAACGCCATTGATCATTTCAGGTCCTACACCAAAAGGTGATGATCAGGAATTTGATGCTTTGAAACCAAAAGTTCAACTTCTGATTCAAGCGCAGCGCACAGCGGCCAATGAATTTCTCACCCTTGCCAAGAAAAAACTCTCACCTGAACAAGGATCACCATCCAAGGATGATGTTACAGAAGGAGCACTCGCTCTTTATCGCGCTTACCGCGGATTGCCGAAGAACAAGGCGTTGATCAAATTCCTCAGCGAGGAAGGTATGAAAGCGCAATTGCTGAAAACAGAAGGTCAATACCTTCAAGACAATCAGCGCGACATGCCGAAAGTTGATGCTGAACTTTTCTTTGTTATCGATGAAAAAAACAACCAGGTTGAACTGACCGAAAAAGGTATTCATCTCATCTCAAAAGACATTGGGGATGAGAAATTTTTCGTGCTTCCTGACATCGGCTCTGAGTTGGCTGAAATTGAAAACAGTGGAAAAGATGACGAAGCTAAACTGAAGATGAAGGATGATCTCATGCGCGACTACAGCGTAAAAGGCGAACGCATCCACACCATCAATCAGCTCTTAAAAGCATATGCCATTTTCGAAAAAGACATTGACTATGTAGTGATCGACAACAAAGTCAAAATTGTTGACGAACAAACCGGACGTATCATGGAAGGCCGTCGTTATTCTGATGGACTTCATCAGGCCATTGAAGCCAAAGAAAATGTTCGTGTTGAAGCAGCTACCCAGACCTACGCTACCATCACACTTCAGAATTACTTCCGCATGTATCACAAGCTTGCGGGTATGACTGGTACTGCAGAAACGGAAGCAGGTGAATTGTGGAGTATTTACAAACTTGACGTCATGGTCATTCCAACAAATCGTCCGATTTCGAGGAAAGACATGGAAGATAAAGTGTATAAGACCAAGCGTGAAAAATACAATGCAGTGATTGATGAAATTGCTGAATTGCGTGCAGCCGGAAGGCCTGTTCTCGTTGGTACCACCACAGTTGAAGTTTCCGAATTGCTTTCAAAAATGTTGAAGTTTAAAGGCATTGAACACCAGGTTCTCAATGCTAAACTTCACCAGAAGGAAGCTGATATTGTTGCTTTTGCGGGTAGATCTGGCACAGTAACGATTGCCACCAACATGGCGGGTCGCGGTACCGACATCAAATTGGGTGAAGGTGTAAAAGAAGCTGGAGGTCTTGCGATCATTGGTACCGAACGTCACGATTCACGTCGTGTCGACAGACAGTTGCGTGGTCGCGCAGGACGTCAGGGAGATCCCGGTTCATCACAATTCTATGTATCATTGGAAGATGATCTCATGCGTCTTTTCGGTAGTGATCGTATTGCCAAAATGATGGACCGACTTGGTCTGAAAGAAGGTGAAGTGATTCAACATAGCATGATCACTTCCAGCATTGAACGCGCACAGAAAAAGGTAGAAGAAAACAACTTCGGAATTCGTAAACGTCTTTTGGAATATGACGACGTGATGAACTCACAACGTGAAGTGATTTACAAACGTCGTAAGCACGCCTTGTTCGGTGAACGATTGAAGCTTGACATTGACAACATGTTCTATGATCTAACTGCGACCGTTGTAGATCTTCATCACGAGATGAAAAACTATGAGGCTTTCAAATTAGATCTGCTCAAATATTTCGGCATCGAGGCACCCGTATCACAACAAGAATTTGGCATACAAAAAGCAGATGACGTCATTCATGCAACTTATCAGGCAGTAGAGCAGCGCTATAAGCAACGCATCACACAAATCATGCATGAGTCTTTTCCTGTGATCAAAAATGTTTATGAAAACAACACGCAGGGATATAACAATATTGCTGTTCCTTTCAGTGATGGTCGCAAAACAGTTCAGGTAGCGGTAAATCTTGAAAAGGCTTATCAGACGCAAGGTTCAGAACTTGTAGATGCTTTGGAAAAGGGCATTACGCTGGCAATGATCGATCAAAGTTGGAAGGAACATTTGCGAGACATGGATGATTTGCGCAGCAATGTGCAGTTCGCATCACATGAACAAAAAGATCCTCTCTTGATTTACAAACTTGAGAGTTACAACCTCTTCAAGACCATGATCGCAAAAGTGAATGGTGAACTTGCGAGTTTCCTCATGCACGCGCAATTGCCGCAAGGTCAGCAAGCGCCTGTTCGTCAGGCTCAGGCACCAAAGGCACCAGACACCAGCAAGCTCAATGTGCAAAAAGCGGAGAGCATGAATCTGCAACAACGCAGTGCAGCGGCTTCTCAAAATGCAGTTGGTGGCGGAGGACAAAGACCATTGGCTATGCCTCCACAAGGACCACCACCCAAAGTTGAACCCGTGAAAGCCGAAGTGAAAGTGGGAAGGAATGATCCATGTCCATGTGGATCAGGGAAGAAGTACAAATCTTGTCACGGAGCTGGTGAATAACATCACCGAAAAATGATAAAGGCGGACTTCGGTCCGCCTTTTTTTATCGTCTTAAAGGATGATATTTCAATCAAGTTGCAACCAGATTCAATTCTGTTTCGTCCATTTACCAAACCTTATTCTAATATCAGATGAAGAGAATTTTACTTCTATTGTGCGTCGTTGTGTTTCATGAAGGTCAACTCTTTGCACAAACATTAACTTATGGTCAACAAGCGCCGGATTTTACTTCGACAGATATCGATGGTAACACTTGGCATTTGCAGGAACTTTTGGATGCAGGACAAAGTGTTGTTCTGATGTTTGGAAATGTAGAGAGTACTAATTTGTTTGACGTACTCAATACCAACATCCTTCAATACGACTATGCATTGCAAGGACCGAATGGAACCAATGAAACACAAATGCTTTTCATTGAATCCAACCCAGACAATCTTACTTCTGACATTTACGGTCCGCCGGGAAGTGGAATTGAAGACATAACTAGCTTGGCACCATGTCCCATCATAGATGGTGATCAAGCACTTTTAGATCTATATCAATATGAAATAGATTTTGGCACTCCTTATCAAGAGTATTATGTCATAATTTGTCCTTATGGTGTCATCATTGATTTTCTTCAACTCACTTCACCTTCGTTAGTCTTCGACATTGCACATTATGATTGTGCAGATCTTTATATGGGCTACGACATCCAGGCATTCTTTTCCGGGGTTACTACAGCATGCCATCAATTCTGGACAGGGATTTATTTCTACAACACTGGAATTTATCCTTCGGAAGCGGGGACAGCCGAATTCAATGTGAATGGGACCATATACACGTATGATGTTCCTGCAGGGATATTACCCTTACACCCGTATATCATTACAGTTACTGATTTACCATTTGAAGGCATATTTCCAGCTACACTCACATTTTCGGGCACAGATGAAGTCGCAGAAAACAACTTTGATTCCGATAACATCCTGGGCACATTTACAACATCGACACATCTTAAATTAAATTTCACTTCACTCACGGGTGCGAGCTATAACATACACGGAGTTGACGTAGGACAACCGCCTTCATTCTGGGACATTGCAACACCGGGCATGGTAACATCATTCACCCAGAATATTTACCTTCCAGATACTGACTGTAATTTTTTTCAATACACCATTGATTCCCCCAACAACGATTATTCGCTCGAAGTATATTCCATTGGAGCGGATGGTTCGGAAGAATTATTGGTTACCGTTACCCCAACTTATCCGAACATAGATGGAGGTACGGCCACCTACCTCAAATTCGATGCAACAGAATTGGTTCCTGCCATGATCAGCGGATATGTATTCCAAGATTTGGATACAGATGGCGTCATGGATAGCAATGAACCAGGTATCGGAGGCATTGCATTGCAATACGGCTCGCAAACCATCTATACAGACAATAACGGACTATTCTATTTGCTCTTACCCGGTGATTTTGGGGACATCCTGACACTTCAATATGACAATACTGTTTGGCCAACACTCACAACACCATCTAGCATCAATACATCCACAGGTTTCATTGGATCCGCATTTTTCGGTTTGAATACCAGTGCTCCGAATTATGACATCAATGGCAGCGTATCTCTTCCACCCTTGGTGTGCGCACAAAGTGGCGAAATTGATGTTATGATAAACAATGAAAGCAATAGCATTTCAAGTGCGGTTATCCATGTAACAACCGATGCCAACATCAACATGACAATGGCTTATCCCATGCCAGACAATGTGAATGGTAATGACTTAACATGGAATCTGAATAACATGGCACCCGGGGCTTCGCAACTACTTAGACTATTCTTCAGTGCGCCTGATTACAGCTTGATGGGATCACCTCTGAGTACAATTGTCGATATTCAAACTCTTGATATCAATGGAAATTTGATCAGTACTGAAAACATTTTTGACACTGAAATTCTGCTTTGTGCCTGGGATCCCAATCAGATCACTGCAACTCCCGCAGGTACCGGTTCTGGGAACATCATTGATCCTGGAACAGAAATAGAATACCTCATCGAATTTCAAAACACGGGTAATGCACCCGCTACCGATATTGTGGTGAGTAACGCACTGGATAGTGATCTTGACTACAGTACATTCGAGTGGATTGGAGCATCGCATGAATGTCATCCTATCGTTAATCTTGTCAATGGTCAGCTGAGTTTCGAGTTTCCGCAAATCATGCTACCAGACAGCACATCAGATGAACCGAACAGCCATGGCTGGTTGCGCTATAAAGTCCATGCTCAATCAAACCTGGCGCCAGGCACAGCGATTGACAATACCGCCTATATCTATTTTGATCAGAATCCTGCTGTTGTCACGAACACCTACACTCATCATATCATATTGGTTGGTTTGAATGAGACAAGCCCAACCCATTTCAACATTTATCCTAATCCAGCTCATGATGAAATATTCATCACCAATCCAATGCATGAAACTGTTGAATTGATCATTCAAAATGCGCAGAATGCAATGGTAAAAAAGTTACGCGTCAACAATCAAACTTCATCTGTATCCATCGGTGATTTATCTCCAGGGCTCTATTTCATAAGCCTTACTGGAGCGGATGGTGAAAGACACATGACAAGACTCGTGAAGCAATAGGCCTTATCAACATAAAAATGTCTCAGGAGAGCGCACTAAGCTCTTCTGAGGCATTTTCCCATTGCTGCATCACTTCCTCAAGTTTTTTCTTGAGATCATCGTATTCAGCCAATGTTTTGTTAGCCTTTTCTTGATGGGTATAATCGAGTTCGGCGAGTACGACATCCATCTCTTTGATTTTGTTTTCCAGCGATTCGATTTCCTTTTCGCTTTTCTGTATCAATGTTTGAAGTCGTTTCTTGTTCTTCTCAATTTCCTTTTGTTCATCACGACTCAATGTTGGAGTTGTGCTTTGATTTTTCTGTTCTTCTTTGATAGAAGATTTAGCCTGCTGTGTTGGTTTCGCCTTTTCAAATAAAGCAATACTCTCGGCCTTTTTCTCTTTGAGGAAATCAAGCACATCGCCCGGCCACACGCGCAGGCGGTCCGGTTTGATTTCATAGACCACTGAAGTGAGTCCATGTAAAAAATCACGATCGTGACTCACGACCAGCAAGGTTCCATCGAAGCGTTGCAGAGCTTGCTTCAAAACTTCCTTTGATGCTAGATCAAGGTGATTGGTAGGTTCGTCCATCACCAAAAAATTGTAGGGTTGCAAAAGCAATTTGCACAATGCAAGCCTTGCCTTTTCACCACCACTCAACACCTTCACTTTCTTATCTACATCATCGCCGCTGAAGAGAAAAGCTCCAAGCAACGAACGAACGCTTTTTCTTATATCACCCACTGCTTCATCATCGATCGTTTCGAAAACGGTCTTATTGCCGTCCAAAGTGTCAGCCTGATTCTGCGCGTAATAACCCACATTGACACTATAGCCAGGAATCATCTCTCCTTCGAAAGGTTCTTGTTTCATGATCATCCTGATGAGTGTAGATTTTCCTACACCATTCTTGCCGACCAAAGCAATTTTTTCACCGCGTGCAATGAGCATATCCACACCACTGAACAATCGGAGATGTCCATAAGCTTTACCAAGTCCCTTACCTTCCAGAATGATTTTTCCAGCATGAGGTGCAGGAGGAAAACTGATACGCACCTTGGTTCCGTCGAAGTCATCTACTTCAACACGTTCCATTTTGTCCAATTTACGGATCAAGGTTTGCGCAAAAGCAGCTTTGTCTTTCTTCGCACGAAACTTGTCGATCAACTTCTGAGTATCTTCAATATACTTCTGTTGATTTTTTGCTTCGCGTTCCTGACGTTCAATTTCATCCTGACGTTGTACGATGTATTTCGAGTAAGAAAATTTGTAATCGTAAATTTTCGATTTAGAAATTTCTATGGTTCGTTTGGTAACGTTATCAAGGAATTGTCTGTCGTGTGAAATGAGAACAATTGCTCCAGGATAATCCTGAAGAAATTCTTCCAGCCATTCAATGGACTCGATATCGAGGTGATTCGTCGGCTCATCCAGCAAGAGCAGATCCGGATTTTGCAGAAGGATTTTACCCAGCTCGACGCGCATCTTCCAACCACCACTGAATTCCTTCATTTTCCTGGTCATGTCTTCAGAACGAAATCCAAGACCTTTCAAAACCTTTTCAATTTTTTCTTCGAGATTACCGCTGCCGAGCAATTCGAGGCGATGAGCAGCCTCTTCCAGTTGTTCTAACTTTTTCGAATAATCATCGCTGGTATAATCATGGTGATCGCTGATGGCAGCGGTAAGTTGATCTACCTTCTCGTGCAAGAGTTGTACTTCGCGGAAAGCGGTAGAAGCTTCTTCATACACATTCGCTTCCTCATTGTGTTTCATTTCCTGAGGAAGATATCCGACAGTTGTACCACGGGCCAAAGCAATACTACCTTCACTTGGATTCTGAATACCAGCAAGCGTTTTCAGCAGGGTTGACTTTCCTGCGCCATTTTTCCCTACGAGACCAATACGGTCGCGTGGCCCTATGAAAAAGCCAATGTTGGCGAACAATGTTCGCGAGCCAAAATGAATGCTAAGATTGCCTATTGTAACCATGATGCGAAAAACGGGTGCAAAAGTAGCCCCACATCAAGGATTTAGGGTAATCAAAAGACATAATTACGGCTTAATACTTCCTGCTGACGTCCACAAGGAATTTTCGAAGGAGGGTTTTGCGCCCGATCAGCACGGGGAACTTCATTCCAGAGCGATCTGTCAATGAAACGCTGCTACTGATTTTTTTGCGACCAATCTTAATGGTCGTATGAATACAATACCTGTTTTCCGTCTCTCCAAAAGAGCTTTTGAAATCTTTACGGAAAAAATCTTCAAACCTGAAAATCCGAGGACCATCTCCATCGAGATCAAAAACAGCCTCGAGGATTTCACGACCATTTTCACCCCGCACAAGTTTTGCACTTTCGCAATGAATCACGGTGCGAAATGCACCGGTATCGATTTTCGCATCGATACCGGTGTATCCCAACTCAGGCAGATCGATCATCACGTGCCTGCCAATTGTTTTCAGTGGTTTTTTTTCCACCTTCATATCCATCAGTTACCTGATAAAATTTTTTTTACAATTTCTGAAATGGCTTTGCCATCTGCTTTGCCAGCCAGTGCCTTATTCGCAGCACCCATGGCTTTACCCATATCACCTGGGCCAGCAGCACCTATGGATGCAACGATGGCTCTCACTTCTGCTTCAAGTTTTTCTCCACTCAATTGCTCAGGCAAATAAGCTGCGATCACATTGGCTTGTTTGGTTTCTTCATCGATAAGGTCTTGTCTGCCCTGACCTTTGTAGATATCGATGGACTCCATTCTCTGTTTATAGAGCTTATTCAATATGGCGGTGGCGCGTGCATCATCTACGCTGCCATCTCCACCCTCTTTGGTCGCTTCCAAGAGGAGTTTGCTTTTGATGTCGCGAAGTGCCATGAGTTTATCCTTTTCGCCGGATTTCATGGCTTCCTTGATGTCGTTATTGATACGTTCTGTGAGTGACATATTTGAAGTAATTAGGTAACAAACTTAAGGGTTGTTATGAATTCAAAAATCGAATCTAAGGAATCAAATTTATGCTGAAGGGAGGAGAATGGTGCAACTCCTGAGAACGGAGTTGATGCATGAATCAGGAAACGCATGCTCCACTCGCCCCGAGCATTTACGATTTCTATTCACCATTGCTATATATTCGTTCCATGTTATCGAAACAGCTCATCGAAAACTACTTCATAGCTGAAAAGCAGGAAAGCCTGTTGTTTATGATCATGGGTATAGTGGCCATTCTTGCCGGTGCGGGATTGATCATCTTCGGGAAAACCACATTTCTACGAGGGGCAGCCGTTCCACTGATCATCATGGGTATTATCCATTTCGCTGTAGGATTTAATGTTTATCGCAAGAGTGACAAACAACGGACTGAAATGGTATATGCTTTCGATATGGATCCATCAAAATTGACGCGGGAAGAAACACCGCGCATGTCGCAAGTGATGAAGAGTTTTGTGGTTTTGCGTTACACCGAAATTACACTGTTCCTGGCGGGTATTGTCCTCATTTTCATGTTTCGGTACAATCCCCTGCAATTGTTTTGGTACGGATTTGGAATTGCGCTTTCCGGCGAGGCACTCATTTCTCTTGTTCTTGATTTTTTCGCAGAAAAAAGAGGACAGGATTATTTTGATGCGTTATCGCTATTCACCAAATAAAAAACAACACAATGAAAAAATTGATGCTCTTCTTGCTTTTGGCCACTACAGGGATGTTCGCAAAAGCACAAGCAGATGTAACCCTGAATTTCACCATCAGTGGTCAACCCGTATGCGGCTACGAAATCACCATTAAACATGGAGATGTTGCGATAGGCGCTGCTACGACTGATCCTCGAGGTAATGCAAGTTTTGAAGGTGTGGCATTATTGTCGAAGTCCATCGACATCCACGGCGTTCGTAAAACCAAAAATGGCGAGAAATCTTTTGATGCGAAGGGTTATGTTACATTGGATGAAAACAACCACGCGGATATTCACTTTGAAGATTTCATCAAAGAAGCTGCAGAAGATTCAGGCATGCCGGAATCACTTTTCATAGATGCCTGGGGATTGACAGATCCAAGTTGTGAGTGATGCGATTCTGAGTTATTTCGAACGCCAAACTCCATGCTGACAAGAAATGGAGTACAAAATAAAAACCCCGCATGATGCGGGGTTTTCTTATGATTCAATGGAGTTTGATTACATCATTCCACCCATTCCGCCGCCCATTGGAGGCATAGCTGGTGCACCTTCTTCTTTGATATCGCTGATTACACACTCAGTAGTGAGGAGCATACCTGCGATAGAAGCGGCATTTTCAAGGGCAACTCGAACCACTTTCGTTGGATCGATCACACCCGCGCCGATGAGGTTTTCGAATACTTCTGTGCGAGCATTGTAACCGAAGTCATCTTTGCCATCGCGAACTTTATTCACCACAACAGCACCTTCGCCACCGGCGTTGGCAACGATTTGGCGAAGTGGTTCTTCTGTAGCACGAGCAACGATTGCGATACCAGTCTGTTCGTCCTCATTGGCACCTTTCAGTTTTTCGAGGACTTTGCTGGCACGGATCAAAGCCACACCACCACCAGGAACGATACCTTCTTCAACTGCTGCACGTGTTGCATGAAGTGCATCATCGACACGGTCTTTCTTTTCTTTCATTTCAACTTCAGTAGCCGCACCTATATAAAGCACTGCAACACCACCAGCGAGTTTGGCAAGACGCTCTTGCAATTTCTCACGATCGTAATCTGAAGTGGTCTTTTCAATTTGAGCTTTGATTTCAGCAACGCGAGCCTGGATTGCATCTTTACTACCCACACCATTTACGATGGTTGTGTTGTCTTTGTCAACGGTAATTTTTTCAGCACGACCCAGATCTTCAAGTGTAGCGTTTTCCAGTTTCAAACCAGTTTCTTCACTGATTACTTGACCGCCAGTGAGGATAGCGATATCCTGCAACATCGCTTTGCGGCGATCACCGAAACCTGGAGCTTTCACAGCAGCAACTTTCAGGGCTCCACGGATTTTATTGACAACGAGTGTCGCCAATGCCTCTCCATCCACATCTTCAGCGATGATCAGGAGTGGACGACCTGTTTGTGCAGATTTTTCAAGAATTGGAAGAAGTTCCTTCATCGTGCTCACTTTCTTATCGTAGATGAGGATGAAAGCATTTTCCAATTCAGCTTCCATATTCTCCGCGTTGGTCACGAAATATGGAGAAAGGTAACCGCGATCGAACTGCATACCTTCAACAGTCTTCACTTCAGTCTCAGTTCCTTTTGCTTCTTCTACAGTGATAACACCTTCAGTGCCCACTTTCGCCATTGCGTCGGCGATGAGTGTTCCGATAGCGTCATCATTATTGGCCGAAATCGAAGCCACCTGCTTGATTTTAGCGTTATCGCTACCAACAGTTTTAGAGATTTTCTTCAATTCAGCCACAACAGATTCAACAGCTTTGTCGATACCACGTTTGAGATCCATCGGATTTGCACCGCTGGCCACATTTTTCAAACCGGTAGTCACAATAGCTTGAGCGAGCACAGTTGCAGTAGTGGTACCGTCACCGGCGATATCTGCTGTCTTGCTTGCCACTTCTTTGAGCATTTGAGCGCCCATGTTCTCGATAGCATCTTTCAGCTCGATTTCTTTGGCTACACTCACACCATCTTTGGTAATATGAGGAGCGCCGAATTTTTTATCAATAACCACATTGCGACCTTTCGGACCAAGGGTTACTTTCACTGCGTTAGCCAATGCATCAACTCCCGCTTTGAGTTTCTCACGCGCATTGGTATCAAAGGTTATTTCTTTAGCCATGATGTTTTAATTGTTTGTATTTGCTGCCTCAAAAAATGAAACAGTTATGATTGTTTAAATGATAAATGGTTCAATTAAAGAATAGCGAAGATGTCCGATTCGCGCATGATGAGGTATTCCTTCCCATCAATGGTGATTTCAGTTCCGGCATATTTACCGTAGAGAACTGTGTCACCGTTTTTGACAGTCATAGGTTCATCTTTTTTGCCTGTACCCACGGCCACGATGGTACCGCGTTGTGGCTTTTCTTTAGCGGTGTCTGGAATGATGAGACCGCTTGCAGTAGTTGTTTCAGCAGCGCTTGGCTCAATGAGCACACGATCTGCAATTGGTTTTACATTAACTGACATGTGATGAAAATTTTACTGGTTAATTATAAATTTTGGATTTTGAATTTTATGAATTCCTCCCGCGCTTGTCACCTTTTGTGCCATTCGCTGGAAATTCACTTTTCATGAAAAATTTGTCAGGGTATGAGAAAAAAAATGTCAGTGTGAGCGACACACTGACATTTTCAATGGAATATCATGTCAGAATTATTCTGGCTGAGGGGCATCACCACCGGTTGCACCGCCATCCGCAGGTTGTTCTGTAGCAGCAGGTGCATCATCACCACCAACAGTGGTAGCAGTAGTGAACCATCTTGCTGAGATCAAACACAGGATGAAAAGAGCGATACCGAGGTACCACGTTGCTTTTTCGAGAAAATCGGCAGTACGCTGAACGCCGCCCACCTGGGTAGCACCCTGGAAGCCAACTGCGAGTCCACCTCCCTTAGGATTCTGGATCAGAACCACAACGCCAAGGAGAATTGCCACGATTACGATAAGAACGACGATAAACGATGCCATGATTTTATTTTTTGGTTTTGTCTAAATTTTTTAATTGGGCGGCAAAATAAACACTTTTTTCCGGATATAGCTCCATTAATTTTCGGAAAGCCTTGCGCGCCTTATCCAATTTACCTTGAGCCACGAATAATTTAGCCATGGTTTCGGTGACCAGGCTGAAGTCCTCTTCAAGGCTTTCTTTGGCAATATTGCCAGGAGTGAATTCTGTCGATTTCCCGCGTGAAATCTGCGGTTCGAGACGGATGAAGCGGTCGATCAAGTCTTTTTGATGGGTCTTCTGATCCTTCACGGTTATCTTTTTGGCCCCGTGACTTAATCCAGTTCGCTCAGGCAGATCATCTATATTCAATTCATCTGAAACATCATCCGCATCTTGCACAGGCGCCTTTCTGAGCCAATCGTTGATATCTCCGGCTGGTAATTCTTCCTGAGATGCCGACTTCTCTCTTCCCTCTCCAAAGTGCAATTGTCTTGAACGACGCATGATGTAGGCGGCATAACTCTGATCCTCTTCATCAGGCATGATTTCCTCAGCTTCCCCTGAAAGTTCGCCTTCTTCTATCGATGCCACTTCTTTTTCCGATACCTCAGCCTCTATGCTGCTTCGAACGGCCTCAACCAAGAGATTTCTTTCGAATGGATCGAGTTCTGCTGCATGGATGATTGGTTTTTCTTCAGAAGCCGCTTCGATTGCATCCTCTTCTGCGACAAAAGCTTCTTCATGCTCAGGCGAAACTTCCCTTGTTGCGATTGTCACTGATTCGGTGACCACATCTTGCGGTACAACCGCTGCTGTTTTCTCGGCTTCAGGTTGAATCGAAGCAGGGACAGTGACTTGTGTTATATCTGTTATTGGAGAATCTTCACGAAGAATAAGTGAAGCCAAATTGCTTGCGCCGATAGTGTCATCTGCTGGAGCGTTTGACGGTCCAACTGGCTCACTTTCCACTTGAGGCAACACCGAGGTAACGTTCACGACTGGTGCAGTCACGACAAGTTCCGTGTTCACCGGAGGAATGGCAACATCAGCATCGCTTTTTACAAAATGATAAAGTGCTCTGCGATCAGCGGTATGAATAGCAGCCTGATGAAGTTGATCGGTGAAACGATGATCACCTTCCTTTTGCCACGACTTGAGCAACAACAAATGAGCCGCAGCAAAATATGGATAACGGTTGGTGAGTTCTTCCCATGCGCCACTGCCCTCGTGTAGTAATAACTCACGATTGCTTATGGCTTTATGTACGATGTCTCTTTCCATTACCAATTGCCAACGCTGGCATTATAAATTTCCTGGGTAAGTTGGTCGTTGATGAGTGTCCAAAGTTCTTCTTCAATGGTGAAAAGGTCCTGATTCGCATCAAAGTCACTGAACTTGGTAAATGTTTTTTCGAATCCTAGATCAGGTTCCAATTCATTTTCATACTTCACTTTGATGGAGATGGTGAGTCTGTTTAATGATGCAGTTTCCGCCGCTCCAGATTGAATGGCAACTGGTGCAGTGCTATATTCAATGATGGTTCCCGAATACCTGAGATCTCCTTCAGATTCCCTCAACTTCAGCGGACTTTGTGACAAAAGCAAATCCTTCATCGACTCTGTAAATCGTTGGGCATAAGTTGGCGTGGCCATAGCTGTTTGTGGCTTAAAATACTCCACTGAAAAAGTTTTGGCACCACTGAATTGACCGCCTGTAAATGAATAAAAACGACAACCGGTGAGCATCATCAACGTGCACAAAACAAGGAAGTATTTCGAAGCATTTCCGCTCACTTGGCCAAATTGTATTCCTTGATTTTACGGTAGAGTGTTCGTTCAGAAATACCGAGTTCCTCTGCTGCGTATTTGCGTTTGTTGCGGTGTTTTTTCAAGGCTTTTTCAATGAGATCCTTTTCTGAGTTCTGCAATGAAAGCGATTCTTCAACGTGAATATGCTGCTCGCTATTGCCACTGCCATTGGAATTTTGAGGCAATCTGATCACAGCAGGAGATGGTGCGGGAGCAGTAAAATGTGAGGTATTGTCTTGAGCGAAGACACGCTGCACCAATTCAGCATTGGATGCATCATGGACAAATTCACTACCTGATTGCATCATCCCCGAAACGAGTTGTTTCAGGTCATTCAGGTCATTTTTCATATCGAAAAGCACCTTGTACAAGATTTCCCTTTCTGTAAAGCTTTGCGAAGCAGCATTGTTTTGTCCAGCTACTACAAGTCCGCCGGCGCCAAATCCTTCATGAGGCAAGTAATAACGAAGTGTTTCTGCATTCACCAATCTCTCCTGTTCGAGCACATTCATCTGCTCGGTGATATTTTTAAGCTGTCTGATATTTCCCGGCCAAGAATAGCTTACCAGTAGTTCACGAGCTTCAGCGGTCAATTCCAACACAGGCATGCGGTACTTTTCGGCAAAGTCTGTGGTGAATTTGGCAAAAAGCAATGGTATATCCTCTTTGCGATCACGAAGTGGCGGCAAATAAACAGGAACCTGATTCAGCCTGTAATAAAGATCTTCCCTGAATTTACCTGCTCGAATGGCATTGCTGAATTCCACATTGGTGGCAGCCACCACTCGCACATTGGTTTTCTGCACCTTGGATGATCCCACACGGATGTATTCACCCGTTTCCAACACACGCAGCAGACGAACCTGTGTTTGCAAAGGGAGTTCTGCAACTTCATCCAAAAAAATAGTTCCGCCGTTAGCTTCTTCAAAATAACCTTTTCTGGAATCTGTAGCACCTGTGAAAGATCCCTTTTCATGACCAAACAACTCACTATCGATGGTGCCTTCAGGGATTGCTCCGCAGTTCACGGCGATATACGGTGCGTGTTTGCGCGAGCTGTAAGCATGGATGATCTTCGGAATATTCTCCTTACCGGTTCCACTTTCGCCATTGATCAGAACCGACATGTTGGTAGGAGCAACCTGCACGGCGATGTCCAGCGCACGGTTAAGCATCGGAGAATTTCCGATGATTTCAAAACGTTGTTTTACTGTGCGAATGTCCATGATCAATGAGGAATTACGGAACCCGTTTTGGAGGTTTTGGGTAAATATACTTCATGTCCGATCAGTGTCACAGATGTGGCCTCTGATGCCAGAACATCCACATATTCACCCGGTTTATATTGATCACCTTTTGGAAAAACAACGACGATGTTCTGTGAGTTTCTACCGTAGTAGTGATCCGGTGATTTTTTAGAAACACCTTCAATCAAAACTCGGCTCACTTTGCCTACGAAAGACTTGGTGCGTTCCGCGGCACATTTCATTTGCAAATCAATGACCTCTAACAATCGTTTGCCTTTGACATCCTCAGGAACATCATCTTCATATTTTCTTTCTGCGAGCGTTTTCGGACGTTCAGAGTATTTGAACATGTAGGCCATTTCGTAACGCACTTCAGCCATTAGCGAAAGTGTATCCTGATGTTCTTCTTCAGTTTCTCCGCAGAATCCGGTGATGATATCCGTGCTGATGGCACAGTCCGGCATAATCCTTCGAATGGCAGCAATGCGATCCAGATACCACTCACGTGTATAGCCTCGGTTCATTCTTTTCAGTACGACACTGTTGCCGCTTTGAACAGGCAAATGAATGTACTTGCATATATTTTCATATTTCGCCATGACCATCAACACTTCATCGGTCATGTCTTTGGGGTGTGAAGTACTATATCTCACCCGAAGTTCAGGGCTCACCAGGGCCACCATCTCCAGCAATTGAGCAAAGTTGGTGGTGGGCTTATTGGGATCAATGATCTCACCTTTGGAATTGAAGTTCCACTTATACGAATCGACATTTTGCCCCAATAAGGTTACTTCGCGATAACCCTGATTGAATAGATCCTGCGCTTCTTTCACGATGGTTTCGGGTTCACGGCTGCGTTCTCGACCACGGGTGAATGGCACAACACAGAATGAACACATATTGTCGCATCCACGCATGATGGAAATGAAAGCTGTAATCCCGTTGCTATTCAATCGCACGGGTGTAATCTCAGCATAAGTTTCTTCTCGGCTGAGCAGCACATTCACGGCTTTTTGTCCGGTTTCAACGCGATCGATCAGGTTGGGAAGATCACGGTAAGCGTCTGGCCCGACGACCAAATCCACCAGGCGTTCTTCTTCGATCAGTTTTTCGCGCAGACGTTCGGCCATGCAGCCGAGTACACCGATAGTCATTTCTGGTTTGCGTTTTTTGATCGACCGCAAATAATCCAGTCGACCCCGAATGCGTTGTTCGGCATTATCGCGGATAGCACATGTGTTGAGTAGCACGACATCTGCTTCTTCCGCATCACGTGTTGTAGAAAAGCCTTCTTTGGCAAGGATACTGGCCACGATTTCGCTATCAGAAAAATTCATCTGACAACCATAGCTCTCCAGCAGGAGTTTGCGCGGCTTCTTTTCGGAGTTCACCTCTGCATCCAGCATGAGATATTCTCCCTGACGGGTTTCATCGATTATTTTTTCTTCCACAGTGTTTGGCTGTATTGAAAATGAGGACGGCAAAGGTACGATTCTCCAGCGGTTGATACAGACAATAAATGACAATTTGTCGCATCACCCACTTTATGTTGGTCGTCTCGCCATGGCAACCTTCGGCTAAACCCCTCTGAAACCCTTGTCACCATTGAGATTTGGACTAAAGCTTTTTTCTACCCATACATTTGCGCCCTTAATAAGGTGTAACCCGAAAGAAGATTTCGGAATAAAAGCGTTCGGATTTCGGAGTGAAATTTTCCGGAAAAAGAACAGAACTGAAAGAACAGAATGAGTAAAAATCTGGTCATCGTGGAGTCGCCTGCGAAGGCGAAAACCATCGAGGGATACCTCGGCAAAGACTATGTCGTAAAAAGCAGCTTCGGCCATGTGCGTGATCTGCCTAAAAACGATGTAGCCATCAACATTGAAAAGGGCTTTGCGCCCGTTTACGAGGTCTCTCCCGACAAACAGGATGTGATCAATGAGTTGAGAAAACTCGCATCGAAAGCAGAAAATGTTTGGTTGGCAACGGATGAGGACCGCGAGGGAGAAGCCATCTCATGGCACCTTGCGGAGGCCTTAGGTCTGGACATCAAAACAACGAAACGCATCGTATTTCACGAGATCACGAAGAAGGCGATTCAAGATGCGATTCAGAAACCACGCACCATCGATATTGATTTGGTGAATGCCCAGCAAGCAAGACGAGTACTTGACCGTCTTGTTGGTTTTGAACTTTCTCCGGTACTCTGGAAAAAAGTGAAAGGCGGACTGAGTGCCGGTCGTGTGCAGAGTGTAGCTGTGCGCATCATCGTTGAGCGCGAAAGAGAAATCGAAAAATTCACGGCATCCAGTTATTTCAACGTGCGTGGAAATTTCGACCTTGGCTCTGCCACACTTAAAGCAGATCTCGCCCGCAAGTTAAAAGAACATGCAGAGGCCCATGAATTCCTGAGCAAGTCGAATGGTGCAGAGTTCACCATTTCAAATATTGAAACAAAACCAGCCAAACGCACTCCCGCTGCTCCTTTCACCACTTCCACATTACAACAGGAAGCGAGCCGCAAACTCGGATTCAGTGTTTCAAGAACCATGGTGGTTGCGCAGCGACTTTATGAAAGTGGAAAAATCACTTACATGAGAACGGACAGTGTGAATCTTTCTGATTTCGCATTGGATGCAGCAAAAAATGAGATTACCCGATCATTTGGTGAGAGATATTCCAAAACCAGACAATACACCAGCAAAAGCAAGGGCGCACAGGAAGCGCACGAAGCCATCAGACCAACTGACATCGGTGTTTCACAGGTAGATGGTGAACGCGATGAGCAACGTTTGTATGAACTCATTTGGAAAAGAACTATCGCTTCTCAAATGGCGGATGCAGAGTTGGAGAAAACCACTGCGTCGATTTCTATCAGCACATTGCCCGACCTTCTTCTTGCCAAAGGAGAGGTGATCAAATTCGATGGATTCCTTAAGGTTTACATTGAAAGCTCTGATGATGAAGAAAACGAAGATGGATCAAGTGGTATGTTGCCTCCACTGTCAGTAGGACAAAAACTCAAGTTGGCTGAAATGACAGCTACACAAAAGTTTTCGCAGAAGCCATCACGCTACTCAGAAGCGGCGCTGGTAAAGCGACTTGAGGAATTGGGTATTGGTCGTCCTTCAACTTATGCGCCAACGATTTCTACCATTCAACAACGAGAATACATTGAGAAAAAAGACAAAGAAGGAACGGAACGCAAATATGAAATCATCATTTTGAAGGGTGCTGAGATTTTCACAGAAACCAAAACAGAGATGACCGGTGCGGAAAAATCAAAACTTTTCCCAACGGACATCGGTATGGTGGTAAATGATTTTTTGGTGGATCAGTTTCCAACCATTCTCGATTATGCTTTCACGGCGAACGTCGAAGAAGAATTCGATGAAATTGCAGAAGGCAAACTCGAATGGCAGGAAATGATGAAGAAGTTTTATCATCCATTCCACAAGAATGTCGCCGAAACATTAGAGAATGCCCAGAGACAAACAGGAGAGCGCGAGCTTGGAACAGATCCCAAAACTGGCAAGCCTGTTATAGCACGTATTGCACGATTTGGTCCGGTAGTTCAACTGGGAGGAAGCGAAGATGAAGAAAAGAAGTTTGCTTCATTGCGTCCTGGTCAAAGCATAGGAAATATCACACTCGAAGAAGCGATGAAATTATTCGATCTTCCAAGAGTTGTCGGAGAATATCAGGGGCAACCAGTAACTGCCGCCATCGGACGATTTGGTCCCTTTGTAAAATGGGGCAGCACATATGCTTCATTGCGTGTACGTGAAGGGGATGATCCATACACGATAGAAATCGAAAGAGCCATCAAATTGGTTGAAGACAAAATCAATGGTATCAATGCAGCGTTGATACAGAAATTTGATGAACGTCCGGAGATCCAGGTGATTCAAGGTCGATTTGGACCATACATCAAAAAAGACAAGGAGAATTACAAACTCCCCAAAGGAGTTGATCCCAAAACGATCAGTCTTGCGGACGTATTGAAAGCCATAGAGGAACAGGATGCCAATCCTTCACCTAAGAAAAAAGCAGCGGCGAAAAAATCTGCACCTGTGAAGAAGGCAGCAGCTAAAAAAGCGCCATCCAAGAAATCTGCAGCAAAAAAATCTTCTTCGAAAAAAACCAAATAACATATAACAACCGCTTACAATTGACGGCTGCAAAGGATTCATTCTTTGCGGCCGTTCTTTTTTCATTTCAACAAACAGACGTGTAGAATCTTTGAGGAATAAAGTAAAATCGAACCATGCGAATTGAATTTTCGCAGTATGGATATTTCTGTATTTCTGTCACAAAGTGATTTCCGCAAAGCGCTGCCGGAAAACATGCACGCTCAGCAACTCATTCATCATGTTTCTTTCTTCACTGGTGAACCGGAAGAACTCGATGGAAAAAAACTTGCCATCATTGGTGTGAAGGAAGGTCGTGCTGGGCTAAACAATCATGGCGCGATGCATGGACCGGATGAATTCAGAAAATACTTTTATCAACTTTATATCCATGACGAGCCCGTGGGCATCATCGATCTTGGCAACATAGAAGCGGGCAATGCCATTTCAGATACATACTATGCGTTGAATCAAACCTGTCAGGTGCTACTGCGCAAGAACATCATTCCTGTCATTGTTGGAGGTACACAGGATCTCACTTATGCCAATTACCTCGCTTATGAGAACATGGAACAGACCGTTAATCTGGTGACTATGGATTACAAGTTGGATTTCGGCAATACAGAAAATGAAGTCTCGAGTAAAAGCTATCTGAATAAAATTGTGTTGCACAAGCCCAACTATCTTTTCAACTATGCCAATATTGGACATCAACGGTATATGGTTGAACCAGAATTGCTGTCATTGATGTCGAACATGTACTTCGACGTTCATCGTTTAGGTGATGTACAATCATCCTTGATGAAAGCGGAACCGGCATTGCGCAATGCAGACATTCTTTCTGTTGATCTAGGATGTATCCGACAAGGAGAATCTCCGGGAAGTGCTTATGTCAGTCCTAACGGATTCTATGGGGAAGAAGCCGCCCAACTCTGTTGGTATGCGGGTATGAGTGATAAACTCACCTCATTTGGCATCTACGAATACAATCCGGAATTTGATCGCGATGGACAGAGTGCTCATTTGGTGGCTCAGTTGGTTTGGTGTTTTATGGACGGAGTATCACAGCGCAAGAAAGATTATCCGGTAGGTGATTATTCAGAGTACATGAAATTCATTGTTCCCTTGATGCAAGATGGACATGAGTTGGTATTTTATAAAAGTCCTAAAACAGACCGATGGTGGATGGATGTGCCATATCCCGGAGGTATGGAAAACAAATATGAGCGCCACCATCTTGTACCGTGCACCTATGATGAGTATCAGCAAGCGTCGCATGATGAGATGCCTGACCGATGGTGGAAAACGTATCAAAAGCTTGTCTGAAAAATGGAAGAATTATTTCTGTGAAATCACCTGTGAAAAATGTGGATAACCTCCAAAAAAAGGATGGGAATCCCATAATCTGGGTTGAATTAACACCTCCACACTGAGAATTCATTCGCTATTCATTTTTCTGTTTTTCAATAACTTAAGCCAAAGTTAACTTCGGCCCTCCCCGATATCCGTCGAATTTTTTTTTGGACTGTGGAAAAAACCCATACTTTAGCCACTTTCCAAAAATATCCTTCGGGCTTTTTAGGAACCAAAACAGCTTAACAACCACCAATTAGTGTATGAAGAAGTTTATACTCTCTTTTATTACTCTTACTACCCTCTCTACCTGCGCAATTGCACAACAGGATCCGCAGTATACACAGTGGCAGTTTGATCGCCAATCTGTGAACCCTGCATTTGTTGGTATGACCAAGAGACATTGTATCTCTATTTTCCACCGTGATCAGTGGGATGGTCTCGATCAGGATCCGAAGACCTATCTGTTGAATTACCGCGGATACTTCGGTCAGAAGGAAAACATTGGTGCGGGGCTTACCTTCTACACAGAAGTTTTGGGTCAGCAGCAGAACAACATTGTAAGATTGTCTGGTGCCTATCACTTAAGTTTGAGCAACAACAATTATTTCTCAGCAGGTTTGAATTTGGGCTTGATTCAAAGCAAGCTTGGCAACCGTTGGGTACCTATTGATCCTAATGACCCCATCATTCCAACCGGAGAAGTATCACAAGGAAAATTTGATCTCGGATTGGGAACTATGTTGTATCAACCGAGCAAGTATTATGTTGGATTAAGTGTTACACACCTTCTCGGTGGTGATATGGATGCCTTGCACATGGCGCTTGCACGTCACATTTATGTGATGGGTGGTGTTGAACTTCCAATGGGAACTTCATTGGTGCTTCGTCCAAATGCCCTTATAAAAACAGATCTTGGAGCAACACAATTCGATGTGAATGCCGACGTACTGTGGAACGACATGTTGTGGGGAGGCCTTTCATTCCGTCCAGGAGATGCGATTTCACCATACGTAGGATTCCAGAAAGATCTTCCATCAGACAAAGGAAATCAGCATGGAATCAAGATTGGTTACTCATATGATGTAACGACATCAGAATTGAAAGATTATTCAGCCGGTTCACATGAGGTATTTGCCACGTATTGCTGGAGAATTACTCCACAAATGATCCGGGCTCGTCACAGTAATCCGAGGTTCTTGTAAAATAAAATGAAACCTGCAGAGTTACTGTTACGTAATGAATGCTTTCCTAACCTGCTTTGTGTAATAAAGAACAACAAATTTTTAGTAATAACCAACCCTAACCGAAGACAAGTGTAGTTTGTTTACTAAAAAAAGGAAATCATGAAAAAGTCGTTTTTGTATTTAATCGTTGCTTTATTCCTGGCCAGCTGTGGTGGAGGCGGGAATGGGGAGTTGGTCGGTTCCTACCCGAGGGAGGAATGGGAGCAACTTAATCCTTATGGTATGAACTACATTCACTTTGGCTCATTTACGATGGGACCAAGTGATGAAGATGTACCTTATGCGCTGAACAACAAGTCGAAGACGGTGACCATTCCGGCCTTCTACATTGATCAGACAGAAATTTCCAACAACGAATACCGCCAGTTCGTTGACTACGTTCGCGACTCTCTGATGCGCGATTATCTTGCGAATGCAGACGTAGAAGGATTCAAACAGCCAGACCGAGATGATGGTCGTGACTGGGAAGTATTCGTCAACAAAGGTTATGTATTGAATTGGGAAGAACCAATCGATATGGAGAATGAAGATATTTTCGAAAACATCTTCAATGAATTCTATCTTCAGGGTTCTGACAAATTCTACGATCGCCTTGAGATTGATACCCGTAAACTTCGCTACAAGTATTGGTGGATTGACTTCAAAAGCGCTGCTGTGAAAGCCGGTAAGGATGTGGAGTACGGTGAGCCCAACTCATTGAACCAACTGCATTCTGTAAGAGGACACAGTGATCGTTCACAGTTCATCATTGAAGAACAGATCAATATTTATCCAGATACACTTTGCTGGGTACATGACTTTACATATGGTTTTAACGAACCACTTACAGAGAACTATTTCTGGCATCCAGCATTTGATGATTATCCGGTAGTTGGTGTGACCTGGGGACAGTGTCAGGCTTTCTGTGCATGGAGAACACAAATTCTGAATGAATACAAATTTTCGAATGGTGAAACTTTCATTCAGCGCTTCAGACTTCCATCAGAAGCGGAATGGGAATATGCATCACGTGGCGGACTTGAACTTTCACCCTATCCATGGGGAGGTCCATACATCCGTAATAACCTGGGATGCCCGTTGGCGAACTTCAAGCCAATGCGCGGTGACTATGTAGAAGACAATGGTTGTTATACCGTTCCTATTGAATCTTATTCTGCGAATGACTACGGATTGTGGTGCATGGCGGGTAACGTTTCAGAATGGACCAACACAGCCTATGATGAATCAGTATATGAGTTCACTCACGACATGAGTCCGGAATATGAATACCGTGCAGTTGTGGATGATCCTCCAAGCATGAAACGTAAGGTAATACGCGGTGGCTCCTGGAAAGACATCGGGTATTTCATCCAGACCGGTACCAGATCATACGAGTATCAGGATACAGCAAAATCATACATTGGATTCCGTTGTGTGATGAGCTATCTCGGTCGCGGTAAAAATGTTGCTCCTGAAGATTTCAACGAGTAATCAATCAACATCAATCAATTTAATTATTAACCCTAACAAGCGTTTAGAAAATTATGAAACCCGGAAGTAAAGCCTGGAAAAAGTTTATGGCTAAGCTCTATGGTATTGGAGCTGCTGTTGTAATCGTTGGTGCACTGTTTAAAATTCAACACTGGCCTGGTGCATCTTTGATGCTTATCCTAGGTCTCGGTACTGAAGCATTTATCTTCTTCTTCTCCGCATTCGAACCGATTCACGAAGAACCAGATTGGTCACTCGTGTATCCGGAGCTTGCGCTTCCTGATGAAGCAAAACTTTCATTGAAAGAGCAGAACAAGTCGAAGAAAACCCAACAAGCTGTTGGTAGTGGTGGTAGCGGAATTTCTGCTCAGCTCGACAATATGCTTGCAGAGGCTAAGATTGAACCAGAACTGATTGCCAGCCTTGGTGATGGTATGCGTTCATTCAGCGCACAGGCTAAAGATCTTTCAGATCTTACAAGCCCAGCTTCAGCTGCTAAAGATTACGCCAACACGTTGAAGGGTGCATCAGAAAAAGTATCTGTACTTGCTGACAACTATGCAGCAGCATCAGAAACTTTAACTGGTTTGACAGACCATGCAAAAGAAGGCGCTGCAGTTGGAGAAGCACTCCAGAAGATGTCAGAGAACATGCATTCATTGAACAGCATGTACGAATTGCAACTTCAGGAGCTTTCTAAGACTAAGACGCTTTATGCAGATATGGGTGAACTCGTTAAGAATCTTGCAGATTCTGTGGAAGACACCAAAGCATACAAAGAAAACATCGCCGAGTTGTCGCGTAACCTTAAGTCGCTCAACACGGTGTATAGCAATATGCTCAATGCAATGGGTACTGCCCGCTCGTAAATGTTTTACTGCTGCTCTGTAGAGTAACAAACCAAACATTCATTTTTTAAAACCAAAGGAAAATGGCAGGCGGAAAAGAAACCCCCAGGCAGAAGATGATCGGTATGATGTACCTCGTACTCACCGCTCTTCTCGCGATGAACATTTCGAAGGACGTATTGAATGCGTTCTTGCAAATCAACAGATCACAGATGAAAACATCTGAGATTCTGAACAGCAAAGCTCAGGCTTCACTTGCGGCGTTGAATTCGCCGAAACCTGAAGACGCAGCTAAGGCTGTACCATTTCAGGCTAAAGCGAAGGAAGTAGCCAGTAAGACTGAAGAATTGGTGAAGTACATGGAAGAATTGAAAGCACGCACCATGGCTGCCTCGATGAAGGCAAACAATACCGGTGATGGTTTCGACGAATTCATGGAAAACGGTAAAGCACTCGACATGCTCAGTGCAGCAGGTAAGGAAAAAGTCTCCAAACCTGATGAAAATACCAACGCCACTGCACTTCTGATTGGCTCTAAACCACACGAGCCTAAAACCGATCCATGGTCTGGTAATGAACTGAAGAAAAAACTGGAAGATTACGCGCAGTTCATGCGCGGAATCAAAGTCATGAACGTCGATAATATCGAAGTGAGCCTTGATCCAGATATCGTAGCCAGTATCGATAGTGCATTCCACTTTCCTGAAGAAGTTGACCTTGATGGTCATGCTGAGCCATGGGAAGTGAATCGTTTCCACGATACTCCATTGGCTGCATGTATCGCTACCATGAGCATGTTGCAAACCGGTGTGATGAATACCAACGCACAAGTTCTTGGTTGGCTTCAGAAAAGTATCAACCTTTCTGACGTGAAGTTCTCTGACGTAACCTATGCTGCGGTGCCGCTTCAGTCTTATGTGTTGCAAGGAGATGAATTCCAAGCTGAAATTTTCCTCGCTGCTTATAACAAAAACAGCACAACCAAGATTTATCCTGGTGGAGAATACTCAGGTGAAAGACCAGCGGAAACTGAAGTTGGACCTGGCGCTTCAGGAGAAGGAATTGCTTCCGGCCCTGATGGCAAGTGTATTTTTAAAGTAAATACAGGAGGACTTTCTTTGGGTCAGCATGGTTTCAAAGGCCAGCTTTCTTACATGAAAAATGGTAAAGAAGAATTCCTGAACTACTACATTCCTCCAATTACAGTGGGTACTCCAGCATTGGTTGTATCACCAGTAAACATGAACGTATTCTACCGTGGATTGGATAATCCTGTAGAAGTTTCAGTGCCTGGTGTTGATGCCAAAGCATTGAGCGTTTCCATGGAAGGAGGAAGTATCAGTGGTCCTGGTGCAGATGGTGTTTACAATGTAAAACCAGGTGAAGGCAAAGAAGCGACGATCCGTGTATCTGCTAAGATCAACGGTAAAGACACCCAGATGCCTCCGAAGAAATTCCGTATCAAGAAAATTCCAGATCCAATTCCATCATTTGCCAGCAAAAAGCCATATGACAGTACTGTAAGTCAGGGTGATGCTGGTGTTGCTGCCGGTGTGCGTGCAGAAATGGAAGGATTTGACTTCCCTGTAACGGCAACTGTTAGTTCATTCGTTGTATCCATGGTGACCAATGGTCAGTATAAGGAATACAAAATGAATTCGAACAGGTTGGAGGATAATGTGAAAGAAGTGATCAAGAAAATGAAGAAAGGTGAAAAGATCTTCATTGAACAGATCATGTGCAAAATGCCTGACGGAACAGAGCGTAAGCTTGCTCCGATCACATTGAAACTGACATAAAACTGAATAACATGAATCGTAAAAATCGTGCATTGCTCCTGCTACTCGGTGTGTTGATGTCGTTAAGCGGTATCACACAGGTTCAGACCGTTCTGGATGGTGCTTATGTGAAGGAACACAATCCGACACGTAAAGTGATTTCATATCCATATCTCCGCGAAGCGGACGTGATGTGGGCACGAAGGATCTGGCAGGTCATTGATCTTAAACAAAAGATCAATCATCCGCTGTACTTTCCAATTGACGCGTTGGAAAATCGAAAGAGCCTCTTTGATGTGATTAAAATCGGTCTTCTGGACAAAGGTTCTATCACAGCATATGGTCTCGGTCCAACACAAGACGACGATGAATTTCGTTATCCACTTGGACAAACAGAGATCGACTCGATGCTCAATCCTGTGAGATTGCGTTATGTTGAAAATCTGGAAACAGGTGAAAAAGAAGAAACCCGTTCTGTAGAACCAGTTACTTCAAGAGATGTGGTAGGTTACAAATTGAAAGAAGACTGGATTTTCGATAAGCAACGTTCAGAGCGCTATGTACGAATCATTGGAATTGCACCCATTACTTTGAAGTATTCTGAAACTGGTGAGGTAAAAGGTAAACAGGAGCTTTTCTGGCTCTATTACCCAGAGTGTCGCTATGTATTCAATAACTTCGATGTATTCAATGCGCATAACGGTTCACAGCAAATGACTTTCGATCAATTGTTCCAAATGCGTATGTTCCAAGGATATGTGGTGAAAGAGGACAACGTTTACAATCGCCCTATCGACCCAACATGGAAAGGTATAGATGCATTGATGGAAAGCGAAAGAATCAAAGGTGATTTGTTCGTGATGGAACACGACCTATGGCACTATTAATCGATTCAAAAAAATAACCGAAAAGGCCTTGCATATGCAGGGCCTTTTTATTTTCCGCTAAAATCAATAAGCTGTATCCGCAAGATCACCAAGGGCCAACATCATTTAACCCGAATCATGCTGTCGATTTCGATCTTGAGTATCAAAAGACCAAAGAACATGGCCACTCCCCGATTCAATTCAAAACGAACACGCTAGTTTAGGGCGTGCAAACATGATCATTTCCGTGGAGCGTGCCTAAAACGAGCAATTACGAGCATTCCTTGGTGTTTAGGATTTGAATGGAAATTCGAATGCATGTTTGAGGTTCAACATGCATTGGAGAAAAGATATGCTCAAGGAAAAAAACAATTGATTATTCTCATGAACGTATCTGCGTAAACTGTGCATTTCGCCGAAGCGTTGAAAGGAATTACAACTCATTGGATTCGGATACCCATCACCAATACATCATCAATTTGCTCACCGTCGCCTATCCAGTCCAGCAATTCCTTTTCCAGAGCTTTCTTTTGATCCTCCATCTCCAGTGAATGAATGGACAATAAGAAATCCCTGAAGCGACGGCGCATGTATTTTTTACCTCTGGGACCACCGAATTGGTCAGCATAACCGTCACTGAACAAATAAATACAATCGCCCGGTTGTACGATAAGAGAATGATTGGTGAATTCCTTTTCCCCATTCAAATAAGTACCGATGCTGAAGGGGTCACTTTCAATCTCAGTGAGTTCATTATTCCTGATGATGTATGCTGGATTGTGTGCACCACTAAAATCCAGTTGATACGTTTCCGTATCAAAACAACAGAAGGCGATATCCATGCCATCCTTCATGAAATGTTCACCACTATCGGCACGCATGGCTTCTGCAGATAATCGATTTGCGCTATTCAAAATTTGCGATGGCTTATTAAAAACCTTCGTAGCTTGATTGAGTACATTATGACCCACAAGACTCATAAATGCTCCAGGAACCCCGTGTCCTGTGCAATCTGCCGCAGCGAATAGTTTCTTTTTGCCTTTCGTGGCGAACCAATAAAAGTCTCCGCTTACCGTAGCTTTTGGCCTGAAAAAAACGAAGGACTGAGGAAACATCGTTTCAATGAAAGACTTTCCAGGTAAAATAGTTTGCTGAAGTCGTTTGGCGTAATCAATACTCGATTGCAGATCGATATACAGTTCGGTGACCTTTTCTCGTTGTGCTTCCACTTCATCGCGCTGCTGGCGAATCTCCATGGTTTGGTTATTCACCTTTTCTTCCATCTCATGTCTGTAGGAAGCCAGATCGTCTTTCATTCGCAAGAGAGCCTTACCTAGTTCATCATGATCAGAAAGTGGTTCGTATGGAACATTGAAATTACCCGCACCGACACTTAAAGAAAACTCCTTTGTTTTTTCAAAATTCCTGATGAGGACATTGACTGCATTTGCCATATCCCCTATCTCATCATTACCAGTTTTCGTTGTGTGCACTGAATAGATACCGCGTGACAAATTCTGCAGTTTATATTTCAATGAGTTGATCGGTCGCACAATAGAACGCGAAGTAAGAATGGCAATGATGATACCTGCGAACAAAACGCCGAAGGCGATATTCACCAGAAGTAATCGCAATTTCTCAAAAGAGTCATTCATGCGGGTAATCTCGGTGGCCATCATATTGCGCTGCATCGCATTCATCGTATTGAGGCTGGTGGTCGCATTCTTCATGGCCGTTGGAATGACACCATCTTCAATAAAATAACCTTCAGCAGCCATTTGATTGATAGGGTCGTAATAGCTATCGAAATCCGGCAAAGCGCGCATGATCTCATCGTAGGCGATCAACAATTCCCGAACATGGATGGCCATCATGTTTTTTTGTTTGGTCTGCTCTGGTGTCATCATGTGCGCATACTCATCAATTTTTCTGAGTTGAGCAGGAATATCTTCTTCACACAATTTCACTGCCAGTAACCTTTCATGATCATCTTCACGGCGCTGCACGTATGCCCATTGTTTCATGAACTGATGGGCTTCGATCAACTGATTGCTCAGCTCTTCGAGATCGCGTATCGATGGCGCATAAAAATCGTTGATCCTTCTGTTGATCTCACGGCTTTCAGACAGTGTGTTATTGGTGATATAGAATACAACACCAACAACAACGATGAACAAACCGAAACCGGTTCCAATTTTTCTCGATATGGAAAATCTGAGGCTCAATTTCAATTCCTATTTACCGGTCACCGAGGTTAAGAGTTTTAGCTTCCCTTCATAAGCTTCCGCTTCTGTATGGTTTTCTAATGAACGCAACACGTTGATCAAAGCGCGATATGCACTTTGTTTATCCTCACAATTCATCTCCATTTTTTTGAGGAGTTGATTGGCTTGTTCGAGAAATGATAATCTTTCCGGTGTGTCATAGCAACCGGCATCCGGAGTTGCATTGTTGCTGAAAACGGCAGTGTTATAATACGTAATCGCCAAATTGTACAAGGCAATACAATCCGTAGGATTGGTGGCTAAAATTTCCTCATAAGAAGATTTCACATGGAGGAAGAGAACTTCATTGCATTGATCAGATGAGAGCAGATTCAACAAACTCCTGCTTCTGGTCTGCAGCAACTCCATGTAACCTGAGTTGATTTTTTCATCCTGACCAATTGCAATCTGAATATTCCGATAAGCATCAAACAAATCAAAACTAGAACTATCTCTTTCGCTTTTCAGAGATGAAGCAGCATTGATGGCGTCTCTGAAATAAGTCGACGCGAGATATCCTAACGCTGCGTCATTATTCTTATCGGCAGTCGGCGACAATTCTTGAGATTTGAGAAATGACTGAACGGCGGTAATTCTTAAGCCTTCACTAAGGTCGGTACCCTGATTGTCCTTGTAAAGTTCTTTAAAAATATACCCTCTGATATACCATGTATAGGGATCTGATTTTTCGAGGTCACTTTCGATAGCCTGTTCAACTTCCACTTTGGCTTCATCGAATTTTTTATCCTGACACAGTCTTGAAGCGACAACAGCATGTTTTTGTGGAAGCGAATCCATAGAAGTGAAATGCCGGAACGCGAATCCATCTGCAGACAAAATCAACAGCACGACAAATACAGCAAGCTTCGCCGTGGAAGCGGCGAAGTGTCGGGGTGGGTGGTTAAGCATTTTTCAGAACACTATGGCATCACTTGTCAGGAAGGATGATTTTACCTTCACTAACGAGTCTTTCAATTTCACTTTTAAAATATTCTACGTCATTCTCATGTTCAAGAGCACGATGGATGAACATTAAACCGCGAACAACATCACCTCTTTCCTTATTGAGATTATATGCCTTCTCCATATTGACGAGAGCTTTGTTCTTGATCAAATCAGCACATTCCTGTTGGATGACGATGAGATCAAAGATATCCGTATCCGGACCGATGACGCGGTATTTGAATACGGCCATGTTGTAGTTGACAACAGCAATGTTGTAGTACGCATCGATATCTGTGCTATCAGCTCTTGCAGCGACACTGTAGTAATCGATAGATTTTTCAGCGAGTTTATTGTTATCAACATTCGCTTGCCATAGGAGGAAATAACGTTGACCCACACTCTTATTGAACTCTGTGTCAAATTTTTTCAGGCTAGAACCAGGTTCTGCATAATGCATGAATTTTCTGAAACGCGCATAAGTTTCTTCAGCCTCCTTTTCGCCTCCAGCGCTGAATTCACGAGTTTGGAGTAGGGCATCATTGTAGTATGATGAGGCGATAAATTTCAAGCTCAGCTTGGTCATGGCCGAATGCTGATTTTGTTTATCGAGGTTGAGCGACTTCAGGAAAGACTCAGCAGCCAACTCGCGTTCTCTGCTATTGCGGAGGTTCATTTCCCTGGATTTATAAATTTCCTTATGGATGAATCCATCCACATACCACATGTATGGGTTGGCATTTTCTGTTGCATCCGCTTTGGCCTCGGCTATTTTCTGCAGAGCGGCATCATATTGCTTCTCCTGACACAATTTAGCAGCTTCATTGGTGAGCGGCAATTGTTGCGCGAAGACCGTTGTTACCGGGAACAACAGCAACAGACAGATTCCGGATATGACTCTGATTATTGAATTGCCCATTGTAAAATTTTTATACCAGGAGTTATTTTCTTGTTTTCCATGGCGGATTTGCTCAATTCAAAGCGGATAGAACCATCGATATTCCTGAAGTTGATATCCGCGCCTTGTGACAAAGCACCTTCCCAATTGGTGACGATCAATGTGCTTTTGTCTTTGAATTCCTTCAATACTTTGGGCAGATCTGCTTTCCTTGATTTATCAATGAAAATGATATGGAATGGTGTTGACCCCGTCGGAACCTCTTTCAGTGCGATGACGTCGAGAGACTGGCTACCGATTGGTTTTGTACCATACTTGGAAGACATGATATCGAAAACATCCTGATTGCCCAGTATACCGACATAGAATTTCCCCTTTTTGGTTTCATTTGGCCAGTTGTTGTTGTTGGCAAACTGATAGAGGTAGTTTGCTCGAATCATTGCGACGGTGTTGTCCTCAGGGATCATCTGGGCATTCACGAAGCCTGAATACAAATTCAGGAATAACAGGAATATGAAACAGTTTAAGGGTTTTGGCATAGCCATAGCGGCACAAGTCGCCTTATACCAAAACTACCCTTACAAGGTTTCGGCCAGAAAATAATATCAGGTGTTTCTAAACGGGCTGCTGTTAACAGCCAAGGGCCGGATTACTTGCCACCTTCCGCACCGGCAGGTGCTTTCATGGTAGAAATGTCCCTATCGAAAAAATACAGTGCACCTTTATCGTTGCCGATGAGCTTCAGCTTATCGAGGATATTACGGGCGAGGGTTTCCTCTTCGATTTGCTCACTCACGTACCACTGCATAAAATTGTGTGTGGTGTAATCCTTTTCACGCAGGCATATTTCCACTACTCCGTTGATTTCAGAAGTGACTTTGGTTTCGTGAGCCAAAAGCAGGGTGAAAATCGCATGAAGAGATTTGTAATCCTTGGCAGGTTGAGCGAGGCTTGGAATTATCGCCTGACCACCTCGGTCATTGACAAATTTCACCAATTTGAGCATATGCATACGTTCTTCATCGCTATGCGCGTAGAGGAACAGACTGGCACCGGGAAAACCGTTGATTTCCGCCCAGGAAGCCATGGCCAGATAGGCCTGACTGCTTTCTGCTTCTACTTTGATCTGGTCATTCAGTGCTTTTTCAACCTTTTTATTGAGCATGGTAAAAATATTTCGACAAATTTAGTGGTCTTCACGAAAACTACTTACGAGAGCGGCATGAGATTGCACAGTTCGGTTCCAATAGCGCTGCACATTCACTTCACCATTCAATTCTGCTTGTCCGGCGAGTACTTCAGCGAAGTGTTTGGCAAAAAAAGGAATGATCAATACTCCTTTAGAACCGAATCCGTTAAAAATCCAATGCTGCTTTCTTGATGGATGCTGACCCATCACGGGTTTCCTATCGGGAGTAGTTGGTCTGTAACCCGCTTTGTGATCCAACAAGACAACTTCTTGGGGGTAAACCTTGTGCAAATCATCCAGCATTTCGCGTGCGGTCTCAGTTTGAGGATTTGGATCGGGTTCATTGAGTTTATAGGTGGCGCCAAAACGAAACTTATGCTGACCTATAGGTACAATGAAATTGCCGAAGTTCACCATGCGATTCATGCCCAGTTTTGGCAATTCGATGGTCAATACTTCGCCTTTGTTGGGTATGACGGGCACCCAGTCAAAAAGTCCACTGTACACTGCTTTCCATCCGATGCAATGCACCACATTGGCATCCTGATCTTCTTCCAGCTCTTCGATTGTTTCTGCTGTGATGGTGCGTTTTTCATAGCGACCTTGAGAAAGAAGTTGATCACGGAAACCATGGAGTAAAGTGGGAATATCAAGCCATCCAGAACCAGCTACGATTCCATGGCCAAAAGGCTGATGAAACATCTCCTTCACCGCTTCATCTTGATGATCGGTGAGATAGGAAATCAATTCGGGATGTACGCTTTTTTCTTCCCAGTCATTGGCTGCAAGATTTCCTGTGAAAATCCTCACCAGTTCCATAGGATGGTAAAACTTGCGAGACAGTTTTTTCTCCAGCGAAGTGTATGATTTGTCGGCAGCGCTCAACAGCGTTGATGCCATCCATGATTCACTCAATTTTTTGAATGTAACAGGATTCCACATACCGGCAGCGACCATGCTGGATGACGCAGAATGTCCATCATCCAAGACCATTACATCGAAGCCAAGTTCCAAAAGTTCATAAGCCAGCATGCTGCCAGCAAGACCCTGCCCGATGATATAAAATTTCATCGGCAATTTCGTTATGCTTTGATCACTCCGAGTTCTTTGCCTACTTTGGTAAAGGCAGCAATGGCTTTATCGATATGTTGCGGTTCATGTGCCGCAGACAATTGAACACGAATCCTGGCCAGATCTTTTGGTACCACCGGATAGAAAAAGCCGATAACATAAATTCCTTCGTTCAATAATTTATCAGCGAATACCTGAGAAAGTTTAGCATCGTACAACATAACTGGTACGATAGCAGATTCACCATCTCTGATATCGAATCCCGCGGCTTTGATACCAGCTTTAAACTGTTTGATGTTTTGTTCCAATTTATCCCTGAGTTCTGTCGTTCTGCTCAGCATTTCGAATACCGCGATACTTGCACCAACAATGCTTGGAGCGAGGGAATTGGAGAAGAGATATGGTCTTGATCTTTGACGCAAAAGCTCGACAATTTCCTTTCTTCCTGAAGTAAATCCGCCCATTGCTCCGCCAAGGGCTTTGCCGAGTGTTCCTGTGATGATGTCAACACGACCGAGTACGTTTTTGAGTTCAATGGTACCACGACCTGTTTTACCAATGAAGCCGGTAGCATGACATTCGTCTACCATCACCATAGCATCGTACTTATCAGCGAGGTCGCAGATTTTATCCAATTGTGCTACATAACCATCCATGGAAAAAACTCCGTCAGTAACGATAAGTCTGAATCTGGTACCTGCCTCAACTGCAGCTTTCAGTTGAGTTTCCAGATCCTCCATGTTATTGTTTTTGTATCGATATCGCTGTGCCTTACACAAACGAACGCCATCAATGATAGAAGCGTGATTCAATTCATCGCTGATGATTGCATCCTGTTCGCTAAGCAGTGGTTCGAATACACCACCATTTGCGTCGAAAGCAGCGGCATACAGAATGGTATCTTCAGTGTGCAAGAATTCAGAAATCTTTTGTTCGAGTTCTTTATGTATATCTTGAGTACCACAGATGAATCTCACGCTGCTCATACCGAAACCATGAGAATCGATGGCTTTTTTAGCGGCTTCTAATACAACAGGATGTGAAGACAGACCCAGGTAATTATTGGCGCAAAAATTCAGCACTTCTTTTCCATCCGAAGTTCTGATCACTGCATCTTGCGGTGTAGTAATGATTCTTTCTCTTTTGTAAAGACCTGCTTCCTGAATAGATTGTAATTCCTTTTGCAGATGTTGCTGAAAGCCTTTATACATAATGACGAATTTTGGGTGAAAATTACGACGCATGCTTCAAACAAATACAGACTTCAGGCAGGAGTTCAATCAAATTCTTCTTCTACGGGTGTAGTCACACTTTTAGATTTACGCTGAGTACGTTTTCTGGTCTTATCGGAATTTTGAACCACCATGGGATCAGGCATGATGTAATAAGTGATTCCAACACCGAAGTTGAGATAGCTCACGATTCCGTCTTTCCATTGTGTGTTTTGAGTTGTATTCTGAAAGACATCCGTTGTTTTATAATTCAATCCGACGATAGACTTATATCTCACAAAATCTGCACTCATATACAAGAGACATCTGTCATTGCTGATGTCGATCCAATATCCGGCTTTTATTCCTGGTTTTAGTGCGAGATCAATGCCCGACAACATATTGTTACTGATTTCAGTTTTGCGCCAGTAGTTTGTTCCGATTTCCTTCAACAAATATGTGCTTTGAAAACTCAAATTGGCATTGGTAATTCCGAGCGCTATCTGAGGAGTAATCAGGAAATGGCCCAACTCAATATCATTGGCCAATTGTGCAGCGTAAATTCTGGATTGGTAATATTGATTATCAGAAATATCTCTGGTCACATAGTATCCAGCAGTATCCAGTGTTGACAACAGAAAATCAGCGAATGCTGAGTCATTGAGATTTTCAGTTGCCACATTAAAATAGATCCCGGCCTTCCAACCCGAACCTAAACCAACATGCGCATCCAGGGAGAAGAAGGAACCATTTCTTGCAAATTCCAAAACCTTATCCGAAGACATCTTATCGTATCGGTGGCCCAACATAGGATTCACAACGCCAAGACTCATACCACCATCTGCTCTCTGTTTATTGCTTTGAGACCATGTTGAATTCAACACCAACACGCAGATAGATATGAGCAACATTCTGATCATGGCGCCAATGCGATATGGATGGTTGTATCTGAAATCACACGACCGCTTGTCATGTATACATCAACCATGAACTGATGCATTCTCACAGAATCCGGTGTGGCAAACAGCAGAAGATCCAATTCACCCGACTCATCGTTCCAATGTGGCATATTCTGTAATGTTCTGAATGCACTTTCGTTTTCCTGATCCATGATGAATAGTCCAAATAAATTGGATCCTGCGGGATAATCCGGATTGAAATTTTTGGTACTCCGTATGATGATCTGTTGGAGTGTATCAGGAGAACTGTATTCCGGATGAGGACAAGATGTGGCAAGTGCACGATTTTGAAACCAGTCTAAAAGACAATGGGTTGCGGCGACACATGGGCCACGATGTGTTTCTTCACCAAAAAAAGCAATAGTCATTTTGTATCCAGCAGCTGAAAGCTGCGTGCTATCCGCTGTGATTTGCAAAGGAGAAGGACCTGTATTGTCCACGCACATAACTTCTATGCGGTTGAGTTTGGATTCAACACAATCTACCTCATCACAACAACTCACCAAACATGAGATGACGTGAAAAGACAAAAGCAAAAAAAGTCCTCTTTGATAAATTTTCATTGCCGGAGTCATCACAAGACGACAAGCGAAAATAGCAAGAGTTACCTCAACGCAGCGGTAAGCTGATGAAAACAAACATCAGGGAAGAAGATTCTCACAAGCGATTTTGGCTGCCTTTTGTTCGGCAGTCTTCTTTGAAGTGCCTTCACCCGTGCCAGATTCCACACCATCGATGAGAAGCATCACTTTATAAAAACTGGTACCACCTTCGTTTTTATGTGCGAGAACACGAAATTCTATGATACGTTTATTTTTCTGACTCCACTCGTGCAGTTTGCTTTTGTAATCCAGGTCGTCATGCACTTTGGTATCGAGACCGTGTTGCTTCAGCAGGCGGAGCACAATATCGCGCGTGACATTATATCCTTTATCCAGATAAACAGCACCAATCATGGCTTCCAATGCATTTCCTACGATGGAGTCATGCATTTCTTGTCTACCCAGGTTCAGATGAAGTAGCTCATGAATTTTCAGTGTATATCCTACCATGTTGAGGTTTTCGCGTCGCACCACTTTACTTTTCATTTTGGTGAGTTCGCCTTCAGGCAACATGGGATATTTGTTGTAGAGGTAGTGCGCAACAATGGCATCGAGAACGGCATCGCCGAGAAATTCCAGACGTTCGTTGCTGTTCTTGAGACCAGGTTTTATGCGAGTAGCCGCAGAGCTATGTCGGAGTGCTTGTTCGTAAACAGCGGTATCATTTGGGGAATAGCCGAATGCAGCCTTGATAAAAGACTGGATTTCCTGGTTGACTTTTTTCTTTTTAAAAAAAGAAAATTTCCAGATCATTCTAGTTTTCTGAAAATCGCAGAAGTATTGTGACCACCGAATCCGAATGTATTGGTCATAGCAGCATTAACTGTGCGTGACTGTGCTTTATTGAAAGTAAAGTTCAGCTTCGGATCGAGTTCAGGATCTGGGGTAGTGAAATTGATAGTGGGAGGGACAATTCCATGCCTAATGGCCATGATGGTGGCAATGGCTTCTATAGCACCGGCTGCACCGAGAAGGTGTCCGGTCATAGATTTCGTACTTGAAATATTCAGTTTGTAAGCATGTTCTCCGAAAACATCCTGAATAGCGCGGGCTTCTTGAACGTCGCCGAGAGGTGTAGAGGTTCCGTGCACATTCACGTAATCAATATCCTCGGGTTTCATACCTGCATCTTCGAGGGCGTTGCGCATCACAAGCTTTGCACCGAGACCTTCCGGATGAGGAGCTGTGATGTGATAAGCATCAGCGCTGAGACCGCCGCCCATGACTTCACAATAGATTTTTGCGCCACGCGCTTTGGCGTGTTCGTACTCTTCGAGAATCAGGCAGCCAGCACCTTCACCTAAGACGAAACCATCTCTGGTTTGATCAAAAGGCCTGGAGGCGGTTGCATAACTTTCGTTGTTTTCTGACAATGCCTTACATGCGTTAAAACCTCCGACGCCGGCTTCTGTAACAGCAGCCTCAGAACCACCAGTCACGATGATATCTGATTTACCAAGTCTAATGAGGTTGAAAGCATCAATCATGGCATTGTTGGAAGATGCACATGCTGAAGTGGTGGTGTAGTTTGGACCGCGGAAACCGTAATTGATGGAGATATGGCCTGAAGCGATATCTGCGATCATTTTCGGAATGAAAAAAGGATTGAAACGCGGGGTTCCATCTCCACGACCATACGCCACACATTCCTCCTGAAAAGTGAGGAGTCCACCAATTCCAGAACCCCAAATAACTCCGACACGGTCTTTATTTACCAGGTCGAGGTTAAAACCAGCGTCGGTAATTGCTTCTTTGGCAACGACCAACGCATAGTGAGTATACGGATCCATGCGACGTGCCTCTTTCTTTTCAATGTGATCTTCCACATTGAAATTCTTGAGTTCACACGCGAAACGCGTCTTAAACTTAGAGGCATCGAAACGGGTAATAAGGTTAGCGCCACTCACACCGTTCATGAGCCCGGTCCAATAATCCTGAAGATTATTACCGAGTGGTGTAAGTGCTCCAAGCCCCGTGACAACTACTCTCTTGAGTTGCATAGATGGTGGAAATTAGTATGGAGTAAAATTACTTCGAGTTGTTCTCGATATAATCGATCGCCTGACCAACAGTGGCGATTTTTTCAGCCTGATCGTCTGGAATAGCGATATTAAATTCTTTTTCGAATTCCATGATGAGTTCGACTGTGTCCAAAGAGTCCGCACCCAGGTCATTGGTGAAGCTTGCCTCACGGGTTACTTCTGCTTCTTCAACGCCCAGTTTATCAACGATAATGGCGGTCACTTTCTTTGCTACGTCTGACATTTGATATAAGTTTTTATGGGTTTAAAACGGGGCCAAAAGTAAAATTTTTTATCTGGTCACAAAGTTTTTTTTTACACCAGCGTCTGGTGGCCAGAAAACAAACCTATTGCGTTGATTCAGTGATACTTAATATGAAACTGACCGATTATAGCTCGATCCGAGAGTCAGATAGGGCGCATATAGGAGGTGTCTGAATCAGGTTAAAGAGGAGCGTTTCAGGTGACGAATTGAAGACTTTAATCAGAAATATCGATCGACTTCATGTTGATTTGCGGTTTGAATGATTTGAACATGTTCGAGCGGAAGTACCACAGACAACTCATGTTACCGGATTTCACGGTTGAAAGCCAGTCCAAGTTGCGTCATTCCAAGGTATTGGTGGTAGGATGTGGTGGATTAGGAAGTCCGGTCATCCTTTATCTTGCAGGCGCCGGAGTTGGTACTATTGGACTTGCAGATGCAGATATCATCAAAGAAGAAAACCTTCATCGGCAGATTATTTATCGCGAAAAAGACATTGGCAGGAAAAAGACAGCGATTGCCATGGAGCAGGGACAACTGCTCAATCGAGAATGCAACTTCCTGGTTTTTGATGAGAGAATTGAGAATCAAAATGTCGCATCAATTTGTGGTGAATTCGATATCGTGGTAGACTGTTCAGATAATTTTGAAACACGCTTTGTTCTAGACGATTTCTGCTCACAGCAAGCTATTCCATTGGTGTATGGGGCAATTTACCGCTATGAGGGACAAGTGAGCGTTTTCAATTACAGGAATGGCGTTCGGTATCGTGACTTTTTACCATCGCAGCCAGAGCCCGGCACTATTCCGGATTGCGAATTGGGAGGTGTATTAGGCACATTAACTGGAGCCATTGGTTGCATTCAAGCCAATGAAGTGATCAAGATAATTACACATTCCGGAGAAGTACTGGATGGCGTGCTTGCGATATTCAATATTCGGCACATGGAGCTAAGCAAATTTGCCATCCCAAAACTGGACAGGGATTTTCATCATAAAAAACAAGAAGTGATCACGATGAAACAGATAGACAAAACAACAATGGAGGCATGGAGGCAACAAGGAGAAGATTTCCAGCTCATTGATGTTCGCGAACCCTACGAATATGAAGAGTTCAATATTGGAGGCGAGTTAATTCCGATGGGAGAAATTCCGAATGAGGTGAGTAGAATTAGCCGGGACAAAAAGGTGGTGATCCATTGTAAAGCAGGTGTAAGAAGCGCACATGTGATTGATTATCTGATGCGTGAACACGGATATCAAAACCTTTACAATCTGAGAAATGGGATTTTGGATTGGCAATAATCAGTGATTCGCCAAGGTAATTTGAATTGACGCGATTAGATTTGCACACTCCTAACGATACTGACTGTTGAAAAAAGATTTGCGCTGTAAAGTTTATCTCTCTGATGAAGGATTTGGTCACATCGTGCGACAGCGTGCGGTGATTAAGGCATTATTGGAAAAACTTCCTGGCACCAGTCTCACTGTTCAGACCAAAATGCAGATTGCAGCGGCAGGGCGGTTTATTCCGGGAGCCGAGTTGATTGAAAAATTCAACAACATCCAATGGGATAAAAAGTCCAATGGTTCACCCGATCTTCAAAAAATAAAAGAAAGGTATCAGGATTATATCCAGACTTCGTCCAGCTATATCTCCGAAGAGCAAGATCATTTTCAATATGATTTTGCACTTTCAGATTTTGTATATGAAGCCTTTGAAATTGCTCGTTTGAATAACAAGCCATGTTTTGGTGTGGCGCATTTTACATGGGATTGGTTTTTTTCCAAACTTTATCCTCCACCGATACATACCAATGTAATCAACCACTTCATGCAATTGGCGAGCAAGGCGACAAGGCTTTACTTCCCTCCTTTTACACCAGAGGAGATCATACACCACTATCAGGGCAAAGCATTAGAAGTACCCTTGATTCTACATCATAAAATTGAACACAAGGTGAGCAATCACAAAGACAAGTTCAAAGTTTTAATCATGGACAGTGGTGCAGGAGTTTTGAGTGAGTCAATTAAGCAGGCTTTGCACAGTGTAAAATCGTTAGATGATTTTCTCTTTTTCGTTTCGGATAAATTCGAGACCGATCAAAAGAATGTGCGCACTATACCTTCCACAGATTTGATGGTAGACTATGTCGCGGACATGGATCTGGTGATTGGGCGTGCCGGTTTCAACACGATTTCAGAATGTGTTGGATTGCGTACACCTATGTTATTGATTGGTGAAGCTATGAATCCTGAGATGAATGAAAACATTTTGTTATTGAAGAAACAACATTTAGGTTCTTTCATTTCCATTGCCACATTTGAGCGGAATCTGGGTAAATTTCTACCGTCATTTCTCAAGCACGAATATGGGCATATCAAAGACATGATGCGTGATCATGACATTGCAACCAACGGTGCAGAGGTGATAGTAAACGACATGTTGAATCATTTATGAGAATTGTAGCCATCATACCGGCGAGAGGCGGTTCAAAGCGACTTCCGAAAAAAAATATTTACCCATTCAGAGGTAAACCATTGATGGCCTACACCATTGAAGCATGTCGTCAATCCGAGTTTATCACCGATATTTTTGTCAGTTCAGATGATGATGAAATTTTAGAAACCGGCAACAGGTATGGTGCTAAATCATTGAAGCGCCCTGTGCAGTTGGCCGATGATCATACACCCAAAATCATTGCCATCAGACAAGCGGTGCAAGATGCAGCAGCCGGAGCATTTGATAGGGATGATATTATTGTAGTTGCTCAAGCCAATTCTCCACAGATTACTGCGAAGCAAATAGATGATGGCATTCGATTGATGCTCGATCATAAACTCTGGGAAGTGATGAGTACAGACGCAAATGGAGTTCAAAATGCAGCATTCCGGATTGTAAGGCATCATGCACTATTCAATGAATTTCTCAGTGCACATTGTGGCTTTGTGGTAGCGCCCAACATCGATGTTCATACAGAAGCAGATCTACAACAACTCGAGTCTATCCTTTGATCTGTTGCGCGTTGTAAGTGGGAAAAAGTTTATCCCGCCATTTCAGAAATGGATATTCAATGATATAAGAAGCAGATACACCCATTCCAATTGCACAGATAAAGTAAACCACAAAATAAGTCAGTCCACTCATTCCAAATCTGTAGAGCTCTTGCAATACCAAGAGATGCCAGAGGTAAATGGAGTAAGAGTGAACACCAATGAAGGAAGCCATATTCACAGGAATTCGAATCCATTTGGAAGCGTCATTTTTTAAAGTCCACTGTGAGCCGATCAACACCAAAATTCCGAAAGCCAGATTGAGACATGTGAGACCGAAAGTATTCATGATAAAGCCACCGGTCTTGGTGAAAACCAATGGAATCATGAGTATTCCTGCGGCAATTAGCCACAACAAAAGATAGGGCATCACCCAATTTTTGATATGGGTAAAACGCACAAGGTAGGCCACGAGCACACCGACGACGATACCATCGACACGCAGGTGAGTATACATGAAAGTAAATTCATCATCGAATCGGTGCGGATAACAAATGATGATTCGCATACCCAGAATGAACATCAATACACCTGAAATGGCCCAAATGTTTTTCTTGACCAGGCGCGGATTCCAATATCGGATGGCGAGACATAATAAAGCTATAACGATATAAAATTGTTCTTCCACAGCAAGAGACCATGTGTGCGTCCATATGTGCGGAAAATAACTTTGGATAAAAAAAACTTCAGCGAGAATTTGTGAAGAAGAAAACGTGAGTTGATGCACCAAAAAATTGGTGATGAGGGCAACGATGAGGTAGCAATAAAATGCGGGATATATTTTAAAACCTCTTCTGATGAAGAATCGTCCGGGTAAGAAATGACCGGTATCGAGAAATTCACGGATGACCAATGTGGCGATAAGATATCCGCTCAGGACGAAAAAAAGATCCACTCCAGACCATCCGATATGTTGCAAGAAACAGTCATAGGTTCCATGACGGAAAATGACGAGAATAACAGCAATACCGCGAACGAAATCAAGACCGCTGATTCGCATGGTGATCAGAGCTTCCTGGCAACAACAGTGAATATATCGAAAAGAGTTGGGCGGGTTTCAGCAAACCATACCTTTTGTTCCTGATCATCCGCAAGAGCGTTTAAAGAATTGCGTTGTTTTTTGTGTTGCAGGAATTTCTTGTACACCCCCGGAAGAATGGTGAGATTGTTCATTTTACCCACTTTCAGCACAGCGTCAATCTCATAACCAATTTTGGCGAAATACGCCTTCATGGTTTTTTCATCAAAATAATAAGTATGCTGCGCATGAATGTGATACCACCAAGACCTGAAAATTTTGTAGCCCACCGAACCGATGTCTACGGTTTGAATCACCATGAAATCGCCCTTCTTCTGGTAGTTTGAAAGTTTGGTAAGATCACCCAGTGGATCGAGCAGATGTTCGATCACATCAGTCATGGTGACGAGTTGAATTCGTTTAATCTCTGCCTTTTGCATCACTTCATCGAGGTTATCGATGGTGCCATGATGCACATTTTTGAATCCACTTAAACGCGCTGCTTCAACACAAAGCGGATTAAATTCAATACCGTGAGAGTCATATCCATTTCTCCGCAAAACTTCAGGCAGCAATCCGTAACGAGTACCAATGTCAAGAGATATGGGTCGGGTATCAGCGCTGAAATGGCAATTGTCTTTGATCAATTGAATCAGGGGACCGAACTTGTGGTTCTTCACTGCCTTTTCCAGATCAATATTTTTCTCCACTCCATCCGTATAGAGCAATCCAAGATGTTCCGCTTTGAATCGAGGGTCTTGGTATACCAATCCACACTTCCTGCATTTAACGAGTGTGAGTTCAACATGTTGTCGGCCATCCCATGGGTAAGTCACATAACCCTTATGACTATAAAATCCTGCAGGATAGTGGTGCAACAATTTTGCGTCTGTAGCGCCGCAAAAATTGCAACTGCCAACTTTTTCCTGAAATTGAGGTGAAGCGTTTTCCAATTCCTGGTGAGGATTTTATTCGATCACGACATAAGATTGAGCACCGCTGAATCTGTTTCGTTCAATACGAACATTTTTCAAACCCAGCGCTTCACGCACAGCCACTGTTTCACCTGGGAATTCCACATCGTTCAATTCATCAAAACCGATGACGGTTCCTTTGGTGATATATGGTTTGATCAATTCAAGGCATTTGTACGTTGGTTCGTAAAGGGTCATATCGAACCATGCAAAAGCGATGATGGTTTCTGGATGTTCGCTCAAGTATTTTTCGAGCTCAACGATAGCATTACCTTTTCGAAGAGAGGTTTTTTTGATGTGAGCCAGTGGACTTTCGCCTTCATGGAAATCGATGAGATCGCCGAGATAATTTTCATAACCTTCGGTGACTGAGAGAGAACCGGAAGCAATGATTTCATGAGCGCCATCCTTTTTAGAGAGTACCGGAAAACCTTCAAAGGTGTCAAAGCCGATGAGTTTACGGTTATGATTGAATGGTTCAAGAATTCCGCGCAGATTGCTCAGGGTCACGAGATTTTGTCCCCAACGCACACCAAATTCCATCATGACACCATGACAATTCAGGATATGTTTCTGGTAGAGATCTGCAAAAAAGAGGTGTTTGGTTAATTCCTGTCTTTTGAGAAAAAGGCCTGCGTTAGCTACAATTTCATTGTCAGGTATGGGGCAATTTCTCAATGCTGAAGCGGCCTTCGCTCTACCTGTCAGTTCTTTTTCAGAAGCCAGGGTTTTGATTTTGATATCCTGTGACATATCAGTCTGGTTACAATTAAGGTGGCCAAAGATAGTCCTGTAAGCTGGTGCTTGCCTACTTTTGCCAGCCTAAAAATCCTTATTCTATGTTCGTAATCTCGGAAATATTCCCACAGCATGGCGGCAGTCTGGCTGTTGCGGAGCAAATGATACTTCAAAGCAAGATGGCTGGCGCAGATGCCATCAAGGTGCAGCTTTACACAGCTACCCAGTTCGGTGCTGAACGTGCTTATCTGGAGCTTAACAAAGATGGACTGAAGAGACTGCGTGATTATGCCAACACCATAGGCATTCCACTTTTTGCGACTCCATTTACCATGGAGAGATTGGATTGGTGTCTTGAGTTGGATCTCCCTTATTTGAAGGTGGCCGCCAGGATGCACAAAGAATTCCCAGAGCTCACAGCAGCCATCATGAGTCACAAAAAACCAACTTTTGTGAGCATTCCATCCGATACCAATCCTGATGAAATTGAAAAACATGATCACGCCATTTATCTTTATTGTGTAGTGAAATATCCGACTCGCGTAGATGAATTCAGCATGCCGGATTTTGGCAAGTCTATCTTCCATGGTATCAGCGATCATACATTGGGTAATGCCGGAGCATTGTTTGCTGCGGCGCATGGAGCAAAATACCTCGAAAAACACTTTACTCTTCGCAAGTCATTTCAGTATGAAACTGAGAAAGCGCATTTGGGAAGTATGGACATGCAGGATTTAGCGGAGATCAAAAACACAGCATTCGAATTCGAACGAATCCGCAAAGTGTTGGGTTATGACAAATGAGCTGAAGCAAGTCATAAGTTCATACTATCGCGTCAGGGGTGCATGGACATCCGGCGCGAAGAACACCAATGACTATCTTGCAGCAACATGTCTATTCGAATACCTGAGTTATCGCTTACTTGAATCTGATCGCAAGGATATACTCCTTGGATTCAGAATTATCATTCGAGTTCTCAGAAGAATTTTCAGAAGCCATCAAGGTATCAAGTGCTTTGATCCGAAAGCCAATGAACTGCTTATCAGTGGAACCATTGCCATTCAAGACCGCGTTACTGAATACATCAGAAGATCAGGTAAAGCCAATCTGCATAGTTATGTGGCCAAAGATGTCATGACGTTTGATGGTGTATCGCGTTTGCAATTGTTGGTACATTTTTTACCCTTTGCTATTTCCCAATCATTTCGTGCAATGTTCAGCCCATATCGCCAAGGTGTGGCTTTGAGTATTGCGGAGGTAGCAGAGATCGCTTATGTATTGCATTACATTCGGAAGAACAATATACAAAAGGTATACGACTTCGTCCCTTATGAAATTGATAGCAATTTCATGTATGTGGTTTTTCAGGAAGCAGGGATTAACATGGTGAAAGTGCCATCATCAGGACCATTGGCTACGCATCATAAAATTCTCTTAGCCGATGAAGTCGTGTTCAGCACTCCATACCATTTGGAGGAATATCAAAAATTTCGAGATTCGTTTCGGGTCAAGCAAACCCTGGCCTGGCCGCCAGAAAGAGCTTATCAGTATTACCCCAAATACAAAAACACTCCTCCACAAGCTGAACCATCTACAATAGGCTTCTATTCACACGGTGAGTGGTTGCGCAGGATTGAAAAACACTCTGCTTATGGGGGAAGAATCGGAGAAGCGGAAGAAACCATACTGAAATATCTCGGTAGATATGTGAATGAACATCCTCACATTCGTCTCATTGTATTCCCACACCCACGAGAAATGCGACCAGATGTGGCGGAACAAATGCGCACCTTCTATCGCAATGCGGTAGGCCACGACAAATTTGAAATAGCGCAATTCACCGGGGGCACCACACAAAATTTTGACAAAACCGATATGGCTGTAGCCGCTTTCAGTACCATTCTCTATGAAAGACTTTATTGTGGATATAAAACTTTGATAGGCAATATGGCGATCAGTGAATTCCCGATGAATGCGAGTCCACTGAACAATATTTGTTTTCGAACCTATGAAGGCATGTCGCAATTGATAAGTGAATACAGCGCACAACCTGTCGACTATTTTTTCAGACAAACCAAATTAGAACCGTTCAGGGCAGTGCATTATCCTGAGCCATGATCCGTACGATGGCATCCGGAAAAAAAATATTGATCTTCAACTACGATTTTCCGCCCAATAGTGGAATCGGAGGCAGACGATGGGCAAAGTTTGCACGCCAGCTTGCCATGGATGGATATATTGTGCATGTGATTAAGGCAGATGCAGTATTCGGAGAAGATCAATCTTATTGGTCCGAAGATGTAAAACATCCGAACATCATCGTTCATTCGTTGCCAAGAGCATATCCCGTTTTGTTTTCTCATCCCAAAAAAGACATCTGGTCGAGGATCATGTACAGGTGGTACAGAAGAAAATTGGAACGATCTGAGAAAGGGACGATTTATGATATTTCCATAGGTTGGGGTCAACGACTATGTGACCTAGCAACTACACTGATATCAGAAGAAAAAATAAAGAATATTTGCGCAACAGGTGCACCATGGAGGATGCTGTATGATGTAGCCACACTCAAGGAAAAACACCAAGACCTTCGTTTGATTATAGATTATCGCGATCCCTGGTTGAACGCTCGAAACTATGGTATGCCAGGATTGGATGGTTCAAGACGCAAGGAAGAAGAACGGAAACAAACCCATATACTTCAACATGCTGATGTAGTGATTACGCCTTACCAATATCTCACAGAAGAATTGCACGAGTATTCATCCCAACAAGGCGGGCCACAACCACAGTTTGAAGTTGTCACTCATTGTTATGATCCTTCGGACATTGTTCGGTTGGAGAATAAAAAAACATCTGGAATACGCATTGTGTATGGCGGAGATCTTTACACAGGTATTCATAGAGAATTGCAATTGTTAAGTCGTGCACTTCAAAAAATACGCGAACAAGATTTAGCGACATTTGAAAGCATTGACCTTCGCATATTTACAAATAAGCATGAAGACAGGACATTGAGCGATTTATCTTGTGTGAAAATCATGGCAGGCATTGGCAAGAAGATTTTTCAAGAATTGTCTGATGCGGATGCTTCACTCATCATTTTGCCAGTTCATAAGAAAGACGACAGAACCACCAAGTTTTTCGAGATCATGGCGTGTCGCAAACCATTCATTGTGATTAGTGAAGAAGGAGAAGTGACGAAATTTGTGCGCGACAATCATCTCGGCTACATCCTGAACCGTGAAGGCAGTAACCTTGCAGAAATCATCGATGCAATCAGGCATGGAAGTTCGTCATTCGATTCTTCATTTCCTATTGAGCAATACAGCTTACCGGCAGTAACAACACAACTCAAAAAATTCTTCGTTTGAAAATACTTTACTTCAGTCCGCATCCGCATGTGAACATGGCAGCGCCAAGTGGTCCAGGTACGCATATCAGGGAAGTGATACGTGGATTTGAAAACAGCGGACATGAAGTGATCAGATTCATCGCCGGAGGTGAGCACATTGAAGGAAATCAAGCTATACAAATTAAGCAAAGAGCCTGGAAAAAATTCATTCCAGAATATATCTGGCAGAGTTTGAAAGATTACTCCCTCTTGCGGCTCGATCGTCAATTGCAGCAACAGTTGGAAGCGCTTATTGCGAAAGAAAAACCAGACGTCATTTATGAACGTGCCTATTATCTCATGGGTGCAGGATACAGAGCAGCTCAAAGCACGAATACTCCTTATTTCTGCGAGATCAACGCTCCCTATCCTGAAGAAAAAAGTGAGATGAATGGTACGAGTATTTTTCATCGCAGATCCGAATTGAATGAAAAATCGCAGGTAGAAGCAACACGTAAAACATTCGTTGTTTCAACGGCATTGAAACAATATCTCACTGATCGTGTGAAAGGATCAGAAAATAAAATCATTGTAACACCTAATGCGGTAAATCCAGCGAATATTCACATTCAATCCGAGAAAGTAGCGGCCATTCGAAAAAAGCTGAATGCTGGTGCACAGGATCTTGTTGTTGGATTTGTTGGATCCATTTTTCCATATCACGGAGTAGACTTATTGATTTCTGCATTTTCAACATTGGTGAAAAAAGGTCAGAATAATCTTCGTTTGCTTATTGTAGGTGATGGTGAAATTCTGGGACAATTGAAAACAACCGTCAAACAATCAGGATTAGAGCATATGGTCTTGTTCACTGGAAATGTACCGCACCGCGAAGTTTACGACTACATTGAAGCTATGGACATCACGGTGATGGCTCGCAGTAATTGGTATGGTTCGCCAGTGAAAATATTTGAGTACGGTGTGATGAACAAAGGCATCATTGCTCCAGATGTTGTTCCTGTTCGTGACGTGATGAAGCACGGTGAAGATGGCTTGTTGATACCGGATGATGAATCCGCACTGGTTGATGCACTCACCTTTATGACTGAAGATATGTCATCCACCAAAGCGATGGCGCAACACTTTTGTAATCAAGTAAAACAACATCATACATGGCAACATGTAAGTGACAAGATATTGGAGGCGATGAAATGAGGTTATTGATTCTTACTGACGGAATTCAGCCATTTGTCATTGGTGGTATGCAGAAACATTCTTTCAGTCTTGCACAGCAATTGGCATTGTTGGGACATCAGGTCACGCTTGTACATTGTGTGGCATCATCGGCCAAAGTTCCAGATCAGGAAGAACTACTCCATGTGTTTGGCGCAGAAGCTATGAAAAACATGGAGGTGATCGGCATGAAATTTCCAGCACCAGCTTGGTATCCCGGCCATTACCTCAAAGAATCGTATATCTATTCGCGGCAGATTTACGACAAGTTGAAAGACAGGTTGAATGAATTTGACTTCATCTATGCCAAAGGATTTACTGCATGGTATTTCATGGAGCAGAAATCGAAGGGCAAAAAACTTCCGAAAATTGGTTTGAAATTTCATGGTTATGAGATGTTTCAGAAGCCGGCCAATTTCAAAATGAGGATTCACAACTGGATGCTTTCAGGACCAACAAAATGGAATAATTATCATGCAGATTATATTTTCTCATATGGAGGTAAGATCACCCAATTACTCCGAGATCTTCAAATCGTTCGTGATGCTATCATAGAGATACCGACAGGAATTGATCAAACCTGGATTGCAGATCGACTTCCTGAGCGCGTAAATCGTGACTTTGTTTTTATAGGACGATATGAGCGAAGAAAAGGCATAGAAGAAATCAATGCTGCCATCAGCCATCTTGCGGGACAAACTAAATTTCATTTCCATTTTATCGGCCCCATACCACCATCTGCGAAAATCAAATCAGATCAGGTTACGTATCACGGTTCCATTTCTGACAAAAATGAAATCAAAAAAATTCTGGATCGTTGTGGTGTACTGGTGACCCCCTCACATTCAGAAGGCATGCCGAATGTGATCATGGAAGGCATGGCCAGAGGGCTTGCCGTATTGGGCACGGATGTAGGCGCCGTTGCTTCGGTAGTGACATCAGAAAACGGTTGGTTTGTCCTGCCTGGCGATATAAAGTCACTGGAAGAACAAATCCTTCACATTTCAAAAATGGATGATGCCTCGCTACGTACGAAGCAAGAAGCCAGTCTTCGTCAGATCAGAGAGTTTACCTGGGAAAAAATCGGAGCACTTACCGCATTGAGAATTTCACAGCGCATACAGCCGAATTCGTAACTTCGCGGCCCTGTGTCTGAGCAAACGAACATTTCTAAGACTTACTTTCCCGGGTTGAATGCCTTGAGGTTTTTCGCTGCATTTGCTGTGCTGGTAACGCATGTTGAATTCACGAAAAAAATTCTCTTTCACGGTGATATCTATTGGCTCAAAACCGATTACTGGATTCAAGGCAACGCCTGGCAATCCATTTTTCGCGATGGCGACCTTGCGCCGATTCACTGGATCAGTCCGTTTGTGACGCAAGGCGGATACATGGGTGTAATATTCTTCTTTGTTCTCAGTGGTTTCCTCATCACGTACTTGTTGTTGGAAGAACGTCGCGTAAGCTCAACAGTATCGATCAAGAAGTTCTATATCCGCCGTATTCTGAGGATTTGGCCGTTGTATTATTTGATTGTCGTTCTAGGGCTTTTTGTTTTACCCCATTTGGCCATGTTCGACATCAAGTCGCAGGAAATAGATCTATTCAAACATTTTGCGATCAACGTCATTGGACACCTATTCATGCTGCCCAATTTATCATTTGCCACCGTGATGGAAGGCGCACCGAACATAGGTCAGCTATGGAGTATCGGCGTTGAAGAGCAATTCTATTTGTTTTGGCCTGTGTTGCTGAAGTTTTCAAAAAAACCCATGCGAACCATCATTTATTTCCTTGTGGTCGTGTTGGTCGTAAAGCTATCCGTTTATTTTGCCATCAATCACATTTTCAAAATACCCAAACTTGATCCGGATTTGATGATATCATCGCCGGTAGAGACGCTCAAGAGATTCATTGGAACGTTGAAATTCGAAGCCATGGCCATGGGCGGGATTGGTGCCTGTTTGATATTTGATCAACGAAAGGTTTGGCTTCGCTTGATCTATTCGAAACCCATTCAAATTCTCACCCTGCTTAGTATTCCCTCCATTGTTCTCTTCACCCCCAAGTCACTTTACAATGGCCTATATTTGTTGTTCAGCGTGCCATTTTTGATCATCATCATGAACGTAGCCGCCAATGAGAACTCCATATTGAAACTGCGCAACCGGGTCTTTGATTTTCTGGGTCGCATTTCCTATGGAATCTACATGTACCATTTGATATGCATCACATTTTCCTTTCATGTTTTGGACAAAATCTTTCATTTTCCTGAACGTTTGGAAGGATGGCAAAGTCTATTGTTATATGCCCTGAGCATACCACTGACCATTGCTGTATCAGCTTTGAGTTATTACTATTTTGAAAAGAAATTTATATTACGTAAACGAAAATTCACCACTGTAATCAGCGGTGATGACGCAAGAGAGAACTGAGCATGTTTCAAAGAATCACAGTATTTGCCATATTCGCCAGTCTATATGCGTTTTCGTATGTATTCTTCAAGGTACCTTTTGAGTTCTATCTCGCCTACCTGATTTTCGCCTTGTACTTTCCTGCTTTTTTCGTTCGATACGGTATTCCGAAGTGGCCGGTGCTCGTGTTTCTTCCATTGTTCATTTCAGGAGTGATGTATAGTCTGATCGGTGACAACACATTTGATCAGTTTTTCAAAATTTTCATCGGCTTCTTTGCCTCTACCATGTTCTATCACTATGTGATACAGGCATTTGATTTCGACCTGAAGCTCATCTTCAAGTATTACATGAAATCGGCTTATATCGTCACGCTTATTGGTGCGTTTCAGCTCGTTTCATTTACGGTTGGATTCAAGCCGGGTTATAACTTCCTCTGGATATTCAACAAGTGGAATCCGAGTCCCGGAGGTCTTGGGGTTCGCATGAGTTCAGTCCTTTCTGAGCCGGCATATTTCGCGGCTGTCATTGCGCCTGCCTTTTTTGTGGCCGTGCATAATGTGATGCAGCGAAAAGCATTCTTTATTACGAAACAGCAGAGTATCATCATCATGCTGATCTATCCTCTTTCGTTTTCCAGCTTGGGTATCCTGGGTATCTTCCTGACCATTGTTCTCCTTCTGTTGAATCTTGGATTTGTGAAGTACTCACTCATATTCGTACCGTTGTTGATTGTCATCACTGACTATTCCTACAAAAACGTACCTGAGTTCCGCGACCGATGGGATGGTACCATTGAAATCTACACCACTGAAAACATTTATTCCTATGACATTCATGGTAGTAGTTTCGTATTGTACAACAATTCTCACATCGCTTGGGAGAATTTCAAAGCCCATCCATTGATGGGCACAGGACTTGGGTCTCACCCCATTGCATTTGATAAATACACCCTGACCAATATTGAAGGAGCAGTTCAAATCGACTTCAACAAGATGGATGCGAATTCCATGTTTTTGAGATTGATGTCAGAAACTGGTTTATATGGTATTCTGATCATGATTTCGCTTTTGGTGCGTTGTTGGATATTTAAACCTCGCGCGGCGGATGATGAAATCTGGGTGATGTCGAATGGTATTGCTTTGATCATCATCATACAGCTCATCCGTCAGGGACACTATTTCTTGAATGGATTTCCGCTTTTCCTTTGGATGTTCTATTACCTCAAGATTTACAACAACAACCTGAAGGTAGAAAAACTTGAAGCAGAGTCTATCGCAGCTCGCGAAAAGCAGCTATCTGAGCCTTCCACCGACGAAGGTCCCATTTCCCCAGCGCATACTTGATTTTTCCTGAACCCCAATTCACTTCAATATTTCTTCTGAAGATCAATTGAGGATTTTTTTCCGTGCCATTCAAACCGGGATATGTGGTAAAATGAAATGTGTATTGATTTTGAATTTCAGACTTAGCCCGTGCATTGATCGATAAAGTTGTTTGAATCACAGAACAAAACGCAGGCACATTCATTTGAAACCAACTGGACAATAACTTTTGACTTTCTGATACTTCGCGCACAACATCAGCATTGGAAGAGCTGGCCCTCAATAAATGCGACATGGTATGAGAGCCGATCATATGTCCATGGTGCATGAGCGACGCGACCTCTTCCTTGTTCATACACGAAAAATCCTCTTCAAGTTTATCTAAGGAAGCATCAATGATCTGCCGGATATTTTTTCGGTAATACGTCATAGGTTCAGTGCTCGATATAAAATCAGGCACCAGAAAAAAGTACGCGCCTATACCACGATTTGCGAGGTAACTCGCTACGTGAAGGTTGTTTTTTAATCCATCATCAAAAGTGAACAAGACATAAGGTCCCTCCTTCATTTCACCGTTGAAATAGGCATTCAATTGCGATGGGTGTATCGGTTTGAAGTGTTTTGTGATCAGCTCAGTGATTCTTTCAAACTCCTTCATTCTATCCGCCGGAGTACTGTGCATGCACAACACGATCATTTCATCGGCAGGATAATTCCAACCACCGAGTGAATACTCCAAATGGCCAACGAAACTTTTGTAGAGATCAGCAAGTCTTCCCATCACCAAGTATCTATATCGCTTCTGTAGATCCACCAATGGCTCCAATCTTTGATCTGATCAGCAACCGGTCCTTTCGCGATGAAGTAAATTTTTCGATCTATCGGTTTAAATCCGCAATGTGTCATTGCCTGTTTCAATTCCGGAGAGTCTGGATTGATGGCGCAAGAAATCATGGTGAAATTCGATGATTTCCGTACTGCTTTGATCAACCCATCAAAGGCCCTTTGTATGAAGGGTACATCAAGATGCGAGGAAAGAAATTTTCCGATCACCAATTCACGAATAACCTTTTTCCTGCGTTGTGCTTTTAACTCAAAGAATGCCTTCAGCCCATTCTCTTCAAATGTAAAACGATAAAAATCGCCCTTTTCATAATTGAAACGATAATCATCGAATGCTCCTTGTTGCGCTACTGCAGCGATTTTCGGATCAAACTGAAAATCAGCTTTCATTCTGTTGTTCCATTTTTTTTCCAATTGCTTTTCAGGATTCGATAGCATAGAAAGAATCGGATTCAATGGTTTAATGTACCACTGCAAGTTGAAAGGATTATACCAACCATTTCTAATGAAACTATTGTATGAAGCCTCTACCGGGAAACCAATTAAAAGATCACACTGGAAACCACTTTCCGGTTCGTGGATATAATTAAGCATTCTGGCAAAGAGACGTTGCCCGCGAAAATCCGGGTGTACAAGTGAATTGCCGCTTTGATATGCCTTCACCAATTGGCCATTGACCATCACAGGCCAATAAAAAAACGACTGAAATCCAGCCACCTTTTTACCATCCACCGACACAATGCGGATGCATTGTTCCTTTTGAAACGGATGTTCATAGAAATCGCCGAACAATCGATCGAATTCATCGATTGGAATGCCATATTCCATATTGAAAAGTTCGATGACCTGAGGGCGCATCCAATCTTCATATTTTTGAATCGTCATACTCATTCTGTAAATTGCAGCAGGCTAATATGAAAAAAATTCTCATCCTGTACAGGGAACTTGCAGGATACTTTGTGGCATGTCTCAACCATTTGTGTGATCAGTATGACACAGAAGCGGTGCTGGTTGCATATCCTGTGCACAAAGATGCCCCATTCCGTTTCAAATTATCCGAGCGCATTACCCTGTTACAAAGAAACGAACTCAGACAGGAAGATTTGACGAAACTTTGCAGTGATCCATCCTTCGATTTCATTTTTTCAGGAGGTTGGTCTGATGTAGCCTACCTGAAAGCTTTGAAACATCGGCAAGCACCGGCATTACTTGGATTTGACAACCAGTGGAATGGCAGTGTGAAACATCATTTGTCATCGTTGTATGGTCGAATGCGGATCAAACCATTGTTTGAGTACGCTTTCGTTCCAGGCAGTTTACAGGAGCTATTTGCGAAGAAGCTTGGCTTCAGTCCGAACCATATCATCACCGGTGCATACTCATGTGATGTTCCCACATTTTCAATCATTGCAGAAAATCGGCTGAACAAACCAGACACCGGAATTAAGCGACTTGTGTACACAGGCCGTTATGCAGAAGAGAAATTCATTTCTGAGTTATGGCGTGTGTTTGCTTCGCTTCGCCCATCGGAAGCGAAGAATTGGGAATTACACTGTGCTGGAACGGGACCTTTGTGGGAGACACGCGCACAAACAGATGGAATCATCCATCATGGATTTATGCAACCAGAGGCCCTTGCCGGACTTATGCAAACAGGCGATGCATTCATATTGCCCAGTACCTTTGAGCCATGGGGAGTGGTTGTTCATGAATTCGCTGCTGCCGGCTATCCTATGATTTTATCTTCGAATGTTGGGGCATCAGAAGCATTTCTGAAGCATGGTGAAAATGGATATATGTTTCGTTCAGGAGATGCTCAGGATTTGAAAGAAAAATTATGCTCACTCTTTTCGAAAGATCACCATCAATTGGTTGACATGGGTCGCAAGAGTACAGAACTTGCAAAAAAAATTACTCCAGACACCTGGGCAAAAAGTTTACATAAGCTGATGTGATATGGCAAAAATTCTCATCACCGGTGGAGCCGGTTTCATCCCGGGAGCGTTGGCAGAAAAAATCTCTGCGGATGCGAATGACACGATTGTTCTGGTGGACAATCTTGTGACGGGATCTATGAAAAAAGTACCGGTATCACCGCATAAAAACATTCACTTCATCAAGGGAGATGTGAATGACTTCAATGATATCTCCGGCATTTTTTTCGCTTGGAAATTTGATTACGTCTTTCACTATGCAGCATTGGTTGGCGTTCAAAGAACACTTGCCAACCCCGTTAAAGTGTTGAATGATATTGAAGGGATCAAAAACATTTTGAATCTCTCCAAAAACACTGGCGTGAAGCGAATCTATTTTAGCAGCAGTTCCGAGGTCTATGGTGAACCGGTGCAGGTGCCCCAAAATGAACATACCACACCACTGAATTCAAGATTACCCTATGCTATCGTAAAGAATCTCGGTGAAGCATTTCTTAGAGCATACAAAGACGAATACAATCTCGATTTTACCGTATTCCGATTTTTCAATACATATGGTCCAATGCAAAGTGATGATTTTGTCATCTCACGCTTCCTTCACGCAGCGATGAAAGGAGAGAATATCACTGTATATGGTGATGGTTTGCAAACAAGAACATTCTGTTATATCGAAGACAATGTAACCGCGTGTGAAAAGATATTTCGCGAAAACCTTTACGTCAATGATGTAGTAAATATCGGTTCCGATCAAGAATGTACCATTCTTCAATTGGCAGAAACCATCATCAAAGTAACAGGATCGACATCGCAAATCATTCACTTACCGCCTTTGCCGGAAGGTGATATGACGCGAAGACGACCGGACATTACCAAGATGATGATGGTGATGAAAAATCCGGTTACAGATTTAGAAACTGGCATCAAAAAGATTATGGAATCCTGGAGGAAAAACTGATGTGTGGCATTAATGGAGTCATAGGAATAAAAAACAACGAAGATGTTTCGCACATCATCGGAAGGATGAATGACAGTATTGCGCATCGCGGACCTGATGCTGCTGGATTTTGGCAAAATCAATATTGTGGATTAGGACATCGCAGGTTATCCATCATCGATACATCTGAAGCCGGCAATCAACCATTTTTTTCATCAGATAAAAAGATCGTGATGGTTTTTAATGGTGAGATTTATAATTACATCGAACTCAAGCAAGAACTCCAACATGATTTTGACTTCAAGACACAGAGTGATACCGAAGTGATCATAGCCGCATATAAGAAATGGGGAATTGATTGCATAACCCATCTGTATGGCATGTTTGCTTTCGCTTTGTGGGATGATCAACAGCAGTGTTTATACATAGTTCGCGATAGGCTCGGAGTCAAACCACTTTATTACGGAGAGAAAGATGGAGCCACATGGTTTTCATCAGAGATTAGAGCGCTCTTGAATACAGGAAAATTCGAACGCAAAATTTCTCCCGCATCATTATCAGATTACTTCAGATATCAAACTGTTCATGCGCCGAATACGATAATCACAGGCATCCACATGTTGATGCCCGGGCATTATTTGAAGTTTAAGGATGGCAAGCATGAAACCATTTGTTTTTGGGAAATGGGTAAAAATGCAGATCGCAGCTCGGCAGATCATGATGCATCGACCATTCGCAAAAACATTCATGACATCATGCGTTCATCGGTAGAGATCCGTATGCGTGCAGATGTCCCATTTGGTGCATTCCTGAGTGGGGGAATTGACTCAAGTATCATCGTCGGATTGATGAGTGAAATAGCATCGCAACCTGTCAAAACTTTTTCTATCACATTTCATGAAAAGGAGTTTGACGAAAGTCCATATAGTGATGTCATTGCGAAGAAATTTCGCACAGACCATACACGCATTCAACTTCGGGCGAAAGACTTCCTTGATCTTGTTCCTGAAGCTCTGATTGCCATGGATCACCCCAGTGGCGATGGTCCTAATACCTATGTTGTTTCCAAAGTGACCCGTGAAAAGGGCGTGAAAATGGCTCTGAGTGGTCTTGGAGGAGATGAAGTTTTTGCTGGATATGACATTTTCAAAAGAATGAAAGCCCTTGAATCACGACTGTGGATCAACAAAATTCCACGCGTAGTTCGGGAGTCTGCAGGTAGAATGGCTTTTGGATTAAAAACATCTGTAGCCACAGAAAAACTGTCCGGATTGTTATCACAACCACGACTTGATTTTGCGCATGTGTATCCGATGAACCGGCAAGTGCTTTCGCCACCCATTATAGCCGGACTCTTAAAAAACAACCAGGACATTTCTGATTACTACGTGGAAAAACTTGCTGCGCAGATCCAGCAATTGGATTTACCCATGTTGTCGAAGGTTAGTTTGGCCGAAGTGGGCACATACATGCAAAACACCTTGTTGCGTGATGCTGATCAAATGAGCATGGCACATGCACTCGAAGTTCGGGTACCCTTTCTCGATCATCGGTTGATCGAATATGTCACTGGCATTCGCGATGAGGAAAAATACCCTCATTCCCCTAAGCAGTTGCTTACAAGTTCATTCGAAGGTTTATTGCCGCATGATGTTATTCATCGACCAAAAATGGGATTTACTTTTCCCTGGTCGTTGTGGATGAAAAATGAATTGCGTTCGTTTTGCGAAGAGAATATTTCATCGTTGTCCCAGGTTGAAGCCATACAGCCTGCAGCGGTGCAACAATTGTGGAATCGATTTCTGCAGAATGATCCGATCATTACTTGGTCAAGGATTTGGCCATTGGTTGTATTGGGACATTGGGTAAAACAACATGACGCGCACTAAAAAAAACATACTCGTTTTCAGCGATTGGTTTCTACCGGGATTCAAAGCAGGTGGACCGATCAGATCCTTGGCCAATTTGGTGAATGTGCTTCAGCACCAGTTTTATATTGTAACCAGCAACAAGGACCATCATACCTCGACGCCTTATCCGGGTATTCCTTACAACACCTGGGTGAAATTCGCAGACAATGTTCAGGTGATGTATTTGGAAGATGCGCACATCACACAGGACGTCATGCGAGAAGTGATCGGTGCTCAACCATTCGACAAAATTTATTTCAATTCACTTTTTTCACCCCGATTTACGCTGATGCCATTGCGGGTGGTGAAACAAATGGGTCTCGTGTCGAGATGTGTGCTGGCTCCAAGAGGCATGCTTAAACCCGGAGCTCTTTCTGTGAAGCCGCTGAAGAAAAAAATCTTTCTGATGATGGCAAAACTCACCGGCCTTTATCGTGGTATCATTTGGCATGCAACAAGTGAGGATGAAAGAAACAGCATTCTGAAACACTTTCCCAATACAGGCGAGATCAGGATTGCGCCTAATCTTTCGGATGTTCCAAAAGAAAAAACACTAAAACCAGCGAAGAACAGCGGAGAACTAAAACTCGTGTGTATTGCGCGCATCAGTCCGGAGAAAGGCATATTGGAAGCCATACAATCGTTGAAAGCCATAAAGCAAAAAGGAGAAATCAGTTGTGATTTTTATGGCATACAACAAAATCAGAAATACCTCGAAACTTGCATGGCGCTTGCCGAAAGTGCAAGTGATGTGCGTATTCACTTCCGCGGCGAGATTGTGCCAACGGATATTCCGTCAAAACTGAAACAATATCATTTTTTGTTTATGCCCACATTGGGAGAAAATTTCGGACATGCCATAGCCGAGGCGTTGAATCATTGCACCCCTGTGATCATCAGTGACCTCACACCCTGGCGTGGACTTGAAGAGAAGAAAGCCGGATGGGATTTACCATTGAACCCGGAAACCTTTGCCAGAACACTTGAAAAATGTTTGAGTATGGGTAATGCTGAATACCAACTTTGGTGTGAAGGTGCATACATCCATGGCAGAAGCGTTGCACTTGATATGGGTGGAATTGAAGCAAGTTATCAGATCTTTGAATAACCCTTGATGATGCAGTGCCTTTCTATTCCGATACAAAATTCCTGTGAATTCGCACATCCCGATTTATCGGGGCAGGCTTTGCTCGTTTCAAGTGCTCATTGTAATCATGACTACACTTGTGTGCTCGAAACTTGCACGAGAGCAAGAATTCTTTGGGCATTTGAATCTCATTTACGAAACGCACGGCATCATCCGGAATAAAGCTTCACAACGACAAATACTTTTCAAAAAATTCACTTTCAGTTAACCTCTGCAGAACGTAATTTCCAACCCCAATAGCAGGTATCATGAATATCGTCATACTGTCTCGCGACACTAAACTTTACAGCACACAGAGACTTGTAGAGGCTGGAGAGCAGCACGGCCATCAGGTCAGGGTAGTCGACCACCTCAAGTGTAATCTTGTGATTGAAAAAAAGAAGCCCAAAGTATTTTTCAAAGGAGAGGAATTAACGGATGTGCATGCCATCATTCCGCGAATCGGGGCATCGGTTACGTTTTATGGAACCGCAGTGGTTCGTCAATTTGAGATGATGCACGTCTTCAGTGCGGTAGAGTCTCAGGCATTGGTGAGATCCAGAGATAAGCTGCGCAGTTTGCAGATATTATCGCGCGCAGGATTGGGACTGCCCAAAACTGTTTTTACCAATTATTCCCGCGACGTTCAAAAAGTATTGGAAGAAGTGGGAGGCACTCCGGTTGTTATCAAACTCCTGGAGGGAACTCAGGGTCTTGGAGTTGTTCTCGCTGAAAACGACAATGCTGCTATCAGCGTCATGGAAGCATTCAATGGTCTGAAGGCTCGCGTGATTGTTCAAGAGTTTATTCGTGAAGCGAAAGGCGCAGACATCCGTGCGTTTGTGGTAGACGGGCAAGTAGTTGGTGCGATGAAGCGCCAGGCTAAAGAAGGCGAATTCCGATCGAATTTACACCGGGGAGGATCCGCTGAGGTGATTAAGCTTTCCAGACAAGAAGAGATCGCTGCCATCAAAGCTGCAAAAGCACTGGGATTGGGTATTGCCGGGGTAGATATGTTACAAAGCGAAAGAGGACCATTGATTCTGGAGGTAAATTCTTCGCCTGGATTAGAAGGCATTGAAAAGGCCACACAAAAGGATATTTCCGGAGAGATTATTCGTTACATTGAAAAACATGTGGACATACATTGAAGCCTCCGGATAACACAACAAAAAAGGATGATCAGTGATCATCCTTTTTTTATGTTGATATTTTTTGTAAGATCAAATCGAAAATATCGCTTTATCCATGACGTAGGTATCCACAGGATTCACGCACAGCACAGGAATCTGTGCCTCATTGGTAATGACTTGTTGTTCGTAGTTGCTGCTGAAGAAACTCATGATGCTATTGTCATAAAAATTCATGATGCAGATGAGATCGGCATCAATGCCCGCGCTGTACTTGAGCATATCCTTCACAAAACCATCTGACTTATTGGAAGTGATTTCAACTTCGTATGGAATGTTTTTATCAGAAAGATGTTCTTCAGCAAAAATGATGTTTCGTTCCAATTGATTTTTGAGGAACTCATCTGTTTCACCTGGAGAAATAAGGTGTACTTTAGAGTTGAAGTACTTAGCCACATCTGCCACCAGGCTAAGTTTCTGTTTGGTTTCTTTATGAAGATCGAGAGGAACCACCAATTTATGGAAACCATGAGGTCTGGTTTGACGCTCTTGAACGATGATGAAAGGCACCGAACTTTCTGTAACAATTTTGAGCGCGCGGCTTCCGGTAAGGAATTGCATACCACGCATACCATGCGTACCCATGATGATGAGGCTTGCATCCAATTCAACCGCCATCTTGTCGATGTCTTCGAAAATGCTGCCAATGCGTGCGATGGTTTGAATCATCACATTGTTTTCGCGCATGATTCTATCGCGAACTGCATCGAGTTTCATCCTTGCTTCAGCAATGTGCTTCTTGTTTTCAACGATGTGAATGACATAAATATCAGCCCCGATTGTTTTTGCCACGAGCAGTGCGTGCTCAATAGCGGTATCACTAACGCGTGTGAAGTCTGAGGGAACCAGTATTTTCTTTTCGTTTGCCATAATGCAGATTTTGTCGGTTGCAAATTTAGAGTTAGAACAGGGCAAAGACAAAAGCGTAACGACAGGTTATCAACGTCATTGTATGAAGCACAAAAAAGGGCCGGAAAACCGGCCCTTATACGTTAATTTCATCCTCAGGATCAATTGCCACCAGTTGTAGTTGGCTTGACTTCATTGGAATAATCAGGAATTCCGAGTTCTGTGCAGACGAGTTTGGTTACGTCTTCACCACCCATGTATAGCAGGTTTCCTGTGCCTGAGTCGAAGATATAGGTGAAATTGTTGGCTTTGCCCACCTTTTCAATGGCGTCCTTGGCCTTTTTCAGGATCGGGTCGATTTTCTTGAGTTCTTCGTTGGAAACATCAGCGCTGGCTTGTTCCTGGAAGTCATAAATACCCTGACGTTTCATTTCAATATCTTTTGCTTTGGTTTCGAGGATCACTTTTGGAGCAGTTTCCCTCACGGCTTCAAACTCCTGAATCATTTTTTCATATTCAGTTTGCATGGCCTGCAATGCTGTCTCATATTGTTGTTTGTATGCATTCAGCTCTTCGTAAGCTGTTTTGTATTCCGGCATATGCTCAACGAGGCTTTGTCCGTTGATATGACCGAGTTTTTGTGCAAAAGCACCAACGGCCGAAAGACATACTGCCGCGATTACAATGATTCCTTTTTTCATTTCTGGTAGAATAATTTCTGATTTATCTCTGGATTATAAATTTTCATGCCAAAGCCCATTATTTTCCTTTGGAAGGTGATCTTTCTGTCCCCTTATTGCCCGGAGCTGGAGAAGTTTTACCGCCCTTGTCTTTGCCACCTGCTGGGTTTTCCTCCTTTCCTTTATCCTCATCACCTTCTCCACCTTCGCCATCTTCTTCCTCGAGTACTTCGCCTGGCTTCAGGCCCATTTTCTTGAGGACTTTATCGCTCACATCGTGTTTTGGATTCGTATAAAGCATATTGCTATGGTTGGCTTTATCAAACACAACCATCAACGCAGAAGTTGATGCAACATCCTGGATGGCTTCATAAATCTGGTCTTGGATAGGTTTGATCAATTCTTCACGTTTCTTGAATAATTCGCCATCCACACCAAATTTTGCTTTTTGCATATCCTTGGCCTCTTGTTTCTTCTGTTCGATTTCCTGCTCGCGTTTTTTGCGCATTTCATCGGTCAGGAGAATCTTTTCTGCCTGGAGAGCAGCCTCCAGTTTAGCAATGGTCTCATATTTCGCTTCGATCTCTTTTTGCCACTGGGTGCTCAGTTTGTTCACTTCCGCTTGAGCAGCCTGATATTCAGGAACATGGCTGAGGATATATTTGGTATCCACATAAGCGAATTTTTGCGCCATGAGGGCGGTGGTAGCAAGTGTAGCAATCAGTAAGGCAAAAACAGTCTTTTTCATTCCATCAAAAAATTTAACCCGTTAACTTCAGTGGCTGCGAAAATAATCCGAATCAGCGAATGGTTGTGGCCGCTGGTCCTTCATCTTGTTGCCCGCGGGATCGAGCAACAGCAGATCATTACAATTCTCCGAGATTCATCCCTATGGAGAAGTGGAATTGTCCTTTCGACATGATACCGCGGTTAACACTGGGCACATCGTCCAATCTCCAGCCATAGTCAAATCCAAGCAGTCCGAACATCGGGAGGAAGATACGCAATCCTACACCGGCCGATCTATACACATTGAAAGGATTGAAAGAACGTAAATCTGACCATGTATTGCCCGCATCGGCAAAAGTCATGGCAAAAATTGTGGCGCTCGGGTTGGTAGAAAGAGGATAACGGAGCTCCATGCTGTATTTCACAATAGCAGGCGAACCTGTAGATGAGCTCGGGAAGGTCAAACTCAAATCGTCATAACCTCGCAAATTCACGAATTCGCGACCATCAAGACGGTAACCACTTAAATAAACTCCACCCAGGTAGAAACGCTCAAAAGGCGATTGCCCGAGTTTGCTATTATAGGAACCGAGGAAGCCGAGTCCCAGATTGGTATGAAGGACAAACTTCCGCTCTTTGTGTTTATTAAGTGCGGTATACCAATGCGCGGTGAACTTCACTTTGTAATATTCTACATATCTGTATTTGTCCTGATCGGTCATGTTCACATAATCGATCGCTTCACCGCCAATTTTTTCTCTGAGGTGCGTGTACGGTGGAGTAAACTTGGTAGTCAAGGTTACTTGCGATCCATAAGTTGGATAGATTGGATCGGAAGTAGAACTTCTGGTGAGTGTGCAATCCCACGAGATGTTATTCGAAACCCCATCGGTAAAATTCCCAAAGAATGATGTGAATCGTTTCAATTGAAACTGCTGGTAGGACAAACCTGTGTAAAGGAGGAAGTAGTCATCGGGTCTTTGAAGTCTTTTACCAAAAGACACTGAACCACCAATAACTTTCAGCTCTTGCAAATAAGGATTCAAGTCACCGGCTTTATAACCTTTTGCGCGAAGATCTGCGCTTCCATCGATATCCTTTTGTTTTAGCTTCTTGGTTTGGCCATTGGTTTGTCTCGAATCGGAGAAAGAGAACGTCAGCGAGTTTGGTTTTTTACCGCCAACCCAAGGCTCTGTGAATGAAGCATTCCATGATCGGAAATAAAGACCATTCGATGATGCGCTCACGGAGAATCTTTGACCATCACCAGTAGGTAACGGACTCCATGCACCCTTTTTGAAGAAATTCCTCATGGAGAAATTGGTAAAGCTCAACTGCAACGAACCAATAACTCGTCCACCACCCCAACCACCAGAAAGTTGGATCTGGTCATTGGGTTTTTCCTCCAATACATATTCGATATCGACTAAACCTTCATCAGGGCGTGGTACTGTGCGTATATCAAAACCTTCCTGATTGAAATATCCGAGAGCCGCAAGTTCACGTTGCGTTCTGATGATATCGGATCTGCTGAATAGTTCGCCTGGTCTTGTGCGTATTTCACGGAAAATCACATGATCGTTCGTTTTTGTATTTCCGCTAATGGTCACTTTACCGATTCGGTATTGGCTTCCTTCCATGATTCTCACTTCAACATCAATGCTGTCGGGTTCAATAAAAGTCTCCACTGGGATCACATTCACGCCGAGGTATCCATCGTCAGAGTAGAGAGAAGTCACATCAAGACCCTGCGGATTGAACATCAGTTTCGCATCCAGAAGTGCAGAATTGTAGATTTCGCCAGGTTCAATATTCACAATGCTATCCAGCCTTGAGGTGGTGTATTTGGCATTTCCCACAAAAGTGATATCACGGAAATAGAATCTTCTATCCTCTTCAATTTTCATTTTGATGCCAATCAATTCGCTACTGATTACATAAATGGAATCACTAATGATGCGAGCATTTCTAAATCCTTCTTTGTTATAGCGGGCAATGATTTTCTCTTTGTCTTCTTCAAATTTTTCTTCGATGAATTTGCTGGATTTGAAGATGCGATACCAACGTTTTTCCTTTGTTTCTTTCATGGTGCGTTTGATCGCCGCATCACTGAGAACAGGTTTTGATTTTCGGCTCTCATAGAACAATAGTTTTTTCTTTTCGGTCGCGACACCGGCGCCTTCGAAAACAATTTCTTTGATTTTAACGCGATCGCCGCGATCCACATTAAACGTGAGGACCACACAATTCTGAACTTTAGGATCACTATCAGGGCGTTCTGAAGCCGTGATTTTCGCGTTGAAATATCCCTTATCGCTGAAATACTCCTTCATCACAGCAATGGCATTGTTCTTCATGTTGTCATTGCAGATGGTCATGGAGCGGAGGTCTACTTTTTCACGGATATTATCAGCCTCTGATTTTTTGATTCCTTTAAAATCAAATTTTGACATGCGCGGAGCTTCTTTCACTTCGATGACCAGAAAAACGTCATTTCCTCTGAATTCGGCGGCATAGATTCCGATATCTGTAAAGAGTCTTTGTTTCCACAGTTTTCTGATGGCGTCAGAAATTTTATCACCCGGGATCAAGACTTCATCGCCATCCTGGAGGCCGCTGAAAAGTTTGATGGCTTGAGGGTCGGTTTGAACTGCGCCTACGACGGAAATACCGGCGATTCGATATGTCAATGGTGCGGCATAATCCACAGTTTCGCCAATGGTTACCTGAGCGGAGGCTCTGCAGGTAATCATGACCGCCACGAGCGTTATGAGACCAAAAAATGAAAACCGTGCAAACTTGTTCAACATTAGATTCATGGTATAAACTGCTTACAGGGCGCCTCCAGATTTAGTTTTTTCATGTGAAGAAGGTTCAGAGGAAGAAATTTGAGCGGAAGTGAGCCCAAATCTTCTTTCCCGGTTTTGATAGTCCAATATCGCAGCAAAAAAATCTTCTTCTCCGAAATCTGGCCAGAGGGTTTCTGTAAAGTATAGCTCTGCATAGGCGATTTGCCATAGCAAAAAGTTACTGATTCGGATTTCTCCGCTGGTTCGAATGAGCAATCCGGGATCAGGAATGCCCGCTGTGCCGAGGTATTGAGAGATCAGGTCTGGGGAAATTTTTTCCGGAGAAATATTTTCGGAAACCATTTTTCTTACCGCTTCGGTGATTTCACGTCGGGAACTATAGCTCAAAGCCAGGATGAGGTTGATTCTGGAATGGTGGGCGGTACGCTCCATGCCTTTGCGAAGTTCTACCTTACAATTTTCAGGCAGGCTGTCAAAATCTCCGATGGTGCTCAGCCTCACTTCATTTTTATCCAATTCATCGAGTTCACTCATGATGGTATGCACCAACAGAGTCATTAGAGCTTCGACTTCATCTTTCGGTCTGTTCCAGTTTTCTGTGGAGAACGCGTAGAGGGTGAGATATTTCACACCACAGGCTGTGGCTGCTTTGAGCGAAGCTCTTACAGCCTCTACTCCATTGAGATGGCCGAAAATACGTTCACGACCCTGGCTTTGGGCCCAACGTCCATTGCCGTCCATGATAATGGCGACATGTGAGGGTACATTATTTCTATCGATGGAATCGAGAAGGCTCATCCTAAATGAAGGCAATCCTGGTCAGCAAAAATTGGTCGGCAAAGGTAGCCGTTTCACGGCAAAGGCCTACACCCGGCAGCAAGTAAAAAAGCTATTCATGCTCCCAGCAGGAGGTGGCCTTTTTGTCGATCCTGATATTGAGTGAAGCCATGCAGAAGAAGTAATAGTCCTTTCGTCCCGGGTCACCGCGCATCAAATTGGCATTATTACCACCATTGGTACCTGGTAATTCCCTTTCAATGCTTCGGTCTGAAAGCGTGGCAGCCAGTGGGCCGTTCAGTTCTGCTAACAATCCCGGATCCAGATATTTTCCCGAAATATCATCGAAGTAATCAGTAAACGTTTTTCGGACGCCCCACTCCAGACTAAGGCCAAAAACGGCGAAAAGGTTGGTTTTTATACCAGCCCCGAATGGAATGGAAAATAAATTGGTTTTGTACTTATCGCTGCCGTACTCTGTCCCTTGTCCTTCCGTGCCTAAAGGCTGAAGCTCGTACCAAGTTCCCTTGTACTGAGCCATAGGTCGCATATTGAAGTAAGCGAGTCCGCCGAAAAGATACGGACTGACCGGAAACTGATCGTTGCCCAGTTGGTAATTGAAAAAATTCAATTCGAAAACCATACTTCCCTCAATCACCTGGTTTTTGAAAGACAAATTCCGGTTTCTGATCCAAGGATCATCGCTGTCTTTATCCCATGCCTCCACGGTGGCATAGGTCAAACCCATTTTGAAGGTCCACCTCCTGTTGAAATTATTGCGAAAAGCAATCCCACCACCAGGCCTGAGTTTTGTTCCAAAATGTTTGTAGGGATTGATTTCTCCGATATAGTACGAGGTACCGAACAATAGTCCGATATCCTTACTTTTTTCAAACTTGTTACGTTGTGAAAAAGCTTGTAAGGAGCAAAGCAACAATATGATCAGCCAGTTCAGTTTCAACAGGGTGGTCTACGAAACGGATTCAAATTTATTGTGTAATGACACATGATTAGACATGAGTTATCAGCAACAAGCGGCTTATACGAAAATCAGAAAAATAGTTGCTATTACTTTTTAGAGCGTGCATCCAGTCCCCAACCCATTTTATTCCGAATGGTTTTGAAGAAGGATTGTTCTTTGAATGCAACGAGGTTCAATTCAAAAGAAGCACGCGTGAGTTCTACAATCGTACCGCATGGCACAGTAAAAGATCGACTGTCCAGGGTGATGAGGAAATCAGGATCACGGGCTTCTGCGCTCAGGGAAACTTTTGCTGAATTAGAAATAACAAATGGTCGAACATTGAGGTTGTGAGGAGCAACGGGAGTAAGGATGATTCCATTGCTTTCCGGCATCACGATAGGTCCGCCGCAGCTCAATGAATAAGCAGTAGATCCAGTTGGCGTGGCAATGATCAAACCATCTGCCCAATATGTTGACATGAATTGATCATTCACGTAGCAGTGCACGGTGATCATGCTGTTTCGCTGAACATTGAGTAAAGTCACTTCATTGAGTGCGTATGGAAAATCTCCGAAGGAGAATGTTTCGCTTTTGACTTCGATGAGTGATCTTCTATCCAGTTCGAAATCTCGATTCACAATTGCTTCGATGGCTTCTTCCACCTGACTGAGTTCGATATTCGATAAGAAACCCAGTCGTCCGGTATTCACTCCCATCACGGGGATTCTGCTATCTCTCAGTATTCTGGCAGTTTCAAGCAATGTACCGTCGCCGCCGATACTCATGAGGAATTGAGCACCTTTGAGATCTGTATAGTCGTTATAAACTTCGGAATTGGAAGGCAGCGTTACTCTCGTACTGAGGAATTGGTGAAAACCCGTATGAACGGTAATACCTATGCCACGACGGACAAGGGCATCAATGAGTTTTTCCACGCCGGGGATGAACTCATTGTCGAAACGTTTACCGTACAGGGCAATTTTCACTTTGAAAAGAAATTGGTGGGCAAAGTAACGACTTGATGACCGACAATGAGCACATCAGATATTGAGAAAGCGCATCAATTCATCGTAACGTTTGCGTAAATCTTCTGTGTATTCCTGTTCTTGATAAGAAGCTTTGACATGGTAACCGAAGCGTTCAAAACTCTGGATCATGGCATTTACATCCGGTTGATTGAGTTTCAAATTCACTTCGATTTTGCCGTCTTCACCGGGACTTACAGAAGTGCTGAGGATTTTTCCATCATTTTCTTCGATGATGCGTGCGATCTGCTGCAGGCTGTAATCTTTATCCCACATTTCCAACACGATGATACCGCCACGCTGGTGCACACCTTGCATTTCTGAGATTTTCTCGACGAGATCATCCAGTCTGATCGCTCCTATATAATTGTTTTCCGGATCTGTTACCGGAATCACACTGATATGGTGCTGACCGGCTACCTTAAGGATATCCAGGATGTGATCATTGGCGGGTACACTCACCTTCAGCAATTGCAAATCATGCGCATCATGGAGAATGGATTCGACACCGAGAAGTGTAGTTTCAGAGATTAGCCCGAGGAATTTACCGTTTTCAATGACCGGCAGATGGCCAACACGGAACTCGTCCATGAGGTTCAGGGCATTGATCGGATCATCCTGGGCGCTCAGCACAGGCAGATCGGATTTCAGGAGTTGTCTTGAGGTAATCACTTAGGGTAAACTTTTAAATTGTTTACTGAACTACTACAAACAGAAGTTGCTTTTCCCTCCGTTGTTTTACATTCAGCTTCAAATCAATGCTAAAAACCGTTCCACTTCTCCTGACATCTATCAAATCTCAACCTGTGTTAACAGTTTATATCTTATACCAATTCCCGAGGGTAAATGTTGCATGATCACATGACGTATTGGCAAAAAGAGAACTGCGACTTATACACAACACCATGATGAGATGACAAGACATTGAAAATGCTCCACGCAGAGAGCAAAGTACATTCATGACTTAATTTGCATCCAAATGACATCGGTGAAAACAAAACTTAGTGTTAACATCAATAAAATAGCCACACTGCGGAATGCTCGTGGAGGGCAAGTGCCAGATGTGGTGAAAGCTGCAAGGGATATACAGCGTTTTGGTGCAGATGGAATTACCATTCATCCTCGACCAGATCAGCGACACATCCGGTTTGATGATGTGTATGCCTTGAAAAAAGTGATTACGACGGAATACAATATTGAAGGCTATCCAGACGATCATTTTATTTCGATGGTCTGTGAGGTAAAACCAGAACAAGTTACCCTTGTACCAGATCCACCCCATGTTCTCACCAGCAATGCCGGATGGAATGCTGTGCAGCATCATACTTTCCTGAAAAACCTGATCGAACATTTTCATCAGCATGGTATTCGCACGAGCATATTTCTCCATGCCGATGTTGAACAGGTGAAGGCTGCCAAACAAACCGGAACAGATCGCATCGAACTCTACACAGAGTCCTATGCAAGTGGTTACAGCACAGACAGAGATGCAGCCATCATGCCTTTCATTCGAGCCGGTGAAGAAGCACAAAAACAGCAATTGGGCGTCAATGCAGGCCATGATCTTTCTTTGGAAAACCTTGCATTTTTTGCTCAACGGATTCCGGAATTGTTGGAAGTATCCATTGGTCATGCATTAATCAGCGATGCTCTCTATTTTGGATTGGAGAACACAGTTCAACTCTATCAACGTTGTTTGAAATGGTGAAGCTGTATTTCAAAAAACTCGGTGAAGGCCCGCCATTGTTGATCCTACATGGGTTGTTTGGCAGCTCAGACAATTGGCAAACCCATGCAAAAACCTTCGCTGAACACCACACGGTATATCTTGTAGACCAACGCAATCATGGCCATTCGCCCCATACCGATGAATTCAATTATTCATTGATGGCGGAGGACTTATATGAACTCATTGCCGATGAAGGATTGCGCGATGTTTCATTGATTGGCCATAGTATGGGTGGAAAAACCATCTTGTGGTTTGCTCAACAATATGGCTTTTTAGTCCATAAAATGATTGTTGCCGATATGGGCATCAAGGCCTATCCACCTCATCATGATCAAGTCTTTGCGGGTTTGTTTGAAGTCGATGTTGATCAATGCGAAAGCAGGAAACAAGCAGAAGAGCGGCTATCCAAGCATGTACAAGACAAATCAACGATTCAGTTTTTATTGAAAAATTTATATTGGAAAGAGCCAGGTAAACTTGCTTGGAGATTCAATCTTCCTGTGTTGTTTGCAAAACGCGAAGAAGCCATGAAGGCAGTTCCCGAGATCCGAATAGATGCGGATGTCCTATTTCTGAGAGGTGGCCAAAGCCATTATGTGAAAGATGAAGACATCAGTAGTATCCAACAACGCATACCACACGCTACATTTGAAACCATTCCGCAGGCAGGTCATTGGCTCCATGCAGAAGCGCCTACAGAATTTGTAGCGCATTGTTTAAAATATCTTTCATCCTGATCAGACATGTCTCAACCCATTGGAATATTTGATTCCGGCATCGGAGGACTCACTGTAGCCAGTGCAATAAAGAAAGTACTTCCACAGGAAAGCATCATCTATTTCGGAGATACAGCGCACGTGCCCTATGGTGACAAATCGAGGGAACTCATTTCACATTATGCAGTGCGCATTACTGATTTTTTGTTGAAAGAAAAGAATTGCAAAGCGATAGTCATTGCATGCAACACCGCATCTGCTGCAGCGTATGAGAAATTGCGTGATCAATACAAGGGAAGTATTCCTGTGATCAACGTCATCGATCCGATGATAGAAGAAGTAATTGCCGATGAAAGTGTCAAACATGTTGGGATTATTGCCACCAAAACAACGATTGCCAGCGGTGTTTATCAGGAGAAATTTTCCAGGAGAAAACCACAGCTTAAATTTTCAGCGATGGCAACACCATTGTTGGCACAAATGATCGAAGAAGGGTTTTACAACAACAATATTTCCGATGCTGTGCTGAAAGAATATCTTGGAGATCCGATGCTTCGGGATATAGATGGACTTGTTCTTGCGTGTACGCACTACCCTTTGATCAAAAAAGAAATTGATGCCTATTTTGAAGGCAGGGTTAAAATATTCGATTCAGCTGAAGTGGTTGCCAACAAGCTTCGCATCATCTTAGAAAAGGAGGGGCTACTTCAAATAGAAAGCAGCAAGGAAGACCATTTTTACGTTTCAGACTATACCAAATCATTTGAAATTGCAACGCGCATATTTTTCCAACAACAAGTGAAACTTGAACGTTCAGGCATTTGGGACGAAGGCCTTTGATGAGCGGCGTTCAAATCCAATCGTGGAGTGATACACGTCACGACTATGTTTTACCAGAAAAATTAAATTAAGTGGTCGATGCTGAACGATTTTCTTCTTCATTTGAAGAAGGTGCTGCATCTGAAGAATTCATCCTTACTTCTTCATAGCTCACCGTTTCCGTCACCACCACTGCGTGAGGCTCATGTTTTTTAGGGAAAAATTTTCCTTGAAAGAGAAGGATAAGTATGATTCCGACAGTGATGCTGGAGTCAGCAATATTGAAAATAGGAGGAAAAATTTCCCGAGAAGAATCACCCCAAGGCATTCTTTTGGTGAAATGAAACATATCGACCACGTTACCCATGAGAGGTTTGGCATAGCCTTCACCGTTGAGTTGAGCTTTTCCGAAATACATGGTGTAGTCATTGATTTCAGCATCGTATGATGAACCTCTGTCGAACATCAGGCCATATGCAGCACTGTCGATGATGTTTCCCAATGCGCCAGCTACAATCATGGATACACAAATGATGTAGCCCCAGTGTGCTTTTTGGCGGATCAGTTTTACCAAATAGTAGCTGATGCCGGTAACAACAATCAATCTGAAGATGCTCAGTGTGAGTTTACCACCATCACCTGGTATCATCCAGCCAAATGCCATTCCGGGGTTTTCTACGAATTGAAGATCAAACCAACCGGGAATGATGGTATGACTTTCACCGTAGTAAAAATTCATTTTCACCCAGATTTTCAGCCATTGATCAAGGCCGAGAATGACGAGTATGGTAATGATTGCTTTTTTCAAGGATGCTGATAAAATGTTTGGCTAAACAATAAAAAATGGAGAACGGTACAAAGGGTCGTTCTCCATTTTTAGCATTTCATGAATGTTTATTGCATATTTTTCGCTTCAATGCTCAGGGTAGCGTGAGGTACCAGCATGAGGCGTTCTTTCGGAATGAGTTTACCAGTTACCCGGCAGATTCCGTAAGTTTTATTTTTAATACGCAAGAGTGCATTTTCCAGGTTCTGGATGAATTTTTCCTGACGTGCTGCGAGTTGAGAGAGTTCTTCTCTGTTCATGGTTTCGCTGCCATCTTCCATCATTTTGAATGTTGGAGAAGTATCATCCGTTGAATTGTCACCTTCATGAGAAAGTGATTGTCTGAGTTCGTCCAGATCTGCTTTTGCAGTTTTGAGTTTTTCCTGAATGAGTTGTTCGAATTCTTTGAGATCTTTGTCTGAATACCTTACTTCGGTCATACTGTCTTTCTTGTCTGCTGTTGTAACTGTTGATTTCTGGATGGTTTGCGGTTTAGGTGATGGTGCTGGAGCTGGAGTTTCCTTTTTAGGGGCAACAGCTACAGGTTTTGGAGCAGGTGCAGGAGCTGGTTTTTCCACTTTTGGTGCCACAGCTTTTGGCTGAGGCTTAGGAGCTACCGCTGGTTTGGCAGGTGCTACAGGTTTTTTAGCTTGTGGTTTTGGAGCAGGAGCTGGTTTTTTAGCCACTACTTTTTTCGCAACAGGCTTCTTTGATTTTGGAGCTGGTGCTGGCTTCTTAGGAGCCGGCTTTTTAGCGACCACTTTTTTCGGAGCGGCCTTTTTCGCAACAGGTTTGGTTACCTTTTTGGCTGCGGGTTTTTGAGCTTTACCTTTCGATTTCGCTGCAGCAGGTTTAGCAGCCGGTTTTTTCGGTGCTGCTTTTTTAGCAGGTTTGGCTGCCTTTTTAGGCGCTGGTTTTGCGACCTTTTTAGCAGGTTTAGCCGCCTTAGCCTTTGGTTTAGGTGCTGGAGCCTTTTTGGTCTTTTTCGGTGCCGAAGCCTTTTTCACAGGTTTCTTGGCGACCGGTTTTTTTGGTGCCGGCTTTTTGGCTACTTTTTTTGCTGCCATGTGACGATCAATTAAGTTTTGCTAGTGCTATCTGTGTTGTAAGACCTTCTTCAATTTCAACGGTAGTTCCTCCGGTAAGAGAATCCACCATTTGAAGGTCGTCAGCCAGAATTTGGCCGCGAATATATTCTGAATTCGCCATTACGGCCTGTCTGAACGCCTCCTTTGATTCAATCTTCACACTTATTCTGTCTGTGACATCAAAACCCGCTTCTTTACGGAGGTTCTGAATACGGTTGACGAACTCGCGGGCGATACCTTCCTGTCTTAGTTCTTCGCTGATGTGGATATCGAGAGCGACGGTAAGCGCGCCATCATTGGCGACCTTCCAACCTGGGATGTCCACAGGAATGATGTCCACATCTTCGTGTACAAGTTCGATCTCAACACCTTCCACTGTGATAACGAAACGCCCTTCCCTTTCAATTCCTTTGATCATCGCCTCACCATTGGCTGCGGCGAAAGCCTGAACAGCCTTCATGTTTTTACCACATTTAGCGCCAAGGGTTTTGAAGTTCAGCTTAAGATTTTTCACAATGTGTGCTTCTTCTTCACTGACCAATTCGAGCTGTTTTACGTTTGTTTCTGCGAGGATAATATCCTTCACTGCCGAAATGCGTTCCTTGTCTTTTTGACTTAAAATAGGTATGCGAATGGTTTGCAATGGTTGTCTTACGCGGATATTTTCCTTTTTCCTGATGGAAAGGATCATGGAAGAAATTTCCTGAGCAAAGCCCATTCGTTCTTCCAACTCGATATCGATGGCTGATTCAAGTGCTGGCATCAAGAAACTAAGATGAATGCTCTCATGCTTGAAAGGAGAAGTGCCTGCTGATGCGTTCGTCCTGATACAATCTGTCAGGTTTCGGTAGAGCCAATCGCTGAAGAAAGGAGCATAAGGAGAAGATAATTGAGCCACCACATGAAGGCATTCAAACAAAGTTTCGTAGGCAGCCTTTTTATCTGCAGACATTTCTCCTTGCCAGAATCGTTTGCGGGAAAGTCTTACATACCAGTTGCTCAGATGTTCATCCACAAAAGCTTCAATAGCCCTGGCGGCAGGAGTTGGATTGTAATCATCCAATTCTGAGGTCACCAATTTGATGAGGCTATGCAATTTGGAAATGATCCAACGGTCGAGTTCTGACCTTTGATTCAGAGGGGTTGATTGATTTTCTTGATATCTGAAGCCGTCGATATTGGCATAGATGGCAAAAAAGCCATACGTATTATATAGTGTACCGAAAAACTTGCGTTGAACCTCAGTGATGCCGTCGATGTCAAATTTGAGGTTATCCCAAGGCTGTGCATTGGTGATCATATACCATCTCGTGGCGTCAGGACCATATTTGGGGATCGTGGTGAAAGGATCAACAGCATTGCCCAAACGTTTGGACATTTTGTTACCGTTTTTATCCAACACCAGTCCGTTCGAGATCACATTTTTATAGGCTACGCTGTCGAAACACATGGTAGCGATGGCGTGAAGTGTATAGAACCATCCACGGGTTTGGTCTACACCTTCAGCGATGTAGTCAGCTGGAAAAGCTTTACGTCCATCAACCAATTCCTTGTTTTCAAATGGATAATGCAATTGAGCATAAGGCATGGCGCCGCTGTCGAACCACACGTCGATAAGGTCACTTTCTCTGAACATTTTTTGACCAGAAGAAGAAACCAGGACGATATCGTCAGCATAAGGTTTATGCAGGTCGAATGTGTTATAATTTTCTTTGGAGAAATCGCCGGAATTAAATGATGCAAAAGGATTTTTAGACATGAAACCGGCCTTCACTGCTGCATCGACAGCCACTTTTAATTCTTCGACACTACCGATGCACACGGCTTCGCTACCATCTTCAGTTCTCCAGATGGGCAATGGAATTCCCCAAAAGCGAGATCTTGAAAGGTTCCAATCATTAGCATTTTCCAACCAATTGCCAAAACGACCGATACCCGTTGCTTCCGGTTTCCAATTGATGGTTTTATTCAATTCCACCATCCTATCGCGGACTTCAGGAATGCGGATAAACCATGAATCGAGAGGATAATAGAGAACGGGTTTGTCGGTTCTCCAACAGTGCGGATAATTGTGCTCGTATTTTTCTTTCTTGAATAGTTTGTTTTCGTGCTGAAGTTTCAGACAAATTCTTTCATCGACACTTAAGTAATTAAGTTTAGATGTGTCTTTGATAAAACCAGCCAACTTTTGTTTCTGGATGTCGAGTTCTACCGATTTTTCAGCTTCTGTATAATAGTCTTCTTTGACAAATTCTTCACCATAGAGGAAGGTTCCATCATTCACTTCTGGGAGAAAACGTCCACGTTTATCCACCAAAGTAAGAGAACCAATTCCATTTTGTTTTGCTACGCGAAAGTCATCAGCACCAAAAGATGGCGCGATGTGTACGATACCAGTACCATCCTCAGTGGTCACAAAATCACCGATGACTACTTTAAATGCATCGCCTTCTGCAGGTTGTGCGAAAGCCAGCAGTTGTTCGTAGCGCATTCCTTCGAGGGTTGAACCCTTGAAGGATTGAAGTATGGTGAAAGGAATGGCTTTATCACCAGGCTTATAATCATCGAATGAAATTTCTGAGTTTTTGTCTGGGAAGTACTTTCCGGCGAGATCCTTAGCCAATACAACATGACAGATTTCATGAGAGTATTGGTTGAAGGTTTTCACCAAAACATACTCAATATTTTTACCTACAGCCAAGGCAGTATTCGAAGGCAGCGTCCATGGTGTTGTGGTCCATGCGAGGAAGAAGACATCACCATCCACTTTAAATCCATGTGATGCAGCTTTAAACATAGCGACAGCGCTGGTGTCCTTAACGTTCCGATAGCAACCAGGTTGATTGAGTTCATGCGAACTCAGTCCAGTGCCTGCGGCAGGTGAATATGGTTGAATCGTATAGCCTTTGTACAACAAGTTCTTATTGAATAGTTGTTGCAAGAGCCACCAGACACTTTCGATGTATTTATTGTCATAGGTGATATAAGGGTCTGACATATCAACCCAATACCCCATGATTCGTGTGAGTTCTTCCCATTTATCGGTATACTTCATGACCTCACGTCTGCAGGCCTGATTGTATTCCTCTACGGTAATTTTTTTTCCGATATCCTCTTTGGTGATACCCAGCGTTTTTTCAACGGCAAGTTCAATGGGCAGACCGTGTGTATCCCAGCCTGCTTTGCGTTTTACCTGCTTTCCTTTCAAGGTTTGATAGCGGCAAAAAATATCCTTGATGGCACGGGCCATGACGTGGTGAATACCAGGCATTCCGTTCGCACTTGGAGGACCTTCATAAAAAACGAAGGGTTTATCTGGATTCCTCTCGGATACGGATTTTCCGAAAATATTTTCCTTCTCCCAAAACGCTAGAATTTCATCTGCGATGGCTGGAAGATTGAGACTTTTATATTCCTTATACAACTGAGACATAGCACATATTCAAAAAGGTGCGCGAAGATAACGACGAGAATAGCAGGAGCCTCAACAAGAGGTAAAGAGGTGAATGCCGAATGTTATTTTCTCGCAAAAGGTAACCTTGGCCTTAAGAGTTGCGATAAAAAGGCTTGAAAGCATCCTATCTAACCTGGCTTTAGAAAATAGTTGTAAACCAAAAAAGGCAGTTAATTCACTGATTTTCACTGTGAAAATCAAATGAGTTTGCGACCTCATAGGCTGATATTTTTTAAAACCGCTATGCGAGAGCTCATGTTAACCTCTATTCAAAGCCTCCAGAAGAGCACCCAATTCCTCATGGGATTTGCCGCTTTGCTCACTGGTATTGTATTCACTGAAACTGCGGAAGCGCAGTGCTCAGGGGGTATGACAGTGAATGAAACAGCATCGAATGCGACTATGACCAGTCTCATTCAGGGTACTGGAGTAACCATCACCAACTTTACCGTAACGCAGGGTGTAGATCACCAGGTTTCGTCGTTTACGAATGTGGCTGGTTCGGGTAATCCACTCAACATTGCGAATGGAGTATTGTTGAGTACTGGACGTGGTAACACGGCTTCTGGTCAGAACAATTCCAGCAGTACATCATGGGATAATGGCGTAACGTTCAGTGATCCAGACCTTGTGATGCTTGATCCTTTGGCATTGTATGATGTCGTAATCGTTGAGTTCGATGTTGTCCCGAAAACAGACACCATGCAGCTTGCGTTTCAGTGGGGTTCTGAAGAATATTTAGAATATACCTGTAGCGACTACAATGACGTATTCGCATTTCTGGTTAGTGGTCCTGGTCTAGCTGGACCTTTCAGCAACAGTGCGGTCAATTTTGCTCAACTACCTGACGGTACACCGGTTTCTATCGGCAGCGTGAATCAGGGAAGTGCCGGGGTTTTTGGTGATCCGGCGAATTGTACCAGTTTGGCCAATTCAGCTTATTTCATCAACAACACGGGCAATCAATGTGTGCAGGCAGATGGTATCACTACCAATCTCAGGGTGCGCGGAACAGTAACACCATGTAGCACATACCACGTGAAGTGTATTTTGGCAGATGCCGGTGATAATGTGTGGGATTCGTGGGTTTGGTTGGATGGATTTTCTTCACTTGGTCAGGCAGTAAGTTTTTCAACTGTAAACGCCGGTCAGGGTCTTGTAGAAGGATGTAATAGCGTTCAATATCGCGCTCACCGTACTGGTGATTTGAGTGTGCCCCTCACTGTGACCATGACATATAGCGGAACTGCAACGAACGGTGTTGACTATACCGGATGTCCGGCGTCATTGAGTTTTGGATCAGGTGTTGCGGATTTGTATTTCAATGTGACACCAACAGTTGATGGTACATTGGAGGGTACCGAAGTAATTACGATCAATGCATCGTGGAATGTCTGTGCCTCCCCATTTTCTATCACACATAACATAGACATAGACGACCCCTTGGTCACGATAACTTGTCCCGCGGATATCGTTGTAAATCCAGGCCCCGGATGTACTGGGGCATCGGTGACATATACCGACCCAACGGCAACTGATGAATGCGGTCCATGTCCGGCCCCAACAAGTTTAGCTGGATACACATTGCTTGGTACATACAACAATCACACTTATTTCATAGCCAATTCGACGACCAACTGGACAACGGCGAACAACAACGCGATTGCTCAGGGAGCGCATTTGGTAACCATCAATGATGCTGCAGAGCAGGCATGGCTTCAATCCAATGGTGCAAGTGTTGGATGGATTGGATATACCGACCAGGCCAATGAAGGTACATGGGTATGGGTAACGGGAGAAACATCATCCTACACCAATTGGGCGACTGGACAACCTGATAACTCAAGTAGCGCAGAACACTGGGCTAGAATGAATAACACCTGGAGTGACCGTTCATTGGTAACATTATCATGGGGCATTATTGAATTTGAATGTTCGATGTCAAGGACATCCGGTCCAGCAAGTGGAAGCACGTTTCCTATGGGAACAACTACCATCACATATTCTGCTACTAATGGCCAAAGCACGGCCAATTGTTCTTTCAATGTAACTGTACAGGATATGATACCGCCGACCATTACAACATGTCCGGCTAACGTAACCACGCCGGCAGCATCAGGTGCATGTTCTGCTGCAGTAACCGTTGGAGCATTGGCTGCAACAGACAACTGTGGTATTGCGAGTATCACCAATTCATTTAATGGCACCAGCAATGCAAGTGGAACATATCCTGCAGGAATCACCAACGTTGTTTGGACAGTAACAGATACCAATGGCAATACAGCAACATGTACAACAGTGGTGAATGTTCAGGACATGTCACCACCAACCGGAATGACTTGTCCGCCGAATTACAGTGCTACTGTTGGTTCGGGATCATGCACAGCCGCAGTAACAGTTGCCTCTCCAACGGCTACTGATAATTGTGGACTAACATTTTCCAACTCATTCAACGGTACAAGCAATGCGAGTGGTAACTACCCTGTAGGAGTAACCACAGTAACTTGGACAGCAACAGATGTATCGGGTAACACAGCTACATGTTCACATACTGTGACCGTCACCGATTTGATTGCTCCAACCATTACATGTCCATCGAATATTACTCAAGCTGCAGGATCCGGTGCATGTACTGCATCAGTGACTGTGCCTGCGCCTGTGACAGCAGATAACTGTTCTGTCGCAAGCATTACGAACAACTTTAATGGAACAAATAATGCGAGTGGCACATATCCCATTGGCACGACAACGGTTGTATGGACTGTAACAGATGCAAGCGGTAATACTGCAACATGTTCGCATACCGTAACTGTCACAGCAAGTGGAACATCAGCAGTGGCTTGGGCAAGTGCTGTGAATTCTGCAACTTCTTGCACATACGCCACAGAACAAGCATTCTGGCAAACGTTGAACAACATCAGTGCATCTGGAGATGATTTGAGTAAACCCGGAAGTACCGGAATCAGCAATACCAATGCCTTTTCATTGAATGATATTGCAAACAATGGTTACATTGTAGCTACAGTTGCTGAAACGAATAAAGATAGATATTTCGGTATGAGTGCTACCGATGCAGGTAATGGTCGTGATGGAATTGACTATGCCGTGCGACTCAGAGATGATGGCACATACCGCGTTTACGAAAATGGAACGAACATGGGCTCGTTCGGCAGTTATGCTGCAAATGACGTATTCAAGATTGCAATAGAAAATAACGTTGTGAAGTACTATCGCAACAACACATTGTTCTATACATCAACAGTTGTGCCCGCCAGTGCTTCATATTATGTTGACTGTGCGATGGACCAACAGAACAGCACACTCAATAACATTTATCTCACCAATCCAACATGTGGTTCATTTACTGCAGGAGCTCAAAATCTTTCAGGCACGCTTTCATACCAATGGAGAGTGAATGGAACCAATGTTGGAACAAATAGTTCAAACTATTCGAATACATCGCTTGCAAACGGTGATCAGGTAACAGTAGTTGTTTCAAATGGAACTTGCTCTGTTACATCTCCAGCTATTCAAATAACAGCATTAAGCGCATCATGCAGTGCGTCGAACATAACAGCCACGGCAGGCGCGGGTTTATGCACAGCTGCAGTGACAGTTCCTAATCCGACAGTTACCACTTCTTGTTCGACTTATACCATTACCAATAGTTTTAATGGAACGACCAATGCGAATGGGAACTACCCTGTAGGAGTTACAACAGTAACATTCACGGTAGCCTCTGCGTGCGGAACTTTAACAACATGTAGTATAACTGTCACAGTTACGGATACTCAAAATCCGACCATTACATGTCCAACAACGCAAACTTTGGTTTTGAACTCATCTTGTGCTGGTGTGCTCGGTGACTATCGTTCATTGGCAACCGTCGCTGATAACTGCACTGCTTCTGGTTCACTTACAGTAACACAATCTCCTGCTATCGGAACGGCTGTTTCTGGAGTGGGTACAACTGTAGTAACTCTCACTGTAACCGATGCATCAGGTAACTCTGCAAACTGCACATTCAATGTCAATCGTGTGGATACAACTGTTCCAACGATCACTTGTCCAGCGGCGCAAACTATCGTTCTTGATGCTTCTTGCGCTGGTGTGCTCGGAGATTATACATCACTGGCGACTGTGGCTGATAACTGCACTGCAACTGGTGCACTTACAGTAACACAATCTCCTATTGCGGGTGCTGCAGTTTCCGGTGTTGGTACAACAGTGGTAACACTTACTGTAACCGATGCATCAGGCAACTCAGCAAACTGCACATTCAACGTTAATCGTGTGGATACAACTGTTCCAACGATCACTTGTCCAGCAGCGCAAACTATCGTTCTTGATGCTTCTTGCGCTGGTGTGCTCGGAGATTATACATCCCTTGCAACCGTAGCTGATAACTGCACTGCAACTGGTGCACTTACAGTAACACAATCTCCTGTTGCAGGTGCTGCAGTTTCTGGTGTTGGTACAACAGTGGTAACACTCACTGTAACCGATGCATCAGGTAACTCAGCAAACTGTACATTCAACGTTAATCGTGTTGATACAACCGTTCCAACGATCACTTGTCCAGCGGCTCAAACACTTGTTTTGAACTCATCTTGTGCTGGTGTTCTTGGCGACTATCGTTCATTGGCAACTGTAGCTGATAACTGCACGGCTTCAGGTTCACTTACAGTAACACAATCTCCTGTTGCGGGTGCTGCAGTTTCTGGTGTTGGTACAACAGTGGTAACACTCACTGTAACCGATGCATCAGGTAACTCAGCAAACTGTACGTTCAACGTTAATCGTGTAGATACAACTGTTCCAACGATCACTTGTCCAGCAGCACAAACTTTGGTGTTGAACTCATCTTGTGCTGGTGTGCTCGGTGATTACACATCACTGGCGACTGTGGCTGATAACTGCACTGCAACTGGTGCACTGACTGTAACACAATCTCCTGTTGCAGGTGCTGCAGTTTCTGGTGTTGGTACAACAGTGGTAACACTCACTGTAACCGATGCATCAGGTAACTCTGCAAACTGTACGTTCAACGTTAATCGTGTAGATACAACTGTTCCAACGATCACTTGTCCAGCAGCACAAACTTTGGTGTTGAACTCATCTTGTGCTGGTGTGCTCGGTGATTACACATCACTGGCGACTGTGGCTGATAACTGCACTGCAACTGGTGCACTGACTGTAACACAATCTCCTGTTGCAGGTGCTGCAGTTTCTGGTGTTGGTACAACAGTGGTAACACTCACTGTAACCGATGC
>JAIBBG010000099.1 GCA_019694805.1 Flavobacteriales bacterium | reverse complement strand
GGCATGATCTCAGGTCCAGCATTCAACGTTTGTGCGAACACAACTCAAACTTATACCATCGCTCCGGTTGCCAATGCTTCTTCATATACCTGGACGGCTCCGGTGAATGCTACCATCATCAGTGGTCAGGGTACTACATCTTGCACCATTCAGTTCGGAGCTGCATTCACTACAAGTGGAACTGTAGCTGTTAGATCAGTAAACTGCTTCGGTCAAAGCTCAAACCGCAACATGACCGTGTATGGCATACCTGGTACTCCTGGAAACATCTCTGGTGTTACGACAGGTGTATGTCCTGGTTCTACCCAGACCTACAGCATTGCCGCGATGACTGCTGCGACAAGTTATGTTTGGACTGTTCCATCAGGTGCGGTGATCAATTCTGGTCAGGGTACCAATTCTATCAGCGTCACATTCCCTGCGAACTTCACCAGTGGCGTTGTGACTGTAAAAGGAGTTAGCAATTGTGGTATTGGCGCTGCGAAAAGCATGAACGTTTATTCCGTGCCAAACATTTCTGGTGTGATCACCGGTACTTCAACCAACTTGTGTGCAGGTGGTAACTTCACATACAGTGTAACCGCTGTTGCAGGTGCTACCGCTTATTACTGGACACTGCCTGCAGGTTGCACCATGGTGACCAACAATGGCAATAGTGTCGTGATCAACGTACCTGCTAATTTCAATACTGGCAGTTTGTGTGTTTATGCTTCCAACGCTTGTGGAAATGGTGCGACAAAATGCCTTACACTTTACGGTAAACCGGCTACACCAGCTACCATTGTTGGACCTACACCGGTTTGTTCTGGTCAAACTGGCATCGTGTATTCTACCACTGAAATTGCTGGTTTGACATACACATGGACTGTTCCTGCAACAGTGAGCATTGTTTCTGGTCAGGGTACCGATTCACTTACCGTGAACTGGGGCGCTGTCAATGGTACTGTGTACGTGAAAGCTTCCAACGCTTGCGGTGTTTCGGCTAACAGAACAAAAGCTGTAACCGTTACTACTTGTATGGCGACAGAGCCTAATCAAAATGGTACTCAGAAATCGAATCAGGTAAGTTCTTCATTGAGAATTTATCCGAATCCGAACAGCGGTACATTCATGATTGAATCTCCTTCGAATGGTAAATTCCAATTGATCAATCAACTTGGCCAATTGGTATATTCATTTGATCTGAATGAAGACAATCAATACAGAAAAGAAATTTCAGGACTGAGCACCGGATTCTACTTTATCCGTGGCGAAAATGCTGATGGCCACGTCAACGAAAAGGTCATCGTAACCAACTAATCTTACTCGGAGTTTTTTTCCAAGGCAGTGTCGAAAGACACTGCCTTTTTTTTGATATGTACAAAAGCTCAGATCTTATTTACAATATCACTTCGATCGGGAAATTGCATGAATTGGCAATGAAACATTGTTTTCCCGCTTCGTTGTGCAAAGCACTGATCTCATGTTGTCTTTCCGGATCAGTCATTTCAACTTTGGGGTGCAATTCAACCCGCGTAAACTTTCCGGGGAAATCTGCACCCTCGATCATGAAACCGATGGGATGATCAACATAAGAGGTGATGACGATTCCGGCATCAGCACATAGGTGAAGAAACCACAACATATGACATGTAGAAATAGATGAAAGAAACAATTCTTCCGGATTGTATTTTGTGGGATTTCCGCGAAATGCCGGATCAGCAGAACCTTCCAATACGACCTTTCCAGGAGCCATCATTTCGTGATCTCTGCTATATGCTGTATAGTGTTTTGTGCCACTTCCGGTATTGCCGGTCCAGTTGATTTGAAGGCGGTATTCATGGGTTCTCATACGACGAAAGTATTGGACGATTAAATTCGCAGGCATCAGAAAAGTACTTTTCATAGCATCACACCGCAAAGACCGCGCGCCCAATCAGCGTTTTCGGTTTGAACAGTATTTTGATTGGCTCGGACAACATGGTTATCAATGCGAATTGTCGTTCCTGTTGAATGAGGCCGACGATAAATTGTTGTATAGCCGCGGAAACTATTGGAAAAAGGCGTTGCTGTTGTTGCGCAATTACAGGCAACGACAACACGATTTGAAAAAGGCCGGTGAATATGATATCATCTTCATTGCCAGAGAAGCGATGATGCTGAGTTCTACGAAGTTTGAAAAAGCATTTACTCATTCAGGCGCCAAGGTGATCTACGATTTCGATGATGCGATCTGGCTCAATGATACGAGTCATGCCAACCGTTTTTTCGCATGGATGAAGAAACCGGAAAAAATCGAGAAGAGTATTGCTTATGCACACCTGGTTTTTGCCGGCAACCAATATCTCGCCGAATATGCCTTGCAATTCAATCCCAAGGTGAAGATAGTTCCTACAACCATTGATACCATTGAATACTCTCGCATGAGTGTTCAGCGGGATCCGAACAAAATCATCATCGGATGGAGTGGAAGTATTACCACCATCAAACACTTTGAATTTGCCATTCCTTTTCTGAAAAAAATCAAGCAGAAATTTGGAGACAAAGTAGGGATCAAGGTAATTGGCGATAGTTCTTATCGCAATGAAGAACTCGGCATCACCGGTATCGGTTGGAACAAACAGGATGAGGTGAAAGAACTGAGCGGAATCGATATCGGCATCATGCCGTTACCCGACGATCCATGGGCGCGTGGTAAATGTGGACTCAAAGGTCTTCAATACATGGCTCTTGGCATCCCAACAGTCATGTCGCCTGTAGGTGTCAATCAGGAAATTATTCAACACGGCCAAAATGGATATCTCGCTTCATGTAATGAAGAATGGGTGAATATTATTTCGCAACTCATCGAAAGCAAAGAACTCAGAGATCGGGTAGGAGCTGTCGCCCGCCGCACTGTGGAGGAGAAATACAGTGTTGTGGCCAATCGGAATCTCTATCTACAATCGTTCGATGAATTATTGGATCAGAAGAGTTCCTGACAAGATTATTGAAATTCTCCTTGCGGCTTCCCTAATTTTGACCATTAATTTATCATCCAAAACTTTCTCATCATTATGGAAGTAACATCTGACCTCAAACTCACAGCGCTGACAAGCGTACATCAGAATCTCGGAGCTAAAATGGTTCCTTTTGCAGGATACCTCATGCCTGTGCAATACTCCGGTCTCATCGACGAACACAATACGGTGCGTCAGGCATTGGGCGTTTTTGATGTGAGTCACATGGGTGAGTTTCTGGTAAGTGGTCCTGGTTCACTCGAATTGATCCAATATGTTACCTCAAATGATGCCGCCAAACTCGTGAATGGTAAAGTGCAATATTCCTGTCTGCCCAACGACAATGGTGGAATTGTGGATGATCTTCTCGTTTACCGCATCAATGAAGAATTGTATCTGCTCGTGGTGAATGCTTCAAATATTGAAAAGGACTGGAATTGGATCAATAGCAAAAACACTTTCGGTGCCAAGCTTGAAGACCACAGTGAAAGAACTTCTCTGCTCGCAGTGCAAGGACCGAAGGCACTTCAAGCGATGCAGAAACTGACCAGCATGGATCTGCTCAGCATGGAATATTATACTTTCCAAATGGGCACTTTTGCCGGAATCGAAAATGTGATCGTTTCCACAACCGGATATACAGGTGCAGGCGGCTGCGAAATTTATTTCCCAAATGAACGCGCAGAAGAAATGTGGAATGCTGTGATGAGTGCCGGTGCTGAGTTTGGTATCAAACCTATCGGTCTCGGTGCACGCGATACCCTTCGCCTTGAGATGGGTTTTTGTCTTTATGGCAATGACATCGACGATACAACTTCACCGATCGAAGCTGGTCTGGGTTGGATCACCAAATTCACCAAGAATTTTGTGAACTCAGAAGCCATCAAAGCTCAAAAGGATAACGGCGTTACTAGAAAATTGGTTGGTTTCGAATTGCTCGACAAAGGCATTCCTCGCCATGGTTATGAAGTGGTAGATGCAACCATGAATCCAATTGGTGTAGTTACCAGCGGAACACAATCTCCATCGCTGAATAAACCAATCGGTATGGCTTATGTTCCTACTGCTCTCGCTAAACCAGGATCTGAAATTTTGATCAATATCCGTGGAAAAGCGTTGAAGGCTGTGGTTACCGCTATCCCGTTCTACAAAGTCTAATTCGTTTTCGAATAC
>JAIBBG010000098.1 GCA_019694805.1 Flavobacteriales bacterium | reverse complement strand
GACAACACACCCTCACCTATATCGGTACACTCGTAGGATACACATTCAGTCCCGACCCAACGCCGAAAGTCGAAAAAATAACGTATTCATCAGGATCAGGTAAGAAGCCATTTTTTATGCCTGGGAAGGATTGAGATAAAATCAATCGTAAAGCCCCCCCCACCTATCAGCAAGTCTCATATTTACTTTGAACGTTCAGACCAATCATAATTATTGATGTGAAATTGAAGAGATTTATAGTTCCGTCATGGCAAAATTTCACATTACTGTTCACAAATCCACAAAATGCCTTAACGTTGTGACTCGTTGAGAAAAACACCTACGAGGTGATATCTTTATCCAAAACATTAGCTAGTTAACCAAAACATTGAATTATTCCCTCCTCATAAAAACAGCAAATCTCATTTTCATTTTACTTCTTCATTCATTTATCCAAGGTCAATCACCAATCACTCCTTCGATAAGTCAGGAAATGAATTATGCAGATTCAGCTTTATTCTACTTGAAAGAATGTGTTCATCAAGGTAAACTTGACACAACGACTTTTGAAAAAGGAATGGACTTCCTTTACATCACTGTAGCTGATGAACATACCTATGACCAATTTATAGACTTATCGAACGAACTTATAGGTATAGAAGACGACAAATATTACAACACTTTCTTGCATGGACTTTTCTATGCACACCTGCTTAGCACAGAATACGAAAGGGCTATATCCATGGGAAAATCGATGATCACTAAATTCGAAAATTCCAGGAAACCAAGTGAAAGGGATTATTTTCTCATAGCATTAGCCAGTCTTCGTCAACCATATCGTGTTTCCTACAAACTCAAAGAAGGCTTCAACTTTTACACAGACAAATTGGAAATGTACCTTCAAAAAGGTGATTCCATGGCCATTTCAACGTGCTACATGGTTCTAGGTGGTTTTTATGGCACCAAAGGATTATATGATCTTTCGGTATATCATACTCATAAATCGATTTCATACATTCCCATGAAGAATGTAGATACAACCCTTACTTATAATAGCTATCAGCGATTGATCAACAATACCGGTGTGCTTGGACACCGATACATTCAAACTGGCAATTACCACAAAGCCATAGAATTTTCCAAACTGGCGATTTCTCATTCAAATCGATATAAAAAATATGCCTATGGACAGAGTTTTATGAATACCAATATCGCCCATGCATTGCTTTTGCTCCATGATTACGACAGCGTGATTCATTATTTGAATTTGTCTCTCTTGAAAAGCAAGGATGAGTTTGAACCGGAATACGATGCCTGTAGTTATTTGGTGCGTGGTATGTACTACTTTGAACAAAACGCCTTGGACTCCTCCGAAAAGTATCTCTATAAGTGTATCGACATCATGGATCAATATTCATTACTCGCCAATGTTTTTACAGGCACACTTAACCCGGGATATTATCTAGCTCAAATTCGCATCAAACAAAACCGATTCAAAGAGGCAGAAGCATTCATCAACCAAGAAATACCAAAGCTCACAAATCTTCGTACGGAATTGATGAATGAATACAAACTCCTAATAGATATATACTTCAGGCTCGGCAATATGGAGAAATCCAAAGAAGCTTTTGCGCAGTTCAGTGATATACAAGATGAATTGACTGCGGATGAAAAAACCAACATGGCTCTCAGTTTTGAAACCGAACAAAAAATTAATCATGCCGAGAATACCATCATCGAACTCACCAATGATAAAAAGATTGCCAAAATATCCAGAAATTATCTCATTGGCATAGCATTCTTGCTCCTCACAGCCGCCTTGATCCTTTTCAACCGCTTTAGGATTACACATAAACAAAAAATCCTCATCGAGCATGAACAACGAAGAAGTGAAGAATTGCTTCTCAACATATTGCCTTCAGAGGTTGCTGAAGAACTGAAACAAAAAGGAAGTGCAGAAGCAAAACAATTTGATGATGTAACAGTGATGTTCACCGATTTCAAAGGATTCACAAAAATTTCTGAAAAACTATCCCCATCAGAATTGGTTGCGGAAATTGATACCTGTTTCAAGGCATTTGATCAGATCATCGACAAACACAACATCGAAAAAATCAAAACCATTGGCGATGCTTATATGTGCGCTGGTGGACTACCAGTATTAAACAAGACACATGCAACCGATATCATCAAAGCTGCTTTAGAGATTCAGCAATTTATGGTAAACCATTTTCGTGAAAGAGTCGCTTTGGGATTGGACGTTTTCGAAATTAGAATTGGAATTCACACAGGTCCCGTTGTTGCCGGAATTGTCGGAGTAAAAAAATTCGCCTACGACATATGGGGCGATACTGTCAACACTGCCAGCAGAATGGAAAGCAGCGGTCAAGTCGGTAAAATAAACATCAGTGGAAATACGTATGAAATCATCAAAGATCAATTCCATTGTGTGTACAGGGGTAAAATCGAGGCGAAAGGGAAAGGTGAAATTGATATGTATTTCGTAGAAAATTCTAAATAGCGCAATTCAACAGAATTCGCTTTACAATGTTACACTGAAATCTCAAGACGAACCTTGTTGGCAGATGTATGAAAGAAATACTCATTAGTCAGGTAATGACACCATAAAATTCGTCCTCACTCATCTTTTCGAATGGGAAGGATTTGCCCACGAGTCCCAAATACCGCATTAAATTGGGGAAGTTTCTTATTTACCTCATAAACCAAATCACACTCAACAACAGCCACTCCCTAACTATCAGCTCCTATCACTCTTCCTTGACAATATAGTTGTACACCACCACTCGGTCGCACACAGTCTGAATTGGCTGTTTTGGATCTTTTTTTCTGCATTTATTCATGGAATATGACCTGATTAAATATTCAGCACTGTCTTTTCTCACTTCATATTCTGTTTTCCAAAGTTCAAAATCACCTCTCCTATATATGGACCACAAGTCAGTTTGGGTAACACCTGCGAGTAAATTCGGAAAATAAATATCCGGTTCGGTATTCTCTTCAGGCATTTTAAGTTTTGCAATTGCCGGATTTCCCCCATTCGGCAACAGGTCAGTAAACTGAAAAACATAATACTCATTATCTTCAATCACATACTTCATTTTATCCAAGAGTTGATCCTTATTGATATGCAGATTTCCTTCCTCATAAGTATTGATGTAAAGATCACAGTATTCAATCATCCTCTGATCCGTTTGATCCAAAGTCTTGTTATTGCAGCTGACGATAATTCCAAGGAATAATAAGTAGGTGATTGTTTTCATAGGTAAAAGGTAAGATCAATCTATTAGTGCTGAAAAAAGTCCACGATTTCCTCCATGCCATAATGAAAAGAAAAGGTCTAAACAAACATACTATAAACCCAATTGGTAATAATTAAAATCACCCCATTAAATTTGAAGAAACAAGTGTAATCGCACGTGCGTACACCTTTGTGGACTACGAATTGCATTTAATAAAAGTGCATGAAATATAACCTGGCGTTTCATTCAACAATATGGAATTAGCTATAAGTATGCCTCGCCTTTATTCCCTTCTCGGATTACTATTCATGGTAAATTCAGGTATAAGTCCTTATTCTAAAGTATGTGCATTAAACCACTTCATCCATGCCATAAACCCAATAACAACTCTAACATCATGCACTTTGTGCATTCCCCAATATGCCGAGAAATTTGATTGCATAGCCATTCGCATTTATACTTGCAAAAAGACAAACCCACCTGTGTACAAACCGGGATTACATCTGCTGATTGATTTTCAGGCCGACAGTGCAATACTTTCCGATATGGAAGGTTACAGGCAGCACATCAATGGCCTCATACGTGAATACCAACTACAACCGTTGGGAGATGTCTACCACTCTTTCGAAGGTGCTGGTTTTACTGCCATCACATGCCTTACTGAATCGCATGTATCGATTCATACCTGGCCTGAATACAACAGGGCCACCTTCGATGTATTTCTATCCAATTATATGCGCGTGAACGATCAAACCGCTCAAGCCATTTGCGATAAAGTACTGGCATTTTTTCGAGCCAATGTCATTCAAAAAACGGAGGTGAAACGATGAGGTCGACGGCACTGGAATGCGAGGAATGTAAAAAGGTAGCGTACTTCAAAACGTCGGATGCTCCCATTCTGGTTTGTCCGTTTTGTGGTCATATCAATATAC
>JAIBBG010000097.1 GCA_019694805.1 Flavobacteriales bacterium | reverse complement strand
CTTCCATAAACCACAGAGCCCGGGCCGAACAACACTTCTACTTTGTCCAGAACGGTATTGTCCAGGGTCATCACGTCTTGAAGATGTCCGCCACGATAGATGGCATTGTTCATCCGAATGCCATCCACAACAATCAAAACTTTGTTGGCCTCGAAACCTCTTAGTATAGGACTTCCGCCCCCCAACTGACTTTTCTGAACAAAAACATTTCCGGTCGATTGCAAAACATCGGCAGATGTTTGTTGATTGAGAAACATGATTTCTCTTTTGTCGATCACTTGAATTTGCTGACCAACTTGATCACGTCCTTCTTTTACGCGATTGGCTGTTACCACCACTTCACTCATGAGAAAATTGATGGCAGATAAATCAACCATCCATTCCCTGTCCTTTAACTCCTCTAAGGTGAGCGAATCTTTGTGATAACCCACCGCCCACACAAAGATCATTCTCTGTGATAAGTAAGGCGTGACATCCGCCTGACCATGGACGTCGGTCATGATGGCACCTTTCCCCGGTGCTTCAACGACGGCTCCTGGCAATGCTTCCAGAGTAACCTTGTCACGAACTGTAATGGTCTGTGACAAAATATTCAATGAAAACATGAAAAAGCATAAACTGATAATATAATATTTATGATTCATTTTTTATTTTCATCATTTAAAGAAAACCACATCATACACCGCATTGAAAGAAGATGATGCAATTCATCAATTCCTAATATTTACTGAGAATTGATTTTCAATGCAACGTGTATGGTGGAATTTCAAGATTTGAAACTACAGCGTGTTCTACACGATCAACATAAGCTCAAGATATTGGGCTTCGGTGATGGTAAAAAACACACAGCTTTTAATTCGCAGGTTCTATTCGTATCCGCATCAAAGAATGAATGCGGCAAATCCACCTGCATAATACATCAAATGAAAAAGTCCGGTGGTTGAGGTTGAAATCTGAATCTAAACCGATCTATGGCTTCGATGTGTAGTGGAAACTTATATTCAGGCATGGATGCTTCGACCTCCAGATATGTTTGCTGATACTCCGGAATATACTTCAACAATATCAGCATCCCATCGTCATTCCGCTCTGATCTTTTGGCCATTTCTTCAGCCATTTCTTCAATTTCATGTTCGGCCTTATCAGAAATACAGCGAATAACATTCACGCCAGAATCCATAGTCACATCAACGACATCATAATATTCCCCATGGAAAGTGAATTCCTTTTCATCGATCCATTGCATTTGATGCGCATTGGCTTCATCTACGCGAAACACAACCAACTGATCATCAGGGATTCCTGCTTTGATTTGTTTTTCAAATTTCCGTTTCAGTGTTTTGTGTTGATGCTCGATCAGCAACCAGTTCAGTGTCGCAATATTAAATATTCCACAGACCATCACCAGAATGACGGAGGTCTTCAAATATTTGCATTGTTTTGGCGACATCACGGGAATATGCAAGATTATGCAGAACCAGGTGGAAAGACAAAACAAAAAGATTAACCTGACCGTAACATCAGGAAAACACAGGAAAATTCCATTTGCAACATGGCAAAAAAAATGAAGTCCGAATTCATCAACAGGGAAATTTCCTGGTTGTCTTTTAATGAAAGGGTGTTGCAGGAATCATATGATCCTGAAGTTCCCCTGATTTCCAGAATACGATTTCTGGGCATTTACGAAAACAACCTCGATGAATTTTATAGGGTGCGCGTGGCGACTTTAAGGCGCGCCATTGGTATTTCGAAAAAACCTATCGACCCAATGGATTTCAATCCGGATGACACCTTGCGAGATATACAGCAAATTGTCACCGTGCAACATGAAAAATTCGAGAAAGTATATCATTCTCTGATCAGCGAATTATCGAAAAAAGGCATCAGACAACTCACAGATGCGAACCTCTCCAAAGAACAGGTGAAATTTTTGAAATCATACTTTGATCAGGAATTGAAACCATGGTTGGTTCCAATCATGCTTCACCATAAAACACCTCTACCTCAATTCAGTGACAACAAACTCATGTTTGCCGCGGTTTTAACCGGAGTTAAGGATGATCAACCCAAACAATTTGCGGTCATAGAATTGCCAGAGCGCGCCGATCGATTCATCATTTTACCATCGGCAAATGGTGTCAAAAAAGAATTCATATTCTGTGATGATGTGGTCCGCCTTTTCGCTCATGAAATTTTCCCCGCATTGAAAGTGAAAAAAGTGGCACTGTACGGCATCAAAACCGTACGAGATGCAGAGCTTGACATTGATGATGATCTGTCAAAATCCATCGTAGAAAAAATGAGCCGAAGTTTGAATCAGCGAAAACGAGGTCAATATGTGAGAATCACCTATGATCGCGCCATGCCTTCAGATTTGATGGAGCAGATCATGAAGAAACTGAAGTCTCGGGATACAGAATATATTTTTCCCTGCGGTCGATATCAACGCCTCAGGGATATGATGCAATTCCCAGATTTTGGCAAATCAGAATTGCGATTCACACCGATCAAAACGATAGCACATCCTTCATTCGTTCAGGGGCTGGACATTTTTAGTGAGATTAGAAAAAAGGACATCCTGCTTCATTATCCTTATCATAGTTTCGACAATCTCCTCGACTTTTTGCGCGAAAGCGCCATTGATCCGGATGTGCGAACGATAAGAATTACATTGTACCGACTGGCCAGAAATTCGAGTGTAATCAGTGCCTTGATCAATGCGGCCCGAAATGGAAAACGTGTGGTAGCAGTGGTGGAATTGCAAGCAAGGTTTGATGAAGAGAATAACATAGCGGTTTCTAAAGCCCTACAGGAGGCCGGAGTACGCGTCATTCCAGGAGTTCCTGGATTGAAAGTACACAGCAAACTCATTCAAATCAGTCGAAAAGAAGGAGCCAGAACCGTACGTTATGTGCACATTGGCACGGGTAATTTTCACGAGGGCACAGCCTCCGTATATTCTGACCTTTCCCTATTCACCGCCAACAAAGAAATAGGCAGTGAGGTGCGAAGGATTTTTGAATTTTTCGAGAACAATTTCCAAAGAAGTACATTCAGACATATCATCCTCTCTCCTTTCAGCACCCGAAGAAAATTCACCGAGCTGATCACCCATGAAATTTCCTTAGCAGAAAAAGGCAAACCTGCCTGGATCACGATCAAAATGAATAATCTTGTGGATGCTTCAATGATCAACAAATTATATGAAGCAGCAGAAGCAGGTGTGAAGGTGAACTTAATCATCCGTGGTATATGTTCATTGATTCCAGACCTCAAGAAAAACAAAGGCAATATCAGAGTGATCAGTGTTGTCGGTAGATTTTTAGAACACAGCCGCATCATAGCTTTCGGCAATGGAGGAAAACCTGTTTATTATATTTCCAGTGCTGATTGGATGGTGAGAAACATCGATCACCGCATAGAAGTTTCTGCTCCGGTTTACGACCCCATTTTACAGAAGGAACTTCAAAAATTTCTCGATATCCAACTCAGTCCGATCGCCAAAGCAAGGGTGGTTGAAAAATCGTTGAAAAACGAATATCTCGCTGCACCTCGCGGCAAAAGGCCGTTGGACACGCAAGTGGAGACTTATAAATACCTTCTCACTGCAAGTAAAACATAAATGACTTTTCTGAGATAAGTTGCAGTCTTATTTTCGGGCGCGGGAGTAAATATCTCCCCGTGTAATTCGTGAAATTCGCAGCCATAGACATAGGTTCAAATGCCATTCGACTACTGATTGAAGAAGTATATCAGGATGGTGATGAGTTTCATATCGAGAAAGTATCTCTGACCCGAGTTCCTGTCAGGCTGGGTGAAGATGTGTTTGCCACTGGAAAAATTTCAGAGGAAAAGACCAAACAACTGGTGAAAACCATGCGTGCTTTTTGGTACCTCATGGATGTACACCACATTGAATATTTCAGGGCTTGTGCAACTTCTGCGATGAGAGAAGCCAAGAATAGTGCGCAGGTGATTGAAGAAGTATATCGGGAAGCCAACATACCCATCGAAATATTATCCGGAGATACGGAAGCGGAATTGATTTTCAGCAATTATTTTGCTCAGAATCTGAATAAAAATGCCAACTACCTCTACATCGATGTTGGCGGAGGAAGTACTGAGCTCACTCTCATTCGAAAGGGGAAAAAAGTCAAAGGTCAATCCTTCGATGTTGGTACTGTAAGAATGCTTAGCGGTGC
>JAIBBG010000007.1 GCA_019694805.1 Flavobacteriales bacterium | reverse complement strand
ATTTCTGTTGCTCATTTTGGGTGTTGATCTCATCCAATACTTTGGATACTTCTTCTTTCAACTGTTGTAATGATTGTGTCACTTTTCGGTTCGTGGTATCGAAATGATTGAGCTTGTTGATGGTAAGTTGTGCCGTGTGTTTGTATTGGTTCACATCATTGTTCAATTCCTGAATACGAGCATTGAGCATGTCGGTCTCCGATGTATCCTGTGGCTTATTCAATGCGGCTTTTAGTTTTTTCTTCCATGACCATCTACTAAAGAAAATGACAAGTAATAGGATGAGAATGATGATTCCCGCACCCGCAATGGCCTGCATGAAAATGCGCCTGTCATGAGATGCTGTTTCTTTTTGTTTGTCAAGTTCTTTCTGAAGCCGACTCTCTGATTGCATCAATGAATCACTACTCCCTTTCCATTCAGCGAGTGCACCTTCATAAAGCAATTCATATGCTTGTGACATTCTTTTACGAGCTGTGAGTGCATATACGATCTCTCCTGTTGACTCGAAGTAACCGGCAGCATATCTATTCATCTTGAATTTGAATGCCTCCTGTGTTTCGCTGAGATCAAAATAGGCTTGTGCTTTTTTGATGGCTGTCGACGCCATGGATGGGTTTCCTTGGATGAGATAGAAATGATGTTTGGACATTTCAATAACAGGAACAGTAAAATTCTTATTCATGCTATCTGTTTCCAGACTGTCGAGTTTTTGCATGCTTTCCCGACTCAGTTTTGTTCCAAGTGAATCTGTCAGTCTGAATATTTCATCCAACATCGCTGCTTTATCTTGAAATTGCTCCCGAGCAAGTGTCCGAAATGTCGTCTGCTCATCAAGGGGTGTTTGCGCAAACATCATCGCAGATGAAAGGACTAAGCAGGTAAACAAAATGGCATTTCTCATGGGTGTTGTTTGAGGAGGGTTTTGATGTATTCGATGTGTGTGTCTTTATCCTGAAATAGGTCTTGAGGTTTGACAGTGATGTGATGATCGGGCTCAATGGCTGACGATTCATATCGAAATGACCTGTCATAATTGTATCGAATGGTAGCGATCGTCATCCTGATACCTGTGTTGGTCATGGTATATGATGCTGGATTTCCCCAAGTACCGGTAACTGGCCCGAGACATTGTTCACCGATGATCTCACCTCGTTGCCTGATTTTGAAGGCATGCGTGAAATCAACTCCAGCAGATGCCGTGAGTCCATTGATCAGCAAAAATGATTTTCCCCTGAAAACCAAATCCAATTTTTGTTTCGTCGGTTCCTGAAAATACACGGTGTCTTGTCCACCGAATGGCAACTCAGATATGCGCTGATAGCTGATCACATCCTCGTCTTTTTTGAAAAACAATTTCACAATCAATTGCACAAATCCGCTATGGAATAGTTTGTTCCTGTCCATCGCCAGCTGACTATTCCTTCCAATTACATTGTCGGGAGTGTTGTATCCCGAAGTATCCAAAAATGAATACAGGTATTCAACCCATGCGCTACTTCCACCACCATTGCCCCGAATATCGATAACGAGGTTGTTGATGTTTTTTTTATTCAACTCTTGAAATGACCTGCGAATGGCTTTCGCATATTTTTTTCCGGACGAAGGGGAGAATGTTGGAATCTTCAAGACCGCTAGTGATAACGTGTCATCGATTTTCAATTCGGGCATCCAACTTGGCTTTTGTTTTTCTTTCTCTCTTCGCATTGTATTGTATGCCTTGCGTTGAATTCCATCGATGCTTGCAACCTTCATTTGATCGCTACCAGGCGGTATATAACAAATGGTATTGGTGCTGTCATATTGTTGCTTCAATCCGCAAACTATCGGCACCAAAGCAACAGCTATCGAGCGTTGAGCAGTTACTGAGTTGCCCTCAATACAGGCGAATGACATGGCTTCGTCATAAATGTCTTCTATCGGAATGTTGTTGATCGAAATGATAGCGGATCCTTTGGGAATACCTTGTGTCCAATCACCACCGACCACAATACCTGGTTTTTTATGACTGTCCATTTCAGTTTTGCGAAGACTCAATGGAAGATAATACCCATTTCCATTGAATTGAATTTCCTGCAAATAACCATAGTCGAGACTGGTGTGTGAATCTTGCATGACGTTTAGGAATTCTGCTACGATTTTAGCAAAATCAGCAAGTGTCAGATTCTCTGGAACTGATTCGACGGCTTTTTGATAGGCCGCTTCGAATTTTGCCTCACCGCAAAATGCATAGGGATCTGGATGACTTTCCAGAATCGTTTTCTTGAGATCTTCAAGATCTTCAATCAACAAATCACGATGAAATACACTGTCTGGCGTGCACTGCGCATGCACAAACAGAGAAATGCATCCAAAGACTATGGCAACAATCCACTTCACTTTTATGTCCTTATGATTGATCTGCTTTTTTTACCATAGTCAGGATGGTAGCGAGAGCTACTGTTTCTCCTGTTTCATCATATACGTCTACCAAAAATTTCACGATACCTTTTGCAATATCATCGTCGCTGCGTTTTTCCTGATTGATTTTTTCTTTGACAGTAAAACGAACACCAATGGTCATGCCGGGATAAACTGGTTTGGTAAATCGTGCTTCCTCAAGTCCGTAGTTAAGTAACACTGGTCCTTTTTTCGGATCAACAAACAACCCTGCAGCTTTCGACAATACGAAATAGCCATGTGCAACACGGCGTTCGAAGACTGTACCTTCCAGTGAAGTTGCATCCATATGTGCATAGAAATTGTCACCACTCACATTCGCGAAGTTGACAATATCAGCTTCACTTACGGTGTGTTTGTGAGTAAACACGGTATCGCCGATTCTGAGGTCTTCAAAATGTTGTCTGAACAGGTGAGGGTTAGCCTCAGTTTGTTTGCCACCATATTGATAAACACCAGTAATGGCTGTGATGGTTGTTGGTGTACCCTGAATAGCGGTGCGCTGCAAATAGTGCATCACTCCGCGCTTTCCGCCCATTTCTTCGCCGCCACCAGCTCGTCCCGGTCCACCATGCACCAACAAGGGCATAGGTGATCCATGACCAGTGCTCTCAACTGCACTTTCGCGGTTGAGTACTAATATCCGCCCGTGATGGGACGCAGAACCAATCACAAAATCACGCGCAATGCGATCGTCTGCTGTGGTGATGCTGCACACCAGTGATCCCTTTCCTAATTTGGTTAATGCTATAGCATCATCAAGGTGTTCATAAGGCATGAGTGTAGTTATCGGTCCAAATGCTTCCACCTCATGTGATGACATATTCTTAAACGGCTGTTTATTGAGCAATAGCATGGGAGTCAGGAATGCGCCATGTTCGAAGTTGGCATCGACCAATTCGGCTTTGGTTGGATCGCCATATACCAGTTCTGATTCCTTTCGCAGTATGGCGAGTTTTTCCAAAACGTCAATACGCTGCGACATAGAGGCAAGTGAGCCCATTCGCACTGCTTCGTTTTTCGGATCACCGATTACTGTTTTACTGAATGCTTTTCCTAATGCAATTTGAACATCTTCTATCAAAGCCGAAGGCACGATGACACGTCGGATGGCGGTACATTTTTGACCGCTCTTCACGGTCACTTCTTTTCTCACTTCTTTGATGAAAAGCTCAAATTCTTCCGTGCCTGGTACTGCATCTTTACCGAGAACCGCTGCATTCAGCGAGTCTGCTTCCATATTGAAATGAACAGCCTCATCCACAATTCGGGGATGTGATTTGAGTTTTTTTCCCGTGGATGCACTACCTGTAAATGTCACTACATCCTGAGAGATCACATGGTCGAGTATACCCTCAGCACTCCCGCAGATCAGTTGCAATGATCCTTCGGGTAAAATACCAGATGCTACAATGTCTTTGACCACTGCTTCTGTAAGAAAGGAGGTGATGGTAGCTGGTTTCACCACGGCAGGAACTCCGGCCAGAAGATTAACAGCGATTTTTTCCAGCATTCCCCATACCGGGAAGTTGAATGCGTTGATATGAATGGCCACACCTTCTCTCGGTACCATGATGTGATGACCGATAAATGTGCCATTCTTCGACAGTTTTGCCATTTCACCGTCGACATAAAAACGTTCATCAGGAAATTGTCGTCGCAGCGATGAATAAGCAAAAAGATTTCCAATGCCTCCATCGATATCAATCCAAGAATCTACCTTGGTGGCACCGGTGAGATAACTTACTTCATAGTACTTTGCTTTTCTTTCTGAGAGGTAAAAGGCCAAAGCCTTGAGCATTCTGCCGCGCTCATGAAAGGTCATTTTCCGAAGTGCAGGACCGCCAACTGTTCTGGCATAGTGAAGCATTTCACCAAAGTCAATTCCACCTGAGCTGGCCAAGGCTACGACTTCGCCGGTGATGGCATTGTAGAGTTCTTTTCCTTTACCACTTCCGGCCACCCACTGACCGCCAATATAATTCTGTAGTTGCATGAGCTCAAAAATTGTTGAGGCGCGAATTTGGGTGCAAAAAGGCGATTTTCCACTCCTTTTGAACTTCCCTTTACGAACAACAATTCCTGATGGTCGGACCTTTAACCCGGATCAGGCTGTCGGGATCGTTGTGAATCGCTGAAAGCCAAAAAGTACGGGCGCTTCCGCAAGATTTTTGTTTGTGAACTTACAACCTTAAGCGGTTGTTTCATTCTGTGAAAATAAAAATCGAGGATGCCAGGCCCATGAGGTAACGACATGGGGTGCCTGTCATTGAAGATTTGAGCACTGAATTAGATTTCGGCTGCAAGATTCAGGTTTAACTTCTAACAATCGACGATTGGCATATTCTGCCATTTGATTTGATCAACCTTACGATATACAATCCTTCTGCAAGATGGCCCAAATCTAATGTTTGGCTGGCTGGAGGCATATTCAACATTCGGCCTTGACTGTCTATGATTTGCACCGTGTCGCCAGGTTCAAAGGATGGGAGATACAATATACCAGCGCAAGGATTTGGATAAAATGGTCCGGGAGCAATGTTTTGATCATGAACAGCGAGTTCATCGCTGAATGCCATTTCATCAACGGAAATCCATGTATCCCACGATCCACCGCCTAAGGCTGTCACGAACCCGGCTGATACCAGAAGACGTACCTCATCCACACTGACATCGATCTGGTCAAAGAGGATTGTGTGCTGCTCCCATTCAGCTATGCTGTCATAAATCACATCCATCTCATTGTAAACTTCTAATCCCTGATAGAAAAAAGAAGCGGTCACTGCCACATTTTCCAACTCATAACCATCTGGTACGGATGCCTTCACCCAATAGGTGAGAGCAACGGGAATATATTCTACAGCAAGACTGGTATGCGCAATTTCCTGAATACCTCCTTCAAAACCGGGTAGGACATGCACGTTCATGGCATACTCACCTTCATGAGATAGCGTATCCTGGGTCACAGGCGTCATGATCTGATTGTTTTGTGTAAGCCAATATTGTGGTTCCAGTGTCCAGGAATTGTATAGATCCCAGACTTCGAAATTTCCATTAGGAATGTCTTGCGCTTTCCATTGGCAAACGATCAGAACCAATGCGAAGAGTATGGTACTTTTTTTCATCTTGTAAGATTTTGAATCGAAAGATATCCGGCAATTCATGGTCCAATGTCATGTCGGACATTCGAAAATTGCATTGCTTATTTTGAATGAGACACAGTGTTTCGATTTTTCGTTGTTTAACCCAGATCATGCCATGTGTTTTACAAATAAAATTCATCAGGATTTTGAATCGTCACGATTTGGTGCTCCAACATACGCGTTTAAAGCTGACTTAAGTCAAGAAGTTGGAATGTAGTGAGTGACAAAAGTCAAGTTCAGGAGTCTTTGTTAGTTGTGGTCGTTTCAAGAGAACAAATTGTCTAAAAAGTATGGAATTGTGTTGTAGTGCAGATATAACGCTGATTTATGCACTGTCGCTGCTTTTTTTCTGCATATCTGTTAAATTCTGGTTTTTGTTAATTTGGTAAGTAATATCATCCTTTTGGATGATATTAGGATTTGGAATATTTGATTGTATTCATTGTAGAATTCGTCGTATAATATTACAATGTGATGGGTGATATCCTGTTAATTATGTTAAGGAATATAGTTTGACCAACCCATTGAGACACCGTTAATTGACGGTAGAATTGTCATGGAAATATCAAATTGATTATCTGGCCCGGCTTAGCGAATGTGATCTAAATAATATTTATAATTCTGTGAACAATTCATTGACAAAAGTCAACTCAAAATCGTGTTAATATCAATACCTTTATAATATTCATAAATACTTTTGGCCCATGATAAGTACAGATGTTTTATTTGGTAACGGCGCGAGCATGCGACGTTTCAAAGCCGGTGAAATCATTGTTCGTGAGGGCGAAGAACCACAAGGTTATTTTCAGTTATTGAGCGGAAGCGTGAGGTGGACTAATTTGGAAGAGGATGGCAAGGAGATCATTCAGGAAATTGTTCAACCAGGCGAATCATTCGCTGAATTTCCTCTGTTTGATGGTCTGCCTTATGAAGCTTCTGTACTTGCTGAAGAAGAATCTGAGGTGATTTGGCTACCCTCTGAAAAATTCAATGATGTTTTGATCTCTGACAAACAACTCATGATGAAATTCTTGAGTTTGTTTGTAACGCGTATGCGTTATAAATTTCTAATTACTAAGGAACTTTCAAACAAGCCTCCAATGCATAGGCTTGCAACGCTTATCCATCATTTGAAGGTTTCTGAAAGACACGTTTGTTCCCAATGTTCGCGTGTACTCCTTACACGTCAACAAATGGGCAATATGACTGGTCTGCGTGTTGAAACTGTTATTCGTGCTATTCGCCAAATGAATGCGCAGGGTGAAGTATTCATCAAACGTGGTAAAATTTATTTGGACAACTCTAAATCTTTTGGCGATCATCAATGTAAGTCTGGAAGCAGAGTAGATCTTCCTTTCAAGATGAGTATCGCTGTCTGAGTTGTTGTATTCCTGAACGGACTACATTTCTGACTCTTAAGTCAATTCCGGCAAACTTGTAGTCCGCCCTCCTAAAAAAGATCCCCACTACGATCTGTTTTAAAAGAAGCTGCAGTCATTCCCACTTGGAATGGTGGGTTGGATATCTGTAGTTTGTTTGCATCTGTTTTAGTGGTGATCGGTTTTTTTCTTTTCTACCCAAGGTTATCATTGTTGGGGTTGTATTCGATACAAACCTGTCATCAATGAGAAAATTATCCTATCTGCTGTCTATGGTCGCATTGGTTTCGTGTGCGACAAGCTTTTATTCTGCAACCGCTCAAAGCATGACTGTTGCTGGTAGCAATGGCTCTGTTACGTTCATGGAACTAAACACAGTGAACAGTATCGTGTTCACCAATAACAATCTGGTGATCCACAGCGACGATTGTGGCACGAGGTATTTTAATGTTTTTACAACAGATTATCTTACTCTGAACGGTTCTGTTGATGCGGAAAATGGAATCCAACGCGATGACGCATTACTGATCTACCCCAATCCAGCCTCTGATGTGTTGAAATTGCAATGTTCATCCAACTTGTGTGGTTCTTACTGTGTTTATAATATTGTTGGTAAAATATTATATATTGGAAAAATTCATGGTGAAATGACTGAGATCAATATCGCTGAATTCTCACCGGGTCTATATATGATTGTGGTTGGCGATCAAACCAAAACCTTTACCAAACTATGAAAAATGTAATGTCTATCGTGCTGACATTCATTGTGTTGACAGCGCAAGCTCAGCAAGTCATTCAATTTCACCACAATGGCATTACCGATCAATACACTTTGACGGAAGGTGATAGTATTTATTTCGATGTCAATCATACCACGTTATTTTATCAGAATAATGCTAACCTCATTCAGTATGCAGTAGCTGATATCGACAGTATTTCACTGGTGAATGATATTTCCCAAAATATTGATGTAACATACAATGGAGCCGTTGCTAATGTGATCAATCCATGGGCTGGTAATGGTGTTACCGTTGATGTAACTGGTGCGGATGTTGTTGTTCACTCAACTTCAGTTACACAGGATATCAATTATTTCCTGAGTGGTTCTTCAACTGACGGGTCGTTCAAAATATATTCTGATAAGCGATTTAACCTGATCCTCAATGGTCTTACCCTTACGAACCCCACCGGACCTGCATTGAATATCCAGTCCGATAAAAAGGCGACCATCAATTCAATAGTGGCTGAAGTGAATACATTATCAGATGGAGTCACTTATGATCCAGCGCCAGTGGTGGATGGCTTGACTGAAGATCAAAAGGCAGCTTTATTCAGCAATGGACAAATCGAGTTTATCGGTGGTGGAAGTCTGATGATCAATGGTTTTGGTGCAGCACAACACGCCATAGCATCAGATGATGAAATTGATATTCGTGAAGGCAACATTGGAATTTCATCTGCAGCGATTGACGGTATTCACGCCAACGATGGTTATTATCAAAAGGGTGGATCTGTTGTCGTGAATAGCAATGGGGATGGCATTGATACAGAAATCGGTGCGTTCGAAATGCAATGTGGAGAACTAACCGTCAATAGCAGTGCAACAAACGTCAATGCAATTTCGAGCGACAGCACCATTCAAGTTACAGGAGGTACTCTTACACTCAATGTTTATGGCAATCAGTCCAAAGGATTGAATGCAGATATGGGCATCGCCGTGATCAACGGGCAGATTACCGCTCAATCTTCAGGAGATGCTGTATTGGTGCCAACGGGTTCGGGGAATGAACCAGCTTATAGCAGCCTCTTATCCACGAATGGAGATTTGCTGATTCAGGGTGGAAATATTGACTTGACTACCACTGGTAAAGGCGGTAGAGGAATCTCCGGTGATGCAAACGTCGTGGTTTCAGCCGGAGTGATCAACATCAATTGCACGGGTAATGGCGCTACTTACACGAATTCGACAGCTACAACAGATGCATACCACAGCACCGGAATCAAAGTGGACGGAGATCTCACGATCACCGGCGGCGAAGTCACCATTTCGAATGCGGGTACAGGAGGCAAGGGGATAGATGTGAATGGCGCTTTGATTATTGGCGAAGAAGGAAGTGATCCTATTGTTCACGTGACCACTACTGGTAATTCTATCACCATCTCTGGTGGTGGAGGAGGCGGTGGTGGACCTGGTGGCGGTAATAATGGGAATTATGATGAATCGAAAACCATGAAGGTTGATGGAAACGTTACCATGAATAGTGGCTCAGTGACCATCGATTCTGCAAATGATGGCATCAAGTCTCTGGGAACAGTCACGATCAATCAGGGTGTCCTTTCTATCGTTGATTCCTATGAAGCGATTGAAGCACCGTTTATCACCGTGAATGATGGCGAAGTTTCTTTGGTATCTACGGATGATGGTTTTAATGCTACCCATGGTTCTGGCGGAGAATCGAATGATGGTAGCTTGCTATTGATCAATGGCGGAACCATTTATGTTGATGGAAGTGGCGGCGATGCCATCGATAGCAATGGAAGTGTTACCATTACAGGCGGTGTCATAGCAGTTCATGGACCTCAATCATCGCCGGAAGTGGGCATGGATTACAATGGTGTTGGAAATATTTCGGGTGGATTTATCGTGGTGTCGGGTACCAATTCAAATATGACTCAAGGATTCAACAATACTTCATCACAGAGATCTGTCACGATGAAGACGACTCAAAGCGTAGCGGCGAATACTCTTTTTCATATTGAAGACAGCAACGGCAATGAATTGCTCAACTTTAAACCTAAACGTTCTTATTATTCAGTGGTGTTTTCATCACCCGAACTTGTGAATGGCGGTTCTTATACCATATATACAGGTGGCAGTTCTGACGGTACAGTTACGAATGGTTTGTACACTGGGGGAAGCTATACTCCAGGTACTCAAGAAACGACTTTTACTGTCAACGGTATCGTTACGACAGTGAATTTTTAATTCTAAACGTGATTGTGGTTAAACCCGGATCATTCAGTTGAAATCTATGTCATCGCTGAAACCCTTCTGTGTTGCACATATCCTTGATTTGATTTTTTCGCGGTATGCATCATACGCACACAAATTCAAATCTTGCGGTAGTGTTTGACCTTTTGGCTATCAGCACTTCATGACGATAACGACTGCATGATCCGGGTTAGAGCAGCCGGCATATGCCGGCTGTTTTGTTTTTGTTGGGTGAGCCATTGATTGTTTTCAACTGAAATCTTCATTTCGAATACATTCTTTTCCTTTTATTGGGCAGAAAAATCATTTTCTTGCCTTTCTTTTTGTCTTGATAAATCATCATTCGAAAAAAAATGTGCATGAATGGCATTTAGCTGAAAACCTTACCAGGTTTGCTTTTGATGATAAATTTCCTGCGCCCAACGGAAATTATTTTTAGGATGAAGAAAAAAAATGTAACCATAAATCTTTTCCTCCCGTTCAAACCTCCTGTAACCAGATCATAGAAAAAGATTGATTGACGTATGACAGGAAAGGTAAAGACGAACCTCAATGGTACAACAGTAGAGCGATTCATCTCGATGGTTGAATTGTATCTGGATTCACTCGACAAACCAGTGTTTCACCAGATCAAACCTGATGTAGCATCGGTAAGGTTGAAGTTGAATGAAATGAAAGCGCTCCAGGAAAAAGTAAAGGAAGGCTCACACAAGGCAGTAGCGCTGAGGAACGCAGTGAGGAAGTCAATCAATGCAGATATGAGCAGAATGTGCGAATGGGTGAATATCCTCGCTCACGGTAACAAGGAAATTTTATCTCAATGCGCATTCGAACCAGTGAAAGCCAGAAGTGCAGCGCCTGTTCCGGCAGGAATTCGCAAACTGGTGGTTCACAGAAGCGAAGAGAGAGGAAAAGCCGCAGTAGCTTGGAAAGGAAATGGAAGCAAATTTTACAGGGCGCAGATGACCTTGAACCCGAATGAAGAAAATGGATGGAAAGACATTGCTACTGTTACTTCCAACAAATGCGATCTGAATGGACTTCCTGTAGGCATGTTTTGCTACTTCAGGGTCCAGGGAGTGAACTCCTCAGGCGCTGGTGACTTTAGTGAAATCATCATGTATATGGCATCTTAAGATTACCTTCAAGATATATTTTTTCGAAAACACAAACTATCCACCCTAAATTGAAAAGCCCTCCACCCCGTGAGGGTTTTTTCTTTTATCTGAAAATGGAAAAGGGACTACTTGGCATTGACAAAATTTGATGGCGTAATCCATTGGTTTGAAGTTGGTATAAAACAAGAGGCCGCCCGCTGGCGGCCTCATGTCACTAAACCTTTAACCAAAACCTACCTAAGTACTAGATAGGAATCTGCCGCAAATGTACATCTTCGATATGTCGAAATCAAGGGTTTGCAATAACAAATTCAATATTTAACTTATCGGAATTTTGTGTTTTTTTCTATCGTTTCCAGCAAAGCCTTTGCAGACTTTAAAAATCACATCTCTACGTTTGAGAATGTGTAATTCGTTTGGGTGACTGCAGTCACAATATGCCATGGTTTATTTGCTGCATTGTTGAAAAGTTCCTTGTTTAGTGAATTGCAGTTATCTTTGTTAGCGTTCTCACTTTGAACATCATGAAACATTTGCTTTTTACGGTTGCCGCTATGGTCTTGCTCTCATCAGCACAGCTCACTGATCGCGCGGAATTCATCAATGCACAATTCAAACGTGCACAGGGTGATTGGGAAGGATTTCTGGAATCCACAGAGTTTAAAGACAACAAAACAAAATACGCCACTCCCGCCAAATGCACCACCAGTTTTGACGGGAAAGTGTGGACATATGATGTGGTATACGATGCTGGAAATGGAGAATTCTTCAGTGGAATGGGATCTTGCGAAGTCAAAGAGGATGGCGAAAAAATAGATAACAATGGTGTGGATTGGGATGTACGTGATGCGGTGATGCGCGGAGACTCTGCCATCATTGTCATGGAAACACAAGGAAAAGACAACCGCAAAAAGGCCATCTTGAGGCAGACGCTCATTGTTACTTCTGGAACTTTTATCCTTTCCGAAGAAGTGAAATACCTCGACAGTCAGGAATTTATTGTCAGAAATAAGCACCTCTTCAGAAAGAAGAAAGGTTCTTGAATGAAACCTATTTCATGAAATTACGCCGTGATAGCATCTATCGCGGCGTTTTTATTTACGACTTTAGCAGCCTTATTTCGCGATATGACAGGTCAAATCGGTTTTTTTCATTCGATTCAATTGAATTTTGAAAAACGTCCTCTGTTATGGATCATTTTTCTGGCTGCGTTCGTGCGTTTGATTGCCGTGATATTCGCCAAAGGTTATTTGATGCATGACGATCACTTCCTCACCATTGAGCCTTCAGGTTCTTGGGCAGATGGCAGTAATTTCAACAATTGGCTACCAGGAATTGGCAATGATTTGAAGCATCCTGAGCCCATAAGTTTTTTCTACCTGGGTTGGCTTTTCTGCTTTTTCAAAGTGATGCTATGGATGGGTATTGATCAACCTGATACTCAGATGTACATCATTCGACTGATTCACGCTGCATATTCTCTGATCACCGTGTGGCTGGGTTACCGTATTGCAGAGCGACTTGGTGGGCAAAAACGTGCCATAACAGTTGGTTTGTTGCTGGCGTTCATTGGCGTTTTGCCGAATTTTTCTGTGAGAAATCTTGTCGAAATGGTTTGCATCCCTCCATTGATGTACGGATTTTATGTGCTGATCAAATCTCAGACTTTCACAACAAGGACATTTTTTGGAAGAGAGTTTACCGCCGTTCAAACTGACGTTATCACTCAAAAAGGAAACGGTTGGTGGTCTTTGATCATCGCCGCTTTTGTCATGGGACTCGCGGTGGGGCTTCGTTATCAGACGGGTTTGCTCGTTGCTATGACTGGCGTGATGTTGTGGCTTTTTGTGGGATTCTCCAGGATGCTGGTGTTCGGTGTGGTCTCTCTTCTCGCTTTCAGTGTCACACAACTTGATGATGTTTTGCTTTGGGGTGGCGAGCCCTTTCAGCATTTGCAAGGTTATTTTGAATACAATAAAAAAAATGCGCTCAATTATCCCGGTTCTCCTTTCGCTTATTTGAGTTTTATCGGATTGTTCATCCTTCCTCCGGTGAGTTTGTTTTTGTTGTTTGGTTTCCTGAGTTCATGGCGGAAACACGCACTTGTCGTTTTTCCTGTGGTCGGTTTTATCCTGTTTCATATTCTTTACCCAAACCGACAGGAAAGATTCATTTTGCCGGCGTTGCCTTTTGTAGTCATGATGGGTGTTCTTGGTTGGTACACCTGGAAAGAAAAATCGATGTTCTGGAAACAGCGTGAAGGTCTTCACAGAGGTTTATGGCGCTTTTTCTGGGTGATCAATACGGTTCTGATGTTGGTGTTTTGTTTTACCTTTTCAAAAAAAGGAAGGGTAGAAGCCATGAATTATCTCTATGAGCAAGGTGATTGCAGAAATTTTGCATTAGAATTTACACATAGCGATCAAGGAGCTATGATGCCTCAGTTTTATAGTGGTAACTGGAGTATTTATTACTATTGGAAAAAGGGCGATGAGCCATGGAACTACATGCTCAATTTTGCACACGATGAGGAAACAACACAGTCTGATTTGCGCCCGAGACTCACGCCCAACTACTATTTGTTTTACGATGATTTAAATCTGGAACAAAGGGTAGCGCACGTTCGCGAATACTATCCGGCATTGACCTATCAAACGACCATCGAAGCAGGATGGTTTGATCAACTTTTGCATAGGTTGAATCCCAAGAACTCACTCGAGAAAATACATATTTACAAAGTGCCCGATCTGAATGATTCGGAAAATGGAAAACTCCCTTCGCGATGAAATACTTTAATCAGGATTACTTACAATTCTTCAAAGACTTGGCGGCTAACAACAACCGAGATTGGTTTCAAGCCAATAAAAAGAGATACGAATCAAGTGTCAAAAAACCTTTCGAGTTGTTCGTAGCTGATCTCATCAGTGAATTGAAGAAGCACGATAAAAGCATCAACATCAAGCCTTCCGATGCTATTTTTAGAATCAATAGAGATATCCGTTTTTCAAAAGATAAAACGCCTTACAAATTGAATGCTTCGGCCGTTATCTCTCGCGATGGTCGCAAGACGGATGGTGCATCAGGTGTTTATGTGGAGTTGGGTCCGGAAAAACTCGCATTGGCTGGAGGCATTTATATGCCGGATAAAGACAAATTGCAGGACATCCGCGATGGTATTACCAAGAATCCAAAGTCTTTCATGAAAGTGTTGAATGATAAAACATTCGTGAAGGTATGGGGTGAATTGCAAGGTGAAAAAAACAAGATTTTACCTGCAGAACATAAAAAGGTGGCAGAGGTGTGCCCGTATATCTACAACAAGCAATTTTATTTCTGGGTAGAATTGGACCCAAAAATCATACTCACGGATAAACTGATGAAAACGGTTGTCGACCACTATCTCGCGGGTAAACCTGTCGGAGATTTTCTCAACGCTCAACTGAAGTAACCCCTAAGAATGCTTCACCGTGCATGTAGAGTTCGGGGTGTAATTTGATGAGTTGGGCATCGGTGACCTGATTCACCAGTTTTTCTTCATAAGGAATTTCAACCTTGATATAGTTATCGGTGAAACCGTACATCATGCCGGCTTCGTTGGCCGCTTCCCACAGAACGGGCCTATGTGAGCCTACAAAGCGCTCAGTGAATGCCCTTTTCTTTTTTTCAGAAATCAATCGCAGTTGTTTCGTCCGAAGGTGTCTTGCCTCCATTGGAACTACATCGGCAATGCGCAAAGCTGTAGTATGGTCTCGTTCGCTGTAGGTAAAGACGTGAAGATATGAGACCGGAAGATCCAGAATGAAGTCCCGCGTGATTTTGAATTTTTCATCGTTTTCCGAGGGAAATCCAGTGATGACATCAACACCAATGCATGCATCAGGAATCATTTGCAATATCCTCTCTACGCGTTGACGGTAGAGCGCAGTGCGATATCTCCTGCGCATAGCTTGAAGTACATCGTCACAACCGCTTTGAAGTGGAATGTGAAAATGAGGCATGAATTTTTGCGAGCCGGCGACAAAATCGATGATATCGTCGCTCAGCAAATTGGGTTCAATGCTCGAGATCCTAAAACGCGTTGCTCCGGATAATTGATCAAGTTGTTGAATCAATCCCAATAACGATTCTTGATGGTAAGTTCCGAAATCACCAATATTCACGCCTGTGAGCACGATTTCACGTGCCCCGGCATCAATGGCTTTTTGTGCTTCTTCAATGGTCTCCTGAATGGTTGTGCTTCGGCTTCTACCTCTGGCGAGAGGAATCGTGCAAAAAGCACAGAAATAATTGCAGCCATCTTGGACCTTTAGAAATGTTCTCGTTCTATCGCCAGCGGAAAATGAAGGGATGAAAGTTTTGACATCTTTAATTTCTCCAGCGTGAATAACTGGCTGTCCCAGAATGTTCTGTTTTTCAACATGCTCTGGCAAGTTGAATTTTTCACCAGCTCCCAAGACGAGTTTTACTCCGGGTATGGCAGCAATTTCTTCAGGTTTCAATTGAGCATAACAACCGACTACGGCAACAAAAACGCCCGGATTGTTGCGAATAGCACGGCTTACAATGTTGCGGCATTTTTTATCGGCTTGTTCAGTAACGCTGCAGGTGTTGATCACCAGTACGTCCGGGTTTTCTTCCATTTCCACTCTGGCATAGCCTTTTTCTTCGAACTGCCTCGCCAACGAAGATGATTCCGAGAAATTGAGCTTACAACCCAATGTATGGAACGCTATTTTTTTATACTGGTTCATGATCCTGAACGGGTTTGCAAAGATACGATGGCAAATGGTGTGGAATTCGGATGGTTTTGTCGTCTTTTTGTCGATTACAAGATTCAGCGATTTTTAGTCAGATAATGAGACGCTTCGCTTTATTTTGCAACTTGAAAACAAGAACGGATTCTATGAACCAAATTCTAAGGTGGACTTTTATACTATTCTCATTTTTATTGTCTTTTGCTTCTAAGGCGCAGGAAGAATCTTTGGCAGGTGGATGTGAAGTAACTTTCAGTTTGATGGGTTATGATACTTTGTGCAGTACTCAGGCACCTTTCAATGTAGCTCCTGGATTACCTTTCGGAGGTACCTATTCCGGTCCAGGCATGGAAGCAGATTTTTTCAACCCTGCTCTTACCGGCCCAGGTCAATTTGAGATAACATACACCTATGACGATGGCGTTTGTATTGGCTCTGCGACTGCGATCATGACAGTGATTCCATCACCTGGACTTCAGTTTATTGGCCTTACAGAGGTTTGTTATGGCGATACTGTTATCTTATCCAGTCCTGATGGCCAAGAATACACGTGGGAGAATGGTGTTAAGAATGACTCAATTACTTTTTATCCTGTCGAATCTTTTACCTCTTACGCTACCGGGATTGACGAGGCGGGTTGTCAAAGTCTCACATACTTCGATATTTCAGTCATTTTACCACCTGCAATGGTGATCACAGGTCCGGACGGAATTTGTATTGGAGAATCAGGTCAGTACACAGTTACAGGTGCAGATTCTTGGATTTGGTACAATGGTTCAACGGATCCGACCATTGAAATTTCTCCGAATAGCTCTTTGATTGTTTCCGTGACATCCACTTTGGGAGCATGTGATACGACTGTAGCGATCGATGTACTTGTTCAACCCTTTCCGGATGTGTTTTTTGAAGTTCCGCAATTCATTTGTTTCGGAGACAGTTTGGTGCTTGCGCCAACTGGAGCTGAACTTTATCGCGGGCCACTTGGTTTTTTTGAAACAACGCAAACCTTGTTTCCAACAGCATCCACTAGCATAATCATTGATGGGTTCAATGATGCAGGGTGTACCGGACAATTCGTATTTGATATTGAAGTGCGCGATTTACCGGAGTTTACATTCAGTGTTGATGATAGTATTTGCTTTGGCAACCTTTCTCATGCAGAAGTAATTGGAGGTGCGAATTTCATTTGGACTGACCTTGATCTAGACATGGAGGTGCAGAGTGGAGCTGTAAACATTCTTGATATTTCTCCTATGGTCAGTACGAATTATCAGGTTGAAGTTTTCGGTGCTAATGAATGCAGTGTCAAAGAAAATTATTTTGTGGAAGTATTGCCTTTGCCTGAATTATCAATCGATCAACTTCAGCCGGCATGCATAGGAAAGATTACCAGTTTTCTGGCATCGGGTGCAACAAGTTATGAGTGGAATAATCTGACCAATGACAATCCGTACTTTTTTACGGTAACAGATAGCGTCGACTTACAGCTCATAGGCACAGATGATTTTGGCTGTTCCAATACCATTTCATACTTCGTAGAAGCGCATGAAACTCCTGTAGTTTCCGTTTCAGGTACTCCCATCATTTGCGAAGGCGAAAGCTCGTTGCTTACAGCAAGCGGTGCTGATACATACACATGGCCCGACGGAAGCTCGGAAACACAATTTCTAGTATTTCCTCAACAAGATTCCATTGTCATGCTGGTTGGTACAACTGTTTTTGGCTGCACAGATTTTACCAACTACCAAATCACGGTGAAGCCTGCTCCTGAGTTAATCATCACGGGACAAGATACCATTTGTGCCGGAGGGTTTTTGGAACTTTCTGTGGTTAGTGAATTTGATTTCAACTGGACTGATGGAACCATGACAAATCCATTGACTGTGCAGCTTACCAGTGACAGCATACTGACTGCAACTTCACTCGGAGCCAATGGATGCACCAATGAAGTTGGTTTTTATTGCCATGTTCGACCATTTCCAATGATCAATATCGAAGGCGATACTGAACTTTGTTCAGGGGAGTCAACTACATTGGTAGCGAGCGGTCCTGCTTATGTGCAATGGGTCAATTTCACCGAAGGCAACAGCATTACAGTGACACCATTGACTTCGACAGTTTATTATATTGAAGGCCTCGACGATTTTGGCTGTGAAGTCATGAATCCTGTGCCTGTTACGGTGTATCAAATGCCCGTAATTTATTTTGCCTTTAACAACGACACCATTTGCGATTACAACGAATCATTGATTTGGCAAGCTAATCCTCCCGGTGGTGTTTATTCTGGTGATGGAGTTGTTGATGGTCATTTTTATCCTTCAGAAGCAATTCACGGATTGAATATGGTGACATATTCCTATACAAATACTCAAGGATGTGTTGCTCATTCGACAGACGAAATATTTGTAGAAGATTGTGTTGGTCTTGAAGAATCTCAAGAAACGATGTTTGTTTTGTATCCCAATCCGGCAGATGATCATTTCACCATCAACGCATCATTTGGCTCATGGACAGCAATACTCATTTACGACGCACGAGGTGGTTTGATCCATCGCGTGTCAAGAAATACCTCGGCAAACGTGATGGAGATACAAACAGGAACGTGGTCTTCTGGCCTCTATGAAGTTGTAGTTATTGATGGTTCAGGCCATTATCATAAGAAATCACTCATTATCCGCTAAAACCGGGTTTTTTTAAGACATGAAAAACAAATTTTTTTTGAAGGCACTGCTGGTGGTGTTGCCCTTTATTTCTGTTGATCTTATTGCACAAGATGGTTCAATTTCCGGGATATGTGAAGTAACCTTCAACATAGGAGATGATGTGACGATTTGTTCAAGCTCATCTTTTTATGCCCTACCACAGGGATTTCCTGCTGGCGGCACTTATAGCGGCACGGGTGTGTTGGATGATTTTTTTCTCGCCAATCTCGCCGGACCTGGTCAGCATATCATCACCTATTCATACGATAATGGTGTGTGTGCAGGCACTGCATCTGATACCATCACGGTTGTGACACCTATCCCACTTATTGTGGATGGAGATATGGAATTGTGTTTTGGTGAATCAACTGTGATTACTGCATTGAATGGAGAAGACCTCGAATGGGAATCAGGATCGAATGCAACCTCTGAAATCCATCAACCTGCTGTTACAACCAACTATTCAGTGTATGGATTCGATGTGAATGGTTGTCTCACTGCAGCTGGTTATACCATCATTGTTCATCCTCTTCCTGATGTGCAAATCACAGGGGATACCATTTTGTGTTTGGGAGAAACTTCTATCCTCACTGCTGTTGGTGCACAAGACTATGTTTGGTCTGATGCATCCACCGATCAAACACTATTTATAGATAATCTCATCGATCAGTCATATGGTGTTACGGGTACTGACGAATTCGGTTGTGTGAATGACGACATCATCATAGTGACCGTTCATGATTATCCGGATGTGACGGCCACTGAAATCATTTATGGTTGTCCAGGCGAAGAGCTGTTGCTTCAAGCGAATGGAGCTCAAACTTATGAATGGTCAGTGGGTGGTAATGAATCATTTGTTTACATCACGCCAGTAACATCACAAAATGTTTCCGTGATAGGAACCAATGAATTTGGCTGTAGCGATGAAGCGTTGACACAAGTTGTGATTTATCCTGTTCCAGTTTTTGAAATCACTGGTGATTTGCAGATTTGTGCTGGAGAATTCACTGAATTATCGGCATCGGGCGAATATGCTTTTGTTTGGTCCAATGGCGGTCTTGAAAGCTCCATCAACGTATCACCTGAAAGCACCACTCTGTATATAGTGACTGCACAAAATGAGTTTGGATGTCAAGCCATTGATGATGCCATGGTCATTGTATACGATTTACCCGAAATTGTAGTGAACGGTGATGCCGAAATTTGTTTGGGTGAGGTTACATCTTTTACTGCCTCTGGTGCGACGGACTATCTCTGGAGTACTGATGAAACAGGTGAGGAGATCATCATGTCTCCAGCTACTTCGGATGTGTTCAATGTTATCGGTACGGATGATCATGGATGCAGCAACACCACAACGTTTGAAGTGGTTGTTCATGCATTGCCTTCGTTCGAAATTTTGGGTAATGCTCAAGTTTGTGAAGGATCCATGGGAGAATTCAATGTGGTTGGCAGCGATACTTACGTTTGGAACAATGTGACGTCAGCAAATGATTTTTCACTGACGATCACAGAAAACACAGTCATCACCGTAGATGCAGAAAATACATTTGGATGTACTTCACATCAAGAATTGGAAGTGACTTCTCTGGAATTGCCGTTGATTGAAGTGTCAGGCGATCTTGAAATTTGTGAATCAGAAACAACCACAATCATGGCCTTAGGTGGCGTGAATTACATATGGTATGATGAATCTATGGGCGAAATGCATGATATCACAGGCACCACTACCCAGCTCTATACAGTTACTGGCACCGGAGAAAACGGATGTTCCAATTCGACATCATTCACGCTTTTGGTACATGAAACGCAAAACACGACCATTGATGCTCAGCCACTGAATGACCTCTGTGTTGGCGATGTGGTGACATTAACAGATCCAAATTTTGAAAATTCTTTCTGGCAGATTCTGGAAGAAGTTTATGAGGCAGATACTCTTTATTGGACTGTCAGTTCGACATTGGATATTCTTTCTTTAAGAAGTCTTGATCAGTATGGTTGCTATACGGAATGGGTTAGTCAGGAAATCAATGCACTTGCCGGTCCCGAAATCAATATTTCTGGAGACCTTGAAATTTGTAGCGGTGAATCAACGACCATCATAGCCAGCGGTAGTGATAACTACATCTGGTCTAACGATCAAACAGGAGATACCATCGAAGCCAATCCAACAGATTCGACTGAGTTTACTGTAAGCTCATCCAACGGAACATGTACCACCACGCTTCAGTTTGCTGTGAATGTTGTTCCAATTCCCGAACTGAGTGTATTCGGTGATATGAATATTTGTTTAGGAGAAAGCACATTCATTGAAGTCTATGGTGCATCATCTTATTGGTGGAGTGGTGAATTGCAAGGTGACTCACAGGAATTGAATCCGACGCAAACCACTACATACATGGTTGAAGGCTACAACAGCGAGGAGTGTTTTGCTGAAATCTCATTGACCATTACAGTGGATTCTGTTCCAATTATCCAGATCACTGGTTTGGAGAACCCTGTTTGTTATGGCGCTGAGCAAAACCTGTATGCTGCAGGCGGAGTAAATTATTTGTGGAACAATGAAGCCACAGGTTCTGTTTTGACCCTTATTCCTGAAACTGATGTCGAAATAAGTGTCGTGGGTACTGATGGCAATGGATGTTCAAACTCAACATCTGTTCAGATTGATGTGATCGACCAAGTGGATCTTTCTTTTGAACTGGCTGATACCGTTTGCGTAGAAGATGGTATTGTGACTTTGTCCGCATCTCCAGCAGGAGGAATTTTCTCCGGAGTTGGTATTCAAAATACGAACGAGTTTAATCCCGGTGTTGTTGATGCATTCTCCCACGTCACTTTAACATACAACTATACTGATGAGTTTGGATGTGAAAACACGGATACAGAAGAAGTGTTTGTTGAGCTTTGTAGTGGTGTGAAAGAGAACGCATGGGTAAGTTTCGACATGTTTCCAAATCCTGCGCATGATGTGATTCAATTCAAATCATCCGAGATGATCGAATCGTTTGTCATTTACGACGCACAGGGTAAGGTGGTTCAATTTAGAGATCGCTGTCAGTCTCGTGTAATGTCTGAAAACATTGATCATCTCAGCAATGGCTTGTACACTATTGAAATGAAAACGGTCTCCGGATTTTCATGCCGAAGACCGTTTATGGTTGATTGATGAATGTGTGATTAAATCTTGAAGAACTTCAGTGACTCACTGATTTTGTGTTTGAGATCTTTTCTCTCTACAATATAGTCGAGGAATCCATGTTCGAGAACAAACTCTGAACTTTGGAAGCCTTGAGGTAGATCTTTACCGATGGTTTCTTTCACCACTCGCGGACCAGCAAAACCAATCAGTGCTTTGGGCTCAGCAATGTTGATGTCTCCCAGCATGGCATAGGATGCTGTAACTCCACCTGTCGTTGGATCTGTGAGAAAAGAGATGTAAGGTAATCTGGCGTCAGCAAGTTGCGTGAGTTTGCCAGAGGTTTTTGCCATTTGCATGAGCGAAAATCCAGCTTCCATCATGCGTGCGCCACCGGATTTTGATATACAGATAAAAGCGCATTTGTTTTTGATGGCTTCGTTTACTCCCTCAGCGAATTTTTCACCTACCACAGAACCCATGGAACCACCAATGAATGCGAAATCCATACAAGCAACAACCGCGTCATAACCGTTGATTTTTCCACGACCTACACGCATGGCATCTTTCAGTCCGGTTTTGTTGATGGTCGTTTTGATCCTATCCTTATAAGACTTGGTATCGGTGAATTCAAGCGGGTCGCCACTTGTGAGGTTAGTCGCTATTTCAGTAAATTCATTTTCATCGAAAAGAATACTGAAGTATTCACGAGAACCTATTTTTTCATGATAACCGCATTTTGCACATACCCAATTGGTGTCCGCATGTTCGTCGGAGGTCACCACGTTTTTACACTCAGGGCATTTATACCATAAGCCTTCAGGAATTTCTTTCTTCTCTTTGCTTTTGGTCGTGATGCCGTCTATTTTTCTTTTAAACCAACTCATATCGAATTCGTTTTTCTATTTCGTCGCAAATATGAGGGAAATCTCATGTTTTGCGTGAAATGGTTCTTTTTACCGTTAGCGCAGCAGATATAGCCGGCCTTTCTCTTCAAAGTCTTCACCATCGAAGGTTTTAGCGGTGACGTAATAATTGTACACGTCATCACCTACACCCGTTCCTGGTTGCCATTTTTTCCCGAGTTCATCGGTATAAAAAATCAGATCGCCAAATCTGTTGTAAACATGGATGCGAACTTCAGTCACATTGTATCCCTCTACGGCCCATCCTTCATTGATGTCATCTTCGTTCGGTGTAAATGCCGATGGGATGTACAAACCCCAATTGCACCTGTAGGTATCCAGGTAAAATTCAACTTCTGAGGTATCACAAGCATTTCCCACTTGCACTTCGTAATAACCTGCACCAGATAGTGTGGTATAAGAAGTCGTGTCTCCGTTCGACCACAAATAGTATTGGTTGTATTCGTGGTAAGCATCCAAAGGCACAGAATCATCTTCACAAATACTCAGGTTATCTATTTCCGGCATAATTGGCAACGGGTTCATTACTACATCTATTCCGGCACTTCGTGTGCAATTTAGATTCACCACCACAATGTCATAGTAACCACCTTCATTCACCGTGATGGACGTTCCACTTTCCCCGGTGCTCCATAATCCTGATGTACTTGCAGTGATGGTCAAGGTCGATCCCTGACAAAATTCATTTTCAGATGAAATATTTACTTCCGGCAGTGGTGTTACAGCAATATCAATGTCATCTGATGTGGTGCATGGACCATTGGTATAGGTGAATTGATAATTACCTGCATTGATGACTCCAAGCGTATCAGACAAGATGGAGCCATTCCACCAACCGATCACTCCGGCGTTTAGTAGCAATGATGATCCTTCGCAAATGGTGGTGTCATTCCCCAGTTCAATGATTGGCATGACTACTTCAGTAATACTGATCTGATCGGTGGTGTCACAACCATTGTAATATGCAGTTACTGCGTAATCTCCGGCGCCAACTTCAATCACAGGTGTGGTTTCACCTCCGCTCCACAACAGACTATCCCAATTATTTCCTGCATCAAGTGTAATAGTGTTACCTGGACATATCTGTTCATTCGGACCGAGGTCCAATCCTGGCAATCCTTTCAATTCAATACTCACTGTATCGGTAGTGATGCAGCCTACTCCAGCAGAATCCGTGGTCAGTATGTAAGTGAGAAACTGAGAAGAGGTTGTTTCATTGATTCCGAAGAATTGTGGATTACCCAGATTGGTCGCACTTAATCCCGTTGCATTATCCCATTGGTAGCTATATCCATTCAAAGAAGTCTGACCAATCTGTGCGATATCATGACTGCATAGCACTAAATCCGGACCAGCATCAGCGGTTTGAGATAAAATGATGTTTTCGCATGCAGACAAACTGATGTCATCTAATCCGAAGTCATTTCCTCCAGAAAGCGATTGATGATTGATGATGCATAGGTCCAAATATGTTTCGGAACCACTATTCCAGGTGAAGGTGAATTGTTGCCATCCTCCTGATGCCTGTAAGGTATCTCCGGCTGGAATGCCATTGAAAACAGGTTCAAGCAATGCCAATGGATGGGCATTACTGTTGTTGGTGACATCCCTTGCCCAAAATGAGAAAGTATAATCTACTCCGGGTTGAACGGCAAAAGATTGACACCATACTGAAGCTCCATCTACGGCAGAACCATTGGCAATGAAAAAATTTCCAAATGGAGGGTTGGTATGATCCGAACCTGTGAAGTCACTGTGATAAAATGTCGCATTGGCTCCTACAGTGTAAGTGTTTTCAGGACAAAGAGGACAAAAGAAACCGGTGACATAATTCAGGTCTGAACTAAAGCCGTTGTTGCCGGATGAAAAATTACCATTGGTAACCAATTCAACCAACTGCTCACAATCTCCACATTGGGCAAATGTCCCGAAATGAAACAGGCACAATATGGCAGTACAAATTCGAATCAGACCGTTTTTCATGGTAGCTTATTTCTCCTGCAACATTTCTTTTTTCTCGACCACCATTCTGTTGGTCACTGGATTGGCATACATCTGCAATAGAATTTCTCTTGCGTTGGCATTGAGGTTTTCTGATGGCAAGCCTGTCTTTTTTCTTCCCAATGCAAGTTTGATCACGTGGCCACGGATATAATTCGCAAAGGCTATTCTTTGAATGTTGCTGTAATGGTCGCGGTATTCACGTGTGCCATGAAGCATATCATAGGCGATGTAGTTGGTTGGCCACAATTTGTAGATACGATACATCTCCTCATCAATGGCTTCTCCCAGCATGCGAATCTTTTCGTTTTTATTGGTGATCAAGCGCATTTGATCCAGCGTATTGGAGAGCTCATGTCCAACGGCGATATGAACACGGCCTTTATGGCCTGTGATTCCGGTGAGCATAGAGTGAAAATCTTCTCCTGACTTTTTTTCGTATTTACCAAAATACCTTACATGCAAAAGTTCGTGTGTCTTGAGGATGTCGCATGGATCGTACTCATAGCTCACACTCATCGGAACAATGTTCAAATCATCCAGTGCATCTTCCAATGGTTTGCTGCTACTCATGGCGAACATCTTGAGCAATCCTGTCGATGTTTTATCATCGCCATCTTTGCTGCGGCCCTCACGTTGTGCAATCCAAATAGAAGTATTCCTTTCTGAAATGGTGTGCCTGATATAATTACTTAGTCTCAGGGAGTAGTAATAGACTTCTTTGGTGTTGACGTCCCTGTTTACGATAAAATTCCGGTTGGACCTGACTATATCGCGAACCATAGGAGCCTTCAATAGATTGTCTCCGATCGCTATTTCCGTGGTATTGAACCCCCTTTCCATCAAACTTACATTCAAAAGAGCACTGTCAAGTATGATGTCTCGGTGATTGCTGATAAAAAGATAGCCCTTGTTTTTATCGATATAATCTACGTTGGAAAAACTCAAGCCACTGGTTGTCATCTGAGTGATGACTTTCATAGCTGGAGCGCCTATTTCTTCTTGAAATTCTCTAACGGTCGAAATACTCTTGAACATCCTGATAATCTCCGCTTTACTCAAGCCGGGATAGACCCACTTCATCATTTTAACAAGAAGTGGTTCTTCTATCAATCTGCCAATGGCGTCGCGCAATTCGATATCCGTATAAGGCCGGATATCATCATATTGATGTACGTCGATCGGTGCGTCCTGCATGACGCGAAAATAGGAAATCGAGAAAACAGTACAATTTAGAAAATGAACTACGGAACTGGTTGATTACCAGGTAGGACAGGGGAGGGGGTCTTTAGATCCACGTCTGATGACCGGTTTTTGCTTTTTGGATTTGGTCTTGCACTTCCAATGACGGAAGGCGGTGTACTTCAAACTGAAATAAATGTCGGCACCATAAATATCCTGATTGAAGAGCAGCCACCCCAAATTATCGCTACCTATGATGAGACTATTCAAGCGCATGGCAAATCCCATTTGTGGAGCTTTCCATTCATAAAGCGATAACGGCAATGAGAACTCAAATCTTTTAGTTTCCCAACGTGGAGCCAATCCCATGTAGGAAGCGCGTTGAACTCCGAGGCTATTCAATCTCGGTAATCCATAGGTGATGACGCCGTAAACATAAAAGTTATGCTCAAGGTTATAGTCCATCTGCACAGAGAGTGCTGTCGGCAATTTCATCTTGAATCGACCTTCCTGGCTGTTTTCTGCAACCAGTTGAAAGTTATTGTTGATCAAACTATCAATATCTCCAATCTCATCAGCAGTGGTCGATTGATAGTCGTTCCATTGGCTGCTTTCACTTTGGTCAAATTTGTTGTGGTAGAATGGTCCCTGGAAACTCACCTTACCGACATCAAGCAACGACACACCAAGTCTGTATCTGTAGTCGCCATCTGTGCAAGGATTATAGGGAATATAATCATCTGAACTTCCTTTTCTCACTTTATAGGTGAAGCCAATATCGACTCCCCAGCCTTTTCCACTGAGATAACCTCCTGATAAGGGGTCATTGAATCCATATTCTCCTTTAAAGGTTTGCGATTCCAAATGAGTGCTATCATGGACTATGTATGCCCATTCGTCGAGTCTGACTCCAGCACCTGCAACACCGAACAATCTTTTTACTGTAGCTGCGCCTTGAAGGATGGCATCACCATCGCGCGAAAGAATAGTGCCGTATGAAATTCCGGCTTCTCCCCAGGCTAATGCATTGGCTCTTACATTTTTCAATTTCTGCAATTTGCCCATGGCACCCCGGTATTGAAAACCTTGTGTGATCATGGCTTTCACTTCGTCTGGAATTCCGCGGACATCTGCCACGACCCTTGCTCCCGTATGAATGCCAAATGCGTGTTGTTTCACAGCAAAAGTGGCTGATGGACCATGTACCATCACGTCGCCATAAACAGAAAACGGGCCTTTTCTTTTGGTAAGAGGAACGGTCGTCATCGTGTCGAACATCGAGGTGGAAAATGATTTTCCATCCAAATAGGTCAAAGTGTTTCTTGCAAAAATGGATGCGCCAATCAGATTGATATCAATAAAAGCCCTCGAGTCAACAATGGTTGATGGATTATTGAGCATGGTATTCACCGGTGAACGCGTGCTGCCGGCAATACCTAGATTGTCCTGCGCCAGCATGGCGTAGTGAAGACTAATGGCTATTAATATGATGATTCCTTGCTTCAAAAAAGATAGGTGAGGGACTACCTTTTAACGAAGGATTAATGAAAGTGTTATAGCTGAGCCTCAGTTTTTTACATCTTTTACCCGAAGCTCAAAGAAGACGGGTGTTTTAGGCGGCACCAAGCCATTGCTATTGCCATCAATACCAAATGCAAGGTAACTGGGAAGATAAATTCTGGCCTGTTCTCCTTTGCGAAGAAAACTCAAGGCATATTGTAATCCTCCGATCACCTGACCAGGTTTTCCAAATGTGAAGGATAATTCGGTGGAAGTATCCAGTCTTGTTCCATCTAAAAGATGTGTGGTGTAAACAATGGTTACTTCACTTCCGGCATGTATGCTATCGCCAGATGTTCTTTCGGTATGTTGAATGAAGCATTCACCGTGACGTTCATAGGTTTCTTTCAGATCATTCGACAACAACAATTCAATCGCATCAGCTTCGGTGAGTTCTTCTTGTTGGGCCGCCGTCATAAGATAATTGCGGTATTTTTCCTGAGTGAAAGTTCGCAAGGCATGAATGGTGAATTTGATTTCATCATCAGGTTGAAAATAGCCACTGTCCGACTGAGACGCCAACCAAGATCCTGCTATTTCTTGATATGAAATGATGTAAGCATATTGATCACCACATTTCATGGAATCCAATTCATTGCTGATAATTAATCCCGGTGCATTGCCTGGTGATGGATAGGATGGAGTGCTTCCCAGTTTACTATGATGAACTTGAAAGTGAAATGAAGAATCTGCATGACTCGCCTTTTCATAACTCACATTGAAGATGACGTAATCAGCATCATGCACTGACGGTTCACAATCGCCAAATTGAATCAGTTTCCTGAAAATACCGCTCTGTGTTTCTTCGTATCCCGGATGCGGATCGCAGGATGCCAGCGCGAGCAAAAGACCAATGGAGAGGAAATAATAGAATGCTTTGGGTTGCATAAACGATTCGGGTGGAATGTCGTTCACATGTTAGCGGAGCGCAAGTTATTCATGATCGCTCTTCAAACAAGATTATTCTGCTGCCAGCAATTTGATGTCATAGACCACTGAAGCATTTTGTGGAATCTTACCGGAATCTCCGGTAAATCCAAATGCAAGGTGTGAGGGAAGTATGAATCGTGCCCGGTCGCCTACATGCATGAGCAATAAGGCTTCATGTAGACCTGTTTCCACATTGTCATGGCCCACTACAACACGTTTGGGATTGTCGTCTGATGTTTCATAACATGGCGTTTCATCCAATAAAGAAATTTTGTAGGATATAAATGCGATATCTTCATTCTCTGCTTTCTCACCCGTGCCTTTTTCATATATCCAGTAACGCAGTCCGGTTGAGGTCTGTTCCATTGGCCAGCCTTTCTTGCGGATGAACTTATCAATGTCTTTGATTTCTCTTTCGTGTTGTTTTTTGCTTTCAGCAATCATGTCTTTTTGCATAGCTGCGACATCTTCGTCTGTGATTTCGCGTTTCTCAGAACAACTGTTGCAACCAAAAAGCAGCAATGCAGAAAATAGAATGAGGTGGTGGATGCGCATTTTTCAGGAATTGATGATTTCCAAACGGTATTGTTGTACGAGTCTTTTGAATTTTTGAATGGCTTCCGGTAAACTGAGTGTTGTTGCTGCTCCGGCTGCATTCATGTGGCCACCACCATTCCAATTGTCGCGGGCGAATTTGTTGACATCGAAACTCCCTTTTGAACGAAAGGATAGCTTTACTTCATGATTTGTTTCGCGGAAAAAGGCTGCAAGTTTTACCCCTTTAATACTCAATGCCTGATTGACCAAGCTTTCTGTATCACCTTGTCTGTGATTGTGCCTGCGCAATTCATCCGAACTTAAAGATATATAAGCAGTGAGACTATCATCGATGATTTCAAGTTTCTGACTCAATGCATATCCGATCAATTTCAACCTATCGAGCATATTCGTGTCATAAACCTGACGATGCACCAAAGCATGATCAAGTCCTTTTTCAATCAAGCTGGCCACCACCCTGTGCGTATCCGGTGTCACTGAAGGAAATCGAAATGAACCACTGTCCGTCATGATACCGCAGTAAATATTCTGAGCCATGTTTTGGTCTATTTTTTCCGAACCATAACATTGTTCAATGAAATGATAAACCAATTCTGCGGTGCTGCAAGCTGATGTGTCGCTGTAGGTGACAACCGCAAAATCGCCGGGCATTTGATGGTGATCGATCAGGATGAATTGGGCTGTAGCATTTTCAAGAACCACTTGCATGTCAGTGCCAGTTCGATGCAGGGCATTGTAATCAAGAACGAAAATCAAATCAGCCTCATCGATCGCTGCTTTTGCTTCTTCTGTTTGGGTATCAAATTGAACAAGTCGCTCATAGCCTGGTAGCCATTGCAGAAATTCGGGTAAGCCATCGGGTAAAATGGTCGTCACATTTTTTCCTATCGAAGCAAGGAATAAACTCATGGAAAATGCTGAACCGGCCGCATCACCATCCGGATTTTTGTGCGAAGTCACGACAATCCGATTGGCTTTGCTAACTAATGCTTGAGCAAGGCTGATCTCTTCGGTAGATAGTTTTTTAGGCATCGCGCAAATTTAATGATGTTGTGTGAAGCTTCGAAAAGTGGAGAATGGTGCAAGTCATATGAGTTCTTCGAGCTTGCACTCCATATGCCTCAGGAATCCATGAGCAGATGCTATTTGGTCTACGCATGATACAACTTCTGTGGATTTATTTCGTCCCTGTTTCTAAACGCCAATGTTATGCGGAATGAAAAACAAGAAAATTGGTATGACATGCTTTTGAGATCAAAGTCGCTGATGGTTTTTTTGCTGATGGTATGGTCTGCCCATGCGTGCTTTTCCCAATCAGATACTTTGCGTGTTCTATTTCTGGGCAATAGTTACACGGCAGTGAACGATTTACCGGGAATGGTAGAACAAGTTGCAGCAGGAAAAGGAAAAACGTTGATCCATGCTTCGAATACTCCCGGCGGTTATTCATTTGATCAACATGCTCAAAATGCCACGAGCTTAGATCTCATACATCAGGGCAATTGGGACTATGTGGTGATGCAGGAACAGAGTCAGATCCCCGTCATTCCATTTTTTTATGACAACAATTTTATTCCTGGTGGAAGTGCATTGGCCGATTCAATTAGGACATACAATCCATGTGCTCAACTCGTGCTTTATTTGACCTGGGGAAGAAGATACGGAGGTATGCAATGCGATCAATCTGGCACGTATTGCAGTGAGGATTTCGTGGACTTCGGACATATGCAGGATTCTCTGACAGCGAGTTATCTCCGCTTGTCGAATATCATTGAGGCCAAAGTGGCTCCTTGTGGTGAAGCTTGGCGCCATATCCTCGATGAAACAGAGGAAGTATTGCATGCCGGCGACAACAGTCATCCAAATTTCTCCGGCAGTTATGTCGCTGCTTGTACCATGTACGCCACGTTTTGGAAGGAGGCTTCTGAAGGTACTACCTACATCGGAGCACTTGATGCAACTGTTGCATCATCATTCCAACAAGCTGCAGATGGTGAAGTGCTAAACCAACCTGATCTCTATCATTTGAATGCGGAAATTCCGACGGGAAGCATAAATCCAATGATCAATCAAAACGAAGTGACTTTTGAGCATGATGTGGATGCTTTCGGATCGATATCTTATACATGGGATTTCGGAGATGGAAATCATTCCACCGATGCTGAGCCCGTTCATGTGTATGGTTTAGGTCAGTACACGGCAATACTCACCGCTTCACAATGTGGCAACGATGCGTCTTTTGAAACCGAAGTACTCATTACTTCGGTATTGGTGGAAGACCATGTTTCCAGCCCTTTCGTCATTCAAAAAATGAATCAGGATGGACTTTATAGGATGACCGGACAAGGCATAAGTAGCGATGATGGTTGGTATCTGTTTTCATCCTCTGGTAAAATGTTGCCTACAAAATGGTCTTGTGTCTCTTCCGGAGAAGCGATTTTATCTTTGCCTTCAGATCTTCCTCATGGCATCTATATGATCGAATGGAAACCGAAGAATGATCATGAAAGCCATGTGCTGAAGTTTTATCATTGAAGAAAATGCAAATGCATATTTTACCTGAGAAGGATATGACTCCTTAAAAGATGTCCAAATCAACTCAGAAGATGACATGAATATTTGAAACCAGAAATCATCATTGGGATTATCTTTGTTTTATGCAAAAGTTCTTGCCATTCTTTGCTATCATTCTACTCTCCTTCGCTCCACATAAGTTTTATGTCAGTAAAACCATGGTCGAGTACAATGCCCGAACACAAGGTTTTGAAGTCACCTGTAAATTTTTTACCGACGACCTCGAAAAGGTTATTTCCAGGATGAATGGTTCTGCCCTCAAATTGGGAGAAGGCGAAATTTCAAAAGCTGAACAACTCATAGAAGAGCATATCCAATCCCATTTTAAAATGTGGTTCGATGATCAACTTGTCGTGATGCGTTATGTCGGTAAGGAAGTAGAGGCGGATATGACATATTGTTATCTGGAGTTTTTCAGAAGTCCGCAATTTCATGCGTTGAAAATTGAACAAACATGCTTGATGGAAGATTTTCCAGACCAGCAGAATATCGTTGATGTAAAAGCAGAAGGCACAACAAGCACAGTGGTGCTTTCATCAGCGAAGAAGTCTGATATCATTTTTAGGTAGTATGACAAAGAAGGAAAGGGCGGCTTTCATCGTTCAAGAACTTGGCAGGCTTTATCCTGATCCACCTATACCACTCGATCACAGCGATCCATACACTTTATTGATTGCTGTATTGCTTTCAGCGCAATGCACTGATGCACGCGTCAATTTGGTAACACCACACCTGTTTGCCAAAGCCAACAATCCATTCGATATGGTCAAATTGACTGTGGCGGAAATTGAAAACATCATTCGACCTTGTGGGCTTGCTCCAGCGAAAAGCAAGAATATTCATAGGCTGTCTTCCATACTTATTGAAAAATACGACGGCCATGTTCCGCAAACGCTGGAAGAATTGGAAATGCTTCCTGGTGTGGGTCATAAGACGGCAAGTGTTGTGATGATTCAGGCCTTTGATGTCCCGGCATTTCCAGTCGATACGCATATCCACCGCATGATGGCAAGGTGGGGGTTGAGCACCGGTAAAAGTGTTGAGCAAACAGAACGAGATGCCAAATCAATTTTTCCGGAAGAAACATGGATTAAACTTCATCTGCAAATGATTTATTACGCACGTGAATATTCTCCAGCGCGCGGAATGAATCCTGATAAGGACTATATCACGACTTTTGTGAATGCGAAAGGAACGAAAAAGAAAAGCATATCACGTTGACAGCAAATCGTAAAACATATCGTCTTGGATGGCGCAATAATTACCGCAGTTCAATGCCATTGGCTGAGAGGATTGGCAAAGACATTCGATTTGCCTTGTTGGATTTTTTTCTCTGGGTGAAAAGCGGTTTTCATCTGCGCACCATCGTAGTTTATCCTGATTTTCCAAGTAAGAAGACCACCATTTTTAAGATTGCTCGTAAGCTTGGTTACAGACTAACGAATAAACCGTTGAAACATGCAGACATCGTGATTTATTTTGATGATATCACGTCGGCAGAAGCCAATTTGCCAACTGAGTTGGTGAAAGACAGAAATGTTGTCAATATTCATTGCACAGATATTTCGAAGGTGAAAGTGGATCAGATTCATCTTTCGGTTTTTGGTTACAATACGTTTATCAATCCTGTTACCTATTCTGGTATCGCGGTTCAGAAAAGCGATATCAATGCACTGCACGATGGAAAAATGATACAATGTCCAATCACTGATACTGTGGATGATAAATCAGTCTATCAGGTTTTGATTGATAACACCTTCAATGATGAACTCGTGATGGACTATCGTGTTCCCGTTTACAACGGTACCATTCCTATCTTGTATTGTAAGTACAAGTCAATGGCCAAACGATTTACCAACGATGTCACCTTCTCGGAATTGGTTGCTGATGTGAACAGTGTTTTTTCCCGTGAAGAAGAGGAAGGTATCATTGCTTTCACTCAGAAAATGAAAGTAGAATTTTGTGAATTGGATATTCTTCGCAATAAAACAGACGGCAAGATTTACATCATTGATGTGAATAAGACTCCTTATGGACCACCGGCCGGACTGAAGAAGGAAGAACACGAAATGGCCGTAGACCTCCTGTCAAAGACGTTTCAGGAGAAAATCGCGACAAATTTTTCTCGGATTAGTTGAGAGAAGGATCTTCGGGCATATTGGCCAGCATTTGACCTTTTCTACCCATCGATTTCATGATGGCTTTCCACAAATCAGAAACTTCGCTGTTCATCACCACTTCTTTGGGAACTGAAGTAACGAACCATGAGTTGGACTTGATTTCATTTTCGAGTTGCTCTGGTGACCAGCCACTGTAACCAACGAAGAACCTCACCTGATCTTTATGAACCTGTCCTGATATGAGAAGTTTTTTCAACGTATCGAAATTGCCGCCCATATATACACCGGGAATAATTTCAACGCTTTCGTCGATGGTTTCGCCTAGTGTATGCAGGTAATAGAGATTGCTATTGCGAACAGGTCCACCGATGCTGATTCTACCTTCGAATGAAGGCATGTTTTCCATGATTTGTTCTAGGTCAACATCAATGTAGTTATTCAAAACAAAACCGAATGAGCCATCGTTGTTGTGCTCGCACAGAAAAATAACAGTGCGGCGGAAATAAGGATCATTGAGAAAAGGCTCTGCAAGTAGCACTTGTCCTTTGTGCGGCTTAATATTTTTATCGGGTCCGAGATCCATAATCTATTCTTTCCTTGTCTTTTAACAGCAAAATGTCGGAGATTGTTGCTTTTTTGTGCTGTTTTTTCAAGTGTGAAATTTCAATCCTAAAATTATACCACTCCAAATCAAATGACGAATTACACCTTCTTGGTTCGCTACTTCTTAACAATTGCTATACATTTTTTAATGTTGGTTAATTCACAGGCCCAATTCGTACTTCCGGGTGATAATCAGACGCCAACATGGGATGAATGCATCAGTTTTTACCGCGAATTGGATAAGCAATCAACGCAAGCCGGTTTATTGGAGATTGGAACAACGGATATTGGTAAACCACTTCATTTATTCGTCATCAATCAGGACGGTATATTTTATCCGGAATTGTTTGATCGGAACAAAGTGATACTTATGATCAACAATGGGATTCATCCCGGAGAGCCTGATGGTGTGAATGCGAGCATGATGCTTGCCCAACAATTGCTCGATGGTTCACCGGCATCAACTGAGATGTTGAAACATGTCATCGTTTGTATGATTCCTATATATAATGTTGATGGTGCTTTAAATCGTGGTTCTTATAGTCGGGCAAATCAGAACGGACCCAAGGAATATGGATTCCGTGGGAATGCCAAAAACCTGGATCTGAATCGCGATTTCGTAAAGTGTGACAGCAAGAATGCACAGACATTCAATCAAATATTTTCGAGGATTAAACCTCATGTTCTGGTGGATACACATGTCAGCAATGGTGCTGACTATCCCTATACCATGACCCTGATCACAACACAAACAGATAAACTGGGTGGCAGCCTTGGGCGTTATGTGAAAAGCCAATTTGAGCCGGCACTATTCTCAGCCATGGAGAAGGAAGGTGATAAGATGTGTCCATATGTAAATACCATGGGACGTACTCCAGAAACAGGCATAGTGGATTTTTTCGAGAGTCCGCGCTTTGCAACCGGTTATGCTGCTTTGTTCAATACCATTGGGTTTACTACTGAGACGCATATGCTAAAACCATTCAATCAACGTGTAAAAAGCACGTCTCTTTTTCTAAAAATACTGTTGGATTATGTTCAAAAACATGATGCAGAAATAAGATTGCAAGTGGCCAAGGCAGAAGAGGAAATGTTGGCCATGAAGCGATTTCCGATTGGATTTGAATTGGACACTACGAAGTTGGATTCACTGATCTTTAGCGGCTATGAGGCAAGAAATGAAAGTTCATCTATTGGCAGTGGTGACCGCTTGAAATATGATCATCAATCGCCTTGGACAAGGAAAATCAATTGGTATCGCAAGTTTAAGGTTGTACAAGAGGTGGAGATGCCAGAATATTATATCATTCCGCAAGGATGGACTGATGTCTTGGAAAGATTGCGCTGGAATGGAGTGAAAACGGAAGTTCTTTCAATAGATAGTGTGATGTCGGTTCAAGCTTATCGCATCATCGATTATCAAACAGGAAAAAGGCCATACGAAGGTCACTATCTCCATGAGGATGTCAAGACTGAATTGATGAATGTGAGGCATCAATTCTTCGCAGGTGATGTCATGGTGAAGACCAACCAACCTGCTTGTCGATATATCTGCCATGTGTTGGAACCACAATGTGAAGACAGTTTTTTCGCTTGGAATTTTTTTGATTCCATGTTGCAACAAAAGGAATGGTTCAGTGATTACGTCTTTGAAGACATTGCCGCTGAGTTGCTCAGGAATGATCAATCATTGAAAAAACAATTTGATGCAGCTATGAAAGATGATGAGACACTAAAGGCCAATCACTGGAATCAATTGTATTGGATATATCAGCATTCACCTTATTTTGAGCAGACACTAAGTTTATATCCCATTTTCAGAATGTCAACGAAAAGGACTTATTAAGGTAGAAAAGAAGCAAAGCAAAAATCACCGACGCGAGATAACTCTTGTATCTCAAGCCGGGAGTGATTTCGAATGTCTTCAATACTTTGGATTTGTGGAGGAGGTAAAGAGAAACGATGATAACCAAAAATTGTAAGACAAAAATCACTTCTTCCAATCCGGGGTCATCGAAATGCATAAATCGCAAACGATGGAAATGACTGAAAAATTCGATCGCCATGTTCAAGGTCTGAAGGAGTATCAAGAACCAGCTGATTCGATAGCCAAAGAATAAAAGGCCATAAGCAATCAACGGAATACATGACAGGATCGCGCGGAATGCTGAAAAGATGATAATTTCCAGATTATGGTATGCAAAATTTTCGAAGAATAGACTGATAACTGTGCTGTTCAGATAGAAATACTGGAGGAACATAAAAAGAGCAAATACCCTCAAATAAACGGGTAATGCGTGTGATGATTCTGGGCTATCCAGTAATTGTGTTTGAGACGAAAGCTGATTGTATGGATACCGCTTCAATTTAATCTCCCACAATGGAGGAGGAAGTTTTTTGCTCTCGGTAACAGCTCGCGGTTCTTCCTGTAAATTCCTTTTAATCCACTCCGCTTCAGCGAATTTTACAGCATCCGGGTTATAGTCATTTTTTCTTTTAATGATCTCACGAATGCGTTGGTCTGAAGCGTTCTGAATCGCTTCTAAAAGTTCTTGATTATCCTGCATGGTGCGGAGAATTCGAGATGAGCTCTACAGCATTTCTAATATTCTTCGAAATCTCATCCAGCGGAAGATCATTGGCATCTGTTCCGAATGGATTTTCTATTTCTTCGGCGATGATTTCTAATGAAGCCAGCACGTAAAAAATGAAAACGACCAAAGGAATGGCGAAATACATCAGCACTGGTCCGTAAATGAAAGGCATGGTGATCACATAGATAAAAATGAACTTCTTCAGAAAGGTCGAATAAGAGTAGGGTATGGGTGTATTTCTGATTCGTTCACAAGCACCACAAATTTCCATCCATTGCTGGGCTTCCTGATTGATGATGAGCAATTGCTCACCATTGATTTTTCCTTCGCGATGTAGCTTGAGTAATTCCTCATAAAAGGATTGGCTGATTTGGAGAGGAATATGTTTTTTGTTTTTGAAATCAACCATTTTGAATAATTCAGCGAGCTCTTGTTCATTCATGGTTGTCACATTGCGGAGGTGATTCTTCAATGCATATGGAAAGTGAATGATGTGTTCGATCAATCGTTGTCTGGATGTTTCATGTACATTTCCCAATACTGCATTGACTTTAATGGCAAGGTTTCTCGAACAATTCACCAATGCTCCCCAAAGCTTTCGTCCTTCCCACCATCTTTCATATGCCGTATTGGTTCGAAATACGAGTAATAGGGAAATAACAAATCCTAAAAAACCATACATGACGGACATCTTGGATAGTCTTCCATCAGCTTTGACATGGATGAAATAATGCTCGAGGATGACTACAATGGCAGTTACTGCTGCCAGAATGATCATGGTTGGTGCAAGTTGGCGCACCGTATCAGCCTTATGAAATCTGGTGATTTGTGAAAACCATTCACGAGGATTGTAGGCAATCATAAATCGGTATACTAAGCGTTTTTGACTTCTTTATCCAACAGAATTTCCAGAACAGAAATTCTCGTGTCTTCAACCATGTAAAAGATTTTATAGTTCAAAACCGCTGCAACGCGGATGTGGCGATCCATGCCAGCTTCAACTTTTTTGGACGATTGCATCGGCTGGTGTTGAATCAAATGCAGTTTGTGCATGATCCGTGACCGAACTTTTTCAGCGGATAACAAAGACACCTGTTGCAAGTCTTCAATGATGGCCCTCAGGCTTTCTATGGCGTGATTGGAAAAGACAAATTCACTTGAATTCATGTCACAAAGTAAGTGAATTTTGGGATAGAACGCGCAATGCAAGACCGATTCGCCTTTTTCTCAGGATTCCTGAAAATTGGATAAACGGTTTGGCATGTTGTCGGGCAACTCTTAGCTTCGCCTCAGGTTAATCGCCAAATTTTATCACGATGAAGAAAACTACACTGCTGATTATTTCTGCATTCCTATTCACTTGTCCTGCTATCCATGCACAGGATAAAAAGGAAACAAAAAAGAAAAAGGGTAAAACTGAATCTGCCGAAAAAAAGGACGAAAAGAAGGAAGAAGACAAATACACCGACATCACAAAAAAGTGTGCGAAGTCGGAAGGTTTGTTCACCATATGGCGTGATTCTACTTCCGGTAAAACGTATCTTGAGGTTCGCGAGGATCAATTGGGAAAAGAATTCATTTATTTCAACCACATCATTGATGCACCGGTTGAAGCTGGCTATTTCCGTGGTTCTTACGGTGGAAGCAAGGTCATCAAATTCAGCAAGTCTTATGAGAAATTGGACATCATTCAGGAGAATACCAATTTTTGGTTTGATCCCAACACAGAATTGAGTAAAGCGGCCGAAGCCAATATCAATGACCCGCTTCTGGCCAGTGAAAAAATTGAAGCGGTAAGCAAGGACAAGTCGAAGTACCTCATTGATGGTGATGCCGTTTTTCTCTCTGAGAAATTTCAGATCATCAAATATCCATCGCCTCCAGGCGCGCCTCCTGGTTTGTTAGGTGGTTTGAGCTCTTCCAAGTCGAAAGTTCACGATATCAATAACTATCCGCAGAACACGGAAATCGGTGTCACTTATGTCTATGAAAACTCTTCACCGATGATGAATTCGGAAGCATTGGCCGATCCCAGAAATATTTCTATCAAATACCAGCATAGTATTCTGGAAGTGCCATCAAACAATTTTCAGCCAAGATTCGATGATCCTCGTATTGGTTATTTCAGCACACAGGTGAATGATATGACAAGCTTCTCTGCTACACCATACAGAGACGTTATTCATAAGTGGAATCTTGAAAAGAAGGATCCGAAAGCTAAAATTTCTGATCCCGTAGAACCGATCACTTATTGGATCGAAAACACCACGCCCAAAGAATTGAGACCTATTATTAAGGAAGCATGCGAAAGATGGAATGTGGCATTTGAAAAAGCTGGTTTCAGCAATGCAGTGGTGTGTAAGGAACAACCAGATGACGCAACATGGGATGCAGGGGATATCCGCTATAATGTGTTGCGCTGGACATCTTCTCCATTGCCACCATTTGGTGGCTATGGTCCAAGTTTCGTGAATCCTCGCACAGGACAAATACTTGGAGCGGATATCATGTTGGAGTTTGTAGCCATTGTCAATCGCGTCAATGCTGAAAATGTATTCCGCACCGCAGGTTATTTGAACGATGATGAATTGGAAGCACAGATTGGACAACAAATCCGAAACCCTTTCTTGTGTTCTGCATCTCAAATGACCAACCATGATGTGATCTTTGGAACAACAGCAGCTTCTGCATTGGGTATGAATGATGCAGCAGAAAAGGAAATCGTGAGGCAATTGCTCTACAGACTTGTGTTGCACGAAGTAGGGCATACGCTTGGGCTTACCCATAACATGCGTGCTAGCACTATGAGTACCATGGCAGATGTCAAGAATCCAGCTAAAGTGGAGAAAGATGGTCTTGCGAATTCTGTGATGGAATACCCGGCATTCAATTATCAATTGAATCCAAAAGATCAAACTTTGTATTGTGATACCAAACCCGGCCCATACGATCTATGGGTTATCGAATACGGATATAGTCCGGCGTTGGATGATCCAAAACTTGAAGAATACCGACTTAAGAAAATTACAGAAAGAAGTACCGAGCCCAATCTGATGTACGGAAACGACGCAGATGATATGCGTATGAGTGGAAAAGGTATTGATCCTGATGTGAACATTTATGACCTAACCAATGATCCAGTTGCCTATGCTGCTGAACGTTGCGAGTTGGTCAATCATATTCTTCCTAAACTGAAGGATCGTTTTGAAAAGAACAATCAGAGTTACCATGAATTGTTGCAAGCTTATTTGATTGCCAGTGGTGAATACGCTAACCAGATTCGCATCATGACCAGACAAATTGGTGGTGTTCACTATGATCGATCATATGCCGGTCAAGGAGCAAAAGTTCGCCCTTTCGAGCCAGTGTCAGAAGCAAAACAAAAAGCAGCATTGGATGCATTGGCTAAATATGCATTTGCTCCAGACGCTTGGAGCAAAGCCAATTCACTTTATAACTACCTCCTCGAGCAAAGACGTGGATTTGATCATTTCGCGTTCAGCGAAGATCCAAAAATCCATCAGCGTGTCTTGAGTATGCAACGTGAGTGTTTGAGCCACCTCTTGCATGCTTCGGTACTCCAACGCATCACTGACAGCCAAATGTATGGGAATACTTACTCACTCGATGAGTACTTCACTTCGTTGACCAACGCCATGTTCCAAGCGGATGCGAAGACTGGGGTGAACACTTTTCGTCAAAATTTGCAAGTGGAATACACCACAAGACTCGCTGAAATGCTTGATCCGAAAGGAAGATATGATCATATCAGCCGTGCCATGGCGATGAGTGAATTGAAACGTATCGACAATATGATGGCAACAGGCACCAGCCCTGATGCACTTACCAAAGCACACAGAGATTATGTCAGAAGCATCGTGAAGAGCGCTCTTGAACCCAAAGGATAATTTTAAATCCAAACAGAAAGTAAAAAGCCCCGAAAGGGGCTTTTTTGATGAGTAAAGATCAGATTTCTCCTCAATTAGTTCATCACCATAAATCTCTTGTGCATGGTTTCACCACGCGTTGAAATCAAGGTGAGTTGATAGTTGCCTTGCGCCATATTCGTAGTGGGGATCACGTTGTTCCTTGAATTGAACAATCCTTGTTGCAACAATCGACCTGTCTCATCAGTGATGGAATAATTTGAGCCTACCCATTCTGAGCTTAATTGAATATTGAAGTATTCATGCGCAGGAACCGGATAAATGCGGATATGGAGATCGTTGTTTTCACCTATAGACAATACTTCAACGTTGAGGGTGACTGGCTCAGATGAACAACTATTCAATATTTCCTGCACAGTAATGCTTCCCTGCCCGGCATCGTACCATTGAACTTCAACACCAGAGGTGCCTTGACCATTCACGATTTCGCCATTGGTAATGGTCCATATGAAATCGCTATTAGAAACGGCATCATAGGTATAGGTAAACAGATTGGAGTTGCCAGGAGTTATGCTTCCGGTTATGATGGATGAAGGAACACTATATACACAAGATGCATCTTCGAAGATGGCATTCTCATTATAGTTACAAGCTAAAGAATCTATGCAGCCGTTGTAAGTTAGACACAAAGATTCATAAGCAGGGTCTGAATTGCTCGGGTCATAGGGCAACATCACAAGAGTGGCCTCATCAAAGTCACTCAAAATGCAATCACCATAAACTGATACCTGAAGGTTATTCACATCGTATCCTACATATTCACAAGTATCATTCTCAGTAGATAATAGATTATTGTCTAGACGCCATTCGAAGTAAATACTATTTTCAGTATTTCCTGAATATTCGAAATTTACAATGGTTGTCATGTGTTCGCCGCAGTGATATGTAATCGTGTCTGGCAAGTTGATGGTGATTTCATCAATTTCAACTTCAACGAATATTGAGTCTGCAGAGAAATTGTTGCAATAGTCTGTAACAGTAACCACATTCATTCCGACGTTATATGCACTCGTCCACAATTCGTTTAAGAAAGTCGTCGTATAATTAGCGTTATGCGAGGCGTATGTATAAAAGAATGGGCTAATACCGCCAAAAGTGTACACATCAAGTATTGTCGATTCCAGGCAAACAATGGGTAATGAGTTATCGGTGTCAACAATGTCCAACGTGATTGGAGGCGCATTGAAAACACTTACTTCATAATTGTAAGATACAGAATTTCCATTGCAATTATCCGTAAGTGTAAATGTGTAAGTTGTGTCATTGCTCGTAGTATAGAATAATGTGTCTTCATGAGAGCCATTATCCCAGGCATAGGTGAAATTACCAGAACCACCTACGATGTTCGGATGTATGAAATTTTCAAGATCAGGACAAACCAATGGTGATTGTTGCACAATTCCAAGACTCGGTGGAGAATCGGAAATGTTCATGGTGTACATGGATGTGGCGATACCACTTGGACATGGACCCAAATAACTCAATTGAAGTATGAGGGTTTCCAAATTTTCAATGACATCATCAGCTATGATTTCGATGGGAAGAATAAATTGAGTCTCTCCCGCCGGTATGACAATCTGCGAAGGCAAACTCACATAGTCTGATCCACTACTGGCAGATCCGCTATAGGTAAGGTCCACCAGGAAATCTACATTGATGTCAGTAGAGGCAGGGCGTTGAAATGTTATACTCCCTGAGTTACAGCTTTCAAAAAAAACATCATCGCTCTCGGAAGAATCTCCGAACTGACTTGAAACTAAAACTGCCGTACCATTGGAGTTAATCCTGCTCCTGATGAACAATCCAGAGTCAAAGCTGCTGTCGGTAGCATCGGCTATGGCAAGTTTCAAATGGTATGTCTCTCCACATTGCAGTTCGTATTGCAGATGAATAGGAACGGTCCATCCATCGAATTGCGAAAAATGAATATTCGAAAAATGGGGGTCAAACGGATGAGTCGATAAATATTCATCGTTCTCATATTGATTGTAATATTCACAGTGCGCACATGGGCCGATATTGCCGTAACCATTATTGATATTCCTCACTCCGATCGGCAATGATGTACCAGGAACAAGGGCAAGATTTACGGCATCATTGGAGTAAGGACCTGCAATGCCCGGACCGCTTAGAAATGCTCCGAAAAAATCATTATAGTTCGAAGAGACATATGAATCATATTCTTCAGAAGCCCACACAATTTCAAGATCTAAGTTGTTGCTGTATGCCACAAAATCAAATTCAATCACTGTCAAATCATTGATATTAGATAATTGAGCTTCGGAGGCAAGATCGTCCATGTCTGCATCGATGGTACTCAATGACAACGATGCAGAAGTATTGGTAACGTTGTTGGGCCCCATGGCAGATGTGGCAATTCCGGTGGAAAGGATAATCCCTTCATCAATGCCAATGGCGCAATTTATACACTCAAATTCACCGATGGATGTGATTGGCAATTCGGCACTACCGCCATTTACGGAAAGGTTGGATATTTGAATTTCCGAGCCCAGGAGCATATCCTGAATGTAATTACCTGCATTCTGATTGCTGTTGATGATGAGCTGAGAGGAAGCGTTTATTCCGAAAAGCAGAAGAAAGGTTATCGTGGTATTTCTGATCATGAAGTTGACTTTGGTCAAAAATAAATCATGATGCATGTCTTGCAATGACATCTGATCAATATTCATATCGTCGAAGTGGATACTTTCTTTCATCCTTCAAATCACGTAGTTTAATTCCAGTATTGAATGTTTCATTACTTTCACCGCATGACATGGAAGAAGTTATCCATTCTTATTGGATTGATTTTATTTGAAATGACAACCACTCATGCTCAAATGATGCGCGTGATGACTTTCAATATCAGGTACGATAATCCAACCGATGGACCAGATGCATGGCCAGAACGCAAAACCGAAGTGGCGATGTTCCTGAATGATCGAGAGTATGCTGTGATTGGGCTTCAGGAGGTGTTGTATGCGCAATTGCTTTTCCTGGATTCAGCTTTGGTCGATTTCGATTATGTAGGTGTTGGTCGTGAGGATGGCAAGAGGGCTGGAGAATTTGCACCGATCTTTTATCGAACCAATGAATTTGAACTTCTTGATCAAGGAACGTTTTGGCTTTCGGAAACCCCCGATGTGCCGAGTGTAGGTTGGGATGCCGCTCTTCCTCGTATATGTACTTGGTGCATATTGAAGTCGAAATTGCTCCAAACTGAAGTGTTGATCATGAATGCTCATTTCGATCATTTGGGTTTGAACGCACGCCAACAATCAGCACTTCTCATGCTTGAAAAAATGGAAATCCTTTCGAAGCATGGACAGATAGCTTCTGTGGTCATGGGTGATTTTAATGCAGATTTCTCCGAACAATCTGTAAGGACTCTTTCATCCAAAATGCGTAGTTGTTTTTTAAGTCAGCATCAAAATGAACCTCATGTTCAACCCACTGCTGAAACAACTGACGGATCGGGAGTTCAAAATGTTCCGGCAACTTTTAATGGATTTAAAACGAATGATGATGGTGGCAAAATGATCGATCATATTTTTATTCACGAATGTGAAGTATTGAGTTGCGATGTTTCTGAAGATGTGAGAACAAATGGTAGGCACTTGTCGGATCATTTTGCAGTGACAGCTTTATTACAAATACACATGTTCAGGAAAAAATAATCAGGCTTTTTTATCCTTTCCTTCGAATAACAATTTAGATATTTGACTCATGAGAATTTTTAGCTGTGTCATTATTTCATGTTTGTTGGCCCTAACATCTCAGGCCAATCTAATCATGTCTGCATCGAGTCGACATGACTTTGAAAGGCTTGTGGATTTGGGAAAAAGTCCGGATTTATTGAGCCTTTCCGATTGGAATACACTGCCGATTTATGATTTTGGCGGTGAAGTGTTTGTATCCATCATTGGTAAAATACATGATACTCCGTCATGGGAGGCAATGCTACAGGCTGGTGTATTGCGTGGAAGCACCACTGGTAAAATTGTCACCATGAAGGTTCCAATCCGTGTGTTTGACGAGGTGAATTTTGAAGATGTTTTCAGTTATCTCGAAATTCCGGGTAAGACACAACCTCATTTGGATAAAGTCATGAAAGATGTTCGCGCCGATAGCGTTCAATTGGGCATCAATTTACCACAAGCTTATACTGGTAAGGATGTGATCATTGGCGTTACTGATTGGGGCTTCGATTACACGCATCCCATGTTTTACGACACGCTATACCAAACCACTCGCATTCTAGCTGCTTGGGATCAGTATAAAACTTCCGGAAATCATCCGAATGGATTTGCTTATGGTGCAGAGTATGTTGGCGAGTCAGAATTGTTCGATGCCCAATCCGATACTGCGAATATTTATAGCTATGCTTATCATGGATCTCACGTAGCCGGTATTGCTGGAGGTAGCGGCGGGACAACCATTTATCGTGGAATGGCACCTGAAGCAAATTTTGTATTTGCTACGTTTCTGGTGGATTACGCTTCGGTTATTGACGCTTTTCATTGGATGAAAGGAGTTGCAGACTCAGAAGGAAAACGTTTGGTCGTGAATATGAGTTGGGGACTCTATTACATCGGGACACTTGATGGCAATTCTTTGATTTCACAAGCTCTCGATCAATTGTCTGAAGAAGGTTTGGTTTTCGTGGCCTCGGGAGGAAATAATGGCGACAATAATTTTCACATCAAGAAAACATTCAATAATGATTTATTGACGACGAGGATTGAATTTGATACTTACACGAATCCGACAATGTGGGGAGAAAGCGTAACGATGTGGGGAGAAGTTGGAGAATCATTTTCTGCAGGTTTCAAAGTATACAATTCAGGAAATACTTTGCTGGATGAAACTCCCATGCATTTGACTAATACAGCACAGTCGTATCTGGATAGCGTGTTGGTTACACCGAACAATGACACGATTTGGTTTAACTTAACAACGGATGCAGCGCATCCATTGAATGGAAGGCCGCATATGCGATTGCGTGTGAAAAATACCAATGGGTCACTTCGTGTAGTATTGAATGCGACGGCCGCTTCTGGCACAGTGCATTTTTGGAACCTGGTAGAATTGACCAATGGCGTTGGCAATTGGGGATTGCCGCTCACAACATTCGGCGGTGCTTCTGGCATGAGCGGCGATTCCGAATACAGCATCAGCGAGCCCACATGTGCGGCCAGCGTGATCAGCGTCGCGGCATATACCGCCGAATACATCAATGTGATAGGAAACCCTGCTGGTGGTCAGCGTGCTGGATTTTCCAGCATTGGTCCTTTGATTACAGGTGCCATGAAACCTGATATCGCTGCACCAGGAGTGAATGTTGCTTCTTCCATGTCGTCTTATACTGATGCTTCATTTACGTCTATTGAAACCATTACTTTCAACGGACATGATTACGATTTTGCAAGATTATCTGGAACTTCTATGGCTTCTCCATGTGTGGCTGGAATCGTTGCTTTGATGTTGGATGCCAACCCTTTTTTGACTGCGCAACAAGTCAAAGAAATTTTACAAGCAACTGCCAGAGAGGATGAATTTACGGGTCCGATCTCACCCCCGGGAGATGTGATGTGGGGCTATGGTAAGATCAATGCGTATGCTGCGGTTCAGGCTGCTTTGGCAACGCAAGGTCTTCGTGTAGATGAATATCCAACTGCGGAAATCCGGGTTTTTCCCAATCCAGCCGCGGACTATATTCATGTCGTGATACCATCGAAAGAAAAGTGTTTGTCAATTGTTGTCACTGATATGTCAGGAAAAGTGATGACGCTACAGTTGAATGGAAATCTGGTTGATGTGTCACAACTTGCAACAGGGATCTATGCTTTGGAAGTCAAGACGGATGGTTCTGTGAGCAGAACAAAATTGATGATCTCTGGTCAGAGATAATCCGGACATGTTTTAACCGGAAGAAGATGTGGTTTTCTTGGTATGATATACACCGCTGAAATTTCGAATCCACCACGGCCGTTGCTGGCAGGCTTCAGATTGCTTGTGTTGATGTCATAACTGATTCCAACATCCCATGTATCATATTGCAAACCGGCAACGACGTAGCCTGCATCTTTGGCTCGACCAAAAACACCGAAATACACTGACCGCCAAAACCATGGTTTGTCATTCATGACAAAAAGCGCACGGCCTCCAAAATTTATTTCCCGATATGTCCCTTGAACCATTGCCAGAATCATCGGTTCGCCAAGCCAGTTGTTTTTGATGGGGAATCGATAGCCGCCATGTGCATTCAAACGAGTATCCAGTTTTACATAACCATCATTGAAAAAACTTTGTTTGGGTTTAGAAATATTCATGAGTGAAATACCTCCAATCATTTCTTTTTTTCTGTTCCATGTTTTGTACCAGCAGATTCCTGCAGCGGTATTCAAATAACCTCTTGAATCGCGTGGGAAATTTTCGCCGGATGAAATACCCGGATCATAAGCAAAACCATTCCATTGATTGTCGTAACGTAATGCTGAATAATCAATACGCATGGAATTGTATCCAATCATCCCAGCAATGGAAATTCTCGATAGGTCATCATTACCCATTTGAAAGTCCTGACCTAATGTTAATTGAATGATGGTGGATTTAAGTTGCGAATCACCAGCTTTGTCATGATAGAATGATAACCCAACATTCCATTTTGTCTGATAGGGCATGCCATCCTTGGTGTTGAGTATGCCATCAGGAAGTTCGAGGTGTGCGGCATCTCCGCTCAATCCAAAAGTGGAGTAGGGAGTGGTTACTGATCGCCATTGGGTTCTTTGATTTCCTACAAAACGGTAGGCGCCGTCAAATTGTCCGGCCTGCGCGGGATTCAAATTGAAGGGCGATTGATAAAACTGTGAGAAATGAATATCTTGTGCATACGTGATCAGCGACGTGGTCAATCCAATGCATATGATCAGTTTGATTTTTAAACCGATAAGCTTAGCCCATATGAATGAAGTGCCCATCATCTGATCAATGTGATGTTTCCTTCTTCAAAATAGGTTTCTCCACCGTAACAAGTAGCCTCCAGATAATAAACGTAAACATCAGGATCGAGCTCACGACCTTCATAAGTGCCATCCCAACCTATTGCTGCTTTGTCGGTCTCGAAAATTTTTTCACCCCATCTATCGTAAATCACAAAGTAAAGTTTACTGATGTTATTGGCATGAACGAAGAGCTTTTCATTGCGCTCATCTGTATTTGGAGTGAATGCATTAGGAACATAAATGCTCGGCGGCCCGCATACGAAATCAACCAACCGAACGGTTATTTCAGACCGTGCCTGACACTCGCCGTCGCTCACGGTAACCGTATAGGTTGTCGTTTGCAATGGAGTTGCGATGGGTGATTGAATATTCGGATGATTCAACGTTGCACCCGGTGTCCAATTGTATTGGTAACCGGAAGGAAGTACATTCAATTGTGATGTCTGACCTTCCAAAATGATTTCAGGTGTTGCAGTCGCACTCAACAATTCAGCAGTCAGTCCGCTGATATTCACTTCAACGGAATCGCTCGCTGAACAACCAAATGGTGTCTCAGCATTGAGATAGAACATGGTTTGTTGTGGTACCATGACTTCTGCGATTGGTGTATTCTGTCCATCGATCACGAGTTCTTCTGGTAACCACGAGTAGAGAAAATCAGGATTCGGTGATAGAACACTCAGTGTGGTGGTATCATTGGCACACACAGTAAAATCACCTTGAATTACAGCTTGAAAACTTACCAGGCCTACATTTACATCAGCGGTGAGTTGACATCCAAATGCTTCGATCTGTACATAGAATGTCGATGGTGTCTGAATCATGACCGTGATATCCGGATCATTGTTGCTGTCATTTAAAACATTGCTGAAATTAGCTTCGTCACTCCATGTAATATTAGCATTGGGTGGAGAATAAATGGCATTCAGTGTCAAAGGAACTTCATCACAGAGTGTTGTGTCATTTGGAACTTGCAATACGAGGTCGGTTACATCAACGAATTGATGATATACATCTGTGCAGCCGTCATGCGTGACGGTCAGCGTGTATTCGGTATCCACATTACCAATGAAAGTTGGATTGGGAATATTCGCGAAGTTGAGATAGAGATCTGGAGACCATAAGTATGTGAAGTCCGGATTTGAATTATCTGGTCCAAGCTCTGGTTCGTCACCATCACAAATATTCAGGTCATCCAAATCTTGAAACACGGGAGCAAGTATCACAATATCGTGCATGATGGTATCCGAACCATTGCATGTGAGATTGTGTGTTACGATAAGTGTGATGGTATATGTTCCGGCTTCATCATAGGTGTGCACTGGATTTTGTGCCAATGAGGTGGTTTCATCTCCGAAGTCCCATGAATATGTTTGGGCATAGGTGCTCGTATTTTCAAATTGAATAGGAACATTCACACAACCGGTGGGCGTTGTGGTGAAATCAGCTACAGTAAGCGGCAATTGAAAATCAAATTTGTAAACACCATTGTTACATGAGCTGTTGTTGATGGCTGACCATGCATTCGAAGGAAATATGGGGAAATCGCTGTTGCCACCACAACCTGCACAGACGCTTTGGTAAATCACACCTTTGCGGTCGAATCTACTGGTGCCGCCATCTACGTGTTCGCTACTTGTGCCGCCGCCAAAGAAAGTACCGTATTCCAATTGGGTCATGTTTTCATCAAATACGGCCATGTAGAAATCTCCTGTCGAACAAGCGTTGTCGAAAGCATCCGGCGTTGTTTCCAGTGTATTCATGGAAAACAAATTCGCACCCGGATTGAGTGGATTGTTGTTCACAGTTGTGATACCCCAACCACTGATGTAAATGCGATTGCAGTAGTCCACAAGAAATGCTGACGGTGAGAGATTGGGTTTACCATCACCTGTGCCGAATACTGTAGACCAAGTGACACTACTCAATGATGGTGTGAATTTGGTGAGCAAGTTTCCGCTGTCCGGTGTTCCGTAAGTAGCATTGATCATCATCGTGCTACCAGAAGCCGTGGTCTGTCCAAAAACGTATACCTGATCATCGCTGTCGATTTCTATGAAATACAATTGATCATACTGGTCCGATCCCCAATAAGTGCCGCTGATCAAATTCGATCCATTCGCTGAAATTCGTATCACATATCCATCTGCCAGACCACCTGCATTGGAAGTTTGAGCACCGAAATTTCCAAGGTTTAAATTACTTGAAGTGGTTCCACCGCACACATACAAAATGCCTGCGCTGTTGTTGGATATTGAAAAACCCGAATCGTCGCCTGTTCCTCCGAAATAGGTACCCCAAATCATGAGATCAAGTGTCGGATCCAGTTTCAGTATCACTGCATCTTGACTGCCTCCTATACTATTTTGGATGGCATTGGCTACTGGGAAGTCATTAGAAAATGTCGATGAAACCACCAAAATATTTTCGTTTTCATCCAATGAAATCTCACCGCGAAATTCATCGGCATAATTGTGTTTGAGATTGGTAGATGTACAAACGCCGTCATTTCCGGAGCCTCCGAGATAAGTCGATCCAATCAAATCAGTGCATGTTGAATTGAAGTGGGCGACAACAATGTCAGATCCATTCGGGAAATTGGCTCCGGTGCCTGATGGTGCAACGAGCGACCCTCCATTGAATCCGGTTTGGATAGCTCCTGTTGTAGTTGGAAAGTCGTTCGACCCGGTTGAACCATATACCATCAATTCATCATGACTATTTGTAATGATACTGTGTGGAAGATCATCACCACTTCCTCCTAAAAATGTTGACCATACCATGAAGGTACCGCTCACATCGTATTTCGATAACGCCATGTCAATACCTTGCTCAATACCACTATCACCACCCTGATGTGTTGTTTGATAAGCACCTGTCGTTACAGGATAGTTTTGACCGAATGCAGAACTTCCGCTATAGAGATAGCCATCTTCATCATATGTTGCCGTATATCCAAAATTGTCACTTGAACTTCCACTGTACGTCGAGAACACCAGTTCAGGGTCTATGATGAGTTCGTACTTCGTGTTATATCCATCTGGAAAAAGGAATCGGATGGACTCTTGTTCCAGTACATATTGACATCTGATCATGCGCTTTTCACCATCAATGATTTGCCATGCAATAGGTTTTTGTTCCGCTGTTTCGTGAACAGAAGTTTTGATGATCACTCTTTCGTGTTCAAGATAAATGTCAGAAACGCCTTCGTACCTCATGCTGATCTGAGACGCGTCGGCTCCGGGTTGAATGATAAAATCATACTTCATGAATGGTCCGGAAGAGTAGACATGCATGTCAATGCCAGGATATACTTGGTTCATGAATACATCGCCAAAAGCCGGACATCCGGAAGCCCAGCTTTTTTCATCATTTCCAAGAAAATAATTGAAATAGGTTTTTTTCTGATCTGAGAATTGGGTCGTAGCACGCTGTGATTGTTCGAGTACTACGCGATAAACATGACCTTTGATTCGTGGATCATTTGATTTGAAAAGGCCCCCTTCATCGTGAGCATCACGAAGCGAACTGAGGTCAAAGAAGTGGTATGTAAATCCATGCCTTTCGATAAAAACTCTTCCACTTCCCAAATCAGCACTGGCCTTAACGTGTTCTGGCCATTGCCCCCGGTTCATGATATACGATAGACCATTGTTGTGCTGCGCACAAAGTCTCAGCGAAATCAGAAGGAAGGCGAAAAATGTGTAGGTCTTCAAACCCATGCTCCGAAATTAATGCGATTATCTGAATCTTTCTCACTACCCAAAACTTGTATGGACATGTTTTTGGATCCTCATTGTGGAATTTCTATGATGATGACATCTATATTCATAGAAACGTTGTCGGGGTTCTGTCGTGAATTTTTAAGGATTAATGGATTGAACAGTGGATTGTGCTCAATTCTCTACTGAAACACTGAAAAACAACGGATTATTCATGGTATTTTCGTAGCTGAGTGAAAAGTATCTGATGAGAACTGCATTATTGGCATTGTTGTATTCTATGTCTTCCTTCTTGGGATGGGCTGATGCATATGCTCATCAACCTCATCAAGATGGATATGTATGCAACAAAGGACAGATATTGGATCAGTACGGAACTCACAATCACCATATCGTAGCAGCATTCTTTTCTGATGAATACGATTTGCTCATCACCTCGAACGGTTTTTCTCACCAACTCCGCCAACAACTCAATCAGCAAACCCAATTCCATCGGGTAGATGCACTTTTTCAAACGGATCATCAATCAGAATCATGGATGGAGTTCATTGAGCCTGTGGGTGAGATCAGTCATTACATTTTTTCCGGTCAAAACGGTCCTGAGGAAATACGCGATGTTCTGACCTTCCGCACTGTGATTTGCCACGATGCTTGGAAAGGCATTGATGTAGAATTCACATCGCTTCTCAATGAACATGGAGTTTGGGTTCCAAAGATCAATTTCATCCTGAAACATGCTTCGGATCTGGGAATGATTAAACTCCAATACCAGGGTCAGGATAAGATATTGATGGGTGAGGATCGCAATCATTTTGAACTGCAGACTTCGCTGGGAATCATTACAGAATCAATTCCTTTCAGTTTTTTATTTGAAAACGAGCGTAAAAAGGAAGTCGACATCCGATACATGTTGTGTGAACCTCATGTGATCGGTTTTACAGCCAGCGAAGTGATTACGCATTCGAAAGCTCCATTGATAATTGATCCCATTCCGTCACCAACGGTTAACTGGTCTACCTATTTCGGTGGAGCTTCAGTAGAACAAGGATTAAAGACTGTCATAGATGGTATGGGAGGTGTATTCCTCGGTGGTATTACTCAATCTGCCGGAGGTATCGCTTCAGCCGGAGCATATCAGGGAACCTATGGTGGATCACCGTTTTTCGACATTTTTATTGCGAAGTTTGATATCAATGGAAATCGTTTGTGGTCGACCTATTTTGGTGGTACTGCGGATGAACAGCTCATTGACATGGTCACAGATGCTTCGGGTAACCTCTATTTTACAGGATCATCTGCATCAACTGCTTTGGCAACAGCAGGCACGCATCAAACCATTCTCGGTGGAAATTCTGATGTGATTCTCGCGAAAATGAGTCCTGTCGGAGGTTTGATCTGGAGCACTTACTACGGCGGCACTTTGAATGAGATGGGGCGGGGCATTACGCTTAACGGAAGTGACATTGCCATTTGCGGACAGACGGCATCAACAAATGCCATCGCTTCCGCAGGTGCACACCAATTGGCACTGGCAGGCGGAAGTTCTGACGGATTCATCGCATCGTTTAACTCAACAGGCGGATTGAATTGGGGAAGTTATCTCGGGGGAACTGGAGTGGATGTGGCCTATCAAATTAAAATCAATGCAGCATCCGAATATATTTTGCTTTCCTCAACGAATTCATCAGGATTGTCTACCGCTGGCGCTTTTCAAACGGTCATTGGTGGATCAAATGACGCATTGATAACCAAGTTCGGTAATGCTGGAAACCTGGTGTGGTCAACTTATTTCGGTAGCAATTTATCGGACAACGGTTATGGGTTGGCTATTGACCTCAGCGGTGATCTTTTGATTACAGGCCAAACCAATTCTACAGTTGGAATAGCCACAGCCGGCGCCTACGATACTGTTCTCAATGGCCCGTCGGATTCATTTATTCTTAGTTTGAGTAGCGCAGGAACCAGAAATTGGTCAACTTATTTGGGTGGTATTTCTCAGGACATCGCATATTCTATTTGGACTGATGGTGCTGGAAGTATTTACATCGGTGGCAATACTGCGTCAAACTCCGGTTTGGTTACGGCAGGTGCCACACAAACTACTTTTGGCGGAGGTTCTTATGATGGCTTCTTGAGTTGCTTTGATATTTCCGGCACAGTAAACTGGATCACGTATTTCGGTGGTAGCTCGGACGACTTTATTCGTTCAGTTGTAGGTGATGCAGTGACACATTTGTTTGTAGGAGGATTTACTTCATCGGCCAATAGTATTGCTACGCCAGGAGCATTTCAAACTGCATTGAGTTCTTCAGGGGTATACGATGGTTTTCTCGCTGATTATACCCTGGCAATGTCTTTACCCGTGGAATTGATTTCATTCGACGTTCACTACGCGAGTCATGTTCATCAAGTGGAGTGCCATTGGACCATTTCTCAAGGAATACAATGTCATGAATATATTTTGGAAAAGAGCACTGATGCCATCCATTGGCAGTTGATCAAGGAGTTGGATTGCTCGCAGGCTTCAGATGGTATTCATTTTTTTGAAGTTGATCAACATCCCGAAAAGGGATTGCAGTATTACCGCATTTCACAACAAAATGACAACGGTGAAATTTCATCGTTGGTGAAAAGCATCCAATTGGAAAACAGGGATGATTGGGCTATTTATCCCAACCCAACTTCCGGGTTTCTGAATATCTCCATTCCGGATGTCATCACCCACATTGATGTTTACAATGTCATGGGTGAACTCATTTTTGAGCAAAAATTTTTGAGTAACACCACGGGTCAATTGCAATTGGATTTGAGTGCATGGCCTGCTGCTCAATACTTTGTTGCTGTAAGATCTGATCATGATGAAAGGAAAGTGTTCATGATCTCAGTTCAGTAGTATATTTCTACTTATTCTTTTGCTTCTTTCTTTCTTCGCGAAGGTTAAACTCAATGGGAAGATTCACCTTCACACGCACTTGCACACCATTTTGAGCACCGGGTTTATATCGGAGCAATCGGCATAACCGCAGGGCTTCTTTATTGAGTTCGCCTCCATATGATACTGTTCTGATGATGGAATGATTAGAGGTGCTTCCATCTTTTTCTACAACGAATGAGACAACAATGGTTCCTTGAATGCTGTTCTCTACGCAAGCTTGAGGGTAGATCAGATTTTCTGTGATGAACTTATTAAGACCAGCTTGTCCCTCAGGATATTCGGGCATTTGCGAAACAACTGAAAAAATTTCTTCTTCGGTCGCATTTTGCAGAACCGAATCTTGGGTCATCGGTTCGTTTTGAGCGCCTGCATACACGAAGAACAGGACACCTGTGAAGATGAAAAGGGTTTTTCTCATGTAGTTAAGGAAATGGCTAGTAAAACCCAAAGGTAGTCAGAACATGTTATAATTTTACCTGCATGGAATTGATTTGGCTCATCTCAGGTATTGTCATTGGTGTAACACTGGCTTGGTTCGCTTTGAAGGCTAAGGCTGGTGCGGTTTCGGACGCTCAGATTGCTCAGCATCCTATTGTTGCAGAACTGCGCAGGAATCTATCAGACGTACAAAATGAACTCCGTGATGTCCGCAAGGAGAAGGATTCAGCCAATACTTTGCTGGCAACATCGGAGGCCAACAGAAAATCTCTGGAAGTGGCACTTGCACAACAAGATGATGTGCTTCAAAAGGCAAGAAGTGAATTCAAAACGGAATTTGAAAATTTGGCCAATCGCATTTTTGAAGAAAAGACGAAGAATGCGACAGCCCAGAATAAAGAACAACTGGATCTCGTTCTTACACCACTAAGTAGAAAACTCAAGGAATTTGAAGAGAAAGTGGAAAGAGTTTATCAAGATGAAAATAAGGAACGCATTAACCTCAAAAAGGAAATTGAGCTATTGGCTGGATTGAATAAACAGCTTTCAGGCGATGCGAATAATCTGGCAGTTGCGCTGAAAGGTGACAATAAATCACAAGGAAACTGGGGTGAAATGATTCTGGAGAAAATCCTTGAGCGAAGTGGTTTGGTCGAGGGCAGTGAATACAAAACACAAGAATCCGCTCAGAACGTAGACGGAACTGTCATTCGCCCTGACGTGGTCGTTTTTCTTCCAGAAAAAAAGCACTTGATCATTGATAGTAAAGTGTCACTGATCGCCTACAACAATATGATCTCGGCTTCAAGTGATGAAGAAAGAATGCGTTTCCTCAAACAACATAGTGAGAGCATACGCAAGCACATCAAAGATTTGGGAGAAAAGAACTACCAAACAGCCAAGACCCTCAATAGCCCTGATTTTGTGCTGCTCTTCATGCCGATAGAAGCTGCATTTTCTGCTGCAATGCAATATGATCAGGAATTGTATCAATTCGCATGGGACAGAAAAATCGTTCTAGTTTCTCCAACCACTTTATTGGCTTCGTTGCGAACTGTTGCCAGCATTTGGATGCAAGAAAGAAGGGTCATCAACGCTGAAGCCATCGCGGAAGAGGGAGGTAAACTATACGATAAGTTTGTGGCATTCACCGATGATCTGCTGGCTATTGGTAGTAAAATCGAAGCTTCCAAAAAGGAATATGATGAAGCGATGAAAAAACTATCTACTGGTACAGGAAACTTGATTAGACGCGCTGAAAACATGAAGAAGCTCGGTGTAAAACAACAAAAACAACTCAATCAAACTCTATTGGATAAGGCGGATGAAGAATAGTGGTTCCATATTCGTGGTTATCTCTTGCATCATGCTCTTGATGGCATGTGACTCAGGTATGAATATGCAAAGTGGATCATATAAATTTTTGTATGACTACGAAAGCAGAGAGTTACATCCTGAATACATCATCTACCATCATCGAGATGATTCGTCTACTATTTTTTTCAGGGTGAAATCTTCTGAATTGCTTTATGCGCGCGACGGATCTGGTTCTCCTTTCGAAGCTAAAATCAGACTCAATGTCACTACCACCGAGATTGGCGGCGACAGGATGGATACAACTTCGGTGCGAATAGTTGATACAGCACACGAAAGGCAAGGCTGGTTGCTCGGATCGGTCAAAATGAAATTGCCGCAAGGGATTTGGAATGTAGTCGTGGAATTCACCGACCTGACTAAAAATCAAACACAGCCTGGATATTTGATTGCAGATAAGACGACTGCGTATTCTGGCCAGAATTATTTGCTTCGAAAGTTTGAAACTGGTGAACCAATTTTCGGTGGATTTGCCACACCGGGACAAATAGTTGAAGTGGAATCGGCAAGGAATAAAAATAAATCACTCCCCAAAATCCTTCACCTGATCGGTGAGGTCAAATTACCGCCGCCACCTTTTTCTACCAGCCAGCCGGAGTTGCCGGACTTGACCAACTCCGCTGTGGTGAACACATCCAGCAAAACCGGAGAAATGATTTTTGAAGTAGAAAGCGGAAACTACTTTGTAACACATGACGTGTTCCTAAAATCAGGAATAACCATCAAGACGTCCAATAGTTATTATCCTGAAGTGCGCAGTGTTGAAGCGTTGGAATGGCCATTGCGGTATATCACGACCAAATCTGAACATGATGACATTGTAAAGAACAATTACCCCAAGCTGATGATCGATAAATTCTGGCTTGAATGCGGTGGAACCAAAGAACGTGCGAGGGAATTGATCAAAACTTATTACCGAAGAGTTCAAGAGGCCAATTACTATTTCAGCACTTATACCGAAGGTTGGCGCACCGACCGTGGTATGATCCACTTGATTTTCGGTAATCCAACCAAAATCAATCGGTACAATGATGCAGAAACCTGGCAATATGGCGAGGATGGCTCAGCTGGTATGCTCACCTTTAATTTCCATAAAGTTGAGCATCCGCTCAGTGGTAATATTTATGTTCTGGAAAGAGATCCTGGGTTCAAGACTTTTTGGGAACGTGGCGTGCAGAACTGGCGCAACGGTAGGGTATACAACGAATAATCGCTTTTCTTCAAACTGAATTCGTCTCTGCAATCTTTCTCTGGATACCGCTCATTTTGTTTCCACATGAAAGAGTAAGCCCTACGCTTATGGGCTTTTCTCGTGTTTTTAGTTATTCAGGATACGTTGAGTGTCATCAATGGGCTTTAAGTCAAAGCTTGGTGATGGAGCGACATTGGACTATTCATGTCAGTTTTCTTTGGCCATGTCATTCACGAAAAAGGCCCCCCATAAGGGAGGCCCATTCGTTGCCGGAATTGAAGTGGAATTACTTTTTCTTTCCTGTTACAATGAATTCAGTACGACGATTTTGTTCGTGTTTAGATTCATCACAGAACACACCATCGGTGCATTCATTCAAGAGTTCCCTTTCACCATAACCTTTAGATACGATGATCGCTCTTGGAACACCTTTTTTCACCAGGTAATCTGTTGCTGCTTTCGCGCGCTTCGCAGAAAGGTCATCATTGTATTCATGACTACCTCTGCAGTCGGTGTGGCTGCGCAGTTCGAATTTCAGATCTGGATTGTCTTTGAAAAGCTTCACAAGATTGTCGAGATAAGGAACGGCGTCTGGTCGGATATCCCATTTGTTGTAATCCCAATGGATTTCAGGAAGGTCATAGACGCCTTTTTTACCGGTGCCACTGCCGTTTTCACCATTGTTGCCTCCGCCATTATTGCCACCGTTGTTACCACCGTTGTTACCACCGTCATTACCGCCATTTTCGCCGTTTTTATTGTCGGTGATATAGACTTCACTCATCTCTATGACCTTACTGATAGGATTTTCTCCTGTTTTGGTATTGACAGGTTCGGTTTGTTTGAAGTAGCCCTCAAGATCAGCTATCATTTGATAGTCCTTGCCTTTGATCAGGTCGGCAGTGAATTTTCCATCACCATCAGTGATCACCATCTGTTCTGTGCCATCAGTGAGATTCTTGATGGTCACGCGCACGCCACCAAGTGGCAACATGCTGTCTTTACCCGTAACCAAGCCATTCAGCGTTACACGGGTATCATCGAATGCAAAGCTGTAGATTTTATCTGAACCATATCTGTCACTGGTGAAGTAACCACCTTTACCATCTGCATTCCATACCATACCAAAATCATCTGTTGATGTATTGATAGGGTAGGAGATATGCACTGGATTTTCCCAAACGCCGTTCTTACGACTTGATTGAAGAATATCCAATCCACCTAAGCTTTCATGTGCATCACTGCTGAAGAAAAGAGTGTTTTCGTCCTTCACAGTTGGGAAAACCTCATTTCCTTTCGAATTGACATCACCACCTAAATTTTTAGGAGTACCCCAAGTATTGTCGGAAAGTTGAGATTCCCAAATATCCATTTCACCGAATCCTCCAGGCATATCCGACGCGAAATACAGCGTTTTACCGTCCGGAGAAAATGCTGGGTGAGCAAACATGTATTTACTGTCGCAGAATGGAACCAATGAAGGTTTTTCCCATTTACCATCTGCGCCCATCTTGCTGGTGTACAGTTGTGTCATGCTTACGCGCTGGTCGTTACCTGCAAGTGCACCACCGTTTAATTGGAAACTTCTGGTGAAAACAAGTGTCTGACCGGATGGACTCACTGCTGCAACTGCATCATGATATTGTCCATTTACACCTTCCAATGGTTCAGGATTCGTCCATGAAGCACCTTCTTTTTTCGAAAAGAAAAGGTTGGTGTATGATTTATCCGTGTAAGGATCGCTTTCGCCTTTACCGCTTGGACTGCTGAAAATCAATCCACCATTGAATGGATAAGGAGAAAAAACGGCTTCTAATACTGGGATGTTCACAGGCTCTACCAAGTAAAGCAAGGAATCGCTTTTCATCTTATCTACTGTCTTGCAGCTTTGCAGGAGCTCTTTTGCCACCTGATTGCCTGCATCACGACTGATGATGCCTTCGAGAATGGTTTTGGCCTCACTGTAGCGCTCGGTGCCCATCAAGGCTCTGGCTTGATTGATGCGATCGGCATCAGTATTATCTGTGAATGTCGCGATTTGCTCATAGGTCGAAGCGGCGTGCTCAAAATCATTCACCTTGAGATACGATTCACCGAGTTTTCTCACGGCATCCGGATCTTGCTTTTTCGCCACACCTTTATTCAGATAATAAATGGCATCGTGATACTTAAGGTTATCATATGCTTCTTTTCCATTCTGAATATAAAGAGACGCACAACTAGCCAGCATCATTGCTGAAATAAGCAGAGCCAGTAGTTGGGTGATTTGAATGCTTTTTTTCATACGATTAAAAAATTTCTTTCATGAATATTTTCCAGAACAGGGTTAGAAATAACGTGGCGAACGGGCTTTTAGATCTACGTCTTTTCCAAAATCGTATCCCAACATCACTTCATGTGAATTACTGCTGTAGTTTGAAATGGACGTTAATGTGTAATCAAAAGCATAACCGATGCGAAGCTGATGTGTTATGTTCCATTCTGCCATCGCTATCATAGCATCACCTGTCCTGTAGCCTGCACCAATCCAAAATTTATTGAGGAAAAGGGCATTGCAATTCAAGTCAAGTTCTACAGGCGCGCTTCCTTGTACTTTCAACAAAACACTTGGCTTAATGGCAACTTCAGGAGATGGTTCGAAAACGAATCCTCCGTTGATGTAAACGTGCGATTTGTAAAAGCTGTTCATTCCATCGCTGTAGTTGCTGATTTTAGAGTCAGCAGCGAGAAGAGAAGGAATAGAAACACCAGCGAACCAATTGCGTTGGTAGTAATACAAGCCCATACCTAAACGTGGTACCATAGCGCCTTTGATGTTTTGAGCATAAACCGGATCTTCTGAATCACGGATGATAGCATCAGTAAGGTTGGCGCTATAACGTGTCACACCCAGTCTGATACCAGCACTGAGGAAACCAGCACCTAAAGAAACTCTTCCGGCTACGTTTCCACCGATGTCCAATTGATTGGTGATACCTAATGCATCATTGCTGAGGTTCAACCCAACGCCAAGCTTGCCATTGGCAATTGGACCGTCTAAACAAAGTGTCTGTGTTTTAGGGGCTTTATCAAACTTCACCCATTGGCTGCGATGCAGGATGCTACCGCTCCAATAGGGATGGGTTCCGGCATAGGCCGGGTTGAGTACAAGTCCATTGAACATGTACTGGCTGATCATGATTTCCTGTTGCGATTTGGCAGCAACGAAGCTGATCATCAGAATGAATATGGCTATATATTTTTTCATTGTTCCGGATGTCTTTTTTGTGAATGGGATGTTTTTGAAGTTTGTTTTCATGATTATTCCCTCCTGAGATCTACATAAGTACTTACTTCTTTATTACATCCTTCGAAAATCACGAAGTATGTACCATCAGCCAATGGAGCATTGTCTTTATCCTGACCATACCATTGGTTGTAATAGTTGTTCTTCTCATACACGAGATTACCCCAGCGGTTAAACACCTTGAACTGGTTGCCCGGGCAATATTCCGCACCATCAATGACATAAGCATCGTTGAAGCCATCACCATTAGGTGAAAGTGCCGTATAGATGGCGAATTCTCTTGGTGCAGTTAAAGTGATCGTTGAATCAACTGTACAGCCATTGGCATCGGTTACAGTAATGGTGTAATCACCTTCTGACAATCCAGTGATTTCATGTTCTGCCGGCAATCCTTCAGGTGTCCATGTGTAGGTATACTGTGGTGTTCCACCAATAACCTCAACGTGGATTGTTCCATCTTCACCTCCTGGTGAACTGATGTTGTAATTTCCATAAACACTTACTTCAACATCGTCAATGACCAATCCTGGTGCTTCAGTGATCGTTACAATCGCACTTCCTCCGCAATCATTCGCATCTGTAACCGTTACAGTGTAAACACCTGCTGCAAGACCCTCAACACTTGACCCAGTGCCAATCTGATTGAATTGAGCATCTGTCCAAACGATGTCGTAAGGTTGAGTACCACCAGTAATTAACGCTGTAGCTGATCCAGTTGCGCCACCATTACATGCAACATTTTGTTGTTGTGTTGTGATAGTAACACCTGGTGTATCCAGAATAGTGAAAGTCTGCTCGATAGAACAACCTGATGCATCTGTTACAGTGACAGAGTAAGTACCTGCACAAAGGTCTGTGAGATCTTCAGCATTGCCGCCACCAGCCCAAGTGATGATGTATGGTTCAAACCCTCCTGTAATAGTCAAATCTATCGCACCAATGCAAAGGCCGCAGGATGTGTTTGTCACAGCGCCATCTACATCAAGTGGTGCTTCAACATCGATATCCATACATACTTCTGCAGTACATCCGTTGGAATCGGTTACAGTAACGCAAACCTGACCATCCTGTGTAACCACTGTGCAGGCGCTGGTTGAGCTATTGCTCCAACTATAGCTGTAGTTTCCACTTCCGCCAGTTACTGTTGCACACAAGTCAACATTACCAGTCGAGCAGTTAGGACTGTCGTTGATTTCAACCGTCAGAGTTGATGGTTGAGTGAGTGTAAAGCTTTGAGAAATACTGCAATTATTGGCGTCAGTTACTGTGATCGTGTAGGTACCACCGCAGAGATCAGTTAAGCTTTCTTCTGTGCTGGTGAACCCGTTTGGTCCAGTCCATGAAATGGTATATCCTGGATTTCCACCACTGATGGTTGTGGTGATAAAGCCGTCGCAAACACCATTACAGCTAACGTTGTAACCACCGTCAAATAATGAGATGGTGGCGTCAACAGTGATTGGTGTTGGCTCGATCAATTCAAATTCTAATAAGGTTGTACAGAAGTTGGCATCGATAACAAGAACATCGTATGTGCCTGCTCCAAGATCATTTTGATCTTCTACATTGTTGATGGTTCCATCGCCGTTCCATTCAAAAATATATCCAGGAACGCCGCCATTGACAGTAATATCAATCCATCCATCTGTTTCATTGTAGCATGAGATATTGTAGATCTCGTTGTAAATTGAAACTTCACCGCTTGCTGTAAGTGCTTCGGTAGGTTCTGTCAATGTGATGCATGTCTGACCTGAACAGCCATGAGCATCCAAAATGGTGAGGCAATATGTGCCAGCTTTAAGCGAATCGATGTCCTCATCGCTACCAATGATTTCCAACAATTCATTGGTCCAGATATAGGTGTAAGGGAATGTACCACCAGTGATGGTTGCATTCACTGCACCCGATGAATCACCAAGACATTGCAGATCGAAAATCTGACCGGCTTCCTGAATGACTGAAACCAAGTCAATCACAATAGAATCTGGTTGGTTGATTACAAAGTTACTTGTAGCAACACAGCCGTTCGCGTCTTCATGGGTCATGCTGTAATCACCTGCACAAAGATTTGGTATCACCATATTTCCAAGTGGCAAATCAGTGAAAACAACTGGACTCGGCAGTGTACCACCTGTAAGTGTGCACGTGATCGGCGCTTCACCTCCTTCGAGAAGTACTTCGGCTTCACCGTCGCATGCACCATAACATGAAGCATCTGTAGTAGATACGACAGTCGCTGTCAATTGTGGTATTTCCGTAATTTCATATTCAAAAGTGTCTTCACAGTTGTTAGAATCAGTTACAGTCAGTGAATAGTTACCTGCAGCCAATCCACAGAGTGTTGCTGCATCGGGGTTATTCGAACCAATGTCGCCTGTCCATTCATAAATAATGTACAGACCACTTCCACCAGTAAGGTTTGGGGTAATACAACCCGAAGTATTGTTACAGTCGATGTTTTCAATCAGAGCTGGTGACTGGATGGAATCTGGTTCAATCAAATCGAGACAGGTTGTCGCGAGACATCCATTCGAATCATAAACATTGACACCATATGTACCACCTGGAAGGTTAGCCATATTGGATCCATTCGGGTCGTTGCCATATAAACTTGGATCGATTTCCGAGCAATCCGTGATCCAGTCGTATTGGTAACAATAAGGAGCAAATTGGGTGCAATCTGGTGAACCGCCAGTTACGAAGACAGAAATCTGACCATCATTCGCGCCCTGGCAACTGATGTTGTATCCGCCATCAAACTCAGATGTTACGATCACAATTTCCATCACTTGCGGTGCCACAAGTTCAATAGCTCCTGTGATATTACAACCAGTTGCAACGTCAGTAATGGAGTAGTTGTATGTGCACTCAAAAAGGTTGCAGATATCTTGGGTGTTTGCTCCGAAGAAGAAGCATGATGGTGAAGGTATCCAGTTGTAGGTGTAGTTACCTGAACCATTGATCACATCAATGTCGATACAACCGTTGTTTTGACCAAAGCAAACAGGATTTGTAACATCAACTTCAACTACTTCAAGAGCAGCTGGATCAACGATATCAAAGCTGAGGGTTTGCTCACAAGTGCCCGAAGTAATAGTCACAGTGTATGTTCCGGGACAAAGGCCTGTTAGATCTTCTGATGAAGAAACAAAGCCATTCGGACCTGTCCATGAGAAGTTATAATCGCCCGAATTACCGCCGCCTCCGCCGCTAACCATGCTTTCATCAACGATGAAAGAACCAAATACGGCTGGATCACATCCTTGTACTGGAGGGTTATTGATGGCTGAACTATATCCAACGGGGCTACTATAAGTGACACTCGCAGGATTGCCGCCGGTATCGGTGCCATCGAAGCTAAACGTTGCACCAGTCAATGCTCCAAAATCGGTGAGAACACAATCCTGAACACGCAATTCCCAACCTGCTTCATTCACATCGCAACCATTGAGTGCATCCCAATCAATAGGAATAACTGCCGTGCCATATGTACCATATGTACCACTCAACGGAACTGCCGCAGCGCACACATTGAGATTGTTTGATGTTTCAGTAGAAAAACAAAGGTTTGAGAAGTCATTTCCGCTGTTACAGTTAGCCGGTTGACCGATACTGAGAGGGTGTGCAGATAACATGACTTCAGGACTTCCGCATCCAGCCGGACCAATGAGTTTAAAGGAAATATCCGAAACCCAACTATGTGTTCCGGTGAAGCAGAAAGTCATTTGTGTAGATGAATTCACGAGGAAGGCATCGCCACCGCCGCCACCGCCACCGCCGGCGCTTGTAATGGCGATATTGATTTCGCCGTCACAACTTCCAGCGCAAGTTGGCTGTGTTACGGTTGCATCGGCCTCAAATGCATCGTTCTGTCCAATATTGGCTGTGAACTCAGCTGCGCATCCTTGTGCATCCGTTACTGTAAGTACATAATCTCCTGAAATCAGGTTTGAGATGTTCTGAGTATTGCAAGGACTGCAGCTCGGACCATTCCACACGTAAGTATAAGGAATTCCCTGACCACCCGAAGTGCTAATGACATCAATGGCTCCAGCTCCGAGATCTGGCTCACCACATGGGTTATCCGTTACGTCTAATTCAACGTCTATCTCGGGAACGCATGTAAGCTGTAGCGATTGAGTGAAGATACATCCGTTGCCATCAAGAACAACCAATGAGTATTCTCCGCAAGGAGCTGCAGACAAATCTTCGGTATTGTAAATTAAACCTGTCGTTGTGTTCTGCCAAGTGCTGGTATAAGGAAGCAAACCGCCTGCGATGGTAATATTGATGTATCCATCTTCAGCACCAGGGCAACTTACAGAATAACCGCCCGGATAGATGGAAATTTCATCGACAGTAACGTTAAGTGGATCGATAGGATCGTTGATCACAATCGTCACGAATCCATCATTGCTACAGCCATTTTGGTCTGTAACACTCACTTCATAAGTACCACTTCCAAGATTCGTTGCCACTGGACCTGTTACTGCAGCATCATGGCTCCAGATATAGGTGTAAACAGGACAACCACCTGTTGCCTGAACGCTTGCTTCACCTGTTTCTACACCAGTACAGAGCAAGTCTGTAGAGCCGATAACCTCCAGTGTGAGGCTATCTGGTTCTGTGAGGGTGTAGCTATTCGTGTATTGACAACCAACGTCATCAGTGATGGTGAGTTCATATGTACCCGCACACAAATCGGCAATGTCTTCAGTAATTGCAGCGAAACCGTTAGCACCGGTCCAGCTATATGCAAATGGTTCAACACCGCCTGAGGTGGTGATATCAATGCTTCCATCACAAGATCCAAAACATGATACCATAGAACAGTTATAGTCCGACAATTCGGAAGTGGCGGTGAGTTCATTGGTTTGAACCAATGTAATGCAGCCTGTTGCAACACAACCAGCCGCATCGGTTACCTCAACACAATATTCTCCAGGTAGTAAATCAGTTGGAATGGAATCTGTGCTGGTAAAACCATCTGGCCCTGTCCAAGAATAGGTATATGGTGCTAAACCATCGTTTACAGTAACGGTGATGCTTCCAGTTGTTCCACCTTCACAATTGATGTCAGTGCCGGTTAATTCAAGCGTAATGCTTGAAACATTCACAACTACTTCATCTGAAACAACACATTCTCCAACGGTTGCGGTAATTGTATAAGTACTTGTCTCAGTTGGACAAACCTGTGCTGTAGTGTCAGTCGAATTGACAACGTTTGGTGACCATACGAAGTCAGCCAAATCGCTAGCGTTGCTGTTGGCAATGAGGTCTACGCATTGCCCTGCGCAAATGGAAGAAACATCAGGAGTCAGATCCAAATCAAGGAAATCGTAGATGTAGAAATTTACACTATCCAGCACTTGATTCCCTGAACACAATGGGTTTCCAAGATATATCGTGATATACTCCTGGCCCTCATCAATATTGTCCAAAGCAGCACTGATGTCGAATGAAACTGTTTGCGAATTGGCTGGTATTGTAATGCTGTTCAAATCCAATGGGATACCACTTCCAATTTGTGGTGAATAATCTACACCATTTGTAGCTGAACCACCGATCCAAAAGAGAACGTCCTGTGGTTCTGGTGTTACTACACTTCTTGAAAACGAAATCGTACCGGTGTTACAGCCTTCAACCATGTAATCAAGTCCATTTGATGTGGCTGTCAGAACTACTATCGGATTCGATTCAATCGCATTGATGAATACACCTGAATCGTAAACGTGATCAGTTCCATCGGCAATGACCAATTTGAGGTGATAAGTTTCACAAGGGATGAGGTTACCTACCGCAGCATAAAGTCCAACAGTAAATCCATCATATTGGATGAATTGTCCGAGGGGATTTTGATTATTATAGAAGTATGAAGAATTCGATAACGCGTTTACAGTGTTGATGGCTACAACCTGCGCTGTATTTGGAATCAACGCAATGTTTACATCCGTTCCGACATTCGGACCACTGATATAAAAGCCGAATACGTCGTTAAATGGAGAGTTCACCCATTCATTATATTCCTCAGATGCGAAAGTATAATTGAAACGAAGTGAATCACCTTGGGGCACGATGTCAAATTCGAACATCGTGGCGTCATAGGTTGTTCTGTCTTGAGCCTGATTGAGCAGCGTGCTGCCGGGACAGTCATTGTCGAAATAATCGCAAGTGCCCTGACTCGTTGAACAGTTACCAATGGTGTTGTTCGGGCCAACAGAATAAAGCGCTTTACCTGTGGTAAGCAGAAGCCCCTGATTCGAGCCAATTTCTGTTCCATTGGATGTGTAATAACCGTAAGTGCTATCACATGCAGTAACTACAACGTTTGAAATGGTAACACCGGGTCCGACCAGATTTTGAATCATCTGTTCCGGCGTCATGTTAATGTCCACGTTGTACGACTGTGCACGTGACATCACACCTGTAAGCATGATCAATGCTATGAGGTGGAGGGATTTTTGGTTGAAAATATTCATCATAACTATGAAGAAGTAATCGTTCTGTCTAAAAATTGAAAGAGTAGGAGGGATGTATTACTCCTGATTAGTTTCCGGTACGCGCAGCTTTGCAGGCGTCCATAAACATCTGCTCGGAATAATTCGCAGGAGTGCTGATCGCACCCAAGCTGATATTTCCGATGAAACTCTTGAAAGTTTCCTTGTTTGATTCAAGTGTAGTGTTTTGACCATTGGTCGAAATCACTTTGATCTTCATCACATGCGATGGAATGCAGGCGGATGTTATTTCAAACCGGCCGTCATTCTTGAGTTGTTGATGAAGTGTGGCATAATTATCCACATTCAGATTGGTTGCCAGTACATAAAAATACTGGCCATTTTGTGGTGCATTTTGTGCGTGAGTGCTCATTAGACTCATGGAAAATGCGATGGTCAAAAGAAGAATTGTAAAAACTTTTCTCATACGGATTAGAATATGGGTGACTTGTGAAATGAGCGGGCATGCTCCTCCACAATTTCGGCAAATATGTTTCAATTCTGTGAATTTCCTGCTCTTCCCGTTTAATTTATGATTAAACTCCTCGGGAATTCTCTACTTTATGACGATAGTCAGACATTTCGTTGCCGTAGGGTTTCATAGAGCACTATTCCGGTTGCAACAGAAACATTCAGTGAAGATGTTTTGCCGGTCATTGGGATTTTTACCAATGCATCACACTTTCTGATCAGTTCATGACTGATCCCTGTCTCCTCATTCCCAAGAACAACACATATAGGTTGATTGAAATTATAGCTGTCAGGAGATACCGAACCTTTTTCAGTGGAGCCGACAAGAGCAATACCGCATTGTTGCATGTATTCAGTAAATGCGCTGGTAGATTGAATTCTGCACACAGGTATATTGTTAAGAGCACCTGCAGATGTTTTGATGGCTTCTTCATTGATACCTGCACTATTGTTTTGTGGAATGATCACGGCATGGGCGCCGAAGCATTCTGCCGACCTGGCAATTGCGCCGAAGTTGCGCACATCCGTTACGCCATCGAGATAAACCAGTAGAGGTGTTTCGCCTCGTTCATATATAGCGGGTACAATGTTTTCGATATTGCCGAAAGTGATAGGTGATATAAATGCAATCACACCTTGATGGTTCTTCGTGGTGATGCTATTGAGTTTTTCTGGAGGTACAGTTTTAAATACCACGCCGTGTTCTTGCATCACTTTGCGTGCTTCGTTGAACAAATCACCTCTAAGTCCTTTCTGGACCAACACTTTTTCTATGTCCTTTCCCGCCTGTATTGCTTCAATCAACGGCCTGATGCCAATGAGCATTTGATTTCGTGCGGTTCGCTCGGTGGGTTTATGATTAGGTCGACGATCAGAATGGAAAGTATTGCTCATATATACATATGTATGTAGGTGGCGAAGTTAGCGGTAACTTGAAGAATGCTTCATGTACAACAGGATAAATTCAGTTGAAACACCTGTGTTTATTGGTGAAGTGGAGAGAATGTCTGTCCAAATGGATCGAAGGAGTCGGGAAGTGAAAAAGGAACACACAAAAACGCGCAAAAAAAAAGTTGAAGTTTTTTATGACTGGAAACCAGCGGTTAAGATAGTAGTCGAAAAAATAATTGGTGGGGGGACTTGCGCAGACAAAAAACAGGTGTACATTTGCACCCGCTTTTGAAAAACGACAACGTTCTTTGAGCAAACATCAAAAGCACATCTGTCAAGGGTTCTAGAAAAAAAAATAAAATTTTTTTTCAAGAAAATTTGGAAAACAGAAATTGAAAGCAGTATGTTTGCGCCCCCAATTCAAAAACGGGTTGGGGAAAAGTGAAAAGAAGTTCTTTGATATAATGCAGCAGCGAACAGGTAAATTGTTCTAAGAAGCCAAGAGATTAAACATCTTACAATGGAGAGTTTGATCCTGGCTCAGGATGAACGCTAGCGGCAGGCCTAACACATGCAAGTCGAGGGGTAACTTGGTTGATAGCAATATTAATTAAGCTAGACCGGCGCACGGGTGCGTAACACGTATGCAATCTGCCTTATACTTGGACATAACTCCGAGAAATCGGTGCTAATTTCCAATAACACTATAGAGTGGCATCACTCAGTAGTTAAAGCTCCGGCGGTATAAGATGAGCATGCGCCCAATTAGCTAGTTGGTGAGGTAACGGCTCACCAAGGCTACGATTGGTAGGGGTTCTGAGAGGATGATCCCCCACACTGGTACTGAGACACGGACCAGACTCCTACGGGAGGCAGCAGTGAGGAATATTGCGCAATGGAGGCAACTCTGACGCAGCCATGCCGCGTGAAGGATTGAAGGCCCTATGGGTTGTAAACTTCTTTTGTATGGGAAAAAACGCTTCTACGTGTAGAAGCCTGATGGTACCATAAGAATAAGCACCGGCTAACTCCGTGCCAGCAGCCGCGGTAATACGGAGGGTGCAAGCGTTATCCGGATTTATTGGGTTTAAAGGGTCCGTAGGCGGACTATTAAGTCAGTGGTGAAAGCCCACAGCTCAACTGTGGAACTGCCATTGATACTGGTAGTCTTGAGTACAAGTGAGGTTGGCGGAATGTGTGGTGTAGCGGTGAAATGCTTAGATATCACACAGAACACCGATTGCGAAGGCAGCTGGCCAACTTGTAACTGACGCTGAGGGACGAAAGTGTGGGGATCAAACAGGATTAGATACCCTGGTAGTCCACACCGTAAACTATGATCACTAGATTTTGGCCGTATGGTCAGAGTCCAAGCGAAAGTGTTTAGTGATCCACCTGGGGAGTACGACCGCAAGGTTGAAACTCAAAGGAATTGACGGGGGCCCGCACAAGCGGTGGAGCATGTGGTTTAATTCGATGATACGCGAGGAACCTTACCTGGGCTTGAAAGTTAGTGACCGCTCCTGAAAGGGAGCCTTCCGCAAGGACACGAAACTAGGTGCTGCATGGCTGTCGTCAGCTCGTGCCGTGAGGTGTCGGATTAAGTTCCATAACGAGCGCAACCCCTATCTCTAGTTGCCAGCGGGTAATGCCGGGGACTCTAGAGAAACTGCCCGTGTAAGCGGTGAGGAAGGTGGGGATGACGTCAAGTCATCACGGCCCTTACGTCCAGGGCGACACACGTGCTACAATGGTAGGGACAGTGAGTTGCAAGCCGGTAACGGTGAGCTAATCTACAAACCCTATCTCAGTTCGGATTGAGGTCTGCAACCCGACCTCATGAAGCTGGAATCGCTAGTAATCGGATATCAGCCATGATCCGGTGAATACGTTCCCGGGCCTTGTACACACCGCCCGTCAAGCCATGGAAATTGGGAGTGCCTAAAGTCGGCCACCGTAAGGAGCTGCCTAAGGCAATACCAGTAACTGGGGCTAAGTCGTAACAAGGTAGCCGTACCGGAAGGTGCGGCTGGAATACCTCCTTTATAGAGTATGCTTCTTAGAAGCAATTCCTGTTCGTTCTGCATTACCATTTTATTTTCAGTCCTGTAGCTCAGTTGGTTAGAGCACTACACTGATAATGTAGGGGTCAGCAGTTCAAATCTGCTCAGGACTACAAATCAGGGCTAGCATGATCATACTGCTGCATACCTGAATCTAAAATGGGGAATTAGCTCAGCTGGCTAGAGCACCTGCCTTGCACGCAGGGGGTCAACGGTTCGAATCCGTTATTCTCCACTCCATCTCAACAAATGTGTAGAGATTTAATTTGAAATTTATTTGGGAAATAGCTCAATGGAAGAGCATTTCAACCTTGTGTTGAAAAGGAAGTGGTTCAAATCCACAATTCTCCACAGCTGCTGTATTGTGAAAACAATTACAGTGTTGAACCGAACTTAGAAATCGGTTCTAACAAGTTCTTTGATGTACTGATAGAGTTTAAAAGTATTAATAAGCAAGTAAGGGCAGATGGAGGATGCCTTGGCTCTTAATAGCGATGAAGGACGTGATAAGCTGCGATAAGCTTTGCTGAGGCGCAAATAGCCTTTGAAGCAGAGATTTCCGAATGGGGCAACCCTCATAGTTGAAGACTATGAAGTCGAAAGACGGCACACCCGGGGAACTGAAACATCTAAGTACCCGGAGGAAAAGAAAATAATAATGATTCCCTTAGTAGTGGCGAGCGAAATGGGAAGAGCCCAAACCAGCGATGTTTCGGCATTGCTGGGGTTATAGGACTGCATTTAGCACTGTACTCGAATCTGGAAGAGATCTGGAAAGTTCTGCCATAGCGGGTGATAGCCCCGTACAGAAGCTGAGTATGGAGTGAGCAGTATCCTGAGTAGCGCGGGACACGTGAAATCCTGTGTGAATTCGCCGGAACCATCCGGTAAGGCTAAATATATTGAGAGACCGATAGTGTACAAGTACTGCGAAGGAAAGGTGAAAAGAACCTCGAACAGAGGAGTGAAATAGAACCTGAAACCATCTGCTTACAAGCGGTCGGAGCGCAAGTGACGACCTGCCTTTTGCATAATGAGCCTACGAGTTACTCCTCTTTGGCAAGGATAAATCACTCTGTGATGCATCCGAAGCGAAAGCAAGTCTAAATAGGGCGTTTAGTCAGAGGGGGTAGACGCGAAACCTTAGTGATCTACACATGGCCAGGTTGAAGTCTCGGTAACACGAGATGGAGGACCGAACCCGTTAACGTTGAAAAGTTTTGGGATGAGCTGTGTGTAGGGGTGAAAGGCTTATCAAACTGGGAAATAGCTCGTTCTCCCCGAAATGCATTTAGGTGCAGCCTTGTGGTGAGTGCGACGGAGGTAGAGCTACCGATTGGGCTAGGGGGAGTCACATCCTACCAAACCCTGACGAACTCCGAATGCCGTCTCATATACACAGGAGTGAGGGTATGGGTGCTAAGGTCCGTATCCGAGAGGGAATTAACCCAGACTATCTGCTAAGGTCCCCAAGTCTATGCTAAGTTGGTTAAACGTGGTGTGGTTGCATTGACAGCTAGGATGTTTGCTTGGAAGCAGCAATTCATTTAAAGAGTGCGTAACAGCTCACTAGTCGAGCGATCATGCGTGGATAATAATCGGGCATAAGCATAGCACCGAAGCAGTAGATTTATGGTAGGGGAGCATTCTCATCCGCTGTGAAGGCGATTCGTAAGGATCTCTGGAGCGTTGAGAACAGAAAATGTAGGCATAAGTAACGATTAAGGAAGTGAAAAACTTCCTCGCCAAAAGACCAAGGGTTCCTGATCAACGTTAATCGGATCAGGTTTAGTCGGATCCTTAGGTGAACCCGAAAGGGGCAGCCGATGGAAATTAGGTTTATATTCCTAAACCTGCATATCATTAAAAGTGACGGAGAGACGTGGTGACTACGTACTGACGGAAATGTACGTCTGAGCCGAACCTTCGGGAGAAGCAAAGTCATAAAATCTCTTCCAAGAAAAGCGAGATATGCGGTCCGTACCCGAAACCGACACAGGTGGTCGAGTAGAATATACTGAGGCGCTCGAGTGAATCACGGTTAAGGAACTAGGCAAATTAGTCTCGTAACTTCGGAAAAAGAGACTCCCTCGCGAGAGGGACGCAGAGAAATGGCGGTGGCGACTGTTTATCAAAAACACATGGCTATGCTAAATCGTAAGATGATGTATATGGCCTGACACCTGCCCGGTGCTGGAAGGTTAAAAGGAGATGTCATTCGCAAGAAGAAGCATTGAATTGAAGCCCCAGTAAACGGCGGCCGTAACTATAACGGTCCTAAGGTAGCGAAATTCCTTGTCGGGTAAGTTCCGACCTGCACGAATGGTGTAACGATCTCCGCACTGTCTCAACCGTGAGCTCGGTGAAATTGTAGTATCGGTGAAGATGCCGATTACCCGCAACGGGACGGAAAGACCCTGTGAACCTTCACTATAGCTTAGCATTGGAGTTGATTAAACGATGTGTAGGATAGGTGGGAGACTTTGAAGCGGTATCGCCAGGTATCGTGGAGTCAACCTTGAAATACCACCCTTTGTTTAATTGATTTCTAACCTCTGGGACAGTGCTTGGCGGGTAGTTTGACTGGGGTGGTCGCCTCCGAAAGTGTATCGGAGGCTTCCAAAGGTATGCTCAGTACGGTCGGTAATCGTACGTAGAGTGCAATGGCACAAGCATGCTTGACTGTGAGACTTACAAGTCAATCAGGTACGAAAGTAGGGCATAGTGATCCGGTGGTTCCGCATGGAAGGGCCATCGCTCAAAGGATAAAAGGTACTCCGGGGATAACAGGCTGATCACTCCCAAGAGCTCACATCGACGGAGTGGTTTGGCACCTCGATGTCGGCTCGTCACATCCTGGGGCTGGAGAAGGTCCCAAGGGTTCGGCTGTTCGCCGATTAAAGTGGCACGCGAGCTGGGTTCAGAACGTCGTGAGACAGTTCGGTCCCTATCTGTTGTGGGCGTTTGAATATTGAGAGGACCTTTCTCTAGTACGAGAGGACCGGGAAGGACGCACCTCTGGTGTATCTGTTGTGGCGCCAGCTGCAGTGCAGAGTATCTATGTGCGGATGAGATAAGCGCTGAAAGCATCTAAGCGCGAAACTCGCCTCAAGATGAGTATTCATTGAGAGTCGTCGAAGACTACGACGTTGATAGGCTACAGGTGTAAAGGCAGTAATGTCAAAGCCAAGTAGTACTAATTACTCGAAAGCTTATAATATTAAGAACTCTATCAGTACATTAACTTTTTTGGTGTCTATTGCGTTGGGGATCACCTCTTCCCATTCCGAACAGAGAAGTTAAGCCCAACAGCGCAGATGGTACTACGGTAACACGTGGGAGAGTATGTCGATGCCACTTTTCGAAAACCCCTGGATGATTTCCAGGGGTTTTTGTTTTTATACCTTTTTCTTCTTCAAATAACCCCTGCCTTTGACTAATCCGGTGCGATAGATTGGACAAACTTCGTAGATTAAACCGCTACCATAGGGAAGAATCTCGAAACACTTCGCTCTCAGGATACATCCATGTTAATTGTAAGTTCGCTTCGCGGTTATTAATCTCTGAATATCTCGAATTTGGTTCAAGTTTTCGAAAATGCGGCACGATTTCCTGTCGTTTTTGTTCTGATGAACCTCCCCTATAATTCTTAATGACCTAAAAAAACGGCCTCGTTAACGGATCAACACGAATTTGAAATTAGCTCGGATGATGTCCTCACATTTTATTACCTCCATTTCTTTGGTTTAATGCTAAAGCCGCACATTTAATTCAGCATGTTGCATCTTGATTTTTTTTGGTACCGATTGGAGTTCTCGCAACTGCATAATTTTTACTACCGTTTCTCAATGTCCCAAGGGTATTTTCAAAGGTGAACTTAATTCTTGATGCTTTTTGGGGTCACTTCCAGGGAAAAAATAAGGCATGTTGGTTTGTATTTGCATTTAATAAGCGACTCTTTGGTGAGGTCTCAATCTTGATTACTGGTTCTAATTCAATAGTAACCATCGCTTGTTCATTTTAAACTGATCAGGTGTTGTGGAATTGAATGGGGGATTGCATCTTCATGGGTAGTGAATTCACTTTCAGCTTTTTCGGCGATTTAATATAGTTATTTCGGAAAATTTCCGGTTGATGTGGGATGGTACACAGAATGTAAGATGACATCGAATTTTCTGGTTCCTTTAGTTTAATTGTCGAGGTAACAACTTATAAGACCAAACTGAAACAAAACTTATTTCAAATGAAACTTCCCATTTCGTGTCTTCGTGTATTCTTTTTATTTTTCGTGATGAACCCTGAATTCATGAAGGGGCAGTTTGAACCTACCGATGTTATCCTTGCTGATGCGAAAAGTGCAATCTCGTCATATGGTCGATTCGTGGCGGATTTGGACAATAACGGTTGTGATGATGTGTTGTCTTCCGTTTACTATTTGAATATTCGCTACTGTTTTAATGGCGAATTGCAAGAACCTTTGGTCATCGGACCTTCTGGTGGAACTGCACTTTTAACTCCTATGCAGACCGGTGTTGTGGCTCTTTGGGATATCGATGAAAATGGCTATAAGGACATCATTCTTCATAATGCGTATATATTGAATTTTGGATACAACCAGTTTGGTGATGCGCAATTTTTTGATTCCAACGGATCCATTGTACAGTTTCGTGATTATGATGCGGATGGAGATATGGATTTATTATTCCGTGTCTACCAAAATACCACTCATACAAATCATCTCATGATGAATCTTGGTATGTTGAATTTTCAATTGGTAGATGTGCAAATACCTAACGATTATATTGCTCTCTCAGATGATTTTAACGCCGATGGTGCCGCGGATCTTGTAACCGAAACTGGCGTTTATTTCAATGATGGAAATGGTAATTTTCCAACTGCAGATGCAAGCCTGATTGGACTTTCAGGTTACGATCATCGCTTTTGCGCCAACGATGCAGATTCTGATGGATATGTGGATTTTGCCTATTATGACTATGAAACGCTCTATATCGCCGAGTATAGTCCTACCGGTTGGTCTATTGTGGTTGTGTCGGTTCCGGAGATTACATACGTAACCGATATGCAATTTGTGCTTTGGGATCAGGATAGTATTCCAGACATTGTATTGATTCAGGACACGAATCAAGAGGATTGGATTTATGTTGCAACTGGTAATGCGGATGGAACTTATGATATACCATATGATGTTTTTTCTCAAACGACTCCGCTTTATGGTTGGAATGGTTTTTCTGTGGATTTAGACTTTGATGGGGATGAGGATCATGTCCAATATCAAAATGACGTACTGGTTGTTTATCAGAATGAAAATGGTATCATGCAGAATTACTCTGAGTTGACTGGTTTTGGTGATTATTTCTGGGGAACATTGATAACAGATTTGAATGGTGACATGTTGCCAGAGATAATAACTGTGGATTCCTCAGATCGGGAGGTGATCTTTCAAAACCTCGGAAATTGCAACTTTGCGACTCCTTTCAATTCGGATATCATGATGACGAATTTTTTGGATATGAAAGTGACGAAGTTCACACCTGATGAATATCCAGATATTCTCTTGCTTTTTGAAAATGCCATTTACTTGATGGAAAATCAAACTGGAAATTACTTTTTCGATCCAGTACAAATTGCTGCTTCGGATCGAATGCGATCATTCCAATTCTATGATCTTGATTCGGATGGCGATTTAGATTTGTTTTATTCGAAATCTAATGGAGGTTTATGGTTTCAGCGAAATGCAGGTGGAAATTCATTTGAACCAGAAACTCTTTTGCTTGAACCTGTGGGTGAAGAAATAACCACATATGAATGCGATGTTGAATTTGGTTTCGGAAATTTTCTTGGAGATAGTTTGGAGGATGTGTTTTGCAGTAGAATTACACACTTGGGTGTGTGGCCAAATGTGCAATCTTTTGCTGAAGATCTTGTTTTAACCAATGTTGATTTTGACTTTCCAAGTGACCAATTGTTTTTGGTAAATGATTCTCTTTATGAATCTACCTCCATATATCACGTGGCTGAACTTTCTATCAGAGATTTTAATCAAGATGGATTTCTGGATGTAGCTAATTCCTACTATTACTTGCAGATGTTTTTTGGTGATGGTAGTGGAAATTTCTCTATTGAACAATTAGGCAGTACTATTTGGGACACACCGTTGAGTTCAGGAAACGTTGACTTGGATTCCAATATCGAATGTTTAATGAATTCGAATTATGCGAATGAAATTGTACTCGCTGAGATTACCAATGCTAATGTGATGAATGACGAGGGACAATCATTTAACGGTTATACAGGATGGTTAATTGACCTGAATCACGATGGATATTTGGACGTGCTTTCTGCGACATCAACACCTCTACTGGTCTATGCATATATGAATGACGGAACTGGTAACTTTCAGAATTATGGACAATACAATTTACCGGGATTGTCGTATGGCGAGATCAATCAGTTGGATATGGATCTAGATTCGATTTCTGATTTAATTTGGCTAAATGGATTTGGCGTTATGTTGGCCCGTGGATCTGATGAGACTATGAGTAGCCTTACCGTACATGTATATGCGGATGAAAATGAAAATGGGTATAATGACGACGAGCCACCGCTATTTTCAGTGCCAATCATTACAGAACCCCCACATCAAAGCTTATACACCGAATGGAATGGAAATGTTAGTCTTGCCATTAACGAAGGTGACTACATAGTGCAATGTTTGTCTCCTTCGGATTTATGGTTGGTTTCAGAATATTTTTCAGATACCATTACATCAACGAATCAGTCTTCATTATTCAACATCGAATTCGGACTAAAACCTAATGGCGTCGTGGGCGATATTCAGCTCTTCTATTTACCGCCGTCTCAAACTTGTCTTGACACTGTAGGTTCTACTATATTTCTATTCAATGATGGAAACGTACGCGGTGATGCTACCATTTCTCTCACTTTAGATTCTCATTGTAGTTTGATAAGTGCAAACCCCATTCCGGCAGGGGTTTCGGGTAATACCATAACGTGGCAAATGGATTCACTCGGCTATCAATCTTCTACTCCCATTTACCTGCAGCTTCTTTATCCAGGAATTGATTCAATTGGTATTGAGCTAAATCATGAAATCCATATTGAAGAGTTTTTTAATGAATTGATGATTTTTTCTGATTCCTTAATGATCGAGGAACTCATATCATGCGCATATGATCCTAATGATATTACTGAAAATACAGGATTTACACCTGCTGGTTACGTCAATGGTGTTGATTTCTTGGAGTACACAATCAGATTTCAGAATACGGGCAATGCGCCTGCAACAACCGTGCGGATAGAATGTGTGCTCGATCAATTCTTAGAGTCAAATTCGTTGGTCCCGCTGGCATCATCTCATGACTATCAATTGTCGATTGACCAGAATAATAAGTTGATCATTCAATTTCCCTTTATCAATTTACCTGATTCATCCAGTGACTTTGGATTGAGTCAAGGATTCTTTACGTATCGCATTGAACCTTTGGCGGGATTGGATGCAGGAACCGAAATCTTTGCGCAAGCGGAAATTTACTTTGACTATAATCCTGCTATCACTACCAATGAGGAATTGAATACGGTTTACAGTTGCGATGATCTACTTGAATCAGATTTAGTCTCGGGAGTTATATGTGAAGGTACTTTGATTGAATGTTCCAATGATGCCATATGGATTGACAATTTATCATGGACATTCAATGACGCATTTATTGGAAGTGGTGTTATGTCTTTTGAAATCGAACAATCAGGGGTGCTGAACATGGTGGCAGACAACTCACTTTGCACGGTGGAACAGGAGTTTTATTTGCTTGTGGATTCAGTGAATGTTGGTATAACACAACAGCAGAATTTACTCTCCGTGGATGAAAATCAAACTTATCAATGGTTGTTGAACGGTGAAGAAATTTCCGGCGCCGATCAACAATTTTACGAGGTGCAAGAGTCAGGCAATTATGCTGTTGTCGTTACTGGATTTAACGGATGCGTGGAAGTAAGTGATCCTATTTTTATTCAATACACAGGATTGCGGATATTAAATTCCAAGGGGATTACCATATTCCCTAATCCAACACTGGGTGATATAAGAATTCATGGCTTATCTGGCCATGAATCAATATCGTTGTATGATTCAGTGGGTCAGTTGACTTGGATGCAGGAAAATTCGAACAAAAATGAAGTTGATATATCAAATTTGAACAGTGGAATATATTCGCTCATCATTGACAGTGCAGCGGACAACCTGGTTACAATCGTAATTGTGGAATAATTACGATATGGATATAAAATGAAAACGCCATCCTTTGGGGATGGCGTTTTTTTTTGATTTGAAAATCAATTAGAAATACTTCGCTGAAGTGATCCTTTTCACTTTGCTGTTCAAAGCATACTTCAAGCTGAGTTCGTGGGTTCCATAGTTCGTGCGGAACAATGAATTGGTTGCGAATTCAAGTGCATAGCCGAATGAGAATTGGTTTTCCATTTGCATTTGGAACATAAGACCCGCACTTTGTGCTAAATAATAATATGCGCCGAAAGTGTAGTTCTTTTGTAAAATGCATGTGGCATACCCGCCTATTGTCATTGGTGAATTCATACTCGATAGCACAGCAAGATTATAGGTGAATAACATGTCCGTACTGATCTTGTGAAGATATCCACCATTCAAATAGATTGTCCTGAAGCTATTCTGTTTGAAATTTTGCATCGGTGCATTTGATTTCGAAACAGATTGAATCGACAACAATTTGGGTATGGATAAGCCGACGTAGTAGTCGTTATTGGAATAAAACATACCAAAGCCAAAATTTGGAGTGAAGTAGCCTTTCGTGTTTGACAACAACGCATCATCTTGCACACCTACTATATCGCTATAAGCTTGAAGGTCTGTCAAGTTTACCTGATAGAGTTGTCCACCAGCTGATAGTCCCCAGGAGATGGTTGACTTGTTATTCAGTTTCAAACGGTACGCGAAATAACTCGCCAATTCCATTTTGGATACCGGACCGATTTTGTAATTGATGAATGCACCGCCAACTGCAAATTCTTTCGCCGAAAGCGGGGTGTCATAACTAATGAGACTGGTCATTGGTGCTCCTTTGAAACCTGTCCACTGCTGACGATGTGCAATGTTGATCGTTCCTCGCTCACGATACCCAGTGTATCCTGGGTTGATCGTGAGTTTATTGAACGCAACTTGATTGATCATACCTTCCTGCTGTGCAGACACAACCATCGGAAGTATTACCGCGATTATTGCAATGATCTTTTTCATGTTCTTTCTTTTTTAGAAGTTATTTTTGGATGGTTGTGTATTAATAGCTGAGGTAAATGAATCCTTTCATGAGTTCTGATCCATCACCAAGATCTAATGTGTAGTAATAGGTGTCTTGAGGTAATAATCCGCTACCAATGGTCAGTTTAGCTTGTGATTTACCATCCCATTTGGTTTCGAATCCTTTACTTTCAAAGATCTTATGTCCACGTTTGGTGAAGATCTGCAGATGACTGTTTGGATATTTTTCAATTCCTGCGATTTGGAACACATCGTTCACACCATCACCGTTTGGAGTGATGACTTCTGGAACATCCAAGTCCAAAGGACAATCAACGTTTACATAAACATAACCTGTGTCAACAGCGTCGTAGATATCGGCAATTACATAGGTAATGGTATCCATGCCGCAGAATACATTCGGATCAGCATCATAGAAGATCAGTCCATCAGCTTGGAAGGTAATATTTCCGAGTGCTGCTGAAGCTGAAATTACAGAGATACTATCTCCATCAATATCGAAATCATTACCCAGGACATTGATGTTTACATATGGATTCAGAATATCTGCATTCAATGAATCATCAACTGCATTTGGTGCGTTGTTCACGAGGATACTGAATGTGCAAGTATCAACAAGACCATAAGTGTCAACTGCTTCAAAGCTTACGTCTGTCCATCCGTGCTGGAAGATTCCTCCGGGTAATTCACCTTCGATCAGATTGAGCAGGGCACCGCAGTTGTCATTCACTTCTGGCAATTCGTAATCAACCATGGTACCGTCGAGCTCAGGGTCATTAACCAAGATGTTTTCATTGCAAACAATCTCTGGAGCGATGGTATCAACAACCATTACAGTGAAACTGCAAGTCACTACCGCACCGTCGAAATCAGTCAATTGATATACGACTTCCGTACTACCAACAGGGAAGAGTTCACCGGAAGCCAAACCTGAGATCATCACTGGATCACCATTACCTGTAGAACAGTTATCGGTGATGGTTGGAACATTATATGTCACGACTGCACCGCACTGATTTGGCTGAGTTGTGGTATTGATATCACTGGTGCAATTCAATACTGAAGCTTCATTATCTATAACTTCAATTTGGAAGTTACAGTCTACAGTGTTTCCACTTGCGTCTACGAATTCATAAGTGATTTGATGAACCCCAACAGAGAAGAATTCACCACTCGCTAGTCCGTTCACCTGTATAGTGTCAATAACATTGCAATTATCAATTACTTCTGGGAGATCATAATTCACGATTGCACCGCACAATCCGGGATCGTTGTTTACTACCATGTCTGTGTTACACACAATTACTGTTGGCGCAATTGTGTCTATCACAATGATTACTTGTTCGCAAGTTGTTAGATTGCCGCTTCCGTCTGCTACAGTCCAAACAATAGTGGATGTTCCTGGGAATATGAACTCAGAAGCATTGTTGTTGATCGATGCAACAGTGCAGTTATCTGATGTCATTGGCAATTCAAGAAGTGCCGATGGATATCCACACTGATCGCTTGTGCTATACACTTCGAGAGTGTCCGGACAAACGATTTCTGGAAGGATAACATCAGTAACCTGAACCATTTGACTGCAAGTTGCAGTGTTGCCATTTTCATTGGTCACCATCCAGATTACCTCGGTAATACCTAACGGGAATTGAGCTGGTGCATCATTGGTAACATCAAGTGGTGCGCATGAGAAACCAGTTACTGGAGTACCAAGCTCGATGGTTGCAACACAACTTGCATCATCAGTTGTAGTCTCGATATCAGCAGGACAAATAATGGTTGGCTCAACGTTGTCAAGGATGGTTACCATTTGCTCACAAGTAGCACTGTTTCCGTTGACGTCAGTAACTGTCCAGGTTACCGTGGTTGTACCCACTGGGTAAATACTTGGAGCATTATTGGTTACTGTAGCTATTGCACAGTTGTCGGTCGTAGTTGGATTGCCGAGACTAACATTGGTGGCTGTGCAGTTTGCTTGGTTAATTGTTGTTGTTACATCAGCAGGACAAGTGATTGTTGGGAGTTGATTATCCACTACGGTGACAATTTGTGTGCAAGTAGCTGTGTTGCCAGAAGCATCAGTTACTGTCCAAACTACGTTGGTAGAACCAACAGGGAATGAAGCAGGAGCATCGTTGGTTACAGCAGCCACAGAGCAGTTGTCAGCAGTTACTGGAGTGCCGAGGTCAACACCAGTTGCATCGCAAGTGGCATTGTCGGCGTTCACAGTTACTTCAGCAGGACAAGTGATGGTTGGGAGTTGATTATCCAATACCGTCACGATTTGTATGCATGATGCTGTGTTGCCGTTGGAGTCTGAAACTGTCCATACCACATTTGTAGAACCCACAGGGAATGAAGCAGGAGCATCGTTGGTCACTGAAGCCACTGAGCAGTTGTCAGTAGTTAACGGAGTGCCAAGATCAATACCAGTGGCAGCACAAGATGCATTATCCGCATTTATAGTGATATCAGATGGACAAGTAATGGTAGGTTGCTCGTCATCCGTTACGGTGATGATTTGTGTGCATGTGGCTGTATTTCCATTGACATCTACAACAGTCCAAGTCACTGTAGTTGGACCTGCTGGGAAGATTACAGGTGCATTATTGGTTATTGATGCAATTGAACAATTGTCCGCAGTTGTTGGTGAACCAATGTTAACGTTGGTTGCATCGCATGATCCATTGTCTGGTGAAATTGTCATGTCGTTAGGACAAATGATGGTTGGGAGTTGGTTATCAATAACTGTCACAACCTGGGTGCAAGTAGCTGAGTTGCCATTGATGTCAGTTACGGTCCACGCTACGTTGGTAGAACCAACAGGGAATGAAGCAGGAGCATCGTTGGTTACAGAAGCTACGGAACAGTTGTCAGCAGTTACCGGAGTACCGAGGTCAACACCAGTTGCATCGCAAGCGGCATTGTCGGCGTTCACAGTTACATCAGCAGGACAAGTGATGGTTGGAAGTTGGTTATCTACAACTGTCACAACTTGTGTGCAAGTAGCTGTATTACCAGAAGCATCAGTTACTGTCCATACCACGTTGGTTGTTCCAACAGGGAATGAAGCTGGTGCATCGTTGGTCACAGAAGCCACTGAACAGTTGTCAGCAGTTACCGGAGAACCGAGGTCAACACCAGTTGCGTCGCAAGCGGCATTGTCTGCGTTCACAGTTACATCAGCTGGACAAGTGATGGTTGGGAGTTGGTTATCAATTACAGTCACCACTTGAGTGCAGGTAGACACATTACCATTTACATCCACAACAGTCCAAATCACGTTAGTTGTGCCAACAGTGAATGAAGCAGGAGCATCGTTGGTTACAGAAGCTACGAAACAGTTGTCAGCAGTTACCGGAGAACCGAGGTCAACACCAGTTGCATCGCAAGCGGCATTGTCTGCGTTCACAGTTACATCAGCAGGACAAGTGATGGTTGGAAGTTGGTTATCAATAACAGTCACAACCTGGGTGCAAGAAGCTGAGTTGCCATTGATGTCAGTCACAGTCCACACTACGTTGGTAGAACCAACAGGGAATGAAGCTGGTGCATCGTTGGTCACAGAAGCCACTGAACAGTTGTCAGCAGTTACAGGAGTACCGAGGTCAACACCAGTTGCATTGCAAGCGGCATTGTCGGCGTTCACAGTTACATCAACAGGACAAGTGATGGTTGGTAGTTGGTTATCGATTACAGTCACAACTTGAGTGCAAGTAGCTGTATTACCAGAAGCATCAGTTACTGTCCATACCACGTTGGTTGTTCCAACAGGGAATGAAGCAGGAGCGTTATTGGTTACAGAGGCTACAGAACAGTTGTCAGCAGTTACCGGAGTACCGAGGTCAACACCGGTAGCATCGCAAGCGGCATTGTCGGCGTTCACAGTTACATCAGCAGGACAAGAGATAGTTGGAAGTTGGTTATCTACAACTGTCACCACTTGAGTGCAGGTAGACATATTACCATTCGCATCTGTCACAGTCCACACCACGTTGGTTGCACCAACAGGGTAAGAAGCTGGAGCGTTGTTGGTTACAGAAGCTACAGAGCAGTTGTCGGCAGTTACCGGAGTACCGAGGTCAACACCAGTTGCATCGCAAGCGGCATTGTCGGCGTTCACAGTTACATCAGCAGGACAAGTGATGG
>JAIBBG010000050.1 GCA_019694805.1 Flavobacteriales bacterium | reverse complement strand
TGCGCCTCTCGTTTGAATGCTATTCTGGAATGGTCAGTCGATTCTGCTTTTGATGTCATTCAAAATGATGATTGAATGAAAGGCACGAATTCATGATCAATTTTCTTTCGTAAAAACCTTTTGCCATTTGCCATTCACTCCACAATCCAATTGAAGGATATAGTTTCCTCCGGCGAGAGATGAAATGAATTGCCAACAGAGTGCTTATTGGCGTAGATACAGCTGTTAGCATAAAGAAGTTCATGACAAAAGTGCGGGCAATGACAGTTAAAAACATTTACTGGCTGCCAGATTTATCGTGCCTTTTTTTTCTCAAAAACAAATATTTATCTTGCGTCAAAATCAGTTGGATTCCGGCGTCCAATAAATACATTTTCTTGATGAAAAATTTATTGTTCTATGGCTTGTTGTCCATTTTCGGAATTCAACTTGCCCAGGCTCAGAATCCGCAATGGAATTGGGTTTCAGGTTTCGGTTCGGGTGGCACCGATATTTTCAATGCTGTAAAAGTGGATCAACAAAACAATGTCATTTGCGGTGGTGCATTCCAAAACACCATTGACTTTGATCCCGGTGCAGGAATAGCGAATCTTACCGCTACAAGTAATGATGCCGTTATTGCCAAATATGATCAGGATGGAAATTATCTGTGGGCATTCAAATTGGGTGGATGGGCTATGGATCAGGTTTCCTTTTTGGATGTGGATGCCGAAGGAAACATATACGCGAGTGGAATGTTTCGAGGAACAGCTGATTTCAATCCCGGTGCTGGAACATTTAATTTGATTTCACCCAATGATCAAACAAATAGTTTTCTGTTGAAAGTAGATGGCAATGGAATTTTCCAATGGGCTAAAATGTATTACGCCGTAAATGGTGTCACCAACAGAGGTCTTGCAGTGGACCAAGGAACAGGCGATGTTTATTTCACAGGCTATTATTACGCAACTGTTGATATGGATCCTAACGAGGGTACATCCGGAGCGTACAATGCAGGCAATGAAGATTTTTTTATTTCAAAATTGAATAGCGATGGCCATTTTATCCGCGGTGTAAGATTCGGTGATGTGTCTACACAGAATATTTCTGCTATGGTTATCCGTCCTGAGAATGGTAACCTCATCATTGGCGGACATTTTTTTGGGGCTTTTGATACTGATCCTTCTCCAGATTCTACAAGGACGATCACCACTACTCAAGCGGGCACAGCAGATTCATACGTTATTCAATTGGATAGTACTTTTCAATGGGTCATGACCAAACAAATAGCAGGTCAGTATAATCAAATATTATATGGATTAAATTATTATCCGGGGAATGGAGGGCATATTGGCTTAACGGGTAATTACAGTGATGTGGCTGATCTTGATCCTTCCGATAACACATATGCCCTGAATTTGTTGGATAACAATGGAAGCATTTTTATTGCTCAATGGACCGTGGATGGTGAATTTGAATGGGCCAAAGCTTTGGGAAGTACTTCCGGAAATGATTATGGCAATGAAGTGGCTTATGACGAATGGGGGAATATGATCGCAACAGGATCCGTGGCTGGTATTATTGATATCCATCCGGATTCTGAGACGATTTTGTATGGCGATGCGGGTTCTGTGGTCGGCGCTTATGTGATTGAACTCAATACTGCCGGTTATTACTTATGGGGAAAATTTATCAATGACTATCCTAGCACGGAAGGACCATTTATTGATCCTTCCACAGATGGAAGTTTAATGGTTGTTGGTTCTTTTGGTCCAGGCGCATTGATCTATGATGGAATTACTTTGGAGCATGAGACTTTTGGTGATATACTCGTTGGTAAGATGGGTTGTGAGACTGCTACATTCACCGAAGTTCATAGCTGCGGACCTTATATGAATACGTCAGGCGAAATATATTCCGAAAGTGGTATTTACGCCGACACCCTGATCAATGCTTCCGGTTGTGATAGCCTTGCTGGAATTCAACTTTATATCCATCAACCGGATTATTCTTCTTTTACCACACAAACTTGTGAATCTTATATTTTACCTTCTGGTCAGGATACGGTTTTCACTTCGGGTATTTATCAGGATGTTTTAATCAATCAATTTGGTTGTGACAGCATGCTCACCATCGAAGTCGAAGTGATTCAAACTGTTCAATCTTATATTACGGCTTCAGCATGTGGATCATATTTATCTCCTGATGGTGATGAATGGTGGACTTCTTCAGGTATTTACCAGGATACTCTCATTTCTCAGTTTGGCTGTGATAGTATCGTCATTGTCGAGTTGTGGCTTCAAAATACATCTGCAATTCTTGAAGTTGCGGAATGCCAATCTTATCTTTCACCGGATGGACTTGAATGGTGGACAGAAAGCGGCATCTACCTGGATACCCTGATCAATCAATACGGTTGTGATAGCGTTGTAACAGTCTACCTTGATATCCTTGCCGATGAAGTGACGATCGAGGAAACAGGTTGTTTTGAATTTACTTCTCCAAGTGGTCAATATGTTTGGACTGAAACCGGACTTTACACGGATACACTCACAAATAGTTTGGGTTGTGATAGTATCATTCACTTTGATTTAACCATCGTAAATGTGAGCAATGAAGTGACTCAAATAGAGAATATGTTGGTTTGTGCGCAAGAGGATGCGGAATACCAATGGTTGGATTGTAACAACAACCAAGAGCCAATAGCTGATGAAGTTTATTTTATGTATGAATTATCCGAAAACGGTTCTTATGCGGTGACCATTACCTACAATGGTTGTACTGCAGTTTCGGATTGTGTGGAGGTTGCAAATATTCAGGTTGATGAAAGTGCTCCCCCAATTGACTTTATTCTCTACCCCATACCTGCTGGTGATCAAATTCAATGGACTACGAAAGAACATGTTTTATCTGTTGAGTTGTACACAATGGATGGACATTGTGTTTTGCATGAAGCGAACAGAAACAACCTTTTGGCTCTGCCTATTGATTTGTCATCAGGATCATATGTGATGAAATTCTTCGGTCAAGAGCATACTTGGTTTGTGCAATTATTGAAACACTAACCTAGGATATAATACTCCAATGGAAACCTTGTCGGGTTGATATGTCGCTTGGTAGGCTATGATGTCGTGATTATCCTACGCGGTAATGAATGACAACAAAAGTCGTATGGACTTTTTTCGTGAAGTTCATACGACTTTCTTGTATTCAATGAACATCGCACTATTCCACCATCACCTTCAAACTGTATTTTCCGGTTCCATCCTGAATGGATAAATAATACAAACCGGCTTCATAAGCGGATAAATCAAGTTGCATATTGTCTTGTGCTGCAACAAACTGATTGATATGGCGACCATAGCTATCGGCAAGTTCTATAACAGTGCCAACGGATAGGTTTTCTACACGCAGCCATTGCATGGTGGGGTTGGGATAAATGCGCGGCAATACAATATCCTTTGGCACTTCTATGGCATTGATCAGAAACAATGGAGTGAATCGAAACACAGTGCCTTCGTCTGGCACGCCATACATAGCCAGAAAATTGTAATTTGAAGTGTTAGCGAGTGTGGGATTGTTGGGATTGCCCGTGCACCAAAGTTTTTCATAGCAGGCAGAAAAGTCATCCGCTGAATAGAACATCCCGGCATGCGGACCTGTGGTGCTGGTGTACCCTGAGGCGTTGTTCTCTGACCTTGGACCATAATGCACCTCCACAACGCCTGTTTCCTGGTAATACCAGATTTGTAAATTCACAAAATTGTCGGCCTCACCACTGGTGAGTTTCATATTGCGGTATTGCATCCGAATAATTTTATGACCCGAAGTTCCTTCAATGGAATAAGTCATGGAGGACGTATTGTCGATATAGTCCATGTATGTGAATGCTCCATCAATGATGATGAGCGAACTATCATTATCAATCCGCATATAACCGGCGTTTCCCATGGCCATGGTTTTTAACCCACCAAAAGTGAAAGGCACATCATAAAACCAAAAAGTCTCTCCTTCGAGTTCTTCAATAACGTCCAATGTTCCGATGAATTCTGCCGGAGTGCTGGTTTCTGGTATTTCAACATAAGGCGTAACACCTGGCGGAATAAGTTCAAAAGAATAGCTCTGTGCTTGTTGGTTTTTAGTGATGAACATGAAAAGGAGTGCAATGACAATTGGGAAAAGTCTTTTTTTCATAACTTGTATTTCGGGGTTTGTTTGGTAACAAACATTTGTGAACCCTGATATCTGACGGGTAAAACCTGATCGGGATTTACTCTTTTACTGTAGAATTATGTGGGAGCGGATCATGGTATGGATCAATGGTCATGGATATGATCCAACTGAGATGAACCAATAGAAATGGTTACATGAATAGAGTCTGTTGACGGGAATCATCTGGAGAATATTCTTGCCGATACTGTTACTGTCAAGAATCAATAAAGCGTTCAACCGATTGACTGATTGGTTTTACGGAACTGAGTAGGCGTGGTTCCTGTGATTTTTTTGAACGACTTGTTGAAGCTGACTTTGTTGTTAAATCCAACCATATAAGCTACTTCAATGACATTGAGTTGCGATGCGCTCGATTCTATGAGTAGTCTTTGTGCTTCCTTGATGCGCCAGTAGTTGATGTATTCAAAAAAGTTCATGCCGGCTTTATTGTTGATCACTTGAGAAAGATGATGTCGCGATGTTCCAAGTGCGTCGGCCAGTTTTTCCAGATTTAAGGCTTCGTTTTTATAAGGTTGAAAGTTCGCCATATGCAATTCAAGCATCTCAAAAAGCTCTTGTTCCGCAGTTGCCGTAAGCGCTGAGGATTTGTATTTGACCTCTTGAACCGGTAACATGGATTCTGCAAGTAGATAGCCTTCAAATAGTTTTGGTCTGATGGTTCCAAACCAGGAAAAGAGAGCAATGAAAGTTGCTGCAGCAATAGATACACCGTAGTATGAGCAACCTTCCACCAATCCGGTATAGCTGAGAACGTGGAAAAGGATGTGATTCACCACATAGAATACGAATGTGAAGAAGGATAGATAAAACCATTTTTTCACTTCTTTCATAGAAGCAGCTGTGCTGTAGCAATGATGGTAAATGAAAAAGGTGTAAGTCATCAATGAAAGACTTCCAGCAACGAAAAAATACTTACCACTGATATAATATGGAAAGAAGCTGGTGAAATCGCGAAGATTATTCATCATATCCAACTTTGCAGCTGTGGAGGCAAAATAGAATGGTGTAAAATAACCAGCTACCAATAGGAAGGGAACAAAATGCCAAACCATCGTCATACTTTTGGTTTGGCCATGAAATGAATTTTTGAAATAGAAATAGGTTAGAGGACCCATCAAAAAAGGAATGGGTGAGCCCATCGCGATGAAGTGCACAAAGTCGATGGCGTAGTCAAACATCCAAACCACATTCTCGATCAGTAGAATGGAAAAGGAAAGCACGATGGCGGCGAGAAGTACCCTGGTAAAATTTTTCAGGCGCGAAAGGACCAATTGCGATAGCGAAAAGAATACACCATGCGCGGCTACGATCAATAATACGAAGGCCAATATGCTGTTGGAATGCCCCATTTTCAAGAGGGAAAATTATCTCATAGGTTCGTTCAATGTTGATGAATGGTGCACAATAGTATCAAATTGTGACAGGCGGTTGATAGATAGGATGAAGAAGGTATCCATGACGTTTACCTTGCTGGAAATCCCACCACTGAGCCGCGTTGGATTCAATTTCGGATGAATAGTTCGATTATTAGATGGCAATGGTCATTGTGGTTGCAACACTGGAACTAACTTGGTAACCTGCTGGGACTTGAGCATTCTTACCTTTCATGGCCAAGAAAAGAATACAAACAAAAATGCCTAGAAGAATTGCTTCTGTTTGTCTTTCTTCTCCTTCTTGATAGACATTACCTCCTGATAAGAATACTTCTTGACCGTCGACTGCAGTTACAGTTTTAATTTGAATGTCAACGGAGCCGGGTTTTCCGATGCCTTTTGGTTTTTGGGCTCTCATGACCTGTCCATGTGCCAATGAACCTGCAGCTATTACTGTCTTGCCATCAACTTTAACGTCATATTTCACTCTAAAGTCAATTATTTGACCCACAGCTACCATATCTGATTGAATCATATTGGTAGTTTCCAAGGCTACATTCGTTCCTGCTTGCAGAATTATTTCTCCTTTACCGTTAATCTTAAATGACATGAAAAGAATTGCAACAACAAGGAGCAATGCAATTTTCTTAATGAATAAGGATTGTTGAATTTTGGTTATCATAATAGTGTGTTTTAAAGATTTGAATTGTATTCGAGTTTATCGATTATTGTTTGTCTCTGAGCTTCATTGTATCTTTTAGCGCTTTTCGCACTGCCGTAAATATTGCTAATATAAAAACTAAGATTGAAAACCCCAGTAAGCACTGCCATACCATAATTTTTCAATTTAAGGTTTGAATATGTGGCATATGCTAACAAGCCGTTTACAATGAAGGCACTAATTGCTGTTTGTTTATGCCCCGCATAAGCATATCCGACTCCTGGTATTATTGAAAGACATGCAGCTATGCTTGGTTTTTTTGTTTTTACTGACATTGTACCATTGGAAATTTGCAAATTGGCTTTTACTAAGTCGGAATTAGGCATAATTGCCGAGAGGCTTTTGTACGTGTTAATTGTATTTGCCCAATCAAATTTTTTTGCGTACAAAATGCCATTAAGAAATAGGACTTTAGATTGGCAAAAGGAATCTGTACATGCATTTAATGCAATTGAGCTTGCTTTAAGAGCGAGATCATATGAATTCAATTTATATTGAATCAGAGCAATTTGATAAGAAAGTTCTGGATGTTTTTTGAATTCATCTGGACACTTCAACTCATAGTCGTAAAGTGCTTTTTCATATTGTTCAGTAGCAATTAAACAAATTACTTTATTGATAAAAACTTCGATTGAAAAGTATCTTGAGTTTTGATTGTATCTAAGTATTTCCAGGAGAGCCTCACTGTGATACTGATTGTTTATAAGACTTTTGATAAAGACTATGGCTGAATCGTCTCGGGTAGTATCAGAATAAGCATAATAATAACCCTTGTTTGTGAGTGAAAAATTCTCTAATGGTTTCGCATCTATGGGGAAATCAATAAGTTTAACCTGGTTGTCTATTCTCGTTCGTGAGTAGAATTTATGATCATGTCCGCATCTCAACAGGCGATCAGAACCAATAATTAATGCAGATGGAAAAGAACTTTTTTGAAATGCATTTAGAGCGTAATTAGAGCAACTTGGATACATGGGACAGCTATGTCCTCGAATATGACTAATATGTTTCTGATATAAACGGATATAGTCGTTAGCGGCTGATTCTTGGCTAAAGATATTTTTTGAAACAAATAATAGTATAACAAAATGTAAAAATAGCTTCATTGGCGGTCAATTCGGAAGTGGAAATTAAGGAACAATAATAGAATACATAAATGCATGAATCGCCCAAGATATGAAAGAACATTCTTCAATTATAAACCAAGTTGACATTTAAACCCAGGTTATGCACTGCGTTTCGTCAATGAGATTCAAATGCCCAAAGAATTCGGGTACTCGCGCAAGTTTCGAGCGCGCAGGCGTAGTCATCATTACAGTGAGCACTCGAAACGAGTAATGCCTGTCCAGCCCAAGCGGGATGCCCGAATTCAAAGGGATTTTGAATCGTAATAGAAAGGCACTGCATAATCTGGGTTTAAAGATTGTCTTTTTGTAAGTAGAGCAATTATTTTAGTAATGTGAGAAAACGCATGGCTTCTTCAAATCTTCCCCAAAACTGAATTCAAAGCGTGCAATTCAATCGATTTTATTTCACAACACACAATTTAATCGGATGAAAAATGATTTTGTCATTACTGTGGGTTTTAATGACATAGTTGCCTGCCGATAGATTGCTTAATGAATAAGTTATGATTGATCCTGTGATATTTTGCAAATGTGCCACTCTTCTGCCTTGCAAATCCAAAATTGATATGTCACCTGAGTTGAAATCTGCTGGAAATTGGATCGTAACAAGGTCACTGGCGGGATTAGGGTAAATAATCGGTGCGAAAGTTTGCTGAGTCTCCTTCACACTGAAGAATAAATCGCTGAATGTAGTCCAAGTGGTATTTGTAATGATGGCAGGATTGAAATCGAAATAAATGTCTGCATTATTATTCACCGTTGTCATTTCTTGGATATTCTCAACTGGAGAAATTCGATAGTGAATGAAACCATGGCTTTCTGGTTCATTGGATGCGCTATCTGCAAGTGCAATATTTGGAAAGAAGAAATCGACCTCTCTTGTATTTGCATTGACGGTTGGTATGCAGTAATGTGACGTTTGAATAACATTGAGTGTGTTTATGTCTAAATTGTTGTCCAATGTGTCTTTCACATGAATGTTGGAGGCCAAATAGTTACCCGTATTCTGAAATCGTATTAAATACTCAAGGGGGGTGTCTAGTGGTACATAATGTGCGTCTGAAGATCCTGACGGTGTTACTGTTTTGTCATTTGGGTCAAAACTGCAAAGAAGCAAACTGCTGTTTGTAGTGTTCGTGTTATTGATTATATTTCCGAATTCGTCAAATAGGGTCAATGTATATTGGTTGGTTATGCTCTGCCCCATGAGTTCATAGCCAGGAAATAAAGTGTGTATCGAGAGATATTGTATTTGACCTAAAGGAATATTATCAAAATGCCAGGTATATGCGTTGCCATCAAAACTTGTTGGAGTAGGTAATACAGCAAAGATATTTAAGGCATCACTAAAAATCGCGGTGAAGGTGGCATCTATTGGTGTGTTACCTGTGTTTTCGATTGAAATGTTGAGTTCACCGTGCAATCCACAGATATAAAAATTTGAGGATGCCACGAATTCTGCATCGAAAATGGATTCGTTGGTATTTAATCCGAAGTCACGATTGTAAATATCCGATGCCATAATGGTGTATGATGTGTCTGACGTATGTGATGGGTAAATCGTTGCATCATACACAACATATATCTCATGATTTGCAATGTCTTGATTCGGGAATTCATAATATCCTGTTATGTCTGTATACGTGATGAGATCGTCTGCATGAACTTCTATACCGGAAATTCTTTGATCTACTTCATCTAACAAGCCGTTTTCATTTTCGTCAAGAAATACGAATCCGGAAATAGTAGCCTGGCTTGGTTCTGTTACTTGTATTCCCGCATTAGGTGGTGAAGTCCAGTCGCCATTTAGAGTTAATATTGGAGTAGTACTTCCATCGTCATGAATTGAGGAAATAGAGAAGTGAGTGATGGAAGGTGTATAAGGATACATATATGCTGATCCTTGTAGGGATATCTCATAACAACTGCCCGCTTCAACATACAAATCTTGTATATAATTGTCTGGATTGGTCAGGTCAATATCGTTTACAACGACTAACTCATTGTAATTTTCATCATATAAAACCCAGCCTATATCAATCATATTGTCACTCAATGTGGCCTCAATTCTGATATGTTCTGAAGCTTGAGTGGTGAAGTAGATAGGAGAGGTTAATGGTTCATTTGGAATGGCGTCACCACTAATGATTTGTGCCGTAAGTTGCGTTTCATAAGGTACAGAAAGGTTTTGAACCCCAACTTGAATGGATGCGCCAGTATCAAGGTAGCCGGACCAAGGAATGGTTTCTAAAAGTCCTGTGGGTGTGCTTAATTGAATTTCACATTCCGTAAGCGGTATGACGCCAAGATTAAGTATTTCATATGAAGCACTAAATCCACCACAATAGGAGTAGGTCATAAAATCAGTGAGCATTGCATTATGAATGGTGTCAGTCCAGCTGCAATATTCATAAGCTGGATTTACTAGCTCTTCGTAAGAGGGTTCATCAAGCAATTCAAGGACATTGCTGGTACACAGCCTATAGATCGTGGGGTATGTATCAAGCTCAAAAAAAGATATAGCCCAAGGGGCATTATTCACTATCGGAAAGTTTACGAGACTCGTATAATCTCCCTGACTTAATGGATTATCACCAGTGATATAGTCTATTCCTGTATCTTGATTTACCTCAATATATAGCACTGTCGCAGTGCCTGCGCCATCTGGTCCATAATCAGAATAATAGTCCTGTAAAATATTGGTTTGAAGGTATTGCCAATCAGCAGCATTACTCGCGTCACCGAAAAATAGAATGACCTCAATACCATCCGCAGTCAGCCAGTTCAAATGAATGTTGTTCCCGTCAATATCCGTATAAGACATTGATGGACATGACGTGCCGGTTGGAACTTGTGCAGTGGCGTCATTCAGATAAAAGATTAGCAAGAGGGTTGTTTGAAATATAAACAAGCGAAACAATAGTTTAGTACTCATCAGCATGATATTAAAATGCCAAGGTAGTAAATAAAGCAAATTGTTTGGCATGATATGTTTATTAAGTTTGGGAATGAATAGCATCGGAGGGATATGTTACGACAAATGGAAAATAATGGTAATTACGGATCCCGGCTGATAAAATAATCGGTCGGTTATTTGTAAGTGATGATGACCGAGGTTTATCGTTGGATTTTGTTAAATATAACCGACATAATTTATTGAACCCTATCTGAGAGTGGTGATTCCATTGAGACGAATTACCCGTTCAACAATCCATACCGACCATACATCAACGCATTCGAAATCAATTCAAAAGTTGAAATTACTTCGCAAGAGAATTGCTTACCACCCATGGATAAACTTAAACTAGCTATCAAAACCCAGAACTTCGCTATAGTGATGTTGCTTGCGTTTCTGATCTATTGCCTGATCGAATTGATCTTGTAATTGACAAGTTATGGTACTATCGCAATCCCAGCATTTGCATCACATCTTCGCGTTTGCGCCGCGAAATTTCAACCTGTGTGTCATCTGAGAGGATCACGTGTTCTCTGCTCGCAGTCATGCCTTTGATGTGCTTCTTATTCACAAGATGGGATTTATGAGTTCTGATGAATTGGGAATCTTCCAACATCTCCTCGAAATGTTTGAGAATTTTGGATGCAACAAAGGGCTTACGACCTTGTAGCACAATTTCAGTGTAACTGCCTTCAGCGTGCAGACAAAGTATTTCATCGATCATGAAAAACTGAACACCATCTGAACTTGGGACCGCGATGCGTAAATCATTGACATCGCGTTTGCCAATATTTTCAACCAGATTTTTGTAGAGTGCTTCGTTTGCTGCTTGCTCCAATCGGGTTTGCATATAGCGAGAAATGGCGGATTTCAATTCTTCCGGATCAACTGGCTTGAGAAGATAATCCAACGCGCTGAATCGAATGGCTTGTATGGCGTATTGGTTATACGCTGTGGTGAATATGACATCAAATTGAATTTTGGGAAGACTCCTTAAAAAATCGAAGCCATTCCGATGTGGCATTTCAATATCCAGAAATACGAGATCAGGTTGATAGCGTTGTAGAATTTGTATGGCGTCATCTACAGATTCTGCTTGTCGCAATTCTACGACTTCAGGCACGTATGTTACAATATAATGCTTCAACAAATCCCGTGCTTTGTATTCGTCATCAATGATGAGTGCCCTAATGTCTGTGCGGATTGGTTCCATGGTTGTTTCAACTTAAATATGCCGAGATCACAAATCGGACAAGTGTTCCGGTAGCCTGTCCTTGCTCATCGTGTTTGTCGATGAATGTGACATCTGCTTGTTTGCCCTGCTGAATACCGATTAGATTTAATCGGTCTACAGATATCTTGATCCCTTTGGATTCGTTGGATTTCGTTTCTGTTTTTTGTAGTTTGATTTCACGCGCGCGCTCTCGTCCAATACCATTGTCTTCGATTTCACAAATGAAAACTTCTTCATCACGCATATAGAATCGGATATGAAGCTCGCGATCACCTTCTTTGTGCATCAATCCGTGCCACAACGCATTTTCAACAAAGGGTTGTAATAACATAGATGGAATCATGATTTCTTCAACATCCATATCATGGCTGAAATCAATGGTATAGTTGAATCTTTCCTGAAAACGCATATGTTCCAATTCGATGTATAATGTCAGTACACTGATTTCTTCTTCTAAGGAAATGAGACTGCGAGACGAATTGTTCAGAACCATGCGGAAGAGACGTGAAAATTTATTCAGATAAATTCCTGCCTCCGAATAGTTCCTCATCACAATGCATTGCTGTATACTGTTCAGACAATTGAACACGAAATGGGGATTCATCTGTGCTCGAAGCGATACCAATTGTGATTCGGACAATAATGAATTGATGTGTGCCAACATTTCTTCCTTGCGTTTTACTTCCATCTCTGCAAGGTGGTTGCTGATAGCGTTGGCATATAATGCTGCAAGTTTTTCCGCTGTTTTGCGATCGCCGGATATTGACATAGCGCTGTGATGACCAGTGAGCGCCAAAATGGCCAAGAGCTGTTCATCTTGGACAATAGGAATCACTTCCCAGGTTGTCAAACTTGCTTTATGCAATGCTTCCCTTAATTGGTTTAGTTTATCATCATGGCTGGATTGAATAGCGATTTGTTGAGATGTTGGAAGTTGCCAGGTTGCCTTTTTATCCAACATTTTGGATTGAATGCTAAAAAGTCCTTCATCATTGGACAAATAGATGACAGCTGCATTGTAGTTGAGATCGGTGGTGCATGTAGACACCAATAATTTGCTGAGTTCATCAAAACTCAATTCACCTGAACGATCAATATAGCCGGCTACAGCGCTTTCTTGTGTGATGCGGTATTCGGTGCGTTTTCTCCAATAGTATATAATCGCCAGAGCAAGGAGTATCGCAATGATGATGCTGGCTTTGTATAGTGTGGTTTCATAGAACTTCAGGGCGATGATGAGATGCAGTGGTTTCTCCATATTCACCCAATTTCCGCCAGAAGCCCGCACACGGACATTGATCCAGTATTCTCCTCCTGAAAGATTATTGTAAGAAGCAATACTGCCTTTGTTTGCTGTAATCCAATCCTGATCTACTCCAACAACTTGATACTGATATTCCAAATTGGAATGAGCAGCGCCTGAAATGGAAGAGTAGGTGAAGGAGAAGTAATTCTGATCTGAATGAAGATAGATGACATTTGAATTGTTGGTAAGGGTTGAATCACCGGAAGATATCCAATTGATCAGTGGACTACTGATGGTAATGCTTTTTTGATGTTTCTGGTGGTCATACCAGAGTATTTCATAATTACTGATAAAGAGTTTGACATGGTTGGGCAATACCACACCTTCATAATACCTGAATATATTATTGGTCGGTTGCGTTAAAGTAAAAGGCTGCAATCGGCTACTCCCTTTTTCACAGATATAAAAATCTTCGGAAGAACTAAACCATGTAGTGCCATCTGATTCAACAAAAAAGGGAAAAACAACCTGATTTGCCTCTGTGCTGGTTTTGATGATGGTTTCTAAGGCCATCTTGCTGGGATCAATTCGGAAAACTCCATGGAATGCCGCATACCAGATATTGCCGTCAGCATCGCACAATACATTCCAGACATTACATCCATACTTCTTCATGTCTTCCTCCGTCGGTTTGAAATGCTTGAATGTTTCACTTTTTAAATTGAAACAGGAAAGACCGTAATGACTCCCCAACCATACATTCCCGAAATGATCCGCTGCGAGTTTATCATAGAAATATATGAGTGGCGAATTGTCATCTGACTCTTTGTTTTGATATACTTTACACGTCTTACTGCTGATGTGATATCTGAATATTTTGGCGGTTCTGGTTGTGATAAATATCTCGCCTTGGTTGAGTAATAATCCAGTGATCCAGGCCTGATCTAATTCTTCATGGCCTGATTTCCATTTTTTGAATTGCTGTTGATCGGGATCAAATAGATAAAGGCCCTTTAATGTGCCACAAAGCAATTGTCCATTGAACCAAATCATTTCGTTGATCCCGCCCGCTTGATCTTCATGGGTGTATCGATGAAATGAAAATTTGTCGAGATCATCTCTGTAATGAAATAAGCCGTTTGCAGCTCCAATGAAGAATCGCCCGGATATCGTGTCGGCAAGCAAACAATAGAGGATTTGATCATGAGGCAGTATAGCACCTTCCTTTTCAGGCAGAATTGTGGTGCGCACCGATTCCATCGCTTCTGAATGGACACACAAACCTAAGTTGCCTGTGATCCACAAATCACCATTTTTCGTTTGTAAGTACATTCTGATCACTTGAACCGGCTCACGTTCCATTCTTTGTTTGTTCACGTAGAAGTGACGACGTTTGTGATGGAGTGTATCCAAAACATAGGCTGATGCACTCCAGGTGGAAACCCATAACCTATCGTTGCGATCGGCATAAATGGCCATGGTAGACATTGGCACTCGTTTTCCGGCTTCTATGGTGTCTTGTTTAAACGCCCGTTGGTAGTTGGTTTTCGGATCATAACAATAGAAGGTGCCGTGGGTGGTAGAGTTATACCAAATCTTTCCATGTTTATCGATGGTGCAACTTTCCAAACTGGCCTCAAGGTTGGAAGGTTCGAAAACCTGCCCCTTTGGCTTGATGCTTACCATAGATCGTGTTTTGTAATCAAGAAGGGCCAGATGTGTTGGCGCTGTCACCCAACATTTATAGGGGTCTTCTGTGGGTAGTGTTGCTGGTCCCCATCCTCCCAATGTGCAACGTAAGGATTTGTCGAGTTGTGTAAATTGATTGGTCGACCGGTCCCAATCATAAACATTGCATCTTGTGTATATCCATATATGACCATCAGGCCAGCATTGAAATGCCCGGATGATGTTGTTCCATTGCTCGCCTTTTCCGGTGTTATCGAAACTATGACTAAAAAATTTCCCCGTTGAATAATCGTACATTGAAAATCCAGAAATGGTTCCAATGAGAATATTACCTCCCGGTTCTACAGTAAGATAACGAACACGATTATCAATCAACGAAGTTGAATCCCCGGGTATCGCCTTGAAATTTTTAAAATAGGTGCCATCGAATCGACTGAGTCCTTCGTCTGTTCCTATCCAAATAAATCCCAATGAATCTTCTGCCAGACAATGTCCTTCTGAATTGACCAAACCATCCTGAACGCCATAGGAATTCCATTTCCAATGTTCATGTTGTGCATGAACGGTGAAAACCAGAAGAACTTGCGTGACGATGATGAGAAGTGTTCGGAGATTGCTCATGAAATGCCCTGCAAAGGTGGTTGATTTATTTCAATGATCCATGCCGGTTATTGGTTGAAACATACCGATTGTCAAACGCTGATTTTGTCTTCTTGCCGAACATCAATTCAAAGAAGCCGAAGATCAACTATTTTTTTATATGGCTTCACTTGAGTTGAAGGTTTGCGCCGAATATAAAGTCACAATCAAATTTTTTAAAACCAAACTTCAACATGAAAAAAGTCATTATTCTGGTTGCCTTATTGTTCAGCATAGACATGCTGGCACAGGTACCACAAGGGATCAATTATCAATCTGTAGTTCGCGGTAGCAATGGTAATCCATTGGCGAATCAACCGGCAACTTTTAATTTCAACTACATCGATAAATCGGATAACAGTATCGACTACATCGAAACTTTTCAAACTGTTACAGATGAATTTGGCGTGGTAAATTTTGTTCTCGGCACAGGTACAATTCAGACTGGTTCATTTTCCGGACTTGATTGGACGAAACAATTTCGCATCGACATCTTCGTGAACCTCGGAAGTGGATTTGCAATTCTTGGTTCTCAAGATCTGGTGAGTGTACCGTATGCATTGAATGCAGATCACGCTGATATGTCTCTTGGCGAATTGACCGATGTCGAGACCGACGGCGCGATCAGTGGAAATGTCCTGATGTTCGATGGTACTTCCTGGATACCTAGTGATATTTCAAGTGGAGGCGGTTTCGGTTTGCCATTCCTTGGTAATGATCCGAATTTGGTCTCTTTTGGTGTTACCAATTCAAGTGCATTGGGTGGTTCAGCCATATATGGTCAAACCAATATAAACAGCAGCAATGCCACCGGAGTGAAAGGACAATCAACTGGTGCCAATGGCCGCGGAGTATATGGAACCGCAACTGGCAATAATGCATTTGGTGTACTTGGTGAAAATACTCAAGGAACTGCTATTCGCGGAACAACAAGTGGTGCTGGTGCCAATGGCGTCCATGGACTTGCAAACAGTGCTACAGGAGTTGGTGTGAGAGGAGAATCAAATGATGGAACCGGTGTAATTGCTTATAGTACAAATGGCACAGGTGTAAATACTTCTTCAATAAATGGCGATGCACTTTATATAAATAGCCTTTCTGGTTATGCCATCAATTCAAGTGGGAATGTGAAAATTTCGGGTGGAAATACGAATCCCGGCGCCGGCAAAGTACTGACAAGCGATGCCTCCGGTAATGCTACATGGCAGACTCTCTCTACAACTCCAAAGGTTGCATTCTTAGGACATGGTCCTGAAGCAGTGGTTTATCCTCCTGGTGTTGAGACTCAATTCAGGGTAGATCTGGAGGTCTATGATTTCTCAAATAGCTTTGATGCTTCAACAGATCGCTTCACAGCTCCTGTTGGTGGTCTGTATCACTTTTCAGCTTCTACGTGGATTTCCTTGTCTTCACTCACCTCCAATATCGAGTATCCCGCAATTATACTGTATGTCAATCATAATGGCGTAGAAACTCCTGTTGCAACAACTGTAAGTACTACTGAAATTGGCGCTGTGTCATCCAAAACATCATTAAACATTGATTGTGATGTTTTGTTAAGTGCCAACGACCAAGTTTATGTCAAAATTTGGTTTTCCGACAATGCAGATGGAAACGCTACAACTGGACAGTACTATGAGACTGGTCACTTCTATTGTGGGCATCTTGTTTTTCAGAATTGATGATTTGAATTAAATCGTCATTCAATAAACAAAATGAAAAGTCAATTTCTAATCAATTACAAAAGAATCTTACAATGAAACAGATATTATTCATCCTGGCATTTTTGCTGGCAGGATTTTTATTCATGAATGCGCAATCTGCTGAACGAACTGTATTCGCCAGTGCGGGTAAATCGGTAAATGCCGGAGGAAATTCATGGAATTTTACCATTGGCGAATCTGTTACCAAATATTTTAATCATCCTGCTGCGAAAGTCACTCAAGGCTTCCAGCAGGGAAATGGTAATGGCGTGAACAATGAATTGGTCATTGATCCTTCGAGCTCAACAGGTGGACATATACAGTGCTTGTATTTTCTGTCGCCGGAAAATCCAATAGTACAGAGTTCTTGCGGTGCTTACAATATGGGATATAATTTTACTGATACAACCGGAACCTTCTGTAATGGAAGCATCACCTTGCTTTGGACCATCTCCGATGAATGTGGTAACCTCGTAACTTGGGAACAGACCTATACTTACATGGATACCGAACCGCCTGTCCCTGTCGAACCAATTTTAGACGTTGTTTATTTGAGCTGCGATGATCAGCAATTTAGCTTTAATCCAGCATTTCAAGACAATTGTGTCATGGGCTCAATCGATGTTCAGTCAACCTTTGACTATGTTGTCGATTCATGCGGTTCACATGAATACTATTCGTGGACGGCCACAGATTTATGTGGAAATGCTGCGACCTATTATGTTGAAGTTTATTATACAGATTCGCAAGAGCCATACGTTGATCCATCAACTCCTGTTGAGATTTATGTAGGCTGTGATGACTCTTATCCAATGCAACCTGATTTTTACGACAATTGCAGTGGTGACCTGATCATCGATGTTGAATCAATCGCCAATGGATCTACGACAACAAGAAACTATACGGTTACTGATCCGTGCGGCAATGCGATGAATTTCTCTCAAATCATCCACTTTACTTGTTGCGAGGCTCCATTTATCAGTTGGAAACCTGATAATATGTCCGCTGAGTGTGGGTCATCTGTTACTCCTGAACAACCATTTTTTGATGATTTGGTTGATACTGATTTGGCCATTGAGTACTTTGTCAATGAACAGCCATCTGATTGTGGTTATACTGCTACACATTTTTGGACAGCTACGAATGATTGCGGTGCGAGTGTAACAGCTCAAGTGGATGTAGTATACATGGATACCCAAAATCCTTATGTTGATCAGAATGAACCAGTCGATATCTATCCGTCTTGTGATGATAACTCTACATTGGCTCCGAATTTTCTGGACAACTGCGACACAGAACTTACAGTGTCCATAGATCAGGAAGTAGTTTTTGAAGGGGTACTGCAAAGAACCTGGGTCGCTTATGATGATTGCGGATTCAGTGCAACATTCACCCAATATATACATTCTAATTGTTGTGATGCACCGATCTTAGTGATTCAACCTGATGATCTGTACATCGAATGCGGTCAAAATTACATTGCGCCTGAACCAACTTTCGAAGATCCAAATGGTGGATCATTGTCTATCACCAGCACGGTTGCCTTTGATGTTATTCCTTGTGGTAGCGATGAAACACACACATTCACTGCAACCAACGAATGTGGAGCGAGCGCTACGGCTAGTGTACATGTGATCATTACTGATACTCAAGAACCATATGCTGTAGATGGTCAGCAATCTGAGTTCATTGTGGAGTGTAACGACGCGATGCCAGGCGCGCCTGAGTTTGATGATTATTGCGATCTCGAACTTAATGTTGAACTGGACAGTGAATCCAATATCAACAATACCATTACCAGGGTTTGGAAAGCAACAGACGATTGTGGATTTACTGCAACATTTACTCAAACCATTTTTGCTTCTTGTTGTGCTGAGCCGGTATTGATCGAACTTCCCAATGACGTTTATGTGGGTTGTGGTGATAACTATGAAATTCCGGTACCAACTTTTGAAGATCCAAACGGTGGTGAACTTACTATTTCCACCAGCCATGAGGCTGTTGCTATAGAATGTGGTGTATTGCACAGCTATACTACTGTGGCTACCAATCATTGCGGATTGAGCAATGAAGCCACTGTTCAAGTGATCGTGACTGACTATGAAGCTCCTTACGCAGTGGATGGTCAAGCTACCGAATTTTTTGTAGAATGCAATGGTGATATGCCATCTGCTCCGTTGTTCGAAGATCTCTGTGATCTTTCCTTGGTTGTTGAAATGATTAGCGAAACAAACAACAACAATACTTTGATCAGAAATTGGTTGGCAACTGATGATTGCGGATATACAGCTGAATTTACCCAAACAATCCACTTATCTTGTTGTGAAGCCCCAATCGTTGTAGAGCACATTGAAATGGTTGAAGTGGAATGTGGTGATGAGTACCTAGTACCTGCTCCGGTTTTTGAAGATGTGAATGGTCAGGTCTTGGAAACTTCTGTATCTACACATGAAGAAGTAATAGCATGCGGACAGGTGATTACATATACCTACACCGCCACAAATGATTGCGGGTTATCGGCGTCAGCAGACGTGGTTGTTACCATCACAGATACGCAGAGCCCGTATTTGATGGATGGTGAACTTGAGGAATTTTTCATCGAATGTGGTGATGATTTACCTGCAGCTCCTGCGTTTGGCGATGCTTGTGATCTCGAATTGACTATTATACTCGAAAGCGACTTGAGTGTGAATGATGTCATGGTTCGCACATGGTCTGCAACAGACGATTGTGGTCATAGTGTGAGTTTCTCTCAAATGATCCACGTTACATGCTGCACTGCCCCTGTAGTTGTGAATCAGCCGGAAACTATAACAGTAGAATGTGGCACAGCAGTGGCAATACCTGAACCGATTTTTATTGGTGAAGAAGGTGAAGAACTTAGCATCAGCCATGATTTTATTACCGAGTCTTTGGATTGTGGTTATGTGGAAACGCATACTTGGACAGCAACAAATTCTTGTGGACTCAGCGTGAGTGCTTCTGTAGATGTAGTATATGAAGATAACATCGCTCCAGTGATGGATGTGGTTTTGGCCAATATTGAAATTGGTTGCGATGAAGCTGTACCGGCACCTATCGAAATTGAAGCGACTGATGCTTGTGACCCTTCTGTGGAAGTGAACACAACCGTAGAAGTCATCGATGAAGATGATTGCGGAAATATCACTTGGAAGGTCAATTATGAAGCTACAGACGATTGTGGTCATATCAGTTCAACCAGTTACTTGATCATGATGGTGGATCATGAAGAACCGGTATTCAAGTCATGTCCGGAGAATCTTGTATTGGAATGTGGCGCGGAATTGCCTGAACCGGTTGAACTCACTGTGAGTGATGCATGTGATTCTGATGTTGAAGTGGTCTATGAAGAATTCGTTTTGGATGATATGATGGGCCAGGGAGTTGTGAGCGAATGCGCATTGTTGACACCAATTCGTCCGGCGAACAATCCGTGCGGCTATCCAGTGAACTGGGCACTGTCGATGTTCGGTTTGCCTAAGGCTCATCGCTACTATTATGTAAGTGAAGGAAGCCTCACCCAATTGGCGGATGGTACACTTCAAATACAGGCTACTTTCAACAACTCATTGAATCCTGCGAATGGATGGATTGCGACATTCCAATTCAGTAGTGGAATGACCTGGGATGAGTGGAGTGCACAGTCTACTCCGCACAGTTTCAAAGCTGATTGTGGTGGCGTTGCTGCGAATCACTTTGATTGGATGTATTACCTCATGCTGAATTCACCCGGTGTTGAAATGGTCGGATTCGGTGGATACAGCCAATCGACCCTCAGTACAACTCATTCACCGTCCAATGGATACTTCGGATTCCAGTGGGGTAGTGGTGCCAACAACTACAACGCTGCTGAGAATGGTTTCGGTGGTTGGTTGAGATACGTTGGTCAGTTTTACGTGAACGGCACAGCCTACGGATCTAATGGTGGAAATATCTCTGGAACAGCAGACCTCGCTTTGGAATTGAACTGCTGTGCATCAACATCAGTGGTGAGACAATGGACCGCTACTGACTGCAGCGGAAATACTGCTACATGCGTTCAGGAAATCACCATTGGCGCAGCCGGAGACAAAGTGTATGAACAGAATTCTTACGAAAGAAATGCTATGCTTAATTCTGATAACAGTTCACATACAATGACTGTCAACATCGATCCTAATCCAACAAGTGGTATGACTACCCTGCGTTTCAATACGCTGGAAGACGCACATACCAAGGTGCAGATTTTCGCTGCTACTGGAGAATTGGTGACGGTGTTGATGGACAGCGAAACAGAGTCTGATATCGATTTTGTTTTGGATTTTGACACGGCCACTTTGGCCAATGGAGTGTACTTCTGTACGGTAACAAACGGAAGTGAAACACATACTGACCGCTTGATTGTGACTCACTAGTTTGGTGATGCTCACTAACCCTAAAAGGAAAGCGTCCCGGCGAAAGTCGGGACGTTTTTTTTTTTTTGATTTGTTGCTCTAATTCATTCTCATTCTGAAAGGTGTGGGTGTAATGGTCTTCAACACTCACTCTCAAACTCAAACTCCAACTCGCTCTTATTCATTCTCATTCTCATTCTCATTCTCATTCTCATTCTCATTCTGTTTTAAGCCTCACCCCCGGCCCCTCTCCAGAGGAGAGGGGTGACCCTCAGCGGAGTTAAGTTTGATCGTTCAGTGGAATCATTATATTATTCTCATTCTGAAAGGTGTGGGTGTAATGGTCTACAACACTCACTCTCAAACTCAAACTCGCTCTTATTCATTCTCATTCTCATTCTCATTCTCATTCTGTTTTAAGCCTCACCCCCGGCCCCTCTCCAGAGGAGAGGGGTGACCCTCAGCGGAGTTAAGTTTGATCGTTCAGTTGAATCATTTTATTATTCTCATTCTGAAAGCTGTGTGTGTAATATCAACAACACTCACCCTCAAACTCAAACTCGCTCTTATACATTCTCATTCTGGAAGCTGAGTGTGTAATATCAACAACACTCACCCTCAAACTCACACTCGCTCTTATTCATTCTCATTCTGTCCCTTCCCATCCGTCCGATAACGTCAACAAAAAAGCGACAACTGCATCTTCATCTTCAGCGGTCATATGCTGACTACCGACAAGTTGCCTTGCGACGTTTTCGCGTATTTCAGGATCGCCAAATTCGCCGTCATTACTGGTGTTCA
>JAIBBG010000096.1 GCA_019694805.1 Flavobacteriales bacterium | reverse complement strand
AACCTTGAACTTTGAACATTGAACCCCGCCCTACTGCGCAAACACCGAACTCGAATCTTTGTAAGTGATTGCAGGATTGAGGATCATCACTGGAATACCTGCTTCATTGGTGATGATCTTTTGCTCACTATCCATTCCGAAAGCGTGCACCAATCTCTCTTCAGCCGTATTCAGGATACATATCATGTCGATTTCTGCGTACTTCGCATATTTCAGCAATTCTTTCACAAATCCGCCCGATCCCGATTCCGTGATGGTGGTTTTGTAACGCAGTTTTCTTTCTTCCAAATAACCTTCTGCATAGCTGATATTTCTTGCCAGGCGGTTATGAAGAAACTCGTCTGTTTCTTTAGGTGAAATGATATGAACTTCAGCGCCAAATCTGGATGCGACGTCGCAAGCGATTTTCAGCTTCTGTTTGGTTTCCTGGTGAAGATCTAATGGAACAAGTAGTCTAGAAATTTTCGCGCTTTGTTTGGTTTCAGCCTGAACGATAATCATAGGCACCTTGCTTTCAGAAATAATTCTCAGAGCATTGCTACCCACGATGAATTGCATGCCTTGCATACCATGAGTACCCATGACAATCAATTCAGCGTTTTCTTCTGCGCCGACATCCGGGATATCATCAAAAATATTTCCGACACGAACAAGGGTATGGATTTTAACCGGATGACGGTTTCCGTGATCAGCAGCCTGAACCTCCAGTTTCTTTTTCGCTGCATCTATTTCGCCCTGGGTTTTGACAATGTGCAGAAGGTAGACATCACTTTTTGTGCTTTCTGCAATTTCACAGCCATAACGAATGGCTACATTGGATACAGGGGTAAAATCTGAAGGAACAAAAATCTTGCTCATAAAATCTGGTCGGAAAGTTTCCTGCGAAAATGACGACAAACGGCGATTAGAACAAGAATCAGCGCATTTTTTTTCGGCAAATGAATTGAAAGCACTCAGAAATGCCGCCATTTCAGCGCTTCGCGCAGATTATTTTTTCAAATTGAAAGTATACCGATCGAGATTGGGATCGGCATCATCATAAATACCCGTAAACTTGATCACAGCATATTTGTGTTGCACTGTATCATACTCTGTGATCAGGATATCATTCACCTGAATATCTGTTATCAATTGTTGAGGGATACTGCTTTGATAACTATTCATAGCAGACGAACCTGTAGCCTCTGCATAATTGAATGCGTTATTTCTCACGAAACGAATACCAGACCATGATGTGATGTTGAGACTCAAATTACCATCATTTGTGGCATCGGCTTCGAGTATATCCACCCCGGAGGAATCGGGATCTGTATCAAGTTGGTACCATGTTGAACCAGCGATATTGAAGGCATTATTAGCTCCGAAATGGAAGGGTGAATACAGTTCATGTCCCGTTGTTTCGGTCAAGTAAACCGACGACTCCACATACAAATCACGGAGGGTTGAAGCTTCATTGCCATCAGTATCGATGGCCTTAAATGTCAACAAAATCCTAGGAGAACCCGAAGGCACCTGGTATACATAAAAAAACTCCGTTTTACTTCCACTCACAATGGTATCGAGTAAGGTGGAAGTAACACCACCCTCAGGTTTTTGGAGAATTTTGATTTGTTGTAGGTTAAAATCACCACCGTTGGCTGTGACAGTAAACTCCAATAGATCGCCAGCATTTGAAGAAAGTACGATACTGGAAGGATCAATATAAATCGCAGGACCTTCTTTTTCTTGATCACGACAAGAAGCGATACCCATTATGGCAACAGCACATATAAGCGCAAAGAAGAACTTGTTCAGCATTTCGGTAGAGATTATCGATTCAAAACTACAGCACAGTCACGAATAAAAAACACCCGGTTAAAGCCGGGTGTTTTTAATATCATGAAAATTATTTAGACTTGATTTTATAAGCCTTAAATCTCACTTTCAGTACATCTCGGTGACCCATGAATTGCTGATAGGTCACAACATCGAAAGATACCGGAAGCACGAGGTCAGCATCCGGGCGTTGTTGCAATGCATCATAAAGCGCATTGTTATAGCCGCGGTTGTTAGGCAATGCCAAACCCAGTCCTTGAGGCATCAAACTGGCAGAATAGTATTTTCTTCCGCCGTATGGAAGCATCAGGAAATAGGATTGTTCTGACTGCCCAGTCACATCGCCGAGATACTCCAGATCATCCATATCAAAATTGACCTGTGCATTGATTGGAGTAAGTGGAACAGCTTTGTGATACATCGTGCATGAAGGCACCAGAATAACCAGTGCGCATGCAACCAGCAGGAGGTATTGTATTTTTTTCATACGATTCAAGCTTTAGGGTTGATGCGGGTTATCGCGTTGTAGCTACACTCTTGTCCTTTGTAGAGAAATAAATATGAATATTTAATCTCACATTGTGATTGGTATTCAAATTAAAAGTTCTGCGACTCAAGTCACTGTATTGTTGTGGATCACCATTAAGGTTGAGGTCTTGATCACCGAATGCATCAGTTTCCTGTTCATACCATTCACCGGTATTGCTGGTAGATCCAACCTGAACTTCCTGTTCCACTTTGGTTTTACCACCAAACATCCATTTACCAGTAAGGCCATACTCCAAACCAATAGAAATTGGCAATTCAGCAACAAATACATTGAAACCTGTCACCAAACCAAATCCCAAAATGCGTGTATTGGTTGTTCTTGTTTCGAAAAACTTGTCACCGTTAAAGTATTCTTCTTGATTGATTCTTTTGTTTTTACCCAAACCAATGAGGGCTTCTCCACCCGCGTATACGTCGAAAATATTGCGGTTGCTGAAGTGTTTTTCCAAACCACCGGCAATAGCGAAATCACGGGAGATCAAACGTTTCAAGTCCGTCTGAACTTCTCCAAGATCCGGACTAATCGGATTCAATGCTGAAGAGTCCACGGCTGTACCTTCAGTGCGGGCATTGGCGATGGTATAACGCAAACCCATACGCAATACATTTTGATTAGAAAGATAGTACTTATACGTGAGGAAATCACTCTTGAAAAGTGAGTTTCCTTTGTACAATCCCGCATTGGAACTATCTGAAGAGCTCAGGTCGATGATTGGAATCACGAACTGAAGTGCACCATCACCTGCTTGAGGTCTGGTAGACAGTCTCAACAACTGATCATAGTTTTCTCTGGTTGAAAGTTGCGCCTGCAGGGACACAGAAAGGAAGGCAAAGCATGCCGTTAAAAACAACAGTTTTTTCATCTGAGTGTGGTTTTAGTTATCAGGCCAAAAGTATTTTCTATCAATCGCCGATAAATGATGCATATCATACACTTATGAACAGTTGATCAGTGCATGATCGTGGGAAAAGAGGAAAAAATGAGGTTCATGAACGGAAAAAAAGGATGATTTTTTCGAAACCAGCACAATGTATTGGAAGATTTTTGGTTAAATTCGATCAACAAAACCAAAACTACTTTTATGAGAATCGTCACTATTGCCTTTACCTTGGGATTGTTTTCCCTTTCATCACTACAGACTTTTTCACAAACAACTGAAACTGCAGAATCCGGCAAAGGGCAGATCATGCTCGGAATGAATGCTACTTCATTTGTTAAGAATTTTCTGAGTTTTAATGATGTGAGCACAACAGGATCATCGCCCTTTCAATTCACCTTTCGTTACATTACCCCATCCCATTTTGCATTTCGAGCCGGACTTGGCGTTGCAGCCGTGAACACTGAAGACAAAGGCGATGATGATGTCACTAAAAACTCAATCAGTACATTCGATTTTTCAGTGGGTTTCGAAAAACGTTCATTGGTAGCAAAAAGATGGACAGTATTTGGTGGAGTTGATTTGTTGGCCACTTCTGATATGTCTACCAATGAAAACACTTCTGGTGATTTTAAATTTAAAAGCACCAACAAATCAAATGGTGGAGGTGTTGCGCCCTTGTTCGGCATTCAATTCAACATCAATGACAGAATAAGTCTTAGTACTGAAACGCAATTGAAAGTACTTTATACGAAAGGTAAACGCACGACCGAGACCACAGGCTCAACGCCCACTTCGAGCGAAAGCACAGGGGTTTCCGCTACTCCCTTACTCCCCGGATTTATTCATTTCAATGTCAGCTTCTGATATCAAAAACTAAACCTATGAAAAAATCGATTTTCCTAGCTTGCTCTACCCTCTCCGTATTGTTTTTCTCGTGCAACAAAACCCCTGAATCTACGGGATCGAAAAGAGTGCTATCCAAGGATATTCTGATAGAATATCAAAACGAACAAAACAATTCATCAGAGTCAAAAATGATTTCGTTGGGTAGAGTTCTTTTTTATGATGAAGTGCTTTCAGCCAATGAAAAGATTTCTTGCGCAACATGTCATCA
>JAIBBG010000095.1 GCA_019694805.1 Flavobacteriales bacterium | reverse complement strand
GGTATTCAAATGATGTTGATCGTGTGTAGCGATGAACATCACATGATCTGCAAGATTGATCCTTGTCTGAAGTCTTTCGTGAAATGCACTTATTTCTCCCGATTTGTCTTTGAGTTTTTGGAGCATGGTGTAATGGGGTAAACGTATGTCCTCCAAATCCTCCAGGATTTTCCCGGTTCGCTGACGGTTGAAACCTGCTGCTTCCGTATCTTCATTGGTTCCATTCCATGGTCGGAGGTTCTTATGACCGAGTACCAAATCATCCAGTCTGGCAATCCAAAGAGACTCCATTGTGAGCAAATGACCAATGTGCTCATTCACGCTCCATTTTCCATCCGTACGAAGGATGAGCTTTTCCGCCGGAATACCAGCTATCAGCTCATGAATGCGTTCAGGTGTGGTTTTCAGGATTTGAAGGTGATCATCATAGACATCCTGCCAGATGCCAAATTCCCATTTTTTATCCAACCAATTCATGACCACAAAGTAAAGAGTGGATGGGTGGAGTATTTTGATATGCATGTTGTTTTTTCATTTTTATGGAATGATATGGCACAGTTTTTACCAAGTTTGTACCGTCAACAGAAAAATGACAACGCATATGAAAAACTCAACTCCCGCCTTCATGGCATTCTTTTTTGCTTTATCGGTCCTTTTCTCATGTTCAAAATCTTCTCCCATGGGAGAAAAAGTGAAGGAACCATTCTCCGGAAATAAATATGAAAGTACTGCTCGTTACTTCCGTGCGAAAGGCAAAGGAGATAGCAGCGATGAAAACATTGCAAAACAAAAAGCGGATCTCAATGCTAAAAAAGAGTTGGCTCAACAGGTTGAGACACGCATGAAAGTCGTGACTGACCAATATCTTCACGAAAATGAAACAACAAGTGGAAGTGAAATCAATGACAAATTCCAATCATTGATCCGTGAAGTGACCAATACCACCATTGCTGATCTCCGCAAAATTGGTGAAGAAAAATACTTGAATTCAGAAGGTAAATACACTGTATTTATAGCTTATGAAATTCATAAACGCGATATGTACCGCTTTATGAAGCGTCAGGCCAAACTCGATGCTAAACTGAATGAAGCTGAGAGAAAGGCTATCGAAGAAATCATCGATGAAGAATTAAAGAAGATCGAAGAATTGGGTGAAGGAGAATAATCGAATCAGCCATTGATCCCAGATGATGCCATGCGTTGCACAGGAGATTCAAAAGCCTAAAGAAAACTCGCTCACACAAGTTTTGATCGCATTAGCGTAGTCATGATTATGGAAGGCATTCGAAACGAACCAAGCCTGTCCCGATAAATTTTGGTGCGCGAATACACGGGGATTTGGAATCGAAATGGTGAGTCACTTATTCATCTGGTTGAATATTTTGGGGGCAATCACTATGCGTGGTTGCCCTTTTTATTGTTGTTGTTTTGAATGGTTATCGCCTTGTGGTGAAAATTCCGTCAGTCCATGTGTTGATCCATTTATCAAAAAAAGTTGACGGACAATTTACAGTTGCGGAGTTTGCGGTGGAAACTTCACGACTATGCGTCATAATTACTTATCTTCTGCTCTCGGAAGCTACCGTAGAAATCGGTTTGCAGTAGTGATCAACCTCATTGGCCTGGCATTGAGTATGGCTGCCATCATTGCTATGGCATTTTTCATCAGCCGTGAAATATCATTCGATAGGAGTGGTCAAGATAATGAGAGGGTGTATCGAATCACCGAAGTCATCAATAGTGGTAGTTATGTAGAAAATTCTTCAAGCCTTCCTTATCCGATGGCTGAAGCCATGGCACTTGATTATCCGGATTACATCGAAGAAATCGTTCAGGTTTTTGATTTTCAAGTACCACTAAAATCATTCCGACTTGAGAACAATGATTTATACAATGAAGAACTGATTTATTATGCTGATTCCAATGTTTTTCATGTTTTTGACATTCCTCTTGTAGAGGGTAATCCCGATGATGTACTCGATGAACCTTTCCATATCATTGTTTCCACGGAACTGGGTAAAAAATGGTATGGTGATGAATCGCCGGTTGGAAAAACCGTTTTACTCGCCGGTAACGAAAAATACCGCTGTGTGATCACTGGTGTATTCAAGGAAGGTGGTCCTTCGCATTTCAAACCTCGGGCAATATTGTCTATGTCAACCATGATGTCCATTGCACCGGGAATGAAAAAGAACTGGGTGTGGAATCCAGTTTGGACTTACGTGAAACTCAAGCCGGGTGTGAACATAGAACAGCTCACCGCCAGACTACCGGAATTTGTTCGCAAACATGAAATACCGGCCTTGCAGAATATGATTACGCTGCATGCTCAGCCAATTTCTTCTATACATCTGGATTCTCATCTCGAGTTTGAAATGGGAGCCAACAGCGATCGGAAATTTATTTACATCTTCATCAGTTGCGCTATCCTGTTGGTCATTGTGGCGGTCGTGAATTTTATCAATATGACCACTGTAACATTAGGTAGTCGCATGAAAGAAATAGGAGCAAGGAAAGTGGCTGGTGCGACTAATCTTCAACTGATAGTTCAGTTTACCATCGAAGCTTTGATCTTAGCCATTGTAGCTTTTCTCGCTGGTTTGGGTTTGTTGATGCTTGTTCGTCCATGGCTGATGAGTTATTTTGAGCTGAATATCTCCTGGGCTTATCTCTTGAGTCCGGGTTTGATGCTCACACTTGTGCTCATCATCTTGATTACAGGTCTCGCTTCTGGCTTGTATCCCGCGTTTGTGGTGAGCAACATCAAGATTGGTCAATTTTTCAAAGGTGGAATTCGCAATAGTAAAAGTGGTAAAATTTTCAGAAAGACTATGGTGACACTGCAATTTAGTCTTGCAGTGGTCATTATTATATTTTCTATTTCTGCGGGAAGGCAATTCAATTATATGCTGACCAAAGACAAGGGATTTGTGGATGAAAATGTGATACTATTATACATCAGCAACACGGCTCTTGGATTCGACTATGAGCCATTTAAAAAACAGCTCCTGGCTCAATCGGGGGTCGAATCTGTGAGCATCATGAATGAGGTGATCGGTGTGAACAACAACAATCACGAGTTTCGTTTTGGAGACCTCACGGGCGATGAATTCCGATATATACCTGCTTTGGCAGTTGATGAAGATTTTGTGAAAACAACCGGCATGAAGTTGATTGCTGGAAGAGATTACGATATCCATACTCAATTAGAAGATTCGCTTTCCATCATCGTAAACCGGGCAGTGACGAGGATGCTGGGCTTTGAAAATCCAGAAGATGCCATCAATCAACGATTCAGTTCTCTCAGTGGTGATGAATACATTGTTGGTGTAGTCGAAGATTTTCACAACAAAAGTTTACATCATCCTGTCGGTCCGTTTGTTTTGGATATCGCCAAGAGGTCGAATTATGAATTTGCGCAATTCGGCAAATTCGCCGTGATCAAATTGCATGACATGAATGAACAAACACTCAATCAGGTGAAAGGTGTTTGGGAACAAAATGTAACCAACGCTCCATTCGACTATACCGCCCTTCACGATCATATCCATAAAGAATACCTTCGTGAATCCAGGATGAATAAAGTGCTGAATGCATTTGCATTGTTGTCTGTAATCATTGCCTGCGCTGGTCTTTTTGCATTGACCAGAATTCTTGCGGGCATGAAAGCGAAAGAACTGGCGATCCGTAAAGTATTGGGAGCTGAAACCAGGCAACTCATGTACATTGCCATGAAGGAGCAATTATCCATGATTGTGATATCGGTTGTGCTGGGTAGCATTTGTTCTTTTGTGCTTGTGCAGCAATGGTTAAGTTCATTTGCATTCAGCGTGCAGCAAAATTGGCAGACATATTTACTGGCCTCCGTTGCTTCTATTATCGTGGCATTTCTCACCATCGTTTTTGTCGCTTACCGCGTGTCTGGCCATGATCCTGCTCCAGTCTTGAAGACGGAGTAGAGGAAACATTTTTACTTCACTGGTGTAAAAGGATTCGTTTATCTTTACACCAGTTTGCGGAAATTGATCTTCTTTATCATCATGCCGGTTTTCTTGTTTTTTCAAACCGGAACGCGCGATCTCATGATGGTGCCCGGCTTGTTGCTGCATTTTCTCGAACATAAGTCCCATGAACCAGAGCTGACTTTTGCTGATTTCATGCATACCCATTATTGCAAAGACTTTGGTCATAGACACGAACACAATCATTGTGGTCATTTACCCTTTGCAGATGACGATCTTCCTCTGCCGCATTTTCAAGTCATCGAAGAGCAATTGACGGAACTTGTATTTGCTGAATTTATCGTTGTCGAACCGCAGAATTCACATTATTCTTTTTCTTTGAGAAACCCTGATCCACTTGGTTTCTGGCAACC
>JAIBBG010000094.1 GCA_019694805.1 Flavobacteriales bacterium | reverse complement strand
AAATCATCAAACGGACTTCGTATATGTTGTATCGCCCTGGTACTTACGTGTGTGTAAATCTCAGTCGTTTTACTGCTCTTATGCCCCAATAACTCTTGTATGAGACGAAGATCCGTTCCTGATTCCATCAAATGCGTTGCATAGGAATGTCGTAGCCAATGGAGTGTAGCAGGCTTCTCAACCCCTGAAGCTTGCAAAGCCTTCTTAAATGCACTGGCCAAACTCCGCTCATCATAAGGTTCTCCTTTCACCTGACCCTCAAAAAGCCATCGTTGGGGTCTATATTGCTTATAATATTCTCGTAACATTTCTATGAGCTTTTCTGATAAGGGGGCTATGCGATCTTTCTTCCCTTTGGCCTGACGAATAATCAATACTCCCCTATCTTTATCGATATCTCCCATTTGTAATTTGAGTAATTCACTCCTCCGCAAACCACATGCATAAATCAAGGTTAACATCATCCTGTGTTTATTGTTATACAATGCTTCCAGTATGCGTTTGACTTCATCCTTACTTAAAACATTAGGTAACACCTTCTCTCTCCTCGGACGTGCAATCAATTCCGGGCTAAGTTTTCGATCATCTTGCATTCGCAAATAATGCTTGATGGCATTGATGGCCTGATTTTGCCATGAGGTCGAAAGTCCATTTTTCAAAATGTAATCATTGTTGAAATTCACGATGTCTAGCTCGGTGATATCTGAAATCAACTTGTCATTATGAAATTTCAAAAATATCCTCAACGCATCTGTATAGCTCTTTATAGTGTTCTCACTGTATCGAGCCGACTTCATCTGACGGACAAATTGTCTCAAACCTAACTGGTGCCAAGGTCTTAGATATACCTCTTGTGGTATTCCAAATTTCTCTCTGTTAGAAACGGTGTCAGGTAAGAGCCACACTTTCTCTTTTGGATCCCATCGTACATCTTCGAATTGCCGAATCCGATCAATTAATCTTTTTTCTCTGGCAATGCTCACCGCAATTCGTGTCACTCCTCCCCTGCGTTTTAAAACTGCACTCCACTTTTTTTCCTTACTCATAACATCAGGATGTTTTCAACAATGATTTCACTGACATACTTCGTCTGTCCGGCTTTGTCCTGGTATTTTCTGCACTTCAACTTGCCCTCGACAAACAGATGTGTTCCCTTTTTAAGATGCTTTTGCGCCACTTGTGCCAGCTTACCCCACATCACCAATGAATGCCAATCGGTCTGGGCCTTTAGAGTTCCGTCTTTGTCTCGATAAGTTTCTGTAGTTGCCATGGTGACTTTCGCAACTTGCAATTCGCCATTGATTTCCTTGTGATCCGGGTCTTTACCCAAATGGCCAATGAGCGATACCCTGTTCAATCCTTTCATGTTAATTCGGTTTTAGTGTTTTGCCGCAAATCAATGATTGCTCACGAAATAGTCTTATTCCATTCTGGAATAGGATATTCTAAGAATCATTCGATTTTGGAATATAAAAATCAAAATAACCAATCCTCCTCAACAAAAACAGCTGATTGTTAGCGATAAGGAAAACTATTTAATCCGCCCAAAGGCGAGAATAAACTGTTTTAAAAAAAAATCAAGTTCGGATGACACCTATTTGCACTCGACAAAATCGACTTGTCAAAATTTTGTCAAGTCGATTTTGCTCCGAATTTTTCCGCTCTTTTTCCTGTGAAATATTCAAGATTAAATAAAGCGTCAGATTTTAACTTGTTGGACCCGGCATGACGAAAATTCACTTCCCATCACAGAAAATCGAGAAAAACGGCTCTCCGCATTGATGACTGAAAACACATTTTAACCTTGACCATGGCCGTTTGTGATGTAGAAAGCCCATGAAATTTTCTCCCAAAACGCTCAAGGTAATGAAGGATGGTCAGGGTAATGAGATCACCGCAATACGCTTTGATTATGTGCGTAACAAACTCATTTTCACCAGTGCCCTGCAAACTGACTAAAAACGTTTCGATGTATATTAGCGGTCTCAACCACTGCCAAATCAATTTCAATCAACCAATTGAACCAATCACCAATGGGTATGTTTGTTCTTTTCCACGCTTGGGTTCGGTCTACCGGACACCGGTTAGTTTTGGTTCTTTGTCAGCCTTCGAAATTGACCCAGGTTGTTCATAGACCGACCGAATTGTTAATAACCCAAAGTGGCAACCATTTGAATTATTTCCCGTCTAATCGATAACCCTTGTGGCAGATTCAAAGCAATTACAAGCATTGATAGCTGGTTGTCTCAAAGGAGACAGGCGTTCGCAGCAGGCCATCCATAAAATGTTTTATGGAAAAATGAAGGCCGTTTGCATGCGATACACCAGGGATGGTGATCAGGCCATGGATATCGTACAAGAAGGTTTTCTCAAAGTGTTCAATAACCTGGATAAATACTCCGGGGTTGGCACACTGGAAGGCTGGATACGCAGAATCATGGTCAATCTCGCAATAGACCGGTTCCGAAAACTTAAAAATGATTTCGTCCTACTTGGCGAAAATCAAAGCTTAGAGGATTGGGAAGAGGAAGTTGACGAAGAAAATGACGCCACTGACGACGAAATTTATGACATTACCCCGGAACAGATCGTTGATGCTATGCAACAACTTTCTCCGGCGTACAGAACTGTGTTTAACCTTTACGTTTACGAAGACTATACGCATCAGGATATTGCTGAAGCATTGGGTATAAGTGTAGGAACCTCAAAAAGTAACTACGCCAAAGCCCGGAAAAACATGAAGAAATTGTTACTTAAGAATTTGAAGAAAACTGAATGAGTAGAATTCTAACACCTTTTGAGCGGCATCTGAAGGAACAGATTTCAGACTATGAAATGCCTTATGATCCCCATAGCTGGAGCGACCTCCAGAAGAAAATGGGCAATCAGAAGTCTGGTAAATATGTTGTTATCGTTGCTCTTGCTGCTACCGTAGCTGTTTCAGCCGGTGGCTTTTTTGCTTGGCATCGCATCCAAAATGCCCCAGCTTCAGCGCAGGCTGCTTTCGCCGAAACCCGCTTCAATAACCCTGTGGTGATGAACGGTATCTCCGGCAAAACCTACACTTCAGCTTCAGACAATAACCAGACTGCTGAAAACCAATCTCTCACTCCGAACTACAACAACATCCATAACAACAACACGGGCGCCAGCACTCAGTCTGGTCATGCCGGTGGACTTAACCCTAATCAACAACTCCACCCAGGTAACACTGGCAATAACTCCGGATCGAACCTTGCCGATGGTGAATCTGGAGTGAATTCTACTCCGGATATCGTGATCCCTAAAGGTGTAGTGGTTGATAATGTCATCTCTCTCGTAAGTAATGTTCGTCAAGCCTGCGAAGGAACAGAAGTGGAATTCACCGCCACCAACGCTCCTACCAATGCTGACTACGGCTACCTGTGGAATTTTGGTGATGGTCATTTCAGCACTTCTCCAAAACCTAAACACAAATTCGCCAAAGCGGGTAATTATGATGTGTCGCTTTCTGTCACCAGCAAAAATGGTAAAATCAATACCACGGTGATGAACGATATGATCACCATCAATCCTGCTCCAGATGCTGATTTCCGTTGGGAATTCGTCAATGAAGACCCGATGAAACCTGAAGTGAAAGTGGTCAATACCAGCGAAGATGCTGTGTCTTATGAATGGACCACCAACAGTGGTACCTCTAAAGATGCTACGGCTCCTTCTATCCCAGTGGGTAAAGACAAACAATTGATCGCCCTTTCGGTGAGAAATGACTACGGTTGTGAAGATGGCGCAGTAAAACACGTGACCATCAATACCGATTTCTCATTGGATGCTCCTGAGAAATACACAGTAGGCCGCGGTACTTTCATGCCACAAGGATTGAAACAAAGCAAAGCCAACTTCGTGATGAGTATCTACACGATGGACAATAACAAGGTATTCGAGACTTCCAACCGATTGAAAGGTTGGGATGGCTCTCTGCCTGGCGGCACCAAAGCTTCTGCCGGTCAACAATTCAAATGGAAAGTGATTATCACCAACGACATAACAAAAGAACAGAAGTATTTCAATGGAATACTGACGGTTTCTCCTTAACCAAAACGAACGCCGCTGATTAGTGTGTTTGTTTAAAATCCCCGCCTGAACAGCGGGGATTTTTTTTGATTCAAAACTCATCATTCACAACTCTTAATTCATAATTCACAACTCCAATCCAACTTTCTGTGGTATTTTTGCGACTACTGACTGAATTATAAAATCTATCCATCTGATCGAATTGATTCGAACACGAATCATATTATGCCTTTTACCACTATGCCTTCATCTGCTTTCCAGCGGACAGGTATCGGTCACGCCATCTTCGAACGCATGTTCATGTAATGGTTCCATGTCTTTCAATAATGGTA
>JAIBBG010000049.1 GCA_019694805.1 Flavobacteriales bacterium | reverse complement strand
ACATAGTTTCACGGCATAAGATGAAAAAATACCGTGAATAATTTAAAATTTAAGAATTTAAAATTCTCCCGCCCACAAACATTCACCATTCCCAATTCATAATTCATAATTCATAATTCATAATTCAAGATTCATAATTCTCCGAAAGCTCTCCTCGAATCGACAGCCCGAGATAATGCTTGACTTCCGCCGGGGAGAGTTCTTGTCCGAACAAATACATCATCTTGATGATCGCCGCTTCGGATGTGATATCCGCTCCGCCGATCACTCCAATTCGATTCAATGCGGAACTGGTTTCGTATCTGCCTTGTGCAACAAATCCCTGATTGCACTGACTGACATTTAAGATGATGATTCCACTCTTGATGGCATTCTCCAATGCGTCGGTGAACCATTTATCAGTGGTCGTATTTCCTGAACCAAACGTTTCCAAAACAACGCCCTTCAATCCGGGGATGGACAATATGCCATTCACCACTGCGGGTGTAATTCCAGGAAACATTTTCAAATAGGTCACACGTGTATCGAAGTTTTTCCTGATGGTGAATGTTCCATTGGGACGTAACAATTGATCGTGGTTGTAGAAAATGTGAATGCCTACTTCTGCAAGCGCAGGAAAATTGGCGCTTTCAAATGCATCGAAGTTTTCTGTATTGTATTTGTGCGTTCTATTGCCTCTGAATAATTGTGATTCAAAATAAATGCATACCTCTTGTACGATTGGTCCATCTGCATCTTGCGCTGCAGCAATTTCTATCGAGGTAATGAGATTCTCCTTGCCATCTGTTCTCAGTTTTCCTATGGGCAATTGTGAGCCGGTAAAAATGACCGGCTTGGATAAATTCTCCAACATAAAACTAATCGCCGATGCACTGTATGCCATGGTATCCGTGCCGTGCAACACCACAAAACCGTCGTAATGCTCATAATTCACCGTGATGATGTCAGCGATTTTTTGCCAATGTGACAAGTTCACATCTGAAGAATCAATAGGATCATCAAAACTCACCACATCTATGTGATAATTGAATCTCTTCAACTCCGGAACATTATCTTGAAGTTGTTTGAAATCGAATGGTATCAAACTTCCGGTTGTAGGTTCTTCCATCATGCCTATGGTACCGCCGGTGTATATGAGGAGGAGGGAATTCATTGTGAATGGTGAATGGTGAATGGTGAGTTATGAGTTATGAGTTATGAGTTATGGATGGGTGTGTGAATTTTAAATCTTAAATATTGAATTTTAAATTTTCATCGCAAGGTTTGTTTTAATGGATGAAAGCCATTCCTCTTTGAGGATGCTGAGCACAATACTATCGCGGCGGTTGCCATTGGGTTTGTACATATTGTTCCGCAATATACCTTCTACTACACAACCAATACTCTTCATGGCGAGAATGCTTCGCAGATTGTCATTATCAGCCCTGAATTCAACCCGCTCCATCTTCAAAGTTTCAAATGCAAATTCTAACAGTAAGTACTTACAGTTTTTGTTCAAACCCGTTCCCTGAAAATTTTTCCCATACCAGGTGAATCCAAGTTGCAAGGTTGCATAGTCGGGTTGAATGTCATAAAATCTTGTGCAACCTGCATATTGGTTTGTTCTCTTATCGTAGACTGTGAAAGGATACGAATTCCCTTTTGTCCTATCATCAATTGCCTTTTCGACGTACAACTTCATCTTCTCCGGTGTATTGGCTTGCATTAATGAGTAATACCACAAATCAGGTTCTTGTGTAGCAAAATGAACGAGGTGATCGTAATCTTTCATCACAAGTGGCGTCAATCGCACAACATCATTCTCCAATATGTAATCTTCGTTGAAATTGATCATCTGGTTCTAATTTTCACATACACGAAACACAATAATATGATTACAGAGCATCGTTATGTGATCATGGGGCTCATGTACAAGGTCAGAAATACTTACTCTTTTCATCATCAGAAAACTAATCAGTGGACGGACAACACGGAATCGATTTTGCTTTTCATCATGCTGACATAATTTTCATCAAACCATATTTCTCCAGTTAGGGTATCCAATTCAAATTTTGCTATGGGCTCATTCAAGAAAGAAAAATCCTGACGATCGGATGTTTTGCTGAAGAGCGTTCCATCCAATACCATAAGATAGCCTTCAGGTATCGGAACAACGTTTCGATAATCTAGCAAGACCCTTTTTGAGATTTTACCCGGCAGTGAATACGAAATTGTAAATACGTCCTGCGTTGTGAGGTTGAAGTTGTATTCACCCTGACAGTTGCTATAATGGTATTCATGGTTGCCTGCGGAATTGGTGATAGCCACCAATACATTCTGAAGTTCTTCGCCAGATGTCATTTCTCTTATTGTACCTTTAACTTCCATCCACTTTTCTTCCACCTTCATTTCACCTGTGGCAAGTTGAAAAGCATTTTCCAAAGTCTGGTTATTGGGTATAGCGAAGTCTTGTTCCACGCCTTGAACAATTGATGCACATTGGAGTTTGAAAGTGTCCAACGGACAACCTGCGATCAAAATTTGAAACGGTATTCCCCGATCCAAAGGGAACAACCACAAATGATTCATGATCGCTGCATGATGAATGGATTCATGATCACTCTGTATGGAATCCGGTGAAAACAAATTCACATCATGTTCGAAATAGGTTCCATTGCCTTTGAGCCAGTCATCATGAGTCAGAAAATCTATATAGGCGAGTTGATGGATCAACATGTCACCTTTATAAAACTTTGTTGTATCCGAATCTGTGATAGCCAAAACTTCAGTTCCGTTGCGGTTATAAAGTCCATACTTGCATCCTTGTCCCTTCCATTTCGCTACTTGAAAATGTTTCGCTGTATCGATGCAAATGATCAAATCTTCAAACTTGTTGCTGATGAATGCGTACTGTTGTGGGTCAGGCACCTCAAGTGCAAATCGCATGCGAAATCCATTTTGCTTTTGCTCTTTGCAACTAACCAAAAACAAAAAAAACAAAACCAAACCTACAATCCTTTTCATGGTCTAAAAATCTTCAATGCGTTCTGGCTAGTAGTGCCAATCACTTCGTCGTAACTCAATTCTTTCACAGTCGCTAGTTTCTCAGCAACAAATTTCACATAACTACTTTCATTGCGTTTGCCGCGAAATGGTTTCGGAGTGAGAAATGGGGAATCGGTTTCGAGCACAAGGTATTCCATCGGAATGTCTTTGGCCACAACATCCAATCCGGATTTTTCATAGGTGAGTACACCACCAATCCCCATCAGGAAATTGCCATAAGACATCACTTTCTTCGCTTGATCTGCATGGCCGGTGAAACAATGGAAAACCCCAAATAACTTATCATCGTGGATTTCATCCATCACGGCAAAAATTTCATCGAAGGAATCGCGAGCGTGGATCACAATCGGCAATGCCAGCGCTTTCGCCCAGGCGCATTGAATTTTAAATGCTTCGATTTGTATGTCAAGAGTGGTTTTATCCCAATACAGATCGATGCCAATTTCACCCACAGCGATATACTTTCGATCATTGAACATTGGCTTCATGGTATTGAGCACATCGATGTAGTTTTCTTTGACATCACATGGATGCAAGCCGAGCATGGGATAACACAATTCAGGATAACGATCGCTGAGTTTGTGCATGAGCGGAATGCTATCAAGATCAATGTTGGGAAGAAAAATCTTCGTCACACCGGCTTCCCGGGCACGCGCTATCATCGCATCCAGATCTTCATCAAACTGAGGCAGGTAAATGTGAGAATGGGTATCAATCAATGACATGGCGCAAAAATAGTCTGAGGTTTGCCCCCAGCGATTAGATTTGCCGGGATGTCTACCATAACCCGAGTCCTTGTCATCAGATTCAGCTCCATTGGCGATATCGTCCTGACGACGCCCGTTCTGCGCGCATTGAAGACTCAGCTCGATGGTGAGGTGGAAATTCACTACTACACCAAAAAGAAATTCGCTGCCCTTCTGGAAGCCAATCCATACATCACCAAAGTGCATGTGATGGAAAAAACTGTTCAGGATGCATTGCCGGAGCTGGAAAAAATTCAGTTCGATTACATCATCGACCTTCATCGGAATATCCGATCATCCATCGTGAAGCGCAGACTCAAAGCATTGGCGTTCACTTTCCGTAAACTCAATTTCCAAAAATGGCTTTGGGTGAATTTGGGCATCAATAAAATGCCGGATATTCATATCGTTGACCGCTACATGGAAACACTGCGTGCATTCGGTGTTCAGGATGATGGTAAAGGACTCGATTATTTTATTCCGGAACAAACGGCGAAGCCATCACTTCCTGCTTCGTATTCCGAAGGTTATATCGCTGTGAGTATTGGTGCGATGCACAAAGGCAAAACTCCAGGCATGTCCACCTTGCGCAGTATTTGCAACTTGAAAAAGTATCCTGTGGTTCTGTTGGGTGCAGGTGACGATGATCTTGCACGGGCGAAAACATTGTCGGACGAATATGGCGAACATGTTTTTAATGCTGTCAACCAATTCAGTCTTCATCAAAGTGCGATGATCCTGCGTGATGCGAGATTGGTCATCACGGGTGATTCCGGACTCATGCATATCGCATCCGCCTTTCGCCAAAAAATCATTTCTCTTTGGGGCTGCACCGTTCCTGGGTTTGGAATGTATCCATACAGGCCTCATGTGGAAAGTGTAATCATTGAGCCGCATGGACGCAATAAAAGGCCTTGCTCCAAACTGGGCAACAAATGCAAGTATGGATCAGATCATTTATGTATCGATCAATTGGATCAGGAAGAAATCATCCGAGCTATTGAAAAGCTTTGGGCTCGATAAACAACGCCTTCAATTCTGTCGCTTCATCCGGTTTCATTTTTCCAGCGAGTATCAATTTGAGCTGACGTCTGCGCAAAGCGCCATCATATCTGCGTTTTTCCTCTTCCGTTTCGGGAATGAGCTCAGGCACGTTGATTGGCGAACCAAGTTGGTCTACTGCAACAAAAGTATAATTGGCTTCATTGCAACGCTTGCGTTCTCCGGTGGTGGCATGTTCTACAAATACTTCCATATAAACTTCCATAGATGAAGAAAAAGAACGCGAAACTTTTGCTTCTATCGTAACGATATCACCGAGTTTGATCAGATGCTGAAACGAGACATTGTTCACCGCTGCGGTCACCACAATCCTTCTGCAATGACGGTGTGCAGAAATCGCCGAGATCACGTCCATCCAGTTGAGCAACTGTCCACCCATGAGGTTTCCGAGTGTGTTCGTATTCTCTGGTAATACCAAATGTGTAGCAGTGGCGAGTGTTTCTCTGGCAAATACCTTTTGTTTGCTCATATTTCAAATTTTGCCGCGAAATTACGGTGAACCTTTCATGCGCACACTTCCTTTCCATCCATAAGTTTGCCGCATGGAAACAGCCCTTGTCATCAAATCGCTTCACATCATTTTTGTCGTAACCTGGTTTGCGGGACTCTTTTATATGTTTCGATTGTTTGTCTATCATGCCGAAGCAGCACGCATGCCGGAACCGGCCAATTCCATCCTGAAAGGACAATACAGCATCATGGAGCGCCGACTCTGGTACGCGATCACTTGGCCATCGTGCATCCTCACGGTGTTGTTTGGTACTTGGATGGTGGTCTTGAATCCTGCATTCCTTACGCAACCCTGGATGCACGTCAAATTGTTTTTCGTTGTCTTACTCCTGATCTACCAATTCTATGGACACCGCATCTACAAAGGAATACAGACCAATCCATTGGCATATACTTCACTCAAGATGAGGTTGATGAACGAGATCCCAACGGTGATTCTCATCGCTGTGGTATTCAGCGTGGTGATGAAAGACAGCATTTCATGGCTATGGGGAACAGCGGGTATTCTCGGCGTGGCGTTGCTGATTACGTTGGTGGTGAAGGCGTTGAGGAGGAAGAAGGAAAAGAGTTATGAGTTATGAATTATGAGTTATGAATTGCGGTGGGATCCTTTATGGTAATAGGTGGTGGGAAATATTAAATCTTAAATATTGAATTTTGAATTTGATTTATAGTCAATCAAAAGGGGGCGCACTTGCGCCCCCTTTTATTGACTATAAATCAAGATTATCCGTTGAGCATAACTGGCATCACGAGCATAAGGATGTCTTCGCCAGCGTTTTCGCTTTCAACCTGAGTCAAAATACCTGCACGGTTTGGAGCGCTCATCTCGATATTGATGTTTTCAGAATCGAGGTTGTTGAGCATTTCAGCGAGGAAACGTGAATTGAATCCGATTTCCATGTCATCACCTACATAAGTGCAGGTCAATCTTTCCTGCGCTTCATTGGAGAAGTCAAGGTCTTCAGCAGAAATATTGAGTTCGCTTCCGCCCATTTTCAGGCGAACCTGATGTGTGGTTTTGTTGGCGAAAATCGATACACGTCGGATTGAACTTTGAAGATCCGCTCTGTCGATGGTGAGTTTGAAAGGATTTTCCTTTGGAATCACCGCTTCGTAGTTTGGGTATTTACCTTCAATCAAACGACACATCAAAACGATGTTATCGAAAGTGAAGAGCGCATTATTTTCGTTGTATTCGATTTTCACATCGGTGGTCAACGAACCAACGATACCCTTGAGCAAGTTGAGTGGTTTTCTAGGAACGATGAAGGTAGCTGCGCTTCCTCCACCAACATCCGTGCGGGAATAACGCACCAGTTTGTGGGCATCCGTCGCTACGAAACGAACCATGTTTTCATGGATTTCGAAGAACACACCGCTCATGACAGGACGCATATCGTCGTTGCCGGCGGCGAACAATGTCTTATTGATAGCCCTTCCCAATGCATTGCTGCCAATGGTGAATGAACTTGCTCCCTGAAGACCTGGAGCTTTTGGAAAATCCTCACCATTCTGACCGGTGAGTTTGTATTTACCATAGTCACTGGCAATTTCGATACCGAGGGTTTTTCTGTCGATCGAAAAAGTGAGTGGCTGTTCCGGAAGGTTCTTCAGGATATCCAGAAGGAGTTTTGCTGGAATGGCAATCATGCCTTCATCTTTCGCCTCAATGGCCATGCGTGTGCTCATGGAAGTCTCCAGATCACTGGCAGAGAGGGTCAGTTCCTTGTTCTTGATTTCGAAAAGGAAGTTGTCGAGAATAGGCAGTGTATTGCTGCTGTTGAGCACGCCGCTCAGTTGCTGTAGCTGCTTAAGCAGGGCGGTGCTTGTAACGATAAATTTCATTGGTATTCTACCTTATTTGGCTGGCAAATATAGTGGCGGGCCGTCTGTAAAGAAATCCGTTCAAAATCCCTGTTTATCAACATCGCCATGACAATCGCCAATGGCTCAATTCCAGCCATTACCGCCTTCCAGATGGGGCCATTTTCACCAAAAGAGGACATCTTCAGCAAAAAAAAAGGGCCACCGATAGCGTGACCCTTACAAATTATGGGAACGGGGTTATTTCATCTTCACTTCCATCACCCTTTCTTTTTTGCCATACTTGGCCAAAACCACCATCTTATCCTTGGTGAGGTGTCTATTCACTTTCGGACGAAGGAGCATCTTTTCCGCTTGCAATTTCAAGTTCAGTTCTTTGCTCACCTTGCCAGCCGGAGACACTTTTGCAATCGTTGTCCCGGATTTCTTCGGTCCCGCCATATTGAAGATTTTATTGTCCTTTTTCTTCGGATTGTAGTTTTTGATGTTGTCATTAAAAATGAAATACATCGCATCCTCAGAATTCAGCATGGCATAAGACGAATAGAAACCACCATCATTTACAGTGTGCTGCATTTTGGGTATGGTCGCGAACCAATCCACATCACCACCTTTGTCTACATTGATCACGAAAATGGTACCATAGATATAGTGTGTACTGCAACGGGTGTAGCCTTTACTGTCGGTGTAACAAACGGTGTACACATTATAAATCTCGCCTACGACAACGAGTCCACCATCCATGCGGTTGATGAAATGATCGATCGAAAGATTGCGAATGCCTTCACCTTTGTCAGTTTGTTTGTCGGCTTTTTTATCGCTCATGAATAAATTCAGGTAATCCCTGATCCATTCTTTTTCGAATGGCTTCATACTCACGCGATCAGTTTTGCGCGATTGATGATCTATTTTGGTAAAGAAGATACCAATAGCAGAGCCTCTGGAATCATCATCACCATAAAGTCCACAGATATTGATATCGCCCTTTACATCCACGTTATAACCAAGGCTCACGATTCTGTTGTTGTTGTTCAATTCGATTTCATAGTCCTTGATTCTTTTGTCTTTCGGATTGTATGAAATGATGCGGTATGAATAGTAAGAACCGCCTCTTGCTTCAGCCTCTTCTTTGGCCTTGCGTCTTCCTTCTGATTCGCGAGTAGCGCGGAAATCGTCGAACGAAGCCGTGACATACAACATGTCGTTCTTGTCGATGAAAAAGTCTGACAGGGTGAAATAGCGGTCGGCGTATGGCAATTCAACTTCTTCATTTGACCAGATTTCCTTCAGGTTTTTATCGAGCAGTTTGAAAGCAAATTTTTCCTTTCCATATTTTTCGAAAGGAGGATTGCGGAACAACAAGATTCTCTTGCCTTCTTCTTCAATGGTCACATCGAAGGTGCCGCGGTTTTTCTTTTTCTCTGCCGTCATTTCATCCAACGTCATGAGATCACCCTGAAGTTTACCTGATTGACTAACGCGCTGTGCAAAGAGGTAGTTTTTATCGGCCTTTTTATCATAAAACGTGCAGAACATGATCAACTCATCTTCTACGACGTGGATGCTTTTGAAATCCACATCCTTGCCATTGAAGGTAGGCATTGTGATTTCATTTTCGAAAGACTGACTCAGAGAGTTGGCGTCTATTCCGCCAAGGATAACTCCTTTGCGGTATGATTGAACGAAAATGGTATTTCCGATTTGACCGATGAATTCGTTGATGGTACCCTGAGGATCGAACTCAGTACCATATTTCATTTCAAGATCAGATGATTGGCTAAAGCTGCTTGTAACAAGGAAACAACAGGCCACAAAAAGTAGGATTGGTTTAAACATGAAAACAGGTTGTCATTTTGGTTTGCAATACGTAGCGGGCGCGCGAAGATAGATGCTCACATTACAAAACCGAATTAAAAGACCTATTGGATAAACAAAAACCCCGGGCGTTTTCGTCCGGGGCTTTGCATGTAGAGATCAATTATGGTTAAGCAATTGACAATTTTTTCTCGAGGTCTTCCAGGTATTTGCGGAAGTGTTTATCCGTTTCCTGAAGGTTGTTTACTGTGCGACAAGCATGGAGAACTGTAGCGTGGTCTTTACCTCCGCAATGTGCACCAATGCTGGCGAGACTGCTCTTGGTCATCTTCTTTGCAAAATACATGGCAATCTGACGAGCCTGAACGATTTCGCGTTTGCGTGTTTTGCTCTTGAGCAATTCGATTGGAAGATCGAAGTAATCGCAAACTACTTTTTGGATGTAGTCGATGCTCACTTCGCGTGCAGTATTCTTCACGAACTTATCGATCATCTGTTTCGCGAGATCCAGCGTAATCGCTTTTTTGTTCAATGATGACTGCGCAATCAATGAAATCAACGCACCTTCCAGTTCGCGCACATTAGAAGTGATAGAATAACCGAGGTATTCCACTACTTCATCAGGGAGATCGATACCATCCGCATACATTTTCTTCTTCAGAATAGCAATGCGGGTTTCCAGAGATGGTACCTGAAGATCAGCGCTGAGTCCCCATTTGAAGCGGCTCAACAAACGCTGCTCCATACCCTGCATTTCCACCGGTGGTTTATCACTGGTGATGATGATTTGTTTGCCGGTCTGGTGGAGGTGATTGAAGATGTGGAAAAACACATCCTGCGTTTTTTCTTTACCACTGAAAAATTGTACATCATCGATGATGAGTACATCAATCATTTGGTAGAAGTGGGTGAAATCATTCACCGTATTATTTTTCACTGCATCGATGAATTGGTGAGTGAATTTCTCACTGCTTACATAGAGTACAGTCTTGTCTTCGAATTTGTTTTTGATCTCGATACCAATCGCGTGAGCGAGATGGGTTTTACCAAGACCAACTCCGCCATAAATGAGGAGTGGGTTAAAAGCAGTGCCGCCTGGTTTGTTGGCTACAGCGAATCCGGCGCTGCGTGCAAGGCGGTTGCAATCACCTTCAATGAAATTATCGAAGGAATAATTGGGGTTGAGGTTTGAGTCTACCTGCATTTTGCGCAGGCCGGGAATGATGAAAGGATTCTTGATTGGAGATTCTCCTAAATCAAGTGGCATAGTCACCGGAGTATTTTTTACCGCTTTGCGGTTACTCGTGGGTACCTTAATGGTGTAAGGGTTGGCATTGTTGTGATTGTTCTCCATGATGATGGAGTACTCCAATCTACCCTCTGCGCCAAGTTCTTTGCGAATGATTTTTTTCAAAAGAGACACATAGTGTTCTTCAAGCCATTCGTAAAAAAATTGGGACGGCACCTGAATGGTGAGGATGCTGTCTTCCAGCTTTACCGGTTTAATAGGCTCAAACCAGGTCTTGAATCCCTGAGGGCTAACGTTATCTTTTATGACTTCAAGACAGTTTTTCCAAACCTGGTTGTGATCTTTATTCATGTAGGTTAAGACGGTATGTTGGGTTAATTAAATTTCTTTGTTCGGGCCGAACCTGACAAATATCGACAATTGTCCTGAACGGGGGGCAAATGAATAATGAAAAAAGTGAAAAAAAAAAGTGTTTCGCTATTGACTTCTGAAAAAGTTTGACTATTCAACATTTTTTCCGAAACGCTTGCACAGAGCGGAATTCTGACAGGTAAGAAATAGCCACTTCACCTCAGAGTAGGTAATCTGTTAGAATCCATGATTTTAATCAATTCCGTGAAAAACGTGTTACTGGCCGCTAACAAGCCATTCACAGGTCTTCCTGTTCAAAAATCCAAATTTCATTTTTACGGTAAAAAAAATATTTCACATGAATTACCGACATTGGCCAAATGTTTTGTAAAGAAACCATCATTCGTGTCCGTTATGCAGAAACTGATCGCATGGGATACGTGTATTACGGCAACTATGCCACATACTTCGAAGTTGGCCGCGTTGAAACATTGCGCGCACTTGGAATCACCTATAAATCGCTGGAAGATGAAGGCATCATGTTGCCCGTGCTTGAATTGCAGACGAAGTATTTTCTTCCTGCACACTATGACGATGAATTGATCATCAAAACCACCATACCGGTTATGCCTTCGGTGCGAATCAAATTTGAATACGAAACATGGAGAGGTGATCAACAACTCAACAGTGCCTGGACCGAACTTGTTTTTGTCAATCGACAAACCGGCAAACCCGTGAAATGCCCAGATCACATTACCGATAGTTTGAAAAAGTATTTTCCTTAAAAAATAAAATTCCTTCACACCCTTTCACCATTCTCAATTCTCAATTCACCATTCACCATTCACCATTCACCATTCACCATTCACCATTCAAACGATTGAATTATTCAATCGGTATCACCCTCCCCTCTCCACGTACACTTTGATCTATGTGATTTGGTGTACCGCTGTAATAAACGTTACCGGAAAACTCAATGAGTGCGAAGAAATACCCATTGGTATTCACATACACATCATTGATGGAAGAATTGTTGACGAAGGCGTCAGTCGTGTGTAAGTCGCGCGCATCAATAAATCCCACACCTTGATTGAACAGTTGTGTGATCTGACTTTCACCTTTTACGATGACATCACACACGCCAGTATGCGTTCCTATGACTGTAGTGTCCACATCAAGATCTAAGTTGATCACACCAGCGGCTGTTCGGTTTTCAATCTTGAAAATGGAAGAAGAGATTTTTCCCACCGTAGTTATATCTCCAGTGCTGAAATTTTGTATATCAGGAAACGAAGGTGCAAAAATCCTTACCGTGATTTTCTTTTTGAAAGAACGAACAAAATTGCAGGTGTTGTGATTTTCAATTTTTAATTGCCCATCATTGATTTCCGTAGAAATCTCCGGCAACAAATTACCCGGACCAGTAATCTCTACCATATAGGTATTGCTGTCCACCAATTCAATTTGCAAATAATCGCGCAGCTCTATAGAATTGAATTCATCCAATTTGCGTTGAATGGTTTTAGTCTCTCCTGCTTTTTGAAAACAATCCGGCGCATGTTCTTTGTTACACGACCAGAACATGATGACCGAGGTCATAACTAAGAAAAACCGATATGTAGTGTTCGTTTTCAAAATGCGTAGCCCATTCCAAATTCGCCATAATCCGCTTTGGCAAAATGCGTCTTCAACATAACTGAAGCAAAAACATGTTCATTGATACGATACCGCAATCCAAAGCGATGATAAAAAGTACCATCCACTTTCCAGTGATCCAATACGTATACTCCTTGTTGCATTTTCAATTCGAAAGCGTCGAAGTGCATCGTGTATGAAACCAACCAACCGTTTTGCAATGCCATGCTCTTATTCACCTTGCCTTCTTCCTTTCTTTCCATCATCTCATGCAAAGAAGAATTGTAAAATACATCTGTGCCTATTCCGAAAGAACTCTTATATGAGATGCGTTTTTCTGCCAACAGTGATAAAACGCCCACTCCAAATTTTTTTCCTGTTGGTGGTGGAATTTCTTTTAAACCACCACTCGCAGCGATGGTGAAACGATGCTTCTCCGGAATGATGATCTCTTGAGGAATAAGATTCTGGCCTTCGGTAGATCTAAAATGATAGGCCAGAAATAGCGCAGCATTGTTGGTTCCCAAATTAGGCAATTGAAATGCTCCATTTGAGAAGTGAGAAATACGCAAACCAAATCTGACTTCACCTCGATTGAAATCGAACAAGCGCATGGCATATTGCAAATTGAGCGACGCGTTGATTTGCGAACCCAATACAGCCGATTGATGATTGGTCTCTAAATCCCAAATTCGCGTGGTATATCCAACACCAAGTCCGAGACCAATCCAATGGCGATATCCATTCTTGCTTTGCGGATTGAGATCAATTCTGCTTCTGTTCAGCGGCAAATCCAACCAATACTTCAACGCAAATTGACTTCCCAACTGTCGCAAATTGCCCGTATTGATATAGCCAAAATCAACTCCCTGTTCTGGAAAGTTGTAAGCTGAATGCCACATTTTGGTGTTGTTTACCGGCTTATAATAAGAGGTAAAAAAACCGTAGGCATGTCCCTGAATGAGATGGACCATCTGACTGGTGTGTGGCACGATATAGCCATAATGCGGAGAGAAATTCCATCCCCTGTTTCGAGGTGGAATACCGCGATTATCCTTGGCTGTAAGTGCAAACGACAACAACCATTGAATCAACACGAGTAAAACGATCCGCAAGGCCATGCGACAAAACTAAATGAGGAACAACTTTCTGCGGATGTGAACAATAATTTGTTTTCGTGCAATCTTGGTTCTGTTATTTTTGGGGAAAACACCATTGCAATGAAACCAACGCTATTCTTTTTTCTTTCCATGCTGCTTCTTGCCTCCATTCCGGCAAAAGCGCAAACCCTCACTCCACCTGACATCACGCTCGAAACCTTTTATACAGGCTCACTCACGCCGGTAGGCATTTACCATTGTGGTGATACCAGATTGTTCATCCTGGAAAAAGATGAGGGTGACATTGAAATCGTGGATACTACCGGAACGTATATTGGAAAATTTCTCGACATTACCGGTTTGTTGACCATCGGTGGTGAACGAGGATTGCTCGGTCTTGCGTTTCATCCCAACTACGCTCAGAACGGATATTTCTATATCAACTACACCAACTTAAGCGGGAATACTGTTGTTGCGAGGTATCAGGTAAGTGCAAATCCCAACGTGGCAGATCCCAATTCCGGATTTCCTATCATCACGATTACACAACCATTTAGCAATCACAATGGCGGGCACATTGCTTTTGGTCCGGATGGATACTTATATATAGGTATGGGAGATGGCGGAAGTGCCGGTGACCCCGGTCAACGTGCTCAGAATCCTCAGGAACTGCTCGGCAAAATGTTGCGAATTGATGTAGATGGCGGTTCTCCATATGCCATTCCTTCTTCCAATCCTTACTTTGGACAAACTGATACATTGCCTGAGATCTGGGCATTGGGACTTCGCAATCCATGGAAGTACAGTTTCGATCGTGAAACCGGCGACATGTGGATTGGAGATGTGGGACAAGGCTCATGGGAAGAGATCGATTTTGAACCTGCTCCTTCTCAAGGTGGTTACAACTGGGGATGGGATTGTTATGAAGGCAATCACGACTTCGGTACTGCCGGATGTCCTGATGCCAGTTTCTTCGATGCACCGGTGAAAGTCTATTCGCATGGTATTGGCTTCTGTTCAATTACTGGAGGTATGGTGTATCGCGGACAACGATTCCCTGCATTGGATGGCATCTATTTCTTCAGCGATTATTGCGATGGAGATATCATGACACTCACTCCCAATGGAAGCGGCGGTTGGAATGAAGGCAACCTCGCAGCACTCGGCGCGGGTGTAGTAGCTTTTGGTGATGATATGGATGGAGAACTTTATGTGGTAAAAAATACAGGAACGATTTATCGCATCATGGATTCTTGTCCATTCTATCCACAAATCAGTGGAGCTCAGAATGGAGGATTGGAAGCCGATTCGGGAAACAACTATTGGTGGTATCAGGATGGCAATCTCATCAGCGGTGCAAATGCGCAGTCTTACACACCCACTTCACCCGGTGTATATTCTGCACGCGTCGACAATGGCTCATGTGTCAGAGAAACCAATAGCTTAGAGTGGATCACCGTAAGCGGTATTGGAGGATGCACCTATGCCAATGCGATCAATTACGATGCTGCTGCCCAAGTAGACAATGGTTCTTGTCAGTTTAGCCTCAACTGCGATTGTCCTGGTGATCTGGATGCTGATGGTTTTATCACCGTTTCCGATTTGATGATTTTTATCGGCTTGTATGGAACAAATTGTTTTGATTGATGTTTTCATATTAGAATTGGCCATCATCGCATGACGACTTCCGTTTCATTTTGAAAAAATCACATTTCTTCATTGCAGGTGAAGTAGTGTCTCTCACTACTATTTGCTATTGGAGTTTGGATTTTACGTCTTCAGATTTGCCAAAACAAAAATCATGAAGACAATTTTTACCTTTCTATCATTACTGTTGTGTACAACCATCTATGCACAACAACCAACTTTTCAATGGGCCAAAAACATTGGTGGGGCGCAAACCGATGTAGGATTAGACGTTGCAACTGATGCCACTGACAATGTTTACATGTGCGGAAGATTTATGGGAACGATGGATATTGATCCAGGATCTTCCACGCAATTTGTCACCTCTGCCGGTGATTTCGATATGTGTGTGGTCAAATTGGATTCGGAAGGTAATTTTCAATGGGCTAAAACAATTGGTGGAACTGGTTTTGATCAATTCACAAGTCTTGCGATTGATGATGCCGGAAACTGTGTTTTGACCGGTGAATTTGTGGGAACCATTCAACCTGATCCAAACAACAATTCAACTACAATTACCGCAAGTGCCAATGGTGATGTGCTGATACTCAAACTTGATGATGCCGGAAATACGGTTTGGTATCACCATGCATCTTGCGATGACTATATTGTACCGACAGATTTAGCCATCGATGAAGACAACAACATTCTCGTTTCCGGAAGTTTTCAAGGAACTGCAGAATTCAACACCATCGACAACGTTGTGGCATTGCTCGGGACAACAAACAGCACGGTGACAAGCAATGGAATGAACGATGCGTACGTATTGAAAGTCCTTTCTGATGGATCATTTAGTTGGGTAAAAACTTTTGGTTCCACCTCATTTGATTCTGCGGCTTCTATCGGTACAGATAGTCAGAACAGAGTAAACGTCGCAGGCAGGTTTCGTGAAACTGCAGATTTTGATCCGGCAGGTAGTGGTCAAACATCCACCTCATCAGGAATCAATGACTGTTTCGTATTGCAACTTACTTCTGATGGCAATTACGTGTGGCATCACACTTTCGGTGGAACAGACTATGATGAAATCTGGTCAATTGATGTCGATCCATCAGATAACCTGATCACGTTCGGGTATTTTTCCGGAACAGTTGATCTCGATCCGAATACCGGAATACAAAATGCAACATCGCTTGGTTCTGATGATTTGTTTATTCAAAAATTCAATTCCTCTGGTAGCCTCACATGGGTAAAAACATTTGGAGGAAGTGAACTGGAAGATCCTTACGATTTGATTACCGATTCTGATGGCAATGTGATCCTCACCGGCGACTTCTTCAATACGGTAGATTTTGATCCTGGTCCAGGAGTGAACAATATCACCTCTGCTGGTAACAACGACATCTTCTTCATGCAACTTTCACCTGAAGGTGAATTCGATTGGGCGTTCAGAATCGGTGCAACATTTTCTCAAGCAGGATATGCCATCACAACCGATGCTTCCGACCACATCATTGGAACCGGTACTTTCAGCAATCTCGTAGACTTCGATCCTGGATCTTCCACTTCCTCAATGTCAGCGCAGGATTTCAATATCTATGTGGTGAAATTCGGTGATGCTTGCATTCTGCCTGAACTGAGTGCCGTGACTGCCAATGACCCAACAGTCTGCGTTGGTGAGACCGCTACCATCACCATCGACGGAACACTCAACGGCGCAACAACCTGGCAACTGATGTCAAATGATTGTGCAGGTAACCTCATAGGAACGACCAACACCAGCACCATCGAGTTTATTCCAGAAACCAATACGACTTATTTCATTCGCGGCAATGGTGGTTGCGTTACCGCCGGTCAGGAAGTATGTCTTCCCATTGACATCACAGCTTCCGCAACATCGGAAACTTCGGAATACATCTCCGTATGTGAAGGTGAATCCTATACCTTTCCTGATGGCGTAACGGAAAACATCACTGAAAGTGTTCAACATATTTCCACGTTTACAAATGTGAATGGTTGCGATAGTATCGTTTACACGAACGTAAACGTTCCATTTCTACCAAATGACATCACTATACAATTCGTAGGCAACAATCTCGAGGCATTGAATGTACCGGGTAAATCTCCCATAGAAATTCAATGGGTAGATTGTAATAACAATCTACCGATTGATGGACAAACCGGTACTGTGTTCGAAAATCCCGAAGCTGGATCATATGCGCTGATGTATTCATATGATGGTTGCTCGGAAATGACAGATTGCATTTTGATCATTGGCATTGAAGAAATGACAACATCTTCATTCAACGTATTTCCAAATCCATCCAATGATTCATTCATGATCAGTTCATCACATGATCAATTATTGGATCTTGAAATATTCGCCACAGACGGAAAACTCATTTGGGCTAAAAACCAACATCCGGTATCGCAACCCATTGAATGGGCATCGAATATTCCATGTGGAATTTACTTCTTGAAAGCACGGGGAAACCACAGCAGCGGATATATCAGACTTGTCAAAAACTAAAACGATCTTACTGAAGAACACAGTGACATGATCGCATCATCAGTGAATCTTCATGTACTGATGATTGGATTGAAAAAGGAGGCGAAAATTCGCCTCCTTTTTTTTATCGTATTGCGATAAAATGGACAGTTATTAGAACTGACCATCCTACAAACCTTTTGACTTCAATTCTTTGTAGGCTAAAAACTCCGCCAAATTCCAGGAGAACACACCTTGTTTTTCCCACCTATCGATGAATTCAATTTTTCTTTGTGAGATGATATTCACATATTCTTCCGGTGTTATGAATTTTTCCCGGAAAGAAAATTGATCGTATTGCTTTTGGGTGATATGGAGTAATTCCGAAATATCCTTATCAAGATAAGGCAATGACTTATCACTGAGTGTTGACATGTGTTCGAGATAAATAAATGCTTGCCCGCTCCGACTGAAGTTGATGCGAGCAATGACAATATCCCACGGCACAAGCGAGGCAATGGTCAGCGTGATCAGCATGCAGAGGCTATTCACCCGAAACAGATAATATGCTGTGAGATTCCATTTTACCTTTCGATACACCGTGTACAATCCAAACACCACAACCCAAAGGAATATGAAAACACCAATCCTTTTTTCAGCCAAAGAAAAAACTTTGCAATAGTGATAATTGCGAAGCAAAACGGAAATAAGTAGAATACCATTTTGTGCTATCCAGATATACGAAAGGTATTTCAACCATTGGTTATGGGGATAAAAGTTCAGATTTCTTCTGAAGTAGTAAAGCACAATGCCCATGGAAATCAAAATCGAAATGATGAGCAACGTAGTTCCCTCATGCACCATATCCGCGAAGTCTTCGCCATGCCATGAGAATCCGAACCAAATTTGAGAGATATCAATCACATTCAGCAGAGCAATCAATAGATTGAGAGAGATCAACAGAAATAAAGCCGCTCTGTATTCGGTTTTCAAGGCATTCATGGGTACGGACCAATGCTTCCACCTCTTTCTGATCCGCGAGAGTACATCCATGGCTTCACGGTCACGGTCGATCCACTTTGTGTTAGCGGTATGAAACAACAATATCACCGATACGAACAAACCAAAGATGGTAACGGTGACGATAGAAAAATCAATTTCTTCGAAAAGCGTAGCTAATGCTTGGAACAAACGATTAAAGGTCTTATCGAACAAATCACCAAAAACGGCATTCGCATTCGCATAAATCACCAAAAACAAGAAAACGATAAACAATGGAATCAATAGAAACCGATATTTCATGATCACTTGCAGCATAGAAAATCGGGATGATTTGGTCTGGATAAATTTCAACGGCGCTCGAAGACCGCTGTAAGCCCCGATGATTGTCAACGATGTGATGCTGCGAGCATTCGGATACAACAACACTGCGGGAAGCAATCCGGTGAGCAAAACGTTCATGATCAACGCCATCATGTTGTTAGACAGAAACACTCCTGCCATGGACAACACATGACAAACCAAATAGATTTTTGTTGTGGTGCTCAAAGCGTGATCGCGTTTGACACGCCATAGCCATAACAAAAAAACAGATTCAAAAAGAAGAATATTGATTCCCGGGCCTTGATGATAGAACAGGATGGTGAACAGCAAAGCTCCAAGCCAGGCCATTCTGCGAGTAGTCAGTAAGTGCATTTTATTTTGGTCAGGATCCAGGAACATGATCATCACATCCTTATTTTCATGCTAACATTTTTTCGTACATACGTTAAAAATTCATCATACAACGAATTATAGTGAAGGTCAATCAGCCAACATTTGCTGAACAACACGTTCGAGTGTATCTACAGAAGACTTTGAAGAAAATTTCCTTTCGAATTGTTTTCTGCCCAGAGAAGCCAACGACTTCGCTAATTCTGGATCATCCAACATCTTCTTCATCGCAAGCGCAAGATCTTGTGCATTTTCTGGTTCGAACAATAAACCACATTGGCCGCCATCGAGTATTTCGGGAGATCCGCTGCTATTGGTGGCAATCACGGGCTTGCTGAAACTCATCGCCTCAATGGTCACCGTGCCGAATGTTTCACCTTTACTGCACAGCAGAAAGAGATCAATCGCATGGTAAAACAACTGCACCCTTTTGCTATATGGTCGAAAGTGTATTCGGTCGCGATAAGGTGAATGAGAAGAACTTTCATGCAACTTCTTTTCATAATCATTGCCTTCATGAAGCGTGCTTTCTCCAAAGATGAGTAGGTGCAGATCAGGATAGGTTTCCGCGATCTTCAGAAAAGCTTTCAGAGCAATGTGCTGACCTTTCAATGGATCAATTCTTCCGATGATGCCCATCATCTTCGCCTTCAATGGCAAACCCAATTCCTGTCTCGCCTCCGCTTGAGTAAGTTGCTCTGATTCCCATGCCATGCTATCCACACCAAGTGGTATTACATGAATTTTTTCGGATGGAAAATGTGTTTGTTTCCTGACTTGCTCTGCGAGAAATTCAAGGGTACTGATCCATGCATCCACAGGTTTGAAACGAAAAGTATGCATGAAGTCTTTTTTGCTCACCCCAAACTGCATGGCTTGCTGATAGAGCAATTTTAGTCGACCACCACTCCATCGTTTCACCCAACCCAAAAGATCAAAGTCACGTGTATCACGAAACCAACACAAAGCGATTTCATGCTGTTCAAACAACTTGCTCACCCGATACGCTTGCAACAGATCGAAGTATTTTCTATTGCGTTTTACGGGTACAATTTCCAATTCCTGCTCTGCACTTTGTTGGTGAATGGGTGAATTCTCCACACAGAATATTTTCACCTTCCATCCACGATCACTCATCCATCGAGCATACCTCACAGTATTCATCTCCAATCCTCCCCAGGAAATGGACGAACAATAAAATGCTATGGCTTTGGCAGATTTCAAAAGTTGGGCATGCACATATGTGCATCAGGATGTCGCAAGATTAATACATCCATGGCAATGGCAAACATTCCTACTTCACGAAATCGCGATCACGCCCTATGTTCATGTGATATGGAAAATGAAATGTCCGGTAAGGTTCCGACCAACGATTAGAAAGGCGCGTTCTCACCACCATAGCCGAATGGCTCATCGTCATCATCCATCGTATTGAGTTTGGATGAAATGGTGATTGTTGTTGTGCCGCCTGCCTGACCCATATCGCCTGCAAATGCGGTATTGGCCTTCAGGGCATTGCCGTATTGCTGATTGTCATAATCGTAGCCTTCGAGGTTGGCAAACTTGGCCAATCTTCCAATGAAGCGCAGTTTTACATCAGCGAGCGCACCATTTCTGTGCTTGGCCACGATGATGGTACCTGTTCCTTGAGTCGGATTGCCATCCGCGTCGGTATCGATGTTGTAGTATTCCGGACGATAGATAAAGGCCACGATGTCGGCATCTTGTTCGATCGCACCAGATTCACGCAAGTCGGAAAGTAAAGGGCGCTTATCACCACCGCGGGTTTCCACCTGACGCGATAACTGTGAAAGCGCAATGACCGGCACATCTAATTCTTTCGCAATTCCTTTGATGCTTCGTGAAATGGTTGAAATTTCCTGTTCACGGTTACCGCCTTTGGTATCTCCACCGACAGTCATCAATTGCAAATAGTCGATGATGATCATTTGAATACCGTGTTGTGCTTTCAATCGTCGACACTTAGCGCGCAATTCGAATACTGAAAGTCCGGGAGTATCGTCGATAAAAATCGGAGCTTCTGCGATACGAGAAATGCGTTGGTGCAGTTGGTGGAATTCATGATCCTGCAAACTTCCTTTCCTGAGCTTTTCAGCATCGATTTCAGTTTCACTGGCAATCAAACGCTGAACAAGCTGAACGCTCGACATTTCCAGAGAAAAAATCGCAACAGGAATTTGAAACTCAACAGCCATGTTGCGGGCCATGGACAACACGAATGCCGTTTTACCCATACCCGGACGCGCAGCCACAACGATCATATCGCTTCGTTGCCAGCCGCTGGTGATGCGATCAAGATCAGTGAATCCAGAAGGAACACCACTCACACCATGTGTATTTTGTCGCGCTGCTTCGATTTGGTCGAGAGCAGTTTTGATGAGCACGCTCATCTTATCGTAATTCTTGCGGATATTTCCTTCGGCTACCTGGAAGAGATTGCTTTCAGCTTTGTCGAGCAAATCGAACACATCCGTGGTTTCATCATAGGAATCCTTGATGATCTCATTTGAAATGCGAATGAGTTCGCGCTGGATATACTTCTGCGCGATGATACGCGCATGTGTTTCAATGTTCGCCGTAGATGCTACGCGGTTGGTGAGCTGAGAGATGTAGAGCGGTCCACCTACCACTTCAAGGTCACCTTGTTTGCGCAATGCGTGTGTCACCGTGAGGATGTCGATGGGCTCACCTTTTTGAAAAAGAGAAACAACCGCCTCATAAATCCGCACGTGAGCTTCCTTGTAGAAGCTGGAAGGCTTGAGGATGTCGATCACCGCGTTCACGGCAGATTGCTCAAGCATCATCGCACCCAGAACGGCTTCTTCCAAATCAACAGCCTGCGGGGGCAGTTTGCCCATTTCCACACCCATCGCTTGACCCATGGCATCACGGATGCCTTGAATGCGTTCTCGTCTGCGTTGTCTGTTGTCCTGATCGTTGAAAGCCATATCCTGAATTCCTGCTCCTGAAAATTTTTCGGGGGTGTAAAAATGCGTCCGTGCAAACCCTTTTCAAGAACCTTGTTCTGAACAAATGCCCGAAAACAATGAACGAAACCATGTTAACATTTGCTACACCCTGTCTCTCAGTTAAATTTGAGGAAAAATCCCCGTTTCACGGCACAGAAATAAAATAGTTTTCAACGTGAGATTCACCGGAGGTTCATTTTGCTTATGACTTATCGACTCTTCAAAATTTGCACGCTGATTACCATGGTTCTAATAGGAATCTCCTCCTGTAAAAAGGAATCGGATGGTGAAGCGCCGGTGGTCAGGATCATCACTCCTTCGGAAAATGCAGTTTTC
>JAIBBG010000093.1 GCA_019694805.1 Flavobacteriales bacterium | reverse complement strand
GGATAACTCATCCATTCACCTTGAAAGACCTTGTTGTCATTGTTTGGAAAATGATCGAAGTATGCCACCGGTGAGAGGATTGTATCCGCAATTTCGGAGACATCAAGAACATCCAGGCCATTGGTATAATTGCTTTGGAAAACCAGATTTCCCTTCACTATTTGATTGTGATCAATGGTAGTACCGCCAACATGGAAACCCATATAGGCGGGATTATCCAAATCATGTACGTCGAAAATGATCGTATGTAGACTATCCACAAAGCCATAATACTCATCCAATTCGTCGTCGATCAACATATAACCACCATCCTCAGTAAGCCAACCCTGATGACAGTATCTCTTATCGGGATAGGTAGAGAGCGAAATGGTAGAGGCATCGGTTGGATCTGTAACGTCTACAATGGTGACTGGCAATTCCACCTGACCATTAAAACAAAAAGCAACGGTATGCCCAGTGTAATCCTCATCAGGACCATTGTACACCATTACGAGTGATTCATGGGTATAACCATTCAAATCATAACCACCTGCAATTACCGGTACAAGTGGATTCTGGATATTGACAATGTGCAATCCGCCGGCATAGGTATTGGTTCCACAAGCGTAAGCGTAACCAGTCTCTTCGCAAATGGCCAGGGTATGGCAATTGGAGAAGCCACTGTAGTGAGCGTCTTCAGTGAATATTTCCGGTGGGCTGGCCACATTTCGCAACCTCGTGAGGTCGAAAACCTGCATACCATGATTGCTTGCTTCACTACAAACGAAGAGATAATTCTGGTAAATTCTGAAAGTTCTCCAGGTTGAATTGAAGGAATGTGTAGGCAGTTTACCCAATTTCACCGGTGATATCGGATTGGAAATATCAAAAAAATACACGCCGGTTGACGCACCAAGAATGACGTATTCCGTGCTATCGAGCGCATCTGTCCATCCCCAAACTTCATTGGTTGTTGAACCATCAATATCTGCTGTTGTCACATGGGCTATGAGATCGATATTGTCGCACGGATAAGGTCCTGCATAACCATTTTCACAAGGCGTCTGTGCGGACACATTAATTTGTGAACACAAGAGAACAAAAAGCAGAACTAGATTGTAATTAATTCGCATAAGATAAAAGACCAAAACGAGGGGCTGTTTCCACAAAGGTAGTTTCACGTTGACGGGAAACATAAAAATAATGTCATCCAGACAAATAAATATCCTTTGGCTGCGTCGTGATCTGCGGCTGGAAGACAATGCCGCGGCATATCATGCACTTCGATCATCACGTCCAGTCCTGGTGATTTTCATCTTCGATCAAAACATCTTAGATGTTTTGGAAAACCGATCGGATACAAGGCTTCATTTCATCCATGAGGCTTTGAAGAAAATCAAGGCACAGTTGGATTCGATGAATAGTTCATTGGTGACCATCTACGACACGCCTATTTCAGCTTGGAAGACACTGCTTTCAACCTATGACATTGCTGAAGTATTTGCCAACAGAGATTATGAGCCTTATGCAAGACAGCGAGACCAGGAGGTCCACGCTTTTCTAAAATCCAACAACATTACCTTTCATGGATACAAGGATCAAGTCATTTTTGATCGCGATGAAATTCTAAAAGAAGATGGTAAGCCTTATACCATTTATACACCATACAGCAAAAAATGGAAGCAAAAACTTAATGCTTTCTATTTAAAATCATACCCATCAGAAAAATATTTCGACAATTTGGTGAAAGGCATTCCTGGAAGATGGCACAGTCATGAAGAATTGGGTTTTACAACACCTCAATTCGATCTCTATCCATCCAGCGCCTTCAACACCAAAGTGATGATCAATTATGATAAAACACGCGATATTCCTGCCATAGCAGGGACATCAAGACTTAGTCTGCACCTACGGTTCGGTACAGTGAGCATCAGAAAACTCGCAGCATTGGCTTTGAAGACCAACGAAAAATTTTTGAATGAATTGATATGGCGAGACTTCTATCAAATGATATTGTATCATTTTCCTCACACTCCAGAACAAGCGTTTAAACCTGCTTACGACAAAATTGTGTGGGAAAATGATGAGAAGTTATTTGCTCGGTGGTGTGAAGGAACGACCGGTTATCCGATTGTAGACGCTGGCATGAGAGAATTGAATGCAACAGGTCATATGCACAATAGGGTGAGGATGATAGTTGCCAGTTTTCTTACAAAAAATCTGCTCATTGATTGGCGATGGGGCGAACGGTATTTTGCAGAAAAGCTCCTTGATTTCGATCTGGCGAGTAATGTTGGCGGTTGGCAATGGGCTGCTGGCTGTGGTTGTGATGCCGCGCCATATTTCAGGATATTCAACCCAATCAGTCAGGCTGAAAAATTTGATCCGGATGAAAAATATCAACGCCAATGGATTCCGGAATTACACACCAAAAATTACCCTGCTCCTATCGTTGACATCAAATCATCAAGAGAAAGATGTTTGCGAGTATTTAAAGAAGCCTTGAAGAATGAGTGAAATATGGGTGCAATTTTGCGCTCATGACATCTTCCATTTTTGAGGGACTGAAGATCCTTGACTTATCCACTGTGCTTGCCGGTCCATCCGTTGCCACTTTTTTTGCTGAATTGGGTGCTACGGTGATAAAAGTAGAAAATCCAGTTACGAAGGGTGATGTCACGCGATCATGGAAATTGCCCCATGAGAGAAAAGACAGCAGTGTTTCTGCCTATTTCTCTGCCATCAATTACCACAAATCTTATCTATGGAAAAATCTCAGTGATCCCAATGACTTCCATGACATTGAGAAACTGATCACCGAATCGGATGTGGTGATTGTGAATTTCAAACATGGAGATGATGTCAAGTTTGGACTTACGCCAGTCGATGTGCATCGGATCAATTCCAAAATTATCTACGCAGCGATCAAAGGCTTTGTATCCCAACCAGAGCGCGTCGCATACGATGTCGTGCTTCAAGCTGAGACTGGATATATGTCCATGAATGGAACACCACAAAGTGGTCCTGTAAAGATGCCCGTAGCGATGATGGATGTGATAGCAGCGCATCAACTTAAAGAAGGCATTCTATGTGCGTTATGGCAAAGAGAAAAAGATGGCATTGGTAGAACGGTAGAATGTTCACTCGAAAAAGCGGGCATTTCCGCTTTGGTGAATCAGGCCACCAATTATCTCATGGCCGGACATGTAGCAGAGCGGATTGGATCACTCCACCCGAATATTGCTCCCTATGGAGAGATTTTTTATTGCAAAGACCAAAAGCCACTGGTACTTGCTGTTGGCAGTGACAAACAATTTCAACAATTGATAGAAATTCTGGGTGCCACAGAAGTATCCCAAGATGAAGATTTCAAGACGAATCAAAACAGGGTCATTCATAGAGAGCGAATGTCGTCATTGTTATCGCCCTACTTTTTGCAGCATGAAAGACAGGTATGGATGGATGCGTTTATTGCACAGGGCATACCTGCCGGCGCTATACTCAACATGCAAGAAGTGATGGAAGGAAGTTCAGCCCGTTCCATGGTTTTAGAAGAAGATATAGATGGACATGCAACACGACGGATCAGTTCAGTTGCATTTACGATGTCAGTATGATTATTCGGAAATTGGAATTTTAATTTCGTAGGATTTCCGATCCTTATTCTTTAAGACGTTATCGCGCAACCACGGATTATGTAGCTTCAGATTTTTGTAGGTCACTCCGAAACTATTGGCAAAATCCGCAATATTGGAGATAGTGCTATCCACTGTGACTACCTTAAACTGCAGCGGTTCATACAAATCAGCCGGACGAATTACGAAACCATATTGATCAGCATGGTTGAGAATTTCCTTCATGGCGAGAATTCGGAAAACATATCTGCTGGTTTCATCATTCAGCATCAGATCGTAATAAGAATTTTGTTTTTGTCTGTCGATTTGTTTTTTAGGACCGGCAATTCCCATGTTGTAAGAAGCTGCTGCCAATGTCCAAGATCCGTATTGATCATATGCATCCTGGAGGTAGTGACATGCTGCACGTGTGCTCTTTTCGACGTGGTATCTTTCATCTACCTGATCATTGATTTCGAGTCCATATGATTTACCCGTTTCATCAATGAATTGCCAGAAACCTGTAGCACCAGCAGGAGAAACCACATTCACGAAACCACTTTCAATCAGAGCGAGATATTTGAAGTCATCAGGAATATTGTTTTCAGCAAGAATAGGTTCGATGACAGGGAACCATCTGTGTGCCCGTTTGATAGAAAGAAGACTATTGCTATGCCAATAAGTATTGATCAGCAGTTCACGGTCCAGTTTTTCGCGAATATCAGGTTGATGGAGCGGAACCACTTCTCCGGCGAATTCCATTTTTTCCGGAAGTGGCAAAGAATAGATTCTGTATTTCTCTGAAATCACTTCCCGGTATGCATCGTTTTCAGCCGGTCCAGGATTCTTTTTGGTGATGAAACTAAAAGAAATGACCACGATAACGGCACTGAGCATACCAATGAGTGCAGAAAACAGATAGATTCTTTTCACATTCATGATGGATAGTTGTACTTGCCTTTACGCAAATTTCTGAAACTAACCATTAGATGAAAGCCAAAAAGTAAAAAGAAATACAACAATATTGTTGATCCTGCGTGCAGAGCACTTTCGCCATGAGAAATACCCGAGAGGAAATTGTAGGTCATAGCCATTTGAATGAGACCGAGCAATACAAACAAGACTGCAATTTGCCATTGACGAAGCCCCAAATAAAAGAGGTTATGTGTGGTATGATCACGCCCACCTTGGAAAGGAGAAATACC
>JAIBBG010000048.1 GCA_019694805.1 Flavobacteriales bacterium | reverse complement strand
ATGGCACAAATAACGCTTCTGATATTTATCCTATAGGAACAACTATTGTAACCTGGACGGTTACAGACGTTCATGGAAACATCTCACAATGTGATATGACCATTACTGTAATCGATGATGAAAATCCGGTGGTGGTTTGTCCTGCCGACCAAAATGAGTATTTCACAAGTTCATGTGAATTCACCATTCCGGATTACACTGTACTGGCAATGACAAACGATAATTGCGATACCGATGTAACCCTAACACAGATACCCGTAGCCGGAACTGTAGTTACAGGAAATACGATGGTTACCATTACAGCTACTGATGATGCATTGAACTTCAGCAATTGCACTTTTGAAGTCATTCTGTTGGATTCCATCGTACCAGTGATTAGCAATTGTCCATCGAATCAATCCGTTGCTTATACCAATGATTGTGACTATACATTGCATGATTACATCAATGAATTCTCAGTGAATGCTTCTGACAATTGTGATAACAATGTTGTGTTGTCACAGTCACCAGTAGCTGGCACTATCATTCTGGGTAATACCACAATAACGATTACCGCCACAGATGATAGCGGTAATTTCTCTACCTGCGTATTTGATGTAACTCCAAGCGATCAAACTTCGCCAAACATTTTCGGATGTCCCGGTAACTTTGACGTATCTTATGACAACGCATGTGGATTCACGATTCCAGATTATGCGACCATCTTAGGAATTACAGTCACTGATAATTGTGATCCGAATCCAGTGCTCATTCAATCTCCGAATTCGGGCACGTTGATAACAACTCCAACGACAATCAACTTGACTGCCATTGACAATCAAGGCAACATGTCGCTTTGCGCATTCACTATAAATCCGGTAGATACATCGGTACCAACCATTGTTAGCTGTGTTCCTGATACTATCGTAGATGCTGAGTCTGATTGCGGATTTACCATGCCAGATTTCAGCCCATTGATGGTAACGAACGACAATTGTGATGGTGGATTAACCATAGATCAATCACCGATACCAGGCTGGGTTATTTACAGCAATACCACAGTTACCATGACTGTAACAGACGATGCTGGAAATTTCACAGAATGTCAATTCGACATTACTATCATGGATACTACAGATCCTGTAATAACCATCTGCGCACCAGATACTGTTGAACAAGTGAATGGTACTTGTGATTTCACCATTCCTTCTTATACCTCATTGGTAACTGCTACGGACAACTGTGATGCGTCACTTACGCTTACACAATCTCCAGCCGCAGGTACCGTGGTATCAGGACATGGAACTGTGATTCCTGTGACTATCACTGCCACTGATGACGCTTCGAACTTTACCTCTTGTACTTTCAATATTACGCTCAATGACCCTATCAATCCGACAATCATTTGTCCTGCCAACCTAACTGTAAACACAGATGGCGGTCTTTGCACTGCAGCAGTTAACATCCCAGCTCCAACTGTGGCTGATAACTGCTCAGTGGTGAGTGTAGTCAATGACTACAACAACACTGCTGATGCCTCGGATGTATATCCTCAAGGCACCACTACCATCAACTGGACTGTGACAGATATCGCAGGTAACATCGCTACTTGCGCTATGAATGTGGTAGTCAATGACAATGAAGATCCTGCTATTACTTGTCCGATGGATATTACACAAACAGCAGATTCTGGAGTTTGTGAAGCGGCAGTTGCCATTCTTGCGCCTATCACTTCCGACAACTGCGGTGTTGCCACCGTCATCAACAATTACAACAACTCCGCTGATGCTACTGATATTTATCCTGTCGGTACCACCAATGTGGTGTGGACTGTAACTGATATCCATGGTAATACTTCGTCGTGCACCCAAGTGGTGATCATCACTGATGATGAAGTACCTTCTATTGTTTGTCCTGCGGATATCACTCAAACTGCTGATGCTGGTGTTTGTGAAGCACAGGTAAATGTTGACACTCCTACTGTGTCTGATAACTGTGCCGTGGCGTCCGTTGTGAATGATTACAATGGAACCTCTGACGCTTCTGATATCTACCCTGTAGGTATCACACCAGTAACTTTCACTGTAACCGATATCCATGGTAATACTTCAGTATGTACTATGAACATCGTGGTTACCGACAATGAAGCACCTGTGGTAACTTGTCCAACAAACATCAATCAAACTGCTGATCCTGCAGTTTGTCAAGCCAACGTTATCGTACCTGCTCCTGCGGTTGCAGATAATTGTGCGATTGCATCGATCATCAATGACTATAACAACACCAGTGATGCATCTGACATCTATCCGGTGGGTACTACAACTGTGACATTCACGGTGACAGATATACACGGCAACTCTTCTGTTTGTTCAATGGACATTACCATTACTGACGATGAGCAACCGGTAATCACTTGTCCTTTGGATATCACCGCAGATAATGACAGCAGTCTTTGCGAAGCATTCATTACTGTTCCGGCCATTACTGCCGCGGATAACTGTGCTGTAGCTTCAATGGTAAATGATTACAACAACACTGCTGACGCGTCTGACATTTATCCAGTGGGTACAACTACCATCACTTGGACTGTTACTGATATTCACGGTAATGTTTCTACATGTGCTCAAACCATTGTAGTGAACGATCCTGAACTTCCAATCATCACATGTCCAACAGACATCACTCAAACTGCTGACGCTGGTGTATGTGAAGCCTTTGTAAGTGTATCTGCTCCTGCTGTTGCTGACAACTGCTCTGTTGCTTCAGTTGTAAACGATTACAACAACACCAGTGATGCCACTGATGTGTATCCGGTTGGAACGACAACAATAACATGGACTGTGACCGACATTCATGGCAATACAGCAAACTGCAGTATGCTCATTACGGTAACTGACAATGAACAACCTGTGATCACTTGTCCGGCAGACATCAACCAAACGGCCGATGCAGGAGTATGCGAAGCCTTGGTTAATGTTCCTGCCTTGGCCAATAGCGATAACTGCGGCATTGCTTCCATTGTCAACGATTACAACAATACTGACAACGCTTCAGGAACATATCCTGTTGGAACCACCGTAGTCAATTGGACTGTGACTGACATTCATGGTAATGTATCAACCTGTGCCATGAACATCACCATCACTGATGATGAACAGCCTGTGATCACTTGTCCAGCAGACATCGTTGTTGCTAACGACACCATATTATGCGATGTGAACATTACTGTTCCTTCAATCACTGTGCAAGACAATTGCGCCATTGCAAGTATCATCAATGATCATAATGGAACTGCGGATGCATCCGGTACCTACCTGGTTGGAACAACATCAGTGATCTGGACTGTAACAGATATTCATGGCAATGTGAGTACTTGTACACAAACGATTACAGTAAATGACGACGAAGCGCCAGCGATAGCGTGCCCATCCGATACAACCCATACAGCAGATGCCGGTCTTTGCAGCGCTGCATTGAGTATTCCACTACCAGTTGTTTCTGATAATTGCACCATTGCAACCATTGTGAATGATTACAACAACTCCGCTGATGCTACTGATATTTATCCTGTCGGTACCACCAATGTGGTGTGGACTGTAACTGATATCCATGGTAATACTTCGTCGTGCACCCAAGTGGTGATCATCACTGATGATGAAGTACCTTCTATTGTTTGTCCTGCGGATATCACTCAAACTGCTGATGCTGGTGTTTGTGAAGCACAGGTAAATGTTGACACTCCTACTGTGTCTGATAACTGTGCCGTGGCGTCCGTTGTGAATGATTACAATGGAACCTCTGACGCTTCTGATATCTACCCTGTAGGTATCACACCAGTAACTTTCACTGTAACCGATATCCATGGTAATACTTCAGTATGTACTATGAACATCGTGGTTACCGACAATGAAGCACCTGTGGTAACTTGTCCAACAAACATCAATCAAACTGCTGATCCTGCAGTTTGTCAAGCCAACGTTATCGTACCTGCTCCTGCGGTTGCAGATAATTGTGCGATTGCATCGATCATCAATGACTATAACAACACCAGTGATGCATCTGACATCTATCCGGTGGGTACTACAACTGTGACATTCACGGTGACAGATATACACGGCAACTCTTCTGTTTGTTCAATGGACATTACCATTACTGACGATGAGCAACCGGTAATCACTTGTCCTTTGGATATCACCGCAGATAATGACAGCAGTCTTTGCGAAGCATTCATTACTGTTCCGGCCATTACTGCCGCGGATAACTGTGCTGTAGCTTCAATGGTAAATGATTACAACAACACTGCTGACGCGTCTGACATTTATCCAGTGGGTACAACTACCATCACTTGGACTGTTACTGATATTCACGGTAATGTTTCTACATGTGCTCAAACCATTGTAGTGAACGATCCTGAACTTCCAATCATCACATGTCCAACAGACATCACTCAAACTGCTGACGCTGGTGTATGTGAAGCCTTTGTAAGTGTATCTGCTCCTGCTGTTGCTGACAACTGCTCTGTTGCTTCAGTTGTAAACGATTACAACAACACCAGTGATGCCACTGATGTGTATCCGGTTGGAACGACAACAATAACATGGACTGTGACCGACATTCATGGCAATACAGCAAACTGCAGTATGCTCATTACGGTAACTGACAATGAACAACCTGTGATCACTTGTCCGGCAGACATCAACCAAACGGCCGATGCAGGAGTATGCGAAGCCTTGGTTAATGTTCCTGCCTTGGCCAATAGCGATAACTGCGGCATTGCTTCCATTGTCAACGATTACAACAATACTGACAACGCTTCAGGAACATATCCTGTTGGAACCACCGTAGTCAATTGGACTGTGACTGACATTCATGGTAATGTATCAACCTGTGCCATGAACATCACCATCACTGATGATGAACAGCCTGTGATCACTTGTCCAGCAGACATCGTTGTTGCCAATGACACACTTGCATGCGATGCACAAATCATCGTTCCGCAGATTGTAGCCGCTGATAACTGCTCGATATCCAGCATTTCGAACAGCTTCAACAATAGCACAGATGCATCTGGATTGTACCCAGTTGGAACAACTGAAGTGATCTGGACCGTGAGTGACATTCACGGTAATGTGAGCACATGCACTCAAGTCATTACTGTGGAGGACACAGAAGATCCAACGATTAACTGTCCAACTGATATCACGGTGACCAATGATCCAGGTTCTTGCGGTGCTCAAATCACAGTAGCAGTTCCTACAGTGGCCGATAATTGCGGACTACAGTCCATTGTAAATAACTACAACAATAGCGGCAATGCTTCAGATGAATATCCAGTGGGAACGACAGAAGTCATTTGGACAGTAACCGACATTCATGGTAACACTTCAACATGTACCATGAACATTACTGTGACCGACACTGAAATCCCAACGATTACTTGTGCTGAAAACATCACTGTAGATAACGAACCTGGAATTTGTGATGCATATGTAACAGTGACATCTCCAACTGTTTCTGATAACTGCAGTATTGTTTCTGTGGTAAATAATTTCAATGGAACCAATGATGCGAGCGGCATGTATCCATCAGGTACAACCGCAGTGATCTGGACAGTGACTGATGTCAATGGCAATACAAACACATGTGTACAAGTAATTCAAGTCAATGATACCGAACAACCGATAGCCAATAACTGTGGGTATACCATTGAACAAAATAACGATCCACAACAATGTGGTGCAGTGGTAACTTATGACATCCCTGTTGTAACTGACAACTGTAGCATAGCTGACACCACATTGATTGCAGGTTTGGCCAGCGGAGAATTCTTCCCTGTAGGTACTACCGAAGTGATTTATCAATTCACTGATGCTGCAGGCAATAGCGTGGAATGTAACTTCTTTGTGACGATCATAGACGCCGAATTGCCTACGGTAGTATGCACCGACGATGTTGAAGTCAACACAGATCCGGGTCAATGCGGAGCGGTTGTGACATACACCATTCCATCATTCCAGGACAACTGTGGAACTGCTACAGGTCAGGCCACGATGATTGCGGGTCTTGAACCGGGCGAGTTGTTCCCGGTAGGTACAACAGAGGTCACTTACGACATTATTGATGGTGCAGGAAATGTAAGCACCTGTACATTCCATGTTACAGTAACAGATTTGGAAGCACCGGTTATAGAGTGTGCGGCTGACATTGTAACGACAGACCCCATTGTCAATTACGATTTACCAATAGTTAGTGATAACTGTTCTGCAACACTTCAGTTGTTGGCAGGTCTGGAACCTGGTGATGTATTCCCACACGGCTATACCGATGTAACTTATGTAGCCATTGACCCTTCGGGAAATGCGGATACATGCACATTCACTGTTTTGGTCAACAATCCTCCAACAGCAGTAACAGATGGAGCATCGTATGATGAAGATGATTCCAGCATTACAGTTGACATGATTGGAAATGATTACGACATTGATGGCGACAGCATCAGTATCACAAGCATCTATGGAGGACATGGAATCGTGACACTCAATCCAGATGGATCACTTACTTACAACATCAATACTGAAGAATGGTGTGGCTTAGATACCGTTTACTATGTGTTGTGTGATTCATACAATGCATGTGATACAGGATATGTACTGATAGATGTAGAATGCTATTTATTCATCATCATACCAGAAGGTTTCTCACCGAATGGTGATGGTGTAAATGATCTCTTTGAAATCATTGGCATTGAAGACTACACCAATAACAAACTCAGTATATTCAACAGATGGGGACATAAGGTATTCGAAGCTAACAAGTATGACAATACCTGGAATGGCACATCTGAATCACCGGTAACTATCGGAAATGGCATGCTTCCGAAGGGTACATACTTCTATGTACTTGACTTAGGAGATGGATCCAAACTGATGCGAGGCTCAATATTCTTGAACAGATAAGAAACCGACAACATACATGAACCGTAACAAAACGCGTATGAACAAAAAGATCATCCTCATATTGACAATTTTCATGTGTATCGGTATTCTCAACCATGCACAGCAGGATGCGGTAACCAGCCAGTTCGTTATGAACAAGATGTTCATCAATCCCGGCTATACAGGCTACAAAGAACAAGCACTGCTGACGGCGGTACATCGCAGTCAGTGGTTAGGATTCAAAGGAGCACCTTCAACTCAAACCCTCAGCTTTGATACACCTCTGAAGAAAAATGAATTGGCGGCAGGTGGATTACTTATTCATGATAAAGTTGGACCCACAAGCAGATTCGGACTGATGGCCAACTTTGCCTATCGAACAAGATTGAGTAATCGTGCGACATTATCATGGGGTGCTACAGCGAGTGTTGATGTATACCAGATGAATCTCGCAGACCTGACTCTTGCGAGTGATTACTATGGGACACAAGATGAAGTATTCATGTCGAATGTGAACGGTCTGATTCTTCCCAACGTAGGATTTGGTGCTTATTACCACAAAAAGGATCACTTTATTGGGTTATCATGTCCCAAGATGCTGCGCCCAAAACTTGAAAAAAAGAACAGTACGGCATATTCGCTTTTGAATGGTCGTGAAGAACCAACCATTTACATGATGGGTGGAAAACAATTTAAAGTGAATAAAGAACTCTTTCTGATTCCAAGTATGTTGATTAGAACTCAATGGAATGCACCCATGTCGCTTGGGTTGTACGCCAATGCCATTTACATGAAAGATTTCAATTTCGGGTTGTATTATCATTATCGAGAAATTATCGGTTTGATGTTTCAATGGCAGCTTGATAAACAAATAAAGGTGGGATATTCTGTGGATCTTCCAACCAATGTATTGATTCGCAACAATTGGGGCAGCCATGAATTAGCCGTGAATTATGCGCTGAACAGCAGTAAAAAACGTATAGTGTATCCAAGATACTTTTAGTATGTGATACCACATGATACAAGCGCCGCTCGGATAGAAAAATCCGGGCGGCGTTTTGTTTATACTCCATGATGAAACCCTTTTCGAAAGCTGTTCGTAGAAGAGCGTTCTATTAGACCCTATTCAATGCGCACCAAACTTTACACCTTGGTTTTTGCTATTATGGCAGGAACTCAATTTAGCACAGCACAAACCAGCCCAGAATTAGATAAAGGCGATTATGCCTTTGATCACTTCGATTTTGAGGAGGCATTGTTTTTCTTTCAAGTGGCCAATGATGCCATGCCCAATGAGCCAACCATTACCAGAAGAATTGCCAATACTTACCGGAGAATTGGAGATCTTGCCAAATCCGCAGAATGGTATTCCAAAACCATTGCCTTAAATGGCGCTGAACCCGAAGACAAATTGTACTATGCTGAGGCTTTAAAATACTTAGGACAGTATGATGATGCTGTGGCCTATTACGATCTTTACAATCAACAAAGACCTGGCGATAGTCGCGCTATGAGTCACCTCCACGACAGACATTATTACAAAGATCTCTTTGCAGATACTGCCCGATACAAAATGAAAAAACTCAGTATCAATAATGAAAACCCTGTTATTGGCATTACACTCTTTGAAGACGAAAAACTACTTGTATCAGCGGTCAATCTTGAGAATGGGAAAACACAGGAGGTATCGCCATTTTTGGATGTTTATCTCTGTGAATTCAGTGATCTGAAAGAACTCAACCATCCCGAAAAATTGGATAAGAAGGTCAACTCCAAATTCCATGATGGTCCAGTTTTTTATAGCTTTTCAGAACATCGGTTATACATCACGAGGAACAATATCCGCAATGGTAAACCGGTACGAGATAAAAACGGCAATGTGAATCTTAAGATTTATGCTGCGGATTTTCAGAACGGCGAATGGACATCAGCACAAGAAATGAAATTCAATGGCGATGGTTTTTCCACTGGACATGCCTGTGTTTCAAAAGATGGGCAAACCATGTATCTCGTAAGCACACGCGAAGGAGGTGCGGGTGGAAGTGATATTTACCAATGCTTCAAAACAGGAAGTGGATGGTCCGCGCCCATCAATTTAGGCCCAGTCATCAACACTCCGGGCAATGAAATGTTTCCATACATCGGTGACGACAACAACTTGTATTTCGCATCAGATGGGCATGCCGGTCTTGGTGGTCTCGATATCTTCAAAAGTGTGATGGAAAATGGTATATGGTCAAAGCCTATGAACTTGGGATCACCGATCAATTCCTGCATGGATGATTTTGCTCTTGTTTATGATAAAGATTCAGACAACGGATATTTCTGTTCCAACCGTGCGGGGAATGGCGATGATAACATTTATTTCTACGAACACATCACGATCACGAAAATGACACTTGCCGGATTGATCAAAGCAGATGATCCGCAGGTATCTATGGCTGGAGAAAAAATAAAAATCATGAACCTCTCCAATGGATCGAGCTACGAACAAGAATTGGATGAACATGAACGATTCGAAATATCGGTTGGGCAAGGAGAAATTATTGAAATTTCACTCACAAATCCTATGTTCGATCTTTCAGACTCAAGTGTGTTGAGTTATCATGCTCCGGAAAACATCAATGACCCTTATGTCAATCTGGGAACAAACACCATTGCGCTCAAAAAGGTAGAATCGCGTGGTGCAGTTTCACTTGCATCGAACAACGAAAAACAGTTGGTAAAATCAATTTCGAATCTGAGTATGGAAGATTTAGAAATGGCTCCTGAGCCTGCAGGCTTGCCAGTAGAACCCATTGTGGATTTGAGAGAAGAATCAACAACAATAACTGATGCACACGCGGAAGTTATCCATCAAGAAGATGAGAGAATTTCGCCATATTATGAATTGATTGAAGCGGCAGATAAATTATATGCACATCGTGACTTGGATAGTGCGCTTTCAAAATATCAGCAAGGTCTGGTTTTGAAGCCTATGTCGAAATATCCCATAGACCAAATAGAAAAAATCAAAAAAATAAGACAAGAAGAAGAGCTCAACAGGTTTAGACATATTTATCAGAACCTCATCATCAAAGCTGATGAACAATTCAGCAAAAAAGAATATGCTCAAAGTATATTGACGTATACAGAAGCAACTCAGATGTTACCATCAGAAGAGTATCCCAGAATTCAAATTGAAAAAATACAATTGCTTCTGCATCCGCAACCGAAACCAGAGATAGCATCTGCATTCGCCAATGTGGAAATAGACCTGGCCTCGATGAATCTCAATCAATTTATCTTTAGTTATAAATCCACCGAATTGAGTGAAGAATATTATCGTGTGTTGGACGGATTGGTTAAATTGATGAATGAAAATCCATCATGGATATTGGTCATTGAATCACATACTGATAGCCGCGGATCCATGCAATACAATCAAAAATTATCAGTAGACCGCGCACAAACCGTAGAAAAATATCTCATTCTCAAAGGCATATCCAGAGAGAGATTACAGGCACATTGTTATGGTGAAAGTAGACCAAGCAATGGATGCAAAGATGGCGTGGAATGTGATGAAGAGCAACACGAACAGAATCGAAGAATCGATTATCGTTTTGTCACAAAAAACAAATAAAAAAAATCCCTGTGAGTTTTCACAGGGATTTTTTTTACCCCAAATCATGCAGTCGGGATCGTGATGAAGTGCTGAAAGCCAAAAAGGACGAGCGCCCCATGAGGTTATGAAATGGGGTGACCGTCATTGAAGGCTTTCAACGCTGTAATAGATTTCGACGGCATGATTTGGGTTGAGATCCTTCTGATGTTGATCAATTACACCTTGCTCAACTTGATCATATTGGTCATACCCTTTTCTGCAATAGGCATAGATGCGAGGTGAATGATGAAATCACCTTCGTTGGAATATCCGTTCTTCTTCAAAAAGAATCTGATATCTGCTATTGTTTGATCTGTGCTCACCATTTTATCATAATGAAAAGCCCTAACACCCCACACCAGATTCATTTGAGTGAGGATTTTTTTATTACTTGTAAATACGAAGACATTGGCATTGGGACGCCATGACGAAATTCGGTAACCGGTGTAGCCGCTGAATGACATGGTTACTAACGCAGTTGCCTTTACCCTTGCTGCGAGGCGACATGCACTATAGCAAATACTGTCGGTCATAAATCGTTGCTCATCTACTTCGGTTGGCATTTCCTCATGGTAATACAAGCCATCAAATTTTTCTGCTTCTCTGATGATGTTATTCATGATACGAATTGCTTCCACGGGATATTTACCTACAGAAGTTTCACCGCTCAGCATGACAGCATCCGCACCATCTAAAACAGCATTTGCCACGTCGGTAACTTCTGCGCGTGTTGGAGTGACATTCGTTACCATACTTTCCATCATCTGAGTAGCGACAATTACAGGCTTCGCATTTGACACACATTTCAGAACAATTTTTTTCTGAATAAGAGGCACTGTTTCCAGTGGAATTTCCACACCAAGGTCACCACGTGCAACCATGACTGCATCTGTAACGCGAATGATTTCATCAATTTGATCTACTGCTTCCGGTTTTTCAATTTTCGCTACAACTTTAGCGTGCCTGTTTGCTTTGGCAATGATGTCCTTTAAGGCTACTACATCATCAGCATTTCTCACGAAGGAAAGTCCGATCCAATCCACATTCTGTGATAACGCAAATTCAAGATCCTTCATATCCTTTTCAGAAAGTGAAGGAAGAGACACCTTAGTGTTCGGTAGATTCAGGCCTTTTCTGGAGGACAATGGCCCGCCCTGTACAATTTCGCATTCAACCTCATCGGTGTTATTTGTGCTCAGAACTTTCAACATCAATTTACCATCATCGAGCAACACAGTTTCACCTGACTTCACATCTTGAGCGAACTCTTTATAGTTGGTGTAAATGACATCCTCTGTGCCGATTTGTTTAACGGTACTGATTTTTATTTTCTTACCAGCTTCCAACATTACGGAGCCGTTTTGCATTTCACCCACCCGTAGTTTCGGACCTTGAAGGTCTGCGAGCAGCGAAGTATTGGCTCCCAATTCTGCGTTGATGGCACGGATATTTTCCACCACTGCCTGGTGATCTGCATAATCTCCGTGGGAAAAATTCAATCTTGCTACATCAAGTCCATTCTGAATCATGCTCTTCAGCACTTCCTTACTGCTACTGGCCGGACCAATGGTGGCCACAATTTTTGTTTTTGTTATCGTCATGGTGATTTACCTGTGTTCGAATATCAAGTTTTGCTTTGATTTCAATTTTTCAATCTGTAGAGGAAATGCGGTAATGACAAATGCACAATTTCGCAATTTTTTCAGCATATGGTCATCACATCCAAATCGCATGTTTTCCAGTTTCAGAATGAAGTCAAACTGACTCAATTCCGGTAGGAACAATCCTTCCGAGGTCTTGTTATCGATCAAAGTGATCACGGAAGTATCGTTTGGATGGTTGTACCGGAATTGGGCATGGCCAGACACTGCATTTCTTTGAGGTACGGTAAGGTCTTCTCTTCTCGACATCATCCAATTCATGCCCCGGTTCAATGACCAGGCAAGCCTGTATGGCTTTTCATGACTGCTGATTCCGATCACATCGAACTCATAATCGTCTTCTATGTCAAGTGTGTATATAGCCACTTAGTGTATTTTTTACACTTAGCAAAAGTAAATATTTCACGGGTATGGTAAAAATTCAACCTGAAGAAGTTGAAACTGAACAGAAAAAATAAACTTATGATATCAGGATTGTTGGAATGTCAGCACCCATTCCTGTCCCCTTTTGTTCAGGATAATTGGAACATTGAGGTAAAAGGCCCTGTTGTCATTTTGATGTCCAGCTGGAAAATGTTCAAGTACCGGGATATTCAAGGAATTGGCAATTGCAAAAACAGTAGTACGCGGATCATGTCCCCATGGATTCTGGGTTTCAAATCCGAATTCCGTGGTATTGTCCTTCATTTGGGTCATACCGCCGAGCAGAATGGCTTTGGTAAATCTAAAAACACCAGCACGTTTGAGCGCCATCATCAGGCGGTCGATGTGATAAAACATTTCATCCACATCTTCAATGAACAGGATATGATCTTGCTGAAAATTGATGGAGCCACTACCCAAAAGACTATCCAGAACAGACAAATTTCCTCCCAACACAGGCAGCGGAGATGTAGGAAAGTTGGGAAGGCTTGATGTCTGACCGAAACATATCTCATTCAGCTCACCGGTAAGAGCTTGACGCAGTGTCTCCAGTGCTTCCGGTGTTGCAACTCCGAATGAAACCGGCATGGTTGAATGAATGGTAGCGATGCCAGCCGAATTGCAGTGTGCATGAAGAACGGTAATGTCGCTATATCCGCAGATCCATTTGGGGTTTTTCCTAAAATGACTAAAATCGAGTTCGTCGATGATATGCACGGTGCCATATCCGCCGCGTGCAATCACAATGGCCTTCACTTCGGGATCGTCTAAGGCATCCTGTAGCGCTTGTCTACGTTGTTTCGCGTCACCGGCCAGCTGGAATTGACGGGTAAATAGGTTTTCTGAACGTTTCGTTTTGAATCCCCACGATGAGAAAAGAGCCGCTGTTGCAGCATAAACATCTTCGGAAATCCATCTTGCAGTGGAAACAACTGCGATGGTATCACCAGATTTGAGGAACGAAGGCCGGATTACATCCATCTGAAAACTATCTTGCGGCCGCAAATTTCCAGTGAACAAGTGCGCAATGCTCAGAAGCACTAAAAACTTATTCACGAAATTGCCTTATTAAGAAGACATGAAAGAGCCGAAAAGATATTTAGTGACATCTGCCCTTCCTTACGCAAATGGGCCACTTCACATTGGACACATTGCCGGAGCCTATCTCAATGCCGACATTTTCGTTCGATATCTCCGTTTAAAGGGAAAAGATGTTGCGTTCATCTGTGGATCGGATGAACATGGCGCTGCCATCACATTGAGGGCAAAGAAGGAAGGAAAAACACCAAGAGAGATTGTTGATCACTACCATGCCATCATGAAGAAGGCATTTGAAGATTTCGGCATTGCATTCGATGAGTATCATCGCACATCTTCACCTGAACATCATCAAATGTCGCAGGAAATATTCCTTCATCTCGAGAAGAAAGGATCATTTGAAGTAGAGACATCGAAACAATATTATGATGAAGAAGCGAAACAATTTCTTGCGGACCGCTACATCATGGGTACGTGCCCAAACTGTGCGAGTGAGCGCGCATATGGAGATCAATGTGAAAATTGCGGTAGGACGCTTTCACCATTAGATCTCATCAATCCACATTCCACACTCAGTGGCAGTAAACCAGTGCTGAAAGAGACATCTCATTGGTATTTACCCATGGCCCATCATGAGCAATGGGTTAAAGAATATATTTCCGAAGGCAAACTTGATCATGAACAACATCATGATCCTAAAACTTGGAAAGCCCATGTTGTTGGTCAGTGCATGAGTTGGATCGATGGAGGATTGCAATCGAGAGCCATGACACGCGATCTTGATTGGGGAGTTCCAGTGCCTTTGCAAGGAGCTGAAGGAAAAGTGTTATACGTTTGGCTTGATGCACCAATAGGATATATCACAAATACCAAAGTATGGGCAGAAAAAAAAGGACGCAACTGGGAAGATTATTGGAAGAGTGACGATTCCCAAGTCATTCACTTCATAGGCAAGGACAACATTGTATTTCACTGCATCATCTTTCCGATTATTTTGAAAGAGCATGGAGGTTTCAATTTGCCCATCAATGTACCTGCCAATGAGTTCATGAATCTCGAAGGAGATAAAATTTCCACTTCAAGAAATTGGGCAGTTTGGTTGCATGAATACCTTCAGGAGTTTCCAGGCAAACAAGATGAAATGCGATATGTACTGGCATCCATCATGCCCGAACAGAAAGACAGCGAATTCACATGGTCAGATTATCGCGACAGGGTAAATAATGAATTGGCTGACATCCTCGGAAATTTCATTAACCGCGTATTTGTGTTGATGCATAAATACTACAACGGAGTTGTGCCAGAAATCAGCGGTACGCCAACCCAAGCAGAGGAAGATGCGGGCAAACAAGCTTTTGAATCGTACCAGCAGATTGGAAAAAAAATAGAAGAATTCCGATTCCGTGAAGCCTTAGCCGAAGCGATGAACATTGCACGCGCAGGTAATAAATTACTGACAGAAACCGAGCCATGGAAATTGGTGAAATCAGATGCCGCAGCAACTGCACGCATTCTTCGCAGTTGTTTGAATTTTGTTGCTGACGCTGCATTTTGTCTTCAACCTTTTTTACCATTTACTTCAGAAAAAATAAGGGAAGCCCTTCGCGTCAACTGGTGTTCCTGGGATGAACTGGGTCAAGGTGAACTTATGCAAACTGGTCATACCATAGGAAGTTTGCCAATTCTTTTTGAGAAAGTAACTGATGAAATTGTGGGTGCACAAATGGCGAAATTGGAAGCCAGTAAAAAAGCATCACAGGTATCGGTCGTTGAACCCATCAAAGACAACATCGATTTCGAATCATTCCAGAAAATGGATATTCGTTTGGTGAAAATCCTCGAAGCTGAATATGTTCCTAAAACAAAAAAATTACTCAAACTTACTGTAGATACAGGAGCAGATAAACGCACAGTGGTGAGTGGTATAGCTGAGCATTACAAGCCGGAAGAAGTTGTTGGCAAAACTGTTTTGTTCCTTGCGAATCTCGCGCCACGAGCGATCAAAGGCATCAAAAGTGAGGGGATGATACTCATGGCTGGAAATGAGACTTTAGGTTTATCCATAGTGCAGCCTGAAAAATCCATGAATGCCGGCGATACCGTGAAATAAGGTTACTTGCCTTTCAGAAGATAGTCATAACAAATACCCGACAAGTCTGCTACTACATTTTTGAGCTGATCAAATTGTTTTCCTTCAGTCATGATGACCAAGAGGTATGCTTGTCCATTGAGATAAACTATACCGCTATCATGACATTGATATAACCCATCAACCGTCATGCGCTCACCAAACTTATTGACGATATCTGCACCTTTTGGTAAATTTTTCTGTAGCCCCTGTTTAAACTCACAATCAACCATCAGTTTCAGAGCATATTCAGATGCATTGCGATTGAGATATGAAGCATGATAAATGAGTCGATAGAATTTAGCTAAGTCCATAGGATTCATTTCATAGTAAAAATCATTTGGACCCGGCACAGGTATATTCAGGTTCACAAACATTTCAGTGTAAACATCATAATTCATGATTTTATGCAGAAGAGCATTTGCGTCATTATCGCTACGTTTCATCATTGCTTCCAGAAGTTCCATAACGGTGTACTCCTTACCTAGAATTAACCTTTGAGAAGGAGGCGTAAGTTCTTTGAGATCTAAGCTCTTATCAATTTTATACTTCGATATTAAAATGTTCGGATTGTTCTCTGCAATTTTCAGTACATTCATCATGACAGTCAACTTCAGCATACTAGCCGGGTGAAACGTTTCAGTGCCATTCACAGAAGTCCAAGCTGAATGATTTAGATCCCTGAAATAGACGGCAGATCGTGTGACTTCGCCATTGGTCATTTTCTTTGAAATAGCATCAGATAGATTTTTCTTCAATCCCGAAAGTTCATCACTTTCACACGCATTTTCAGCGAATAGAAGAGGTCTGATTTTTTGATATTGTGACTCATGCAACAATTCCACCTCACAAAAAACATTTCGCTCATTCGATTGGGGAGTAGTGGTTGGTATAGCCGATTCCACGTCCGGCAACGATGAATTCATCCATCGGGTTATAGCATATGTTACCGAAACACTCAGTACAACTGTAGCAACCAATGCAAAAACAAAATTCTTCTGATTCATTCTCTTTTAAATCCAATATTCACTTATTTCTACTAATCCTATGAAGACTTATTTGCAGCGTAATAATCCAATATACCATTATATATCACACCAGATAATCTTGCCACAACTTCAGGCAATTATGAAGGATCTTTACCTTCAGTCATAATACACACCACATAGGCTTGATCATTGAGATAAACAATTCCTGATTCGTGAAACTGTTCAGTATCCACCATCACCTTACGTTTACCAAACTTATGAGCGATTTGGACATTCGGTGGAATGTACTTGACCAAATCATTAATGTAAGCTGATCTTGTAAGCGAGTTCAGTGCAAATTCCGAATTGTCCAAAGAAAACAAGGGACCATTATGGAGCGTCCTCAAAATTCTGGCGAACTCATCGGCGGAAATTTGAAAATCAGCATCGCCAAACTCGGGTGCTTTCATACCGAGTCCCTCAAACATGTTCTCAAAATTGGCACTATTCACTTGCTTTGCAATTAAGGCGGCAGCATCGTTATCGGTGTGTAAGATCATGGCTTCCAATAAATCTCGAATAGCATATTTATGACCGACCATCAAAAGAGTCCTGTTTTGCGACCCGGAACCGGCATGATTTCCCTAACCTCCAATTTTTCATCCAAGAATGAGGGCCTTTGTTCCGCTGTTTGCAAAATGTTCAGCATTATAGGCACCTTCATCATACTACCGGGATTGAAAAAATCAATGACATTGACATGAGTCCATTCATTGCTTTCCATTAATTTGATATAACAAGAAATGCGTGAAGCTTTTGACTCGTCAATGTACTGTTGTATCGTGGTAGCGATAGTCTTATTTACTTGATCAAGTGAATTGCTCGGACACTCTGACTCTACAAGTGGAATGGGATGCACCATCCTTTTCGTCCGCAATCGCCGAATATCGAAATCGCAAAACTTGGGCTCACTTGTAACACCAGAGTTGGATGTCACGGGAGTTTTTTCAACGGGTTTGAAAAGACTCACCGTCAGAGCGAACGTAACGGTACAATACAGCAGCACCATCACAATCAGAAGACTGATGTTTACTTTGGAATTCATACTCGAAGGAGACTTGTACGGAAAAAAAGATCCCAATATGGGGATCCATGTGACCTTGCAAGTCGAGACGAAATTAATCAATTATCCCTGTGATGACAAGGTCTGTCAGAATTTAACGTTAGCCTAAAAATCAGACTAGTTGATGGCTCATCATGTATTCCGCGATCTGCACGGCATTCGTAGCTGCACCTTTGCGAAGATTGTCGCTAACAATCCAACAATTGATTGCATTTGGGTTCGTTTCATCCAATCGCAATCGGCCCACAAAGACATCATCCTTGTTGTGGGCATGGATCAAAGGCATTGGGTATTCAAAAGCCGATGGGTCATCGACCAAAACCAATCCAGGATATGACCCAAGTAATAATTTCACTTCTTTCAGATCAGGTTTTGAAGCAAATTCAATATTACATGATTCGCTGTGACCGCCCATCACCGGTACACGCACACAAGTTGGTGAAACCTGAATACCATCGTCGCCCATGATCTTTTTGGTTTCCAAAACCATTTTCATTTCCTCTTTGGTGTATCCATTTTCGAGGAAAACATCAATATGCGGAATCAGATTCATGTCGATCCGATATTTATAAGCCATTTCACCTTCCACACCAGCCCTTTCGTTCATCAACTGATCCACAGCCTTTTTGCCGGTGCCTGTCACACTTTGATAGGTGCTAACAATGACACGCTTCACGCGGTATTTGTCATGCAGCGGCTTGAGCACCATCACCATTTGAATGGTCGAACAATTCGGATTGGCGATGATCTTATCCTGAGCTGTTAAAACACTTCCATTGATTTCCGGAACGATGAGTTTTTTACCCGGATCCATTCTCCATGCAGATGAGTTATCGATCACAATTGTGCCAGCCTCAGCAAATTTTGGTGCCCATTCCAAACTCGTCGAACCTCCTGCACTGAAAAGTGCAATAGCGGGTTTCATGGCAATGGCCGTATTCATATCCACCACCTTCCAATTTTTGTTGCCCCAGGAAATTTCTTTTCCCACAGATTTTTCAGATGCAACCGGAATGAGTTCAGTGACGGGAAAACGACGTTCAGCCAGAACTTCGAGCATTTTGGTGCCTACCAATCCGGTGGCCCCAACTACGGCAACTTTCATAGGAATTGAGATAAGTGGCGCAAAATAAAATGGAATACGATAAGGTAACCACAGAATATTCTTCGAATCATGGATTTATCCTATGTTTGAAACATGAAGAAATGGCATTTTGATATGAAGCGTCTGCTGGCTTTTGCTGCTGGTATGGTGCTCATTTTCACCAACAAGCTATCGCAGGCGCAGTTACAAGATCAGTTCGATGATAACGAATTCACAAGTAATCCTGCATGGACAGGCAACACAGAAAATTTTATTGTTAACACTTCAGGTCAGTTACAACTGAATGATTTTTCACCAGTAGTAACACAATCTCATCTTACCACACCCTGTGTTCTTGCGAACCTTCAAAGCAAAGAGTGGCATCTTCATGCCAAGCATACATTCTCAGGCAGTGACTCAAATCAGGGTCGTATATATTTTGCTGCTGATGCACCGGCAACGGGCTATACTGGCAACGCCAGCGCCGGTGTGCATGGTTATTATCTCAAACTTGGTGAAGCCTTATCAGCAGATGTGGTCAGGATTTATCGTGATGACGCTACAAGTATCACATTGCTTGCCTCCACGACAACAGACATATCTGCTTCATTTGAAATTGGCATACGCATTACAACTGACAACGCAGGAAACTGGACCATTGGAATTGATCCAGCCGGTGGAACCAACTACCAAACTGAAGCCACTTTTAATGACAATACCTACAACACATCATCCGACTTCAGTATCATTTGCACCTATACTTCATCGAACGCAACGAAATTTTATTACGATGATATATACGCTGGTGAAATATTCGTGGATACTACACCACCAGAACTCATCAGTGCGACGGCAATTTCTTCCAATACCCTTGATTTACTTTTCAACGAGGCGCTTCAGATAACAGCAGCACAAAACACGAGTAACTATGTGATATCCGGCGTGGGCAATCCATCAAGTGCATTGCTCGATGGTTCCAATCATGCATTGGTTCATCTCACATTTGATGCAGATTTTGTGATCAATCAGAACTACACCATCACGGCCACTGATATTCTCGACATAACCGGCAATACACTCATCAGTGGAAGTGCAGATTTTACATGGTTTGAATCCGCAACTGCATCATATCGAGATGTAGTGTTCAACGAAATTCTTGCCGATCCGACTCCTTCCAACTCCTTGCCTGAAGCAGAGTTCGTAGAGCTATACAACACCCACCCCACAGATGCATTTGATCTGAGCAATTGGTCACTGGTTAATACCACAACCGTAAAGACACTTCCAGCTTTCAACCTCGCTCCGGGAGCATTCGTCATACTCTGTGATCAAGGAAATGCATCACAGTTCACTACTTATGGCGATGTGATTGGAATTTCTTCGTTTTCTGCACTCAGCAATGCCGGTGATAGTTTGACCCTATTGGACAATAATGGAGAAATCATAGACATCGTGGTTTATTCTGATACTTGGTTTGATACACCATCAAAACTCGAAGGAGGATGGACACTTGAATTGATCAATCCTATGTTACCATGTCAAACATCATCAAATTGGAGCGAAAGCATCAGCAATACAGGAGGAACACCAGGAGCACAAAACTCAGTTTACAACAACGCCGCAGACACCACATCACCAACTGTATTGCAAGTAGCAGTGACTTCTTCCAATTCCATTCTGGTTACATTTTCAGAATCGATGGACATCAGTGGATTCGAATTACCTACATGGAATGTCTTACCATTCAACTCTATCTCAGCGGCTACCTGGAATGGAACTTTCGATCAAGTTTCTCTCACATTGCAACAACAATTGGTCGCACCCAATACTTACACCCTTGTGATGAACGGTATTTCGGATTGCAGTGGAAATGAGATCGTGGCTGCCAATATTGATTTTACCATAGGCGTCATACCACAACCCGGTGATGTGATCATCAACGAAATCATGGCAGATCCTGATCCACAGATTGGCATGCCAGCAGCCGAGTACATTGAATTGCGCAATAACACATCCACCCTATTGGACATCACTTCACTTCAGGTGAACTCAGGATACTTTGCCACACAAACTTTCATTCAACCCAATGGTTTCATCATTGTTGCCGACATAGATGATGAAGCAGCATTCGAAAACTATTCGAATACCGAATTCATGACTTCATTCCCCAGTCTTACCAATTCTGCCATGACACTGACCCTTGCAGATGACAACACCACATTCGATCAAGTAGCTTATACGATAGATTGGTATCAAGATGAGAACAAGATAGACGGCGGTTGGTCACTGGAACGGATCAATCCACTTGCTATTTGTAGTGGATCATACAATTGGAAAGCAAGTACTTCAACAAGCGGCGGCACTGCAGGAGTAGAAAATTCCGTTTACAATACAACACCTAATGGAGATCCTTATGTAACCGGACACGGTGCACTTTCTGAAAATCAACTTTACATCAGGTTTTCAGAATCGATGCAAACCAGTTCCACATCGAATATGAATGCGGCGCTATCACCTGGAAACAGTATTGAAAATTATAGTTGGAATAGCGACCTCGATCAACTCACTCTCAACACCACTCTTGCACTCACTCCGGAAGTTCTCTACACATTGAACATTACTGGTCTCACGGATTGCGATGGCAATCCAGTAAATCCCGTTATCATGGAATTTCTGATAGGCATTGAACCGGAACCGGGTGATATCATCATCAATGAAATCATGGCCGATGGTTCTTCAGACTCACAAGACGCAAGTCCAAAATATGATTTCATCGAATTGTATAACACCACTTCACACATCATTGATTTATCCCAAATCAATGTGAATGATGGATATTTTACTGAGCAGGTCATTATTTATCCTGATTCATTCATCATCATCACAGATGCGGATAGTGACCCACTTGCTTTTTTTGCATATCCGGTTACAAGATTCATGACTGATTTTCCATCCTTGTTCGAAAGTGGAACAACGATTTCCATAGTGGGTAATAATGGGATATTAGATGAGGTGACCTACAACAAAACATTTTACCACGATGTCAATAAAGAAGATGGTGGTTACTCCATGGAGTTAGTCAATCCGCTCGATCCTTGCAGCTCTTCGGACAATTGGCATGCGTGTCTCAATACCAATGGTACATCAGCAGGAAAAAGAAATTCTGTATACGATACCACACCGGATGTCACAGCGCCAATACTACAGTACATATTAGGAGAACCACAGGAATCCATCACCCTTGTTTTTGATGAGCCTATTGATGAAAACTCACTTGCTGGAATGGATTGGACTGTCAATGGTGAAAACCAAAACAACGTCAATCCCGTGTTAACCGGTGACGAACACAATATGTTGATCCTATACTTTGGAGAAATGGAAGAAGGTGTTACCTATCAATTTGAACTTGCGGGAATCAGCGATTGCTGGCAAAACAGTATTGGATTGATCCAAGACAAATTTGGATTAGCAGAAACTCCACAACCTGGAGACATCATCATCAATGAAGTATTGTACAATCCTTATGAGGGTGGAAGTGATTTCGTTGAAATCTACAACAATTCGATGCGCATACTTTCATTGAAAGACTGGCGCATTGCAGATGGAACAGGTGGATTCATGAATAACGCAGACATCATCACCGAACTCAATTATTTATTGTTTCCCGGCGAGTATTTAGCATTGGGAAAAAACACTTCGACCCTCGTGCAATATTATCCAGCTGCTGCAACTGACAGACTATGGGATGTTGAAGGCATTGCAGATTTCAGTAGTTCGGATGATGTTTTTCTATTGACCCCAGCCAATGAAGAAAGCGATCATTTCAGTTACACCAGCGATTTACAATATCCATTGCTCAATTCAGATGATGGCGTTTCATTGGAGAGAATTGCTTTCAATAGGCCGACAAGTGATAACACCAATTGGCACAGTGCTGCTGAATCTGCGGGCTTTGCAACACCAGGGTACATCAATTCTCAAAGCGAATTGGCCATGGGAACAGAAGATCAATTCACAGTGGAGACAGAAATTTTCTCACCGGACAATGACGGCAACCAGGACGTGGCCGTATTTTCCTGGAATTTGAGTGAACAAGGCTACGCCGGCGATATCAAAATCTATGACAGTGAAGGTCGATTTGTGCGACATCTCATGAAAGGAGAATTGCTTGGAGCTGAAGGAAGCATTTCATGGGACGGTTTGAATGACGAAAAACAGAAGGCAAGCATCGGCATCTACGTTATTTATTTTGAGGCGTTCACACCCGGTGGTGCAACGGTAAAGCATAAAAAGTCCTGTGTACTTGCTCATTCACTGAACTGATGTATCTGGTTCGCACTCCATCACTCGTCAAGCCACTGGCACGTGACTTTGTTTGGAGTATTCCAACTTCAGCGCAAGAGTTGTACATCACATTCGATGATGGACCAACACCCGGAGTAACTGATGTTGCATTAGACATTCTAAAAAAATACGAAGCCAAGGCCACCTTCTTTTGTTTGGGAAAAAACGTGGTGGAACATCCTGCACTCTATCAGAGAATTTTGGATGAAGGACATAGTATAGGTAATCACAGTTGGGATCATCCGGATGGTTGGAAAACGAGTGATATCTCTTACTTGAAAAATGCACTTCGTGCTGGACAGCACATTCAATCCGGATTATTTCGGCCGCCATATGGTAGAATTACCATGTCACAGGCCAAAGCATTGCGCAAAAAATACCAGCTCATCATGTGGACGGTACTCAGCGCCGATTTTGATCCAGCGGTTACACCTGAAAAATGTTTGACCAATGTTTTGAGCAATATCGACAATGGCAGCATCATTGTTTTTCACGATAGCTTGAAAGCCAAAAAGAATATGCTTTTTGCGTTGGAAGAATCATTGAAATTTTTCTGTGAAGAAGGCTATACCTTGCGACCGATAACCAGCCCATGAACGTTAGACCCAAAAAGGCCTTAGGCCAACATTTTCTCCGCAACGATGACATTTGTGCCCGCATTGCATCGGAGCTCACCTTGCATGATGGTTATCAAAAAGTCGTGGAAGTTGGTCCTGGTATGGGAGCGCTGACAAAATTTTTGTTATCCAATACCGCCTTTGAAACATCAGTCGTAGAGATCGATCGTGAAAGTGTGGATTATCTCAACGTACACTATCCACAACTTCGCGGAAGAATATTTGAGCAAGATTTTTTGCGTATGGATCTCACCAAATTCTTCGGTGAAAATTTCGCGGTTGCAGGAAATTATCCTTACAATATTTCATCGCAAATCGTATTTCGCATTCTCGACTACAAGGAGAATATTCCGGAGATGGTCGGCATGTTTCAGAAAGAAGTGGCGATACGTTTTGCGAGTGGTCCGGGCAATAAAGATTACGGCATCATATCCGTTTTAGCGCAAGCGTGGTATGATATCGAATACTTATTTACAGTAGATGAAAACGAATTCATACCACCCCCGAAAGTAAAAAGCGGAGTGATTCGCATGAAACGCAAAACAGGACATGTATTGGGTTGTGATGAAAAACTTTTCAAGCAAGTCGTGAAAACATCATTCAATCAAAGAAGAAAAACACTTCGCAATTCCCTTAAATCAATGCTACCTCCAGGCATCGACACAACAGATGTTTTGTTCAATCAACGCCCAGAACAGTTGAGTGTAGAGGAGTTTGTGGGGTTGACGAATAGGATTG
>JAIBBG010000047.1 GCA_019694805.1 Flavobacteriales bacterium | reverse complement strand
GGTATCGTGCAAAACATCACCAACATCATTTCTACGGATATGAACGTGAATATGCGTGCTATTTCATTTGAAGCGAAAGACGGTATTTTCCAGGGAAAAGTGATTGTGCTCGTGCATGATACCATGCACCTGAGTTCGCTCATGGATAAATTGAAAGCTGTGGATGGCGTATTGACGGTGGATAGGATCGAAAGTGAATTTCAATAACGAAACGATTGAAAAACAAGGGAACACATCGTTAACTTTGCGTCGTTGATGTCAATCCAGGTTCAGGACAAAGTCCGAGACATATTTACCCGATATCTCGAAATACACAAACACCGGAAAACCCCCGAGCGATTTGCTATTCTTAGGGAAATCTACGATTACAAAGGACATTTTGATATTGAGACCTTGTATTTGCGGATGAAAAACAAAAAGTATCGCGTTTCCAGGGCTACACTTTATAATACGATTGACCTCCTCATTGATTGTAATCTGGTGCGCAAACACCAATTCGGACAAACCTCCGCTTTGTTTGAGCGGGCTTTCCAAAATCAACAGCACGATCATATCATCCTCACAGACAGCAATGAGGTGCTCGAATTCTGCGATCCGCGCATACAAAACATCAAGGCAACTTTGGAAGATATCTTTGGGATTGAAATAGACCACCATTCCTTGCATTTTTACGGCCGTCGTAAAAAGTAGAATCCCCCGGCTGGACTGAATTTTTCGATTATGTTCTTAACTTTTTTCCCTTCCGGCAAGGCTTGCCGTACTTTCGCACGTCCATTTTTTTGAACTTTGAACGTGACCAATAAAGTAGATATCCTCCTCGGTTTGCAATGGGGAGATGAAGGCAAGGGTAAACTTGTCGATGTACTCACACCCAGGTATGACATCATTGCCCGCTTTCAAGGTGGGCCAAATGCCGGACATACCCTGGAATTTGAAGGTACCAAACATGTACTCCATACCATCCCGTCAGGAATATTTCATAGCACAGTGACCAACCTCGTTGGCAACGGTGTTGTGATTGATCCTGTGGTTTTTGCTAAAGAAATAGCGGCATTGCGGGTGAAAAATGTACCGGTAAATGATCGCTTGCTGATTTCCAGAAAGGCCCACGTCATTGTTCCTACCCACCGATTACTCGATCGCGCCAGCGAAGCCTCTAAAGGCGAAGCTAAAATCGGTTCAACCCTTAAAGGAATTGGTCCAAGTTATATGGACAAAACAGGTCGGAATGGTCTGCGCGTAGGCGATTTGTTGGATGAGAAATTCCCACAGTTATACGAAGCGCTCAAACAAAAGCACATTCACCTCCTGAAAGGATTTGAAGCGTTTTATACTCCACAGGAAGGTGAGTTGGACGCGATGGAAAAAGAATTCATGGAAGGTGTAGCCGTTCTGAAATCACTGACCATTGTCGATAGCGAACATTACGTCAACAGGGCGTTGCTCGAAGGTAAAAAAATACTCGCTGAAGGTGCACAAGGTTCTATGCTCGACATCGACTTTGGTACTTATCCTTTCGTTACTTCCAGCAACACGGTGGCAGCTGGAGCTTGCACAGGAATCGGTATTGCTCCTGCGCGCATCGGAGAAGTGATCGGAATCTTCAAAGCCTATTGTACGCGTGTTGGTGGCGGTCCTTTTCCAACGGAATTGACGGATGAGACTGGTGAACACATGCGCAAAGTCGGCAACGAGTTTGGCTCAACCACTGGTCGCGCTCGTCGTTGTGGTTGGCTGGATCTGCCTCAAATGAAATATGCTTGCATGATCAATGGTGTTACGCAGCTCATCATGATGAAGGCCGATGTGTTGAGCGATTTCGATACTATTCGTGTTTGTACTCATTATCAAACTGCGGAAGGACTCATCGATTATCTGCCATACGATATCGATCCTTCTAAAGTGCAACCGGTCTATGCCGATTTGCCGGGTTGGAAAATGGATCTTACAGGTATGCGTCATGACCATGAACTTCCGGATGCACTTACAGGCTACATTGCTTATATCGAAGAAAAACTCGGTGTTCCGATTACTGTGGTAAGTGTGGGGCCAGATCGCACACAGACTATTGTGCGCGAAAAGGCGTTGGCATAGTTTTCACAGTAGCGTGAACAACGTTGCGCATGAATTTTTTCCAAAGACATATTTTATCTTGTGTGATCATCGCCTTCATTTCGGTTTGGTCAAACGGTGATGCGTCAGCGCAAAACTCACCCAAGAAAAAAGTAAAACTGATTCACTCTGATGATTGGCAATACGATCAAAGTTTGATTGATGCACAACGACTCATCGGACACGTTCACCTAGAATACGAAGGCACACAATTTTTTTGTGACAGCGCGTATCTATATGCCAACGAAGACTTTGATGCTTTTAGCAATATTAGAATTCTTGAACCGGGAGGATATCAGGCCACAGGTGACCTCTTGCATTTCGACAAAGCTTTGCAATTGGCTACGATGCGCAATCATGTCAATATGCGCGATCGAGAGATGAACCTGATCACTGATTATCTCACTTATGATCTGGAAACTGAAATTGCCAATTACGCAGGTGGTGGAAAAATTACCTCTGCGGCAAATAAAAATACACTCACCAGTAAGAAGGGAAGTTATCATTCTAAAACAGATATGTTTTATTTCCGGGATCAGGTTGTTTTGAAAAATCCTGATTATACCGTGAATTGCGATACCATGCAGTATCATGATGTTTCAGAAGTAACCATGTTTTTCGGACCCACAACCATCACTGGCGACAAAACCAGCATCTATTGTGAAAATGGTTATTACAATACAAAAAGGGATCAATCACGTTTTGGTAAAAATGCTGTCATCACTTCGGAATCCACAACGCTGAAAGGCGATAGTATGTATTACGATGGCAAAACGGGAATCGGTGAAGTATTCCGCAATGTGGAAATCAGAGATACGACGGATGATTACATCATCTCCGGTGATTTTGGAAAACACTACGAAAAAACGAAGCAGAGTTTTGTTACCGGTCATGCATTGATGACACAAATTTTCGAAGATGATTCTTTGTTCATGCATGCGGATACATTGCGTTCTGTGAGTGATACATCCGGCAAAGACTATGTCTATGCTTTTCATGGTGTAAAGCTGTTCAAGAAAGATCTGCAGGGTAAATGCGATTCGTTGTACTATTCTTCCATGGATTCAACGCTACAAATGTTTTATGATCCGATTTTGTGGAGTGAACAAAATCAGATCACAGGTGATTCTATTTCCATGAGGATGAAAGGAGGTAAACTCAGCAAGTTGTTTGTGAATGGCAACGCCTTTATCATTTCTGATGCAGAAGCAAAAGGCGATAGCATTGTTGTGGGGGAAAAATTCAATCAAATCAAAGGCAGAAAACTTACCGGAACGTTTGTCGATAATGATCTGCATGAAGTCTATGTGGAAGGCAACGGTCAACTCATTTATTTTCCTACGGAGGAAGAAAAGATGAAGCCTGTAGCCATGGGATTGAACAAAGGTGAATGTTCCAACATTCACATCACCATCGAAGACAATGCCTTGAAAAAAATCAGGATGGAAACTGAAACGAATTCTATTTTTACTCCGATGAAGATGTCGGATAAAGGTAAATTCCGATTGGAAAAATTCAAATGGAGAAAGGATGAACGCCCACTTCACATGGAAGACATTTTCCTGAAGGATGAAAAAGAAATGGGAAATTAATTTTCTCCTTTTTCAGTTTTTGCCTTGAGCGCCTTATCGATTTCTTCGCGAATCACCTCCAGTTCTTTCTTCGAAAACTCTGATTTGTCTTCGCTCTTGCCAAACATGGAGAAGCTGACATAACGTTTCGGATTCACCCTCATGTCGCTTAGCAATAAGTCTAGACTATGCGATGCGTTAACGAGTTCTGTATGCAATGAATCGGTCTTGATGAGTTTACCCAATGACCCATTTCCACTGTTGATTTCGGTGGTCAGTTGATTAACACCAAGTAATGCGTCATCAACTTTTTTCAATGTACCGGCCAGATTAAGTTTGGCCAATGAGTCGGTGATCAGTGCCGCATTTTTGATGGCCTGAGACAAAGTTTCGTTGTTGTTCTTGAGATTGGTTGTGATGGATTCCACATTTGCAAAGATCTTGTCCAGACTATGGTTCTGTAATGTCTTGTTGATGCTGGATGTTGTGCTCTCCAAATTGGACATCGTTTTTTTCAAATCATCAAAAATGTTGGAAAGCCCATCAGATTGTGAACCTCCTAAAACACTATTGAGGTTATTGATCACAGAATCGACACCGGCAAAGAGTTTGGATGTTTTCTCTTTCAGTGGTTCAATTTCATTTTTGATGGTTTCTGTCAAGCCGAGTGAAATTCCTGATGCAAGGGTGTCTTTGTTTTCAGCAAGTGTGGCGCTTTTTCCCAATACTATCTGAATGGCCTTGCCACCGAATAGGTCAGCATCATAGATCTCCAGTTTGGTATCTTCAGGAATCTTCAGTTTGCTATCGTTGAGCACAACTTCTGCTACGATGGTTCCATTGCCCGATTCGTGCATGTGAACGTCGCTCACAATCCCGATTTTATATCCGTTGAGGATAACCGGATTGGAAGCTGTAAGTCCTGCGGCATTCTCATAGATCGCATAATACTTCTGCTGTTTCAGAAATAGGTTCACACCTTTGAGGTAGTTTACTCCAAGGTAGAGCAGGGCGATGGATACCACAACCAATACTCCGATGAGAAATTCCCTGCTGACTTTCATGATGTGTTTATTCTGATGTTTGTGCAATAGCCTTGCTCAATTCAATGCGTTCGCCATTTTCAAATGCGATGATGAAAGCATCTTTAAATCCTTTTGTTTTCAAAAATTCTTGCATCCTCTTCGCTTCTTTATAGCTGTTGGTGCTTCCGGCAAGGTATTTATACACGTTATTTTGCTTGAATTCATCAACCCTGCTAAGTCCTCTGAATTCACTTCCCTTTTTGTCTAATGGTTTCGGCGAACTTACAATTTGAATCTGATACCGGATGCCTTTGGGTAAATCTTTCCAAACAATATCCTCAACAGGTGCTGCCGGTTCAACTGGTTTTTCGATGGGTTTTTCTTTGACTGTTCCTTGAGCCGATGGTGATTCTGCAAGTTTTTCAGCAGCCTTTCGTCCGCGTCGAATGTCTTCTTGTTCCTTGAATTCTTTGAAGGCCCGATAAATGGCAGAAGCCATATACGTCTTACCGTCTTCGGAGTGCAGGAACTCTTCTTCTTCTGAATTTGTGAGGAATCCGAGTTCTACCAAAATACTTGGCATATTGGTAAAACTAATCACATAATAACCTGCTTGTTTTACCCCACGATCTTTTCTGCCAACTCTGGTGCGGAATTGATCTTGTACATTTTTAGCCAGGTCAATACTCTTATCGAGGTAAGCGTTTTCACGCATACTCAAGATGATATAAGTGTCGGGATTATTCGGGTCAAATCCCTGGTAGTGTTCTGCATGGTCCTGCTCCAAATAAATGGAAGCGTTTTCACGCATCGCATTTTTCAAACTTTCTTCGGATTTGTGTAGGCCCATGACGAATGTTTCTACACCGTAAGCGCCCTTGTTGTCGTTGGCATTGCAGTGGATCGAGATGAACATGTCGGCTTTCGCATCGTTAGCAATTTCTACCCTTTTGTACAATTCAGGATAAGTATCGCCTTTTCGGGTATAAACTACTTTGACATCCGGATAATTTTCCGTGATGTATTGTCCCACTTTCAAGGTGACGTCCAGGGAAACATCCTTTTCTGTTTTTTTGATTTTGCCGGTTCCAAGATTACCCGGGTCTTTTCCACCATGGCCAGCATCGAGAACTACAATGAAGCTGGATTCATCCGCCTTTTCGGGCATGGTGGCGGCCATTAAAAACAAGGCCGACGCAAGAAAAAGCAATATGCGGCGTTTACCTCGCCGATTTGCGGTATTCTGTACAGTGCTGCTGGCTGGCTTATTCATAGCTTTGAGGCCGTATAATTCGCGAGTTACAAAAATATTTTTCGTCATACGTGGAGTTTTGCAGGATCATCACTGTTTTCACCTGTCTGGTGTTGATAATGGCTAACGATGCTTTCGGCCAAAACTCCGATTCTATAAACGTAGCCGTTCAGGATTCTATTGTAGAAGGAGATGACCTGGGCCTCGATTCGCCTATCGACTACTATGGCAAAGACAGTACCGTGGTGGATGTTGTGCATGAAAGAATCCACCTCTATGGCGCCGCTTGGGTGAAATATGGCGATATGGAAGTACAGGCGGATTACATTCAGTTTTCCTTTGCTGACTTCACCGCCAAGGCCATTGGAAAACGCGATAGCACCGGCACTGTCGTCGAAAAAGCGAGCTTTACGGAGGGAGAAAATAAATTCAGTGAAGATTCGCTTGCTTATAACTTTAAGTCAAAACGGGGTATCAGTTATGGAGTAAGAACCCAAGAAGGGGATGCCTATTTGCTGTCTTCGGTTTCAAAAAAGGCTGAAAACAACTGGGTTTCGGTCGGAAAAGGCAAATTGACTACCTGCAACAAGGATAATCCGCACTATCATTTTCAATTGAAAAAGGCGATGGTGATTCCGAATGAAAAGGTTGTAGCCGGTCCCTTATATCTGAAATTCAGAAAAATTCCAACGCCACTGGCCCTGCCTTTCGGTTTTTTTCCCAATAAAAAGGAAAGCACGCAAGGAATTCTCCTTCCCGGATATGGCAATGGCAATGAAAAGGGCTATTTCATCCAAAATCTCGGCTATTATGTGCCACTGGGGAAATACGCAGATACCAGATTGATGTTTGATTTGTACACCCGCGGATCATGGAGCGTTCGAAATGTCACCAATTACAGGAAGCTTTATAAATACAATGGAAGTTTCAATATTTCGAGAACTGTCAATAAGAATGGATTTCCGGAATTGCCATCGTATAATGAATCGGTCAATTTTAATGTGCAGTGGACACACAATCAAGACCCAAAAGCGAGACCTAATTCAACTTTTTCTTCCAGTGTAAACCTCGGATCACTCAACAATTTCAGGAATAATCTCAATACTTCTCAAGAGAGCTTCCTGAGCAGCACTTTCAGCTCGCGTATACAATGGACCAAGCGCTGGGCCGATACCCCTTTTAATATGGGTGTCACCGCCGGGCATTCGCAAAACACCCAATCGAGAAATGTACAGGTGACATTACCCGCTCTCAATTTCAATATGTCCAGAATTACACTTGGAAGATTTGCTAAAAATTCTCCGACACTGAAAAAAACACTGGACAATATTGGTCTTACCGCATCCGCTGATTTTACCAATAGTGTAAGCGAAAACGAAACCATGTTCAGGTTTGATGAAATTGAAAACCTGAATCGACGCGCTACCAATGGTCTTCGTTTGCAAGGTCAAGCTTCATCATCTCTCAAAGCCGGTGTTGTGGGCACGCTCACAGGTAGTATTTCGGGTACCATGTTCAACACCTTCAAGTACGTGGACAAAAGCTTTGATGATGTAGCACAGACTTTGAGATCGGATACACTTTTTGGTTGGAGACAAGCATTGAATTGGAGTGCAAGTGGCAATTTCAATACTCGCGTGTATGGCACATTCAATTTCGGAAACAACAGTGCCATCAAAGCGATACGGCATGTATTGCAATGGAATGTCGGAGCGAGTTATTCTCCTTATGCCAATTTCAGCACCGGCATTTTCGATCAGGATGGTGATTTTATCGGATATAGTCCATTTGACGTGGCGGCTTATCGTCCCTCAGATTCAAGAGAACAACTGAATTTGAACTGGAGTTCGACCAACAATTTCGAAGCGAAAATTCGTGATAAGAAAAGTGCTAAGCCAACGTATAACAAAGTGAAATTGATCGATAGTTGGAAGAAATCCTTAAGCTATAACACGCTGGCTGATTCGTTGAATCTGAGCAATCTCAACATGAGCGCATTTACTACAATTGCTAAAAACATTACGCTCAATTATAGCTCTACATACAGCTTTTACGACCGCGATACCAATGGTCGGGAGATCAATGAGTTTTTGGTGAAATCGCGCAATCAGCTGATGCGTATGGAAGGTACCAATCTTGCATTAGGATTCAGACTTCAAAGCAAAAACAAATCGGAACCAGAACGTGCCGATAAAGAACTTACTCCAGAAGAAAAGGATTTGATTGAAAAAAACAAAAACGAAATGGTGGATTTCAGCATTCCATGGAATCTGACTTTAAATTACAATTTGCGCTTCACCAAAAACTTTGATCGTGAAATGCAAATGGATACACTCGCCATCAAACAAGCATTCACATTTACCGGTGATATGACCATTTTCAAATACTGGAAAGTGAGTTTCAATAGTGGCTATGACATGAGCCATCCGCGCTATCAAACGCTTCAGTTCAGCGATTTTGGTTTGAGGGATTTCACCACGACGAATCTCGGTCTGCATTGGGACTTGCATTGTTGGGAATTCTCTGCGAGTTATGTTCCTTTCGGACAACGGAAAAGCTACATGGTGCAACTCAATATCAAATCAGCACTCCTTCAGGATCTCAAAATTCAGAGAAGGGGAAACCTGGGGGATCAGGGATACCTTTATTAATTAAGAGTTATGAATTATGAATTATGAATTATGAATTATGAATTATGAATTATGAATGATGAGTTATGAATTATGAGTTATGAATTATGAATTAGGAGTTGGGGGAGTGGAGTGCGTTGAGCATAGAATTTTGATAGAACCATCGCCTTCTTTTCGATTTCAGCGATGCGTGATGGTTCAGATGTCATGAACAATAACATACGATAAAACACAACCCCCATCTGGCATTAAAACCTGATGGGGGTTGTGCTTATGAAGTCCTTTTTTATACTTCAATCAACTCGAGTAGACTTGCCGCGAAAAACGTGACCAGCAAAAGAAGAGTGAGCACGATATACATTCCACGTTGAAGTCCACCGGTCATGATGCGACCTGCATTTTCAATCGGTGTGAACATCGCGGCAATGAGTCTGAGATAATAATAAGCTGCAATAGCCGATGTAAGAATCATAATGATCACCAACGCAAGATAATCTCCTGATAGCAATTGTGTAATGGCATAATACTTTCCTAAAAATCCACTGAGTGGTGGTATACCGGCCATGCTGAGCAATGAAACGGTCATCGCTCCTGCCATCACTGGATTCCGTTTTACCAAACCTTTGAATGCTTCGCGACTATCATCGCCTCCTTGAATCGACGACACATGCTGGAGGATCGAAAATGATGTCATGCTGGCAATCCCGTATGTCAATGTATAGAACATGAGGTATTTCGCAGGCGCATTTCCTGACATCATCACAAAACCGAGCATATAACCAGCATGCGACAAACTTGAATAGGCCAAAAGTCGCTTTGAACTGGTTTGAGTAACTGCGGTGATGTTGGACAGAATTAATGTCAATGCAATCATCACGGCCATAATTGAAGTTACAACCTGCGGATGATTGGGGAAACTTGTAGCAAAAAGTCTGTACATTCCAGCGAATGCTGCTGCCTTTACGATGGTAGCCATGAAAGCCGTAATCGTTGTTGGCGCGCCTTGATATACATCAGGTGCCCACAAATGGAAAGGTGCAACTGATACTTTGAAAGCGAAACCCGTCAATATCAAAATACAGCCGGTGAGCATCAACCCGGAATAGTTACCTGTTGCAAATGTTGTAGCGATAGTCTGCAAATCGAAAGTTCCAGTAGCGCCATATATCAAGGCAATACCAAATAACATCACTGCTGATGCCAATGATCCAAGAAAGAAATATTTGAAACCGGCCTCATTGCTGAGGATGTTTTTTCTATCACTCGCAGCAAGCACATACAGTGGAATGGAGAGAATCTCAACACCAAGGAATAACATGACCATGCTGCTATAACTTGAAAGCACGACTGCACCGCATATACTGAAAATGCTCAACGCATAGAGGTCTGTTTTTTTCGATGAAGTAGGTTCATACTGATCGCTGGTCATCAAAAACCAGAAGATGGCAAGTACACTAAATACCATGGTAAAACCCAAAGCATAATTATCGAACAGCAGCATGCCGCCATATTGTGCAAATGGCACTTCATGGTGTCCCCAATCCATGATGCATGAACCAAGCAAAGCAATCAGTCCTGCGATGGTCACAGGTAACACCAGCTTGCGCATTTTAATCAGGTCAACTGCAAGTATTACGATACCCAAAAGGGATATGATCATTATTTCTTTCATCAGTGAATGCCTTGTAAGAGTGTTTCAACAGAAGGGTTAGAGAGTGACAGGATTGGATCTGGATAAACACCCAGAATGACAATCATGGCTACGATGATATACAACAGTGTTTTTTCCTGTTGATTGAGTGGTGCGAAATGTTGCGTGTGGGCATTGGACGTGCCGAGCATCATCGCCTGGAATGAACGTAGCATATAAACAGCGCCAAGAACTACAGTGAGACCGGCAACAATGGTCAATGCTGTGCTGTATTGGTTGAGTCCAAGAAGCAATAAAAACTCACCCACAAATCCACTTGTCATCGGCAATGCAACAGATCCCATGACAATCACGAAGAAGAGAAAAGCAAATTGTGGATTTACTTCACGGATGCCACCCATTCTGTGCATTTCATCATGACTCATGCGTGATTCAATGATGTCGTAAACAACGAATAATCCTACTGTGATGATACCATGTGAGAGCATTTCCATTACACCTCCTTGAATACCTTGGGCATTACCGGACAAGATACCGGCGGTGAGTACACCAAGGTGTGCGATGGAAGAATATGCAATGAGCAATTTGAATTTTTTCTGTACGATAGCCATGCCTGACGCATACAATACACTGACGGAAGCAAGCACCAATGCCCAGGTGCCGTATTCAGCAACTCCTTCAGGTAGCATTGGCAGTACCAAACGAATAAGACCATAACTGGCCATTTTCAGCATGATACCTGCGAGCAACATAGCGCCTGCAGTTGGAGCGGCATTGTAAGTGGCGGGCTGCCATGTGTGAAAAGGGAATACCGGAATTTTAACTGCAAACGCAATGAAGAAACCAGCAAACACCCAACCTTGCTCGTATGCACTGAGTGCCTGTCCTGCAGCATATAAATCTTCAAGCGCAAATGAGTGCGAATGCTGATAAACATATAGCAACGATACCAGCATGAACAAACTTCCGAAAAGGGTATACAGGAAGAATTTCAATGTGATTCGAGCGCGTCCTTCGGCGTGACTCCATATGAGGATCATGAAGTATATCGGAATCAATGCGAATTCATAGAAGATATAGAACATCAAGCCATCGCTGGTAGTGAATGCGCCTATCATCGATGCAATCATCAACAACATGAGTCCATAGAATACATGAGGATTTCTGAATGTTTTGTTGAATGATGAATAAATGATAACAGGCAATAAAAGCGTCGTCAACAACACCATCACCAGACTGATGCCATCCAATGAGAATGCATATGAAATACCCAAAGGACCAATCCATTGTTTATTGAATGTGAGTAGTTCGGGATTGTTGCCGCTTTTTTCAACCCAAATGGCAGCGAATGTTACCAGTAGCTCTACCACACCAGTGATGAGGGCCAACTGACGGGCTGATTTCGATCCCATCACGAAGATGGCACCGGCCATGAAGAGGGGAATTGCTATGAGCAGTAATGTCAGCATATTTTTCTCAGAGTGATAAAAGGATTGCGATGAGTCCTATGATGAATACAAAAATGTAAAGCGACAAACTTCCTGATTGAAGCATACGGAAAATACCTCCGGTGGCTTTGGTCAAAGAACCTGTTCCTTCAACCAAACCATCAATGAGTTTTGGTTCCATGAACTTTCCAAAGAAATCACTGATACGATCCACAGGTTTGCGTATGATGGTATCATAGATTTCATCGATCCAGTATTTGTTGTAAAGTAATTTTTGTGCCGATGATTTCATGTCTTTGTCTTCATCTGCTAGTACACCACGCTTCTTGTAAATGCTCCATGCATATGCAATGGATGAAAGTGCAACAACTGTAGCAATAACCATCAGCAATAATTCAGTTCCCATGGTCATATGCATCGATGGCATCACCACTGCATCCTGCAGGAAGTGATCCAGCCAATGCCAATGCATACCCATTTCTTCTCCAACGGCATGCGGCAAACCAATGAATCCACCAACAACAGAAAGTGCTGCAAGAATCACAAGTGGAATAGTCATGGATTTAGGTGATTCATGCAAGTGGTGTTCTTGTTCATGGGTTCCTCTGAACTTACCATGGAAAGTGAGGAAATAAAGTCGGAACATATAGAATGCGGTACAAGCACTTACGATAAGGCTCAGTATGAAAACGATTTTGTTTTCTTCAAATGCGACTGCCACAATTTGATCTTTCGAGAAGAATCCTGCGAACGGAAATACACCAGCAATCGCAATCGTGCCAATAAGAAAAGTGAGATGCGTTACTGGCATGTGTTTTTTCAAACCACCCATTCTTCTGATGTCTTGTTCTCCTCCCATACCATGAATGACTGATCCACTTCCGAGGAAGAGGAGCGCTTTGAAGAATGCATGCGTGATCACATGAAAAACTGCGGTAGAATACGCTCCCATGCCTAACGCAACAAACATGAGTCCGAGTTGAGATACAGTGGAGTAGGCCAGTACCTTTTTGATGTCGTTTTGAGTCAGCGCAATGGTAGCACCAAGGATAGAGGTGAGGATGCCAGCCCATACAATGACTTGACTTGCCACTTCATTGAATGCATAAAGTTCGCTGCTGCGTGCAACCATATAAATACCGGCGGTTACCATGGTCGCAGCGTGGATAAGTGCTGATACCGGTGTAGGACCCGCCATGGCATCAGGCAGCCAGGTGTGCAAAGGAATTTGAGCACTTTTACCCATTGCACCAATAAAAAGGCTGATTCCTATTGCAGTGGCAACGCCACCAGGAATGCCAGAAATATCGCTACCACTGATAAACAAGTCATCGAATTTCAATGTGCCAGTGTATGCAAATAGCAGACACATACCGATGATCAATCCAAGGTCTCCAATGCGGTTTACAATGAATGCCTTTTTTGCAGCGTCATTGTTCTTCATGTCTTTGTACCAGAATCCGATCAACATGAATGAACAAACGCCCACACCTTCCCAACCAACAAACATGGTGACATAGCTATCGCCGAGAACGAGAATAAGCATGAAGAAGACGAAGAGATTGAGATAGGCCATAAAGCGGCTGAAGCCTTCATCATCGTGCATGTATCCGGTTGAATAAACATGGATGAGGAAGCCAACACCTGTGATGAAGAGAAGGTATATCGACGAAAGTGGATCAACCAAAAATGAAAAGTCAACTTTAAATGACCCTGCCGTAATCCAGTCGAATACTTTGACTACCGCTGGATGTGCCCCATGCATTTGGGTGGTAAAAACCAACACCGAAACGATGAAAGAGAGAAGGATGGTTGATGAGGCAAGTGTGCCGATAAAACCTTTCGAGAATCCTTTCCCGAAAAAGATAATGTATAGAAATCCGGCAAGAGGAAAGAGAGGGACGAGCGTAACGAGTTTTTCCATATGGCAGGATCAGAATTTGAGTTTGTTCAGCACATTGGTATCTGTGGTGTGCAGGTTGCGGTATAACATCATGAGAATGGCCAGGCCAACGGCTACTTCAGCCGCAGCAACCACCATGATGAAGAATACAAACACCTGTCCGTCCGTGTGATTCCACATTTTTGAAAATGCTACCAAAGTGAGATTGACAGCATTCAGCATAAGTTCAATGCACATGAACATGATGATGGCATTTCTGCGGAAAAGCACACCGAATGCACCTAATCCGAATAGTACTGCCGAGAGTACGAGGTAATGATTTACCGTGATGTTGTGAAATAATTGCATCAGGCCAGATCTTTTTTGGATAAATAAACTGCACCAACCATTGCGCTCAGGAATAGAACGCTGGCCAGTTCGAATGGTACAAGAAATTCTTTGTATAGCACTTTGCCCAGGTGTTGGGTAAGACCCAAATCGGCATTGTAAACAGCTGGTTGAATGAGCTGTAATTCTTCTGTTCTGCGAACGACAGCGATCAACACCAGCATCAATACGCCACCAGCAAAGAAACTTAGTGCTTTGGTATAAAGGGATTTTTTCTCTTCTTCCAGCTCATTCAAATTGAGCATCATGATGACATATAAGAAAAGAACCATGATGGCCCCGGCATATACAATGATGTGTACAGCAGCAAGAAACTGTGCACCGAGCAGGAAGTAATGACCTGCAACGGCAAAAAATGTCACAATGAGCGAGAGCACACTATATACCGGATTCTTCGAGAAGATCATACCGGCGGCGCTGAAAACCGCTACAAAGGACAAAAACCAAAAAATGTATTCTGATAACATAACTTGTTCCTGTTCTGTTTTGTTAATGATGGGCTGTCACTTTTGGACGTGCATCCTGATAAGTGAGATTATGAAGATGTTTTTTGTCCTTCTTGAATTCCAGTACTTCCTTTCGTTGACGTTTGCTTACATCAACGCGGGCATCGTTAGGTTCAACCAATTTGTCTTTGCCAAACACTTCTTCTCCACGAGTGAATGAAGAAGGTACAATGCGATCTGTGAGGAAGATGGCTTCTTTTGGACACGCCTCTTCGCAAAGTCCGCAGAAGATACAGCGGAGCATATTGATTTCATAAATGCGTGCATACTTCTCTTCACGATAAAGACTCTCTTCTCCTTTTTTACGCTCCGCACTTTCCATGGTAATGGCTTCTGCCGGACAAGCCACAGCACAAAGTCCGCACGCAGTGCATCTTTCTGCGCCAGCCTCATCACGTTTCAATACGTGTTGACCGCGGTACACCGGTGCCATCTCTCTGATCTGGTCAGGATATTTTACCGTTGGAGTCCGTTTGAAAATGTGACTGAGTGTGATCATCATGCCTTTGAATATCGCTGGCAGATAAAGCCGTTCGCTCCATGTGAGCTCACGCACTGTCACTTGTTTCGATCTGTTTGTTAATGCCATCTTTCTCTTTATCGTAACTTCTATTTGAAGAACACTATCAATTCAATTTTCCCAAAGCCCACATCACAATGCCTGTGATGAAAATGTTGGCTATGGATAATGGTAATAAAACCTTCCATCCAAGGTTCATCAATTGGTCATAGCGGAATCGAGGGAGTGTCCAACGAACCCACATAAATACAAAAATGAAAATCGCAATTTTGATGAACAATGCAGCTGTCTGCAGAATCGCCAAAGTGTTTCCTTCCAATCCCAGTTCATGTTGGAATGGGAAATTGTAGCCACCGAAATACAATGTGGCCATCACCGCTGATGAAATAAACATGTTGATGTATTCAGCGAAAAGGAAGAAACCGAGTTTCATGGAAGAATACTCTGTATGATATCCCCCAACAAGTTCGCTCTCTGATTCAGGAAGGTCGAACGGAGCTCGATTGGTTTCTGCAAATGCACAGATGATGAAAATGAGAAATCCAAGGGGTTGATAAACAACATTGGCGAGACCAGCATCTTGTTGGCGAGAAATTTCCCCGAGACTCAATGTGCCGGTTATCATAGTCAATGCGATAAGTGCCATACCCATAGCCACTTCGTAAGAAATCATCTGTGAGGATGCACGCAGTGCACCAAGCAATGAATACTTGTTGTTGGATGACCAGCCACCTATCATGATTCCATACACTCCAATACTGACCACACCAAGCAAATAGAGTAGTCCGATATTGATATCTGTCACTTGTAATGGGTACACCACTCCATCCACAGTAATACCGCTTCCCCAAGGTATCACGGCACCTGTCATGCAAGCGGTAAGCATGAAGAAGCTCGGGCCAAAAATGAATAGCCACTTATTGGCTTTAGAAGGAATCATTTCTTCCTTCATCAACATTTTTACACCATCGGCAAGAGGTTGCAAAAGTCCGAATGGGCCTGCTCTGTCGGGACCTACACGATCCTGCAGAATCGCAGCTAATTTTCTTTCGCCCCAAGTGAGGTATGCCGCAATGCCAAGAGACACTGCAAAAACCCCTACAGTGAGCAAAGCTTTATATATGAGCATTGAATCCATATTCAGTTGTCTGTTGTGCTATCAGTGTGTGTTGTTAGGATCAAGCGCTCCGTGACCCAGTGTGGTTTTATGTCCATGAGGCAATGATTTGCGCTGGCGATCAATCGTCGCTTTCAGTGCCTTCAAGCTTTCATAATGATTGGCTGAAATCACTGAGTCACGTTGAATGTGAGCCGGACCTTCAATAACCCAGTCACTCGTTTTCTTTTTCTCAAATCTGCAGTCATTGCAAATCCAATCTTGTACTTCACCGTATTGATCTTTTCGGCCAGTGACGCGAAGAACTTCTTCTCCCTTGTACCATAGACGAACTTTACCAGAACATTTTGGACAATCGCGGTGAGCGTCCACAGGCTTGGTATACCACACCCTGCTTTTGAATCGGAATGTCTTATCGGTGAGCGCACCAACAGGACATACATCGATCATGTTTCCAGAAAAATCATTGTCGATGGCGTTTTGGATATAGGTTGAAATTTCACTCACATCTCCGCGATTCAATACACCATGAACACGTCCATCTGTCACCTGATCTGCGGTCTTTACGCAGCGATAACAAAGTATGCATCGGGTCATGTGCAATTGAATTTTATCCCCGATATCTATCTTTTCAAATTCTCGTTTCTGAAACTCATAACGCGTTCCCATTTTTCCGTTTTCATATGCGAGATTTTGAAGATCGCATTCACCGGCCTGATCGCAAACAGGGCAATCCAATGGGTGGTTAGCGAGTAGAAATTCTACTACACCTGCACGGGCTTCAAGTACTTCAGGAGAAAGCAGATTTTGAACTTCCATGCCATCCATCACCGTTGTGCGGCAAGATGCTACCGGCTTTGGCATAGGGCGCGGATCCTTTTCGCTGCCTTTAGAAACTTTCACCAGACACGTGCGACAATATCCTCCGCTTGTTTTGAGCTTGGAGTGATAACACATGGTAGGCGGAACGATGTCGCCGCCAATCATGCGTGCTGCGTTCAGGATGGTTGTTCCATCCGGCACCTCAATGGTTATTCCATCAATGGTAACTTTTGCCATGATAAATTCTATGTTTTGGGCACTACTGGTTATTCCAGCGTTGCTCCGTTGGTTCTAACTGGTTCTACTTTCTTCAAGGGTGCAATAAATCCAAACATGCCATTTCGTTGTGCAAAAAAGAAATGTTGTGATGCTCTGTCTGAAATGCTCTCTCCTCGTGTCACGATATCAGACATATTGATATACCCCGTCTTGTATGCAAAACGGATGAAGAAGTATTTGTAAAAAATCAACTCAACACCAAACTTGGCCGAAAGCCCATATCCTGCAAGATGGAACTCATCATTGCGCGGATAGCCCATCAGAGTCACATTGCTCTTGGGCAACATGGCTCCGAATCCTGCACCTCCGAGTGTATTCACACTAAATGGTTTTGAATGAAAAATGCCTTGGTGGTATTCGAGTTCTGCGTTGATATAATTCAACCCATCGGTATGTTCGAATTTCAAAAACTCTGGATAAAGCTCTATCTCATCTCCCTGAACCATGGCAGCGTATTTTGGATCATCGATACTGCCTGAAAACTTCACTTTCTGATATTGTTGCATCACATATTTCATGTGATCAACACCACCCGTTATGGCAAAATGCTCATTGAGAAAATAGCCAAAACGCAAATTCGTTTGCGGTATGGTTATGGTTTTCAAACCGAAATAGGTATCTGCCTTGAATGCTGTTTGCCTGTCTTTGGCGAAGACTTCATACAGGGTGAAATCGTAATCATCGCCTTTGAAGTGGATGTCACTTTTAGTGTATGAAGCTCGATTCCAACCCCAGCCACCAAACAATTCTCCTTTGCTGTGAACGGATTCAAACCACTGGGCGTAGTTTGCCATACTCAACATGAGTAAACACAAGCTCAGGATATGTCTGATGCGAGTGATCATACTTCCACGAGGTTATTAAGTCTGTAGTAGTGTTTCACATCACGGATGTTTTTTCCGTTTTTCACATACTCCTCAAATTCTTTTCTGAAGTGACGAATGGCGCTGGCTACAGGCCAGGCTGCCGCATCTCCGAGTGGGCAAATCGTTTTGCCTTCAATTTTGGATTGAATGTCCCACAAGAGATCCACATCTGCGAGTGTTCCGTTACCGTCCAAAATCTTGTGAAGTATTTTTTCCATCCAACCAGTTCCTTCACGACAAGGTGAACATTGTCCACAACTTTCGTGATGGTAAAATCGACTGAAGTTCCAGAGGTTTTTGACAATACTCGTGTCTTCATCCATGGCAATGAAACCGCCAGAACCGAGCATTGTGCCTGTTGCAAATCCGCCATCGGCAAGACTTTCATATGACATCAATCGTGGTTCGCCATTGGCTGTTTTCAAAATGAGATCAGCTGGTAAAATCGGAACTGATGATCCACCTGCCACTACAGCTTTGAGTTTTTTACCGTTGCGGATACCACCACAATATTCATCCGAGTAAATAAATTCTTCAACAGGAACACCGAGCTCGATTTCATATACACCAGGCTTATTCAAGTGACCGGAGGCAGAGATCAATTTTGTTCCTGTGCTTTTTCCAACACCAATGGATGCATAAGCTGCACCACCATCGCGGATAATTGGAACTACCGCTGCAATGGTTTCAACATTGTTCACCACGGTAGGACATCCATACAGACCTGCTACTGCTGGAAATGGTGGCTTGATGCGAGGATTACCGCGCTTTCCTTCGAGTGATTCGAGCAATGCAGTTTCTTCACCACAGATGTATGCACCGGCACCAACCTGCACATAACAATCATGATCGAAACCTGAATTGAGGATATTTTTTCCGAGAAGTCCTGCCTCATATGCTTCGGCAATGGCTTGCTCGAGAATGCGTGCGACATAAAAATATTCGCCACGTATATAGATGTATGATGTGCGTGCACCTAAGGCAAAACTAGATGCAATCATGCCTTCTATGAGGAGGTGTGGGATCCGCTGCATGAGGTAGCGGTCCTTAAATGTTCCCGGCTCTGATTCATCGGCGTTGCAAACGAGGTATCTCGCTACACCTTCAGGTTTTGCGAGGAAGCTCCATTTCATGCCAGTAGGGAAACCAGCACCACCGCGACCGCGGAGTCCGCTTGTTTTTACCTCTTCTACTATCTGCTCTGGCGTCATTTGTTTCAGTGCTTTTTCGAGCGACTGATATCCACCATGCTGACGGTACACACGAAGTGATCGGATTCCTTCGATATGGTCGTTTTCTAAAAGTAATTTTTTTCCTGCCATTCTTCGTGATCCTTATAGTTCAACCATATCATCTTTGGTGTATACCCTACGACGACCCTGCTCTTTCATTTTATCCAACAAGGCATCGACTTTTTCCAACGTCAGGTTTTCATAGAAATCGCCACCACATTGGAGCATTGGCGCAGTGCCGCATGATCCAAGACATTCTACTGTCTTCAAAGTGAACATACCATCTTTGGTAGTTTCACCTGCTTTGATGTGGAGTTTCTTTTCGATGTGTCGAACCACATCTTCTGCGCCAAGTAACCAACATGAACTGGTCCGACAAACTTCTATCACACATTTTCCAACCTGTTTCAAATTGAACATGGAATAGAATGAAGCTACTTCATAAACCTCAATCGGTTTGATATTCAGAATAGAAGCAACATAATCCATGGCACCTGGACTGAGCCAACCTTCAAATTCAGCTTGTGCAAGATGCAGAATCGGAATAAGTGCACTTTTTTGTTTTCCTTCCGGATAACGGCGCATGATCCGCTCAGCGGTCGCCATGGTTTCATCCGAAAATCGATATACTTTTTGATCTGACATGGTTCTGTTTTTTTAATCAGGCATCAAGTTCACCTGCGATCACATTCATGCTACTCATGGTCAGGATCGCATCGCTGAGCATGCCGCCTTCGATCATGGAAGGATATGCCTGGTAATAAATAAAGCAAGGTCTTCTCATATGAAGTCTGTATGGTGTGCGTCCACCATCACTGATGAGATAGAATCCCAATTCACCGTTTGCTCCTTCTACAGCATGATAAACTTCTCCTTTGGGTACATCTGTTTCACCCATCACAATTTTGAAGTGATAGATGAGTGCTTCCATTTTACTGTATACATCTTCTTTTGGAGGAAGATAGAATTCAGGAACATCAGCATGGATTTTACCGTCAGGAAGATTTTTGATGGCTTGTTCGATGATACGCATACTCTGCCACATTTCTTCCATACGTACCATATATCTGTCGTAGGTATCACCATTTGATCCTACTGGAATATCAAATTCAAAATCCTGATAGGATGAATAAGGGGTAGCAACACGAACATCGTAATCGACTCCGGCTGCGCGAAGATTAGGACCAGTGAAGCTGTACTCGAGTGCCTTTTCGGCAGTAATCGGACCCGCATTGATGGTTCTATCCACAAAGATTCTATTTCGGGTAACCAGTTTATCGAATTCGTGAAGTGCTTTTGGAAACTCTTTCATGAAGGCATGAAGTTTTTCCCATGCTTTATCATTGAAATCACGCTCCATGCCGCCAATACGCCCAATGTTGGTGGTCAATCTTGCACCGCAGATTTCCTCATAGATTTCATAAATCTTCTCTCTCCATTGGAAGAGATAAAGAAATCCTGTCATAGCACCGGTATCCACAGCGATTACTGTATCACAAACGATGTGATCAGCAATGCGTGCCAACTCCATAATGATCACACGCAAGTATTGAGCTCGTTTTGGAACTTCACAACCGATCAGTTTTTCTACTGTCATGTGCCAGCCCATATTATTGATCGGTGATGAACAATAGTTCAGACGATCTGTAATGGGTGTGATTTGATTATATGGTCTGCGTTCGGCGAGTTTTTCAAAAGCCCTATGGATGTAACCGATCGTAGGTACGGCCTTCACAATAACTTCACCGTCCATGGTAAGCACATTCTGAAAAATGCCATGTGTCGCAGGGTGAGTCGGACCAAGGTTGAGAATGGAATAATCCTTCTGCTCTGTGACTTCAGTCGCTGTACCGAAGTTCTGTCCGATATTTCCTGATGTTCCTCTCATGTTATCGTCCGAAGTATTTATCTTGTTTGTCGTCGCGACCCGCATCCTCGAGTGCGTATTCTTTGCGCAATGGATGGTAGTTCATTTCATCCATATTCAATATTCTTCTCAAATCCGGATGTCCTGAGAATTTGAATCCGTAGAAATCAAAAGCTTCTCGTTCCATCCAGTTAGCCGCAGGCCAGATATCTGTGATCGTTGGCATCACCAGATCTTTGTCACTCATGAATGTTTTGATTCGAATGCGATGGTTGCTTTCGAGGTTATGCAATTGATACATCAGTGCGAATTCTTCTCCTTTGTTTTCCGGAAAATGAATGCCACACATGGTGGTAAGGAAACCGTATTTCATCTGCTGGTCCAGCTTCAGAAAGGAAAGTGCATCGTGCACATGATTTTTGTCCAGGATAAATACAGGCATGTCATACTCGATGTACGAACGAAGCAAGCCTGTTCCTACTGCCTTAGTCAATGCTTCCTTCACTTTGTCATGAAGTTCTGTCGCTGCAGCAGAAGCGTTTGGATGTATTTCGTGATGCATATTCTTCAGGTTATTCCAGTCCGTATTTTTCGAGCATGGCCTTGTATTCTGGGGACTCACGTCTTCTGCGACTTTCGTTCTTAGCCAATTCCTGAATTTTCAGAATGCCATCCAACACCTGTTCCGGACGTGGCGGACAACCTGGGATGTATACATCCACAGGAATAATCCTGTCAATACCCTGGAGTACAGAATAGGTATCGAAAATTCCACCACTGCTGGCACATGCGCCCATACTGAGTACCCATTTCGGTTCGGCCATTTGCTCATAAACCTGGCGAAGGATTGGGCCCATTTTCTTTGAAATGGTTCCCATCACCATCAACAAATCTGCCTGTCGGGGCGAGAAGCTCAAACGTTCCATACCGAAACGAGATAAGTCGTAATGTGATGCCATGGTCGCCATAAACTCAATTCCACAACATGATGTCGCAAATGGCAATGGCCACAGGGAGTTGGCACGGGCTAAACCTACCACCTTGTCGAGGTTGGTAGCTATGAATCCCGGTCCTTCGATGCCCGGAGGTTGATGTTCCGGACGAATATCTACGGTTGTACTCATTTTTTGAACTGCAAAAATCAGTTGACGTTCTTGTTCTTAATCCCACTTCAAAGCGCCGCGTCGGATGATGTATATCAGTCCGACAATCATCAAGCCCATGAATGAAAACATTTCTATCAGGCCAAACAGGCCCAGTTCACGAAAGTTCACCGCCCAGGGGTACATGAAGATCACTTCCACATCAAACAATACGAAGAGGATAGCCACAAGAAAATACTTTACGGAGAAAGGTGAACGGGCATTGCCCTTTACTTCAATACCGCATTCGAAGGTATCGTCTTTCACTTTGGTTGGTCGTTTCGGACCAAATGCATGGGTGAGTGCCATCGTCGTCACGACGAATCCAATAGCCACTACAGCCATCAGGACGATTGGAAAATAGAGAGAAAAAAGTGAAGGTGCGGTTTCCATACAGGTCACATTGATTTTTATGAAATCGGGGTAAAATTAGAGTCATGAACCCTATTCCACACTGTATTCCGTAATTTTTTCAACGATAAAAAGGAAGATGGTGAAGGTACCGCCGCACAACGATCTGAAACCATTGTCTGACAATGGTTTTAAGCATATCTGTGTAAAAAGGTATTGCTGATTTTTTCTCGAATCAGGCCATTTATAGACCGAGAAGCACTTCTTCAGCCGTTTTTCCTCCGAATAGCATGCGCTCAGGATTCTCCAACATATCTTTCACTTTCACCAAGAAACTTACACTTTCACGGCCATCGATGATGCGGTGGTCGTAGCTCAAAGCCACATACATGATTGGGCGAATGACAACCTGACCATTTTCTGCTATCGGGCGTTCAACGATGTTGTGCATCCCCAAAATCGCGCTTTGCGGAGGATTGATGATCGGCGTAGAAAGCATGGATCCAAATACACCACCATTGGTAATGGTGAAAGTTCCACCTTGCATCTCATCTACGGTTATTTTACCATCGCGCACTTTTTTGGCTAAACTGCCAATGTTGCTTTCAATATCGGCCAATCCCATTATTTCCACATTGCGCACAATCGGCACCATCAAGCCTTTCGGACTCGAAACAGCGATGCCGATGTCTGTGTAGTCGTGGTAAACGATTTCGCCGCCTTCAATGCGTGCATTCACCGCAGGAAATGCAAAAAGAGCTTCGCTACATGCCTTTGTGAAGAATGACATAAAACCTAAGCCCACTCCATGTTTTTCCTTGAAAACATCTTTGTATTTCGTGCGCAAGTCCATGATTGGTTTCATGTTCACCTCATTGAAAGTGGTGAGCATGGCCGTGTTATTCTTAACGCTTACAAGTCTTTCGGAAATTTTCTTTCTCAGATTGGTCATCTTTTCGCGACGCTCTGTGCGCGCTCCTGAGTGACGACTTACCGATTCTGTAGGGAATCCGCTGGCCATGGCGCTGAGAACATCGCCTTTTGTGATGCGGCCGCCTGGGCCTGTGCCATTCACCTGTGATGCTGCGATGTTGTTTTCAGCCATGATTTTTGCCGCTGAAACAGATGGCGTACCTGCTGCATATCCTGCTTTCGCAGCTACTGGCATCGGATTCGGTGCAGCTTCAGCCTTTACGGGTTCCGCTTTTTTCTCTTCTTTTTTCTCCGCTGCCTTGGCTGGGGCCGCTGGCGCGCCCGCAGGCTTAGCTGCGGATGTGTCTATGATGGCCGCAATAGCACCTACAGCTACTGTATCACCGGCTGCTGCCTGAATTGAAATGGTTCCACTGGCTTCTGCAGCAAGTTCTAATGTCGCTTTATCGCTATCGATTTCAGCAATCACTTGCCCATTTTCCACATAATCCCCGTCTTTCACCAACCAATTGGCGATGATGACTTCACTGATACTTTCTCCCGGAGAGGGAACTTTCAATTCAATTTTTGACATATAAGAAGGTTGAAATGCCTTTGGCAAAATTACCACGGCAAATCTGCATTGATTTTATGCTTTTTGCACATAGCAAGAGTCATGTTTTTAGGAGGTTGATGTGGAAAGCGATTTTTGGGTGTGAAAGCTCTCAAACTCCATGGTCATTTCATTCTAACAACCAATTGCTGTGCGGTTAATCGGATGAAATACGGGTTGCAGTTTCCCAAATTTTATAGGACGAATTCCAAATTCTATTTCTGGCGGGTTAGCTTTGGCAACTGCCATGTTGCAACCTTCAAATCTGATTTTACTCACCAAACAATTTCCGTTTCATCATCGGGAACAATATGTTGCGCATGAATTGGCGGTGTTATCCAAGCACTTCGATCACATTTATATCTATCCACATGATCATTTTGGTAAAGGGGATAAGCCGACATTTGAACTGCCAGGCAATGTTGAAGTGATCGAGCTCAATCAAAAGATAGTACCTGCTTCGAAAGCGGCTGTCATCATCAGTTTTCTGAAGGCTTTTCTATTTGAGTGGATACACACACATGATAGAATGTGGTTGTTGAAGAACCTCAGAAGGTTTTATGCTATTTACGCGACACAATTTGCGTTGGGCAATGGTCTGGTAGAATTTTTACGAAATAAAAACCTCAGTCAGCAAAACACAACCCTTTACTCCTATTGGTTCAGTGCATCTGCATTGTGTTTGTCGATTCTCAGAAACCGAGGGCTGATTCAGAGTTTTGTGAGCCGTGCTCATGCGCTCGATCTGTATCATGAGGGTTGGGGATTGCTCAATGAACGAGTGAGGGTGCTTCCTTTTAGGTATTTCAAACAAAAGCACACGGATGTCATTTATTCGATCTCAGCCCATGGCAAGAACTTTCTCTTGAAGAAGCCAAACACATTGAACAAAGTTGAAGTTGCTTACTTAGGTGTTCAGGATTTTGGATTGAATCCGGATAAGCCCAATGAAAAATTTACGATTGTCACATGCTCCGGTGTCGATGACAACAAGCGCATTCATTTACTTGGTGAAGCTTTATCTGCCATTGATCTTCCCGTTCATTGGATACATTTCGGTGATGGACCTCTCAAAGAAATGGCCTTGAAATCGGTGACTGGCTCACAGGTGCAATTTGATTTTCGAGGACAAACATCCAATACCGATATCCGAAATTTTTATGCTTCACATCATGTTGATTTGTTCGTGAATCTAAGCAGGGTAGAAGGTTTACCTGTTACCATCATGGAAGCCATATCGCATGGTATACCGGTTTTAGCGACTGATGCGAATGGCACACCGGAGGCGGTTCTTGCTCATCAAAATGGCAAACTAATTTCCACGAATTTCAACCAACAATCGTTGTGTAACGAACTTATGTGGTTCATGACCAACATCGATCAATTGCGAAATATGCGCATCAAATCGCGGGCGGTTTATATGGAAAGATTCAATGCGGA
>JAIBBG010000092.1 GCA_019694805.1 Flavobacteriales bacterium | reverse complement strand
GGATATGATGTCATTGCCATTTTCATGAGAAATTGGCATGATGAGTCGGTGATCATCAACAATGAATGTCCTTGGATAGATGATAGCAACGACGCTATGCTCGCAGCAGCCCATTTGGGAATTCCATTTCATGTACTCGATATGAGTGGACAATACCGCGAACGTATTGTGGACTACATGTTCCGTGAATATGAAGCTGGACGTACTCCCAATCCGGATGTATTATGCAATAGGGAAATCAAATTCGATCTTTTCTTACAGGCAGCGCTCAATCTTAAAGCGGATTATGTGGCTACGGGTCATTATTGCCGAAAGGGCGAAATCACAGCTGCTGATGGAAAGGTTACATATCAATTGCTCGCCGGAGTGGATGAAAACAAAGATCAGAGTTATTTCCTCTGTCAGTTAAGTCAACAGCAATTGTCCAAAGCTTTGTTTCCCATAGGCCATTTGAAGAAGCCGGAGGTTCGGAAAATTGCAGAAGAAATTGGATTACCCAATGCAGCCAAAAAGGACTCTCAGGGTTTGTGTTTTATTGGAAAGGTAAAATTGCCGGTCTTCTTGCAACAACAATTGGAAGTGAAGAAGGGTAAAATCTATGAAATGCCCGACAATACTGCGCTTTATCCTGATAGAGAGCTGCATTCCATGTCCACGGAAGACCTCATGGCTTATTGTTCTCCCTACCAATTTTCAGATGAACAAGGCGTATTCGCTGGAGAACACAATGGCGCGCATTTCTATACCATTGGTCAACGCAAGGGTTTGGGAGTAGGAGGTAGGGCACTGCCAATGTTTATCCTGGGCACTTCGGTGAAGGAAAACAATATCTATGTGGGTCAGGGTGAAAACCATAGAGCTTTGATACGACGTGGACTTTTCATCAGAAAGGAGGAAGTACATTGGGTTCGCCCCGACCTCATGCTCACTCCCGGTCAGGAAGCCTCTTATCAGTTGCGTATCCGTTATCGTCAGCCCCTTTTTGAAGGCCGTTTGATCTGTCGTGAAGAAGGCATTTTTATGTTATTCAATGAGCTCCAGCGCGGTTTGGCGAGTGGTCAGTTTGCAGCGTGGTATCTTGGAGAGGAGTTGATCGGTTCCGGAGTAATTTCCTGATTTTACTCACAAAAGCAACTTTTTTGGGGTTGAAATGGTCAACCAGAGGAGTTCTTGCCTTTATTAGCTACTCGAAACCAAAATTTTAATAACCCAAAACCCTAAATTTTCAGCATGAAAACATTTTCCTCCGCGCTGATGCTGTTTTTTTCCCTTTGCACAGCATCAATCCTGAGTGCGCAGGCTTTGCCTGGCATGTTCTGTAGTGAGGCCATTCCCGTTGAATGCAATTCAACCGTGACGGGCAGCACGATCGGAAATCCTACTGACGCTGTTTCAGGCGGTGCCATTTGTGGTACTTCTTGGGGAACAGGTGGTCAGATGTGGTACGCTTACACTTCTACCGGTGATAATCAAGTCACTTTGATGACTTGTGGTTCCGGTACCACTTTCGACACCAAAATCAATGTTTATTCTGGCACTTGCGATGCACTCGTTTGTGTTGGTGGTAATGATGATGGTTGTAACCTTCAAAGTTCATACACATTTCTGGCGACAACAGGCACCACTTATCTCATCAGGGTTGGTGGTTTTGCAACGACGAATGGAGCTTTTGCTCTTTCTGTAGTTTGCGATAACGCCATCTTGGGTTGCACAGATCCTGGTGCTTCTAACTACAATCCTGAGGCTACTGTGAACGATGGTTCTTGCGAATACAGTGGTTGCACTGATCCTTCAGCTCTGAACTACAGCCCATCTGCAACAATCGATGATGGTTCATGTGTTTATTGCAACGGTGAAAACAGTGTTCTTACTTCTCTGTACATCTGCACTTTTTCAAATGGTGGTTTTGTGAGTATGAACATCACTGATCCTTCTGGTAACGTGGTTTTCTCATCTCCGGTTCTCGGTAATGGCCAAATCTTCTATTACGATTTGTGTTTGGATGCTTCAACTTGTTACACTGTAAATATGACCAATACATCTGGTGCTGCCGGATGGTATGGTGGTTATTTCTGGATCAATGGCGGCAATGGTCAGGTGATCAATGAGTCACTCGATCCTAATCTGGTTTCGGAATCTACATACTTCTCAGTGGATGGTTCTTGCACTGCCATTCCAGGTTGCACGGATCCAAACGCAACGAATTACAATCCATTCGCCAACGTGGACAATGGAAGTTGCCAGTATCCTGTGAACTGCGAGAATGCAACGGCAATCACCATCAATATGAATACAGGAGCATTCGCTAATGAATGTTCTTTCTATATCGTAAATGCTGACGGTAACATTGTGTATCAAAGTCAACCTTATACAGTTGGCCAAACCAGTTATTTCGAAACGGTTTGTCTTGCCGACGGTTGTTACACAGTATTTCTCAATGACTCATTCGGCGATGGCTGGAATGGTGGTTATGTGAATTTTATGTACAATGGAATTGCTGTTCAGTTTAGCTTGGCTCAAGGTTCAAGCTCAGCTGGAGCCTTCTCTTTGAATACAGAAGAGCCATGTACACCAAACGTGAGCGTTGGTTGTACCAACCCATTGGCAAGCAACTACGATCCTATTGCGATATATGATGATGGTTCTTGTATCATCGAAGGTTGTACTGATCCGAATGCGATGAACTACGATGGCACTGCCACTTTTGATAATGGTAGTTGCGAATATTGTAATGGTGAAGGCAGTGTAATGGCTCAGCTTTACATCTGCACCTTTGCCAACGGTCAGGAAGTAGAACTTGTGATCACAGATGATGCTGGCAATGTGGTGTACACAGCTTCGAATCTCGGCACCAATGTGATTTTCACTTATGAGCTTTGTTTGAATGCCGGTGTTTGTTACACAGCGACGATGATCAACAATGCCGGACCTTACGGTTGGTATAATGGTTATTTCTGGATCAATGCCGGTGGGGTTCAAATCATCAACGCTTCTCCATCTCCAACAGCCCAATCACAATCACTTCCATTTAGTGTAAATGGTATGTGTTCTGCGGTGTATGGTTGTATGGATCCTGCAGCAACGAATTACAATCCTGATGCACAATTAGAAGATGGCTCTTGTATCTATCCTGTTGGTGGTTGCACAGATTCTACCGCATTGAATTACAATCCTGCAGCGACGGAAGATGATGGATCTTGCGTATATCCTGAAGCATGTGATCAGAATCTTTTGATCGTAACTCTGACACCAGGTGTTTTTGTGAATGAGGCTTCTTACGATATCATCGATGCCAACGGTATGTTGGTCATGAGCGGTTCTGGTAGTTCTACACTTTATGCTTGTGTTACTGACGGATGTTATGTTCTCAACATGTACGATACATTCGGAGATGGTTGGGATGGCGGTGGTTACATAACTGTAAACATCAATGGAGTGCTTACAACCTATACCCTTGAACCAGGTTTGTCATATGGCAACGTGTCATTCGGTATCAATGCAGAAGGATGTGTTCCTACTGTGTATGGTTGCACTGATTCAACGGCACTCAATTACAATCCAGCAGCAACAGAAGATGATGGTTCATGTGTGTACGCTGAAGACTGCAATGGAACATTGGTAAATGTGGTGATCAATACCCAAAACTGGGGTTCTGAAATGTCTTGGGATATCGTAGCTGCTGATGGAAGCATTGTTGCTTCGGGTAGTGGTTACAGCAGCTGGAATTCATACAGTCAATTTGTATGTCTGGATGATGGTTGCTATGAAATGCAGATGCACGATTCATGGGGAGATGGTTGGAACGGTGGTTACTTCCAGATCTTCGGAAACAACATCTATGCAGAAGGAACAGTACTCTATGGTAATGACATGAACTATGTATTTGGCATCAACAGTGATTGTGGAGTGGTAGAAGGATGCACAGATCCAGAAGCCATCAACTATAATCCTGCAGCGACTTACGATAATGGCTCATGTTTCTACAACAACATCAATGGTGGTAACATTCCGCAATTGAACAATGGCCTTGAGTTGGAGTTCAGCCTCTTCCCAAATCCAGCCAATTCAGGTATCAACATCAACCTGAACAACCTTGAGGTAAATACTCCGATTTCTATTAGCGTTTCTAGTCTCGATGGCAAACTTGTAAGTTCTCAGACTTATGGCAATACAGAAGAGAATCGCATGATTCAGATGAATGTGGAAGAACTCGCTGCTGGTTACTACTTCGTAAGAGTAGACAACGGAAGCAAGTCACAAACCATTCCGATGATCAAACAATAAAATATAGCAGCTCAAAACTGTTCACAAAAAAGGCCGCGCAAGCGGCCTTTTTTATGTTCTAAATGTTCCGACCATTGAATATTCCTAAACCCATCCTCACCACAACCACCCCACCTTTCCCAATTCATAATTCATAATTCATAACTCATAATTCATAATTCAAAACTCCACCCCCACCTTAATGTTCACTGGCACATTCAATCTCCAATGCCTTCCTGGCACATTGGTATTGATCCACGATGATTCATAAAAAGGATCGTTTGGATTTTCGCGCCCCGTATTGGTCACGTTTCGGTAAACAATCCCAATACCACCGTACATACCCACAAACCAGCGATCGTTGAGGGGCATTTCAAATCCATATTTCAGATTGAATCCGATACGGTATCGGTGTACGGTGAAAAAATCTTCATAGCCGTTGTAACTTGAATCAGGTGGGGCGCCCCAGGAGTACTCAAAAGTCGTGTCGGCAATCATGAACATATCCCAGACCTTTGAATTTGTCTTGGTGTAGAATATTTCTGCAGAGATGTATGGATGTTTAAAATTGTCAAGGCGTTCATGGAGCATGCGTTTGCATTCTGCACGCAACTTATATCCATTGGATGTCCACCAATATTCATTGTGGAGCAACATACCGAACACACTTCTTTTGTTGATGATTCCAACCTCAACCTGCATGGCATATCTATCATTCAGTCTTCTTTCATAGCCGATTTGAGTCGACGGATTGATGACATCAAACAGATTGAATAAAGCGAAATGAAGCTTGTTTTTAAGAAGAGGATCAAACTCTTTTTGCGGCAGTTTCTGCGCATTCAGTGCAACCGATAAGAATATCGGAATCAGCATAAGTGATTTCATATGATTAAATGTTTAGTGTGCGGAATCCAGAAGTCGCCTCCTCAATTCCATCGCAAATATCATAAAAACCATCCCACCAAAACCTGACAATTCTCAACTCATAATTCTTAATTCATAACTCATAATTCATAATTCATAATTC
>JAIBBG010000046.1 GCA_019694805.1 Flavobacteriales bacterium | reverse complement strand
CGGCTTCAAATAAATATTTTGCGGCATCAACAGCGCCTTTGTGCTTTCAGCGCTTCATGACAATCCTGGCCGGTTGATTTTTGTTACAATGACTTTTTCATGATGTAATCGTCCATGACATACCCATGGCCAATATCGAAAACCTCTTCGCGATCTATATAAAAATCATTTTTTTGATAAAAGGCAATGGCTGGATGATTCTTCTTATTCACCTGAAGTTCCAAACTTATTCCCCCGCTTTGTCTTGATCGGGAACACACTTCATGCAGTAATTTTTTACCCGTTCCTTTACCCTGTTCACTTGTCAGAACATATAGTTTATGCAATTTAAATTGGTGTGGAACAACTTCACTGTATGAAGCAAAGCCTGTGACAAGATTACCACGTCGGGATAAAATAAATTCACACTTTTCTTCGAGCATCTGACGGCGCAATGACGCATCATCGTACATCATATTCAACATATAATCGATTTGACCCGAAGAAATAACCTGGGCATAAGCAATAGGCCAAACTTCCTTCACAACTTTCTGTATCTCAAGAAAGTCTTCCTTTCCAGCTGTAGAAATGCTCAATTCACCCATAACTTATCCATGCATCGTTTGTTTTTTACCATACTTCGACATCAACGTGGCTTCATATTCAAGAAACTCCTTCCATCGTTGATCCACGTCGATGGCTCCTCCGTATTTCCTGGCAAAACCCAGAAAGGTTGTGTAGTGGTCCGCTTCACTCTCCATCAATTCTCGGTAAAAACTTCTTAAACCCTCATCACTTACCTCATCACTGAGTATTCGGAATCGTTCACAACTTCTGGCTTCAATCATGGCAGAGAACAACATCCTTTCGACCATTTGTTGTTCACGACTACCGCCTTTGAAAATAAAATCCATAAGATCATGGACGTATGCATCACGACGTTCAGGACCAAGCTTCAGGTTTCTTTTCTGCAACTCAATACGAACAGCAGCAAAATGAGCCATCTCTTCATCACAAATGCGTTGCATCTCATCCACGACATCAGGGTAATCGTGAAACTTCACAATACAACTAATGGCATTGCTCGCAGCCTTTTGTTCACACCATGCATGATCGGTGAGTATCTCCTGAATATCCTTTTCCACAATATTGATCCATCTGGGATCTGTAGGCAACTTAAGGCCCAGCATTACTTTTTGGCGAGCATTTTCCATGTGACAAAGATAAAATGGTGACACGTGCAAAAGTCTTCACTGATACTTATCAGAGTGTTCACTACTTTTACATCTGCAAAAATGATTTAACTATTGAAAAAAACTAAACGCAAACAAGGAGACTTCAAACGTGATCTCCGTAGTGAAATTCTCAACGTATTTCAGAAATACCCTAAAAAGCCTCTCAACCACAAACAAGTCGCATCAGACCTGGGTATTAAAGACAGTGGTGTAAGAACTTTGATCTATGAATTGCTTCAGGTTGAAGCAGAAAATGGTAAGCTTCGCGAAGTTGAGCGCGGTAAATTCGTATTGACTGAACAAGCTTCTACTTCTATTGAAGGAATCATACAGGTAACCAAATTCGGCAGAGGATTCGTGAGCATTCCAGGTCAGGAAAAAGACCTTGAAATACCAAAAGGCAAAACAGGTTTCGCACTTTGGGGCGATACGGTAGAAATACAATACAATCCGAAAGCGAGAAGGCCGGAGGCCCGAGTAGTACGTGTGGTGCAACGGGCAAAAACAAGTTTTGTGGGTATCATCGAAATAAGCCGTGAACACGCCTTCTTCATTCCATCCGACAACCATATCCATGTGGATTTTTTCATTCCGAAAGACATGATTGGTGGAGCGCGAAATGGAGATAAAGTAATCGCTGAGATTACAGAATGGACAGATCCTGACCGTAAACCGTTTGGCAGAATTACCAAGGTACTCGGTAAGCCTGGTTCACATCAGGTTGAAATGCACGCAATCATCGCAGAGTTCGGCCTTCCTTACGAATTCCCTGCAGATGTTCTTCATGAATCGGAAAAAATTGCCGATGATATTTCCACGGAAGAAATTAGCAAAAGAAGAGACTTCAGAAAAATTACCACCTTTACCATAGACCCTTACGATGCAAAGGACTTTGATGACGCTCTTTCCTATCGCAAACTGGACAATGGCCATTATGAAGTTGGTGTTCACATCGCGGATGTGAGTCATTATATGTTGCCGGATACATTGCTCGAAAAAGAAGCTTTTCTACGCGCCACATCTGTTTATCTGGTGGATCGAACGATTCCCATGTTGCCGGAAAGACTTTCCAACGAACTGTGTTCACTTCGACCACATGAAGAAAAATTATGCTTCTCTGCAGTATTCGAATTGAGCGAAAATGCTGAAATCCGATCTTCTTGGTTTGGAAGAACAGTGATTTATTCCGATCGAAGATTTACCTACGAAGAGGCTCAGGAAATCATTGAGACCGGCAAAGGTGATCACGCCAATGAAATCGTACATCTCGATAAATTGGCCAAAATGCTGCGCGCTGAAAGGTTCAAGAAAGGCGCAATTGACTTCAACACTGAGGAAGTAAAATTCAAGTTGGATGAAATGGGCAAACCGATTGGCGTGACCATCAAGAAAATGAAGGACAGCAATCAACTCATTGAAGAATTTATGTTGCTGGCCAATCGAAAGGTTGGTGAGTTTATTGGCAAAAGAAAAGACAACGAACCTGAAAAAACTTTTGTGTACAGGATTCACGATACGCCGGATGAAGGTCGAGTTCTTCAACTGAAAACATTTGTGAAGCACCTCGGATACAAAATCCCAAAGAATGCGGACCATAGTTCATCGGGCATTATTAAGACGCTCATGGAACAATTGGCTGGCCATCCAGAAGAGGACATCATCAAACAGATGGCAATCAGAACCATGGCCAAAGCGGAATATTCGACCAATAATATTGGTCACTATGGATTAGCTTTCGATTTCTACACACACTTCACATCTCCCATTCGAAGATATCCCGATGTGATGGCGCACCGTTTACTTCAACATTACCTTGATGGAGGACGAAGTGCCAATGCAAATGACTATGAGGTGAAATGCAAACATAGTTCTCTCATGGAGAAACGAGCCGCTGAAGCAGAACGTGCAAGCATCAAATACAAACAAGTGGAATACATGCTTGAACACACAGGTAAAATATTTGAAGGTGTGGTAAGCGGACTTACTTCCTGGGGCTTCTACGTGGAAGTGGGTGAAACAAAAAGCGAAGGCATGGTTTCACTTAAAAATCTCACAGATGATCACTATGAATTTGATGCAGACAAATACATCATTCGTGGTTTGAGAAAACGAACAGAATTACACATGGGTGATAGTGTGATGATCAAAGTGATCGGAGGAAACCTCAATCAACGTACATTAGATTACGCATGGATTAACTCAAAATAATTGCAACGCCATAGGTGATGCAAACTTTCAACTGTCACAATAAAGAACGGCCGGGAAATCCCGGCCGTCTTTATCTAAACCAACACAACCTGCTCATCGTTCAAGCAGGAAGCGATTAATGAGTTGTCGCTTCGTGAGCATTATCCTTTTTTCCTTTTTTCAATGCTCTGTTCAATCTGGCTTTAGTCTGCTCGCTCATCTCATACATCACTGGTACAAGAATCAGTGTGATGAAAGTTGCGAATGCAAGACCAAATACGATGGTCCATGCCAGTGGCCCCCAGAATGCAACACTGTCGCCACCAAAGAAAATCTTCGGATCGAGTTCAGTAAACATGGTGACGAAATCAATATTGAATCCAATCGCCAATGGAATCATTCCGAGAATTGTAGCGGTAGCGGTGAGTAATACCGGAGTCATCCTCACACGACCAGCTTCAGTGATGGCATCATGTAAGTTATGTCCTCTCTCACGAAGAATGTCTGTGAATTCTACAAGGAGGATACCATTTCTCACTACAATACCTGCAAGTGCAACAATACCCACACCAGTCATGACTATGGAGAAGTCCATTCCAAAAATGGCCTGACCAAGTAATACACCTATCACACTGAAAATAATTTCAGAGAGGATGATCACTGTTCTTCCAATAGAGTTGAACTGAGTGACCAGGATCAAGAGAATCAACATAAGAGAGATGCCAAGAGCTGTACCCAGAAAGGCACCTGTTTCTGCTTGTTCCTCTGCTTGACCTGCAAGATTCACGGTAACACCATCTGGAATGTTGGTGTACAATGCCGCTGCTGCTTTCACTTCAGCGGCCACCTGATTTTCGTTGAATCCTGATAATACATTCGACGACAGTGTCACTACTCTTTTGTGATTCTTACGATTGATACCAGAGTAAGTGCTGGTATACTTCACATCAGCAAACGAAGACAATGGAACCTGACGAATCATACCTCCCATGTTCATGTCGCGATAGGTAATCTGAAGATTTTTCAATGCTTCAATACTCTTACGTTGATCAACCTGATAACGCAACTTGATCGGATAGTCGTCATTTTCATCGCGGAATCGAGATACTTCACGGCCGAGAACAGCCAGGTTAATTTCACCACCAATCTGCGCAGTAGAAATGCCTTCGCGGTTGGCGCGTTCACGATTGATCTCTACCAATATCTCGGGTTTGTTCAACTGCAAATCAGATTTGATTTCTTCAACCCCTGGTATTGAAAGAGAATCGAGATAATGCTTCAGGTCAACAGAAGCCGTGATCAAGTCTTCAAATTTTTCACCCGTAATTTCAATGCTCACTGGTTTCGCAGTTGGCGGACCGCTTTGCTCTTGGTCTACGGCTATTTCAACGCCAGGAATTCCTTTTGTTGCTTCGCGGATCTTATCAAGATAAGCCGCAGTGCTTTCGCCCTTACGCTGCCCGAATTCAACAAAACCAACTCCCACCTTTGCTTTGTGTGAGTATGGAGTTCGGTCTTCGCGAGATTCATTTGCGCCCACTGCTACATTCGTAATGACCGACTCTACGATGGGATTGTTTTCTCCAATAACAGAATAAACACGGTCTTCAACAATTCTCGCTACTGAATCTGATGCTTCTGGACTAGACCCAACCGGCAATGTTGCGTATACATAAATAAAATTCGGTTCAGCTTTTGGGAAGAAAACCACCTTTGGTTGACGAGCAAATGTGAGAACCAACACGAAGATCAACAAAGCAAATGTGCTCCAGAAGACAGTACGTGGACGTTGTAATGCCCATTCCAAGAATCTCGCATATCGAGCTTGAATTCTAGGCCATGTATTGTGCTGAAAGCGGTAAATCAATTTTTCGAGAACGAATGAATAGAATAAATAGATCAATTCACACGTCACCATGAAGTTACCCATTCCAAAAGATCCAGCGAGATAGAACAGCAATGCCAACGCAATAATGACCACCGATACGATCATCATTCTTTTGCGCTTCTTACGCTTATCAACTTCTCCCTCGTGTTGCATGAAATCGACCGCAAAAACTGGGTTGATGATGTAGGCAACAACCAAAGAAGCAGTAAGCGTAATAATGAGTGTTACCGGCAGATATCTCATGAATTTACCAATAACACCACTCCAGAAAGCAAGTGGAACAAACGGTGCAAGCGTTGTTGCTGTTCCTGAAAGTACAGGAAGGAAAATTTCTCCTGCCGCACGCTTCGCTGCTTCCTTAATGGGGACCTTGCCATTGTCATATATCCGGTGTGTGTTCTCGATGACGACAATAGCATCATCCACTACAATACCCAAACCAAGCAGGAACGCAAACAACACAATCATGTTCATGGTGAATCCTATTCCTGGAAGAATAAGAAATGCGATAAACATGGACAACGGAACTGATAGCGCGACAAAGATGGCGTTCGTTACACCCATGAAAAACATCAAGATGATCGTCACCAGGATAAATCCAATGATGATGGTATTGATCAAATCATGCAGAGTAACTCTGGTTTGACGTGATTGATCTCCGGTAACCTCAATAGAAAGTTCATCGGGAAATTCCGTCTTCTTCATTTCCTCAATGATTTCTTTGATCTTGTCGCTGGATTCGATCAGGTTCATTCCTGTTCGTTTGATCACATTGAGGGTGATAACGTTTTTGTGATCAAGACGAGCATAACTCTCCTGATCTGCAAATCCGTCCTTCACTTCAGCGATGTCCTTTAGATAGACTGTCGCACCCGACATGGATCTGATCACGATATTCTCAATGTCCTGCATGTTTTTGAATTCACCGGATACTGTGAGAGATCGGTTCATATCATCCATGCGCACATTACCACCCGGAATGGTGGCGTTCTCATTCTTTACAGCCGTCATCACATCATAAGTGGTCACATTGGCGGCCTGCATTTTATACATATCAAAATTGATTTGTATTTCACGATCCAAGGCCCCAACAATATCCACCCGCGTAATTTCCTTCATCGACTCGATGCGATCCTCAAGCATTTCAGCATAATGTTTCAAATGCGCGAGATCATAGTCACCGGCGATGTTCACAAACAGAATAGGAATTTCGGAAAATTCAATTTCCTGAACTGTTGGATCGTCTGGCAAGTCGTTCGGCAAATCAGGCTTGGCTTTATCAACTGCATCCTTTACTTTTTGTTTAGCTTGAGCCACCTCGACGTCAGTATTAAATTCTACCACTACAGCAGAATAACTCTGAACAGAAGTACTGGTTACTTTCTTGACACCAGGAATAGACTTGATTTCCTTTTCAATGGGTTTTGATACCAGGTTCTCCATATCCTTAGGAGAAGCCCCGGGATATATCGTTGAAACATACATGGTAGGTATTACGATATCTGGGAACTGCTCTTTAGGAATGCTCTGATAAGAGAGAATACCAAATAATGTGATAAATACCGTAAGAAGATATACTGTGGTTTTGTTGCTTACCGCCCAACTGGTCAGGAAGAACTCTTTGAATTTATCTTTCATAGTAGTGAAATTGGGAGGTGATTAAAACTTGATATTCATTCCATCGGCGAGTTCATTTTGACCTGAAGTCACAATTTTGTCATTCGCAGAGAGTCCTGAAATGATCTCAGTTTTTCCATCATACGTCACCCCTGTGGTTACCTTCACCTTTCTTGCAACAGCTCCATTGCCTTCAATGACTGCCTTATACACAAATTCTTCACCATTGATAGATTGAATGGCATTGATAGGTACAACAAGTGCTGATGCGTTTTCGTAGTCAACAATTTTTACTACTGAAACCATATTTGGATGATAATCGCTGTTGTCACCAGCCAGATCCGCTTCAATCTTAAAGCTTCTTGTAAGAGGACTGATTGACCTTTCTACGAAAGTGATTTTGGCCTGTGTGTCTTTGTTCAAATCAGGGAAATGAAGAAGAACCGGATTGCCATTTTTCACTTTGGCAGAATATGATTCTGCAATCTCAGCAGATACTTTTAATCCAGACAAATTGATAACTGAAAAAGCCGGCAACACTCCTGCTGAAGCCAATTCACCGACTTTGATGCCCACGAAATCTACTGTACCATTGATGGGTGATTTGATCAAATACATTTCGATATTCTCTTTGATCGATTCAATTTGTTTTTCGAGTGACTCCTTGGTAGTTTGTGATTGAAGAAGTTGAATTTCTGATCCAATTTTTTGATCCCACAATCTTTTTTGTCTGTTGTAAACATCCACAGCCAGATCGTATTGTGGTTGAAGTGAGGCCAGTTGTTTGGTAAGAATGTCGTGATCAATTTCAGCAAGCACTTGTCCAGTTGTAACGTGGTCACCCTCGTCCACATTCACGCGAATGACTTTGCCCGGAGCGGTTGGTCGGATATCTACGGATTCATCTGCATCCACAAAACCCTGTACATCGATATAATGTGTGAACGACATCGGTTGGATTTCAGTGATCACAACGTCCTTCGTTTTCGCCACTTTCGCAGTATCAGTCGCAGCAATTTCAGCCTCGAGTACCTTGATTTTTTCACCCAGCGTGGCGTATTCACTCTTGAGTTTTTCGAGTTCAGCTTTTTTGTCGCCGCCGCTTCCGCCGCCGCATGCTACCAACAAAGTGGCTACCATCATAACGGCCAATACTTGAATATTTTTCAGTTTCATATCGTTGATTTTTATCGTGTTGATCATGGTAATAAATTATAATTGGTTGAGTGATTTTGCCAGTTTGGTTCTGGCGTTCAACACCCGCATCATAGATTGGATATATGTTGCCTGTGATTGCACAAGTTGAGTGCTACGCTCAGTAACGTCGAAACTTGTACCAAGACCTTCTGTGAATTTCACCTTGGACTTGTTCAGGATATTTTTTGCAAGTGTCATTGAGCTCTTAGAAGACTCATAATTTTCGAGTGCATTCGTCAATTCAGAGCGGGCAGATCTGTACTCAATTTCAGCAGTCTTCCTGGCGAGTGCTTCTACTTCTTCCATTCTTCGAACCTCTACTTCAACCTTTTTCACTTCATACTTGCGTCTTCCTCCTGAGAGAATTGGAATATTCATGGTGAGTCCCCAAAGGTTACCGTAGAAATAAGGAAGACTTGGGTCAAACATGTTGAACTCTTGGCGGTATGCAGCGGTCTGGAAATTGATGAATGCTCCCAAATTCGGCAGATATGCCGCCTTCTTAGATTTCAAGTTGAGGTGTTGAAGTTCCAGCGTATTGGAAGCCATCTGAACATCGATATCGCTATCTGCTGAGAAAGTGGTATTCAACAAATCAGAGGCGCTTGCAGCCATAAATGAATCGAGATTGTCCTTTAATACAAGTTCATTACTCAATGTCATTCCAATTTGGAACTTCAGCATATCATACACAAAACGCTTTTGTTCCTGTGCATAGGATATTTGAATATTCAAGGCATTCACAGCGAGTTGAAGTTGCTCTACATTTTCAACCTCAGTGAATCCGGCATCATAAAGTCCTTGCGTTTGATTCAACAAACTCATCAAATCGGTTTTTGATTCTTCCAGAATCTTGATGTTTTCATCAGCTACAAGTGCCAGGTAATACATATCCGTCACATTAGCTTTCACATCAATCACCGTTTTATTGATGTTTTGATTCTGAAGTTTTTCATAACCACGTGATGCTTGAAGCGCTACAAGCCATGTTCCATCGAACAACAATTGACTTGCGGTAGCTCCAACAGTGAGGGTGTGCGGATTGCCAAACCTTACCCGAAAATCAGAAGGACCAAATGTTCCCGCTGGAATGATAGAATAAGGCGCATAGATGTAGTTGTTATACTGAATGGATCCGTTGATCTGCGGCAATCCAATGGCCTTCAGCGACTCGGTATTGTACTTCGCTGATTCCGCATCCAGATTGGCGCTTTTGGTGAGAAATGAATTTTTGACGGCATAACTCTGCAACTCCGACAGAGTCATCTCAACCCGCTCTTGAGCGCGAACTGAGATCACTGCGAAAAGCAGCATGGTCATCAAAATTCCTGTGAAATAACGTTTCATAGGCTGTGGTATAAATGATTAATATTTGATGTGCTTTAGTTTCTCTTTGAGGTATTCCAATCCTTCGGTACTCGCAATACCACGGATATGATACTTGAAAATTTCCTTGTATAAATCAATGTGGTGATGTTCTTCAGAAGGGAAAAGTTCCTGATCGAAAATGATGTCAATGCGAGAGATATACACTTTGGCAATGACATCAGCATTAAAGTCTTTTCGATACAAGCCTTCACGTTGACCCTTCTTCAGGTTCAATCGCGTACAATCGTAAATCGCACGATGACGGTTGATTTTCATGGCACGCGAAACTTCCGGATGATATTTTTCGAGATCATAGTTCACCGAAGGGTGTATGTGTTGCAACACACTTAATACCCAGCGCATGATCTCCAGGCTTTCGTCAATGGCGTTCAAGCCTAAATGACAAATTTCTTTGATCTCATGATCTTCTTTGGTGCAAAAAAATGCAACCGATTTTCTCACCAGATCTTCCTTATCCCGGACGAATTGATAAAGTGTTTTTTTGGACATGCCAAGGTGCCTGGCCATATCATCCATATTCACACTTTTAATTCCATACTTCATAAAAACGCCCGTAGCGTTTTCGATGATTTTCGATTCTTTATCTTGTAATTCCAGCATGGCGGGTGCAAATGTAAAATGACTTTTACACTTTGGAAACGTTTTTTAAGTAAAATCGTTTCCATTGGTCATTTTGTGTCGGTGAATGGCATTTACCCGCCGGTGAACGGCTCCAGAGTGCATCATGATGGACCTAAACAGGGTTATGACACGGGGTAAAATCGGGCTGAACACCGGAAAATGTTTCCAATGTACCGAACCAACTGAGGATCTAAATGGGGATAATCAATGCAAAAGGGAGTCATCCACATCATGAGGAATGGTGACCACAAGACGGGGTTCCATTTCCATAGCACGGTGAATGGCGAACAAGGCCTCATCATTGCGAGCCCAAGCCCGACGTGCAATTCCATTGTTCACATCCCAATGAAGCATTGATTTGAGTCGACGTTCACTGTCTGATGAGCCATCCAACAACATCCCAAATCCTCCATTGATGACTTCTCCCCAACCAACGCCGCCGCCATTGTGTAAGCTAACCCAGGTTGCTCCACGAAAGGCGTCGCCCGCAAAATTGTGCACCGCCATATCAGCGGTAAATCTTGAGCCGTCATAGATGTTAGAGGTCTCGCGGTAAGGAGAATCTGTACCCGATACATCATGGTGATCGCGACCCAAAACCACAGGGCCAATCTTACCTTCTGCAATGGCATCGTTGAATGCTTTGGCAATAGACATACGACCGAGGGCATCAGCATAAAGGATACGCGCTTGCGAGCCAACCACCAATTTATTTTTACCGGCTTCTTGTATCCAACGAATATTGTCCGCCATCTGTTGTTTGATTTCAACTGGTGAGGATTGCATCAATTGACTCAAGACTGACTCGGCAATACGGTCTGTCATTTCAAGATCTTCTGGTTTACCACTGCAACAAACCCAACGAAATGGGCCGAAGCCATAGTCAAAACACATTGGACCCAGAATATCCTGCACATAACTTGGATAACGGAACTCCCTCGGTTTTCTACCGATTCGCATTTCTTGTGGGGCTAAAATATCGGCACCAGCCCGTGAAGATTCGAGTAAAAAGGCATTTCCATAATCAAAAAAGTACATGCCTCGAGAGGCATGTTGATTCACCGCTGCCGCGTGTCTCCTCAATGTTTCCTGCACTTTTTGTTTGAAGGTTTCAGCATCGTTAGCCATTAATTCATTGCTTTCCTCCAAGCTGATACCCGCAGGATAATATCCACCCGCCCATGGATTATGAAGAGATGTCTGATCACTGCCGAGATCTACATGAATGTTTTCATCATACAGTTTTTCCCAGAGATCTACAATGTTACCGATATACGCGAACGACTTAATTTGTTTTTTCTCAATAGCCTCTTTCACCGCTTGACATAATTCATTCAGATCAGCAGTGACAATATCTACCCAACCTTGTTCATGTCTCTTCCATGCGGCTTTTGGATTCACTTCTGCCGTAATCGAAATGACTCCGGCGATATTTCCTGCTTTAGGTTGAGCGCCGCTCATACCGCCCAATCCAGAGGTTACAAAAAGGATTGGTTGGTCTTCTGATAGTCCGCGTTCGATACGCATTCTTCTTGCCGCATTCATCACAGTGATGGTAGTGCCGTGCACAATGCCCTGCGGACCGATGTACATGTATGATCCCGCAGTCATTTGGCCATATTGTGTCACTCCCAGAGCGTTGAATTTCTCCCAATCATCCTGTTTGGAATAATTAGGAATCATCATTCCATTGGTCACAACAACTCTGGGGGCATCACGGTGTGAAGGAAAGAGACCAAGAGGGTGACCGCTATACATAACCAAAGTTTGCTCGTCAGTCATTTCACTGAGGTAACGCATGGTGAGCAGATATTGCGCCCAGTTCTGAAACACCCCACCATTTCCGCCATAAGTGATCAGTTCATGGGGATGTTGGGCAACACGAGGGTCGAGGTTGTTTTGAATCATGAGCATGATGGCCGCAGCTTGCTGACACTTTGCCGGATACCAATCTACAGGTCGCGCATACATCTTGTATTGGGGGCGAAACCTATACATATAAATACGACCGTAATTCCGCAATTCTTCTTCGAACTCACCGATCAGTTGCGCATGCAATGAAGAAGGGAAATATCGCAGCGCATTGCGCAATGCGAGTTTCTTTTCTTCATCATGAAGAATATCTTTTCTCTTTGGAGCATGGTTGATCTCGGCATCATAGACCGGCATGGGAGGCAATGCATGAGGAATTCCATGCTTGATCAGAATACCAAATTCTTCTTTGGTCATCTCCATTTCCTGAGTAGTACTTTCCATAAATTCAATTGCTGAAATGCCCGACAAATCTCGGAAGAAAGAGTCTAACCCTGCGAAATCGCGACAAATTCATTGGGCGATCTTTTCCACAAGATAGAGGCTTACAGAAACACAGATTATTTCTCGCGGAATTTGCCCGTTTTCTTATCAAAACCGTATGGGCAATGTTTGCATCCACTTTGGCAGCAATAGCCCCGTTTCAGATGATAGGCTTCTGTGAAAATGATAAAACCTTCTTCCGTTAGATAGTAATCTTCTCCTTGTTTTTTACTCTGAAACTCCTCCATGTAAACACTCACTTTTTATCATCAGGAACGAACTCCAGAGAAACGGAGTTCATACAATATCGTTTACCGGTTGGGGGTGGCCCATCATCAAAAATATGCCCGAGATGTGAATCACATCTTCCACAGAGCACTTCAATTCTGTACATGCCGTGTGACCGATCATCATGGTATGTGCATGCGTTAGGTCTCCTGGTCTCAAAAAAACTTGGCCATCCACAGCTGCTGCTGAATTTGGAGTCGGAGCGGAATAACTCATTACCGCAAACTGCGCAGTAATATGTTCCAATTCCTTCGTAGTCCCAGTATTTTCCCGTAAATGCTCTTTCAGTTCCTTTATTTCTGGCTACTTCATAAAGATCCGGTGGAAGAATTTGCTTCCATTCAGCATCGCTGACTTGAACCTTCGTAGTATCAGTCCGCGAGTAATATGGATTTGGCTTATCGTTTTGCTGGCTCATGTTTTTTTGATCAGAAGATGGATGGGTACACGCACCAGATGCCAGAAATATCAAAAATCCGGCGACCGTCCACGATCCCATTCTTCTCAGGTTTTTGAAAGACAAAAAATTCACGATACAAGAGTAAACAAACCTGACCCAAACAGGGTTCATTGAAATTGTGAATTATTCAATAAATTCCAGAATGAAATCAAAATTGGGCCGGCTTCGCTGAAAAGACGACATCTTCAGACAGCGGAAGTTCCAACTGCACCATTCATCTCACATGTATGAAAATATGATCGTTCACGCAGGAAACTTCTGCGACAAATGCTCATTCTTTGAAGGATGAGATCAAAACAACATGGTGAGCCAATAGGTAACGGCACCAATCAATGCTGAAATCGGAATGGTGATTATCCATGCAATCAAAAGCTTGCCGGTAACACCCCACTTCACCGCTGAAACGCGTTTGGTAATTCCCACACCGATAATAGAGCCAGTAATGGTATGGGTCGTACTTACAGGAATACCCTTGATCACTTCACCACCCATTTTCCATGGAAACTTCAAACCCTCTGTGAAGAAGAGTGTAATGGCGCCTGCCGTTTCTGCAGCCACACCTTCAAAAGGAGTTACCTTGGTGATTTTCGCTCCCATTGTCTTCACGATTTTCCATCCACCGCTCATGGTACCCAATGCGATGGCGGCATAACAAGAAAGAGGCACCCAATTTGGCATTTCCTTCATGCTTGATATGTTGCCACTGGCGATCAATGCAACGGTAATAATACCCATCACCTTTTGCGCATCATTTCCGCCATGGCCAATACTGAATGCTGCTGATGAGAATAACTGAAGTTTCTTGAAGCTATTGTTGGCTTTGGAGTTGTGCATTGAACTTAGGAAAAGAGTGAAAACACCCATGACCAATACAATGAAGCCAAGCAATATCCACTTGAAATTGGCTCCGTGAAAAACAACCTTTAACCAATAAGTCTCGAAGTTGTTCTTTAAATTCGATGTATCAAACCTGTCTTTGGAATTTTCATCAATGCGATGTGATTCAGCAATATTCATCGCCAATCCCGCTTTCGAAGCTTTAGCAAGAATTTCTTCGGTGAGAGCTGTGTTTTCAGCGGTTTCACCGGCCTTCTTCTTATAGTCTGTGCGCAGGACATAAATGGTTCCTGACTTGTCTTCAGCACCTGTAGAATCTTTTCCTGCTTTGATGATTGGAGTGTATTCTTTCAGGTCTTCTGTTTTAAACGTGAAGGTCTTTTTCAAATCATCTTTACTCACCTTTTGATCAAAGGTCATGGTATAGGAACTTCCTCCATTAAAGTCCTTTTTATATTCCAATGCATTCGCTACTGCGAAAATCACAAGCGCAATGATGGATAGAGAAACGATCTTCATGCCAGGTCCCTTTCGGAATGAATTCAAAAACCACACAGAGATCAGGTATGACATCAGCATACCTGCCATGGGCGCAACGAAAATGAAAATCACAGTAGCCCAGATCACACCAGAATTGATGGCTTGCCAACCAAATGCCGCAAGAAAGGCACCCGCGAATCCACCAATCAGTGTATGTGACGAAGAAGATGGAATACCATACCACCAAGTGATCAGGTTCCAAGAAATGGCAGCGATCAATCCAGACAAAATCATGGGTAAAGGATTGTTGGCCGTAGCGATGTACGATTCCTTGACAGATTTTGCTATGGTTGCTGCAACGCTGTGGTCCTTAAAAATAAAGAAAGCAACAAAGTTGAAGAACGCTGCCCAGACTACAGCCTGGAATGGTGACAGGACTTTGGTAGAAACAACTGTAGCGATTGAATTTGCTGCATCATGAAAACCATTGATGAAGTCGAATATCAATGCCAGCGCAATAACTGCAATAAGAAGATATGAATACTCCATAATCGGTTTTTCTTATGAGTTTTTCACGAGTATTGATTCAAGTGCATTCGCTACATCCTCACATTTGTCTGTAGCAGTTTCGAGAACAGAAAGAATTTCCTTCTTCTTGATCATTTCAATCGGATTGGTTTCTTCAGCGAATAATCTTGCAATCGCGAGATCAAATATGCTATCTGCTTCGTTTTCCAGGTCATTGATGCGGACAATGGCTTCTCTTGTGCGCTGAACATTTTTCATGTTTCTCAAATTTTGCACCCCGAGATCAATTTCCACGGCCTGACGGTGAAGAACACTGGCCAGACTATGCATCACTTGATCAATTTCTTTCAACTGATAAAGAGAAATTCTCGATGCCGTTCCATTGATAAAGTCAGCAACATCATCCAGTGATGTTGCCAAATAGTGAATGTCTTCCCGATCGAATGGCGTGATAAAATTCTCACTCAATTCTGTAAAAATTCTGTGTGTAATTTCATCACCAACGTGTTCTAGATCATGGATTTCACGAACGATAGATTCTCGCTGTTGTTCGTCATTTTGATCAAGCAACTCCTTGAATTTTTGAGTCATTGCCAATAGATTGTTGGTGGCTCTGGAAAATGAATCGAAAAACTTGCCTGATTTTGGGGCGAACATGGATAGAATCTTCATATCGTCGAATTTTCTGCAAAACAACTCTCACAATTCGATCTCCACCTTTCGTCAATGTTATCATATTGTTATGTCGGTATCAATCTGAAATGAACTGCATTTTGCGCCTTTTCGGGTCAACAGCCACGCTTTCAGCCCTCTATAAGAAGAATATTCCTCGCGACTCCGTGTTCGCGATGGAATTTTAATATTACGTTTTATTCACCTTGTCCTAACATTATATTGACTTCACAGGGTTCTTTTTGCGCCGCATTTTCATTTTCCCATAACAATAAATCAATGCAAACCAGAATTTCTTCTTTACGCCTCATTTTGATTCTTGCAGTCTGTTTTGGCTCTAACAGCATTCAGGCCCAAACTGAAAAAAAACCACAGTTTCAGTTTAAGAATGGAGCCGGAGTGACTGCTCCGGACAGCACATTTTCAATCAATGTGCGATTCAGAATGCAAAACCGTGTTGGATTCACATTACTGGACGAAGACACAACCTGGTCACCATCCGCAGTTGAATTCAGGACAAGAAGAACTCGATTGCGTCTCGATGGTTGGGTATTCAACCCTAAGTGGCAGTATGCATTGCAGCTTTCATTCAGCCGTGCGGACCAGGACTGGGACAATGCGGGTGTTCCGAACGTGCTTCGCGATGCGATGATATTTTATGAAGTCAACAAAAACCTGAGAATTGGTTTTGGTCAAGGCAAACTTCCAGGTAACAGGCAACGTGTTGTTTCCTCTGGTGAACAACAATTTGTGGATCGTTCGAATGTCAACGCTGTATTCAACATTGATCGTGACTTTGGAGTACAGCTCTATTACGGATTCAATACCGGTCCTCTGCGTTACAATATCAGGGGCGCAGTTTCCTCCGGTGAAGGCCGAAACGAAGGCGTGAGCAAGTCAGCAGTAGCAGCCAACACCGGATTGTGTTACACCGGAAGATTCGAAATTTTGCCTTTTGGAGCTTTTGATGGGAAGAGTGACTATTACGAGAGTGATCTCGCACGTGAACCTAAACCAAAACTCTCATTGGCCGGCGGCATGTCTTTTAATGACGATGCGGTGCGCAGCGGAGGTCAACTTGGAAAAAGTTTGTATGAAAGCAGAGATATGAGTACCCTCATTTTTGATGGATTATTCAAGTGGAAAGGCTTCAGCTTCTATTCAGAGTTTATCAAACGATACGTGACGGGAGGTGGAGCTTCTGTAACCTACAATGCAGATGGTGCCCATGAATATGTCTTTGATGGTGAAGGTTTACTTGGTCAGACAGGATATCTCTTCAAGAACAATTTTGAAATCGCTGCGCGCGTTGCTCAGGTTCGACCAATCGGTGAAACAACTATTTTTAAAGATGTGGTGCGAGACTATACACTGGGATTGAATAAATACATCAAACAACACAAACTAAAATGTCAATTTGATGCCACGTTGCAGCAACAGTTGGACACAAATACTGGTGAACTCAATGGACAAAATCTCCAGTTCAGATTTCAAATAGAGTTGGGCATTTAAGCGTATCTATGGGGAAAATCAACAGGAATCCAGTATGATGGTATGGATTAACCCAGCAACAGCGGCAGATGTCACTAAAGGATGAAATAAAAAAATCTGCGATGACTCCTTACGCTAATTTTGTGTTAAGTATTCATGATCGCAATTTCAACATACATTCAAATTATTAAATATGGCCATTGAAAAAAACATCGAAGACCTTTCTTCGCCGAAAGAAGAAAAACCTATTATGCAACGGTCTCTAGATTTGATTTTCCATGCCTTACTTCCAAAGGACAAAAAATTCTACCCGCTTTTTGATCAAGCATGTGCCAACATGGTTGAAACAGCGCAAGCGTTGGAGAATGCCCTCAAATCAGACTCTGTGACAAGACTACAATCACATGAGCGCATAGATCATTTGGAAAAACAAGGTGATGAAATTACCCATGCCATCATGCAAGAGGCAAGTAGCACATTTGTTGTGCCTTTTGACCGTGAAGACATTCACAGCTTAGCGATGGCGATTGATGATGTTGTTGACTATATCTATGGCACATCCAAGCGAATAGATCTTTACAAAATACATCATATTCAGCCTGAGATTATTCGTCTTGCGGAAATCATCACGCTTTCGGCCATTGAATTGCAGAAAGCGGTAGCAAATATGCGCTCTCTAAAAAATGTTCACGTTGTACGCAAACATCTTCAAAACATCAATGCTTTTGAAAATGAAGCCGACACCATCATGAAAGCAACTGTTGCAGAGATGTTCAGATCTGAAACTGATGCGATGAACATTCTTAAGATGAAAGAAGTGATCACCTTCCTCGAAAATGCAACAGATAAATGCGAAGATGCAGCGAATGTGATCGAAAGCGTAATCATCAAATTTTCCTGATCCCATTCACCTCAAATAAAAAAGGCCGTCCAAATGGACGGCCTTTTCATTTTCTATTATTGCTTATCGCTGAATCAGCAGTTTTTGTGTAATCACTTCTCCGTCGAAAGTAAATTCTACTAAGTAGAGACCTGTAGTTATTTCTTCGTTGAAGTTGATCTCGGTGTTCAAATAGCCATCAGTGAAATATCTGTCAGAGAACACAATGCGGCCCATGGCATCTACGATACGCACGCTCACATCTCCTCCATTCACCTCAGGAATCATCACTTTCAGAAGATCACCACGGTTCGGGTTAGGATAGATGTTCACCAATGCAGTCATGTCTTTCTCCTCCTTATCAGAAAACTCCTGATCGCCTTCTGTCGCCATACCAGCGCCGCCAATCTGCATGCATCGGGTTGGACCCCATGGACTTGTATAGCCATTGGTATAGGTCACACGAATACGAACGTTGTATACAGTACCGGCAGCAAAGCCATTCGCTGCACTCAATGTGAGGTTGTATGAGGTTCCTGTATTCACATAGAATGCTGGTTGTGCCAATGAAGATACCTGACATTCCCACTCGTATGCGCTTACGCCACAAGCAGTGGTATTGGTTCTTACGATTGATCCGAGTGATCTTGTGCTAGGACAAGTCTGATTATCGCGCAAATAGAGACTTACATCTGGTGATGTAGTCATTGTACAAGTTTGCAGACCAGTAACAGTTATCAATTCGTTTGCTCCACTTGAATTCGACACATTGTACTTGGCATCAATACGCACATTGAATGTGTGGCCGTGTGGCAATCCAGACACTGTGTTCAAAACGCAGTTTACACTGCTCTGAGTTCTGGTGTAGGTAATGCCATTGGCCAATGAAGTGAAATTGAACACATATTGATAAGCAGAAGTGCTGGTCGCTTTAAATGTTGAACAAAGCGTAAGTGGGTTTGAGTTCACACCGCATTCAGATGCTGGCAATTCAGTAAGACAGATATAGAATGTACCTGATCCTTGTGCTGAGTTGTAGTTTCTGATGGCAACATAGTATGTCTGACCAACAGTAAGACTACCATAGTTCAGTGTTTCATTTGTTTTGGTCGCCATCATGTTTTCACTGTCAATCATATTACCATTGGCATCCTGAAGTTCAATCATCGCATTGAAAGCAGATGTGAGAACACGAATACGTACACCAGGTGTTGTTGCCACGAAGGAGAACCAAACATCCTGACCAGTGATTGCTGTAGATTGAGCTTCAGCAGAAACTGTAGCTCCAGACAATGTGCTTGTTACTGTAGTGCAAGTGTTGTAAGGATTCAATGTCAATGGAACAGCATTAGCGTAGAAGTCATTTGGAAGACCCGAGCAGTTGTCATCCACGACACCATCACAATCATCATCCACAGTGTTGCAAAGCTCAAGTGCACCCGGATATCTACCCGAGTGGCTATCATTACAATCGAGGTTGTTGTTGACATAGCCAGCGATTGGATTACATGACAATTGAGAAACGTTAGGATTACCATAACCATCACCGTCAGCATCCAAATATCTCATTTGACCAGCACCTTCGTCTATTGACGTATCGCAGTCATCATCGAGAACGTTGCAAATTTCTGTCGCACCTGGATATATCTGTGGGTTTCCATCATTGCAATCACCTTCACAAGTGGTAAATCCATCGTTGTCCATATCGAATCCTTCGTCTATTTGACTGTCGCAATCATCATCGATGTTGTTACATGTTTCTGCAGCGCCAGGATGTATTGCAGCGTTGGTATCGTCACAATCACCTTCACAAGTCAGATAACCATCACCATCAGCATCGAATCCTTCATCTGTTGATCCATTGCAGTTGTCATCTACAAAATTGCAGACTTCAGTTGCACCTGGATGAACGGCGGCATTGCTGTCGTTGCAATCACCAGCACATGTAGTATATCCGTCACCATCAGTATCAAAACCATTATCCACTACTCCATTGCAATCGTCGTCCACACCGTTGCACGCTTCAGACGCACCAGGATGAACATCTGCATTTTGATCGTTACAATCGCCTTGGCAGGTTGTGTAACCATCATTATCGGTATCAAATCCTTCATCAACAGTGCCATTGCAGTTTTCGTCAACATTGTTGCACAATTCAGAAGCACCAGGATGAATTGCATTGTTATTGTCGTTGCAATCACCACTGCAAGTGGTGTATCCATCACCATCCATGTCTTCAACTTCATCAGTAACGCCATCACAATCATCATCTACACCATTGCATGTTTCATTGGCGCCAGGGTTGATGTTACTGTTGTTGTCGTTGCAATCTCCTTGGCAAGTGGTGTAACCATCGTTATCACCATCCATGCCTTCATCTATGGAGCCATCACAGTTATCATCTATGAGGTTACAGATTTCAGTAGCACCTGGATGCACTGAAGCAAGATTGTCATTGCAATCGCCATCACAAACTGCATAACCATCATTGTCTGCATCGAATCCTTCATCGATATTGTTGTCACAGTTGTCATCGACACCGTTACAAACCTCATCCTGATTAGGATTCACTGATGCGTTGTTGTCGTCACAATCGCCTTGGCAGATAGAGAACCCGTCAAGGTCTTCATCGAATCCTTCATCCATATTTCCATCACAATCGTTGTCTGCACCATCGCATACTTCCGAAGCACCAGGATGGATATTCGCGTTATTATCATTGCAATCACCGTTGCAAGATGTATAACCATCATTATCGGCATCAAATCCTTCATCCACAACAGTATCACAGTCCTGATCGATTCCGTCACACAATTCTGACGCACCAGGATGAATGGCTACATTATTATCGTTGCAATCGCCGTTACATGAAGTATAGCCATCGCCGTCGACATCGAATCCTTCATTCAACTGACCGTCGCAATCATCATCATATGCATTACACAATTCGGTAGCTCCAGGATGAATATTCGCGTTTCCGTCATTACAATCACCTTCACAAACGGTATAGCCATCATTGTCAGTATCAAAACCATCATCGGCAGTTCCACTGCAATCGTTATCGAGTCCATCACAAAGTTCTGAAGCTTCAGGATTAATCGAATCGTCATTGTCATTGCAGTCGCCGTTACATGTAGTAAATCCATCACCATCGGCATCAAATCCTTCGTCGATTGAACCATTACAGTTATCATCAATGCTATTGCATTGTTCAGTAGCACCTGGATTCACCGCGCTGTTATTGTCATTACAATCGTTCTGGCAAACTGTGTATCCATCGCCATCTACGTCATATCCTTCGTCGATAGAACCATCGCAATCATCATTGATGCCATTACACAATTCCGTTACGCCAGGATTTACAGCACCATTGTTATCGTTACAATCGCCTTCGCAAACTGTGTAACCATCACCATCTACATCATATCCTTCATCGATCTGGCCATCACAATCTTCGTCCGCATTGTTACAGATTTCGAAAGCACCTGGATAAGTCAATTGGTTGTTATCGTCACAATCACCATCACATGTAGTATATCCATCGCCGTCGGCATCAAATCCTTCATCAATGGACGCATTACAGTTATCGTCAATATTGTTACATGTCTCTGTTGCAACAGGGTTTACGTTGGCGTTTCCATCGTTACAGTCACCCGCAACTGTGCTATAGCCACCTGGATTGGTGCATGATGAAACCATTACTGCGTTATTACCATAACCATCGCCATCATTATCTTGATACCACTGAACAGTAGCGCCTACAGTAATCATGGCTGTTTTAACTTCAGTATCAGAACCAGTTGCTCCCGAAGCTGTGAGCGTAACGGTGTAAGTGCCAGGAGTACTGTAAGTCACCGTTGGATTCTGATTGGAAGAGGTAGCTGGTGTAGCACCTGGGAAAGACCATGACCATGAAGTTGGGTTTCCAGTAGAAGCATCAGTAAATGTTACTGATTGACCTGCACAAACGTTTGCTTGACTCGCTGTGAAGTCGGCAGCAACAGGCGCGGCTACAGTAACACAATCTCCATAAGTGAAAAGAGTATTGTGTTGCAGATCATTGATCACATCGACAATGTTGCTGATGCAAACTTCATTACCAGAAATAGAAGAATAATGGACACGAATTACTGCAGTAGGAACCGAATACATCGGAATCCAACTATGGGCATTGCTCATAACAGCAATGGTGTTGCCGTCTACTTCATAATGCAAGTGGGCGCTCCAGGTGGCAGTTGGCAATAGGTTTTCAATACCTGATACCACTACACCTGAGAAGTCTACCTGAAATGCATACAGCTCATTGATTGGGTTCACCACATAAACATCGAAATAATGATCGGTAGTGTTGAGGTTAGTCAAGCCAAGGGTTACGTTTTCACCCATATCCAAAAACTCATCGTCCCATGCGCATGAAGTGAACTGAAGTGGGTTGACACCCATGTCTTCTTGAGCGTGAATACACTCACCGGCATAGGCAGCGTCTGCCACGGTAATTTCACCGTCATTGTTGAGGTCGTTACAAGGCGTTGCAGCAGTTACACCATATACAGCCGCTTCAGCATAAAGGTGCTCATCATATGGAGTAAATAATCCATCGTTGTTGAAATCGCCTTTGATGACAACACCAGGGCAGTTGCCTTCACAGTCTGGATAGGTATCGCCAAATGGCACACCGAGGCAGTCTTCAATCACAGGACAAGTAGCGATATTCTTTGTAATGCTCAGAACACCACTGGCATTTCTGGTGAGTGTGATACAAACCTGAGCCCAGTTGTTATCATAACGCAACTCGTAGTGACCCAATTTATCTGGACTTTGATCCCAGTTGGTTCTAACAACCAGATAGTATGTTCCATCTGGAACATCAGTCACGTCGACCCATTGACAGCTCAAACTAGAGCTATAGTAGTCGGCACATCCGTGAGAAATACCCATGTTACCACATGAATATTGGGCCGTACCTCCATTGGGACAGGTCAAATCGAGTACACAAAATCCATTCTTGAAACCAATTTGTGGCATTGGGTTACCATCCTGATCGAATATGAGGTATTCGGCATATCCAGCGTAGTGATAGTGATTATGACATGGGTCGAAAATGAATTGCGGGTTTGCAGCATTGGGAACACCAATGAAGTAATCCTGTGTTCCAATATTGGCGATATAAGTTGTGAATCGCAATATTTGGCGATTACCAAGACCTTGAAGGCAACCTTCATTCACAAGACAAGCATCGGTTCCGTTGATTGTTCCTGCGGTGAGAGAGTTATACAATTGATCAAGGTTCACAGCCAAATCAGGTCCGAGACCTGAGCAATTTGGATCACCATTGTAATAGCAAGGACCTGAAGAGCTTGCTAATGGGTTGTAGTTACATGCATTGATATCCATGCATCCGATAACAGGACCTACATATTCAAAAAGCACTTGATAGCTCTGACCAGCGCAAGCACCAGCGCTACCTACCCTCAGATAATAAGTAACTCCACCAGTCATGAACACGTCAGTTTGTGCCTGAACACCGCAGAAGTCATCATTATATGTATATGTTGCTTCAACACTGTTGTCGAAATTGGCCATCATACAATACTCGTAAATCCAAATACGGGTATCACAGGTTGCAAGACCACAGGTTGAAATGCGGTATTGACCGTTTTCAGCAGGAGTGAAGGTGTACCATGAATCATCGAATGGAACATCATTAATACCGAGTTCTGCTGTGAGTGTTTGATCACAGCTGATACCATCAGGACAATTGATGTAACGAATGTCGCGGCTGGTAAAGGTTGCACCTCCAGCCACTTGAATACCATTGAGGTAAATTTTATAATTACCGGTGCCGGTCAAACCGTTGCTTCCACTATCATAAATCTCAAAACGGTGACAGGTATTGGGGATACAAAAAGTTGCATCGTTCGAAGTTCCCTGAGCAATAACGTTTTCAGAATCATCAAATACAGACCATGAAGTTTGTGCCGGATTGGCGTCGGGAGTGATATCGACTGTCACAATATTTCCAGTTACCACTGAAATGTTGTTGTTCGTAGATGTATGCGACGCAGGTGTGGCATCAGAAACCGTTAAGGATGCAGTATAAGTGCCCGCCGCAGGATAAGTCACTATTGGGTTTTGAGCCGTTGACGTTGATGGGCTGCCTCCAGGAAATGACCATGAGTATCCTGTTATATTACCAGAGCTTGTGCTGGTATATTGAATGTTCAAACAGTTGGTACCTGTCGGTGCGTAACTAAATTGTGAAGTCAGGACCGGGTATACACAACTTCCATCATTGATGGAGGCGCATGCAGAGTAATTGCTCGCCGCAGGATCGGTACACCCTTGCAAACCACTTGCGGTTACCTGCATGGTGAATGCTCCAACAGTAGCATTGTAGCCACCAGCTTGGATGTAGTAGGTATTACCAATGGTGAGTTGTCCGCATGTAAATGCTATGTAAGAACGATAAGTTCCACCGTAGTCATCATTACAAGCGAGTTGCGTACCGCCACATGCGTTATAAATGGCGAGTCGGGTATCGGTGTTGGTTCCCAATTGGGTCTCAACAACAATGGATCCTCCAGTGTAGACAAAATAGTACCACACATCGCGGATCAGAGTGCTTCCTCCGCAGCTGGGGTTTGGTCCATTCACACTGGTGGTAGAATTGCTCACAGAGATGTATCCACCATTCACAGTGATTGGAAGAGCACCGGAACATTGGTCGTTTACCTGAGCTTGAACACTAAAGAGAGATGCCAATACGATGGCGATAGACAGAACGTAACGTCTCATCATAGAACTGTTTGATTTTTGGTAATTAAATTAGGCCGGGGGACAACAAAGAAACAACAATTCACTGAAAACAAGCACACCAGAAGAGAAAAAAATGGGCACGGAGGGGAATCCTGAGCACCCGAAGACATTTCCCGATGTCTTGAAACCCTTATTTGACGGTTATTCCGGCAAGCGAATCCCCGACCTTGTCCATTATTTGGACCATAGAGGTTATCTCAATCAGTTCACTCGAATTCGGTCTCTCATTCAACTTGTTGACTTTCCTGATACAACGTGTCTTTCACATGAAGAGAAAATTCCATGTGATCAATGTTGGTTGGCTTCCACAAATACCCACCTGATCACGTCACGGGCTGGAAAAGGATGGGCGGAAAAGCCTGAAAGAGAGACCATTTTGACTACCTGAAAATAGCTTATCCATTTTTAGTCACGGGTAAATCTCACAGTTCAATTTAGGTTCGATGTTTTTCTATTGTTCATTGATAATCTGAGGCATGGCCTAACTCACTGCTCAATTAACAACACATATAAAAATGAAAACACACAATTCCGAAATTCATTCACTTACTTCGCTGACCCAATTTTTCATTTCATGATCTCACAGGAATCTGACAAAAAACTATTTCTTTTAGATGCATACGCGCTGATTTTCCGCGCATACTATGCCTTCATCAAAAATCCTCGCATCAATTCGAAAGGATTGAACACATCTGCCATGTTTGGCTTCACGAATGTGTTATTGGATATCCTGAAAAACGAAAAGCCTTCGCACATGGCGGTGGTCTTCGATCCGCATGAAGAAACTTTTCGCGTAGAAGAATTTCCTGAGTACAAAGCGAACAGAGAAGAAACGCCAGAAGATATCAAGTTGGCATTTCCTTATATCGTGCGCATCATTGAAGCAATGAACATCCCGGTTTATCAGATCAGTAAATATGAAGCAGATGATGTCATTGGCACCTTGGCTAAACGCGCAGAAGAAAATGGTTTTCTCACATATATGATGACCAGTGATAAAGACTATGGTCAACTGGTCAGCGATCAGGTATTCATATATCGACCAGGCAGAGGAGGAAATGAAGCTGATGTTTTAGGTGTCAAGGAAGTGTGTGAAAAATTCGGCATTGAACGTGTTGAACAAGTGATTGATATTCTTGGTATGATGGGTGATGCGGTTGACAATATTCCTGGAATTCCCGGTATTGGAGAAAAAACAGCCACAAAACTTGTTCAGGAATTCGGATCTGTGGAAGGGCTTCTCGCCAATACCGATAAATTGAAAGGTAAACAAAAAGAGAATGTAGAAAACAACAAAGAAATTGCATTGCTTTCTAAAAAACTGGCAACGATTGTCACCAATGCTCCTGTAGATTTTGAAGAAGAAAGACTCCGTGTGCGTGAAGTCAATAAAGATCTCATCAAAGAAGTTTTTGAAGAACTCGAATTCAGAACGCTGTTGAAGCGTGTTGTTGGTGACAGCCCTGCGCCATTTGAAGGTAAACAAGGCGAATTATTCGCTCCGGAAGAAATAGAAACAGCTGCAGAAAAAGAATCTTCTCCAGCATCGAACCTGAAAACACTTGCGGATGTTCCTCACGCTTATCATTTGGTAAAAACAAACGATGAAGTTGAAGCGCTGTTGGAAACACTTATGAAAGCAACGGCATTTTGTTTTGATACTGAAACCAGCGACATCGAACCCATCAATGCAGATCTTGTAGGAATGTCTTTCTC
>JAIBBG010000091.1 GCA_019694805.1 Flavobacteriales bacterium | reverse complement strand
TGGCAGGTCTTCAATCGGAAGTGTTGAACACCAAAGAAATGTCCATCTCGGATATTCAACGTTATAATAACCTCGCAAAACTCAATGATTGGATAGCGGAGCGTATGATGCAGGATAATGATCGCATCAAAATGATTCCTTTACAAACGGAGTTTACCGAGGCAGTATGTGATGAATTCGGTACAGATTATTTCTGTTATACTGGCGCCATTACTACCAAATTTAAGCGCCAGAATGCATTCAGATTCATGACTATTTCTCTTTTGTTTTGGCCAATTGCTCCTTTCGTGTGGATTACTGCTTTAACCCCTTTGCGTGTGACTTATGTTTATAGTTTTATGTACAATATGCGCACGGGTGAAGATAAATGGATTTATGATCAAACCATCACCCGCAAAGCTTCATCTGGCTTTTTGAAATCACTCTTGTATGATAGTTTCTATCAAATGAAACGATCGGAACAATGATTCAATCCATTTTTAGAACCAATGAATCCTGATGTAATGAAACGTATGGGCGTTATGATATCTCATTTCAAATATTCTCTCATGTTGAGGCATTTCTTCCAAATCTTTATCATAAATGATAAGATCATGAATGAGCAAAAAGGCGTAGTGTTTTTTTCCATGAATGAATCAGTTACTTGTGGTTTAAACTTGAAATTTGTAGGGAAAATCGTCGCTGGTTTGATCTTATCGCTTGGAGTGATTTCTCTCCCATCAAAAGCTCAACCTGGTTATCTCGGTAAAAAAATTGCATTGAATTATTCTCTCGAACTTACACCTGTGCCATCCTTTGTTACCAGAAAGGTGGATGAACGTGAGTCTATCATGAGTTTTGCGAATTCTGGATACTCAAGTGGTATTTTCAATGAAGAAGAAAAATTCATGAATATGGTATTCGGACATTACTTGCAAGGAAGTTACACCATTAGTAGAAAGAGCTCACTCGTGGCGAATGTGGGTTATAGAATGAGAACCATCTATCTGACAAAATTGTTTTATCAAATGCCTGATTTGAGTCCAACTCTTCAAGTAAGTCATATACAATATCCACTTGACGCACATGAATGGGTTATGGACGTCAGTTATCGATCTTTCTACCGTGACTTCATCGCGCCTGTCGGTATTTTCTGGCAAGTCGGATTGGGGTCAAGCACAATGGCATATCAGACGAAAGACGATATACTTGTTTTAGGAGAGGACTACGGAAGTTATAATCTACCGATCGAGGTGACACCCAGGAAGTATACTGCTATGCGGTTGGGAGTTGGACTCGGGCTTGTTAAACCTCTGAGTGATATCTTGTTTCTCACCGCTTCTACTGATGTTTATATTCCACTTACCTCAGGTGGAAATTTTGATTCTTACACCACGCGTCCAGGAAGACAGAAAGAGCAATATCTAAGGGATAATCTGATCATGAATTCCAGGGTTTATAATTGGATGGCCATCAAGATTGGCGTTGGAACATTCATTTGATCCTGAAACCAGTTTAAACCTTGCGTTACAATTCTGTTGTCTATCTCAAAGAATTCAAGCATTTAGTCCCTTTAACCCAGTTCATGCGGTCGAATTTCTATTCCTACTCGAATTCACTGAGTTTTTGATTCTCCTGTACGAAACGCATTGCACTATATGGGTTGAAAAGCCTGCTGTGAATAGTGGTTCACCGAATTTTTGGGCATTTTGCTGGGGATATCAGCAATTCGTCCGGATGTTGATCACACACTAATGCCGTTCATAACAAGCTAAAACATTTCATCGATAATCATGTTGGGTAATGTTGGTGGTGAATAGTTTCGCTTCCACAATTTTTTGAGCATGAATGCACTTGAAGCGAAACACATTCATAAGTCTTATGCGAGTCATAAAGCACTGAATGATGTTTCCATCACTGTACCTGTAGGTACGGTTTTCGGATTGCTGGGCCCCAATGGCGCCGGCAAAACCACTCTCATCAGGATCATCAATCAAATTACTGGACCTGACGAAGGTGAAGTGGTTTTTTATGGTAGCAAACTCAATCCATTGCACGTGGAAGATATCGGCTATTTGCCTGAAGAGCGTGGTCTTTATCGGAAAATGAAAGTGGGTGAGCAATGTATGTATCTCGCCCAACTCAAAGGACTTTCATCCAAAGAGGCAAAAAGCAGACTCAATGAATGGTTTAAGCGTTTTGAAATCGATACTTGGTGGGACAAAAAGGTAGAGGATCTTTCCAAAGGAATGGCCCAGAAAGTGCAGTTCATCACAACGGTATTGCATCGCCCCAAGTTACTCATCTTGGATGAGCCTTTTAGCGGATTCGATCCTATCAATGCCGAACTGATTCGCAATGAAATGTTGCGATTGAAAAATGAAGGCACCACCATTATTTTGTCTACGCATGACATGGGAAGCGTGGAAACTTTGTGTGATGAAATTGCTCTGGTGAACCGATCGCAGGTGATACTCAACGGCAAGGTGAAAGACATCAAAAAACAATTCAGGAACAATACCTATCAATTGGTTTTTGAAGGTACAGCGATGGATCTAGGTATTGGATTATGGGCTCATTTCGAATTGATCAGCAATGAAATGGTTGATGACAAACATGTCGCCACAATTCGCATTCCTGAAGGTCGCCGCCTCAATGACCTGGTAGGGTCACTCATTCAACATGTACAACTCGTTTCTGTGAACGAAGTCATTCCTGATATGGACCAGATTTTTATTGAAGCAGTTAAAAACTACAATGCCAGCCATGAATAAGATCGCCCTCATCATTAAAAGAGAATATCTCATCAAAGTCAAAAAGAAGTCATTCATTCTGATGACGGTATTTGGCCCGGTGATTTTTGCCGCACTGATCATTGGAGCGGTTATGCTGGCGGCATCAGATACCACCAATCACAAAATTCTAATCGCTGATGATCTCGGTTACTTCCTGGAAGATGAGGTGATGATATATGCCGAAAACCATGTGGCCAGACCTCGATTCAACAATACCGAAAATGTAACCTACGATTTTCGAAAGGGCATGGTAGACCCCAGAGAGGAATTGGAAAGTGGCGCATATACTGCTGTCATTCAACTTTCGGAAATATCCTATACCGATGGTAAGGTGGAGTTGTTTGCGGAAAAGGCGCCAAGCATGACGCTTCAAAGCAAAATCAAGGCAGAGATCGAAGACGCAATGGAATTGTATCGCGCAAAAAAGAACTCCATTCCAATTGATGTTTATAAGAGTATTCGCCAGCCGGTGGAATTCAGTATCATCAAACCAAGTGCAGGTGATAAAAAGGACCACACTTCTGAACGAGCTGTGATTGGATTTGTATTTGCCATCATCATTTATATGTTCATTTTCTTCTACGGTATTCAGGTGATGCGTGGTGTGATGGAAGAAAAGACCAACCGGATTGTGGAAGTCATCATTTCATCTGTCAAGCCATTTCAATTGATGATGGGGAAGGTGATCGGTATCGGATTGGTAGGTCTCACACAATTCGTGATATGGGTTGTCCTGACTTCCGTGATTTCTGGAATTGGTCTTGCTTCTTATCAGGAAAAATTTGTCAAGATGCAAATGGAAAATTTGCAGGCAGTGAGTCCTGATGGCGTTCAACAAGCACCAAATGTCGCAGACTTGAGCCAGGTGAATTTGGAAGGTGGCAATGAAGCATTGGAAATGTTCATGGAGATTCCATGGGTAGATATGATCCTTTCGTTCTTTATCTATTTTATCGGAGGATATCTGCTCTATGCATCGTTGTTCGCTGCCATTGGGGCTATTGTCGACAATGAAACGGATACTCAACAATTCATGATGCCGGTTACAATTCCTTTATTATTCGCTTATATCGTGTCAATCATGATGATGAATAATCCGGAGGGTTCAATTGGAACTGTTTTTTCAGTAGTGCCTTTCACTTCGCCGGTTGTGATGATGGTCAAAACAGCTATTGGTGTTTCGATCTGGATCAAGTTACTTTCCGTTGTTGTACTCATCGGTTCATTCCTTGGAATCATTTGGATCGCAGGAAGAATTTACCGTGTGGGTATTCTGATGTACGGTAAAAAACCAACTTACAAGGAATTGATGAAATGGATCAGGTACAAAGGATAGTTTCTTCAACCCGGAATCCTAAAATTGTGGCTCGATAGTATCATGCAGTCGAGCTCAAGATAGATACTTTAAAAAAACGACAGGAATGGATACTGTCGTTTTTTTTTTTTGCTAAACCTAAATTCCAAGAATTGTGGCTCGATGGAATAGCCAAACTAACTTACTTCCATATAACGCTACTTTAAGAATAAGGAAAAACAGGTAAGAAAAAATTAGAACACCTTTGATCTCAAGGTGAAACTACTCGTATTGGTGCTTTCGGCATTGGAGAAAATTTGCAGAAATTCCAACTTCGCAGGGCAAAGAGCGACCCATGGTCGACGATCTGTAAGCATCCCAATAACTCGGGAATCGCGAATTCACGGGGATGATGGATCGGAATAGAAAGGCACTGCATGATCTGGGTTCAACCCAGATCATGCGGTCGGTTTCGTCAATGAGATTCAAAACACCAAAGAATACGAGCACTCGCGCAAGTTTCGGGCGCGCAAACATGGTCACTCCCATGGTGAGCACCCGAAACGAGCAAGTGCGAGTATTCAAAGGTGTTTTGGATCGGAATAGAAATTCGACTGCATGATCTGGGTTATATTATTTCTGCCTGCATCGAACCACCGATAATCCGGCTTGTATGTCAAACATTCTCTTATATTTTGTTCGTTGCCAAAAGTTAAAAAAAAACCGAAACCTTACGGCTGCATGCAGCGTTAAACCTGAATGATTCCGGTTTCCTACATGACCTGAGTCATAAAAAGAATTTTCGTTGACTGATCGAGGTGTACTAAAAATGAATGATGCACCTTCTTCAGAAAACAAAACCACACCACATACAGATGATGAATTCTAGTGTTGCTTGCAACAGCTGTAAAAGCTGCTTTGACAACACAACCGGAAACCCTTTCCTATCGGGGAGACCAAAACTCATTGGTTTAACGACCTGTGATTTTATAAATTGAAAAACTCTCATCTGATGTTTAATTTTACTTCCACCCTTGGTCAGATTAATCAGTCTGACAAACTTCGAAGAAGTTACTTATTGATTAGTACTTTCTTCATTTTGTGTTTCGCCGGTTGTCAAAATATGGCAATGGCATACACCATTTCAACGACAGCCAGTTCTGTGACATTATGTTCCGGTACTTCTGTGTCGGTTGGATTTACATTGAGCGGAAGCGGATCTCCGACTTCAGGCAATGTTTTCACAGCACAGCTGAGTAATTCTGCTGGTAGCTTCACTTCACCGACCAC
>JAIBBG010000090.1 GCA_019694805.1 Flavobacteriales bacterium | reverse complement strand
TTGACGAAACATGGAAGACCGACACTTTGCGCAATGAAAGAAGCGGAATAGGGTTCGAGGTCTTTGAGTTCGATACTTCTCGCTGTCGTGAATCCCATGGTGGACAAAACCCTGGTCGTTGTTTTTTTACTGAAAGTAAGGGACATGTTCAGGGTGTTGCCCGTAGTTGTGGGAATACCGAGCAGTTCGAAATAACCTTGCATGATGCCATTTTCACCAGGGGTGCCATGAATGATCATAAAAACTCCATCCACCTTGATTTTTTGACCAGAGACCAGGAAGGAAAAGTCGCTTCTGTCAACCGGAATCTCAGCGCCTTCATGCTCCACGACCCACTTATCGTGCGTTACTACAACCTTATAGGGTGAGTATTTCGTACGATCAATGTTGTTCATCACCATGGCAGCACTTCTCATGCTCACCACAGATTCTCCGCTGTATCCGCCGCAAACGACGGCAATCTTTTTAATCATGTGTTGTTTTGATGGAAATTCAAAGGTGAGAAAGTTTTGGCACCCTGCCATTCGAATCTGTTATCTGCCTTTGAACACACCGAGGTTGAAACCAATTCGACCTCTGCTTATTATTGCCAATAAATAATTTCTGATGAAATCACTGTTTACTTCGATTGTATTGTGCGTAGCATTGTTCGCCAACGCTCAGGAAAAACCTAAAACAGATCTGGCCTACAAATTCACACCGGTGAAAGAAAACGGTGCCGGTGTCACGGAAGATCAATGTGCAACGGGCACATGCTGGAGCTTCGCTACCATCTCATTCCTCGAATCGGAAATCATCCGAAAAGGAAATAAACCAGTAGACCTTTCCGAAATGTTCAACGTGCGTGTTAACTATTCAAAGAAAGCTGACTCATATGTGCGTTTTCAAGGTAAACAACAATTTGGACCTGGCGGATTGAGCCACGACGTTATGGGTGTGGTTGCTGAATATGGTATTGTTCCGGAATCAGCTTTTCCAGGCGTGATGGATGCCAAGAACGAATACAATCACGGTGGTTTGGATGCTATGTTGGAATCGACTGTGAAAACCGTTTTGGAGAAAAAACTCAACGAAGAAAACAATGAGTGGAAACAAACCATTGATGGAATGCTGGATGCAGGTGTAGGAAAAATTCCAGGTACTTTCGAATACGATGGTAAGAAATACACAGCTCAAAGCTTTCGTGATGCAATGAAAATTAATGCCAACGATTATGTAAGCATCACATCATTTAGTCATCATCCATTCTATTCGCAATTTGTTTTGGAAGTTCCGGATAACTGGATGAAAGGTAGTTTTTACAACGTGCCTTTGGAAGATTTACAAAAAATTGCTGATTACGCTATTGATAACGGCTATACCATAGCCTGGGATGCTGACGTAAGTGAAAAAGGTTTTTCATTCTCCAATGGCATGGCTATTCTTCCCGATCCTTCTGTGAAAAAAGAAGAAATGTGGAGCACTGTCGTGAAAGAAGCGGATGTCACTCAACAATCACGTCAGGATGGTTTCGACACCTTCAGAACAACGGATGATCACCTCATGCATATCACCGGTAAAGCGAAAGATCAAAATGGCAATATTTACTACATCACCAAAAATTCATGGGGTCAACAGAATCCTTTTGGTGGCTATCAATATGTGTCTAAAAATTATTTCCAGATGAAAACCATCGGCATCATGATTCATAAAGATGCTCTACCGAAAGAAATCAAAGTAAAACTCGGGATCATCTGATCAGACTGATGTTTCAGTCTAGCTTATGAAAAAAGGAAATCAAGCTGAAAAACCCAAACGCAGTCTGGGGCGTCGTATTTGGCGTATCTGTTGGAAAAGCGTTGTCGGATTTTTTGCCATCACCATCTTTTGGGTGATCATGTTGAAATGGATCAATCCACCGACTACGTATTTACAACTCACGTGCGATTGCCCGGAAGGAACTACCTTTCATAAGGAATGGGTAGATGGCGATAAGATTTCAAAGCAGATGAAACTCGCTGTAGTTGCGAGCGAAGACAACAACTTCATGAAGCATGGTGGTATCGATTGGGGCGCAGTAGAAAAAGCCAAGAAGTACAACGAGACCATTGGCAAAAAAAAAGGTAAATACCGTGGGGCAAGCACCATCACCCAACAAACAGCAAAAAATGTTTTCTTATGGCCCGGTAAAGCGAAATGGAGCAAATGGATCAGAAAAGGATTTGAAGTTTATTTCACTTACCTCATTGAGTGGATATGGGGCAAAGACCGCATCATGGAAGTCTACCTCAATGTGATTGAAATGGGGCCATGCAAATTTGGCGTCGGTGCTGCTGCGAAAGACTATTTCAATACTACTGCTGATAAACTCACCCGCGAACAGGCTGCTTTGATCGCTGCATGTTTGCCCAATCCTGCAAAATACAGTGTAGCGAAACCGGGCGCTTATATGAAACGCAGGCAAGGTCAAATTTCCAAACTCATGCGTTTGATCGGTGACAATTACTTTGAACGTTATGGTTCAGACACGTCTGATGATGTGCGTGAAAAAGAAGAAAAAGCAACAGAAGAAAAACTAAAGCAACTGGATCCAGAAGAAATTCCTGTTTCCAATGAAGAAGAGTCAGAACCAAGTTTGAACGAAGCAGAAGATGATGGCGAATCCAATATCATGAACGATGAACCCGCAGTTGAAGATACAGAAACCGCAGAGCCATCTGTTTCAGATAGCATTCCTCCTCAATAAAGCCAAGCGACAACGGCTACTGACAATACAAGAATTGCCATCAAGCCGCGGCAGAATTGCTGGTAGTTTTTTCGGATAAAAACAAAAAACAAGATCACATCCACAAGCATGGAGAAGGAGACGATACGACTCTGAAAGTCTTCTACCTTCAAGAAAATATCGGTGATGAATGCACCGAATGAAATGTGATTGAAAAGTGCGAAGCCTATACCGAAGAGTAAGAAACCCAACGCTGAGCCTAATACTCCGGCAATCATACCAACCCAAACTTTGTCTATTTTTTCTTTCATGATAATTTCCATTGATGCAGGTGTGTCATCGCATGGTATGCGGTGAGGTCGTAGTGAACGGGTACGACAGAAACAAAATTGTTTTGTAGTGCTACTTCGTCTGTATCATCGCCGTGATCAGTATTTCTAAACTCTCCTGCGAGCCAATAATATTCTTTACCTGCCGGGTCTTTTCGAACTTCAAAAACATCTTCCCAATATGCCCTCGCTTGACGACATACCCTGATGCCATGGATGTCTTTTTTTCTACCTTGAGGTATATTCACATTCAGACAAACACCTTCGGGAATGCCATGCGTGAGTGCGTTGGAAACGATTTGATAGGCGATTTCCTTGGCCGCATCAAAGTCGGCATCTGCACTGTGATCCAGCAACGAAAAACCAATGGAGGGAATACTCTCAACTGCTCCTTCCATGGCAGCGGACATTGTACCGCTGTATATCACATTGATGGAAGAATTCGAGCCATGATTGATACCGGAAACAACAAGATCCGGTTTGCGATGCATCACTTTGTAGATGGCGAGCTTCACGCAATCTACGGGTGTGCCGCTACTGGAATACGCAGCCATCACCGGCAGCTCATACCTCACTTGATTCAAACGCAAGAGATTGTTGATGGTCACAGCATGTCCCATTCCGCTTTGTGGGCGATCCGGAGCGACCACTACAACATCGCCGAGTGGCAAGACTGCTTCGGTGAGCGATAATATTCCCTTTGCAAAAATGCCGTCGTCGTTGGTGACCAAAATCAACGGACGTTGTTTGTCTTGTGCCATGTGGCAAACTTAGGGAGGACATGGTGGTGTATCATACAAGAATTTCAAGAAGATTCTTATTCGCCTTATTGAAGATGTTGTAAGCTCATGAAACCACAAAACACACAAAGAAATTTCACACAAAGGGCGCAAAGATTTTTATGCCATTATACGCATAAAATATGCTCTGGAATTTACCTCCTATTCTGCAGTTTTGCCTTAAAACCAGAACATGAACGAAAATCAATTATCAAAGATTGTTATCGGAATTGCAATAGATGTACATCGCCAGTTAGGACCTGGACTGCTCGAGAGTGCATACAAGGAATGTCTTGCTCATGCCTTGATTAATTCGGGACTAGAAGTAATAAAGGAAGTTGCCATTCCTATTGTTTATCAGGGTATGAAATTGTCCTGTGGTTATAGATTAGATCTGTAAGTAGAAAATAAACTCGTGCTTGAAATCAAAAGTGTAGAAAAACTGAATGACATTCATATGGCTCAAGTATTGACCTATTTAAAATTGGGTGATTATAAGCTCGCCCTCTTATTAAACTTTAATGTAATTCGAATCAAAGATGGATGTCGGCGCATTATTAATGGCCACATTTCGGATGAGCACATTTAAGCTCAAAGTAGTTATCCCTTTGAGTCCTTTGTGTGAAATTTCTTTGTGCTCTTCGTGGTTACTCCTCTGAAATATTAACCCTGCAAAATATTCCAACACGTTTTGTGTTTACCCAACAACCTTCAGCAGATTAACCAAAATAATTACAGATGACCAAACATCTTCCCTTGACCCTGCTCCTTACTCTGGTTTCGTATTCCATGCTTACACAGGTTGTCACTGCAGATTATATTTTCGGTGGTGAATTGAACCGCGTTGACAATTACATCATAGAAAAAACAGGTGGTGCCATCCACAAAATATCATTCGACTTTGGTGAAGATGTAATCGTGAATCCTTCGGTCATGAAAATGATCAATGATTATAGCATCATGCGCATAGACTTTGTCTATACCAAATACCGTGAAAGCTCAGATTTCAATCAACGTCAATTGAATGTGCGACGTGTGGAAGCTTTGCAGAAAGCAGCACCGTTCATATTCAACAATACCTCCATTGAATGGAATGTATATGAAATCAGGGAAGCAGAAAACCGCGATAAAAACGAAAAATTCTTTCATGGTTTTGTGGTGTACATGAAACCCAATTACGCACTGAAAGATGGTGAATGGACGATATCAAAAAAACCACTGAGCAGTTCAGCCGAAATTTCTTCCATCAAATCGGAAATGAAAAAATACGCATGTTATGATACCATCATGAAACCGGTGATCAAGAAGAAAAAACAAAAATCTGTTTGGACAGGAAAATACATCCCGAACAACAACATGAAAGCCGCAACAGGAGAGCGGTTCGAAAACAAAGGCATCTGGGGAAGAAAAAAAGAATATGTCCGAGAGGTCAGATATGACACCATCATGATTGAAACCATCCGATACAGTGAGTCCAAAAAATGTGGATGTCCGTCATCGGAAACATCTATGGCATTTACTTCCATGTATGGATTGTCGGATACTGTTGTTACCTCTGTACTCAACAGAAATACCAAATGGAAAGACATCATGATCGTAGAAGACGTTACTGGGAGTATGATGCCTTACACCATACAAACTTTAGCTTGGCGAAAGCTGAACAACAACGCCACCAGGGCACAACAATTCCTTTTCTTCAACGATGGCGATAACCATCCGGATGGCCCAATTGG
>JAIBBG010000045.1 GCA_019694805.1 Flavobacteriales bacterium | reverse complement strand
AACCTTGAACCTTAAGCCTTGAACTTTGAACCTTGAACTTTGAGCCCAAAAACTCTCCTTCCGGATTTATGTTTGTCAGATGGAAAAACAACTCTCACTGCGATTTCTTGCTGAGCCATCCGATGTCAATTTTGGAGGCAAAGTGCATGGTGGTGCTGTGATGAAATGGATTGATCAGGCTGGATATGCTTGTGCAGTTCAATGGTGCGGTGGATATGCGGTTACTGTCTATGTTGGCGGGATTCAATTCCTTGCCCCCATTCATATCGGTGATTTGGTGGAAGTAAATGCCAGAATTATCCATACCGGTGAAACAAGCATGCACATCGCGGTGGATGTGTACAGCAAACGACCAGAGACAGCGGAGTACCGACACAACACACATTGTGTCATCATTTTCGTTGCTATGGATGAAAAAGGTCAACCCCGAAAAGTTCCAGCATACACAGCCGATTCTGACGAAGAAAAAAACCTCCAGCATTATGCCATGAGGTTGATGGACTTGCGCAAGGGGATTTCACACGAAATGAATCTGAGAAAAAATTGAGCCCATGAGTCTTCCAGAAAAGGCACTCATCATCCTCCGTGGACTTCCGGGTAGCGGAAAATCGACTCTTGCTCAATTGCTCAGCGATGGTGGTAAACATCCAGTATTCGGAATTGACGACTATTTCACCGATGAAAATGGGAAATACCATTTCGATCATTTGAAAAATCACCTCGCATACAAACATTGCGAAAACAGAACCCATCAAGCCATGTTGGAAGGCACACCTATCATCATTTTGGACAATACCTTCACCATGGAGTGGGAAATGGAGCCTTATTTTAAACTGGCGTCGGATATGGGATATCAGGTTCATGTGATGACGGTAGAAAACCGCCATCATGGAAAGAATAGCCATGACATTCCCGAAGATCAAATTGAAAAAATGAAAGCGAAATACAAGGTTGTCCTTTGAATTTCTCTTTTACTGTGGATCCTTCACATGGGTCAATATCTTATCGAATAGTGCATCATTCTCGTGAAAATGCTTTCTACAAAGCTATTTTTGAGACCCGCTGAACCATGTAGCTCATTACCTTGTTTTTAAATAAAGAAATCAAAATGAATATGAAAGTTGCCCTAATCCTTGTTGCCGTAATCATACCGGTATTGTTATTTGCTTATAGAAAAAACAATCAGCGTATCAAACAAGAATTGGAAAGTCAGACCACAACCGACTTCTATCAACTCAGTTATTCCAGCATTGATGGTAAAACCATTTCCATGTCTGATTACAAGGGCAAATTCGTCCTCATTGTAAACGTAGCGAGCAAATGTGGCAATACACCACAATATGAAGCGCTTCAGAAATTGTATGAAAAACACAAAGACAAATTGGTCATCATCGGATTTCCATGCAATCAATTCCTCGGACAAGAGCCAGGAAGCGAAAAAGAAATTGCTGAATTCTGTACCAAAAACTATGGTGTTACATTTCCTCTCGCCTCGAAAATTGATGTGAAAGGCAAAGACCAACATCCCATCTATACATGGCTCACCAGCAAATCACTCAACGGTGTGCAAGACGATAAAGTAGAATGGAATTTCCACAAATATCTCATCAGTCCGGAAGGCAAATGGCTCAATTCTTATGCAGCGTCGATGGATCCGGGGAATGGGGAGATTGAGAAGGAATTGTGAATGGTGAATGGTGAATGGTGAATGGTGAATTGTGAATGGTGAGTGGTGAATTGTGAATGGTGAGTGGTGAATTGTGAATGGTGAGTGGTGAGTGGTGAGTGTTCGCGAGATGTAGGAATATTTTATGGCATAACAATTTTTTGGACTAGGTCGCTAAATCTTCATTTCTTGTTGTCAAAATTCAATGACGACGAGAAACATCATACATGAAAAGAGTTTCGTTTTTGCTGTTGCTGTAGTAAAGAAATGTCGCGAAATTTCCATGATTCAAAAGGAATTTGTGATTTCCAAGCAACTCTTGCGCAGCGCCACCAGTGTTGGAGCCATGATAAGGGAATCATCACAAGCTGAATCCAAACAGGATTTCATTCACAAGATGGCCATTGCTCAAAAGGAAATATACGAGACGATTTATTGGCTAGATTTGATTGTAGCTTCCGAAATCTTGAAAAAAGAAGAATGTCATCAGCTTCTCAACGAAGCAATAGAGATACGAAAGATCATCACTGCGATTCTTGTCACCACAAAACGGAATATTCGTTCCGATGCAAAAAACAACCCGTGATGCTCAGCCAAATTCACAACTCATCATTCACCATTCACAATTCACCATTCACCATTCACAATTCTTTCGCCCGCTCCCAATACTCATCCATCTCCCCCAGGGTCATCTCGCCGAGTTTTTTGCCGTCTTTGGCTGATTCTGTTTCGAGGTATTGGAATCGACGGATGAATTTGCGGTTTGTTTTTTCGAGTGCATCTTCGGGATTGATGCCTTTGAATCGCGCATAGTTGATGAGGGCAAATAAGACATCACCAAACTCGTCTTCCATTTTATCGCTATCCTGATCGGCCTCTGTTTTGAATTCCTCCAATTCTTCCTGCACTTTATCCCATACCTGATGCGCATGCTCCCAATCGAATCCTACTCCACGTGCTTTGTCTTGTATTCGTTGTGCTTTGACCATGGCTGGTAGTGACACCGGCACTCCGGCAAGCACGCTGGTTTTTCCTTCTTTGAGTTTGAGTTTTTCCCAATTGGCTTTGACTTCTTCTTCGTTTTTGACCTTCACATCGCCATAGATGTGTGGATGTCGAGATATCAGTTTTTCACAAATGCCATTGAGCGAATCAGCGATATCGAACTGTTGAGTTTCGCTGGCAATTTTCGCATAAAACACCATATGCAACATGATATCACCAATCTCCATTTTCAGTTCTGACATATCACCTTTCATGATGGCATCACCCAATTCGTAAACTTCTTCGATGGTAAGATGACGAAGACTTTCGAGGGTTTGCTTCTTATCCCAGGGGCACTCCGCGCGCAATTCATCCATGATCTTGAGCAATCGCGCAAATGCCTCTTTCTTTTGTTCAATGGTGTTCATGGGGTAAAAATAGAAGGTGATTCCGTTTGCTTTCCCTGATCCTGAAGATTTTGAGCCGCATATTTCAAACAAATCTTGTTGAGTATGGGCTTACATTGTTTTCTTTGTCACAACATTCATCATCAGATATGAAACGCATACTTGGATTTTCATTTGTGGCATGCCTGCTTTCATGCACGGCACCTCTTACAAACCAGGCTCAGACGACCTGGACTGTTGGCAATACTACCCTTACGGAAACGGATCTGGTTACAGGTATCAGTCTTCCATGGGAAATCCTGTGGGGACCAGATGATTATATCTGGGCTACACTGCGCACCGGTAAAGTGCTGCGTATTGATCCTGAAACCGGCAATTACACCACGATTCTGGATATCTCTGTAGCTGGCAGCGGCTCCAGTGAACCTGGTCTGCTCGGAATGGCGCTGCATCCTGATTTCACCAACTCTCCTCAAGTATTTCTGGTTTATTGTTTTCAAACAGGAAATAACATCAAAGAAAGATTGGTTCGCTATGATTGGGACGGAACCAATCTGGTGAATGAAACCGCTTTGATCGACAACATCCCCGGTAACTGGATTCACGATGGTTCAAGATTGGTGATTTCACCGGACAATAAAATCATGATGACAACCGGTGATACAGGCACTGGAGGTGCGCTTTCACAAGACATTGAATCATTGAATGGAAAAGTGCTGCGTATCAACCTGGATGGCACTATTCCTATCGACAATCCAGACCCTGCATCTTATGTTTGGAGTTTTGGTCACAGAAACAGTCAGGGTTTGTGCTACGGCCCTACCGGTATTCTTTACGAAAGTGAACATGGACAAAGCAATAGCGATGAATTCAACATCATCGAAGTCAACAGAAATTATGGCTGGCCTAGTGTTGAAGGCGCTTGTAATACCGCATCAGAACAAACTTTCTGCACCGACAATAATGTGAAAGAACCTTTGAAGGAATGGTCACCATGTGTTGCGGTGAACGGCATAAGCTATTATGATCATCCTGCCATTCCTGAATGGTCCAACAGCATTATCATGGGTGTGATGGGCGGATTGTCCGGTACAACCAGTAGCAACGACCGTGTGTCTGTTCTTCATCTCAGTGCAGATGGATTGAGTGTAACTTCTGAAGATAAATATTTCACCACACTCAATCAGAGATTCCGTGATGTGTGCATCAATCCATACACCGGAGCGATTTATGTCGCGCTCAACGGAGGTTCTTATCCAGGCACAACACCCAATAAAATCAAGGAATTCCGTAACCTCGCATATAATAGTGTAAAAGAACCTGCAGCAACAGTTGGTCAGAATATGAGCCTCTATCCTAATCCGGCTTCGAGTCAAATGACCTTAGAAGTTTCTCCATCACTTGTTGGCAGCACTTTTCAGATCTATGGCTATGATGGCAAACTCATGAAAGAAATGCTCATCAAAAATGCCAAAGACAGCGTAGATATTTCTGATCTGAAAGCAGGTAACTACTGGACGATGGCTACTTCCAAACTCGGAACAGTAACCAGCAATTTTGTCAAAGTAGACTAATAACATATAGAAATGAAAAAGCCGGGTTAATAGCCCGGCTTTTTTTATTCCAGATTACGGTAAAAACTTTTGCTTTTCAGATTCAGATGGCAGACGACAAATCGATTTTTTCCCAAACCACGAATATCTGTTTCGTGCTATCCAACGATAAATCGGATTCCTCAGAAATGGAGGTATGATGAAAAAAATCAATGCCCATTTCCACCAAAAACCGAGATCGGCAACAACACGAATCGCTGCAGTGGATTCCAATAACGTTCGGCCATTTCTCCAATAAATAAAACTGTCGAATTCTCGAGCTTCTGAAGACAACATTTGCTGCGCAGTTTCACCTTGTAAAGGGGCAAAAAACAGCACGTGATGTTTATCATGCCTGATAAGAAAATCCACTGAAACATTGCACAGATTGCAAACTCCATCGAAGAAAACGATGTGTTGGTGATCCGCCAATGATGCTTTAGAATTCACAGTTCAAAGTAAACACATAAAATCAAACAACACGTCCTCTTTATATTGCAGCGCGAAATCAAAAAACCAATATGTACTACAGCGACTATTTGCAACTAGATAAAATTCTAAATGCTCAAGAACTTGAAAGCGATAAGCTCAATCGTCATGCACATGATGAGATGCTATTTATTGTGATCCATCAATCCTATGAATTGTGGTTTAAACAGATTCTTTTTGAAGTAGGCTCTGTACATGAAATTCTGAGCAAACCAACCATTAACGATAATTCACCTGAATTGCAAACAGTGGTTCGCAGACTCAATCGCGTTGTGGAAATCATGAAAGTATTGGTTCACAAGGTTGACATTCTTGAAACCATGACATCGCTGGACTTTCTGGACTTCCGGGATATGCTCAGGCCAGCCAGCGGTTTCCAAAGTATTCAGTTCAAAGAATTGGAAGCTACACTGGGCCTTCGCATGGAAGCAAGACATGGTCAGGAATATTATACGAGTCAACTTCGACCAGCCGATAAATCACACATTGAAACAATTTCAAAAAGAACTACGGTTTTGGAATTGCTGAATGAATGGCTGGAACGCATGCCTTTCTTTGACAACAACGAACTATGGATGGGATGGGAAGGCATGAACTTCTGGTACGTATACAGGGAACTGTATGCCCTTTCATTGGGAGAAGGTGAAAAGCAAAACATCAAGGCTTTTGATGAACTTTTCATGTCTGAAGACACGGCGAAAGACAAAACGTTGACAGCGAAAGCCCGTCGTGCAGCGCTGTTTATTTTCCTTTATCGCGACTATCCGATTTTGCAAAATCCTTTCCGCATCATCAATACTTTGCTTGAAATCGATGAATTGCTTGCGAATTGGAGATGGAGACACGTGAACATGGTTCATCGTATGATCGGTACGCGCGTTGGAACCGGAGGAAGCACCGGTAAAGGGTATTTGCGTGAAGCCGCATTGAAACATTATGTGTTTGCAGAATTTGCTGAACTTTCAAGTTTCTTGATTGAGAGAAACAAGTTGCCCAAGCTGACCAGCGACTTGGAAAGGTCTATGGGTTTCGGTCAGTAATGGATGCGGACTGAATCATTTTACATCAATCAACCCAAATTATCATGATCCATCGCAAGGTGGATCATGCTGTGATGCTCATCACGCTATCTCAACATTGGAAGCTACTGCTTCTTTCCCAAAGAAAACGCCAGGGTTAGCCAACCAGCAATGAAAAACAGTCCGCCAATAGGTGTCACTGGACCAAGCCATCTTAAATTCAGAGAAGTAATTTCTGTGGTTGAAAGCAAATAGATCGAACCTGAAAACAGGATAACGCCTGTCAATAAAAATTTCCAGGACAAATTCAGTAGACGTTGTTGCTTCACAAAGGTCTCTGGAACCATCGAGAGAAACAACAAGCCCAAGCCGTGATAAAACTGATATTCCACGGCAGTATGCCATGATTTAAGATGATCTTCTGTAAGAAGATTCTTGAGCATGTGTGCACCGAAAGCACCGCTGATCACAGCTATAGCAAGTACTAATGCGGAAATGCTTGTTTTATTCATGGGATAAAATTGCAATAATCAATGAGGACACGAGCATTCTTCTTCACCAAACCATTCATGCTTTAAGTTCTTTTCCTTTCGAAAAACGATCGCAAAAGTTGTACGGAATCCTGCTCCATCAGTCCACCTGATACTTCGCATTTTGGATGTACAATGCCCTGACCATTATCGAGGTGATTTCCGAATTTGGTGAATCCTCTCTTTTCATCAAAAGCAGCAAAAACAATTTTGGAAATGCGTGTGTTATAAGCAGCACCTGCGCACATTACGCATGGCTCCAAGGTGACATAAAGCGTACATTCATGCAATGACTTTCCACCCAGATATTCTGAAGCTGCCGTAAACGCCTGCATTTCTGCATGTGCTGTAAAATCGCGCAATTTCTCTGTGAGGTTATGACCTTTGGCAATGACCTGATTGTTACATGTGATTACACAACCGATAGGAACTTCATCCTGATCATAGGCTTTCATGGCTTCCTGAAAAGCCATCTTCATAAATTTTACATCTGCTTCTGTGTAATCCATGGCGCGAAATTAATCCGCTTCATCACCTGCTGTATTTTTTCAGCACTGAGTTCATTTTGTCTCACTCGGATATGCCTTCCGGCGGTGTGATGATAATCCGCCAGATAAATCTGTTCTGCTTGTCCGGGTGTTGGCACAAGCATAGCGCGCAATCCCAGTGCATGTAGATCCATGATTGAGGAATAACCCGAGCGACAAATTACTAAACCGGCGCTTTTCAAGACCGAAATCAGTTCTTCATCCGGTAAATGATTCACCAAATGAATATTTCCCTGAGTTGATTGATGTGGTTCATCCGGTTTACCTTGAATCAACAAACATTTGAATGGAGTTTCGGCCAAATAGAGCAATAGTGCTTTTTCGAATTCTGTACGACTTGGTTCAGGTCCACTGATCATGGCCACACAATCATAGATGACTGCTGGTTTGATGTTGGAATGATCCTTTAATGTAAACCGAGAAAGTGGTCCTATGTATTTTACTTTACTACTTGTTTCTCGTCCATGTGACAAGGCACCACTGAGGTTCATCGCGTGGTTGAAGTCAGGCACCAATATCTGATCAAACTTATCGAAGTAATGACTCGACATCATCCTCACCCATGGCGATACATACCATGGTGCAGGGATATTCAACTGATGGGTGATGAGTCTGCACCTCACATGACGATGATTGAGCCCATAGCGGTTATCGCTGTATACTTCATCGATCTTGTATTTTTCAACGACACCTTCAAGCCATTTGTTCTCGGCATGTATCGCCTTGATCAATGAAGGCGTTTTCAGTAGAAAGTGCATCACAAAAGAACCATGATCAGGATAAGTGATGTGGTATGATGGAATGTCGTCCAACAACAACAAATCCGGAAAATGACTGCGCAATAGGACGGCACCAGGGCCACAAGCAGCAAGAATCACCTCATGTCCTTTCTGCCCTAAATCATGTACTATAGGAATGATCCTGGTGCAATGACCAAGACCCCAATCCAACGGTGCTACCAGAATTTTTTTCACGGTGATACTAAATACGTCTGCAATTTCGGCATGTTCAAGCGATATCTTACCATCGTTCTGAAAAGTGATTATTATTTTCGCGCCACCATGAAAACCGTAGTTGACTTATATCGCAATGCTTTCGGTGGTATATCGAAGGAAGTTTGGTTCTTGTCGGTGATGCAATTCATCAACCGATGCGGTACCATGGTATTTCCTTTTCTGAGTGTTTACCTCAAGGATGAAGTAGCTTTTGACATGGTTGAAGTTGGTGCTGCAATGGCCTGCTTTGGTCTCGGTTCTTTGTTGGGGGTTTATACCGGAGGAAAAATCGTCGACAAAATCGGTTCATACGCCGTGATGCTCTTCAGTTTGATGACAGGAGGTATCATGTTTTTGCTCATGAGTACGGTATCCGAATTTACTACCATGTGTGTCGGACTATTCGCCCTCAGTGCATTTTCAGAAGCTTTCAGACCAGCAGGAATGGTGGCGATCTCCAATTACAGCACAAAAGACAATTACACGCGTTCGGTTTCATTGTACCGACTGGCTATGAACCTCGGTTTTTCCATTGGCCCTGCCATCGGTGGTTTTTTGGCATTCTACAACTACAGACTCATTTTCTGGGTAGATGGTCTCACATGTATTGGTGCAGGTCTGATGCTGATTCTTTTGTTGAAGCCAAAGAAAAATAACCATACCAAGGATGAAAAAAAGCCTGTAATCAGTCAACACGCACGTTCACCTTATCAGGATAAGGTGTATTGGATATTTCTGCTGGTAACGATTGTTTATGCCATGTCATTTTTTCAATTCTTTTCTACCATGCCCCTTTTCTACAAGGAAGAAGCCGGATTGGATGAAAGACAAATCGGGTGGCTGCTCACACTCAATGGGATCATTGTAGCTGCACTCGAAATGGTGATGATCTATAAAATTGAGAAAAAATTCGCCCCATTGAATTGGGTGATGTTCGGCACATTTCTGATTACGGTTTCTTATATCTCGTTGTTGTTCTTAGACAGTGTTCCATGGCTCATTGTTCTCATGGTGATCGTCTCATTTTCTGAAATGTTTGCCATGCCTTTCATGAATACCTTCATGAATGAAAGGGCCAACGATGCCAAACGAGGACAATATGCGTCTCTGTATGTCATGTCGTGGTCTGTTGCACAAATCATCATTCCACTATTAACTACGAATGTGATAGCAGGTTTCGGCTATGCAGCCTTGTGGATGGTGATGGCTTTGTTATCTGTCATCTGTATTGTGCTAACGATGCAACTCAAAAAAATGTCGTTGCAGGAAAAACAACATGCGTGATGTCGTAAGCATCACTTATTCTCCATCTTCAGCACCAGGCTAAATTCTTCGGGCTTTTGTTTGAATTCTTCGCATTGTGCGATGTAATACAACGCCGCTTTGTCACCTGGCTTACTCTTTTCATAACGGGCAAATAATTCCGAAGCACGGGAAAGATCTTTGTAGCGAAAAGCTAGGAAGGCATCATCCCAAATATCTTCTCGAGCTTGCTGATCTGCGTCTGAAGGCTTACGAAGAAGCTCGTACACCTTCACTGGTTCATCTTTTCCTTTGACGATAACTGATCCAAGTATCCTGAATCTAAATTCATCGGTCTGGCATGCCTTCACGGTGTAATCCGATACAATGATGTCAACACCGAAATACTTCGTCAGGCCTTCCAATCTTGATCCGATGTTCACTGCATCGCCAATTACGGTGTAGTCGAATCTTTTTTCAGATCCAATGTTGCCGACAATCATTTCACCCGTGTTGATTCCTATACCAATCACCAGGGCCGGCCTACCCTTTTCCATTTCGCCCTGATTGAAAACGCGCAAATCATCGATCATATCCAAAGCCACACGGCAAGCCAGATCAGCATGGTCGGCCTGTGGGATCGGCGCCCCAAAAATGGCCATGATGGCATCTCCGATGAATTTGTCGATGGTGCCCTTGTGTTTGAAAATGATTTCAGACATCGCACTCAAATAGTTGTTCAGCACAGCTACGATCTTTTGCGGATCGAATTGTTCTGAATAAGAGGTAAAACTTCTGATGTCTGAGAATAAAACGGTCAATACTTTCTTTTCTCCACCGAGTTGCAAAATGCCCGGGTCTTTGGCAATACGCTCAACGATCTCGGGTGATACATAAGTACCAAAAGCACTTTTCATCTGCCTGCTTCTTCTTTCACGAATAAAATAAGTGTACAGACTGGCCAACAGATAAGTGAGCAGTGTCAACAACATCAACGTTGTAATGGGGAACATGATGTTGTATTTCGGAATGACATACAATTCAAAGATGAATCTTTCACCGAAATACATCACAACAGCGAGGATGAAACCCCACAGAGGTCTTGTGAGAAGGAAAATGAATACGAGAAAAATGCTCACAAGCGCAAACCACGGCATCAAGTCTTTTTCGGTGTATTCATTCAGGTAAGCGTTATTCATCATATTGAGAAATGCCTGTACGTGCACTTCCACTCCCGGCATCTTATCGTCGATAGATGGAACGGTTTTCAAATCTTGTAAGCCGCTGGCGCTTGTTCCGAAGAATACGAATTTGTTTTCGAAAAATTCTGCGGGCACCAACTCATCCCACACTTTGTAATAAGAGATGTATCTGATTTTATCTTCTGTTCCCAACCAGTTGATCCTAAATGAACCATCCGGACGCAGTGGAATCAAGTTCTTTTCTCCGACTTCAACTCCCGCAGTAGTAATTTTCACTTCTTCATCGCGCACACCCAATGCATCAAGCATCATATAAAATGGGAAATTGGCAATGAGTTGAGGTTGACCGGAAGAATCCGGCAATTCTTGAAAAAGCCTGTAGTGCCTCACTGTACCATCCTGCATCGTAGGAACGGAAATAGAACCAATTGCTTTCGATTTCCTCCCGAAATCGCGCGTTGGCAATACAGGTTGATGGATTTGGTGAAAGTGAAAATCTCCTTTGTTGAATTGCGTGAAAGTGCGCAGTGCATGACTCATCGATGTATCGACAATTTGTGATCCATTAGAATCATCGTCAAAAAAACTGAGGTATACATTTCCTGCCTGGCCAATGGCTTCAGACAACAGATGATCTGTGCTCAATGCGTCGGTGATGGCTGTAGCATTCACAAATCCTTTTTCGGACAGCATGCGTGCATACTCCGGTGATAAGGTATCCGGTTCAGTGTAGAGAAAGTCGATCCCGATCGCTTTGGGATTTCCTGAAGCGATGTAGTTGATCACCCGTGCATCATAAGATCGTGGCCAAAGCTGAGGTCTGCCTAAAAATTTGATGCTGGCATCATCGATATCGATGATGACCACATCATTGATGGTCACTTCATGAAAGCGGTCATTGGTTTTTCTGACATGGAAAGCAAGATCCGTCACCTGATTCTCCATGGATTCCAGCGGCGATCGTAACATGTTCGCCGAAATGTTGCCCATGAGAATGATGATTCCAAAACAGAATAAGCCTAAAATGACAGCACTCAGGATAGACCTGAGTGCACGTCGGAATCTTCTTGACAATTTCATATTAGATCAACGCGAGTACTTTTTCTGCATCCGCTTTCAAAGGATCGTTGGCATACAGCACGACGAAATTCTGGAAAATTTCTTTCGCCTTTATATTGTTGTTGGACATGATGTAAGAATGTCCAAGGGCGAACATGGCGTATTTCGACATATCATCCTGAGGCTGCTGATTGATGAAAGCCTGCAAAGCAGTAATGGCTTTGCCATAGTCTTTGCTCTCATAAAAACTGAATGCTTCTGCAAAAGTGATAGGCTTGTCTTGTTTCCAATAAAGATCTTCCTTCTCCTTCTTATCAGCTTCAGATCTGCGAATTCCCCCTTCTTCGGTTCTTTTCGCGCCCGGGCCAGTTTTAAAAACTGTCATGAATTCACCGAATACACCTTCAGTTGCAGCTTTGCTGTTGCCAGTGCTTCCGGCAAGTAGTGCATTGATCTCTAATTTAGAACCAGGACCAACAATGGTTTTGGTTCCATTGTTCCAAACAATTTCTGCGGTAGCATCCGGTGCAGTTTTGATCATCTCATTTTTCTTCACCGGGAAATTGATTTTCACACGTGTCCAGTTGGGGTCTTTACCGGTCTCTACCTTCCCTTCATAATACACGACTTTACCAGCCACGTCATTCTGAGTAAAACATACCTGCACCATGGCGAGCAGGAATAAGGTTAGAAGAGTTTGTTTCATTTTAGTTGTGTTTTTAAGTGTATATAGATGTCGCCTGTTTCTGCATTAAGTGTTACTGCCTTGTTGTACCAATCAGCGGCTGCGGTTTTATTGCCTGTGGCCAGATTGGCCCGGCAAAGGTTGATGAGGATGTCTGCATCTTCAGGATCAAATCCATGAGCTTGTTCATAGAATGAAATCGCACTTGTGTAGTTGCCATCCAGATACGCAATATTACCAAGATTATTCAACACTGAAGCATCTTCAGAATTGATTTGCAACGCCTCCAGGAAAACACGCTCTGCCTCACGGAGATTTCCGGTTTGAGCCATTAGCATAGCATAATGATTCATGATATAGGTATTGCCCGGCTCTGTATTGTATCGGTTGCGCATTTCCACCACAGCCTGATTCCTTGTTTTTGCTACGAGTTGATTCACCAAAGCGTCGTAGGTATCGGTAGCCTTTTTGCCCGCACTGAGCTTCATCGCAAAATTCGATGGCGAATAACTCGATGGCTGATAAAACTTCCAGGCTTCAGCCATAGGGATCAACTCAGGAAAATGACCAGCATGTAATTCTTCATAGAATCGTTCCGCACCGCTCTTCCAAGCCAGCATAAAATTGCGTGATCCTAAAAGAGTAGTTTCTACTGGTATCCAAACATGATCGCCAATCACAATCACATCTGTATTGTCCAGACCCGACACTTTAAGGTCAGCAGATTTGATTCCACAATCAAAGGCCACCATCACGTGTCCCGGAATATCAATGTATGCAGATGGCACACCGCTGTTTTCCAACATCGATGACATCAACGCTACAAGGTCATCACAATCGCCTCCTTTGCGTTGGAAAGTTTCAGCAGGATATTGAAGAAAATCGAGTTGATCTTCATGCATAGAAACTTTGGAGTAGCTCTGGTTAGGATCTGCACTGTATGAAATGCCTGCGTCCTCCAACACGGTATAAAGTTGCATGGCTTTCAGCATCACTTTGTTCATGCCATAAGACGGAGAAGTGCGGTAAAATGCATCTACTTCTTTGGTGAAAGCAATCACTTGCTGATCTTGCGGAGATACGAATGATGCAAGCAATCGCTTGTCGGACCATGTTATGGCATTGCGTCCATGAAGATTGAAAACTGCAGATTTGCGAATGGTTTCTGTAACACCATTTCTCACATAAGTGATCACCACTTCTGCCGTGAGTGATTTCTTCTCTGCATTGTCCAATACTTTCTCTGGTAAAATGGCAGAGATTTTAAGTTTATCGTTGGAATAACCACTGATGCCTTGTGCATTCACCGGAGTGGGTTGTGACATGTAATCAGCAATCATTACAGTGACAGATGCCGGTACGATCATATCAGGTGTATTGTTTGCCAAAGTCATTTCACCCAAAGGCAATTGTCTGGCATCTGCGTAATTCTTATAAAGTGCAGGATAAATGTCCTTCACCTGAATATTGATGATGGCCAGCGGTGTTTGACTCTTGAGCGCATCTTCTCGCAATTGGATGGCATGGGTAAATGATGCACTGTAAGTTTTGTTATCAGGCTCGAGATTCAAAGCTTTATCGAATGCATCAATGGCGTCATACACTCTTCCTGTCTCCAAGTAGATGTTACCGAGTCCATGCCATGCAGTCGCAGAATTAGGGTTGATCAAGGTGAGTTTTTCGAAGTACTGACCAGCCAATTCTTTTTCTCCTTGTTCTGTAGCGATTCGACCTGCGGCTAAAATGTATTGCGCCCGTTTGCTCCTCAGCGTGTTCATGTCGAGCAAAGTGAGGTTATTGCGGTTTACATTGTTCAGTGTTTTCTCCAGATAATTGATAGCTACTTCGTAATTATCCTGAGCCTTATCTGTATTTCCTGCGAGATCATATGCCTCTGCGAGATATCCATAATTCATAGATACAGATGGATCTGCTTCTATTGCTTTTTCCAACTGGAAAGAAGCCTCTGCATATCGGCCGTTGAGCAATTCAATTTTCCCAATACGGGAAATAAATCCTGCAGGTTGGTCCGCATTAACCAGCAGCTGTTGCAACATGCCTTTGGCGACTTCATATTTACCTGCTTCAGCCAACATATCGGCAAACGAAGATTGTGTATTTCGATCGGAAGGATCTAATGAAATCAAAGTCTTGTATTCCGCCTCAGCAAGGTCATATTTCTTTTGTGATGCGTACGATTCTGCGAGGATATTGCGGTATGACTTCTGGATGTTTTTTGACATGGCCTGTGAAGCACTACCCAACTCCGTGCCTGCTTGTTTCTGCACATCATCGTATTTGCCGGTTGCATTCAAGGCATTCAACAATGTGAGATGCACATCGAAGTAGTTGAATTTCGCCTGTTTCAAACCGGTGTAACCAGATTGACCGTATTTGATGATCTCGCGGAGGATGGATTCAATTTCCGGTGCAGTAACATCGCGCACCCGTTTGTATTCATAGAGCTCTGCATAAGCCATCGACAATGTTGCATGGTATTCCGAATTGTTGTCCCACTCGATCAATTTCTTTTTGATGCTGATTGCCGTATTGATGCTGGCAAGGCTTTCTTCAAGGCTATGAATACTGCTCACACTGTCTGCAGTATGCAGGATCAAACTTTTCAAAGCAGGCTGTTCGATTTGCTTTTTGATGTCGTCGAGCATGGCGGCTGATTCACCAAGACCGAGGAGATATTCGTAATAAACTTTGTGAACTTTCCCGTATTGAGACAGAACTTTTTTATCCGACGGCAACAATTGAAAAGCATATTCCACATAGCGTTTGGCTTCCGCAACTTCTTTTTTACCAATCATTTTCATGGCTTCATCGCTGAGATGTATCGCGATATATTCTGCCATACGGGTAGGTCTTCCACATTTTTCCAAAGCCAATTGCCACGCTCCCAATGCTTCATTGTAGCGGCCATTGGATAACATCTTTTTACCATAGGTAAAATAATCATCAAACCAAAAAGCCGGTTCAGAAAAATCGCTCCAACTCATGCTCACAAAACCATAATGATGCAACACGTCGTCCTTTTGATCGCTCAAAGCAAATGACGATGAGGAAGTTTTCATGCTTACCTTTTCACCATCCTCTGCTTTTTCGAGTAAACCATATGCTACAACGGCTGGCGACTTCAACTTGCTGAAATACATCTGCAGATTTCCGTCGATAACATCATAAGTAACCTTGCCTTCTGGAACCGGCGGTGGAACAAGGAATTGATAAGAATGCTGAAACTCTCCCTTCTCTCCTGTCAGAAAAACCCGCAGGTTTAATCTGTCGATGGAAACCGTTCCTGTTGACGCAAAACCAAATGTTCCCGCTACAGGACTTCCTGCAGAATATTTCATTTCCGGTTCAAAATCCCAGGCATATACTTCGATCTGACTGGTTGTTTTATTGAAGACGTGAACCATATCCAAAGGATCAACGAAGAAGTCGCCAATCTCACCGGCCTTTTCACCCGGACGCTCAGCGCGGGCATAAATTTTCTTCTCCGCAGTAGGCCAACCTCCGCTTCCTGTGCGGTAGATACAATTGGCTTCTTCATCCCACACATAAATCTGATCTTTCGAATCAACTTGAATTTTTTTCGGTGAACGGATCACAGAATTTTCCGGTGAAGTGATGATCTTTTTGAAAACACCCTGTGATGACCACATGTAGAGACTACCGCGTGATTGATCCGCAACGATGATGTTTCCAGATTTCTGAATGGCAACAGCAACAGGATCTTTCAACTTATCCTGAATCTCTTTACCGAATTTTCTGATGAATGTTCCTTTGTCGTCGAACATCAATACTTCATCCACATCACGATCTACCACGTAAAAATTACTTGCACTGTCGCATGCAATATCCACTGCGTCTTTCAATTTTCCCACCACAGAAAATACATCCTGAGACGTGGTATCGCGGTAGGCAACAACTTTTGTTCTGTCTTTAGAAAGTATCGCATAGCGAAGTCCATTTGGAGCCGCAGCAAGCGCTCTCAATGAAGGCAATGAAGATTTGACTGGTTGTAATCGATAACGCTTGGGATCTGAACTATTCAATTTCGATGGAGACTTCACCTGAAGGATTTGGACCTGCTGTGTAGTCTTATCCATGACACCAATAAACAATGATGAGGATTGTCCGACGATGGAAACAGGTTCGCCAAAAACACCCGGACCGACATTGCCTTTAGATCCAACTGTTCCCATGACCACTCCGATGCGATTGAACATGGTTGACTTACCAGTGATAGCATCAAGGATGAGGAAATCGCCGTTGGGCAAAACAGCCATTGAAATCGGTTTGGTGATAGACACTTCTTTTCTGGACGAAAGGCTGCGGTTGGTATTCACCAGTTTGCCAGAAGCATCGAACATGAATACAGTAGTGCCCTGTTTTTCGAGCACGTACAATTCATTGGCTCCATTGACACCAATGGCAATGGGATCATCGAATGGAATGTTGGTGCCCGATATCCAGGTAAGGTAACTTCCGTCGGGATTATAGACATCGATTCTTTTAGCGGAACCGTTCAACACGTAGCAATATCCTCGGGAATCTGCTGCCAACGCGAGCACATCGTTGATTTGTCCGAGTCCCGATCCTTTCTGTCCGAATACTACAGCTGGACCTTCAACAGGCTTTTTCAGAATTTTACCCAGACCTTCATCGTAGATATACAAGGTCCCGTTCGCATCTATTGCCAATTGGGTAGGATTCACAAACTTGACTTCTCCAGAAGAAGTTTTTACCGCACCCAGCGTAGAAATGCTCTGACCTGCTGCATCATATACATTGATGACTTTAGCCGTCGCATCGCAGAGATAGAGGTTTTTGTCCTGGTCGAAAGTAAATCCATTCAGTTTTCTGGTGGGATTTGGAGCGCCAGCCGGACTGGTCATTACATGATTGAATTCCTGTCCGTAAGCAAAACCCGAAAGCAGGAAGAATATCAGAAAGTTTAGGTATAATGGCCTGATCAACATACAGTTCTTGGTGAGGCAACCAAAGTACACATGAAAACACCATCACAGTATCACTTTGTGATCAAAAACATGCTTTTGTTCATGAATCCCACCGGACTGATCACGAACAACAAACCTTTTCCTTACTTGAAACTCTATTTGCCCAACAGCACATCAATGGCTTTCTCCAACTGCTGATCACGACCTTTGGCGACCACAGCAGGATCGTTGGCCACCTTGAAATCCGGCTCCAATTGCTGATTTTCGAGGTATTTACCTTTTTGGTCCATGATACCCACTTCAGGAATTCCGAAGACCACACCGTTCTGCAAACCTTCCCACCACACCGCTGTAGCCGTTCCAGGAACAGGCATACCTACCAATTTTCCGATACCCAGCGTTTTATAGGTGAAAGGGAAAAAGTGTGCATCAGAATAATTGCTTTCATCCATCAACACCACCGAAGGTTTCGTCCATTTGGCTTGAGGTTCTGTTCCCAAATTTTGTCCTCTCGGCATAAAGGTGATGTATTCTTTCCCAGATAAAAATGTAGCGAGGTCATCATGTAGCCAACCACCACCATTGAATCGGGTGTCCACCACAAGTCCTTCCCTGCCGTGGTATTTACCAAGGACTTCATCAAATACAACGCGGAAGCTATGATCATCCATTCCACGTACATGCACATAGCCGAGTTTACCTCCTGACAACGAATCGACCATCTGGCGGCAATTTTCCACCCAACGTTCGTAACGCAATTGGCCTTCTTGACCAATTGATATGGGTTTTATTGTTTGTTCCCAACGCTCGTTATTAGCTGGATTAAAAAGCGACAACAAAGTTGGCTGTCCTGTTTTGCGATTGAGGAATTGGTGGTAGTTCACCTCAGAAGTAATCTCTTTGCCATCGATTTTTTCGATGATCACGCCAGCTTTGATTTTGGTCCCATTGTGTAACAACGGACTTTTTTTCATGACTTCAGCAATTCGAATTCCCTTGCCTTGATAAGCATTGTCTTCGAAAATGCCCAGCTTTGCCGTGGCATCGCCCAACTCAGCCTGGTAATTGAAAAAGGCACCCGTGTGTGATGCATTCAATTCACCGAGCATTTCACCCATGGCATCGGCGAAGTCGAAATTATTGGTGAGGTGTGGTAAAAACTTCGCGTATTCTGTTTTGTAAAAATCCCACTTCACCTGATGAAGGTCTTTCACATAAAATTTCTTCACAACTTGTCTCCAGATGTGCTCGAACAAATAGGCGCGTTCAGCATCTTCATTGAGAACCATTTCTCCTTTGAGTGCCAAAGGTTTTGGTTCGCCTTTTTCGAGGTCCACTTTGGTAATGCCAGCTCCACTGATGATGAATAAGTTTTTACCTTCCTTATCAGCAATGAGTCCGCCACCTTGTGCCCCAAGCTTGGCCAGAATTTTTGTTTCCTTCGTCCTCAGATTGGTTTGCCATAAATCATAACCTTTCTCAAATTGAGCCATGTAATAGAGTTTCGAGCCATCTTTTGAAACCCAAGCTCCACCAAGGTCTGAAGAGTGTATGGTGAGTTTCTTTGTTCTTTCCTTTAATCCGTCCAACTCGATCTTCACCGGTTTGATTTCCGGTTTTGATTTGTCTTCTTCGCCTTTCTTTTTGGCTTTGTCCTTATCTGATTTTTTCCCTTCCTCCTTCTTGGCTTTGTCTTCTTCTTCCTTCTTTTTCTTCGCTTCTGAGAAAAGGGTGTACTCTTCTTCACCCATCAAAAATTCATCCCACGATTCCTGAGTGAGTAAAGCACCATATACATCCATTTGTCCACCCCAAGACGCATGATTTTTCATACCATCTCGTGATGAATACCAAAGCATCATTTTGCCATCCATCATCCAGTCAACTCCATATGCACCATAACCACTTTCGCTGAGGTTGACCACTTTTCCTTTACCATCAGAAGAGATCAATCCATTTTGAGTTGTCCACTGCTGTTCGGTGAGATAAGAAACTAAAAACCACTTGCCATCAGGAGACCATGCGTAATGCTGATCGCCATCGGAGTAGGAATAATTGGTATTGGCAGGCATGATTTCGCGAACTGCTTTCGTAGCCAGATTCACCACTTTCAAAGCTGTTCGTTCTTCCAGAAAGGCGATCTCTTTGCCATCTGGAGACCACATGGGTTGAAACGTTTCCTCTGGTCCAGTGAGGATCGCCTCCTCTTTTACCAAAGTTGAAAGGAAGAAAAATTCTTCGGTCTTTCTTTCAATCGTTGCTGTATAAATATTCCATGATCCATTGCGCTCACCGGCATAAACCAACGACTTACCATCTGGACTGAACATCACATTGCGTTCTTGTTCGGGTGTATTGGTAATTCTCTTCGTAGTGCCTTCAGCAACAGATGCCACGAAGACTTCACCACGATGAATGAAGGCGATTTCTTTGCCATTGGGCGAAATGTCCGCTTCTGAAATTCCTGACACAGGTACAATCTTCTCGATATCACGATGGCCTTCGTTCGACATGGTGATTTTCACTTTGTTCGGTGAACCACCTTCGCGCGCCGTGTAAACTTCTCCATTCCAAGAAAAACACATCAGGCCATTTTTTCCAATAGATAAATGTCTTACAGGATGGTCTTTGAATGTGGTCACTGGCGTAACCGCATTGTTGGTAAGGTCTTGTTTAATGACATTGATCGTACCAGACATTTCACTCAAATAATACACTGCACCATCTCCCGGAGCGAAAACAGGATTGAGGTCTTCTCCTTCGAAACCAGAGACCTTTTTATGTTGTCCGGAAGCGACATCGTAGAGCCAGATATCACGCGTAACTGATGATGTATGGTGCTTGCGGTAATCGTCTTCATAACCTTTCTGATCCTGGTAAATAATCTTATCGCCCTTGCTGCTGTAGCGCGCCCATAACATCGGCGTGGTAGCGAAAATCTCATCCTGCCCACCTTTTACCGGCACAGTATACAATTCAGGCAACGCTCCGGATGGAAATTGTGCATTCTGAACATCGTCCACTCGCGAAGCAGCGAAGATGATATTCTTGCCATCAGGTGTAAAATCGGATGGATAATCCTGATTCGAATACCAAGTAAGTCTTGTTGGAGTGCCACCAGAAGCGGGAATCACAAATACATCATGATTGCCAAAACGGTTGGATGCGAAAGCAATCATTTTACCATCGGGCGACCAAACAGGCTGACATTCATATGCGTCACTGATGGTGAGGATTCGTGCTTCACCACCATTCACCGGAACGGTATAAATGTCGCCGCCATAACAAAAGGCAATGGTTGATTCATCCGGAGAAATAGCAGTGTAACGCAGCCACAGAGGTGATTCCTGAGATTGAGCCTGTACTTGCAATGCGTGACAAAAAATGGCGCATGCCACAAAGTGGAAAAAGAATGTTTTCACGGTTTGGAATTTTGGTGGCGAAAAATAATGAAAGTGCAAATTGAAGATCGTTAATTGATCACAATGAACTACCTTCGCGCCACTTCAAATTGATCCGACAAAAATGCCTCCCCGATTATGCAATTCACATTTACCAAAGAGCTGCTGGCAGAGCTCCGCGAATGGATTGCGGATGGTAAGGATACTGCCATAATCTCGGCCATTGCCGACGCCCACGAGGCGGATCTTGCCGAACTCATCAATGAGTTGCGCAAGGAAGAAGCGGTTTATTTCTACAAACTTCTGGATGAGGAACGCGCTGCAGCCGTTATGCTGGAGCTCGACGAAGACGTGAGGGAACAGATTCTCTCGAGTCTCACCAGCCGCGAAATTGCCGAAGAGCTCATCGAAAATATCGATTCCGATGACGCTGCAGACGTGATTGCCGAACTTCCTGAACAAAAGCAGGAAGAGGTTATCGCTCTCCTCGAAGACGAAGAACAGGCCAGTGATATCATCGACCTGTTGACATATGAAGAAGGTACCGCCGGGGCCTTGATGGGAACGGAAATGGTGAAGGTCAATCAGAATTGGACGGTATCACAGGCGATCCGTGAAATGCGCAAGCAGGCGGAAGATATTGAACACATTTATACGATATATGTCGTAGATGATCAAGATGTCCTTCTTGGAACATTGAGTGTTAAAACCATGATCTTTACTTCATCCAGTATGCGTACGATGGTGAAAGAATTGTTCCGTCAAACCAAAGTTCGCACGGTAGATGTCAATACGCCGGCAGAAGAAGTGGCTAAGGTGATGGAGAAATATGACCTCGTAGTACTTCCTGTCGTGAATGAGCAAAATGTGCTGCTCGGAAGAATTACCATCGATGATGTCGTGGATATCATCAAAGAAGAAGCCGACAAAGACTACCAGATGGCGAGTGGTATCTCCGAAGATGTTGAATCCAGTGACAGCATCATCACCTTGACCCGTGCGAGATTGCCTTGGCTTCTTATTGGTATGGGTGGAGGTATGATCAGCGCGAATGTGATCGGAGTATTCGACATCAGCACTCAGCCGCAAATGGCTATCTTCATGCCGCTCATCGCGGCGATGGGTGGAAATGTTGGTGTGCAATCTGCCGCTCTCGTTGTAAAAGCATTGGCCAATCAAAGTGCACTGGATGAAACACTCTGGCAAAAATTGTGGAAGGAGCTGCGTGTTGGTTTGATCAATAGCGTGATTTGTTCTACCATCATCTTATTGGTGAGTTTGCTCTTTCACATGGACCTTGCTCTGTGTATCACTGCAAGTATCGCCTTGTTCTTTGTGATCATTTTCGCGAGTTTTTTCGGCACATGGATTCCCATGACACTCAATCGATTTAAGATTGACCCCGCATTGGCCACCGGACCATTCGTCACCACATTAAATGACATCTTCGGACTCATCATCTACTTCACCATTGGTCATATCGTCATCCAAAAATTAGGCGAAGTCACATGGGCTATGGTGATGTAAGCGCAAAGGTTGAATGAACATGATGTTGGACAAGTTCCGCGATATCAAATATGAATTCCCGCTATGAAAAAAGTACTCTTCATCGAATCAGTTCACGATGTACTGCAACATCGTTTGGAAGAAGCGGGTTATATCTGTGAACAGCATTACGGTGCATCACGAGCGGAAATCCTGAAGATGTTGCCCGATTTTTTCGGTGTCGTAGTGAGATCTCGCATCACGGCAGATGAAGAATTTTTTAGCCATGCACCACAATTGAAATTCATCGCAAGAAGTGGATCTGGTTTGGAAAACATCGATCAGCATGCAGCCAAATCTCATGGTGTATTGGTGGTGAATTCACCTGAAGGCAATCGTGATGCAGTGGGCGAACATGCAGTGGGTATGTTGCTCATGTTGTTCAACAACCTGAAGCAAGCTGATATGGATGTGCGATCCGGCAAATGGCCTCGTGAAGAGAATCGCGGAATAGAAATCTCAGGAAAAACCATCGGCATCATTGGCTATGGCATGATGGGTAGTGCTTTCGCTGAAAAACTGCGTGGCTTTCGCGCAAATATCATAGCATACGACAAATACAAAACAGGTTTTGGCCATGAATCGGTACGAGAAGTATCGTTGGAAGAAATTTATCACAAAGCCGATATCGTTTCCATACATCTTCCACTGAATGATGAAACGCATTACTACGTCGATCAAAAATTTTTCGAAAAATTCAAGAAGCCTATCTATTTCATCAATACTTCTCGGGGAAAAAATCTCGATACTTCTGCTTTGGTGAAAGCCCTCCAACAAGGCAAAGTACTTGGTGCATGTCTCGATGTGATTGAATATGAAAAAATGTCTCTCGAAGGATTGGAAACAAATAGCCAGACCGAGGACCTGAGATATCTCATTGGATCGAATCAAGTTGTTTTGTCTCCTCATGTCGCCGGTTGGACACACGAATCGTATTTCAAACTGAGCAATGTGCTTGCAGAAAAAATCCTTCATGTCTTTGGTAAGAACCAAGATTGAGGGGTGGTTTCCATCTTTTCTCTACTGATTCAAAAATGAATAGAGTTCGACTTTCAACACGATGATCTGATTTTGATTATCTGAGAGCATCTCTTTCCTCCTTCTACTTCATTCTTGCGGTCAGCGGAACTCAAGTCGCAATGACAAAGGGGTTGGGTGTGGAAACTTTTGAATGGGTCATTCCTTGTATTCAACTTTTGATCCTATTGATTTCAGGTATCTTCAATGATCTGATCTCAAGAATTATTGCTACATTCGCCATCCGGCACAAAAATTAAAATGACTAAATTCAGGATTCTGCTTACGGCTATCTTGGCCGTTGTAATGCATGTGCCGGAATTCTCCGCACAAAGTATAGAACGTCAAGTATTTTCAACATCGGGATTTCACTCCTCACAAATCGACTTCAATATTGGAGAAGTGATGACCTCCACATTCCAGAACAACGATCACATGCTCACACAAGGTTTTGAGCAAGGTGATCTCATCGACATCGCCGTGAACGAAATTCCATCGCTTTCGTCATTGTTGATTTACCCCAATCCTACCCGATTTCAGTTTGCTGTGATCACACCTGGACAAAGCTCTACGTTGGATATCACCATTCATGATATGACGGGAAAATTGGTTGAAGTCATCCATGTGTATCAGCAAACACAGAGCATAGATGTTACAACCTTGGCTGCCGGCACGTATATGCTCAGTATTATTTCCGAAGATCAAAAAATCAACGAGCAGCATTTGCTCATCAAACTATAGCATGAGAAATCTGTTTACCACCATTGCCGTGATGGCCGGAATGATGCTGTGCGCGCAAGTACCACAGGGCATCAACTATCAAAGTGTCATCCGCGATAACAGCGGAAACATCCTCGAAAGTCAACCTGTTTCTGTGAAGATATTGATACACTCAGGTGCTGCAAACGGCACTGTCGTTTATTCCGAAACGCATAGTGTTACAACTTCGTCACACGGTATTGCCAATCTCGTGATTGGAACCGGAACAACAGAAACAGGCACATTCAACACCATTGATTGGGGTGCATCTTCATTCTTCGCAGAAGTGCAATTGGATGTGAATGGCGGAAACAATTTTACCTCTATGGGCACGCAACAAATGATGTCCGTGCCATACGCACTTTACGCTCAAACTGCGGCTACATCTCTCGATGGTCCTCCCGGTCCACAAGGACCAGAAGGCCCGCAAGGCTTAACAGGTCCACAAGGTGAAACCGGACCTGCGGGACCACAAGGACCTCAAGGCATTCAAGGAATTCCCGGAAGTACTGGACCTGCAGGAGAAACTGGTCCGCAAGGTGAACCAGGTCCACAAGGCATTCAAGGTATCCAAGGAATACCCGGAGCGACAGGTGCAATAGGGCCACAAGGTTCAACAGGGCCAGCAGGACCGCAAGGTCCAATGGGATTAACCGGCGCTACAGGACCAGCTGGTGAAGGAGCATGTCAAATACTTCGAACGGGTAATCTTGCAGTGGTGTACACCAATTCAAATGCATATTGTTATTATCAAACACAAAGCAGTGTTGGTGATCCTCCCAATTATCAAACAGGTGCATGGATTAGTCAGCAACTCAGTGGAACACCACTAGGAGCCGTTGCAAGTGAAAAACAAATTGTCATATACACATCAACACATGCCTATGGCGTTTCGCAACCTCAAGGAACAGTTGGCACATTGCCTAATCTTCAGGCTGCAGTTTGGACATCACAGCAACTCGTCGGAACAGTATTAGGTGCTTTAGCTTCAAAAAGCAATGCTGTGGTATACACAGATCAAAATGCATACGGCTATTACCAAACGCAATCCACTATCGTAAATCCACCCAATGACCAAACTGGGGCTTGGATAACACAACAACTGATTGGAGATATTGTTGATGCGGATGCCACTTCAAGAAGCATTATTATTCTAACCACAAACAACGCTTATAGTTTCGGACAACCTCAATCCAGTTTAGCGGGTGCTGCCAATCAAGCAGGATCTTGGCAAACACAAGCGATATCCGGATCACCGGTTGACATCGTTCCTACTCATTAATTTCTTTCATTATGGACTTCCTTCAACAACAAAGACTGGATGATCTCTTTTTTGAAGCAGATCAACTCATCAAAGAACAGAAATACACCGAGGCCATTTCCACGCTTCAAGCCATATTGATTGAAGCTCCGGATTATGGCAAAGCATACAACCACTTGGGCTGGATCTATGATACCAAATACCGCAATTATCAGATGGCGGAAGATCATTACAGAAAGTGCATTGCCTATACACCCGAATACACTCCGGTTTATCTCAATCTTTCGATCACACTTTCCACCTTGGGCAAATACGATGATCAAAAAACAATATTGATGAAAGCACTTGATGTTCCCGGAATTGACAAAGCCACCATCAACAATGAATTGGGTATCATGTATGAATTGCTTGGTCAGTTTGATGATGCGAATGAACATTACAAATTAGCCATCAGATATAGCTTAGTAGATGCCAACATTGAGTTGTACATGAACAGCATTGATCGATGTAAAAAGAAGAAAAGTATCCTTGGTTAAAACCATTGGCGATATGACCGGCAAGCATAGCGCCACATTTGAAAAAGCAACACAATACGGAAACGCACTTGAACCATTTAGTAGAAAGTACACACATGAAAAAACTCTTGACCACGATTGCCGTCATGGCCTCAATCATCCTCAATGCTCAGGTACCACAGGGAATCAACTATCAAAGTGTCATACGCGATAACAACGGAAACATCCTCGAAAATCAACCGGTGTCATTGAAGATGCTGATACACTCAGGCTCTGCTAATGGCACAGTTGTTTACTCCGAAACGCATACCGTATCTACTTCCTCACATGGTATTGCCAATCTCGTGATTGGAACCGGAACCGCAGAAACAGGCACATTCAACACCATTGATTGGGGTTCATCTACATTCTTCGCCGAAGTGCAATTGGATGTGAATGGAGGAAACAATTTCACTTCCATGGGAACGCAACAAATGATGTCCGTTCCTTATGCACTCTATGCACAAACTGCTGCAACTTCACTTGATGGTCCTGCCGGGCCACAAGGACCGGAAGGCCCTCAAGGTCCGACAGGTCCGCAAGGTGAAACAGGACCTGCAGGTCCACAAGGACCACAGGGCACTGAAGGCGAACAAGGACTAACAGGACCGGCTGGTGCCACAGGTCCACAAGGTGAACCTGGTCCTCAAGGCATTCAAGGAATTCAAGGACCAACAGGACAAACCGGAGCAACTGGGCCACAAGGTTCAACAGGAGCTACGGGACCACAAGGACCGATGGGACTCACAGGCGCAACTGGTCCAGCCGGAGAAGGTGCTTGCGAACGCATTGGTAATGGAAGATTGATGGTATTGTACACCAACTCCAACGCTTATGGATTTTCACAACAACAATCCGCCTATAGCAATTCACTTCCGAATAATGTAGGACAGTGGGTTGGTCAAGCTTTAGCTGGCACGCCACTCGGTGCTGATGCCTCGGAAAAACAAATCGTAGTCTATACGAGCACGAATGCCTATGCACTATCCCAATCACAATCTTCATTTATTGATGGTATAGTTTACAACAATGCTGTTTGGACAACAACTGCACTTACCGGTAATCCTATTACCAGCATTTCATCCAAGAATACCGTAGTAGTCATCACAGACACCAACATTTATGGTTTTGCGCAATCACAGACATCATGGACCACTGGTATCACGGATGGTGTGGGCACATGGGTAGCACAAGCGTTATCCGGCACATATGTGGATGCGATATGTTCTAATGGAATGATCATGGTGTATACAACAACCAATGCTTATGCCTTTACACAGGGACAATCATCTTCTGATGGCAACCCGAACAACAGTGGTACATGGACTACGCTCAGTTTTTCAGGTACACCAGTAGATGCCATTCCTACCAAATAATCAAAAGTTTATATCGGTTCATCCAAGCGAAACACCACGCTGAATACAGATTGCACAGAGAAATTCAGGTGCAACCATATACAATTGAAATAACTGACTATTTTTGCGGCCCGTTTCAGGAATTTGATGCCTGAAACCTTTGGAGAGGTGTCCGAGTGGTTGAAGGAGCACGCCTGGAAAGTGTGTATAGGTCTTAAGCCTATCGCGGGTTCGAATCCCGCCCTCTCCGCAACAAATGCATGATGAAAATCCGGGTTACCGGATTTTTTCATTTATACCCTTCCATGAACCAAGACGAAGTCTTGAGTGAATGGAAGGGTATAAATGAAAAAATAGCGTGAGCGATATTTTCATCATGCATTTGTTGTGTCGGTATCCCTCAAACGGCGATCACGTCAGTAATCCCAACCAAGACGAAGTCTTCCCAACCAAGACGAAGTCTTGAGTGAATGGAAGGGTATAAATGAAAAAATAGCGTGAGCGATATTTTCATCATGCATTTGTTGTGTCGGTATCCCTCAAACGGCGATCACGTCAGTAATCCCAACCAAGA
>JAIBBG010000044.1 GCA_019694805.1 Flavobacteriales bacterium | reverse complement strand
AACCTTCACCGACCGCATGAATCGCTTGGAAACATGAGTCCAATTCGATACAAACAAATGCAACTCAGCAATGAAGTTTTTTGAGGCATATAGCACAAAGAATATCTCAATAGAAAATGCGCCATGCCGCAGCACAGCGCATTTTATGATGGATATTCTCCGTGACCATCAGTATCCCTGGCGAGTTGCTCTCCAGCAGAGCTCGCTTCCATTTGCCAATGGTGCGGCTATATTATTTTTACAATTGTACATTTACAAGCTGTCCTAAATTAGGGGAGGTTACAAATGAGTAAAACAATTGGCTATTACAGCCCATATACAATGGGCGGGGATTTGCGCTCCGCAGAAAGTACATTAGCCAAGATTTTTGTGCTCCACATAAACAAGAGTGGTAAAAATCCTGTTCATCGCTAATCTGCAAGCCGTTGTTCTTCATATTTTTAAAAACCGAAATGAAGTATAAATTGAATTACATACTGCTTATTATGACGCTGAGCTTTTCCTGCGATGTGAGGAAATCTACAGAAGGAGAAACGAACAAGTTTGCATCGATAGCAACTTCAAAAACAGATACCCTAAAATTCACTTCAGGAATTCGTTCTATTTTTCAAGACAGTAGAGGAAATTATTGGTTTGGTAGTATTCGGGAAGGAGTTGCACTTTACAATGGTATTTCTTTTACATACTTCTCGACAAATGACGGCCTGATAGATAATCAAATTCTTTCGATCCAAGAAGACAAAAATGGAAATATCTGGTTTGAGTCTCAAAATGGGGTATGTAGTTATGATGGGATTTCTATTCAAGATGAAACAAAAGGAATAGCTGAAAATTCCGAAGATAACTGGACGAAATCTGAGCATGAACTATGGTTTGGAGCTGGAATGAAGGAAGGTGTTTATAGATTTGATGGACATCAATTAAGCTACTTAGCATTTCCAGATCCGAAGGTTATTAATCCGAACAATTTATATGGAGTAACGAGTATTTCAAAAGGAAAAAACAATATGATTTGGTTGGGTACTTACGCAGGCGTTTTTGGCTATGACGGAAAAGAATTTAAAGTGATCAATGACGAAACGCTTGGCCTTGATATTGAAGTTGAACCTCTTCATATTAGGAGTGTTCTCGAAGACTCAAAAGGTAGACTTTGGATAGGTAACAATGGCATTGGTGTATGGCTAATAGAAGGTGATTCAACCATTCATTTTTCTGATAGGAACAAATTAATTCACCCGACAAGTGGAAGAAAAGGTGATAAGTCAATGCCTGGCACTATGGAACACGTTTTCACCATGGCTGAAGATAGAGATGGTAATATATGGTTTGGTGACAGAGATGCGGGAATTTGGAAGTATGATGGTGTAGTGATGACCAATTACACGAAGAAAGATGGACTAACCAACGACAATGCTCTATCGATTTATAAAGATCATCAAGGTGAATTGTGGTTTGGAATGGAAGATGGGAAAGTGTATAAATTTAATGGAAAGACTTTTGAAAGACCATTTTAAGAAAGACCAAGCTACAACGCGTGTTCTGCGTCAGTCGGACTGACGTGCAAACTTGATGTTTTGTGCTTCACATGAAGTTTAGTTATCATTTGGACATTGTTCTTTGAGTACTCGCTTGAATCAAGGCCCTATACGTTGTTGAACGCCATAACCAAAGTCCATTTTCTATGAAATTTGACATGACTGCGCATCCAATCTTTAACCTAGGATGCTAACGAGAAGAGCATGTCCATACGCTTGAAGTCTTTGTATGGAAAAATGGAACAGCGAACGATCAATCATCCGGAATTGTGAATCGAAGTTAACTTGACGAAATGGAAAAAAACGAAATCATTAATTATGCAGAAGCTCGTCTATCGGATAAACATAGACTATGAGAAATACAACCAGAAATAAAAACATATCTGCCTAAGGCAAGGTTTCGAGTTCCAAAATCTGTTGTGTAGTTTCTCGTACATTGGTTTATTAGATCAATTTTTGCGGAGAAATTCCGACATCAAAAATCTGCCAGTCGATATGCCGAATCTTGAGACAATGCAACAGACAACTGTAAACAGCAAAAAATGGAGAAATTCTTTTTGATTTTAGCAGCTATAACCCTGACAGTATGTTTGGAATCTTGTGCCTTTAGGTCCAAAAATCCTCAGACATTCATCACAAATTCACTGCCTGCTTCTGCGCAGAATAAACAAATTCACCCAATCATCAAAAACATTTTTTTTGAGCTTCCACTCGAAAAATCGCGCTTGGAACTTCGTGAAATGATAATGAATGATCGGAGGTTTTCATCCACTGACTCTGCCTTCAACAACTTCAGCCCGGCTACCTTTTTCAAAGGGAATTCAAAAGACAAAGGTCCGGTCAAATCAACTCCGGATTCTATTCAATTTATGTTGGTTTATGGCGATGCTGCTCTCGTCACGGAAAAGGGGGGGCAGGAAGACTTTGATAAGCATCCAATGATATTGAAGTCCTCATACTTCTATTCCAATAAAGATAGCTTGGAATTAGAATACAATAGGTTGTTAGAAATGGTGTATCCTGTTTTCACGGACACAAGTGCCATTAATAATGATATTTGGGAGTCGGATTACTCCAATGACGCGCAAAAAGGGAGACAAAAATGCAAAGGTAAAATTTTCGAAAGCTTTGATCCTTACTATAGGGTTTCCATATCAAACATTTCCTATATACCTGATGATGGCTCAATACCTGCTTACGTTCTTGATATTGTGTTTAGTAAAGAGGATATATAAAATGAGAGTATGGTGATAAAATCGGTTTGTCGGAAAAACTGGTAATATGATTCGTATTAGAATATTTGTATGGATTCTCATTCAATTCGTCAATAGAACAATTATGAAAAATCAACCCTCTATGCCTAAATTCGTTTTGGTAAAAGCGTTGGATTGACCAAATGATCTATAGTTTATGAGAGTATCATTGAAAAATAGATTGACAGAATTCAAATGTTTTCTATTGATTGACTTTAACGAAGTGGAATGAGTAGTGCTTTTGTTTTCAGTCCGTCCTTACAGGACATCAGTGGATCGCATCATCGGTTTAGTATGATGCGAGGCTAAAAGAATATAGGGACGATTTTATGTAGAATTGAATTTCGACTTGTCGTAACGGGTGTAGAGTTAAATACACGTGGCCAAATTCCTGGACCATAAGAAGCAACAACAAGCCGAGACTACAAACAATAATTAATGATAAAATTAAATGAAGTATATGGAACACAGATTTTGCAATACCTTTCTATTCGGATTCAAAATCCCGTTGAAATTGAGTATACCAATTTGTCTGGAAAGGCTTTGCTCGTTTCGAGTTCTCACCTTCATCGTGACTACGAATGTGCCCTCGAATCTTGCGCGAGCGCGCAAATTCTTTGGTCTTTTGAATCTCATTTTTCAAACACAATACATAATCAGGGTTCAATCTATTGCCATTCAGTTGACACTCCTCAGTTTAGTATTTACTTGTTTGAATTCTTGCGGTCGCCAAAGTCAACATGGGAATGCAAATCAAGTTGTCGATCAACCAAATACACAGACTAATCACAACAGCTTTTCAACGGCAATCAGCATCGACAAAAACATAAGATGTATTTTTCAAGACAAAAGAAGCCATTACTGGATTGGTACAAATGGAGCTGGAGTTTATCGATACGATTACAAAACATTGACACACTATACCGTGAAAGATGGTCTTGCGGACAACCAAGTAATCAGTATTCAAGAAGATGATTTAGGAAACATCTGGTTTGGAGCGGGTTCATTCCGAATTAGCAAGTTTGATGGCACAAAATTGACAATGTATACTGATCAAGTTCACACTACCAGGGGGACAGAAGCCGAATGGAATTCAGAAATCAATGACTTATGGTTTTATGCCGGTGGTGGGGTTATCAGATACAACCATACAGGTCTTACTTATTTACCATTTGATGAATCTCATTCGAACCCATTGACAATTTCCCCTTTTGCACTGAGTCGCTTTGGTGTTTATAGCATCCTGAAAGACAAGAGTGGAAATATCTGGTTTGGAACTCAAGCAGAAGGCGTATGCAAATTTGATGGTAAAAAATTGACTTGGTTCAAAGAAAAGGGATTAGCAGGTCCGGCCGTATTAGGTTTATTTGAAGACAGCAAAGGAAACCTTTGGTTTGGAAATAATGGTGCAGGTTTGTTTAAATATGACGGAAAGACCTTGACAAATTTCACAGATGAAAAACGGCTGAATAATGCTGACTTTAGAGTGTCTGGAAAATCGGGTTTGGGAACTATGGCACGTGTATATGCTATCAACGAAGACAACAATGGAAACATCTGGGTTGGAACTGTTGACGCTGGAGTTTGGAAATATGATGGTACCAAATTGACAAATTACACAACCAAAGATGGGCTTACCAGCAACGCGGTAAATACCATTTTTAAAGACAAAAACGGTGAGTTATGGTTTGGTACGGATAGTCATGGTATCTGCAAGTTCAACGGATCGTCATTCTTCGAATTTAGCATGTAATCATTAACTAAAGGCTGAATATGAATTGCCGATTATGACGAGTGTGGATTATACAGAATGACACTCTTATATGCTGCATTTTGGATGATGTATTTTAGTTCATCGCATGAAAACGCGTCATGAGAACTTCGACATCACCTGTCTTTAAAACGGAAAGAGCCATTATACGATGGCAGATTGACTGCAAGACAACGAATTAATAGTGCCATCAACGCAGTAAAAATGTAGCACGGCGGAAACTGATAGTCGATCCTAAGGCCAACTTATCAGGCCACATCAAAGCAACTTGAAATATTTCAAAGGTGAGGTATCCATAATACAAATTTGAAATTGTCACTGAAAAGTGAAATATCAAAGCTACCTTACCACATGCGGACTAACGCCTAAACTCATAGCTTTGTGCACCTGTTCATATACTAACCTCGCCGATAGAGAGATGGAATGGCACCTAAGAAATGGCAAGACATGATGGCATTCGATGCTAATATGCACACCAAATTGGAAATGTAAAAGATGGATACAAATACGGCAAAACACATAGGACAACAACTTGCCATGAAATCAGCAGGGGTTGGACTTTTGATCGCGTACGTTTTTTTTGGATGGGTTATTTACAGTTGGGACCAAAAGTTAGTCCATGCGATATTCTGGATTTTTGACGTTGAATTCTGGTACCACCTGCTCATTGGAGCGATTGGGTTATTGACCATGGCTTATTTCTTTGGTCGTCAAGCGGGAGTTGAGATTTTAATGAAACGAAGGAATGAGAATTTTACAGGAATCAAATATGGTGTACTTACTCTTGTAACAGGTACCTTATTGGGTTGCTCAGTGGGTTTCTTTTTGGAAGGACTTGACGACATCGGCGGTATGAGCAATCCATTTTACGACTACTATTTCAAACCACTTTATTGGGTGATGATGTTCGGAATCATTCCAGTGATCATCGTGGGAATGATTTTCGGCAAACAGATTAAGAGAAAAGGAAAGAAGTTTGATGAACAAAATGCCAACGTCAATGAAAGGTAATGCATCATGCGCGGTAAAGAGACGATGGTAGGTTGTGAGATCAATCCATACACGTAAGCAGAAATGGAAGGCAGGAAATGGTTGACATACCAGGATCTAAGATCCACCAAGTGCAAGCCCATGTATGAGCGACAATTGAAAAAGTAATGATTGAAACAGATGATTGCACGATTGATATTTATGATTTTTTGTTCTCTAACCATCATGGGAACAGCTCAAAATGAAATGACTAGCGATACTGTAGTTTTTTACCATCAGGATCAAAAAAATTATTATTTTGAAATTGAAGGAAAACATCAAAAATTATTTTTTGACTCGGTTATGTATGACAATTACCGCCCAATCGCGGTATTCGTCAAGAATAACACCCCCCAATTAATTTGCATTTACCCTCGATTTCATGCCAATACATTTTGGAGGCACAACGCGCAACAATTCATCGAGCCTGGTCAATATTTTAAAGCCGAACTAATTATTGGCGAAACTCAGAAGTTTCAAAGAATTGGACATCTAACTGGCTTTTTAAAGATTGAATATTGGGATGCTTCAAATTCTGAACGCAAAGTTTTTGAGTTGAACCTAAAGGGTAAAGTCGGTTTGGGCACCTTACCACCGTTTGAGAAGGATATTTTGTTGGACGATGGTCGTGAATTTTCCGAACCTAAAAAAGACTGACACTAACGTTAAGACTACTTTCAAATAGATACATCGACGTTGCCAAAGCATTTTCCATCCTGAAGATGATAGTGAAGGGTAGTAGAGAACTTCATAACCTTGGTCAATAGCAAGTCATGTTTCTAAAGGAATCACAGATTCGTCATACGGAGAACAATCGTTGGCTCATCGTGAGTTGAGTTTTCACAACCTAAAAAAAGAAGAGGAATGTGAAATACCACCTTCATCGATTGATTTTCGTCATGTGCAGTTTGTGCCCATCGTGGGTAGTACCAGAAATATTTGATCAAATTCATCGTGTTGCTTTTTCATAAAGGATGTGAAAAAGAAACTATTTTAACTACAAGTATGGTTTTAATCAGGAATAAAAACTACATTTGCGGTAAATATGATGAATTATGAGTCAGTATCATTTGGCCGAGTTTGAAGAAATTGTTTTGCTTACCGTGGCAATACAAAATGGAGAAGCTTATGGAGTGAGCATTATTGCTGAGATTGAAGACCGACTGGATCGTAAGGTCAGTTTAGGAGCCATGCAAACAGTTTTAAAAAGACTTGAAGAGAAAGGTTTGGTGATATCAGAATTTGGAGAAGCGACGAATATGCGAGGTGGAAAGAGGAAGAGGTTATATGAAATCACTTCGAAAGGAATTCACCTTTTACAACAAACCAAAGTGCAGAGGAATTCACTTTGGGATGCCATTCCCAAAGTGGTTTACAAATTTTCATAATCATGAATCAAATGGAGCATACACCATCGAAGCTGGCGTTGGCCTTCTTTCATTGGTTTTGTCATCCTGACTTTCAGGAAGAGATCGAAGGAGATTTACTTGAGCGTTATCAAATTGATAGCGCCAATCACGGTCACCGAAGAGCAAATTGGTTATTCATCAAGGAGGTCCTATTACTCTGCAGACCATCTCTTATGGGAAACATACAACACATCTTACAAATAAAATCAATGACTATGACAACACAAAACAAAAGACTTGTACTCATTTTAGCAGCTGTACCCTTATTGCTGCTGATCCCTTTGATCGCTATGCAATTCAGCAATGGTGTAGACTGGAAAATCTTGGACTTCATCATCATGGGCATTTTATTGTCAGGCACCGGTCTATTGTGCGAATTGGTTTTACGAAAAGTAAAAAGTGTAAGAGGCAGATTATTGATCTGCGCTACTGTGCTTTTCGCGTTTTTCCTCCTTTGGGCTGAACTTGCGGTGGGGATTTTTGGTTCTCCACTGGCTGGACAATAAAAGGAAGATTCCAAGAGGCTTAGCCATGATTCCTTTTGATGTGTAATCTTTCAATGGGGAATTGAAGAGCTATGGCATGGTATATCGCATATCGAAAATATGTGGACCAGTTTTTTACACGCATTCGCGAACCCCACCTTTGACATCTTCCTGTTTTCGTAGATTTGAGGCAAATGGCATGGTAAATCGAATTGCGTGCATGAGACATGGTTGATTCGGAAAGCCATCTGGTCAAAGGGGATTTAGGACTACACCGGAAGATGACATGCATAGGTTATACAATTTAGACTATTTACGGGGAATTGCGGCTTTTGGAATTATGATTTACCATTATCTGCTCTGGACATGGGATAAAATACCAGCAGAGAGATTTATGGGACGCGTGGGAGTGTATGGCGTGTCCATTTTTTATGTACTAAGTGGGTTGACCTTGTTTTATGTGTATCATGAAAAGATGAGACCAACAACCCATGAAGTATTAGGTTTTATCAAAAAACGTATTTATCGAATTTTCCCACTGCTATGGCTCGTGACTATTTCCGCCATTGTCCTATCCAGAAAAACCCCAGATATATCCCACTTACTGCTCAATCTTACAGGATTGTTTGGTTTTGTAAAATGGGATACCTATTTCTCCTCCGGTGTTTGGTCAATTGGCAATGAACTGGTGTTTTATGCTTTTTTTCCTTTTTTCATCTGGATTTCAAATAAATCAAAATCTCTACTCTTCGCGTTATTTATTTTATTGTTCTTCATCTATCTGTATTTTGCTTTTGTAGTCATCGATCCGGATGTCAACTTAAGTGACCAATGGAGAAACTATGTGAATCCACTCAATCAGGTCTTCCTTTTTTTTGGAGGTTTTTTGATGGGTGTTGTTTTTAAAGACACCAAGGTGGGCAATGTGATGGTGATGATACTACTTGCTGTTGGATTTGGTCTCTTTGTTTTCTCGCCGGCAAGCGGTGATACGGTGAACCTTGTGACAGGATTGTATAGGTTGATCTTCACGTTTTGTTGTTTCTGCATTTGTTTTGGATTCTACAAACTGAGCATTCAATTTCCTAAAATCATTCATAAACCTTTGACCTTGCTGGGAGAGGCCAGTTATTCTGTGTATTTGCTTCATCCTTTGATTTGGACATTGACAGGAGTAGTTCTTGGCTTGATGAGCAAGCACGTCATAGGAGTTCCTACCTGGATAAAATTCCCTTTATCAGTGACGATAACCTTAATCACCAGTTACTTCATGTATGAGTATTTTGAAAAGTTCTTTATCAGACTTGCAAAAAAGAAGTAAGTCGCCTCATGCACAAGAGATGAAATGGTCCGTGCCTGACAGAATAGCCATAATCGCTCATACATAGGTGAAACGATACGATCCCATCATTTTTAAAATTGTTGTGAGCGAATAACGATGTGGTGTAAATTGCATTAATCCGCGAATGGAGGATGCACTTACAAAATACTTATGCCTAAACCAATATTTTACTTTGATCATCTAACGTTGTGGGACAAAATCAGCATGACTGTGTATATCGTGCTGACCATATGCCTGGGTTATTATATCAAAGATTTTTCAGGTGCGAACCAACATCAAAATGTATTATTTGGCTACGCATTCGGAACGCAGTGGGTTGCCTATTTCTTGAACTATAAATCGATGAGAAATCTGAAGGTCTATTTCTTCTGGCTGGCCATCGGTTTGATTCATCTCATGGTTTATTTTTATTTCAAAGAGCATGTCGTCATTACGGATTCTCATCGTCATGGATGGTATGCACTGAGAAATACCATCGTTTTGCTGTTATTGTATCAATTGCTCAGGTTCATCAGTGCCAAAACACAAGGACAGGAATTGGTATGTCCATCTGGAAACACAAGTTATGATATGTTTGATGATAGAAGATTGACCTTTATTGATTTTTTGCTGTTCATCGTTTATGTGGCAGTTCTCATTGTTTTATCCATGCATGCACATTCTGAATGATGCAACGCTTTCCATTTTTCAATGCTTGATTCGGGTTCGACCGAAGTATGGTAGTTGATCCATCCTCAGACTTTTTGGTGTTAAAAATTTAAGTCTGAATATCCTGATTGTAAATTTCCAACCAATTGATGATACAGAGGTCAGTCACCGATGTCGTCACAAATGGTAAAACTATGACGGACAAAACATATTTGAAGGAATTAAGAATACCGACAAAAGAAAATCCGTTGAGGGTCTTGATGAGCGCCTGTCTAACGGGTTTGATGTGCGGTTGGGATGGCACCAACAATGGTGAATATCCATCCGCGCAAAAACTTCTTCAGCGCGACAACATCAAGATTTTTAAGTTTTGTCCAGAAGATTTTTCCTACGGAACACCACGAGAAATGAGTGATATTCACGGTGGAACGGGTTTCGATGTTTTGGATGGAAAAGCGAAAGTGATGACTGAAAGCGGTCATGATTGGACAGAAGGAATGATTAAAGCATCCGAAAGGATGCTGGAAATTGCCCGAAATAACGACATTGAATTAGCCTTGTTATTGGACATCAGCGCCGCATGTGGCAGTCAGGTTATCTATGATGGAAATAGATTGTCTGAAAATAAAGTTTACCAAATTGGCGCTGGTGTGGCCGCTGCTCAATTGATCAGAAATGGATTTAGAGTTATCAGCCAAAGAGATTTTGCATCCCTGGAAATACTGTATTCAAAAATAGACAGTAGTCATGTCATTGATTTTACCAAGGTTGATCAAAACGAAACGGAGTGGTACAGGACCTATTTCAAAATAACTTGAAACATCTCAACCAGTGAACCATCTCCTCACAGGATTGAACCCTGATCATGCAGTTTGAATGAACCATCTATAAATAAACCCATCAAATGAACACCAACAAAAGAGCCATCATCATTGTACTGGCAGTACTTAACTCCATTGTTTTACTCGGGCAGCTTTGGCCAGAAGGCGCGCCACCATTTGCGAGAACAGTAAATATTCTTACATTGATACTCAATTTATTTTTTATGTTGAGCATGCTCATTAAGCGCACGAGTGTTTGATCTGTGTGTTGGAATCATCAGGTGCTTCTACGGCGTCGAGGTATTGTCTATGAGCTGCAGATGTACTCATTCGGATTGAAAAAGGACATCACTTTTCTTTTGATAAGATATTTGTCATAAGATTCTTGGAGGTTTTGTTGCACCTTTCCGGTGATCAGTCATGATGAAGAGATACTTTGACGCTTCAGATCAAAAACAAACCATCATGACTTGAAAAGAATAGATGAAAGCATCAAATACAAAGTATTTATTTTTTACAGGAAAGGGAGGTGTAGGAAAAACTTCTCTCGCATGTGCTACGGCGATACAATGGTGTGATGAAGGAAAAGTTGTCCTTTTGGTGAGCACCGATCCAGCCTCAAATTTGAAAGACGTTTTGGAATGTCCAGTAGATGAAAAAATAGGACAGGTGAGTGGTGTAGACGGTCTTTTCGCTGTAAATATCAATCCTGAATTTTCGGCAGAATCGTATCGGAATAGAGTCACTCAACCTTTGGAAGGTAAGGCTACAAAGGAAGAAATAGCAAAGATCAGAGAAGACCTTTCCGGAGCGTGCACAACAGAGATCGCATCCTTCGATGAGTTCTCACGATTTATATCCGGAGAAACCGAGGGTTCAAAATTTGACGTCATCATTTTCGATACTGCTCCAACGGGCCACACACTTCGTTTGCTCGAACTTCCGGCTGCATGGTCTGGTTTCACGGAAGAAAATCCCGATGGAGCTTCTTGTTTGGGCCCTACTTCTGCGCTCAAAAGTGGCAAAGCGCGATATCATACTGTAGTGAATAGGCTTCGCGATCCTTTGCTGACAACTTTCTACATTGTTGCGCGGGCGGATAAGGCTTCTCTCAAAGAAGCTTCCAGAACCAGTGATGAATTGGTCGAGCTTGGCATGACGAATCAACATTTATATATCAACGGTGTTTTCCAGGCTTTGGACCAAAGTGATGAATTAGCGAGGAATATGGAAGCCATGAGCAAGGAGCAACTGCTCGCTATTCCGGAGAATTTGAAATCCCTTGCATCCCGTGTTTTTCCATTGTTGCCATACAATGTCTTAGGTATTGAAAAATTGCGTTCGTTGTTCAGCCCTGACCTTCAAAAGTTGATTTCAGAACAATATATTTTCAGTGATGAAACGGCGAAACAGGAACTTAGAGGCATTGACCAATTGGTGGATGAATTGTGTGCCCATCAATCATTCGGATTGATCATGACCATGGGCAAAGGCGGTGTCGGAAAGACCATTGCGGCTTCTGCAATTGCAGTTATGCTGGCCAGAAAAGGTCTGGAAGTATTACTCACTACTACTGATCCGGCAGCGCATATTCAGGATTTCATAGATCAATTGGGAGAAATTCCTCCGACGCTCACCATAGAGCGCATCGACCCTAAAGTAGAAACGCAGCGGTATACAGAGAAAATTCTTGAGCAGAGAGGAAAGGGACAATCTGAAGAATCTCGAAAACTTATCCTCGAAGATTTGAAATCTCCATGCACGGAGGAAGTTGCGGTTTTTCATGCGTTTTCCAAGGCCATTCATATGGCCAAAAGAAAATTTGTGGTCATGGATACAGCACCAACTGGACATACCCTTTTATTATTGGATACCGCTGGAAGTTATCACAGAGACATCATGCGAAACAATGCGAATGCCGCAAGACTTCGCACGCCATACATGTCATTGCAGGATCATGATTTATCTAAAATTATTTTAGTCACTCTACCAGAGTATACACCTGTGCGTGAAGCGGGAGAGTTGCAAAACGATTTGAATAGGGCAGGAATACATCCCTATGCTTGGTTGGTGAACCAGAGCTTGTCCATGCTTACCCATATTTCGGATCCATTGCTGAAAAGTAGGTCCAGAGCAGAAGTGCGGGTTATTGATGCCATCAGAAACGATTATGCCAAACGAACATTTGGCATTCCTTTTATGGCAGTGAAAAGGCTTTTGCCTGCATTGTTGGAAGGACAAGTTCAGCATGAAAACCTTCAATGATCAGTTTCTGAATACCATTACAGAAGTCTCTAACTTAGCTCATGCCGGCGAAATCGCTTGCACCACTGAGAGCCGCCAATGATCTGCCATTCCTCGAATCTTATGAGCACAGAATGAGTCATACGCTTTCAAATTAAAAACTTGCGGGCTTGTCCCGGACTTAGTCTTTGAGCCCATGTCCTTTTGAGCTTTCAGGTTTTCATGACATTCCAGATTGAAATCAATATTTCTTTGATATTTTTGAGAAGTGATACTGTTGGCTAGATATGAAAATCGAGCCGTTATTTTCATTCAACAATTACATGATTATCCATATGGGATTTCTCAATAAACTATTTGGGTCAAAGGAAAATGAGGACAAATTGAAGCAGGAAGAGAAACCAGTAAATGCTCCTCAACAGGAGGATGTATTGGAATCTTTCAAAAAAGTGCCCTGGATGACCGATATGCGATTGAACAACGCTCGTATATGTCTTGATGCGGGTTTCAGACCTTCTAACGCACTTCCAACGGAATTTGATCATCATCTGCGACCTGCTGTTGAGATTGCTCAAAGACTTCATGTCATCAAGGTTTTGGTCATGTGGTTGTTGATTCCAGAAGAACATTTGCCATCTGAAAGAATCATGTCCTTCATTCGTGAGAATAAGTTGGATCAATACATGAGTGATGAAGAAAAAGCTATTCTAAATGCTTCTCGAGATGATGAAGACATGCGTAATCAAATAGGTTGGAAATTTGAGAATGCATGGCCATTGGCTTGGTATTTTGGATACGCAGCACCTAAAATCGATGGGGTCATGATGACAGGTGAAGAAATGAACGACATCCTTCTTCATCATACTTGTCCACTCAGTGGTAATCTCGTCGCTTGGGTTGCGGAGAAGAATAAAGTTTCAGATGACAGTGTGCTGAAAATGGAAGACCTTTTTTACTGTTTGCACAATGCTGTGAGAAGCGCTCAGATGGGCAGGCCGTCAGTACCTCAAGGATTCAATCCAATGAGTCATGGAGGCGTCATTCACGAACGACGACACGCGCTCACATGGATGGTATCCAAAGGCACTGCATGGGATGATACAGAACTAAGCACTTGATCAACACAAACTCAATAGTGGCATCACACATTTTGAATGTTGCCTTGCTTTTTGAAAGGTGCGTCAAATCGTAGTACTTGGAGGTGTCGAATTTTTTCTGATGAAATAAATCCTCTTCAGTAACTAACCACCCTAATTATCCGTCACAGCCACACATCTACCTTGCTATGTTGCGTTCTCTATTTTGTGTTGTACTGTTGACTATAGCCTTGTCTTTGTGTTCACAACAAAAAGTGGTACTGTCGGGCCTTGAAGAAACCGTCTATCCTTTCTCTCTGGATGAAGGCGGTATTTCTACGAATTGGCAAGGGCTCAAGAATTTGTTTCTGGAAAAGAAAATTATTGCAATGGGTGAAGCTACTCATGGTACACATGAGTTTTTTGAAACCAAGATGAAGGTGTTTCAATTCTTGGTTGAGGAATGTCATTACCGTGTATTTGCGATTGAGGCGAGTTATGGAGCCGAGATGTACGTCAATGATTACGTCAGCGGAAAGACGAATGATATAGCATTGGCCATGAAATACCTCGATTGGCCTTGGGGGACAGAAGAAGTAAAGAATTTGGTAGAATGGATCAGGCAATACAATCATGGCAAAGAAGCATCAGATCAAATTGCATTTTATGGATTCGATATGCAGAATATTTCCATTGGCATCCAATACTTATCAGAAGCATATTTTCAAGATAGCTCAACCTGCTCGATGTCATTCCAGAAGATAGCACATATGTTGACAGATCACTCCGAATACGAAGTGTATCAGATGATTTCTAAGGATAATCTTAGGATGAGAGATACACTTTATCATATTCATCAGGAAATGAAGGAATGGCTTTCAAGAAGTGGGACGGAAATAACCACCATGTTCGGTTCAAGAGCATATGACAAAATCCATAGGGCCGTTCAGAACTACGAACAATCACTGGACTTTCATTTTTGTGGACTTCGACAGTTTGGATTTCGTGATAGTTGTATGGCGGAGAACGTCATAGCCATCCAAAAGATGGAAAACCGCAACATGTTTCTTTGGGCACACAATGGACATGTGGCTTTGCAATTTCGAAAGTTACCTGTGATGGGCACTTATCTTAAAAAGATATTTCATGATCAATACTATGCCATTGGATTTGTATTTGATCATGGTCATTTTATGGCTTACAAAGGCCCGGATTCCATGGCAGGTGCGTTAATCAAGTTTGCGTTCCATCGAAAAAAGCTTTACCGCGGATTGATGGATTGCTCTGTTGCTTCTATGAAAAAGAACACACTTACGACTGCTTTCAAACAATCACATGTCCCCGCATGGATGATAGACTTGCATTCAACGAATAATCCACTTTTTGAAACAGCTCAACGTTATTATGATATTGGTGCTTCTTTTCTCAATGAACGAAGAGCTTCCACCTCAGTGATCGCCAAGGATGAATTTGATGGCTTGATCTATTTCGAATCTACCCAACCCACCATTTTGTTGAAGAAGTCATGAATCGATGACTCCTGCTTGCTTTCATTGAATACCATAGACATTACAATAGCGATTGCGTCTGATCATATTGTGATCTACAATTTTCAACCTAACAGGACATGAATACATGTGTTGTGCTCACCAGGTGTGTATGCTGCTAAAATGTATAAATTTGTTTGACAAAAGGCCACATGCTACACCAAACTTTGATCGAACATACCTGGATGAAGAATCCCATTCCATGGGTAGTTCTGTTCGCGTTCATGTTGATGGGATGTGCCGATAGTCACAAAACGGAACAACCAGTTTCTTACCTTGAAAACACTCCGAGCTTTTTTGCGCTTCGTCATGGAGATTGGACCACCAATCGGTGGATCAGAGATCCTGAAAATCTTCTGACAATCCACGAGACATTTTGCAAAATAGGATACATAAATTTAATTCCGGAAGAATTACTGGAGGGTGATGTTTTTCTGTTGGAAGGGCTATACATCCAAAAGAATGGTCAACATTTATTGGATAGTTTGGAATGGAGTTATCACCGCCATGATGTGGAGGATCCATACTATTCGTCTTTTTGGAAACGAAGAGAAGCAGAGGGAAATGATAGCATTGTCTATATCATCATCCGTGACATCAACGAAGCGTTGCGCCATCGTGATGAACCGGAGACATATCATCGCACAGCTCAGGAGAAATGGGTGAACGATACCCTATTTGAATTGCTGCAAATTGAATATCGCAATGCACCTATCACGGAAGAAACTGGCCTGTTGAATTTTGAAGTGTTGCGTCGACTCGGTTTTCACCAATCTGCCTATCATTTACTTTATGAATATGACCAGTACATGGATTTGAATTGGAATAGAGATAGCCTTGCAGCCACGCTCTCTCCCCATTCCGAATTTATCTATCCCTGGTTTCCGGATCTATCCAACTAAATGAGATGATACATTATTCAACAAACCTTTCCATGCCATTTTGAACGATGAATAAGATCGAGATCTTCATGGCCCAGAGCGCGGATAATTATCGTCAAATTGAGCAAATGGCATTTGAAATTATTCCTGAGTTTTATGCTGAACTCATCCCTCATGATCACAATCTTTTTTTTGTTCAAAAATTTCAAACGGTTGCGGCAATTGAGGATCAAGTTAAAAATGGTTATGAATACTACCTGATTTTATCGGATGGCGTGTGCATAGGATACTTTGCACTACAATTCAATCAGGAGCAAGCGGAAATGATTTTGAGTAAACTCTATTTGCTCAAGGCCTTCAGAGGAAATGGTTTCGGAACACAGACGATGGATTTTATTGTTCAACGCATGAAGGATCGCCAAATCAACGGATCAACATTGACGGTGAATCGTCAAAACATAGACACGATCAGATGGTATGAAAAATATGGATACGTCGTCACCCGTGAGTTGGTCAATCGATTTGAAAATGGACACACCATGCTCGATTATGAAATGACGAGAAAGAGTTAAACAACCATCATGAAAGGATTTAAAATAATTACTTCGGACAAGACGGAAATTTGTTTTGAGTATTACCATGATGTCGCGCCCGTGACATCCAAGGCATTTCAATCGATTTTACCTTTTACAAGGACGTTTAATCATGCCAGAATTTCCGGCCAAGAGATATGGATTGATGATGTGCCGCCATTAGACATCATCCAAGAAAACGCATCTGTTTTTACGGAACCTGGTGAGGTTGTCTTTGGTCCGTCGATGCCCGTGCGTGCCAAGACAGCGAATTGTTTTGGTATTTACTATGGAGAAGGAAAAGGACTGGATGCTTGTAATATTTTTGGGAAAGTTGTGGAGAGTGACCGGGATAAGTTAAAGGAATTGGGTCATCAGATTTGGAAAAACGGTTCAATGGAGATTACGGTGACTACTGCTGATTCGATGGGATAGGACCATCAAGGAAACAATACAATACCATAATTTTGGAGCGCAAATCAAATGGTAAGCTTTTCAAAATGCGATGCTAAGACTTCAACACTATACACTGTTTATGTTGGCAATTCTATTCTTCTGGCCACTGTCTTGTTTTGCAAACAAAGATGTCAGGTTGGTGAAAAAAATCAGCAGACGCTTCGAAAAGATCCACGATATCGACTATGAACTTTCTCTGAGAAGGATTTCAAACACGGATGCAACATCCAAGTTTTATCGTGAGGTCAATAAAATAGCTCATTACTTTGATTCGGTCTCCGATACAGCTACCATCAAAATCCCGTTGAAGGAATTTTTGGAGCAATGGAATCATATCGAAAGGATAAGCGCATCGATTCAGGATAGTGATCAAAAGTTTATGGCTGATGTTACTTCCTTCTATTTGCGTGGGCTTGTTCGCAGAAGAGGTAGTTCAAAAACACTTTTTCCAATATACAAAGCCTAACGAAAAGTTTATTCCAGATTTTGCCATGAGCTGTGTTTGTGAAGAAGCGCAATCAAGTGTTGGAGGGAGTAGAAAGTCAATACATCAATGTTGTTAAACCTTGAATCATGATTGCTGATCACGATTGATCTTCGCCATCGCAACCATTTTTAAATTATATTCATGAAAGAAAAAGACCAAACCATACCCACCGCAGGCCCTAAACCATTTGCTCAAACTTATTTTCATGGCACCAAAGCCAACTTGTCGTTGGGCGAACTGATTGAACCCGGTGTTCAATCCAATTATGGCGATCGGTCATTGGCTAAGTATATCTACCTCACGTCAACATTGGATGCAGCCATTTGGGGAGCTGAACTTGCAGTGGGTGAAGGTCAGGGGCGCATCTATCTGGTCGAACCAACCGGTGAGATAGAAGATGATCCCAACCTGACCAATAAAAGATTTCCGGGTAATCCGACAATGTCATATCGTTCAAAATCGCCATTCAAAGTTGTTGGAGAAGTGGGGAGCTGGCAGGGACATCCTCAAGAACAAGTGCAGGCCATGAAGGAAGGATTGCAAAAACTAAGGGATCAAGGTTTAGATGTCATTGAAGATTGAGTTGATCTGAACATCAGCAAATGGACATTGTTTATGTAGATGACATGATGTACATCACACATGGTTATGATGTATAGGTGTCAGTATTGATTGAAATAATACTTGGGGTGATGTGTAACTGATTTACCTTTATCCTAACATGTTTATCATTTCATAGCAACAGTCTCTAAATTGAATGGAAAGAATGATCACAGTAGACAATTATCTCGATAGTCATTATATCCACCGAAGCAATTGGCTTCGTGCGGCAGTATTGGGTGCCAACGACGGCATCATTTCTATTTCAAGTTTGGCCATTGGTGTGGCCACTGCCAGTCATACGAGAGATCCCATTCTATTGGCGACAATCGCCGGTCTTGTAGCAGGCGCGCTATCCATGGCTGCGGGAGAATACGTTTCAGTGAGCTCACAGACAGATGTAGAACAAGCGGACATTGAAAGAGAAAAGCGCGAACTCGAAGAGATGCCGATGGAGGAAATGAAGATACTCGCTGCGATTTATGAGAAGCGTGGACTCAAACCTGAAACCGCCATGCAAGTTGCAAAAGAATTGACGGAGGCCGACGCGCTTGCCGCACACGTAAGAGATGAGCTGGGTATTCATGAAATGAATCAGGCGAAACCCATACAAGCTGCCGTGGCCTCTGGTGCTGCGTTTACTGCAGGAGGTTTACTTCCGTTGCTCGTGGCTGTATTTGCTCCGGTGGAACATATGGAATATTTCCTGTATGGAGTGACCATTTTGTCACTCATCATTTTGGGTGTTGTTTCTGCAAAGTCTGGTGGTTCCAGAATTGGAAAGGCCATCATTCGCATTGTGATATGGGGCACACTTGCTATGGCCATATCCGCGCTGACAGGTTATCTCTTTGGAGTCAATGTGTGATTTGAAATTTCTATTTCACCCGACTTTTTTCCGTTTCAGCACCTTCCATGTTGCGTTGTGAACGAACCTCTCCTTTGTTGAATCGGTATCCAAAGGAAACAGTCACGACTCTTGTGTCCAGGTAGCTATACCAATTCGCATTGGATTGGTACAAGTTTCTGATGTCACCACCAGGTTGATAGGTGTAAAAGACATCGTTCAGTACCAATTTCAAACTCCCTTTGTTTTGCATGCAATTCAATGCCAATGCAGCGCGCATTGACCCCACAGGGATCAACAGAAACTGAGCGGATACAATCCTTGTTTGATAGGATCCACCAAGTTCAGCGGACAACTTATCGTTGATCTTGAATTGATTTGTTGGACCCACATACCAATATGTTCCTTGGTTGTTGAGTGCCTGACCATAAATATTCGCAGAGAAATCCTGATAGTTCAAAGCAGCATAAAATTGTAGTGTCCACCATTTGGTGATTTCTGCCGCACCATTGAGAGCAATGCCTAATGATTGTTGTCTGCCAATATTACCGGGTCTACTATAGAAGATATTCGTGTTCTGTTCGATGGTTTCAGAGATCATATTCTTCACTTCACTATAAAATACTGTTGCAGTATATCTATTCATCAAAGTGTAGGAAAGTTCCAGATTATGGGAAAAAGTGGGCTGTAAAAATGGATTCCCTGCATAAAGTGTGAATCGGTCTAAGGGATAGGTGAATGGATTCATGTCCTGATAATTCGGTCTGTCAATGCGTCTTCCATAATTGAAGGATAGAATATGGTTAGATGCAGAATCAAGTTTATACATCAGGTAAAGTGTGGGGAAGAGATTGTCGTATCTCCTGGTGAAAAGGGAATCGTCGTGAGTGACATTGCCGTATTGATAACCAGATATATCAGTATGTTCGAATCGCAAGCCTGATTGCAATGAAAACTGAGTGAATTCTCTGCTCAAGTTCACATAAGCTGCTTGAATTTTTTCCTCATATTCAAATCGATTGGAGAAGTCGAGATTGGGTGTCAAAATGCCATCTTCTTCATCATAAAAATCTGCAATATTATTTGTCTTGATATAGCTTGATTTTACGCCGGAATCGAACCGTGTACCATTTTTGAAAGGTTTGGTGTAATCCAATTTCGCCGTCGCAATTTGAATATCCGAAGGCAACTTACTGATGAGATTTGAGCTACTGAGTATGGAGTCAGCCGGATCGTAGTTTCTACTGAGCAAGGCCTGATCCATATCAGAACGGTATACGGAATAATCAACATTCACCATCAATTGTTGGTTGAGTGTATCCATGGTAAAAGTATAATTGAGGTTACCACTACCATTGATGAAATCCCTGCGAGTTGGACTCAATGCGACTACTTTGGTGAGCAAAGTATTCTCTGCATTTTTCAACGTTGCCACATTGGTGGTATATGTATCAGATCGTTCAAAAAATCCTGAAGCCAGAAAACCTATGTTATGCTTTTGATGGGGATAATAGTCCAAACCAATGCGACCGGTTGCACTTGAATTTTCATTTTTGATCAGGGTATTTTGTTTGAATGCTGTTTGAAGAATTTGCAAGGAATCGAAGTAGTTTCTTTCAATGGTAAGATCGTGGTAATTGTTGTTGTCGTTATAACTGAGATTGGTAAAAATGTTGACCTTGTTGATGCGGTAGTTGAGATTGACACTATTGTTTGTGCGGTGATAAAATCCTTGACCATAACTCACATTGAAACCACCATTGAGTCCTTGAGCTTTACTCTTTTTGATACGGATATTGATGATGCCCACATTGCCAGCAGCGTCATATTTGGCGGGTGGAGTTGTCATGATATCGATAAAGGCTATGGAAGATGCAGGAAGCGAACGCAGGTATGAAGCGAGTTCACTTGAACCGAGGTAAACTGGTTTGTCGTCGATATAAATGATCACACCTTGTCTTCCATTGAGACTGATGTTGCCATTCAAATCTACTTGCACACCAGGTGCTTTTTCAAGCACTTCAAGAGCGGTGGAACCGGCAGTGGAAATCATCGCATCAGGATTAACCGTCACACGGTCAATCTTCTTTTCCGCAAACGGAATTTTAGCCACAACCTGAACGGCATTCAATTGTTGACTTCCGGATCGAAGGACCAAATTGCCAAAATTCCAAATCGGATCGGCTTCACTGATGGTTGCAACTTCACTCTCATATGGAAGATAACCTATCAGATTGATCACGACATAATATTGTCCTGCATCCTGTAAGGAAATTCGAAACTGTCCGTCTGATCCTGGAAATTCTGATTTAACAAAAGTGCTATCCGTGGCCCGAAGAATTTGCACAATCGCATCTGAAAGCGGCTGTTGTATGCTGTCTGTAATTTTTCCGGTTATTTCAAATGGAACCTGAGCATGAACAGATAAGCCAAACAAAAGCATACAGCAAATGAGGAACGATCTGCAGAAAGTGGTGATGCCAAACGTCATGCGGCGAAAGTGGTGACAAGTTCCACAATTCTCTTTGTCAATTCCTGTTAATTTAATCTTGACATTTTACTCGGAGGAAAACCAAACTTTTTACTGAATGCTTTGCTGAAAGAGGCGAGGTCTGCAAAACCAGATTCAATAGCAATGTTGGTAATGGACTGATCATTTTTCTGGATCAAGTGCATGGCATTGTTTAATCTTATATCCAGCAAATGTTGATATGGACTGATGCCAAATACTTTTTTGAATATTCTGAAGAAATGGTATTCAGACATACAACAATGGGCCGCCACATCAGCAATGTCCCAGGATTCGTGATAATGTGATTCGATGAGTTTCTTACCGAGTTGAACCTTTCTGAAAAGATCTTTGCCTGTTGAAGCTTTGATGTTTCCGAGGTTGCGAAATTGTCTGTAAGTTGAAATGTGATCCGCAATCAGATTTTCTGCAAGGGAATAATACAGTTCGTTGGAAATGACAATGTCCCGGTGTGGATTCTGACTGAGGTAGACGTCCATGCTGCGGAGCATTTTACCCAAATGTGTTTCACGAGAATGATATTGATTTTCAGGATAGGCCTCTGAGCTGAAGAATACATCGAGTCCTGGGTCGGGAAGGAGAGTATCAGGTCTGATGTAACTGGCAACCACTTCAGATATCATGGAAGGCATCAATTCGATACATATGCCGCTCACATCCACTTCACTATCTATGCGTATGCGTCCTTCGGTATGTTGATTGGCGAGCAAATAAGCACCGTCATCAATGTCGAACCTATTGCCATTGAGATGATAGGTTTCACAGCCAAGTCCTACATATTTGATCGAGAAATTTCGAAATGGAACAACCGCCTCCAATTGCTTGTAACGTGAAAAGTTGACCAGATTAAAAGTATCGGGCAATGAAACTACTGGTCGATGATTTTCACTGGTGAAAAAATACATGGTGCAGTGTTATGGTCCGCATATCAGAACAAACATATTGTGGCAAAGTTCCGTGATTTCCGTTTTTGTGATGAACGGCTTAACACACGAGTTGTGTTGCATTTGTGATCAGAAAAAGGAAACGGACCGGTGCATTCTTCCGGTCCGTTCGCAACAAACTTCCACACGACATACCTGTAATACGCATGGAGTTTAAATCGATGTTGGTTTCGATCAATTTAAAAGGTCACACTTGCACGAGTTCGTTTCGAATGGCCTCATTTGAGCATCCTGTAGATGGATTTTTTTCCTTGGTCTGAAATCACTTCAATCCAGTACAAGCCATGTTGAAGGTCAGAGAGATCATCGAACAGCATGAAGTTATTTGTACCGGAGTGCCGGATTTGGCTTCTACTGCGAATGACATGTCCAAGCGCATCATACATGTGCACCACGGAGATATTGTCTTGCATCGCGGCATGGCATGTGATCTGGATGGATGAAGAAAATGGGTTCGGATAAAGTGAAAATTCTTCAATCGTATTCCGCTCTGATATCACAGTATTCAATTCATTGTAATCGTCAATCGTTTGAAGCAAGGCTTCGACCACCGGTATGAGTTCCCATGAATTGGTGCCCGCATCGTTGTTACACACTGTAATGCTGATATCGAGTTCAGGGAAATACCACGAGCTTGCCGAATAGGCCAGATCACCACCATGTCCGAAACCGACATAACCTACAAAGTTTTTCTTCATCAATCCCAATCCGTATGTCGTTGGTGTTCCCGGGGCAAAAATGGTGGTTTTCGCTTGCGCCATCAATGAGGGTGAAATCAAGTCACCGCGCATGTAACTGCGCATCCATTTCGAAGTCTCCAATGGTGTGGCGAAGAATCCACCGGCAGCGCCAGCCACTGAATTGAGTGACATAAAATCCATGAAGAAGTTATGAGCGTCTTCTACCCAACCATCTCCGGTGATATCCATCCAGACATGCGCTACTGGTTGTGTATAGTTTTCAAATGCGGGAATTCCAAATGTGTTGAGTGCTAATGGTGTGAAAAATCGATTTCTGATTTCGGTATAAAATGGTTGACCGGAAACCGCTTCGATGATCATGCCCAACAAAAAATAATTTGAATTGCAATACGACCATCCTTCACCCGGATCCGCCAGTGGAGCCTGCATATAATCTATGATAACATCTTCAGCATTCCAGATTGAATCCATGTCTGCATTCATGGCTTGATTCAATGCAGCACTGGAGAGTACATCGTAAAGGCCGCTCGTATGTTGCATCAGTTGGCGCACTTTGATGGATGGATTGACATGCGGTAAATCACTGAACCATTGACCGACCGTATCATCGATAGACAATAAACCATCATCTGCCATTTGAAGGATACAAGCAGCCGTAAGCGTTTTACCAACACTTCCAATCTCATACGCATCATCCGGAGTGGGCGCTATCAAAGGAAATTGAGAAGAAATCCCTATGGCACGTGTCCATTGCTCTTCACCAGGATAAATGATGGCTGCACTCAGTGACTTATTACCCAGGACATCGTGCATGCTGTCCAGGGTTTCATCCAACAATAACTTCAGTTCATCTGTAAGAGTTTGTGCATGGATTGGTTGAAATAAATAAAGCGAGTAAATGAGGAAGGTACTTATGTATCTTTTCATCGAGTGATATTGTTTCCTGTGTGCGACAAACCTATGCTCTGGCTTGGAGATTGAGGTTGTCAAATCCTGCTATTCGGGACGGAAGGAAATTTATCGATGTGAATGGAAATTGGATTCTATAGGTTGCAACGTAAGAAGGGGATTGAAGCGAATGCATCATCCCTGATCATACAATTCCTTGCTATTCACATTCAAAACCCCTTTGAATTCACGCATGGGCTCGTTTCGAGTGCTCACCATCATCAAGATAACACGAGCACTCCAATTCGAATCTCCTTTCTAAAACGCTTGGCATAATCCAGGTTAAAAAAAAACAGGGCGAATGAACACCCTGTTTTTTTTCAATATCAACTCTCGTTGGGTCTACTAACGGCTATGAAGCCCATCAGTTTTTTGTCTTGCAAGTGGAAATACCAAAAGGTGCGTACAATGGACAAAAACTAATGAGGCTGGTGAGTGTAAACACAGCAGCCAAAACGAGCAACACAATACCTACAGTACCTGTAACAGTGTTGGTGAAATACAGTCCAACAAAAATGGCGGCAATGATGAGACGAATGATGCGATCTGTGCCTGACATATTCTTTTTCATAAGTATATAAATTTTAGGTGTTGATTTTTTGAATGATAACTACCAATGCGGTAATGATTCCTATACAAAGCAGGCAAACGAGAGCAAACTTGTATATGTTCTTCATGTTTCGCATGGACGACGCAAAGGTGAATGATGAAATTTCCCTGCGCAGTAACCAAAGTCACAACCCTGCAATCAGTTCTACACTGTCATGATGTTGAATAATTTTCCCTTGTGTTTCAAGCTTTTTCACCAATCGGCTGACCACTTCTCGCGCAGTTCCAAGGTCATTGGCTATTTCGCGGTGCGAAATTTTCACGGGATTTTTACCTGTGATCTGCACTTTGTCAGATAAATAATCCAGCAATCTTTTATCGAGTTTATGATAAAGCATCTGATGGATGGTATCGATCATTTCATTGTACCGCAAATCGTATTGTTGGTAGAAAAGCATGTTGATCGACGGATGCTGAGTCACCCATTGTAATACTTTTTCTGACGGCATCAAGAGCACGTTGGTTTCTTCTTCAGTAATGGCGAATATTCTGCTTTTATCGTGATGGATGCAAGATGAAAATGACATGATACAACTCTGTTCCGGCTGGATATAGTAGAGCAGAAGTTCTTTTTCTTCAAACTGCGTATATACTTTGACAAGTCCCGAGATGACAAGTGGAATATACTTGACATATTGACCTTCCCTTACAAGTTCAGTTTTAGGTGGAAACGTCTGAATGACTGAAAATTCAGACAATTGATCCAGTAGTTCTTGGCCGAGATAGCCAAATCGGGTGTTAAGGTGTTTGAGTTCGTCCATGCCTTGATTGAGGTGAAATGGCAATCTCTAAGAAATGCCATTCATGATCATGGACCAAATGTAATTTCAGAAACGCGAAGAATTGTAGCTTGATAGAATAACCTTTCTCATTTGCTTCGTTATGCTGCTCCTTAAATACGGAGAAAAAAATGGGTAGAAGAAACACCTCATGTCGGTGCTGTCGACCTTTGAGCACATCCGTGGAAATCCCAATATCACCATCGTGATCCATCAACCCTCAACCCAAATCCCAAAAATGGTTCCATCATGGCATAGCAAAGTTCTCATGCTCGGTCGCTCTAAAAACGAATGCGATAAGTCAAGTTGGAAGAATCATACAGTCGAATTTCTATACCATGACAATCCTATTTCAAATTCCGGTACTTGATTCTTCGGACTACTTAAGATGGGAGTGATCTTGCAAGCATGGGTTCAAGACAACTTGTGTGTTGTGAATATCATGAAAAGAAGCAACGGCATCATTTAGTTTTAAACCAAATTATATCTCATTTGTCCAACCATTTTACTGGTGTATTGTTTCACTGAATATGATCGTTGGATACATTTGAGGGTTATGAAGTCATCGGCATTTATCATCATGAAAAAACTGAAAATACTTATCCTACTTTGTGCCATGAGCACTGGCAGTAAGGGTCAATCATTGTATTTCCCGCCCATTGAAGGCAATGAATGGGATACCATGTCACCGGAAAGTCTTGGTTGGTGCCAGGAACGCATCGATAGCCTGTTCAATTTTCTGGATTCGCAGAATACAAAGGCATTCATCTTGTTGAAGGACGGTAAGATTGTATTGGAACAATACTTCAATGGTCATACTCAGGTCTCGCCGTGGCAATGGGCTTCAGCGGGGAAGACAATTACTTCCTTTATGGTAGGCATGGCACAACAGGATGGATTTCTATCCATTTCAGATGAAACTGCTTCTTATCTTGGGGAAGGTTGGACGATTTGCACTCCTGAACAGGAATCTCAAATCACCATTCGACATCAATTGACGATGACCTCCGGTTTGAATGATGGTGTCGTCAATAACCACTGCACGTTGGATACTTGCTTGGAATATCTTGCTGATGCCGGCGCCCGTTGGGCTTATCACAATGCGCCTTATACATTGTTGGATAGTGTCATTCACCAAGCTACAGGTCAAACACTGAATGCTTATACCAACGTCAAATTGAAAACGCCCACAGGCATGACTGGAATATTTGTCCCTCTGGAAGATGATAACGTCTTTTTCAGCAACGCAAGAAGCATGGCAAGATTTGGTCTTCTCATTTTGAATCATGGGACGTGGGATGGCAATACCATCATGTCCGATGAAACCTATTTCAATCAAATGCTCAATACTTCGCAATCATTGAATGAGTCATATGGTTATCTCTGGTGGCTGAATGGCAAACCATCATATATGATTCCTCAATTGCAATTCACCTTTGATGGACCGTTGTTTCCTCATGGACCGATGGATTGTGTTGCAGCGATGGGTAAAGATGGCCAATTCATCAATGTTGTTGAAAGTGAAAACATGGTTTGGATCCGCATGGGAGAATCACCTGATGATCTCCCAGTACCTTTTTTGCTCAATGACTCGATTTGGGAATATGTGAGTACACTTTCATGTTTACCCGATCATGTCTTGGAAGGGGAGTACGACCATGGAAGTTTACCAGTGTTTTATGATGCAAAATCAAATATGGTCAAAGTACTTTCTCCGGAAAAAATGAATGACGCGGTATTATTCAATGTAATGGGACAAAGGATTATATCTGTCAACAGTTCTGATCTCCTGACAGGCATTTCCATGGAAGCATTTTCACCCGGTATATATTACCTGAGAGTGCTCACCAAGGATAACCAAATCCAGGTTTTTGATTTTGTGAAAGAATAAAGCGTGCTGATTTGTTTACCCGGCTGTCAAAGGGTTCATAGGAAGTCTCCAGATCTGGTTGAATCATGAAAGGTTTTTCAGTTCCCTGAGATTCAATCTGGATCATGCGCTTGGCATAATCACATAGTGCCGAAAGCCAAAAGGGTTGGGCATGGCATGAAGATTCCTATGAGAAACGACATCTGGTGTACGTTGCAAATGGTGATCTTGGAAAGCCTGACCCATGAGGTTACGATATGGGGAGCGCGTCATTGAAGGCTTTCAGAGATGTTGTAGATTTTGAACTCATGATCTGGGTTCAAGTCCATTTCTCAAGTCATGAAGCCGCCATACCTTTGCACCCTCAATGGGTAAAAAAGTCGTCGTTGGATTTTCGGGTGGAGTAGATTCCAGTGTTGCAGCGCATCTTTTGCTGGAACAGGGATATGATGTCATTGCCATTTTCATGAGAAATTGGCATGATGAGTCGGTGATCATCAACAATGAATGTCCTTGGATAGATGATAGCAACGACGCTATGCTCGCAGCAGCCCATTTGGGAATTCCAT
>JAIBBG010000089.1 GCA_019694805.1 Flavobacteriales bacterium | reverse complement strand
TTTATACGGATGAGAATGGTGATGTGTCATGGCTCAAAACTGACTCTGTAGACAAGATATGTGTCCAAAAGGATGGATACTTCAATTATTGTGGTTCCGGATATTATTTGACCGAATCAACTTTGCCTCAAGGTCAATACATCCTTAATCCTTATGCATGGATCAGGATCAGTGTAGTTGATGACGAACCATTGAATCCCGAAATATACTTGGAGCACACTTTGAACGAACCCGGGGGATTTGGCTTTCATGGTATCAATGAACAAAATCCTTATACCAGTCTTGTGCTTGGTAATAAAAATACCATAGTAAATGTGCTAAAGATGGTTGATGCCGGATTTCAAGAATGGGATACAATAGCCTTCGATCAATTCACCTTGAACGCTCCTGCATTCGATACGCTGGATTTTGTATATCACTATTGATTTTGCCTTGAGCAGATCTAAAGATCATAACCTTTAACCTATCTATTCTATGTATTGTTCTGAACAAATCCGCGCTATGCGGTGGGCGGAGCCTTACCTGCTTCTACAGCTTGGCTTCCCTTGGCAGCACCGGTATCGGCCTCCTTAGAATGACGTGATTTCTAATTCCTGCCTAACTATACCTTTAATCAATTCTGAATATTCATTCAACCATCGGCTCCTAGCTGATTTAACCTAATACTTTAATCAAAATGAAAAATAATTACACTGCTAAGTGGTGGAAGACTATTGTCTTTACCCTGGCATACTCTACCACGGTGTTGGCCCAGGTGCAAGAACCATTTGAAGAACTTGATCTTAGTTCAATCTCGAGTCAGTTTTTTTATCCGCAAACACTCGAAAATTTATCAGTACCTGACGGCTCCAATTACGAGGACGTCTTAACCTTTGACGAAGCTGCAAGATTATTTGCAACTTTCGATAAGGCATGTTTGGATCCTGACCATTTTATTTCAGACTATTCATCTCTTCATATGGAGATGTTTGAAACTGCTGCGATTCAGAACTGCTTGCCTTTGGCCATTTTGGATATCAATTATCATGATTTTATTCCAACAGTTTTGTCGGATGGTCTCATTTACTTGGAAAATGATAAATTCTATGACGCTCCAGTTCAGTACACAAGTCCCTATGTCTTGAAGAATGCGCTGATACCATGGTTAGGTGCTGATTATTTCAACCAAGGTGATATGCGATTTATCATCAAACCCGAATGGTATATCACCAATAAGGATATGCCGACTTCCATTCAGTTAGATTTTGATGATGGCCTCGGATTTAGAACCATTGCATTTGATGAAGTGATTCAGGTTCACTATGGCGGTGATGATCTTGAAAGAAATATACGGATAAAAATCAACAGGCCTGGCAATGTTCTGAAAGGTGGTAACGTACTCAAAGAGCTGTCTTCTTTTTTTCCATGCGAAACCACAACATTTCCTTTTCCGAATGCGGCACCATGGCCAACCAACGGCGATCTCAATTATCCATGGCAAATTGGCATTGTATATCAAGGTGAATTGGTGAAGGGCAATGCATTTACACTAACCAGTGAAGATGGTATGTTCGACAAACCATTCATATTCGTTGAAGGTATTGATTTTGGATACGAAGGTTCGCTTCCTGTGCCACCGGATATATATAGAAACGGAACATTTGGTTGGTGTGAATTCAGCAGTGGTTTTGTTGACCCTGATCCAGAAGATGATCGAAATTATGGATACGACATGTTGCATCTCATGCCAGAAATGCTTCATGAAATTCGATCATATGGTTATGATATCATTCTTGTGGACTTTCAGGATGGTGCAGATATGTTGCAGAAAAACTCAGAATTGGTACAAGAGGTTATCAGACTCTGCAATCAATACAAAACTGGTGAAGAGCCGTTGATCGTTGCTGGAGCAAGCATGGGTGGTGTACTCACACGTCATGCTTTAAGGAGTATGGAGATCAACGGTGAAGATCACTGCACGAGACTATGGCTTTCTATGGATGCTCCACATGCCGGTGCAAATATTCCGATCGCGATGCAAGGTGCGCTCAGCTTCTTTGGAGATAACGGCAATCCTACTGCTTGGACCATGTTTCATCATATGTTGAAACGTCCAGCCGCAATGCAGTTGTTGAATCTACAATACGGAATGGGCATGGCCTGGCACGATGCGTTTTATTCAGAATTAGATGCCATGGGTTATCCTCAACATTGCAGAAAGGTTGCTTTCAGCAACGGGCTTGGATCAGCCACCGAAGTGTATCACGATATGTTTCCTCTCATAGATTGGGAATGTAATTCTTACCTCAATGATGTTGCTGAAGTTTATTTATGTCCGAACAGTGGTGATGATTTGGGTTTCATAGCCAGAATAACCATGCCAGCATATGGAGACAACGCTGAAGGAGCAGGTAGTTGGCTTTCGGATTTACCTCTATTGGGCTCAATTGATGCATGGGCGGATTTTGATGACTTCACGCTGATGGTCATTGGCGATCAACCCAATTTAGATTACGCACCAGGTGGTACCAGATCGAGTATCAGAGACTTGGGAAAATCATTGGGAAGTTCTACGCTGGGTTGTCCAATAGCAGCCCATCAATTCAATGACAACCATTGTTTTGTTTCTACAACAAGTGCACTGGGATTGAATTTGGATGATCCCAATATTGGTGTCGAACAATTATTGTACGATCATCCTGAATTGGAGAATTTCGACAATTACTTCTTTGCGCAAGCGGAAAATGAACGACATGTAGAAATCACACCATACAGCAAAGAGATGATTTTGATGGAAGTTTTGTCTCCTGATCGCATCGAATTGGGGCCGGAACTCACGTCAGCATATCCAAATGCCGGTGCTTTCAACTTTGGTAAAGAAGGATATCAATGGATACGAAATGTTCATGTGTATGACGGTGGAGTCTTGTCAATACATGAAGATCAATTGACACACTTTGGCGGTGAGTCAGATTTTTTAAATTCGAATACGAAATTCAGTGTTGTTACAAATGACTGTTCACCATCTGAAATTCTTGTGGATCAGGATGGACAATTTATCATTGGCTCCGAATTGAATCCTCTGCGCACCGCAGATTTGCATTTGAATCGTGACAGTAAATTGATTCTTGGTGCGGGCGGAACACTTAGAGTTTATAATGAAAGCCGTATCATTCTGAATGAAGGGGCGCAGATGGTGCTTCATGCAGGTGCTGATGTGAAAATCCGCGAAGGCAAGATCATCTTGAATGCAGGATCAAAACTCATTCTTCTTGGAGGAGAGCATAACCTGATGATGGACCATGCAGCTTCTCGTATTGAGCTTAATGGTGGAGTGATCGAATTGGCAGATGGTGCTCAACTCAACATCCAAAGTAGCACTGGTGATTGTGGACGAATACTTGTGAAAGGCGGCCAAAGTGACGTGATTCATAATGGTGTTGATTGCGTTTTACGCATGACTGGCAATGGTCAGGACAATACGATATTGGAAGTTGAAGATTATGGTCGATTTGGCAACAGCAACTGGCATGATGGTGAAATTGTTTTGATGAATGGCAAGGTTGATCTTCATTCTGCTGGCGCCATTTCTACCGATATGAAATTCACAGCGCAGGACGTGGACTTTGTTTCCCCTGGATTGATTGAACCATTTGCGGATCCAGCCAGTGTTCATGTATGGGGTAATCATGCTTCTTTGGAGAATTGCAATTTCAATCAAGTGAGAGTCAACTTACATGAGAGCATTGGAGCTGTGAGTTATTCTGATTTTCATACAGCAAATTCTGGGGTGCATGTTTTCGGTGGTAGTTATGTCATCAGATTTTCAAACTTTGACAATGCAAAAGTTACCAGTGAATCACTTTCTGGAATGAGTAAAATCAGCGGTTCTGTTTTTTCTGGAGCATCGAGTGGCATTGATGATTTCAGTCTTGTTGAAATTGCTGTTGCCAATTCATCTTTCGTGGAATGCGATGATGATGCCGCGATAGATAAGCGAGGTGGCCGTATCAGTGTGAGTTGTTCAGATTTCGAGACCTTTACTGGAATTCGTTCTATGGATGCATACGTGAATATCAGTTCCACGGAACTTGCAGGCTACAACAATTTTTCTGGTACACAACATGGTGTGAGATTAATAAATGCATCTGGTATTAATTTGTATAAAGGGAAAAACATTTTCTCTACGAATAATGCATTCTACATTTCCGGTACACTCAATATTCCCTGCACGAAGAAACATGGATGCCAACGCATTTTAGATGCATCATCTAATCACTGGGGAGTTTATTCGGGCAATCAATATCAACCATCTGGTGGCGGTAATTTGCCTCCAAATCCAGCGAAGTTTGATGTATTTACTTCGGATGCTGCATCTTGTATGCAGCTGGAATATGCCTCTCCATGTCCTGTCTTATTTTATGACCCAATACCGGTGAGTCCAACGCCATGTCCGACTAAAATCAAACCTGAAGTGAAATCTCTGTTGATCTCTACCCATGCGTCGAGTGAAAATGAAACAACAATCGATGATGGGTTTGCTCTAAAAGACTATGAAGTTGATCCAGACAATCCGTTATTGAATACTGAGAGTTTTGCTGGCATAGCCCTGGACAGTGCTTTGGTATACACTGCGATGCAATTAGAAGCTTATGATAGTTTAGCCAATGATGCAAATGCCATAAAACTATTTCATGAGATTCTGACTTCGGGTATTGATATGACCAACTCGCATATTCGAAGTAAAATGAATTGGGCGACGCAATACATGAAGGGAGCTATTGAGAATATGTTTTATCAGCAGGAATTGCTTCCTGAAAATAATGAAACAACATTCCAAATTCCGGTGCAGCAGTATGTGGATGTATTGAATTTGCTTACAGATACTGCTCTGACTGATTCCACTTATCAAGCACAGTTCTACCTTGAGTTAGACAAAGGACAACTTTTCAGAACAATCGGTAAGCTCGATATCACACGTCAGATTTTCGCTCATTTAAATGATTGCAACATGGATTCACTCGAACAATCTGTTTTGAATGCATGGAGGCAACAGGTCGAACTTGAATTGAATCGAATTGAAGATTACTATCTACTTGATTTGCCGATGGATTCGCTCACAGAAGCTGTGGATACTACAAATTATGATGATCCGATTTTACTGACCACAAGTGATTATTATTTCGGATTATGGATCGATTCTCCTCAAAGCATCACTTTCGTTCAATGTGGCGATCATCCTTATTACCGCTGGTTATGGAATGATGAGGGCAACATGTTTGTATATCCGAACCCAACATCCGGCGAATTGAATATTACTGGGTTGAATGATGATTTGCAATACGACATCAGATTTATGGATTTAACCGGTCGATGTGTCCTAAACATCAAAGCTATGCGTCCTTCACAAGGTCGAATACAAGGTTTAATGCTTCCGGATGCTTTGTCTGATGGGGCTTACATGCTTCAGGTTGTTTCTGGTTCATACATCCATGAGACAAAAATTATGATCAGCAAATAATGTAGCGATAACAGGTAGCACCAAGGGTTTGGCGACTTTCTGTGCTGGGGAGGTGCGATCTGTATGGATGAAAAAGCCGGGAATTTCCCGGCTTTTTCTATATCCTATCTATACCTTTTTTAAGTTGGAG
>JAIBBG010000043.1 GCA_019694805.1 Flavobacteriales bacterium | reverse complement strand
ATTCGAACACGAATCATATTATGCCTTTTACCACTATGCCTTCATCTGCTTTCCAGCGGACAGGTATCGGTCACGCCATCTTCGAACGCATGTTCATGTAATGGTTCCATGTCTTTCAATAATGGTACCGGTAATGCATTGACTTTCAATGTTACGGATAATTCGGGTTCAGTGATTTCTTCAGGTGCATCGGCGAATGGTTTGATCAACCTGAATGGACTTTGCTCGGTGGCATATCTGCTCGAGGTAACTGAAGGCGGCAATGCCAATGAGTATGTTTTCAATATTCCCACCAATGCCATCGATCCTGGCGATGCCATTGCAGATGGTGTTTGTTCTACGGATCCCAATCAAAATTTCAATACGGCTATAACCGGTCTCGCTGCTGGTGGCCAATGGACCAATCCCAACAATCAACCTCAATCCTTTCCCATTGCGGCCAATGCTACGATAGATGGTTGGTATGCGTACACCATTCCTTCAGGTGGTTGCGATGTGATTACCGGTGTTTATGTGACCACGATTCAAAATGCCGATCCCGGAAACAGCACGACTTATTTGATTTGTGAAGATTATGTGCCTTTCGAAATGGTCAATTTCCTCTCAGGATCTCCTGACCTGGGTGGCACATGGTTCAACGCTCAAGGTAATCCGGTAAGCGGCACGTTTAATCCCGCAACTCAAAATAGTGCCGTATTCACTTACATGATCGACAATGTTCCCGGATGCGGCGCGGTGTTTTCTACGTTGTTTGTAGATGAAAATCAAAATCCGGATGCCGGTGACAATGCCAGCATTGAAGTATGTCAGGGTGGAACTCCTTTCAATATGTTCAATTATCTCGGAGGATCTCCTGAAGCAGGCGGACAATGGTACAATCCTCTGAACGCACCAGTAAGCGCAATGTTTGATCCTTCAACAAGTATTCCCGGCAATTATCGATACCATGTGAATGGACTTACACCATGTGTGGACGATAACGCATTCTTAAATATCACTTTCATCGATCCTGATCCGGCAGGAGAAAACGCCAGCATTTCTGTATGTGAAAGTGGAGCGAATGTGAACATGTTCCAACAGTTGAATGGAAGTCCTCTCGCTGGTGGATATTGGACAGACGTAAATGGACAAACAACAAATGGCGTCTATGATCCACAAAACGAAGCTCCAGGAAATTACTACTACAATTATCCGAACATCGGTTGTCCACAAAGCGCAACGCTCACCATTCTATTAGAACTTCTTCCCAATGCTGGTCCTGACAACAATATTTCAGTATGTGAAAATTTATCATCCCTCAATCTCAATGGTCAACTTAGCGCCGGAACGGATACAGGAGGACAATGGACCGACATTTCCGGAAATCAGGTTTCAAATATTTTCACTCCACAAAGCGGCATAAATCAATATTCTTTTCAATACCATGCCGAAGGAAATATCTGTCCTGATGATCAGTCAACGCTGAGCATCACACTTGAAGCTTTGCCGGACAATCCTCAAGACATTGACTTGTCATTTTGTTATGATGCACCTGTGGTCGATCTCCAAGAATACTATCCAACATTTCCTGCTATCGTATTTGAGCTTCCCAATGGAAATTCCTACAGTGGCATTTTTGATCCTGCTGTGTCTTCTGATGCAACCATCATGGCTGTACAACCTTCAGGAAACAGTTGCCCTGATGGTGAAGGCGAAATCAACATTGATGTCATCTTGCCTTTGTTCGATAATACCGGTACTTCAGTAGATGTTTGTATCACTGAAGGCGTTTTTGATTTGTCAGGTGTCGATCCGGATGCGAATGCCAACAATGGAATTTGGTATGACAACAATGGTGTACCCATTGATGAGATGGTTGATATCACTCCAGGTGGTCTCATGAATTTTCAGTTTGTGGCCAACGATGCTGGTGGTTGTGGAGGTTATACCTATGATGTCGAATTGGAAATATTTGATGGTATTGAAGCAGGTGAAAATGCCAACGCCATTTTCTGTGCAACTGATTCTCCTGAATTGCTGACAAACTTACTTCCTGCTTCAAATTCTGGTCTGGGTTCGTGGTATTATCAAGGTCAGCCATTCAACGACACGCAATTCGATCCGACAAGCGATCCTCAAGGGTCGTACCTCTATGTTGTTCCTGCCAATGGACCGTGTCCGTCCGATGCTGCAGAACTCAGCGTGGAGGTGCAACCTGCATTCACCGTTGATGCAGGTGAAGATCATGATGTATGTGCCGGTGCTGTTAATTTTCATATTGGCTCTGCCCCTCTTCCGAGCACGGTTTACACTTGGTCTCCTTCTCAATTCCTCAGTTCTGTCAACCTATCCCAACCTGTAGTGCAAGTGCCGGCTTCCATCAGCACTGACTTGAGCATTGCCTATCAAGTCTTTGCCGACAATGGTGTTTGTTCTGCTTCTGATGAAGTCGTGGTGGGATTTCATCCTTTGCCTGTCGCGGATATCGGTGATCTTTATGAAATCTGCAGTGATGAAGAATTGAATATTGGAAGCAATGGCAATGGTGATTATCAATGGGCTCCACAATACCTTTTCGAAGATCCCACATTGCCGGTTCAGCATTTGGTCTTGAGTCAGGACGCGGTAATTTCTGTTGTCGTGACCAATGAGTACGGATGCGTAGCCTCTGATACTGCTGAAGTGGTCGTTCATCCTGAACCAGTGATTGTGTTCATTCCAGAACCATATGCCAGTTGTTCGCCGCTGGATGTCGAGTATGCGATTGAAGAAGAAAGTCAGAACATTCAAGAATTCTATTGGAATATTTCCGGCATTGGTGATTTCACTGAAGACACTTTGCGGACTACCATCACTGAAAGTGGATTGTATACACTGACCATTTTCGCGATCAGTGATTTTGGTTGCGAAAACTCTGTCACCTTCCCTGCCCTCATGGAAGTTTATCCTTCACCTGTTGCTGACTTCAGCACTGATCCTCTTGAGTTATCTACCATTGATCCCATTGCTCAGTTCGTAGATGAATCTATAGATGCCGAAACCTATTGGTGGAATTTTTCAGGATTGGGAACCAGCACCATTTCAAATCCGTTATTCGAATTTCCTGCCGCTGAACCTACCAACTTCAATGTTTGTTTGGAAGTCACCAATTCATATGGATGCATGGACAGCATCTGCAGAATATTGCACCTGGACAATGACTATATCTTCTTTGCACCCAATGCCATCACGCCCGACAATGATGGAATCAATGATCATTTTTCTCCCGTCATGATGGGTTTTGAGGAAAGCACTTATTCGCTTGAAATTTTCAATCGCTGGGGTGATCGCATCTTTTTCACCACCGAATATGGCAAGCCATGGAATGCGAATGTCCACGATGGCGGTTATTATGTGCAAGAAGACGTGTACATCTGGCAAGTGAAAGTGAAGGATAAGGAAAATGCGGAATACAGAACTTTCAGAGGTAATGTCACTGTAATCAGGTAATCCACCGCATGGTGTCCAGGTTGGTATCTACATCCCCCAACAAATTTGTTTCAAGCGAATTACTGTTTCATCTTTTCTTTTTTTTCGGATAAAAATCCAAGCCTGTTCGTAAAAACAAACCAAGTTTTACGATTGAGCTGATGGTATCTGTTAAAGTTAGGATTTCATTTGCAACTTTTTATTTGAGAAACGTATCAATACGTTGGCCTTCCGGTACGATCTGATGAAACCAAAAAAGCTAGTAACTAATAGCGCCCTTCATTTGGGAAAAATTTCCCGTGTGCTCTTGGTTGCAGCATTTTTCCTCTCTCTCCCATTCTTCCTTTTTGCACAAGAAAATAGCATTGCCAATGGCAATATCACAACATGTGGTGGTTTCTTGGTGGATTCCGGATTGAGTGCTTCGGACTATGGAGCCAATGAAAATTTTACCGCGACCATTTGTCCACAAGCTCCTGAAACTATCATCAACCTTTATTGGTCAGTATGTGATCTCGGTTCAGGTGACGTCATTGAAATTTTCGATGGCCCGAATACTGCTTCTCCGCTCATTGGTACTTACACTTTCAATGATCTGCAGACACAAGACATCACTTCCACCAATGCGGCCGGTTGTCTTACGATACATTTCACATCGAATGGAGCTGATGAAGGAAATTTTGGTGCAGAGATCTCGTGCGGTCCTCCATGTGTTAGACCGATCACGAATATTACATCAGATCAGGAACCAATGCCATTGCTGATCTGTCCTGGTGAAACAGTCACCTTCGACGGATCGGGCACTACTTTTTTCAATGGATCATCACTCGGTACTTTCTCCTGGAACTTTGACGATGGTTCGAACAATACTTCATCCTGGCCTTCGGTTACCCATACTTTCAATGAGCCCGGTGGATACAAGGTTCAACTCACGGTAGTGGATGACAACGATTGTCAAAGCACTAACCTGAATGACTATGTCGTGCTTGTGAGTACTGCTCCTAACTTTAACCTCATCACAGACATCACAGATCTGTGTAGCGGTGGAACTGCCTTTTTGGGAGTAACCAATATTGCGCAGGATTCTATCTTTTCATCAGACAGTCTGAGCAATTGGATCAGTGAACCTTGGATCGACCTTCCGGATAATTTTTATGAAGAAGGTTATCATGTCGATGATGATCAGACTCAGTGTTATGATGTCTATTTCACTTACAACGGTTTTCCTGCGGGTGAGATCATCGACGATGTTTCAGATATCGTTTATGCTTATATCAATTTTGAACATTCGTTCATTCAGGATTTGGTGATCAGTGTGATTTGCCCAACGGGAGAAACAGTGATTCTGCATCAACAAACTGGAGGCGGAACGGATGTTGGAGAGCCTGTTGCAGGCGTAGATACTGGTGCTGGAGTTGGTTGGGATTATTTCTGGTCTCCCGATGCTACGAATGGAACCTGGGGCGACAATATTGGAACGGGTGTAGTTCCATCTGGTACTTATGAAAGTGTCCAACCTTTTGACAACCTCATCGGCTGTCCACTGAATGGCACTTGGACCATTGAGTTTTGCGACATGTGGGGAGGAGATGATGGAACCCTTTTCAACTATGGCATTGCATTCGATCCATCGCTCTATGGTGAAGTCCTGAGTTTCACTCCAAACTATGGCCCCGGTTGTGATTCTACCTATTGGACCGGAGCCGGAATCGTATCTCAATCTTCAGGCTGCGATTACATCAATGTTGAACTCACAAACCCGGGAACATATGACTTTGTTTACACCGCCATCAATGATTTTGGTTGTTCTTTCGATACCACCATTGCCATCGTGGTTGATGTAGCGCCAGAAGTCACAGCCGGACCGGATTTCACCATGGACTGCACGGCACCACAAGTTTTTCTGGATGGCGGTCTTGCAGATTTTCCTGAAGCTTCTTGTAATACGGATGGAGGAATTTTCAATTATACCTACAACGACAACGACAACTTTTCATGGACCTTTTGTCCTGATGCTGGAGCTCAGGATTATACCGTGATGACCTTTGGTTTTATTTCCGGCCAAATGGAAAATATCTTCGAAGATTTTGTCATCTACGATGGCCCCGATAACACTTGGCCCATCATGGTAGAATGGGATTTGGGAGATGCGACAGGTCAGAGTTGGACAGCGACCAACGAAACAGGTTGTATCACTTTTGCATTCACCGCAGACTTCACGGTTTCCGCTGCTACCGGCGATTTCGAACCATGGACTTATGAAGTGGGATGCGAACAAATTGAACCTGAGTTTGTCTACAGCTGGACGCCAGCTCAGAATCTCGCCGATGCCACAGATCCAGATAGTGAAGTCATCAACCTCAGCGCCACCCAAACCTTTGTGCTTACAGGTTATCCCGTTGGACAGCCCAATTGTTTCAGCACAGATGAGGTGACAGTCACCGTGAACAACAGCATGAGCATTGACGTTGAAGAGTTTTACAACGCTTGTCTCGGCGATACGGTGCATGTGTTAGCCCCACAAATTACCGGCGGTCTCGAACCATACTCCATAACCTGGGAATCGACGGCCGGTGAAATGGTCAATCAGGATGATTTTCTTCAGACAGTAGATCAATCGGTGACATTCTGTGCGATGGTGGAAGATTTTTGTGGACTGAGAGATACGGCATGTACGGATATCACACCATTTCCAATCATCATGGCATCGTTTCAAGTGGATGCTCCTTTCGGTTGTGACCCACTTCCGGTGCTCATGGTTTCGGATTATACCGAATACCAAAATGTCGCCTCAATGGTTTGGAATTTCGGTGATGGCCAAACTGGATTCACCATGGCCTCTTCCAATCACATTTACGAAACACCAGGTGTATACACGCCTTCACTCACCATTACCGATGAAAATGGCTGTGAATACACGGATTCCATTGCAAGTCCGGTTATTGTCTGGCCCACCCCAGTTGCGGATTTTGTGGCTGACCCATCGATCGCTATTCTGCCTTCGACGACTTTTGATTTCACCAACCAGAGTATTGATGGTGACCACTTCAATTGGACCTTTGATGCTTTGGGCACCAGTGAAGCCTTTGATACCACCTACACTTTCCCTTCCGAAATTTCCGGTCAATACTTGATTTCCTTATTCGCCACCAACCAGTTTGGATGCACTGATAGCACATCGATGTATGTGATGGTACAGGATGATATCGATATCTACATCCCCAATGCCTTTACTCCTGATGGGGACGGAATCAATGATATCTGGCAAGTGAAAGGCAGTGGATTCGTTGAACAGGCCTATCATGCAGTTATCTTCAATCGCTGGGGTGAAAAAATGTTCGAAACCACTGATCCTGAAGCCGTCTGGACCGGCAATTACAACAATGGCGAATGGTTCGTACCGGATGGTGTTTACCACTATCGCATCACCATTCGCGATAAGGAAAACGAGGTCGGGCATGAGTATGAAGGTCATATTACCATCGTGAGGTAAGCCAAAACTGTTGACCTGATTCAATATCTGCAGTTTGCCGACAATTCTCGGTTGAAAATCCTAGTATTCTCAAGCCATTAATTTAACATTCGAGGTGCAACTTCTTTAATTTTGTGGAGTCATAGCAGTGTTACTTCTGCTCGACGGATTTTTGACCCCGACTGAAACACATTCGTCCTGAGGCATTCTACTGAATTCCTGATTGATCTTTGTATCAGATTTCCGGTATGCCACATAGAATTGAGCCACTTCTGTCAGATTATTCTACAGCAGTGAACCCTCAACGGAAACATGTGTTTTGTTCATCGTCCTTCAAGTGAATGAAGTAGCTTTTTACGCATTGACAATGACTTATAGAAATAATTACGCCTCCGAATTGAATCGTAATCTGAGTTCGCCCATGAAATCAACTTTTACTTTCAGACACATTATTGCCGGATTTGTTTTTTTACTGGTAGCTGGCATGACCCAAGCTCAAATTGTGGTCAATACCGGAATCAATAATCAAACTTTCAATACTTGTGATGAATTCATCATTGATTCCGGCGGACAGGGCGGACCCGGTTACAGCAATGGGGAAAACATCACATTCACCATTTGCTCCGACAATCCGGGCGATCAGGTAACTGTCACCTTCAACTTGTTTTCGTTGAGTACACAAGATACCAATCCGAATCCCAACGTGAACAACTCGGACCAGATGTATGTATTCGATGGTCCAAATACTTCATCCAACTCACTGGGTAACTATGGTGGTACTGGTCTTCAGGGTGTTGTTATTCAAGCAACTCCTCAGAATACATCTGGATGTCTCACGTTCCAATTCATTTCGAATGACCAGGGCACCGGAAGTTTTACAGCCTCTGCTTCCTGCAATACACCGTGTGCAACACCTCAAGCGGGCGGCTTTATTGTGGATGGCCTTGCTCCGGATAGCGTTCGTACTTGTGTTGGTGAACCTGTTTTCTTTCAAGAGTCTGGATCATTTGCACAAACCGGTTTTAACCTGATCAACTATACTTGGGACTTCATGGATGGTACGCAACAGAGCACCACCACTCCAGGCGCACAGGTTCAGCATTCTTTTTCACAACCAGGTCAATACCTTGTGCAGTTGTTTGTTCAGGATGACAATCCCGACAACGTTTGTTTGAACTCAAACTTTATATCGCTACAGGTCTTTGTGGCGACGATACCGAGTTTTATAGGATTTCAGGAAGACGTGACGTTATGTCTCGGCGAAGAACTTGAATTTGCCGCCACTCCCGAATTGTACGAAGTAACCTGGGACGGCTTCATTGGCGATGAAACGATTGAGAATGGATGTCTGCCGGATACACTTCTCGGTATTTCTCAAAATATTGACATCTATCAAATGGGATTCCTCGCCGGAACAACCATTGAGAGTATTGATGACATCGAAAGCATTTGCCTCGATATGGAACACAGTTTCATGGGTGACCTTGTTATCTATGTAACTTGTCCTAATGGTCAGCAGGTGATGCTGCACCAACAAGGTGGTGGTGGTACGCAGATCGGTGTACCGAACCAATTGGACAACATCGATTGCGACGATCCAACAACACAAGGTGAACCATGGCATTATTGTTTTACTCCTACAGCAACGCAAACTTGGGTAGAATGGGTAAACAATAGCGGATTTGGTGGAACTCTTCCAGAAGGTGACTACGAACCTGTTGCTCCACTCGATGGCTTGATTGGTTGTCCTACAAATGGTATCTGGACCCTTACCGTGGTCGATAACTGGGCTGCGGATGATGGCCAGCTCGTTGGATTCTCTCTCAACCTGGATCCGTCATTGTATCCTGATGTTGTGGAATTCACTCCGGAAATTCTTCCAGGACCGACAACATCATATTGGAATAATGCCCCATTCGCTTCCATCAATGATACCAACCTCGATCAGATCAGCATTCTACCGACCTCTGCCGGTGAATTCACCTATACCTACACGGTAGTCGATGATTTTGGTTGTACCAATGACACATCATTTGTTCTTACTGTATTCGACGCTGTGGATGTAACTGCACCAGCTGACTTTGGTATTGCCTGCGACGTATCTCAACTCCAGGGTTGGTATGAAGGATACACCGTTCCTGCATGTGCTGAATGTGTTGAAGATGAAACTTATTGTTACGCGACCAACGACAATTTCACCTGGACTTTCTGTTTGGATGATCCGGGAACTCAAGGTATTTCATTCCATTTCACCAGCGGTCAAATGGGACAGTGGGCTGATACTTTCACGGCTTACAACGGACCGAACACTTCATCACCCATGATCGAATCATGGACCAATGGAGATGCGACTGGAATGACCTGGACAGCGTCGAGCGGTTGTATTACCATTCAGTTTTCTTCTTTCGGTTGGATGGGAACTTGTGCCGATGGCACATTCACCAACTGGATCTATTCTGTGCAGCCTTCGATGCCGAATGCCGTCGCAGAATGGGCACCAGACGGTTACGAATGGTCTTGGACTCCGGCTACACCATTGGATGATGGCTCGCTTCAAGCTCCAACCATTGTTAACCTGACAAGCCTTACCACCTTCACTGTGACTGGTTATCCTGTTGGTCACCCATTGTGCGCAAGTTCTGATGAAGTAACGGTCAACCTGGATCAAAATCAGGATGCTGGTGATGACAATGTGATTTCAGTGTGTATGAATGTTGCACCTTTTGAAATGCGCGATAGCCTCAATGGAACTCCATATGTTCTGGGTCAATGGATGGATGCTGGTTACAACCCACTTCCAGATGGAATCTTCGATCCTGCAGTAGATGTAGCCGGTGTATACTATCACTACATTCCTGCTGGTTGCGATACTGCAAAACTGACCATCGGCATCATTCCTCAACTCCAACTTAGCGCAGCCAACGATACCACCATATGCACGGGTGGTGCAGTGGACATGAACGTCTACTCTATTCAGAACGGCCTTCCTCCTTACAACTACAATTGGACATATGATGGTGTGACTGTTGGCAATGCGATGAATGTCAATTATAGTCCTCTCACAACAGGTACAGCTTGTATTGATGTTACTGAAGGATGTAATTATCTGGCTTCACAGTGTTTTCAGGTAGATGTACTCCCTGGAATTGATGTGGTTTTCACAGTGGATACAACAGCATCATGCTGGCCACATACTTTCGAATTTGTCAATACGACGGATCCTACCCTATACACTTCTTCTACATGGGAAATCAGTGATGGAACACTTTACTCCAACACAACGACGCAGATGCACAATTTTGCTCAACCTGGCGAATTCCCTGTGACCCTTCGTCTGAAAAATGCACAGGGCTGTGATTATGCTTCTTCTGATACAGTGACTGCTTGGACACCACCAGTTGCAGGATATATTCCTACACCTCAGCCAACCAATATTCTGGATACAGAAATTTCATTCACTGATGCTTCAGAAGGACATATTGTTAGCTGGACATGGGACTTTGGCGACCTCGGCGGTTCACATCATCCAAATCCGGTCTTGGAATTCCCGAACGACGCCGGCGACATCTACCCTATTACACTTGAAGTGGTGGACGTTCACAATTGCAATGACTTCGTAACCGGTGAAATCGTCATCAATGACATCCTTTCAGTTTACGTGCCCAATACGTTTACACCGAATGGTGATGGTGTCAATGATGTATTGTTCGTTGAAGGTGCTGATATTGACAACGACCATTTCCACTTCATGGTATTCAACAGATTTGGAGATAAAATTTTCGAATCAAAAGATGTCACTTTACCATGGGTTGGTGATGTGCATAACGGAGAATACTTCGCACCGGATGGCGCCTACAACTGGAGAATGGTTGTCTTCTCAAAGACCACCGGAACCAGAAAAGAACTTACCGGAGTTGTTAGCCTTGTTCGCTAATTCTCACAGGAAATAAATATAAAGAGCCGCTGAAAAGCGGCTCTTTTCTTTTTCTTATGTGATCAGGAAACAGATCCTCTCATGTACAATTCGATCACCCCGAAGATCAGTTTCAACATCCAGAGGATGCCGACAGCAGCAGTTATGATCAAACGATTCTTGCGGATGGATTCAGGAAAGGTATCGTAACGGATGATGATATCTGCTGCAACCGAAGCAACAGCCAAGAACTCCAGAAATGTGATCAATTTCCAGTGACTGGAAACGGATGTATGAAATGTCGCCAAGGAGCTCGTTAATTTCGATACCCAATAAAGCACGTTATACACACCCAAACCTAAAAGGGTGATATTGATGATGGAAAAAAAATTATTTTTCAATGCGTTTTTTTTTGTGGTCAATACATTCCAGCGATCCTGGAAGAAACAGTTTCTGTAATTTTCGATTGACTGGTTTGGGCAATCACATCCTGAAAAGTTTGCAGGTGTTCGTCTGTAAAATCAATGTGTGTCACCATACGAAGTTTATCCTCGCCGAAAGTAAAACACTTTATTCCTAAGCCAGCCAAAGCATTCATGGCATCTGCAGCCTTGATTCCTTCCACCATTTCCGCGATGACGATATTGGTTTCTATCGGATAGCACCCTTTGATCCAATCTAACTTCATGAGAGCTTCGCCGATGGTTCTTGCACGACGATGATCATCATTGAGTCTTTCGACATGATTTTCCAACGCAAACAATCCCGCAGCTGCAATAAATCCCGCTTGCCTCATTCCGCCGCCAAAATTTTTCCGGCGACGGTGCGCTCTATAGATAAAGTCACGGTTTCCAACCAAGACACTGCCAACAGGAGCACCAAGTCCTTTACTCAGACAAATGGATATGGAATCGAATAGACTTCCGAATTCAGCGGGTGAGACGCCAGTTGCGATCAATGCATTAAATATCCTTGCGCCATCGCAATGAAACTTCAAACCACGACTTCTGCATAATTCACTGATCCTGCGCAATTCATCCATGTCATAGATCGCACCGCCACCTTTATTCATCGTATTCTCAACACACACCAGCGTAGTTTTCGGATAGTGGGCATCATCAGCATTGATGTTTTTCAGCACATCTGCGGCAGTGATGCGTCCACGATCGCCTTGCAGCAACCTGACACTGGCTCCTGAATTCTGAGCAATACCACCGCCTTCGTACAGATAAACGTGAGCCAATTCCGAACAAATCACTTCATCACCTGGACGGGTGTGAACGCTGATGGCGATCTGATTCGTCTGCGTGCCGCTGCTACAATAGAGCCCGGCTTCCATGCCAAACATCTCTGCAGCCTTTTGTTGCAGTAAGTTCACGGTTGGATCTTCTCCGAAAACATCATCCCCCACCTTCGCGTCCATCATGGCTTGCTTCATTCCTGGCGTTGGCTGTGTCACTGTATCGCTTCTGAGGTCTATGATCATCTTGCAGAATGTATCGGACAAAATTAGCAGACAAGAAGAAGCTTCTTGAAATGATTTCGAATAGTATTTTTAGCCGGTGTAAAATATGTACCCCAAATCGGTTGTTATAGAGACTGCCACTCCTTCTCCCTGGTGAAAAATTATTTCCATATACTCGGCCTGGAACCCGGTGCTTCTGATGAAGAAATCAGAAAAGCATACAGGGCATTGGCTAAAAAACTTCATCCGGATGTAAGTCAGGATGATGATACCCGGGAAAAATTTGTGGAAGTTCATCAGGCCTATTCATTCCTTATGAATGCGTCTCAAAGAAAGAACTACGAACGAATTCTCTCCGATGAAAAAATGTCGGCAAGTGAACTCGAACACAGAGAACGCATCTACAAACTCTGGGTGGAACATCAACAGAAAAAAGCACGCACCCGTGATGCCATGAGCGGTGTTTATCCGGAATTATCCGATACAGAAGATGATGGTAACTTTTGGTCTCGCTTCAATGTGGTGTACAACGGCATCTTTCTTTTGTTGTTTGCGGCGATGTTTTTTGTCCCGATTTATGCCTACTTCGATCAGAAACATGCGCCAATGACCGATCAGGCATCCTTTCTTCAATTTGTGATACCATCGGTAGTTTGCGGCATATTCGCTGTCGTCGGCTTTTACTATTGGTTCATTCTCAAAACCGATAAAGAGTAACTTCGCCGCTGCTTTACTGGTTATGACTATTCTTCCATTCTGTTGTTTCCCTTCAGCCTATTGGCTTCATCTCGCATCTGCTGAGGCGGTGATTGATGTACATGAGAATTATGTAAAACAATCTTACCGCAACCGATTCGATGTGGCAGGTGTGAATGGAAAAATCACTTTAACCATACCAGTTGAAGGTCAGCATGGAAAAAAAATTCCATTTCATGACATTCGCATCGCTCCCGGAAGTTGGCAAAAACAACACGTGAGATCCATCAAAGCAGCATATGGACGTGCACCCTTTTTCGAATATTTTTATCCGGAACTGGAAGAAATTTTGCTGCATCCCGGTCAAACATTACTCGAGCTCAATGAACAGGCTTTAGCTTGGATCAAATTATCAGGATTGACATTCAACTTTCAGATATCTGAGGTCTACATAGAAACTTCATCACATGATCGCGATTTTCGGTCAAAATTTGAACCTAGCTCTTCCCGACCGTTATTGCCCGAATATCCACAAGTTTTTTCCGATCGTAGATCATTCATGAATGATCTTTCCGCTGTTGATCTGATGATGAATTTGGGAACTGGGTTGAAAGATTATCTTCGCTCATTCCAGGTTGAGATCTAATGTTCAATTCAACTATTCTGCTATGAATACCTCGAAACTTTTGAGCCATTGCGCCCTGAGCGTAATGCTTCTTTTTTCCACATTGACTGCCTTTTCATGGTGTGCTCATGAAGATGTGATTCCCGGTGAATTCACCATGAAGTGGAGAGAACCAGCCGATCAGAACGTGGTGATTTATGAGAAAATGGAATGGGAGTTTTCTCTTCCTGAAGACGTCCATAAAGCCATTCAAAACTGGATCAGCAATGACCAACACCGCACCAAATACACTCCAGCCATCAATCCCTTTGATCCAGATCAAATTGATTTGAAGGCCATCATCACCTATGAAAAAAATGGTGAACGCATCAAGCAGCCTGTATTCGGTTTTTTTACCAGAGATTTTCAAAGAGAAACTTCTTCTGATAACCCCAACGATTGGCATTGGAATGAAGCGGGATCGCAGGTTGTTTTTCTCATGAGATGGGCTGCAGATGTCGCTACACAATACACAGTACATGTATCACTTGTGGTTCCTGGTATGCGTGAATGGACCATTCCACCTTTTGAATTCACTGCACAAAGCGCTCCTGCACAGAATAGCTTCATCAAAATTTCTGACAACAAACACTTTTTCGCCACCGACGACGGCAAGATCTACATGCCGATTGGATTAAACATCACAGAAGCTTCATTCTCCTGCAACTGCAAAGAAGGCACTGGACCTGTTGATGACTGCACAACATGTTATGAATGGGGAAATGCGGATCCTTGTTGTGGTATCCACACTTCGAAAAAAAACAGGGCTGGAATTCCGGGTACAACCTTGAAAGAATACACTGCTGCTGCTGCCGCTTATGTGAAGTTAGAAAAAGTGTTGAAGGCATTGAAAGACGCTGGTGGGAATTCCTTTAGGACATTTTTCGACCCCATTGTCTTTGATATCGAATTTGAGAAGATGAACAACTACTACGACAGACAATATCAAGCCTGGGAATTTGATCAGCTTCTCAATGTATGTCATGATCTCGACCTTCGCATGGAATTGAATCTTCAATATCACTATTCACTTTGCTACCATAGTTATGGTGCCGATCGTTTCGATTGGGATGACCAATACAATTGCATGAAATGTGGCGAAGACTTTAAAACAACTGGCACACATGGCTGGTGTTACAATCATGAGTGTCCTGAAGTTGATTCGCCGATTGATTTTCTCAAAAATGAATGTGCGCTGAATCATTACAAAAAGAAAATCAGATACATCATTGCTCGTTGGGGATATAGCCGCAATATTTTCATGATTGATTTGATGAGTGAGATCAACAACATCGGCAATGGAAGTATTTACGAAGTGAATATCGATACCGATGGTGATGGACAAAAAGACGATTACATTGAACACAAGTATAATTCACTCTATTATGAAAAGCCGGAGAATAGACTGGTGATTGCCGCCTGGCATCATGAAATGGGCAGATACATCCGTGAAGACTTGCAGCATCACAGACATCCGATTGCTGCGGATTACACGGGCATGGCTCCGATGGATGCCGATTTCAATGGGGATGGCGATTGTGCGGATGCCGAAATCGGTGAACATTGCAACCCATGCCAATCGAAGTATTTCGACTATAGCTGGATGTCACCATATATCGATGTGATCGCCTTTAGCAATTACTCCGGTGGATTGAACAGGTGGGAAAGAATGAGCGACCATGAATATTACAAAAATCCGCAATCCAATGGCTTGATGTGTGGCTGGAATAATCCCGATATCAAAGATGATGATGGTGCTTATCACAGTCCACTCGGTGCATATGAATCAAATTGGAAACCTGTGGTGCACGCAGAAAATGGACACACTTCATGCATGGATGGTGATCACTCCTCCTTCTACAAAGACCTCTTCACCGATGCCATTGGAGGACATGCTACCGGCGGGATGAGCTGGGATGAATGGAGTGAAACAACACATTGGATAGCATTCGGGATGATATCAGGATTCTTGTACAATCATGTGTATCTCGAAACCAATCCTGCGCAAGGCAAATGGAGACCTGGACATGCGTATAGCAGCAACAAAACCGATTTCAAAAAAACCAAATTCGCAGAAACGGTCTTTCAAACCAATCCCGAAACAGGATACACATTCGGTGTTGTCATGAACAGATCTTGGAATTTTTACACCACCGGAAAAGGTTCGTGCTTGCGCGAAGAAAGAAAAAATGAATTCCGAGGTATTGATGCTCCGTTGGCCGAAGTGCACAAAGTCAGCGCCGAAACAGATAAAATCGTTTTACGTGACGTCATGCGTGGTAGATATGAAGTTCGGTATTTTGATGCCAAAGATCATCGTGTCATCAAAACCATGGAAGTGAGAAGCAATGGAAAAAAACTTGTCCTGGACGGTTACCCGGAATTGAATGGTCCAGAATCGGGAAATCAACCCTTCTGCTTCTACATCCTGACGAAAAAATAGCGCCCCTGGCCGCACTGGTGGCCGAAACTTCGCTGTTGACCGTCAATTATTCATAAATAATGTAGACCTATACCTGTCTGCAACCCTATATCGGGTGCAACTTTGCGTGGGTATTTATCACTTATGAGCAACAAACGCAACGATATCATCCGACTCATCTTATCTCTCGCCATTGTGATCACAGGGGCGTTTGTATTGTCCTTCGTATTTTTCAAAGTCGATCTCACGGCAGAAAAAAGACATTCGTTGACACCAGCTACAGTCGGCCTTTTGGAAAACCTCGATGATAATCTTTACATCAGATGTTATCTCCACGGTGAATTCCCCGCCGGTTTCAGACATCTGGAACAAAACATCAAAGAGAGACTTGACGAATTCAGAGATTACAGCAACGGTCATATCGAATATGAGTTCATCGATCCTTATGAAAGTGGTGACGACAAAATCATCAATGAAACTTTCAAAACGCTGGATGAAAAAGGGTTGAAGTTTTCAAACATTTCCTTTAGCGAAAATGGAGCACAAGCCAACAAGCTCATTTGGCCCGGAGCGATTGTAGAGTATCAGGGTAAAGAATATCCGGTTCAATTTCTCAAAACAGAAGCCCCTACTCCATCCGATGCCATGATCAATAACTCGGTGAACAATCTGGAATACGAGTTGGCCAACAGTCTTCGAAAAATCACCAAAAAAGATAAACCATCCATTGCCATACTCACAGGTCACCGCGAAATTGAAGGCATCAATCTCGCTGATTTTATTTTCGGTCTTCGTGAAAATTATGATGTAGAACCTGTACGCATTGATTCTCAAATTGCCGCATTCAGCGATAAGTTCGAAGGCATGAGTGCTCGTGTCAATCGTTATGATGCTCTTGTAGTTGCAGGTCCGGACAGTGTTATTGGTGATAAAGATCGATTCATCATCGATCAATTTATCATGAATGGTGGCAAGGTTCTTTGGATGCTCGACGCGTTGAAGATCAACATGGATAGTCTGCGCACTTCGGAGACCACCATGGCCACCAGCAATGAGAATGGAGTGTATGAAATGCTTTTCGAGTATGGAGTTCGACTCAACAGATCGCTGGTCATCGATTTTCAGGGTGCTCCGATTATTCTCGACAATGGTCCCATGGGTAATCAGCGCAATTATGTGGACCGCACGAATTATTACGCGCCACTCATGCTCAATGCCAATAACAGACATCCGATTACTTCCAATCTTGATCCGATCAAAATGGAATTTGCCGGTAGCTTGGATAGTGTGAATCCCAATCCCGACATCATCAAAATTCCACTCCTTAAAAGTTCGGAATTGTCGAAGGAGCTCAAAGCACCTGTGCGCGTGGATCTTCAGTTGCTCTCTTTCAATCAGCAGTATTTCATGACAGGCAATCAGCCAAACAGAACGATGGCGATGATCCTTGAAGGAAAATTTCCATCGGCTTTCAGAGACATGCTTCCCAATAGCGTAAAAGCAGATCCTACCATCGCTTACAAAGAGAAAAGCAATCCAACCAAAATGATTGTCATTGCAGATGGTGACATTGCCTATAACGATGTGGATTGGCGAGGAGAAAAACCGATGCCACTGGCTTTGGGTTATGATCCACAATTCAGAAGAGTATTGTACGACAACAAAGAATTCCTGATGAATTGTATGAACTACCTGCTCGATGATCAGGCATTGATCAGTGTGCGCAGCAGATCGATCGAATTGAGAAAACTCGATATGGCCAAAGTGAACGAAAACAAAACATCGATCAAAGTTTCGAATACAGCATTGCCTGTGATGATCATCATGATCGCAGGCATCATTCAAATGGTGGTTCGAAGAAAAAAATGGACTGCGTCGAAGGCATAATGCCTGTCGTTTATTTCAGATAAAATTCATATGAAAAAAAACCTCATCCTGCTGCTCGCATTGCTCATCGTTGCTTTCGTCGCCTGGTATTTCTATCAAAATTCCAAGCCCGGCACCATCAAGGATGAACCGCTTTCCAATTTCGCCATTGAAGACACGGCCAGCATCAACAAGATCATCATAACCGATCAAGATGGTAATGTGGCGAAACTGGTGAGAATTCCTGGCAACAAACTGTGGCAACTCAACGATCAATATCCTGCAAGAGAAGATGCCGTAAATCTTTTGCTCGAAACTTTCAAACGCATGCGCATCAGAGGAAACGTAAGTGACAATGCACGTGAGAATATGATGAAGTTGATGGTGACCAATTCCAAAAGAGTGGAAGTATTTATGGGCGGTGATGAACCTGCGAAAATTTATTATGTCGGTATACCAACACCGGATCATACCGGCACACATATGCTCCTCGAAATTCCGGGTATCGGTAGAAGTGAAGAACCCTACATCACCCATATGGAAGGCTTCAGCGGCTTTTTGTCCACGCGGTTTTTTACTGATCCTTATGAATGGAGATATACCGGCGTTTTTTCCTATCCTGAACTCGAGTTCCATACCGTGAGCATCGAAAATTTCCTCGACCCTTCTTCTTCTATCGCTGTAGAATATCGAGGAGGTAATGACATCAAGCTCTATGAAAATTATCAGGCTGCGACTAAAACCTTCGGCAATCCGATTCCAGATTTCGATACGTTAGCCATTAAGAATTTTTTACTCATGTTTAAAAAGATGCACGTTGAATCTTACAACACAGGCTTGCTGCCTGCCATGCAGGATTCGATCCGCAATCTTCCACCGTCATTTCGTATTTCTGTGATCGGCAACAACAACGAAACCAATACTATCGATCTCTACAGAAGAAAATCTACCAAAAATTTCATCGATGAAGCAGGCAATCCGATACTTTGGGATGATGGACATTTTTGGGGAATCGTCAACCACGGTGATCTCGCCCTGGCTCAGACTTATACTTTCAATCCTGTGCTTCAACCCAGGATTTATTATTTGCCCAAAAAATAACCCGGATCAGAAGATCCGGGTCATCATATCATCCAATGTGAATTTAACCTTTTGAACGTCCTGAAGGTTTCTTCTCACTTTTCACCGACGGCTTATTTTCTTTACTTCCCTGCGCCGTTTGTGCTTTGTGTTCTACGGTAAATTGATTGTCCTTGAGTATGAATACATCCGTTGCGGACATCATCGAATTGTCTTGTCCCATCACATTGTAATTCACCTGGTATTGATTTCCATTTTGCATGATGAAAAGCAATGCAAGTTGTGCATCAGCCCTTTTGGGATGAAGTGTTTCTGCAGGCATCCATTTATTGGCAACGGTCTTCATCGAAGCTTCGTCCATTCCCAATGCTTCCGCGAGTGTGCATGCCTCGCCTTCGCATCCGGTGTTGAACTGTGATGCGTAATACGCAACAATCGCTCTTTCCGATTCAGGAGCAACATCTAGATATGCCTTTCCTATATGGATATCATTTCCTTTCACGTAACTATAAACCATCGTTGGATGTCCATTGAATGGGGTCGTTTTATAGTACACGTATTCGCCATTTTTCTTCCCTTTCACTTCTTCTTTCAAATCAAGAGTGAGATCAGCCGACGCTTGAGAACCCAAAGCTTCCGTTGATTTGAATTGTTTTTCGCCAATTTCAAACATCTTTTCAGGATGTCCCTCTTTACGTGAAGTCAGTTTCAAATGACCATTTGAAGGAAAACTGTAGACACCGCGGTCGAGCGATGAATTGGCCGGACGACCATCTGCCCCCAATTTTCGTTCGCTCAAGCGATACGTTGTATCGGGTAAAATCGCCAATTCAGTGAGAATACCCGGACAATCTGCACAAGGCAAAGTGTCGCTGTAGACACCATAAATCAATGCTGGCTGCTGTCCAGGCTGTTCCGAATGACCAGAGTTATCCGTGTGCGCCGGATCATTCTTTGGCCCGCAGGAAGCGGCAATCAGCGGCAATGCCAAAAAGAATATTGTTTTTTTCATTTCAGGATTGAATAAGGCGGCAAAGTTACCTGCCAGAGGACATCAGGAAAAATCTCGTTTTAGAGGATGATCGTAACACCTGCAACACATGAAAACTAAGCAATCCTATTTTGATGATATCTTTTTCAAGGCATTACAACCAACTTTGGGAAAAATTTTGTAGTCTTACACCTGAAACCAACAATTTCCAACTACTCATGATTACATTTTTTACGAAAAAATGCAAGGTGCTGATGGCACTTCTGGCTATCTGCGCAGGAATTGCAACTTCTGCACAGGTAACTTTCACCAATCAAGGAGGTCTGCTCCAAAATATTGGAGGTACAAGTTATGCTGACTGTGCCGCTGATATGAATGGCGACGGACTTGATGATGTTGTTCGCGTGATGGGTAACGGTATTTATATCGATTACCAGCAAGTGAATGGCACTTTTAATCCAATGTTTTATCCTGTTACTATCACCAATCTTCCGTCATGGAGCATTTGTGCCGGTGATATTGATGACAATGGATACATGGACCTTCTCCTCGGCGCAGGAAATGCCGTTTCATTTGTGTATGCAAGTGATGATGGCTCATCTTTCGTTGAAGACGCTCATCCAGAATACATCTTCACACAGCGTTCTACTTTCGCTGATATCGACAACGATGGTGACCTGGACGCTTTTGCCAACCACGACGTAGATCAGTGTCATCCATACCGCAATACGGACGGTGTGCTCGATCTCGATTTTACACTCATTCAAACATTGGATGTTGGTGGTAACTACGCGGCAATATGGGTAGACTATGACAATGACTGGGACACTGATTTGTACATCACGAAATGCCGCGGTGGTGCTTCTTGGGGAGATCCTCAGCGTATCAACCTCCTCTATAAAAACAATGGAGATGGCACTTACACTGAAGCTGGTGCTGAAGCCAATATGAACGATGGTAACCAATCTTGGACTACCACTTTTGAAGACTTTGACAACGACGGCGACTTTGATGCATTTACTGTAAACCACGCCAGCGGTGACGTTCCTGGTGGCGCTGCCAACAAATTCATGCGCAATAATGGCGATGGTACTTTCACAGATATTATCGGTACCACAGGAATCAATGCAGCCGACCTCGGTGCTTGGAATTGTGATGCCGGTGACTTCGACAACAACGGATTCGTTGACATTTTCTCAGAAATGAGCACAGAGATGTACTGGAACAGTGGTAACTCTACTTTCACTGGCAGCCAGATCACTGAATTCAATAGTGGTGGTATTGGTGACTTCAACAACGATGGTTTCCTCGATGTAATCTCTGGAAATAATCTGATGATCAACAATGGCAACAGCAACAATTGGGTGAAATTCGATCTGGAAGGTATTGAGTCCAATAAATCTGCCATCGGTGCACGTGTAGAAATCTACGGCTCATGGGGTGTTCAAATTCGCGAGGTTCGTGCTGGTGAAAGTTTCGACCCAGCTTCTTCGTTGATGGTTCACTTCGGTCTTGGCACCGCAACAGAAATCACTCAGGTGGTTGTTAAATGGCCAAGCGGAACTGTAACCAGCATTTCTAATCCAGAAATCAATCAGCAACACCACATCCTCGAAGCCGGATGCGTTGGTCCTGCAGTTACCATCACACCAAGTGGTGAAACCACCATTTGCCCTGGAAGCACTGTTACCATCACTGCTCCTGAATCATCATCTTATACCTGGAGCAACGGAGAATCAACACAATCTATCACTGTTTCTGAAGGTGGCAACTACAGCGTTGTTGCGTGGTCTGCCGAAAACTGTGCTTCGATCTCCAATGTGATCCAAGTAGAAGTGATCGAAGAACAAGCACCTGCTATCACTGTAAGTGGTGATCTTCTCATCTGCGAAGGTTCAAACACCGTCCTCACTTCTTCATTGGCCAACTCTTACACATGGAGCAATGGTCAAACGACTCAAAGCATTGTAGTCACTCAATCTGGTGATTACCATGTGAGCATTGAAGGTCTTTGCGATGGCGTAACTTATGACAGCGAAACCATCTCTGTGCAGGTCATGGATTCTACCGAACCAGTAGTTACTGGCACGGTGATCGGTGAGCCTGGAACTGCTACACTCACCGCAAGCGGCGGTACCAATTTCCAATGGTTCGACAGCGAAAACGCTACTACACCTGTAGGCACTGGTCCTGAATTCACCACTGCATTTTTCGACAACACCATCACTTATTGGGTGAGCAGTGAAACTGTTTACGGCGGTGAACTTGTAAACGGTGGTAAAGCTGACAATACGGGTGGCGGTGGACTTCCAGCTTCTGGTGGTCGCCTTTTCTTCAATGTTGATGAAAACGTGACCCTCGAACAGGTAACAGTATATGTACCTGCTGATGGATTGGCCGGTAACAGAACCATCGAACTTTACAACAATGGTGGAGTATTGATTGCTTCTGCTGTTGTTAACTGCGAAATCGGTGAAAATCTGATCGATCTCAATTTTGAAATTCCAGCAGGAACAGGCTATCAGCTCGGTTGTTTGGAAAATAACCTCTTCCGTAACAATGCAGGTCTTACCTATCCATACGCTATCGGAACTGTAGGAAGCATCTACGATTCATCTTTCGGAACTGGATACTACTATTATTTCTACGACTGGAAAGTGCGTATGGAAGAATGGACATGCGCCAGCGATCGCGTTCAAGTGGATGCCATGGTTATTGGAATTGACGAAATGGTTAATCCACTTTCACTTGTGGTTTATCCTAATCCTGCAACAGAAAACATCTCTGTAACTTGCAAAGCAGGTGAAGCCACTCAAATTAAAATTACTGACGTAACCGGACGAGTTGTCATGACCACGCAGATGAATTTCATCAATGGTATTGCACGTTCTATCAATGTCCGTGATTTGTCTGCTGGACTTTACCACCTTACTGCTGTAAGCGGTTCAAGTCAGTCAACCGTTGAATTTGTGAAGGAATAATCCTCCCAACATACCCATTAAAAAACCCGGCCATGTGCCGGGTTTTTTCTTGATGAAAACAAACCTGTATCCATCTGCATTTCAGCACTTTAAACAAATTGAACCTTTGTGATACTTCAATTCAATGCCCCATCGCTGAGGGAAAAGAAATGGTGATGTATTTGAAGACTAATTGACATCACTACCGCTCAAATCATTGCGAAATAGTCAAGTAGCGGGAAGTTTTCATGTTGAAAAGAAAGATTTGGAAAAAAACATGTCACAATTGCTTCGGGTACATTTGTTGACATCAAGGCATCACTTTAAATTTACATCGTCTACTATACAGACAATTAGAAGGAGAAATCAACATGAGCATGGAAGCCAAATTCAGCCCACAGGTTAAGGACGTTATACAGTACAGCAGGGAGGAAGCCTTGCGCCTGGGGCACCAATACATCGGCGTAGAGCATTTACTACTCGGACTCATTCGGGAAGGTGAAAGCGTAGCCGTTAAAGTTCTGGCAAATCTTGATGTTGATCTGGCGAGATTACGTCGTCAGGTTGAATCATCGATTAAGTCATCGAATACAGCCAATACGGGATTTACAACTCCCGCACAAATCCCACTCGTTAAACAAGCGGAACGAATTCTCAAGATCACTTATCTCGAAGCGAAAAGCTTCAAAGCATCTCTTGTTGGTACAGAACATTTGTTGCTTTCGATCCTGAAAGATCAGGACAACGTTGCTACCAAGCAATTGAAAGCAATGGGTGTCGATTACAACACGGTTCGCGATGAACTGGAAAACATGGGCGGTCTTCTTTCAAAAGACGATTTACCCAAAGCAGAATTTCCAAGCTCAGCTGAAGATGATGATGATGATCGCGGACTTACCGGTGGCGGTATCCAAAAGAAACCAGGTGATAGCAAAAGCAAAACACCTGTGCTCGACAACTTCGGTAGAGACCTCACCAAAATGGCTGAGGAAGGAAAACTCGATCCAATTGTCGGTCGTGAAAAAGAAATCGAACGCGTTTCTCAAATCCTTTCAAGAAGAAAGAAAAACAATCCTATTCTGATTGGTGAACCGGGCGTTGGTAAATCAGCCATCGCTGAAGGTCTTGCTTTGAGAATTATTCAGAAAAAAGTATCGCGTGTGCTTTTCGGCAAACGCATCGTTACACTTGATATCGCTTCTCTTGTTGCCGGTACTAAATACCGCGGTCAATTCGAAGAGCGCATGAAAGCGGTGATGAATGAATTGGAAAAATCTCCGGATGTGATCCTCTTCATTGATGAGATACATACCATAGTAGGTGCAGGTGGTGCAAGCGGATCACTCGATGCCAGCAATATGTTTAAACCTGCTCTCGCTCGCGGTGAAATCCAATGCATCGGTGCAACAACACTGGATGAATATCGTCAGTACATCGAAAAAGATGGTGCTCTCGAACGTCGATTCCAAAAAGTAATGGTTGATCCTACCACTGTAGAAGAAACCGTTCAGATCCTGAATAACATCAAGGATAAATACGAAGAGCATCACAGTGTAACTTACACTGATGAAGCCATCGAATCCTGCGTGAAACTCACCGCACGTTATATCACCGATCGTCACCTTCCAGACAAAGCGATCGACGCATTGGACGAAGTGGGATCACGTGTTCACCTCAACAACATCAATGTTCCGAAAGAAATCATCGATATCGAAAAGAGCATTGAAGAGGTGAAAGAAGACAAGAACAGAGTCGTAAGAAGCCAGAAATACGAAGAGGCAGCGAAACTTCGCGACAAGGAAAAACAACTCCAGGAAAAACTGGAAGCCGCTAAACGTCGCTGGGAAGAAGATACCAAAAACCATCGCGTTACGGTGACTGAAGCCAACGTTGAAGAAGTGGTTGCGATGATGACCGGTATCCCTGTGACACGCGTTGCAGAAAAAGAAAGCGGACGTCTGGCCAAAATGGACAAAGAACTCGAAGGCAAAGTTATCGGGCAAGATGAAGCGATCAAGAAAGTGGTGAAAGCCATCAAACGAAATCGCGCAGGATTGAAAGATCCTAATCGTCCTATCGGTTCCTTCATCTTCCTCGGTCCTACCGGTGTTGGTAAAACACAATTGGCAAAAGAACTGGCGAAATATCTCTTCGATACAGAAGAAGCATTGATCCGCATCGATATGAGTGAATACATGGAGAAATTCGCTGTATCACGATTGATCGGAGCGCCTCCGGGATATATCGGTTATGAAGAAGGTGGACAGCTCACGGAAAAAGTGCGTCGTCGTCCCTACTCTATCGTTCTTCTGGATGAAATTGAAAAAGCCCACCCGGATGTCTTCAACCTTTTGTTGCAGGCGTTGGATGATGGACAAATGACTGATAGCCTCGGTCGCAGAATCGATTTCAAAAACACCATCATCATCATGACCAGCAATATTGGTGCTCGCCAATTGCAGGATTTTGGAACTGGTGTTGGATTCGGAACCGCAGCAAGATCAGCTCAGGAAGAAGCAGAGAAAAAAGGTGTCATCGAAAATGCACTGAAGAAAGCTTTTGCTCCTGAATTCCTCAATCGTATCGACGATCTCATCGTGTTCAATGCATTGAAGAAAGAACACATCTTCGAAATCATCGACATCGAACTTCAGAAACTCTTCCACAGGGTGACTGAACTGGGATATACCATCAAGCTCACAGAAGTGGCTAAAGATTACATCGCAGACAAAGGTTATGATGAGAAGTTTGGTGCCCGTCCACTGCGTCGTGCTATCCAGAAATATCTGGAAGATCCGATTGCGGAGGAAATCATCAACAACACATTGAAGCCAGGCGATACACTGGTGGTTGATTATCAAAAAGCCGATGATAAAATCACCATGAAGGTGGAAAAAGCAAAGGCCTCGAAAGAATCAAAAACAAAAGAATCCAAAGGTGGTGAAACACCTACTGAAGAGTAACAGGTTGTTGTGAACCAAAAAAGGCCCGCTTGATGCGGGCTTTTTTATTTTGCTATAGCCTGGATTTGGCAGTCACTCGTCATCGAACCTTGGGATGAAAATTCGATGGAATGATGGATCTGGAAATTGGTATCTGCCTTGAATCAGGCCCTCTACATGTTCTCGTTTTATGCAAAGCGCAAGACTCTGGCTATCTTGTTTCTGAAAAAGCAACTACCCTCCATGATCCGATGAGTCCAAGCGCAGGCTGTTCATATTCCCGTTCATAATGTCAGTTTGATGGTTAGTCAAATCTCTTCCAACCTCATGCAATTTTACCCTCATGAAAAAGGTCAGGCTACCGAAGTTTTTGCGGAATAAATACGCGATTGCCTCCATTGGCTTTATCGTTTGGATTTGTTTTTTCAATGATATCGATCTTTTTTACATCATTCAATCTCGCCGGGAAGTAGGCGCATTGCAGGCAGAAGTTCGTGAGATGGAAGTGAAAAATGTCGAAGCCAAAGAATCACTCCATGATCTCACAACCAATAGTCGATCTCTGGAAAAATTTGCCAGAGAAAATTATTACATGAAACGCGACAACGAAGACGTATACGTTTTCAAAGAAAGGACTGACTGATCCATTTTATCCCATTCGCTTTTTTCAAAGCAACGAGTTACGATTAATCGTTTTTCACGAAACTTCAAAAGATCAAATTCCTGACAGTTCCAATGAAGTGTATCATGGATTGCGGATGGAAAATGAATAAAAACGTGATGCCGCTCAATGCACCCCAAATGTGCGCATCGTGAGCGATATTGGTTTTACCGCTTCTGGACATGATGTGTTCGAATATGAAGAAAACGAAGACCGCAACAAATGCCGGCATGGGAATGAAAAGCAAAAGAATCTGTGCGGTCGGATTCAGAATCATATAACACAACAAGATTGCACTAACAGCACCACTCGCTCCAACTGAGTTGTATCCGTAATTGTCTGAGTGTTTTTTAAGTGACGGCAAAGTGGCGACTACCGCCGAGGATACGTATAACAACAGATACAAAAGAGACCCAAGTCCGGATCCCCAATGCAACTTGAAATAAATCTCTACAAATCCACCAAACGCATAGAGCGCATACATATTAAAAGCAAGGTGGATAAAGTCGGCATGTATCAAGGTATGCGACAATATTCTGTAATACTCTTTGTAGTGTTTTACCCGATAAGGGCTATGCAGGAATTTTTCAAACAGATCAGAACGGTTGAAGGCAGACCATGACACGAAAATCGTCACAGCCAGAATCAGAAAGGTTATCGTTGATGATGTCAACATAGGTTTAACTGGAATGGTCCGCAACAATAACCCATTTTCCTGAAATTTTCTTCCATAAAAGTGTGTAATGTCCGGATAATGTATCGGCAATTCGGAAGAGTTCCCACTTACCGATGACGTATGCATGGGTTTCGTCCATCACATCTACCATGTGATTGGTGAATTGAAGCTGCCCCATGGCCGCCGCATCAGGATATGATTTCTGATAATTTTCGAGGGTGGTCTTCCAACCATAACTGAGTCCTCGCTTCCCTATAAAACAAAGTGAATCATCGTTCCAATAATGCGCCATAAAACCATGGATATCGGTGCGATTCCATGCATCCTGCTGTTCCTGCATCTGATGGATGATGATTTTTTTTTCACCCGAAAAATCTTGATCCGTTGTTGGTTCTTGTGTTGAGTGACATGCCAACAACATCAAGCAAATGATTGTGGTGATGAAGATGTGTATTTGTTTCATATTGAAATCAGGCTCTGCCCAAATGTACCCAACTGACACCATTCAACTTCTCAAATTCAGCCTCAAACCATGATCTTTTTTCCATGCCCAGGAGAAATTCCAATTTGCATATTTCTCCGAAATCAGCGTTGAGTTTTTCCATATCTGCATCCTTGAGCATTTTCATCACTTGAGGCATAGCATCATATCCGAATGTCAATTCGAAATGATCTTTCACCTGCACTTCTATGATGGTGGAAGCATCGATGGCCATCTTGGAAGCGGTCTTGTATGCATCAATCAATCCACCTGTTCCGAGTTTGGTTCCTCCATAGTAACGGATGACGGCTATTAAAACATTGGTGAGATCTGCCGATTGAATTTGTCCATAGATCGGTTTACCAGCAGTACCGGAAGGTTCACCATCATCATTTTGACGGTATCGCGATTTATCCCATCCCAATCTCCAGGCATAACAAATATGTGTGGCGTTGTGATGATCCTTCCAGAGTTGGTCGATGATCGATTTGATCTGTTCTTCGGTCTTGACATGGTATGTTGTACCGATATGCCTGCTGCCCAACACCCGGTAGTTCGATTCACCGGAAGTCTCAATGGTTTTGTATGAAAATTCAGCCAATCAGGAAATTGGATTCATCATGACACTGAACACTGTGATGCCATTCGGGTCACGATCGAAGTAGAGTTTATCCAATGCGCCAAGAATATTCTTCGCTCTGAAGTAGGATGTATGCAAAATGCTTTCACCTTTCAATGTCCATTGAATGGTAAAACTGCTTTCTTCATCCTTGTAGTTTTTCACGTACTCCAACATGGATTTCAACGCGTCCACCTTGGTAACACCTTCGGTGGTATGAAAGAGAAAACTCTGGTTGTGCTGAGGATTTACAGTAATCAATCGCAACACAACATGACGGGTATGTTCTTCAAAATTGAAGATGAGACTATTCTGACCCAACCCAATGTATTTGCCGATCTCCGATTGGAGATTGGCCATTTCAATATTCTTATCTACAGTCATGCGATGCAAAGCTAATGAAGCCTCCGGCAAGATGCATGATTTCTATCAAGTTCATTGAACGATACCTCATTAAAAAAAGAGGCCGGAAGAACCGGCCTCTCTTTCATTTCTTTTCGACTTATAGTCTGAAACCGTACATGGCTTCCATACCATTGGTGTAGAAACCTTTGATTTCGACATACGACCCTTGACGAGTCTGAAGCAGGCTCTTCAAATCCTGGGCGTTGCGTACCGATTCACCATCAATTTTGGTGATGATGAATCCCTTTTGCATACCGAGTGATTTGAATTTACCCGCTTGAAGATCTACCACTTTAGCACCGCCAGTGATGCCGAGTTTATCCAGATCTTCTGCAGAAGGTGCGCCGAATGTAGCACCCATAGAAGTGACTGTTTCACCACTTCCAGATGCCACAGCGTCGAAATCTTCCAATTGAGCCTTACCACTTCTATTGCGAAGGGTGACATCCACCACTTGCATTTTGCCATCGCGCCAAACCGTTACTTTCACTTTGTCACCCGGACGATACTTGCTCACTTGCTCTTGCAATTGCGGTACATTTTTCACGGTAGACTCTCCTACTTTCATGATCACATCACCTTCGCGCATGCCGCTTTCAGCCGCTGCACCGCCATCTGTCAGTGATGCAACGAGGATACC
>JAIBBG010000042.1 GCA_019694805.1 Flavobacteriales bacterium | reverse complement strand
CTGTTCAAGCTTTTGCACAAGTTCTGGGAGAACCTATCGTCGTTTGGGATTTTGCAGATGGAATCACTTCCGACTGGCAACAAGGTATCAATTCAACCACAGACCTTGCGCATTGGGAATATCGTGGCCCGAATACCGAACCCAACAACACCGTGGGTGCGCGAGGAACATGCTCAGGTCTTGCCGTGCCGATTCCCTCACAGACTCAAAGCAATGGCTTTGTCATTTTTGATGGCAATTATTGGGATGATTCAGGAACCTCATGTGGAGCGGGCATTGGAACAGGTACTGACCCAGGTCCGCATACTGCCTGGCTGATTACACCATCCGTTGATTTGTCTACATTGAATGGTGCCATCCTCACCTTTCAGCAACAGGTTCGATCCTATCAGGCAACGACTCGTGTAGAAATTTCTCTCGATGAAGGCAATAATTGGACGACCATTTTGCAAAATCCATTTGGTGGAGTTACTCCGAATGCTGTCTGGGCTTCCGTAGACATTTCAGCTTTAACTGCAGGTCAAACCAATGTAAGATTCAAATTTTATTATAGCGGATTCTACTATTGGTGGTTGCTTGATGACATCACCATTTACGAACCCAACGACAACGATTTGATGATGTCATTTGTGAGATATACAAATCACAATGAGCAGGACTATCAGGCACCATTCGTGGATCTTGAATATGACCAATATCCTATGCTCTATTTACCTGAATTCAATTTTGGCGCTTCAGCGACCAATGTCGGTTATAACTCACAAACCAATACCAGATTGAATGTGCGCATAGTTCAGGATGGAACGACAGAAACTTATAATCAATTCACGGCACCAGCACTTGTTGAACCCAGTGAAGTACAAAATCTGTTGATGCCCAATCCATATCAACATCCTGGCGTTCTCGGCGATTATAAAATATACTTCAACACGATACAAGATCAAGTCGATGAAACGCCCGAGAACAACAAGGACTCGCTGGATTATTCGATTACTGATTATGTTTTTGCACGTGATGAAGGTCCGATGGAAACCAGTTATAGTGCGTCAGGTATTTATGATCAATACCGCATGGAGGCTGGCACATTTTACGAAATTTTCGAATCATCCACGGCATGTCATTCACTTCAGGTTGCGGTAGCTGAAGGCACAGAAATCAATGCCGGCATCTATGGTGTCATCTACAATCAATCTTTGGAAGACACTTTGGCCTACACAGACACGGTATTCGTCAATACAGCATTCCTGAATAGTGTGGGCGAAGAAAAAATGATGACACTTCATTTTCATGAACCCTTTGTTCTGCAACAGGACAGTATTTATTTTGTAGCATACAGTCAGGCAGACAGCACACAAGGCTTCTCTATTGCCCGAAGTGGTGTTGCATTAGGAGAAACGGGACTTGTAAGATTCCCAAATGTCAATGCGACATTTATTTCTCCGAAAATTCCGATGGTCCGAATGAATATTTTTCCGGTGAATACTCAAGCTGGATGCACGGATCCCAATGCCATGAACTATCTACCGGGAGCGAACACGAATGACGGTAGCTGTCTCTATGCAGGATGCACCGACATTGAAGCAGATAACTACGACCCATTGGCCAATTTTGATGATGACAGTTGTGTGATTGGAGGTTGTTTTGACCCAAATGCATCGAATTACAACCCGGAAGCTGACTACAACAACGGCACGTGCCTCTATCCTGGTTGCACTGACGACAATGCACTGAATTACGATCCGATATTCAACGTTGAAGATGGCAGTTGTTTATACCTCCATCCCTACCTCGAAGTAACCACGCTTTCCGGTTGTTATCCTTATACCATCCACATCAACAATCAAAATGATTTTGTAGAAAACAGCAGTTGTTCATTCTTGCTGAATGGTGATCCGATCAACGAAACTTGTTCAGCAGCATTTGACTATGTGATCGAAACACCCGGAAGCTATGAGCTTTCGTACACTTTTATGGTGAACAACATTACCGCGGATACCACCATTTCGATTGAGGTGTTTGATCACCCGGCTTCGCCTGTTTTGTCTTACGATGTCGACACTTACACGGTAAGTTGTTCGAATTGTGGCGAAAACGAATACAGTTGGTTATACAATGGAGAGAGCACCGGAATTTCCAATGCCGACCAACCAATTTATTTCGATGGGAATTATCAGAATGGTCTATATGCCATTCAAATTGCTGACAACAACGGTTGCACCACACTATCCGAAGAAACGCTGGTGATCCAACCCTATTTTACAACCAATACCTCAGAAGCATGCGCGCCTTTCACACTCATTGCCTATAATCTTTCAGATCCTTATCCGAATACGGAATACACCATTGATTTTGGTGATGGTGAAGGCGTTGTGGCATTCAATAGCAATGAAAGTCACACCTACGATACGGCTTCCAGTTATAGTGTAATGGTGACTGCAACCAATGGCAGTGTATCAGCAACCTATGAAACCACGATTCAGGTGAATCCGGTGATCTTACCTTCACTCGTGCATAATTCTGTAACTGATCAGGTAGAATGTACGAATTGTGATTTATTCGAGGAAGTGACCTGGACCATTGATGGCGTAACAGAAACAGGCCCTGGTCCATTCCCCGACAATGGTACGTCTTACGCCATCACCGCCATCACTGCTGATGGTTGTGCCGGCAATGGCATCATTGTGCTCACCGGGATAGCGGAATCAGATGAAGTCAATATCAGTTTATATCCAGTACCTGCGAATGAAACTCTTTACGTGACAATCAGTGATGCGGGACTTTGGGAGATAAGCATCTTCGATCAGGTGGGCGGTTTGGCTATGAAAACCAAAGCGACTGGCGGAGGGAGCAACCAAAGGATAGATTTGACTGGTCTAAGTACTGGTTGGTACACGATCAACATTACCGACGGTGTGCGCCAGACAACGCAGGTGATTCAGGTGATTCATCCATGATCGGACGAATTCAACCAAAAAGTTAATCGTGCTAATGGCAAGTTAAAACTACCGGATTGCAGGAGACGTGATGAAACCTTTGTTCACGGTTTTCGAAAACAATAGAAAATCCAGACAGATCAAGTGAGGCTGTTAATATTCAGTTAACCCGATCCTCGATTGCATCTTTTTGGCCCTAGATTTGAGTAAAAGAAAAAAAACGATAACAACAACACAAATAATCAAGAAAATGAAAAAAGTTCTCCTCTCGTTGGCTCTGGTGATCGGCGTGATCTCCTTTGTTTCCGCTCAGACACCGGTTTCAGGTGCAGTCATTACTTTAGATAAAGATGTTCACGATTACGGTGAAGTTCCATTTGGTGGTGATGGTACTTGCGAATTCAAAGTGACCAACACTGGTACGGAAGACCTTATCATCAGCAAGTGTAAAGGTTCATGTGGTTGTACGGTTCCGAAATGTGATCCAAATCCGATCAAACCATCAGAATCTTCAATCATCACAGTGAAATATGACACCAAGCGTCCTGGTCCGATCAACAAATCAGTTACCATCAACTCTAACGCAGGCAATGAGCCAGTGAAAGTTGTACGTATCAAAGGTAATGTTGGTCCAGATCCAAATGCAACTCCAGCAGGTGCTCCAGAAAAAGCTCCAGCAGGTGCTCCAAACGGCGGTAACTAATTTGAACAGATAAACATTAAAACTCCGGCTTTCAATACCGGAGTTTTTTATGAAATCATCATTCCCATGAAAAAAACACTATTCACCCTCTTATTCGCTGTTGCCGGTATGGTAGCAGCATATGCTCAGCCAAAAGAATTGGTGAGCGGTCCAGCCATCAAACTTGACAAGGACACACACGATTATGGAGAAGTTCCATTCGGTGGTAACGGAGAATGTAAGTTCAAGGTAACCAATACCGGAACAGACATGCTCATCCTCACCAATTGTCAGGGTTCATGCGGATGCACAGTTCCAAAGTGCGATCCTAATCCAATCCTTCCGGGCGAATCATCTTTTATTGAAGTAAAGTATGACACCAAGCGCCCTGGTCCAATTAGTAAAACAGTTACGATCAATTCCAATGCTGTGAACGAACCAGTGAAGGTGGTAAGCATTAAAGGTAACGTTGGTCCTGATCCTTCAGCCACTCCAGGTGGAGCACCAGTGAAAACACCAACAGGTGCACCAGCCAAACAATAACATCAACTGACCGTAAAAGGTCATCTATCGCTTAGTCAAAAGGCCCTTCAATGATGAAGGGCCTTTTGTTTTGCCTTCCAGAATAAGATGGGAAAAGCATGAAAGAGAAACACGGCTTTACCATAGTAAAATGTTTGGGAAGTCTATGTCCAATGACGAACAGAGACCAACCCATGGTCCAACGCAAGAGATTTACCCATGGAGATTTGAATGAGGTCGATGAGAAATGCAGGCAAAAAAAAACTGCCGGATGAACCGGCAGTTTTCATTTTCATATGCCTTGCGATTATTCAACCACAACGCGGCTCACTGAAGTACCATTTACAGTAGAAATTTCCACTGTGTAAATACCAGGAGCAAAATTGCTTTCAACACGATACATGTTTGTATTCAAACCAGATTGTGTGAATACGAGGTCACCAACCATGTTGTGAATTTTGATGCCTTCGAATTTTTCATTGCTCTGAACCATGAAATGGTCTTTTGCAGGGTTTGGATAAACAACAAATTGTAGGTCGCTGTTTTCTTCAACATTTACAATCACTTGTTGAGCCTGGATACAGAAATCACCAGTGGTGAGTGGATCATCAGGGCTACCGAAACCAGTATAGTTGAATCCATCGATAGCAATGTAATAAGTTGTATTTGCTGTTGTTTCCAACAGAACGCCAGCCCAGTAGATATTGTTTGCAGTGCTGATGTCGTCATTACAAGCTACAGGTGTCAGGTTATTACAATCGTCACCTGCGTAGATGATCATTTGAGTATCGCCTGCAAATTCTGCACTACCGTCGCAGTTATCAGCAACGACTACGTACTCATCACCATCACCTTCAAAGGTGAACCAAACTGTATTGTCGATTTCGGGATTTGTTCCATCACCGTTACCAGCCAAGTCATCGAACCAGCAACCAGTAACATCATTCACGTTTACATCACCGCCGGTAGAGTTAGCATTGCTGTACGGACCAGTTGAAACCACTTCATCCACAGCACCAGCGAATGCTGGATTGATATCGATCGCATCCGCGCAAAGGTCATTTGCAGCAGTTACGACTTCACAAGGGCTACCTGGAAGAGCCAAAGCACACATGATGCGAGGTGCAGCATAAGCTTGAATTGAATCCAGGAAAGTCTGTCCTTTTGTTTCTGACATATCAGGATTGGTGAGCAGACCAGTCGCATTGTTTGGATTATCGTTGTTCCACCACTCCCAAGGAGCGCTGTCAGCTTCCATACCTGCTGGTCTGTTCAAAGGATAAAGACCATAGGCTCCATCATTGTAGAGGTTGGCCTGCACAGTATAAACGTCGCTCGCTAGGTCAGCATTCAGGAATGACTGATTCAGATTGAGAGCATTGGCCAACTGCTGAACGTGGTAGCTACCGCTCACTTCAACAACAGGGAGGTTGAAACCAGGAACGATTACAGTACCAACGTTGTAAGGAGCGAATGGATCAGTAGGAGCGTGGAATGAGATCATCGGAGGATCATTAGCAGTTACCCATGTGCTATCACCACAAGCACCACCCATATTCACCATGACATTGAAGTCTGAAGAATATCCAGGGTGATTGATGTAGCAAAGGGTATCGCCATCTGTAGGATTGATGCCTACTGAAGTTCCGTAGATATCACCATTTACAGCTTCCAATACCATTGGCACCGGAATGAAGTTGCCAGATCCTGGAGGAACTTCAACTTCGCGGGTGAATTTTGGAATAGCGATATCAGCGTAAGAATTGATGGTTGCAGCAGCAAAAGAGATGTAACCGCCGGCACCCTGACCCCAAACGCAGATGCGTGTTGGATCGATACCATAAGGATCCCCGTTTTCTGCTTCTGTCTTGCGGAAATAGCGGATAGCCGTTCTGCAATCCTGAACGCCGCGGTAAGCAGCATTGATCAGGGTATAAACCCTTTCATCTTGTTCTGTTGCAACCGGATTCCAACCCAGACGATAATCGCATGAAGCCACCACATAACCCATTTTGGCAAGACGGGTGCACATTTCAACGACGTTCAAGTCAGTTCTTGTACCACTAGGGCTGCCATTTTGTGGGTGAGGTAGGAAATTTCCTGTGTGGAAGTACAGGATCAGCGGGCGATCTGTTTCTGTATCGCCGCTTGGTGTATACACATCCATTTTCAGTTGTTCAGGAATTGCCTGACCGAGCTGAGTGTAGGCAATCACTGTGGCATTCATACCATAAGTTACATCGGAGGTCACATCTACGTCTGTGAAGACTTCAGTGAGATAACGCTGTGCGTTTACTCCAATGCTACTCAGTATGGCGAATGCTGCAATCAAAGTAGAGATTTTCTTCATTGTTAAACTGGATTAATTGTTTTGATTTTTCCTCAAAAGTATCAGTTTTCCCCGTTTCTGAGACAAAACTTGACGTGAAACTGCCAACACAGTTATCACAACAGCATTGATGACCTAGTTCTTCTTATTCCAATCATACTGAATGGCGAAGAAGGCCATTCTGCCGATTTCGGGTCCACCATAAGCTTCGATATGCATGTTATTCAACAGGTTCGAACAGCCTAATTTGAAATTGGTCGAAGCTTTTTTCAATGTAAAATTGATTTGGGCATCGATCACGGTGAATGCCGGAACAGGCCCTGTAAATTGAGGAGAGCCTTCCCAAAAATATCTATCCACCCATTTGTAGTTCACAGCATATCCCCAAGTATTTCCATGTGCATCAGGCCATAAATCTCTGGCATTAAAACCTGCATTGAATTTATGCAGCGGAGTATTGAATGCAGGAATGATCGGATCATTCTCATCTGCTTTTGCCAATTTGTTATAGGAATAGTTGCAGGTAAACGCGTGTTGTTTGTAGAAATAATAGTTGGCTCCAATATTGGCACCTTGGGTAATCACCTGGTTTTCGCTATTTGCTGCATAACGATAGACTTTGATCTTGGAGTAATTTTCAATTTGACCTGTTGAATCAAATTCAGCATCTATACCAATTTTATATCCGATGAAATGTTGGTAGAACGTCGTGTATACGGAGGCATCCACAAATATTTTTTCTGCAATGGTGCCGCGATAACCCACTTCAAACGATTTCGCTTCTTCAGGTCTGATAGGATCGATGTTGAAGTATTTGAGTGATGAAGGCTTTTGTGTATCGCGCCACTCAGTGAAAGATTCCAGAGTAATCAGGCTATCCACACCTTCCAGATTACCACGAAGTGTAGCAGGACCAACATTGAGGTTCAGGTATTGATCAGTAAGCGTTGGATTGCGCACAGCGCTTGAGAATGAAAACCTCAGGAAGTGATTTTGTTTGGGTGAATAAACCACAGAAAGTGCAGGTGTAAACACAGCATCGAAATTCTGGTTCTTATCTACCCTTGCAGTGGCGTTGATGATGAGTTTGTCCTTGATCTTTTTTTCAGCACCAACATAAAATCCATATTGAGAATTGGTGAATTTATTTTTGGTATACGTTGTATCAGAACCACCGGCGCCATTGTCCTGTATGTGCTGAGTGAGTGTATCTGTGAAGATGGTACCATCAGAATCCGGCGTATAAAGTCTCGCACTGAATCCCGCCCTTACTTCATCCACTTTAACGAACGACCATTGGTGTTCACCTTGAACTTGATACAAAGCAGATCGGTCATAAAAACGTGTACCGCCTTCGCCTTCGTTGTTTTTAGCAGAAGTGATTCGTTTGAAAGCCTCATTGAATCGATCAGAACCGGGTTCAAAATATCCCAACGTGTCGATGGGTATGCCGGCATTACCTGCATTGGTCAATTGTTCTACCCAACTATGCCATGCCGTCAATGAATCCTGATAGGTGTTCATCCAAGCTGTGTTGCTGTATGGCAAATAAAATTGCTGATATAAAGAATCTACCACGGGACCCGGCCAGTCGGGATTTTGGACCAGTTCCGGATATCCAAGGGCATTCATTCTTGGAATGACTTTCTGTTGCCAATATTTGATATACACCGAAGCCCATTCATCATTTGATCTTGCTTCTTCCAATAATTTTTTAGCCGTGAAATATGGATCGAAACTATTGCCTGCATTTTCATGCGTAGCATACATCCTTAAATAAAATTTTCCTTTTTTCCTGAGTTCAATTCTATTTTGAAAAAACTGAATATCCCTTAGGCTAAAACGGTTATCTCCCTGATAAACGGTGGTACCTTTGCCATAGTTGCTTTGCAGAATGATTTCCGGAGATTCATAATCCAAATCCGGATTGAGTCGAAAATGCATTGCCACACTGGCTTTCAGATTTTCCGTGTTGTAATTGACCAGATCCTCTTCACGATATCCAGTGCGATAGAAAGTTCCCAGCCCGCGATATTGTTGTGAAAAAGGAGCAGCAGTAGAATAATTGTTTGCTCCGAAGTATTCGTCACCGTAGATATTCACGGCATCAAATCTCCCTGGGTTCGATGCTCCATTAACACTGCCATAAATTGGATCATAGTTGTTGGCATGCCAGTCCTTCGCAGTCAGATAACAGAGGTTCAATTTGTATGCAAACCAAGCTTTACCGTTTGAATTCTTGAAGTAATCAGCCCAACGGATACATGGTTGTACGAGGCTTCTTTCACCGACCTTCAGGTTCGCGCTGAGACCAGGAATCAGGAATGGATCTTTGGTTTCCATGCTGATCACTCCGTTAAAAGCACCTGGTCCATAATAAGCACTGCTTGCCCCTTGAACGATGTCCACACTTTTCACATCCAAATCAGGAGCACCGAGAAAATTTCCGAGTGAAAAATTCAACCCTGGTGATTGGTTATCGACCCCGTCGATGATTTGTAAAACGCGCACAGGAGAAGTGCTGTTGAATCCACGTGTATTGATGACGCGAAATGCAAGACTTGCGGAAGCCATATCCACCCCTTTCAAGGATGCAAGACCCTCATAGAAATTTCCGGTAGGCACTTCTTTGATGGCGATGGCGTCCATGTTTTCTACGGACAGGGGAGATTTTTTTTGTTTCTCCAGCATTCTGTCGCTCACAACTTCAACGGCTTCCAGAACATTTTCGACAGCCACCATTGAAATGGAAATTCTTTTATCCGCGCTGCTGATCTCCATTTCCACGGGTTGATAACCCACCAGATTGATGAGTATCGTTGTGGGCAATGCATTCACTTTCAAACTGAATTCACCATCGAAATCAGTTTGAACACCGTTGGTGGTACCTTTTTCGCTCACAAGAGCGGCAAATAGGGGAACACCACCTACGGCATCCACCACATTGCCCTTAATCACCTGAGCGACAGATGAAACAGAGCAGAAAAAAATACCAAGTGCAAACAGGAAGGCCATTCTCACCTTCAGGATGTGATTCATCAACATAAAGCGAATATAGCAAAGTCGGATATGCTATAGCCCTTCGACCCACGAAATCTTCAACGATCAGAATCGAGACGGATAGGCTTCTGTCATCATTTCCATGACAACATCATAGATATCTTCTGTGGAAGGTTTGCTGAAATAATCACCATCAGTGCCATATGCAGGAAGATGCGGTTTTGCTGACATGGTCACAGGTTGGCTATCCAGATACATATAACCCTTTTGCACATTCAATACTTGATCAAGCATAAAAGCAGTGGCTCCGCCAGGTACATCTTCATCCACGAAAAGCACCCTATTGGTCTTTTTCAATGATTGAACGATGCTATGATGAATATCAAATGGAAGTAAGGTTCTTACATCGATCAGTTCAACGGAAACACCAGTTTCTGCGAGTTGTTCGGCAGCTTGCTGACAGACATTAAAAGTTGATCCATAAGAAACCACCGTGATATCAGAACCTGTTTTGACAACTTCAGGAATACCCAGTGGAAGTCGGAATTCGCCAATATTCAAAGGCATGGCTTCTTTTGATCTGTATCCATTGAGACATTCGACAACAAGTGCTGGCTCGTCTGCTTGCAACAAAGTATTGTACATACCGGCAGCCTGTGTCATATTTCTTGGAACACACACATACATTCCTCGCACGCTGTTGATGATCGATCCCATTGGGCTACCGGCATGCCATACCCCTTCCAATCGATGACCGCGCGTTGAAATGATAAGTGGTGCTTTTTGACCTCCCGCTGTTCGATATCTCACGCTTGCGAGATCATCGCGCATCAGTTGAAGTGCATAAAAGAGATAGTCCAAATATTGAATTTCTGCAATAGGTCGGAGTCCGCGCATGGCCATTCCGATACCTTGACCGATGATGGTCGCTTCACGGATACCGGTATCACTCACGCGCAGTTCACCATACTTTTCCTGAAGACCTTCGCAGGTTTGATTTACGCCACCAATTTTTCCAACGTCTTCTCCGAAGATGAGTGTTTCCGGGCGATTTTTCAATACATAATCCCAGTTGTCTCTGATGATGATTCTGCCATCAACCCATTCCGGTTGATCGGCATACACTGGATCAATTGGAGCAACTTTCAACGCTGAGAACCCAGATTCAGAATAAAGAGATGAGCTATATCTTTTTTCACAGTTGGTGCGCAACTCTTCGAGCCATGCCGATAATGCCATAGCAGGGGAAGATTTTTTCCCTGCGATTCTGATGACTTTTTTAGCCGCAATAAAAATATCCTTGCGGATGGCTTCTGTATTTTTTTTCAATGAATCTACAATGCCGACCACTTGAGCATTTCCCTCTTCAGCGACGGTTGACATGAGAGAGACAGCCATTTGCACGTCGCGATCGATGTCTGCTCTGAATGCAGCCCAGGCCTCTTTTTGTTCCTGGCGCACTTGTCGTTTTGCTTCTTCGCGGATTTCATCGAGCTCACGTTCATTGGCTGCGCCATCCATGATGATGAATTTCCTCAATTGAGCAATGCAATCGTAATCATCATACCAAGCGAGCAATTCCTTTGACTTATATCTTTCATGAGAACCGCTCGTGCTGTGGCCTTGCGGTTGTGTGATTTCATCGACGTGTACAAGAACTGGAATGTGGTTTTCTCTGCAATAGTTCACTGCCTTTTCGTAGGTCATGAGCAATTCAGGATAATTCCATCCCTTTACCTTGAAAATTTTGATACCGTTGGTGGTGGTTGCTTTTTCGAATCCTTTTAAAGCTTCCGAAATACTCTCCTTCACGGTTTGGTATTTTTTCGGGACACTGATTCCCCAGCCATCATCCCAAACACTCATACACATCGGCACACTCAACACAGCAGCTGCATTCATGCTTTCCCAGAAAAGTCCTTCAGATGTGGAAGCATCTCCGATGGTGCCAAAAGCGACTTCATGACCACCTTGACTAAACTGTGTCCATGAAGCGAGATCCGGATTGTTTTTGAAAACTTTGGAAGCTTGAGCTAAACCCAACAAACGCGGCATCTGTCCGGCTGTTGGTGAAATATCAGCAGAGGAGTTTTTTCTTTCACTTAAATTTTTCCATGAGCCATCGTCATTCAAGGTGCGGGTCGCGTAGTGTCCACCCATTTGTCTGCCACCACTTGCAGGTTCGTGCAATACATCAGTATGAGCATAGAGAGCCGCAAAATATTGTTGAACGGTGAGCTCACCGATGGCCATCATAAATGTTTGATCGCGGTAGTAACCACTTCTCCAATCGCCATTTTTGAATTGGCGTGCCATAGCGATCTGCGCGACTTCCTTTCCATCACCGAAAATTCCAAACTTGGCTTTCCCGGTGAGAACTTCTTTACGACCGAGTAGCGAGGCTTCTCGGGAAATACAAGCGAGGCGATAATCATCCAGCAGTCTCTGCCGGATTTTTTCTTCGGTCAGGATATAATCTGGAGTTTCGAATGATTTTGACATGGTGCGAAGATAGTTTGAGAATGATGCAAACAAATCGATTCCGGGTACAAACAAGTATCAGTTTTAGCCAACATTGAATTCATCGAAATACCCACGTTGATGAGCGTAGTTCAGGTCATAAATCACGCAAGGCGATGGCAATCTTTGCTGCGACAGCCGCATTATTCAGCACCAGGGCACGATTCGCTACCTGACTTTTCCCTGCGGTGAATTCATTGAGAAATTTCAATAAAAATGGCGTAAGTTCTTTTCCCCCAATGCCCTTCGATACCGACTGAAGGATGGCCTCTTGAATGGCCTTCTCCATATCCTCAGCATCTAATGCTGCGTCCTCAGGAATAGGATTAGCCACGATCACACCACCATGAAGCCCCATACTCCATTTTGCATGGAGAAATTCGGCCATCTCTTGAGGAGTATCCAGTCTCATGGGCAATTTCAATCCCGACGAAACAGAATAGAATGCAGGGAAATGATCCGTGCCAAAACCAATAACAGGCACCCCCATGGTTTCCAAATACTCCAGCGTTTTGGGCAAATCCAAAATGGCTTTTGCACCTGCGCTAACCACTGCGACATTGGTTTTGCTCAATTCGGTGAGGTCTGCGGAAATATCGAATGTAGATTCTGCATGTCGATGAACCCCTCCGATTCCGCCGGTAGCAAAAATCCTGATATCGGCCATTGCAGCCACAATCATGGTGGCTGCTACAGTCGTAGCGCCATCGCGACGCTGTGAAATGGCCAGCGGGAGATCGCGTCGGCTGCATTTCATCACATTTTTTCTATTGGCGAAAGACTCCAGTTCCATAGGGTTCAACCCCACATGCACACGGCCTTCCATCACAGCAATGGTTGCAGGAACTGCCCCGTGTTCTCTCACCACATTTTCAACATCGTTTGCTACTGAGAGGTTCTCAGGGAAAGGCATTCCATGAGAGATGATCGTACTTTCGAGTGCAACAATGGGTTTGCCCGACTTACGGGCAAGTTGAACTTCTTCAGAAAAATGCAATGGAAAATTCATATCAATCTCTGAGGTCATTCCGAATGCGCATTTCTTCGAGTAGTGTCATATAAGCTGTAAGCAGTTTCTTGACATCATCTTGAAGGCCATCTGTTGATTTTGTCTTCATCAAGGTGATGCATTCCAGAATAACATCCTCAGGCACATCTGCATCAATGCTTTCAAGAAGCGTGAGACATTCGAGGGTGAGCATGTATTGACCTTTCAGAGCCAATGATGTTATGACGGTGAGATCATTGACAGGCTGCAGACCCGAATTCCACATGAAGGAAACCAAGTCTTGCCAAATTTGCTTCATGTCTTGATTTTTCAGTGCAGCAATGAAGTAGGTCTCCACCTGGCTCACTTTGAGCGATCCCAACATATCGGCTACTTGTTCCTTGAGGGCAATAGACGGGCTGGAAGCATAAAAAGCAATGAGTGGTTCTACGAGTGAAGCCATACCTTCTTCCCTGCATCGGTTGAGGGCACTTTGAACGATGGATTCATCAGAACTGAATAAGTCCTTTTTGATTTCATCGGCCATTTTACTTTTTGTAACGGATTTCATGTTTTCAGAATAGAAAGTGACAAAATTACGTTCTTTCACCGGGCAACAAATTCAGTCCGAATCAAAGATCTCAAACGCTGACCGGCTAAAATGGAATGAGAAGACAACCTTTTTTGTATTTTCGTGGTCATCAAATCAAGAAACAGCAAAAAACCATGAATAAAATCAAAGCTATCCTTTTCGCTCTGGTCATGACATGCACATTCGCATTGTCTGCTCAAAACACCATCACTTCGACCGAGGCCCACTTCACCATCAATGGAGCAACAACCCGTGAAGGATTGTTACAACTGCGCAATGAATTGAAAGCACAAGGGTTTGATTTTAAATACATGCCGCAATTCGACAACCAAAGAAGAATTCTGTCTATGACTTTTTCAGTTACCGCAAACGACGGAGCACTTCAAGGAGAAGGTGGACATACCAATCTTCAGAACAACAATGCATCGTTGACCATTCACATCAACAAAACTACAGGTGCATTTTCAGTAGATAAAGTAGGAGAATCAACCAATTGATTCATTCCTTGAGCATATTTCAGGGGTCGCAGTTGCGGCCCCTTTTTTATTTCATGGCATTTACCTGGCGAAATTCCGAAATCAAGTTTTCTACTTCTTTTTCCTTTTGTGATACGATGATCTGATGCTGGTCGATCCCTATTTTCAATGGGCGATGATCCAGGTATTTCAGCAAAGGATTCAGGCTTTTGAGAAGATTCAGCGTTTGATCATCCATTAACCACTGGCTGAATTTTTCCCAGATGTAACCAATGGCTTCTTGCGAAGGATGTACCATGTCATCGGTACAAAACCGATAATCGCGTAAATCGTCCATGAGTATTTCGTAAGAAGGGAAATAGTGAACATGGCTGAATGACTTGCACAATTCATCAACTGCCAGCAGCAGGTTGGCTTTCGATAATTGATTTTCATGAAAACCATCACGAAGATGGCGCACCGGACTTACCGTCAAAACCAATTTCAAGTTGTGGTTTAATTGTAATAGCTGATCGATGATTCTTTTCCAAGTTGAAACGATTTCCTGAGCGGCGGCCATTTCTTTTGAAAAATCTGAACCCAGCATTTTATGACAATTTGCAACCACTTGCTGATTGCTTAGAAGCCTGTAGTACCAAGCAGTACCGAATGTGATCAATAATAAGTTGGCCTCTTTCAAGTCACGGTGCATTCTTTCGATCTCCTGATTGATTTCATCACATACGACATCAGGATTTTCACCGCTGAAGCGACCGTGATGATTCATGCTATGATAAAACCCATTCGCAAATATCAAATCGCTTGAATGGTATTTTCGAAGAGAGATGACATCTTCCAATGCCATTGCGACAGAATACGGGTTGAAAATGATTCCATGCGAATTGGTATTGGTAGCAAAACGATACCATTCGAGTTTTTCGCTCATGTTTTCAGCGAAGCAGGAACCATAAGAGACGATGCGATGTTGATGGTTCAACCGGAAAGGAGCCGGTGCGATGGTTATTTCAGTGCGAAAAGAACTCATGCTTCAGATCGATTTACGTTCGAAGCAGCTCGCTCCAAATGAAGGATTCCACATTTGAAATGACCCTGAGGACATTCGCGATATCCGTGCAAACCACAAGGTCTGCAATCGAGTTTTTCAGTGGTCTCAACAACGAATGAGCGATCTGAAAGCGGACCAAAACCGAATTCCGGAATCGTGCTGCAAAAGACAGCGGTTACCGGTGCATTCATGGCAGAACACAAATGCATAGGAGCACTATCTGAAGTGTAATTCATGATAGCTTTCGACATCAGCGCTGCCGATTGCAACAAAGAAAGTTCGCCAGCCAATGAAACTACATGATCATTTCCCATGCACAATTTTTGACAAAGTGCTTTGTCTTGTGCGGCACCCAACAAATAAATTTTATGTGACTTCAGAGCATCAATCAACAACAGCCATTGATTTTCGGGCACTTGTTTGGTGAACCAAACAGAAGCAGGACTCACGGTAACAAATGGCGTTTGTGTGTAATCACGGATGACTTCGAAATCGTCGGGCGAAGGAAATAATTTTGGTTTTTGCGGGGATGTATCGGTTAGGTTATCCAATAAGCTGAGACATCTTTCCACCTCATGTTTCCCAGGATTATTTTTACTACCTATCACGTGTTTCTTTGATACCGTAAAAAGAAATGAGAGAGGATTTTTATCAAACCCGATCTTCATTTCTGCACCTGAGAATGCCGTGAGTAATCCAGATGCGGCAAAACGTTGGAGGTTGATTACTGCATCGTATTGCGTTTGCCTTATGCGTTTCAACAGCGAAAACAAATTGCTGTATTTGTTTTCCTTTTTATCCCAGATCAAACAAGTTGAAATATGAGGATGGTTTACGAAAAGAGATTCGTTTCCTTTTCTCACGAGGATATCAATTCTTGCTTCCGGAAAAAATCGATATAGTTTTTCCGTCACCGCGGAGGCCAAGATGGCATCACCGATGAATGCAGTTTGTATGACGAGGAATTTTTTCAGTTCGAATTGAATTAACCAGAAACACCAAAATCGCGAAGGGCATCATTGAGAGAAGTTTTCAGATCGGTGCTTGCTTTACGCTGACCAATAATCATGGCGCAAGGCACCTGAAATTCACCGGCAGGAAATTTTTTGGTATAGCTCCCGGGAATCACCACAGAACGTTCTGGAATTTCACCATCGAGGTAAACAGGTTCCGGTCCGGTAACATCAATGATTTTGGTGCTTTTGGTAAGAACAACATTTGCTCCTAAAACAGCTTCCTTTCTCACACGAATACCTTCCACCACGATGCATCGAGAGCCGATGAAACAACCATCTTCGATGATGACAGGCGCAGCCTGAAGCGGTTCGAGTACACCACCAATCCCTACTCCACCGCTGAGGTGCACATTTTTGCCAATTTGCGCACAGCTACCAACAGTTGCCCAGGTATCTACCATCGTTCCGGAATCCACGTATGCGCCGATATTCACGTAGCCTGGCATCATGATAACACCCGGAGCGAGGTAAGCACCATAGCGAGCGATCGCGTGTGGTACTACACGAACGTTGAGTGAAGCATAATTCCGTTTCAATTCCATTTTATCGTGGAATTCCATAGGTCCTGCTTCAGTGACCTGCATTTTTTGGATAGGGAAATACATCACCACTGCCTTCTTCACCCATTCATTCACTTGCCATCCAAGGGCCGAAGGTTCAGCAACGCGCAGTCTCCCCTTGTCGAGTTCCTCAATCACAAAACGAATTGCTTCTTGTGTCTTGGGTTCATTCAGCATATCCCGGTTATCCCAGGCTGAACTGATCATTTCTTGTATATCCATCATAAGATTTCTCTGGTCAAAAATAGTTGGTGCATATTCACCCCATAAATCATTTCAATTGCCGAAAGTAATAGGACTGGACTACGGGTCAAAACGAACCGGTGTAGCGATCTCTGATGACAGAGGGATGATTGCCTCGCCATTGGCCACCATAGAGACCGTAAAAATTCTCGAATACCTTGTTTCACTCATACAAAAAGAGAAAGTACAAATTATGGTATTGGGAGAAGCCAAACGGTTGAATGGACAGGCATCTGCGATCACAGAAGAGCAGGAAAAATTTGCTCAAAAGCTTCGTCAAAAATTTCCCGATGTAGCCATCTACCGCGTCAATGAAATGTTCACCAGTAAAATGGCACAACAGTCATTGATTATGGGAGGCTACAAAAAAGCGCAACGCGCAGAAAAGGGTAATCTGGATATGATGAGTGCGGCCATCATCCTGCAGAGTTATCTCGATCAGCAATCATGATCATTGATTGGAAATCACCGTGAGTTGGTTTTTCAGAGGTTCAAATTCACGAATGATGATATGGATAAGATCCTCACCGAAAGCATTTCTGTATTGAAAAAAATTATCATGTCTTTCCTGCAGAACACCATCCGGAAAAACTTCAGCATGCAGTTTACTCCATTGATTCAGTTTCACCTCTTCTTTCTGTTTCATGGCCTTCACTACCTTTTTACCAATTTGATCAAGGCCTTGATTCATTTTTTTAGTTTCTGCGCTTACAGCTGCGAGCAGTGTTGGATCAATCTGGCTCACTTTCGTTTCCAAACCTTTCATGATGTGTTCGATGGCGCTCCATTCTTCACTCATCGAAAAATCACCGGCTTGAATCAATTGTTTTTCGACAGCGTGATAATCTTGAAACAGGTTTTCGACATCCAGTCCAAGTTTCTTCATGTTAGAAGACATTTTATCACTCAGCAAGAGAGCGCTGTCGCGGAGTATGAGCAATGGAAAGTCAACTTTGTGAGCACCAAAAGCATCTTTCAGTTGAAGCCAATAAGCGATTTCTCCCGGACCACCTATATATGCAAGATTGGGTAGCGTCTTCTCCTGATAGATCGGTCGGGTAGCCACATTCGGACTAAACTTTTCCGGATGCTCTTTTACCATTGACAGAATTTCATCACGCGACCATTTGACGTGGGTATCCAACACAGACCAGTGTTCCCGATCAGCTTCAATACGATTTCTCAATCCATCATCCAGGTAAAAAAGATTGACTTTTCGTGGATTGATTTGCGTGTTGTATCCATGAGATTTCAGTCTTTCATTCGTCGAGTTGATGGCATGAAAAGCAGTTTCGTCCAGCAATTCAAGTTGCATTTCTTCCAGAAATTCCCGCTTCAAATCCGGATGATCAGCATCGAGAATGACTAAGCCATATTGACCAAAAAGCTCATTGAATAGAAACCTTGTTGCCGAAGAAAGATTAGGTTTACTGTAAGCCAATTTCAGCAAAGACATCACATCAGAAGCCTTCCAGTTATGTCCAGATAATTCGTTGAGCATGTCCAAGACTGCATCGATGTTATTCGTTGGGAAACGACCCACTGCGCCTGATGATGGGACTTGCCATGTCAATTTTTTACCAAAAAAATACGCATGATTGATTTCTTCTGCATCATGGTCTTCCGAAGCCAGCCAAAAAACGGGGACGATGTTGAGATTCGGATTGACATCTTGTATTTGTTGAGCGAGTTTGATTGTACTCGCTACTTTGAACACCGAATAAAGTGGTCCGGTAAAGAGGCAAAGCTGATGTCCAGTAGTAACGGTAAAAGTATTGGTCTTGGTAAGTTTTTGGATATTATCTCTGACAGTTTCAGAACATTCGATGTCCTCATATTGAGTCATGAGAACATCTTTCAATAACGTTCTCTGATGAGTTGGAAATGTTCGTTGAGATGCATATTTTGAGAGCGATTCAAGGGTAGCGAACTCTCTGACGTATGACTTTAAATCCGTCGATTTACGGATAAAATCCTGAATCAATTTATCGTAACGAATAAGTTGAATGGATGGAAATTGCTGCACCTGCATAGTGCGCGAAATTACGTTTAGGAAGCAGAATGGAGGTTGACCTATCTTATTACCTCACGAGATTGACAATTCCCTTTTCCTCGACATTGACTTGTCTCTCGCGTTCATCTAAGACGACGTAGGTAATTTGCCAGATGTAGCTGCCGTTTTCACAGAATTTGCCATTCCATGTTCCGTCCCAACCTCTGGATTCATCGGTAGTATAGAATACACGTTCGCCCCATTTATTGAACACTTCAAGTTCCCAATCTTTCAGTGTATTAGAAACCGGAATAAAAAGTTCATTGTATCCATCGCCATCAGGAGTAAAAGTATTGGGGACGAAGAATGGAGAATCGTTGTTCTTTTCCGGATTGATATGAGGCTTTCCTGGTTGTTCGGATGGGGGAAGTTTTTCGCCGTAGGCGTGATCGAAATTATCATCGAGTGATTCCATGGTGAAAGCATCGACGAAGTAGTATGCGAAAAGAGGATCAGCGCCTTCTCTAATCACGATTGTTTTATCGCTATCATCACCGAAGACACCGAAGGTCATGTGTGTGTAAGGTTGATCAGCGGTGAATGAAAAACTCACAGACTTCCATTCATTGGTGTACAATACATTGGTGAGGGCAAACTGAGGCGCTTGGGTGAGTGGTGTTTGATTTGTTTGAACCACAGCACCGTTCGAGAAGAAACAGCCGATGTTGTCTACTCCCAAGCCACCAAGCGAAGTGGATGTGCGGCTTCCGTTGGTAATTCTAAAACTGATGGAATATTTTTTTCCGACGGTAAGTGGGGCAGAAAAAGCAGTTTGAAGGTATTCGCGAAGATTGGTTCCATTTTTACCACAAGCGATAAATCCCATGACAGCGCTACCTTGGAAAGCCTGAACGATAGCCAGCGGCGTTTCAGGAAGATCAGTGGCCATTGTTCCGTCATAGTGATAGAAATCCGGAGATGCGGTAAGGCTTCCGGCATTGGTCCAACCGGTCACAACCTGCCATTGACCCATGTTTGCAGGAATCGATGAAACCTGTTCGAAGCTGCCATTGAGGATCTGCGCCTGTGATAAGGCGGAGAAGCATAAGCAAGCAAATAACAACGATAAGCGATTCACAGCGATCCGATTAGTTCTGGCTAAAATACAATTAAAAAAGCAAATGAAGGGAGGGAACACCTCCTTTTAACAAATTAGAGACACAGTAATAGAGGCAAAGGTTGCCCTTGACGGCAAAAACGTTTGCAGAAATAACTGTAGTTAGAAATGAAACCTGCAAAAAACAGCAAGTCCGATGGTACTGACATCAACATAGAACAAAGAGCCCGCATTTACAGAAGTGGCGGGGAATGAAGTGCTCAACACACTTCCTATCGAAAAATATGATCCTGAGTTACCTGAGCTTGTTTCCAATCTCCTTTCTGCCCCGATCGCAAACACTGGTCTGATCAAGTTTTTAGGATAAAACTCATTCGGTGAAATCTCCAAATACTCACCTTTTGAATTGATGAGGTAATTGGAATATTCAAGATCTTGATCCTTCAGGACGATACGCTTCACCACACCGACTTCGAAGAAAAAGGACGCAAGACTTTTCTCCGGGGAGTATGTCATGCGGAGTCTAATCGGGATATCCAAAGTTTTATACTTCAGCGTATTTTTTTTGATGGCAATCATGGCCGTATCCAATTCACCGAATTGCTCATTGGGAGGAGGAAATCTGACAAAATGTTCAAGGTAAAGTTCGCTATCGGTATATCGAAGAAGGATGATGCTATCGCGTATCAGAGAATCGGTTTCGATGGCATTGCAGGAAACATCCACTTCATTCATAGCCACTCCCACATGAGCACTTAAGTTCATGGTACCATTCAAAGCGGGGAAGCTCCAAAACCTACCGGAGAAATCAAGGCCATACGTCAAATTGAATTTCGCCGATTTTTTATCATCGGTAAAATTGTTGAGTGGGGTGAAATCGGTCACAGATGTTCCGAATGAACCCAACGTTAGATTTGTACCGCCCAGCACTCCGACACTCCAGGGAAAAGTCCGCACCGGTTTTTTGATCACATCATTTTTCCCTGCTTGTTCCAAAGAATCCAAATCCACTGGATCTTCATCTCGTTCGATATAGATCACATCGCCGTCGATGATGATGGTATCTGATTCAGGCCAGTAACCGGCACTCCAAGCCCAGAGCGGGTTGATGAAAAGAAAAAGCAACGCATATTTCCATGCATTGCCTTTCATTTTTGGTTTCACACCTGTCATCAATTTTTTTCCCGTGTTGGTTAACGGGGCAATTTAATCCAAGTGTAGCTTGTATAAATAATTTTCAGTTTTCTGTAAGATTCTTATCCTTAGGTATTGGCACTCTCAATTTACGTTTTCCGTTTTTACTGTTAGTTGCATCCGCTTTAGGCTCTACGGTTGTTTCCAGAGTTGTACCTGATTCGGTTATAGCCTGGTTTGTTGGAGCATCGGTATTAGTCACAACAGGAACATTCACTTCACCAGCAGGCTGCAATTCAGATTGATTTTGATCATCAGCGTTAGTTGATACGCTACCATCCTGAATGACATTGTTTTCACGCACCTGAGGACGCTCATGATTTGTTCTATTTTGTGCGGTAACCGCGTCAGTCTGAGGCTGACAAGTATTCTGAACCGGTGCCATTTCAGTGATCGGCTCCGCAGCAACAGGCTGTGTGATCACTTGTTGGTGATCCTGCGAGGTAACAGGAGCGTTTGTTCCGCAACTTCCGGGCTGGCCATCCATATTGTAATAAACAATGGCAGATGAAGTACCCAGCAGCAAAAGCAGGTAGTACATGTTGAATCGGGCGAAACTTAATTTGGTGAAATTGCTCCACCACAATTTACGTCTCATGCCGGAGTAAACAGAAGCGTCTACGGCAGGCTGATAATCATGCAGCGAGCTTTTTACCTGTTGAAAAAACCTTTCGTCACTCATCTTACGTTTGATTTGATTTTACTGATTGATTGCAGTTCTTTTTGCAAATAAGTTTTGGCTCGTGAGAGCTGAGATTTTGAGGTATTGACATCAATTCCCAGCATATCACTAATTTCTTTGTGCATAAATCCTTCGACTACATAAAGGTTAAAGACTGTCTTGTAACCCATCGGTAGTTTTTGAATACAATTCATCATTTCTTCAGCCGTGTATTCAAGGTCTTCGGCGTATACCGGTTCATCTTTGGAGCGCACCACCTCATCTACGTCATCCTGATAGGCATGTTTCAAATTGCGCCGGTAGTTTGTAATGGAAGTATTCACAGCAATTCTCCTCATCCAGCCTTCGAAACTTCCATCATGATGATAAGTATGGATGTTGTTGTAAATTTTCACGAACACATCCTGCAACACATCCTGGGCTTCCATTTTGTTTTTAGTATACCTCAGGCAGATACCGAACAATAAAGAAGAAAACTTCTTGTACAACCTATCCTGGGCGCGTTTTTCACCCCGGATACAGCCGTCAATGATTTCCTTTATTTCGTCCATATCTATCATAAAAACCCAAATTGATCACGAAAGGTTGCACGGATTCTTTTCGACCTCAAAAAAAGTCATCCTCACGCCCCAATTTAAAAATAAGCAACTGAAATGCAGCACCTTACAAATATACGCACCCCATTATCAAAATAATAGAATAGAAGGAAAAAAGCCGGATCATTCGTACCGAATGTTATTCAGCTCGTTTGGAACGGCCGGTGAGAGCATCAGAAACCCGGTGGTAGTCCACAAAATAGATGAGTTTGATGGAATAGCTATTCACCTGTGGGATATCACCGACTGTTTGAATATCGTCGATGAGGCCATTTGGAACGTGGTTGTTGAAACCGGTCATGGCGCGTTTCCAAACGAAACTCAATTCACTTCCCGGCGTGATGATCCAGTTGTAGATCATATCCACGGTAAACGTGTTGAAGTTTTGGTTCTCTGCTGTTGACTCAGATGCCGACAAAGAGCCGTCATTTTCCAAATGATGAAAATGATGAAACCTGGTATATCCCCAATAATGTCTCAATCTCGTATTCACATTCATATATGGATTGAAGGCATATTTCAGGTTCAGCACATTGGTATGTGAGATCACATCTCGTGTACCGAACAACGGGGATGCACCATCATCTTCGAATGCATATGCGAAACCGATGTCGTTGATCATGCTTTGGTAACTATAGACATAGGTTATAAAAAGATGATCATTGATCCTAAATCTAGGAGCGACTCTCCAGTTGAACATATACCTGTTCTTGTTTTCGTATTGTGCACCATAAACACTCAGATCGATAGCAATTTTTTTACGGTAGTCACTACTAAACCATACACCCAGCCTTCCAAATCGGTAGGTTTGAAAATACCTGCCCCATACTCTGGGTTCGAAATAATCATACCCGCGATATGGCTGAATCGCGAGGTCATATCCCCAAGTATTGAATTTTCGCGTATTGAAACCGCCATCACTTTCGATACTGAAATTCGTGTAGACACTTGGCTTGTACATGCGATAATAATAAAGCCAAAGGTTCAGCCACATGTTGTTGAACCTCCCGAAGGGCTCATAGATATTGTATGATTGTGAAGTGAAAAAACCAACCTCATTATTGGCTTGAAGGAAACCCATGTCCGTAGGATCATAGGTATCACTTTCGATATACTGCCCTAAACTGTACGTGAAGTTGCCATTGATTTTAGAAATCTGCACAGACTCACGATAACCTTGATCCGAGCGATCATCTGCTAAGCTGAATTGTCGTCCGAATTTGGTATTCAGTGCTCCTGATCCTGAAAGACTGTATTTGTTTTTCTTGTCTCGGAATTCAAATTCAGTTCCGATAACATTCACGTCGTAATCTGATCCATTGCGCAGGACACTCGTATTGATCACTGAAAAATAGGAATTGTGTGGAAGCACTTGATCCAGCACGAATACATTGTAATTGGTCAACGGAGAAGTATTGATCTCACGTTCTACACCAGTCATTGTATCTCTCACTGTGGCATTGGTTGGCGACGTCACGGCGTTGAAGAAACCAATGCCGAGTTTGTTCTTATCCCTACCAGAAATTTTGATGGCATTGACAACATGATCCTTCATGGGGTTGTCGGTGACAACTTCATTTGAATCAGCCAAAGCATAGGCGTCATTAAATCTGATCGGGCTATCAAACCCAATTCTCCGTGAATAGAAGATCCCACTTCTGGAGAAGAGTTCGGTACCCTCGATGAAGAATTGTCTGTTTTCGGAGAATTGAACTTCGTAAGCCGAGAGATTGAGGATTTGCTGGTCGCTAATGGTTTGGCCATAGTCTGGAATCAATGTAGCATCCAGGGTGAATGCATCAGACAATCCGAGTTTGAGATCAAGTCCCAGGTTATAACTGAATGCACCATCAGTTTTCCCTGCACCATTTTCAGCGGTATTGTAGTAACCCGAAGTATAAGGATAGAAGAAAATTCTCTTCGGAGGTTTAAGATTTTTCAGGCCCGAAAGAGTACCCATCTGGGTGAGATAACCTGGAACCACAGGATTGACCCCATTCCAATAAGCGTGGTGTCTGGTTCGGCGGACTTCACGAACAAAGTTGATATTCCAAGTTTGTTCTTCTTTTTCGGGGAAACGCAATGCTGCAAAAGGGATTTTAAACTCTGCGACCCAACCCTTATCATTCTTTTTGGTTTTCACATACCAGACAGCATTCCATGACAAATCCTCATAGTCACCAGTATTTCTTGCATCGTATTGTTCACCTTTCACATTCACCAAAAAAGAAAGGCCATTCAAGCCATCCTGATAGCAACTGAAAGTTACTCCGCAATAATCTGTGTTCCCTGAAACATCTCTGCCAGAAAGCTGAGACAAAATGCTGTCGGGAGCAGTATCATAACAAAAGAATCCGATGAAGATCGCCTCATGGTTATAGACCACTTTCACTTCCGTTTTTTGTTCGAGTGGTTTTCCCGGGAAAGGATTATCCATGATAAAACCATCAGCAATAGGTGCATCTTTCCAACAAGGATCGTCGAGTACACCATTGATGGCTGGAGCTTCTTCAAAATGAAAAGCTTCAAGGTTCTTTTTTTCGAATTGCGCCATGACGTGACTCGCGCCAAAGACGAGCCAAAGGGAGAGTGTTGCAATTCGGAGGAACATAAGATCGTAGTAGCAAGCGCGCGAAAGTAAATGACAGTACACACCCCAAACAATACCTTTCAACCCAAATCATGCCATCGTCATCCATTCCAGCGCTGAAATCCTTCAATGACGGGCATTTGATCGATTTTTATTTTCATGGTATGAGTGATACGCTAACAAATAATATCCAAGGGAGTGCTTATCCTTTTTGGCTTTTAGCGTTTCATAACTATCCCGACTGCATGATCCAGGTTAAACTATCACTTAATTTTGCGGTCCCTGAGATATGAGACTATTCCTACAGATCGGCCTTCTGCTCTTGTATAACATCACGATGTGTTATACCTCATGGGGACAGGAAGAAAAATTGAAAAAGAGTTACACCATCAGCGGAGTGGTAACAGATGCCACCACGGGTGAATTTTTGATTGGTTCGTTAGTGGCTGCGAAAGAAATAACCAGAGGCAATGCCACCAATGTATACGGGTTCTATTCTCTCACTTTACCTGAAGGCGATTATACCATTGAGTACAGCCTTATCGGATATCAGAGTCAGCAATTCAGTGTATCGCTTCATCATGATGAAAAGCGCGATGTTGCGTTATCACCTAAAACAGTTGAAACTGTTACGGTAGAGATTCAGGCAGACAAAAGCAGAAATACCGAAAGCACGGATATTGGAAAAATTGGATTGGAGATGGATCAGGTGAAGAAGCTTCCTGTTTTACTTGGCGAGATTGACATATTGAAAACCATTACACTTCTTCCCGGTGTAAAGAGCAGTGGTGAAGGCAACGCTGGTTTTTATGTTCGCGGTGGAGGAGTAGATCAAAATCTCATTTTACTTGATAATGCGACAGTGTATAACGCTTCACACCTCTTTGGATTTTTTTCCGTATTCAATGCCGATGCTGTAAAAAACCTTGAACTCACCAAAGGAGGCATACCATCCAATTATGGAACACGACTTGCGTCAGTATTGGACATTTCATTGAAAGAAGGCAACGTCAAAGAGTACCATGCAGAAGGCGGTATTGGAACCATTGCATCGCGCTTTACTGTTGAAGGCCCGATAAAAAAGGACACATCTTCATTCATCATCAGTGCGAGAAGAACATATATTGATGCTTTATTAAAGCCCTTTATCAAACCATCATCCAATGTATTCGGCTCGGGATATTATTTCTACGATCTCAATGCCAAGATCAATTATAAATTGAGTGATCGCGATCATTTATACCTCAGCGGTTACTTTGGGAGAGACGTATTCAATTTCAATTCCAAGAAGTCGGCATTCAGTACCAGAATCCCATGGGGCAACGCTACCGGAACGATCAGGTGGAATCGTGTGGTCAATCAAAAACTCTTCATGAATGCCATTGCAACTTTCACAGATTACAAGTTCTCATTTGGAGCAGTGCAGGATGAATTTGAATTCAGGCTGAGTAGTGGTATTCGCGATTACGGCGGAAAGATCCAGTGGAATTATTATCCGAACTATCTCCACAACATCAAGTGGGGCATGGAATACACCCACCATGATTTTATGCCGAACAGTGTATATGCCAAAAGTGGCGATACTGAGTTCGATACCGGCAAGGAAGTCCATTTGACATCCCATGAAACAGCCATTTACGTGCTCGATGAATTTGACATCAATGAAGATCTTCGTATCAATGCAGGAATCCGCTATTCTGGTTTTTTCCATGTCGGGCCGTTCGATAGATACGTTCACGAGCCGGATATCAATGTTGGCATTCCCGGTGCAACGACGGTGATCAGTTATCAGAAAAATGATTTGGTGAAATCCTATTTCGGATTTGAACCCCGGCTCAGTGTGCGATATTCCATTGATAAAACCTCAAGCATTAAGGCAGGCTTCATGCGAAATTTTCAATATATCCATTTGACCAGCCTCTCTCCTACTTCATTGCCAACAGATGTATGGTTGCCAAGCACAGATTTGTTGAAACCACAAATTGGCGTGCAATACAGTGCAGGTTACTTCAAAAATTTCGACGATGACAAATGGGAAAGCAGTGTAGAGGTTTATTATAAAACCATGAGCAACCAAAGTGAATACAAAGAAGGTGCTCAACCAGATCAAACAGTAAATGACAACATCGACAATTTATTGGTATACGGAAGGGGATATAGTTACGGTGCTGAATTTTTTCTGAAGAGGCGTGTAGGAAGATTGAATGGTTGGTTTGGCTATACCTGGTCGAAAACCGAACGTGTTTTTTCCGAATTCAACGATGGAGATCCTTATCCTACAAGATGGGACAGAAGACATGATCTTAGTTTGGTGACCAATTATCAGATCAGCGAACGCGTAGATTTTGGTTTTGTCTTTGTCTATGCAACAGGGAATGCAATTACGCTTCCAGTTGAAAGGTATTTTTACGAAGGACGTGTCGTTGATGTATATGGACCAAAAAATAGTTTCCGCATGGCGCCATATCACCGGGCGGATATCTCAGTGACAGTTTATCCCAAAAAGGTGAAAATGCGCAAAGACAAAGAGACCGGCGAAATGGTAGAAAGAAAGAAGAAAGTATCCAGCAATTGGAATTTTTCTGTGTACAATTTGTACAATAGAAAAAATCCATACTTCATCTATTTCGGGAATGATGGTGATCTTTCCAGCGGCACATTGCAAATCAAAGCCTATCAGGTCAGCCTCTTCCCTATTCTACCGAGCGTTACCTGGAATTTTCAATTTTAAATTCACAAACAAAGTCATCATCCCTGCACGCCATTGTCATCGGATATTTGCAAGGATTATTTGCTCATGAAGAACCTGCAATATCTCAACAAGTATTTTTGGAAATACCGTGGAAGATTATTCATGGGCTTTTTGCTCATTGTTGCCGGCAACATTTTCGCGGTTTATGCTCCAGTGGTGGTCCGAGATGGGATTGATCTTTTGGCCGATGCCATTGGCAAAGTGCAGTCGTCGGATTCAGAAACGGTGATCGTTGAGCAACCATCGACTTTTCGGCATATCGCTTCATTTTTTGGCGCGAATCTTCCGCCCTTTGAGATCGATCATTCAAACTATGCTTCAGTGATATTGAAGACAGGATTGTTGCTTGCGGGATTGTACTTGCTTCTTTTTGTGATGAAAGGAATCTTTCTTTTTTATCAACGACAAGCGCTTATTGTGATGTCGCGGCACATTGAATACGATTTGAAGAATGAGATTTACGACAAGTATCAGGAGCTTGATCTGACATTTTATAAGCAGAACCGTACGGGTGATCTCATGAATAGAATCAGTGAAGATGTGAATCGTGTCAGGATGTATTTGGGTCCGGCAGTGATGTATACCCTTAATCTCTTGGTGTTGTTGGTCATGTGTATCGTAGTGATGTGGAAGATTGATCGTGAACTCACGTTGTACACATTATCTCCGTTACCTTTCATGATGGTAGCCATATTCTATGTGAGTACCATGATCAATCGAAGAACAGATCAGGTACAATCGCATCAATCGAAGCTAAGCACCATGGTACAGGAGACCATTTCCGGTATTAGGATATTGAAAGGATTTCACCGAGAAAAATACTTCGCCGGCATTTTTGAAAACGAAAGCACTTCATACAAAGAAAAACAATTGAAGCTCGTGAAAGCCGATGCTTTCTTTATGCCCGTCATGGTGTTGTTGGTTGGCTTGAGCACGCTCCTCACGGTTTATGTTGGAGCACAAAAAGTAATTGCCGGTGAGATCACTTCCGGCGTGATCGTTCAATTTGTGTTTTACGTGAATATACTCACATGGCCTTTTGCGATTGTAGGTTGGGTAACCAGCTTGGTGCAAAAAGCCGAAGCAAGTCAGGCAAGGATCAATGAATTTTTAAAAACTACACCAGCAATTCAGAATACAGGAACGGACATGACGCCATTGAAAGGAGAGATTACTTTCAACCATGTGACATATACCTACCCAGATACAGGGATTACTGCCATTGATGACATTTCCATCAAGATCATGAGCGGCAAAACCTTAGGTATCATAGGTCGCACCGGAAGTGGTAAAAGCACTCTAGCGAATTTGATGTTGCGTATGATTGATCCGACCACAGGAGAAATCCTCATCGATGGGAAACCGCTTAAACAGCATGATTTGTACCATTTACGTAACAGCATAGGATATGTACCACAGGAAGTATTTCTGTTTTCCGATTCGATCAGGAACAATATTTCATTTGGTAAAGACGATGTCAGTGACGATGAAATTGTGCACGCAGCGCAATCATCGGACATTCATCAAACCATAGAAGGATTCGCAGATGGATATCACACCATACTTGGCGAACGAGGCATTAATTTAAGTGGTGGACAAAAACAAAGGATATCAATCGCCAGAGCCCTGATCAAAAATCCGGATATCTTCATTTTTGATGATTGTTTGAGTGCTGTGGATACAGAAACAGAAGAACACATTTTGTCATCACTCAACAAAGCACTGACACAACGCACCGGGATTATCATTGCACATCGCATCAGCAGTGTGAGGAATGCGGATCACATCATTGTTTTAGACCATGGTAAAATCCGGGAAGAAGGCAATCACCAAGAGTTGATGGCGACAAACGGATTGTATGCCGCTATGTTCAGGCAACAGTCACTTGAGCGATTAGATTAAGGACATGTTTCGCCGAAATCACTGATGAGCACTATCAAATCTGTGATGTCTGTTGAACCACTTTGGTTGAAGTCGGCCAGACAATCACTTCCGCTGCAATTGAAATTTCCCATAAAAATCTGAACATCGTTTGTGGTGATGACATGATCACCATCCAAATCAAAACAATCCGGATTTTCCCATCCATCGATGTCACCA
>JAIBBG010000041.1 GCA_019694805.1 Flavobacteriales bacterium | reverse complement strand
TTGAGGCTGTTGACCAGGCTCAGGACTTCGCCAATTCATGGATATGGATGTACAACAACGAAAGACCGCATGAATCAATGAAGAACCTTCCACCAAGAGAGTTCCTGTTGAAATATGGAAAACTCCAGCCTCACCCGCGAGGCTATACAGAGTTTCCCACATTTCAACAGGACAACAACAACCACTACAAAAAAAATAAATTTTATATTTGACTGTAGCTCTTTATGGTGAGGCTTCAAATTGGTCGTCCAATTTCCAGAATTGAAACAAACTCAAAGTAATGTTTGGAGTGATTTCATAGCAACATGGAAAAAGATGAAATTTCCATTAAGATATATGCCTGATGAGAGTTTCCGGCAGTGGCTTGAATCTAATGCGGATCGCCTTCACGGAAATTTCCGGGATTTAGACAAGTTGGCAATAAATTACTTTCAATTTATTCAAATCGGTTTATCATCAGAGGAAGCACATGCCATGACTCACATGCAGTTTAATGAATATAATTCATATCCTGAAAGCGCTAAATGGCTAGAAGAGGGTATTTATTTTCAAACGGGTTTGAAATACGATGACTACCTAAAGTCTCTCAGAATGAAGCTCAAAGAATGGGCTATCGAAAACCATGACGGAGATAATCAAAAAGCTGCGCAAACTCTCGGGGTAAGTCACCGGACGATGGAGCGATGGAGGTGAAGTTAAGAATTAATCTTTGGTTTGCTTTTCCCTGTATTTTTTTTCTCGTGCATCCTTATAGCCCTTATAGAACCTCACATATGCATTATACCTGTGATAATGCACCTTGCATGTAATACATAGATAACCACCGTTTTTATCTTCGGACATTTCCTTCTGACACTTGTAACAATAACACTCAGCTCTTTCCCAATGTCCAGATTGATTTGTCAACATATCGATCAATTTCTGTGAAATGATTTGTCCGTTAGATTTTAGTGATTGTATTCTTCGGGCAAATTGATCATTAGAACAGCAGCTGCCACATTTATCACAAATTATAAATCCATTCGGACATCTTTTAGCAACTCTGTCATCAATCACATTCGTGCACTTGCTGTTTAAACAATGTGTTAAGTAAATTTCTTTATGAAATGAAGGACAAGGACTGGAATTAACGTTCTCATTGTTACATCGGAAATGTGAAACCCGATAAAACCCAAAATGGGTTTGTTTAGATGGTCTCAAAACGTGGTTGCAATCTTTACATTTAATTCGTTCCAGCAATCTATTCAGCCTATTTATCTCGCCAACAAAGATGTAGTATCCAACATCGTCAAACGGAAGTTGGAGAATTTTGATAAAATCCCTTAGAGAGTACGATTTCCACTCACTGACAATATGATCAAGCTGATTTGCGTTAAAACATTTTCTACCATAACACCACCAAAACTCTCTATGGGATAATTCACATACAATCGGAGATTTTCTGCCCTCACAACAAGAGACAGGAGATAAATCGGGGGTTATGATATAATTGTTATTGTCACTTTTCCAAACAAAAGGGTAAGGTTTACCCTTGTATATTATGTTGTTTCCATAGGTTATTTCTTCTTCACCTTGATTATTTATTTCCTTATTTAATACCTCAATTAAACATGGGATACCTTTCGCATATATCCCGTTTGAAAAATGAAGTACAAGATCGCCCCTTCCTGTCTTTCTATCTTTGTTTTCAATCGAGTAGCCTTGATAAATTCTATATACTTTGTAATCATTTTCATTCAAGTGAATGTATGACTCATCTTTGGATTTTCTAACAATAGAAGTTCTTCCTGGACAATTATCGAATATCAAATTTATGTTGGTTAGATATTCAACTTTATTCTGCAAATAATCACAGATGAAGTCCGCTAAATCTTTTACCAGAGAAAAAACGGCGGTGGTATCTTGGGGAAAGCTTCCTCGGTTATGAATGGATTTAAGTGTAAATAGGATGAGATCAAGTGTATAATCCAATTCTTTTGGATGATCAAACTCCTGTATTGTTTCGAGATCATAGGTTTCGATTTGTGAAAGATCATCTATTGTAAGCGCAATATTACCTTTTGCAATTTCATTGACTACCTTTTTAAAAAATAGAAGCTGATCCTCTGAAGTGAGTTTTAGCGTATCATGTTTGAAAACATCAAACATTTCCTTTGTTAAAGGAATGTCTGATGTTATCCAATTAGAAAGTTCGCAATCAACCATGGTAGTCAAAATATATTAGAGTGAAAGCATAGCCCACACAATTGAACCAAAATTATACTTTTTAATAGAATTTGTTAATTCCTCGAATCTTAATAACAGAACAGATTACCAGCCACCAAAATTTCCAATTTCACTCTTCTTCATTCGATTCGTTATCAAATAAGTACATTTTCAAGCTATGTGATTCATATTCTCTTGCCAAATCTGAAATGCGTTCTTCGATTTCTGCAACAATCACATCCTCTCTAAAAATAATGTCATCAGGGGTTTGGGCAATTTCAATGTCCTTTTCCCAATCACCCAAAGACTCCAAATCCATGCAGCTTTTACACATGATAGCCATCTTTTCTTCCTTTCCCAAAACCTGTATCCCTTTTTTGATGTAGTTCCTTATGGTCTCAAGATATTCATCAAGGTGAAACGAATCTTCTCCTTGGATTTGAGCGCAATACTCCTCCCAAGTATTATTCAATCCGCTATCCCCTGATAAATTCCATTCAGTAAGTTGCATCAAGTCGCTTTGTACGGATTTTGCCACTTTATCAATGGCCAAATTGCCAATTCTCGATAGTAGATTGTCGTAGAAGAGATATTTTTCCATGAATAATTGTCGGTTTTATCACAAATGTATTCGGCCTTTCATGGATTAAAAACTAATCTTTGCCATCGTTACGAATACTCTTTTATTATAAGGTATCTAAAAGGCTCATATTCTTCTTTTCTGACTCCTCGTGTTTTCTGCGATACTCCGGAAAATTTATATGTGCAAAACCTCGAAGATCGTCTCCAAAACAAACTCTTTGCGCATTAGTATTTCTCTTGACCTTTTTGAGAGTAACTATTTTTTCAACAATATCGACTTCAATTACTTTAAATTTCGAATTCCTGCCCAATAACACTTCTTGCTCTGTGTGATTTTGATTCTTAATTAATCTTGAAAGGTATACACCCTTACCACTTTGTTTGGGTAGGATTATTTTCAGCACAAATTTCTTCTCTGTATGCTTCCATCGAAAAGTGGACGTGCCCATAAATTCTGGTCTTCTGAAGATTTTACCCTTCAATGAGTTGAAATAAGAAACAATTATCTTATCCCGAAACTCATCTGGAATATCCATGTTTAATTGTGTTTCAAGGTGGTCATCTCTCCAAACTGTGTAAAAATGATGTCCTTCATGTCGTTTGATCGCAGTCTTGAGTGTTCTGCACAAAATTGCTTGCTCTCTTGTCAACTCAGAACCGTTTCTCAACAATGAATTCAAGACTGATAATGAATTACCCTTCCATCTTTCGAGAATTGACTTAGCTTCCCGTCGATTCATTTTTACTTGTTTTAATTTCTTTGAGTACATATTTTATATGCCACTCTAGTCGCTTTAAAGATCCAAGGTCCAATGCTCGTTGTCCACTCAACATACTTGTAAAAAAAACAGGAATGTCACCATAGAAATATGTTCCAAGTTCATCATTCCAATTGAATGAATACCCCAACCATGTTGCCTTTTCATGATGTAGTCCCAATAATGTAGCAGCCAATGTATTTGAAACTACTATTACCTTGGGAGAAGTTTTATCAAAAATGGTTTTGAAAATCTGAAGTTGATCCCAAATGAAATCGCGCCCATGATCCATCAATAACATTTCATGTATACCCGATTGTTTTGTCTTTCGAACCAACAGCACATCCAAATGATCCCAGTGCATTCCTACTGTCTTAGCTATGCTTTCAAATTTGTTGAAGTACTGGTGTTTATTTTCCTCTTGTTTTAACTCATATCGAAACATTCTCTCATTCTTGTCCGACTTATCTTCAGACGGATTTAAACCAATGAAGAGAATTCCGCCATCAACCACTTTGGTGGGCAAGGCATATTCTTTTGCGATATTTTCATATCGTGAGTCTTGAAGAAACACCTCAACCTGGTGTTTGACAAGTTCGTCAATAATGATCTCTTTTGACATTCTTCTATTTTCTTAAGATTAGCTACAATAATGAACTTCGGCATTTCAAATTAGCGTCGGATTCATCGCTAAACCAAGCTAATAAAAAGCGCGTCGTAACAAAGGAATAATTGAATCTATAGTTAAACCTTACATTCTCTTTGGATTGCCTTATTTATAGACGTATTATATCAAATGCCATGACTGATTCTGTTTCCTATTCATCTTCTTCGTCACTATTGCCTAAGAACCGTCGAAGATTTCTGGATTCATATTCATACGCCAAATTCTTTACAGCGCTTACTAATTCTAGGAATACGACGGAGTCATCAGCTTTAACATCTTCATACCTCAAAGCGGAATCAATTTGATTTTCCCAATTTTTAATTGCTGAAACTTTCAGTATGCTTGAGCAAACAATAGCCATCTTTTCACTCGGATCTAAAGTTTTTGAATGATCCTTGATCTTCATATCAATTATATCCTGATAGTTTTCCAAAAAGTTTGAATTTTCTCCTTGGAGTTGAGCGCAATATTCTTCCCAAACATTATTCAGTCCGTTATCGGTGTTTAAGAATTCATCCTGAAATGTAATCATATCATGTTGAACACAGCGAGCAACCTTGTCAATTGCATTTTTGGCGATGCCTTCCAATACGTGAATATAAAAGATGAATCTATCCATGGTTTTACTTACTCCTCCTCAAACCTCAACCCCAACTGCCGCGCCGATTCCTTCACCACTTTGTACTCTTGGCTATTCTCGGTGAGCGGTTTTGCTGATGTTGATTTGCCTTTGATACGTATTTCTATTTCAACTCCATTTTGTGCCAACGGCATTACGAAGCTGGCAAATAGTTGAGTGTAATTTTCTACGCCAACTTTTCCTGAAATCGTAACCGACTTGATGTTGCGCGGTGCAATCGGGTCAATCACTGGTGGCGTAATTGTGCCTCCGCCACCTTCCTTACCATCGACTGTAGGCGGTGGCGATATCGTTCCTCCTTCTGATTCCTTTACCTCTGGCGCCGGCTTAAGCGATTTATCTACTAACCAATAATTGGTATCTGTTACATCAAAGAATGGCACGTTTTCCCCAAGATAATACTTATTGAATTTTCCTTCTTCTCCGGCGGCAATACAGAACTCGTTGTTCATGCAATACCGCAAAAGACTTTTCGAAATGGCATCAGGACCAGTTACCATAGGCTTGTCATCAAAGCGGATGAAGGCTTCGTAAATGTCTTTGGTGCGGATAGATTGCTCGGGCGTTGGCAATAGTTTATGGTTGCGCAATACACCCATTCCAACTGACTCCAATAACCATTCTTCGTCTTTCAATGTTGTAAGGAAGTTGGTGTTTAATTGACTATCCAACGAGTCGCGGTGATTCTTGATGGTGATGGTTTCGGGTCCATTTTTCACCGAGTATTTTACGATGACTGAGTATGCACCAACAATTGATACTTCTGCTTGCTTTCCTGCTTCATCTATTCGCTTGCGAATATCTTCGCGTTGTTCTTTCTCGAGCTGTGAACTGTATTCTAAGTTTATCTTAGTGCAAGCGAGGTAGTCACGCACATCTGATTGAAGTTTACCTATGCCAATCTCCGTGCAGACAAGAAACAGCATGGTGTTCCGATAGACACGCTCGCTGTTCCCTTTTTTAGTAGCTAGTTTTTCAATTAATGGCAGTGTGTTACCATTGATCTTCCCTGGATTGGCGAGGTATTTTGGACTAAGAATTACCAACGTTGGACGTTGCTGTTCTGGAATGTCTTCCGAAGGATCAACCAAAGCATGAAATAACTCAATTCCTCTTGATGTTTTGTCTTTGATGCGTTTCAGGATTTCGGATTCAATATCCTGCAATTTGATATCCGCTTTGGCTTGGTTGATGAGAATGTTGACATTCGGTTTGGTATGGAACCAGTACCGTTTGCCCGCACCGCCAGTTTGGGCGTAATACAAGTAATAAGCGGCGCTCTCCAGTTCATCGAGCGCGCCGTTGATGTTGTTGTGATTAAATCCTCCAGGTGTCAACAGATGCAATTTGATCTCGGGTACCGAGACGCCCTTGTTGGCCCCGTCACTTCCAAATGAGCTCATCAAAATGACGGACGCAATTCCTTGCGTCAAATACCATTGACCATATTCTGTTTTGTTGCCATCAATCTTAAACGCATTGGAAGAGGCTCCTGCGACGTCAGCGGAAATGACTGCATCATACCCGTTGCCATATAATTTTTTCAATTGTCCACTCATGGCATCGAGGTTCGCAAAGTTTACCTCTCCTGAATGGATGAGCAGATTGCTTCCGGGAAGTGATTGCTGTCTCTTGTAAAGGTCGCTAACAATAGCAGCGAGTAACCTCAGCGCGCCGCGGGTTCTCTGAAAGTCATGGTGACTTGCCCAGCGCACACGAAATACATCGATCAACTCCGGATGGAAGGGATACGATTTAATGATGCGTTGTTTGTATTCCGATTTGTTGGCATGGCCTGGTAATTCAGTCCAATATTGTTGGTAAAGCTCTAGGTATTTCGAAGCAACAGTCTCCATGAACTCAGGATCAGCGACCTCTTCAAAAAGACGTCTGCGAATGACTTCATAGATTTCATCGTCAGCGACTGGTTGCGTGTCTGCCCCCATGCGACTTACTCGCTTCTGCAAGCTTGTCAAGATATTTTGTGCCTCCGGAGTATTTCCAACTTCCTGCGGACTTGCAGGCAGAGTAATTACGGCAACACAATGCTCAGTTGCTGCTACAGCTTCCGTCAGCTCCTGCATGAAACTGATGGTCTGGTCAGCCAGGCTGCTATTTCCAGCCTTGCGTGCCGATGCCTTTACGCAGTAATCTGCCAATTCATCCACCAATATCAACGCGGGCTTGGTCAGAGCAAGAACCTTTTTGAAAAGACCAGCAGGTGAAATCAATTGCTCATCATTCTTGCGAACAATTTCATAGGCTTCTTTTCCGCCAAGTTGATAAGCCAATTCACCCCACATGGTTTGGATGGTGATTCCATCCACCAATCTGCCATTTGCAGCGTCGTTGGTTGAATTAGTGAATACTGCAATATTGGCGGATTCAAATTCGGGGTTACCAGTGTAGGCCAAAAGCTCATGCGCATATTCCGACTGCATGGCCTTTTTGCCCCATTTGCTTATATGATAAAGCGAAATGAGTGTATGCGTTTTACCACCACCAAAACCCGTTTGAAGCGAGATGATTCTGTTCTCCGCATCCTCCTTACCATTGAGTCCTTTGATCACCGTTTTGGCCACGTTCTTCAAACCAGCTGTGAGGTAGGTTTTGGAAAAGAAGACGACCGGATTATTATATATCTCGCGACCATTGCCCAGCGCCACTTCTGCAAGGTTGGCTGCAAATACCGATTCATCCAATCTACCATTGCGGATATCGCTATGAGGACGAACCGCCATAAACCAAGGCTGCAATATCGCTGAAGTGTTTGTCTTTGTCGACTTTGCGGTTTTTATCTCTTTGATCTTGCCCTCTTGCAATTGCGTCAATTCACTTTCCACGTCCGCCATTTTGAGTGAGCGCGAAATGCTTTTCATACTGATGAAAGCCTCTGCCACTTCGTCTGTTGTCAACTCTTGAAAATGTGCGAGTTTGTTGCGCACGTCGTAAATGGTTTCAAGTCGCGTTGGCAGCTTGTTCGCATCCTTTCCAAAGTCCGCTTTGAGTAAATCTTTGTACTTCAGTGCAAACGATTTGAGGTTGCCATAATCAATTAGCGCTTCTGGAGAGGTGCCTTGTTTGAGACCAAGATTCCATGCCTCTTTTTGTTGTGGATAAAGTGATTCTACAAACAATGCAGGCCAACGGTCGCCGTCTTGTTCCATGAGCACACTCACCACATAAGGGCGAAAGGCTTCAATAAAACTTCCGAACGCTTTGTATAAATTGTCTTTTTGATATTCAGGATTCATGTTGGTTCAGTTTATTCGAAAAGTTTAGCTTGTTCTGCTGTAGGCGCTTGCGACTCTTTGGTTTCGCGCAGCAGGCTTTCTTTGTTGGTGAGCAATTCATCAGCAATCTTGGCATCGTTGGTTCCTTTGGCCAATTCGGATATGGAAGTGAGCACACGCCAAAACGGAGCCTCTGCCGTTGGTGCATGTTCGCGGATATAATCGACCAATGGCTTGCGAGCACCAGAGTGCAAAGCCATGGCCCGATGGGCAATGTCGATCAATAGCACATTGTCTTTGCGCAAACCAAGGTTTTTGTTTTCGGCTATGCGTTCGTCAAATTTGCCTAAGCTCTGCTTGTTGCCTGTTTTGCTTTTGATAAGGATATGTTCTTTGAACAAGTCTTGTACTTCTATGCTCAAGCCCACTTTGGTAAACTTGGCTGCATCATCAAAGTCTGTTTCCGCAAAGCCATTGAGTTGAAGCCAACCGATGTAGAATTTGGTGAAGTCGTCGCCATCGAAGCCTTTGAGGAGGGCGTTGAATGCGCTTTGTCTGGCGAGCTCTAGCAGATCAGCAACACTGACTTCTGTTCCATCTGATTTCTCTACGCGTTCATATTTGCCGAATTCGCTCACCGCTTTTCCAAAGCATGCTGTCAATAAATCAGGACCTCGGAAACCTAACCTATACAATTCTTCAACCTCAACAGCCACCGATTCTTGAACTGCCTTTCTCACTTCTTGAAAACTTGCAAGACCAACACGTTGTGAGGGACGAGCGCTTACTGTAACAGATGATTCTAGAACGGCTCCCGCCAGTCCTAAAGATCTATTCGCCATTTCAGTATCTATTGGCCAACTTCCAGTAATGTTCATTCGAGCCCCAAGAATAGAATTACATAGGGTTGACCATGCTTCAGTGCTTTGATGAGCGAACATTACGCTAACTAAATCAGTAGTTTGATGTTCAATTGCATCGAAGATAGTCATTAGTTTTTTTTCAAAATGTGTTTTGGCCTTTTCCTTTGAATTACTGTGATGATGCTTTAATGCCGTGCATTCATCTGATTTGGGTGTTTGAGGTGTGGCAAAATTTATTTGATATATATTGCCTATAGTTCGTTTCAACCATATGTAGAAAAAGTCTGATAAGTCAGCATAAGCGATTGCGTCATAATAAGGAGGGTCAGTAATTACACAAGTTAAGTACTTCTCATCAAATTGTTCTTTTTCTCCGCTAGATGCATTTTTGAGAATGGCATAAAATGATAAATTGCTCTCTGAACCTAAGTACCTTAAAACCCAATCGAGTTGGTTTAATGCACTACCAGTTGAACTACAAAAGATGTTCGATTCAGGGAAATCAAAAATCATTGCTATTGCCTGTCGAGCAAATGGACTTTCAATCTTTTCACCAGGTACATTCCACCTCCCAAACATTGTATTCACTGGAAAAACTCGGTCTAGCCAAATTGCGAGATAAGTAGCCAAACATTTTGAATAATCTTCCATTTGCTTCTCACCGTATATTCTAGTAGAAATTAGTTTGTGAGATTCGACTAATTTGAACATTGAGAAGAGTTGTCTTTTTGAATAAAGTTGATACCATTTATTTATACCCCAACTGAAAGTATCGCCTCCGGCGGAATTTTTATGCATGCTTTCAAGCGGGATATTTTGGATTTCGGGGATCTTGCTATCGATATCTATCTCATCCTTTCGAGGTAATCTATAACTTTTTCCTTCTTGAGTATCTTCAATAACTGCTAAGAGCCTATTTGGTAATCCAACTTTGGTGGATTGATCTTTAATTTGTTTGACATCTGTGATACTGCCACAACAAGGACAAATAAGATTGCCTCTTTTATTCCATCCTTCCAACTCAAATTCGCCTTTCCCGATCTCAAAGGTGATGGTCGTTCCATTAATTAATGGCTTAAGATGTATTTGCTTGGTTTTAGTATTGGCTAAATAAAATCCTTTGAGCAAAGGCACTTCTGCTTTGCATGAAGGATTGCTGCAAATCCCAACTCTTGCCCAATAGTATGCTATAGGCTTGTTCCCTTTTTCATCAGCAGGATAAAAATGCCCGATTTCCTTTTCGGTTTCTTCTAAAAGTTTTTTTGCATAATACTCCACATCAAACGAAAGTCTGTTTGGGATGCGAATGGAGGCAACAGCCCCCTCCTGGTAAACCTTATACTCTTGCGGAATTTCGTTGTAGGTTTTATCGCCGTAACGTTTGATGAATTCTTCTTTAGAATAAGTTATGGGCTTGCCGTATTTCTGTGGGAACTCTAGACTGCCCTTTTGGATGATGTGAGCAACGGGATTGATGTCGTTGCCATAACTTTTACAACCCAAACGAGCAGCCTCCAAGGGTATGGCACCACCACCGGCAAAAGGATCGAATACCTTGGGCATCCGATCTAAAAAGCTATCAATGGCCTTTTGTAAGCTTTCTTCTTTGCTCTTTACTTCATCGGTAGCAATGTGTCGGTCCGGTATCGCATACAATTCGTTTTCGGCAGTTTTTATCGCCATGTAGTACTCGTCAAATTCAGCGAGTAGTTGTGTCGCATTCTTGCCTGATGCAGCGTTATGTGAAACCCAAATGAGTTTGCGTGCTTTGCCAATGATGACCTCGTTGTTTTTGTTGTCCCATTTGATCAGGCTTGCATCACTTAATTGATCACCGGCGGCTGTTACTTTACCGGTCTTTTGGTTGTGGCAATACTTGTCCGAAAATTTGCCAATGAACATCAACAACCTGTTGCGCAGGTTGTCTTCCATCTTATCAATGGCAGCTGTGTAGGGAATGTCGTCGTATGGGCGATAGGGGTCGCCTACATTATTTGTTTTACCCAATAATAAGTCTACGGCATCTCGAAATGCTTGTGGACAGTTTTCATCCAAAGGATCGGGAACCAAGCTTGCAAATACCACTGCTCTGCATACCGGCAACGGCCTGCGCGCCCACCATAAATGCAAAGTAGAGATATGCCCATGCCGGATGGATTTATCGCGCACACTTTCGGCCGATACTTCCTTGATCGGCATAGCGACTTCTATGAGTTTTTTGGGTTGGGTCATTTGGTTTTCTTTCGTTATTCTAGGGAAGTGATTTTTTGCGAAGAGTGCTGGATTTCGGCGCTTTTAGCAAAAAGGTACTCTCGCTCATTGTCCTCTTGAGATATATCTAGTCTTCAAGATTCTCTAGAATTATTCTTATTCGGTTTACTGTTCGTCGCAGGCTATATGAGTTTTTCATTGCCGCTTCAATATTCCATCGGTCACGTATAAATGGCAATAATGTGTTGTTGTATTCCGGACCTTTTGAAGTGGAATCAACTGGTACCAAATTCTCAAGTATTACGGCTTTCCTCGATTTTGTTGCAATATTCATCATCATTTCCAAACTCGGTTTCAAACTGAATTGGAGCTCGTTGTCTTGTGGTCGTCTTCTCTGATTCAGGAAATATGTTTGTGGAATTTCGCTTACTGGAACGCCAAGAAATCTCGCCATTGCAACCCTGTCAGACATTAACCATGATTCGGCTTCTGTAACTGCAACGCGAAAACTAAAATTTACTGGAACTTTCTTTTCATGTAGTAATTCTTCCACAAAAATTTTTGCACAATGATGCTCATCCAAATCCGTAAGCATCAATACCGGATGAACTTGTGCCAATCGGATGTAATTGTCCAATTTCTTTATGATTTCAGTACCGCGAGCAGGTTCATCCTTCAGATTGAATTCATGATCTGGAACACAGAACTGCACGATTCTCCGAAGTACTTCTCTTGTTACAGGGTCTTCACCGACAATATAAATATCCATGGTCAATCAAAGAGAGAAATTTGAGAAAGCGAATGACGAACGTTCTTTGGGGCAATCTCTGGCAGAACCGACTCGGCAGGTGAAAAGCCAGCTTTTAGCTTAGTTGCTGCGCTTTTGTTCTCAGATGCTTTAATCACCTCTGTACCATGTTCATCAGTCACATTCAGCATCAATATCTCAGATGCGTTGATTGTTTTGGTATCCAATAAATCGAAGCTGTGTGTTGTTATCAGTACTTGCCGAACAGCCTTCCTTTTACGTTGGAATTTATGAATAAACTCAGGCAATTGCTTGACAATTTCGGCATTGAGATACAATTCAGGTTCTTCCAGAAGAATGGTTTCGGTGCCATCCAATATGGCCCACATGAAACCAATAATCCTCAATGTGCCGTCTGAAAATTGACGTTCACTTTGTTTCGCACCTGAAGGTCTCCAATGTTTATATCGGGCTTCAAAATGAGCTTCACCGTCAGCTGATATCTTGCGGTCGATGAACTCAAGCTTTTCTAGTTGTGGAACTGCCACCTTAAGAAATTGCTCGATCTTGTTAAGGTATGATAACCGAGTTCTTTCTTTGGTTTTCGAAATTTTCTCTAACAAATTTCGGCCATAAAAATCTTCTTTGTTGGAAGCTAACATATAAGAATTGGCTTCTCTTACCAATTGAGGAACAATATGCAAATACTGGATGTTTCTAAAGAAATTATAGACATCACGAAACTTCTCATTGCTGTTGATCTGTTCGAGATAGGTAAATCTTAGTTTTTCCTTATCCTTTTGTTCGTTGTCAGCGTTTCTATTGAGTATCCATTTACCAGCTTCCTCGCTATACACCTTTTCTACGGTTACCTGAGGTTCAATATCCTTGATGCCACCACCAATATTTTTAAATCCAAGAATATAAATCCATGCAGGCTTCGCATCATCAATGTGGTTTGACAAATGAAATTCCAGTAGAATATCAGAAACCCGTTTGGCATGAACGCATCTGATTTTTGGTACACCATCTCTTTCCTTCACTGCGAGTTGCAAACCTCCCGAATCTTTCGTGATGTCTCGCATAAAACGGAATACATCCAATAAATTCGATTTACCGGAAGCATTTGCGCCTATGATAAAATTACGCTCGTTGAGATTGATCTCAACCTTTTGGAAATTCTTCCAGTTTTTAAGAATGACTTTGCTAATGATCATGTTTAATACTTTACTTAAATTCAACGTCTTATGAGACCATGAATTCGATGCGAAAGATATTTCGAACTCCATTGTTCACGAAATGCTGTTGTTCACGAAACGTGAACAAGACGAATTCGTGAACATTCAACGATGGGTTGTTTTAATCCATTCATTATGAGGCAAAAAGAACTGAATACCTTTGCTTCTCAATTCGAACTTTAACTTTTGGGCCGGATTCTGAATCCGAAATAGTTCGGGTGCAGACTTACATTTAAGCACGATGTAAAGCCAGGCAGAATCACCTAATTGCCCCAATCGATTCATCTCGTTTTCGGTGAGCATGACACTCCCGTCATCGCCCGATCTGCCTTTCACTTCAATGTATCTTTTGAGTTCCTCAGGACTAATACTCTTGATGTCGTAACCTTCATTATTAGCGGAAACATCAATGGGATTCCAACCAGATTTCGTCTCATAGCTCATGGCAGTTTCCATGGCTATGCTTTCAGCCTCATCATCGCGGCTCATTCCATAGTGACCTTTGTATTCAACCTGAGTCAAAGGAATAACATAGGCGCAACCCAAAACTTCAGGAGCCTTTGGAGAAAGCTGCGTCATCAATTCCAGATTTTCCAAGCGACTTTGTTTCTTGAGAGCAAGTTCATTGATCCGAGCCTGCTTCTTCTGGATTTTTTCTTCAACACGATGATCGCCGATCAAGAGTTTGTGCTGTAGCTCTTGAATTTCGAGTGATAGATCCATGATCACCTGAGTAAAAGCAGATTCAAGGTATTCCTTCCGGCGCACAGCATCTGTTGTAACATGTTGGATCGTTTCTTCTAATTGTTTCTCGGTGATTTCGCTAAAACTCCATTGAATGACCCTATTCTCCTCCACAGCAGCAACCGGTTCAATGGGCTTCGCAAATTCAAGAGGAGGATGAAGGTCAATGAATTTCGCAGGAGAAGTGCAAAGGAAAGTGTCTTCTCCGAATTGTTGAACTAACAACAATCGCTCATCAGCAATACTGTCTTCACGCTTGTTGGGGCGATTATCAAGGATTTGACTCTTTACAAAAAATGCGAGGTAGGGTTCCTTATCATCTGGCGAGATGAGTACGGTCCCTTTGAGCATTTCCTCTCGACACGTATTGCGAATAACATTGATCAAACCATCGAACATTGGATTTCCCGGATTGATGTAATGTACTCGTCCCAGGTCACCAAGATTTTGATATTCGAGGAAAACTTGTTTTTCAAAACAAAACAAAATGGAGCGCAACGCGTCGTAATTAATCTTGAAGGTGGCTTTCAATTCAACAATGAGTGACTCTGGCATTTTATCAATACGATAAATGGCATCGCGCACTTCAGTGAACTCACCACCTAATTGACGGAATGCTTTTTCGAAAAACAACCGCACATATATTGGCTGCAGTCTCTTCTCATCAGATTGTTCTTTCAAAAGTCTGGCGTCGCGAAAATCAACTCCACTGTGGGCCAGTTTTTCCCGTTGCTCCGAAATTTTCTGTTTGACCCTTTCTTCAGTCAGTCCATCCAAGGCTTCCGTGTACGCGTTTTCTCTTCCTTCAAAAATGGCATCCATGATATCATCCATTTTCACATTTTCGAGGATATCTTGAATCACGTCATAGACTCTATCATCACCAATTCCACTGCGAATGATATCCAGTTTTGTCAATAAGCGCTCTAGAACTTGGCCTTCCTTGGTATTGCTGGCCACCATATTGAACACAATAACATCTTGCTTTTGACCGTAGCGGTGAATTCTACCCATGCGCTGTTCCAAGCGATTCGGATTCCATGGAATATCCCAATTGATCAGCAAACGACAGAATTGAAGGTTGATACCTTCACCAGCAGCATCAGTACAAATCAAAATTTGAGAGTTAGGCTTAGCAAAAGCCCATTGCGCATCCCTGCGTTCATCAACATTTTTGCCACCATGAATTGTTTCAACACCATAACCACTGCTTCGTTTTAAACGTTCTTCGAGGTAAAGAAGTGTGTCTTTATGTTCTGTAAAAATTACTAGTTTCTCACCATTCTCTAGAACACCGTTTGACTTGAGAAGTTCCTGAAGTTGTTTGAACTTTTCCTCTTCTTGATTTCGCTTATATAAAGTATCCGCTTCTTCGAACAGCACCTTCACATCCTTAGCCTCTTGTTGAATTTCTTGAAGACTTTTTGCTGTAGTGAAGAGCTTGAATTTTTTCGGATCGGACAGAATATTTTCAAGTGATTCACGCTCTGTGTCTTCCAGATTTTCGTAGTCATCAATATCCTGCACGTCGAATCCTTCGATTTTATGTCGTTGATTCCATAATCCGGGATTCTTATTTACTTCATCAACGATGCTTTGAAGCGCTTGCCATCTTCGAAATAGCGTGTTTTTAATGGCGTAGATAGAACTGACCAAGCGCCGTTGCATTACTGTAAGAGCGAGAGAAACGTGAATATTGCCATCAGCCGATGCTTCCTCCTTTTTCTTGGTTAGATATTTCGTAACAGCATCATACAAGTGCTTTTCTTCCTGTGTAAGTTGGTAAGCCACTGTTCTGGTAAAGCGTTCCTTATAAAGAGGCTTGCCATTCCAATCTTTCATATCCTCCTTAAGTCGTCGGATGAAGAACTTGTTTATGCCGTTGTGTTCAATTTCCTTTACACGGCTTGATGCAATTTCTTCCGTTGCGAAAATGTCCTCATCAAGTAATTGAAGTAATTTTTTGAACGTGTCGGTTCTGCCGCGGTGAGGTGTTGCTGTCAACAACAGTAAATGCTCACATTGTTGAGCCAATTTTTCCGCCGCTTCGTATCTCTTTGCCTTATAAACTCTTCTACCATAATCATATGCCGAGAGCTTGTGACATTCATCAAATACAATAAGGTCCCAATGTGAGTTAGAGGCCGTATTCAGCACATCTTCTCTACTAAGAAAATCTATAGAAGTAACAATCTTATTAGCGGTATGAAAAATGTTCGGATCCGAAGTAAATAAACTTCGATTTACCAACGTAAAAGGAATATTGAATTTCACAGACATTTCATCTTCTTGCCACTGCTTGGTCAAACCACCTGGTGTTACGATAAGAATTCTCTCAATCGTTCCTCTCATCATTAACTCTTTGATGAGAAGGCCAGTCATGATTGTTTTACCAGCACCAGTATCATCAGCAATCAAAAACCTGATTTTAGGTTGAGGAAGTAGAAATTTATATACAGCTTCCACTTGGTGTGGAAGTGGATCTACAATACTGCAGTTCACAGCGAACAGAGGATCGAACTGGTATGCAGAATTAATTCTTTCAGCCTCTGCAAAGATTGTAAATTTTAATGGGTCACCTTTAAAATTGAAAGTGCCTTGAGTTGTAAGAATATCTAAATTCCTATACTCGTCTATTGTAATGACTTTATTACTTGACTTATTGGTATTGACCCCAGTATAAGTGATCGAGACTTTAGATCCAAGTAGGGTAACTTTGGTAATCGAAACAGGTTCAGAGGGGATGAGGTTTTTTACGATGCTTCCAGCTAATTCACGTGTTATCATTTTTCCAATCTGCTTTTAAAGAAGTTTTCAGTGTCTTTGTTCATGAAGTATACGAAACAACCTTTCATACCCCTTGTCAAGAGGACTCGATATGTGTTTTTGATTAATGTCAAAGCATTATTCTTGTCGATACCACTATCAAATGACTTATCGAACTGAGCCATCCATTCTCCTTTGTTAAAGTCAAATACAAGATCTTCTCCAATTATCACTGCGCAATAGTCAAACTCAAATGATTGTACTGTATAAATGCATCCAATCTGATGTAATCCATTTGGGTCCAAAGCCCAGAAATTTGCCGAAGGAATATTCTTCGGAAGACCTCTTAAATCAGGTGGAGCGTTCCATGGCCGTTCGAAGGTTCCAATTTTAACGTCATTCTTTAAAGTTCCATTTTCCGACAATTCTTTAGACCAAGGCCAGCAGAACCCTGCAGTGATTCTACCTGTGAATCCCAAATCAACTTTGGCTTTTATCCATTCTTCCAGTTGTTCAGGAGAGCTTGCTATTTGGAATTCGAAGTCTTCATTGTTCTTCCAAAGAGGATTAGCAGTTCTTTGGAGTTGAAGCGTATTAGTCACCCAGTTGATGTAACCATTTGAACCACCGCAACGGAATTGAGATTCCAATTCAAATTCAAGAATTTCACAATTAAGCGTCATTGCTTGTTCTTTGAAATAATCCACAGAACCTATTTCACCTTTGCGAACCGCCTGAAGCTCATCAAGAAACATAACCGTAATTTTTGACGCATTGATTAGTTCAACTATTTGCGAATAGCCCGTGCTCTTCTGGAATCGGCTGGCTGAAGACTTACGAATGCGATGTGCTTCATCCAGTATAAGAACATCCAATCCACTATTTAAAGCTTTTGTGTATGAATTAAAATATTTGAAGAAGTTACCGCCCTTAATTGAAATGACCTTTCTGAGTGTTTCGGTAAATGCTTTCGAACCAGTTGCGTAATTAACCAGATGGCCTTTAGCCGACAAATCAGCAAGTAGTTTGATAGCAATCACGGACTTACCTGTACCAGGGCCACCTTTAATGATGAGAACATGCTTTTTCCTAAGATGTTTTTTGGCTTTTATAATAGAAATGATAGCATCATATACAATTAACTGCTCATCGAGCAAAACATAGTCATCGCTTTTACCAATGACAGCGAGTTCATTACCTGAGAGTTTATCTTTTATAACTTGAGATAAGTGATTTAGTAGTTTCTTGGACGGCGCATACTTACTTTTCTCGATTTGTTGGATTATCTCAACGCCATTTCCGTTTGGCAAAGTGCCAATTAAATGTTGTCCCAGACGATCATAGTCATCATTTGTAAAAACAGGGAATTCTTCTAAGGCTTGTTCAAATCGCTTATCAAAAATTGGGTCAGTGACATCATACGCATAGTTGTGCAGATAGCTGCAAGCGGACAAACTAATTGGATCTTTTTCATCATAAAACGCTGTTTGATTAAATTCCAGATAGTATTTATAGTTGCCAACTTGTATTGAAGGATGCAGTACAGACCTGTTACCTCCACCTACGTATGTTAGCACTCGCTCAGAGTCATAATCGTTGAGTTGACAGCGTTCCCATTGTTTAAGTTCAATGATAATTGAATGTTTTTGATTGTTTTCTCTTTTACCGCAAATAATGACATCGATTCTTTTAGAATTCATCGGAAGCTGGTATTCAACCATAATTCCGTGGTCATTTAATTTATATTCTTCCAGAAGAATCGCCATTCGCGATAGGCTATTTCTCCATGACATCACTTCATTATCCGAAGGGTTATACCCTAATGAATTAAAAAATGCCGTTTTCAATTCACCAGCCAGTTGATTGCGATGGTTTAGTCTAATAAACTCAAGACTGGATCCTGCATACAGTTTCATAACTCATCATACTTTTTTGCAGTTCCTTTAGCCTTTTCAACAGGATATTTTTCTCCGTTCTTTCGGACTTTATCCATCATTATTTCTTTGATATCAAATCCACAACGATGAGCGAGAAGGAATGAAAACGCCAGAACATCAGCCAATTCTTCACGAATTTTTTCAGGATTTGCCTCTTCGGCATTTTTCCATAGAAAGCACTCTAATAGCTCTCCGGCTTCTGCACTGATAGCTATTGCCAGATCTTTGGGGTTATGGAATTGCTCCCATTCACGAGCGTCGCGGAAGGCTATTAATTGCGATATTATTGTTTCGATTTCGGATACCATAGTCATAGTTATCTATTAAAATGAACGTCTTTTGATCAGCCAAAATAGGGCATTGGAGTTAGAAGGTATTTACAATGTGGAAAAAAAGCCGTTTTGAACGCCAATGCTGATACAGAAACAATATATTAGCATGAATTCCAATTCAATCTTTGAATGAAATCAATCGTCTTTATTGACACTGAAGTTGACCCCAAAACTTCGAGAATACTTGATATGGGTGCGGTCAAGGATAACGGAAATACGCTTCATACAAAAAAGTTGGATGAACTGCAGGAATTCGTGAGTGATTCCTCATTTGTGTGCGGTCACAATATTATTCACCACGACCTTGTTTTTCTAAGCAAGGCCAACCCGAATTACACCTTCTCTGATAGAACTATTGATACACTTTATCTATCGCCGCTACTTTTTCCAACTAGACCATACCATGCGCTTCTTAAAGATGATAAACTCCAAACGGATGAGCTGAACAATCCATTAAATGATGCTATTAAGGCAAAAGATCTGTTTTATGACGAAGTGAATGCATTCAATCATTTGGATCTTTACCTCCAGGAAACATTTTACCTCTTGCTTAGGAATAAAACCGAATTCAGAACGTTTTTCGAATTCTTGAATTTTTCTTCCCAAGAGGAAAGTGTTGAAGCTATTATAAGAGATCATTTCGCAAATGAAATTTGTGAGCAGGCCAATATAAGCCGTATGATTGCCGAGTATCCAGTAGAAATGGCGTACTGCTTAGCCTTGGTTCATTGTCGTAATCGCCATTCAATCACTCCTCCTTGGGTAATGAAAAACTTTCCAGAAGTGGAAAAGATCATGTTTTTGCTTCGGGGGAATCCTTGTCTTACTGGTTGCGCCTATTGCAATCAGGCACTGGATATTTTTCAGGGATTGAAGCGGTATTTTGGATTTGACACTTACCGAGTATACGACGGGGATAATCTACAAGAAAAGGCAGTCAAATCTGCGATCGACAACAAATCCTTGCTCGCTGTATTCCCAACAGGCGGCGGAAAATCAATTACATTTCAAGTTCCTGCATTGATGAGCGGAGAAGCAACAAAAAGCTTGACTATTGTTATTTCTCCGCTACAATCCTTAATGAAGGATCAGGTTGATAATCTGGAAAAGATCGGAATTACGGAAGCTGTTACCATTAATGGTCTTCTGGATCCAATTGAACGTGCCAAATCATTTGAGCGAGTCGAAGATGGTTCAGCTTGTATTTTATATATCTCACCTGAATCTTTGAGGTCGAAATCCATTGAGAGGCTTGTCTTAGGAAGAAGAATTGCCCGATTTGTCATTGATGAAGCACACTGCTTTTCATCGTGGGGCCAAGATTTCAGGGTGGACTATTTATATATTGGAGATTTTATAAGAAATATTCAAGAGAAGAAAAGCCTCGACGACCCTATTCCTGTTTCATGCTTTACAGCGACTGCCAAACAAAATGTAATCGAAGATATCCGGCAATACTTCAAAACCAAATTGGGTATCAGTCTTGAGATTTTTTGGTCGAAATCTGCTCGAAAAAACCTTCACTTTAAGGTTTTTCCGAAGGGAGATGAGGAAGAAAAGTATCAAGCGGTGCGCGATTTAATCGAAGAGAGAAATTGTCCAACCATTATATATGTTTCGAGAACACGTAAAGCATATAAACTGGCCGAAAGATTAGATAAAGATGGATTTAGGGCACGACCATATCATGGGAAAATGGAGTCCAAGGAAAAGACGGCAAATCAGAACGCTTTTATTGCTGGTGAGATTCCTATTATAGTTGCAACATCTGCGTTTGGAATGGGGGTGGACAAAAAGGATGTGGGAATGGTTATTCATTATGAGATTTCTGACTCGCTCGAAAATTATATTCAGGAAGCTGGGAGAGCGGGACGGGATGAGAGCATTACCGCGGAGTGTTTTGTTTTGTATGATGAAGAGGATCTGAGCAAACATTTCGTGTTGTTGAACCAAACAAAACTATCCTTAAAAGAGATTAAGCAAATATGGAAGGCCATAAAAGAAATCACTCGTTTCAGAACAACAGTATCCAATTCAGCACTAGAAATCGCCCGAAAGGCAGGCTGGGATGATACTATCAGCGATATAGAAACAAGAGTAACAACAGCGATCGCTGCGCTTGAAGATGCTGGTTACTTGAAACGTGGACAGAATATGCCGCGCGTATTTGCCAATAGCATTCTTTCAAAAACTGCTCAGGAAGCGATAGATAAGATACGTGTTTCACCAATATTCAACGAGCAACAAAAGGAAAGTGCTTCAAGGATTATCAAAAAACTATTTTCCAGTAAAAGCAGAAAAGCCACCAGAGATGATGGGGCAGAATCAAGAGTTGACTACATCGCTGATCATCTTGGTATGGTGAAGGAGGAAGTCATCAACATCATTGCATTGCTAAGAGAAGAGAAAATTTTAGCTGACACCAAAGACTTGACGGCATTTATTAAAAAAGGAGAAAATATTAATCGGTCTTTAAAAATTGCAGAAACCTATACCAAAATTGAACGATTTCTACTGCCTAAAATCTCAACCGATCCCCAAACATTCAGCATCAAAAAGCTGAATGACGAAGCCGAAAAGAACGATTGTGCCTCAAGCCCAAATCAAATCAAAACAGTATTAAACTATTGGTCAATCAAGAATTGGATCAAGCGGCATAATGAAGATTATTCTAACAATCATGTTACGCTGTTATTAACCCAGCAAATAGAATCGTTAAAGGAAAAACTGAACAAAAGATTCTCATTGGTCCAATCCATTTTAGAATTTCTCTACGAAAAAACGACATTAAATAATGAAACCACTGAACAAGAAGTGCTAGTTGAATTCTCTTTACACGAGCTGAAATCGAACTTTGAGCAAAAAGCAGATTTATTTGCTACTAAAGTGAATATTGATGAAGTGGAGGATGCCCTTTTCTATATGTCTCGGATTGGAGCTTTGAAAATAGAGGGAGGATTCATGGTTGTCTATAATAAACTCACCATTGATCGCATTGAGACAGACAACAAAAGGCAGTATAAAGTAGAAGATTATGACAAGCTAAATCAATTTTATGAAAATAAAGTTCAGCAGATTCACATTGTTGGCGAATATGCAAAAAAGATGATTGGCGATTATAGAGGGGCTTTGCAGTTTGTTGATGACTATTTTCAATTGAACTACAGTTCGTTTCTGAATAAGTATTTTCCAGGGAGCCGACAAAAAGAAATTAAGCGAAACATCACACCAGCGAAATTCAGAGAACTTTTTGGATCGCTTTCTACAAGTCAACTGGAAATTGTTAAAGACAATACAACAAAATACATGGTTGCTGCCGCTGGCCCTGGCAGTGGAAAAACTAAAGTCCTTGTGCACAAACTTGCTTCTTTGTTGCTAATGGAAGATGTTAAGCATGAACAACTTTTGATGGTCACTTTTTCCCGAGCCGCTACCAATGAATTCAAGAAAAGACTTCTTGCGTTGATCGGGAATGCAGCCAATTTTATCGAAATCAAAACATTTCACTCATACTGTTTCGATATTCTTGGGAAAGTTGGCACTCTAGACAAATCAAAGACTATCGTTAGAAGTGCAATCGATAAAATCAAAACTGGTGAGATTGAACAGAACAGAATTACGAAAACAGTCATTGTGATTGATGAGGCACAAGATATGGATGCCGATGAATTTGAAATGATCAATCTATTGATAGAACAGAACGAGGATATCCGAATAGTTGCCGTTGGAGATGACGACCAAAACATATATGAATTCCGCGGTTCCGATTCTGTCCATCTGGCGAACTTAGCTACACGTGAAAACGCTTTGAAACTTGAACTCATTGAAAACTATCGCAGCAAACAAAATCTGGTTTCGTTTTCGAATGAATATGTCAAAAAGCTTGAAAATCGTTTAAAAAACTCCCCCATCATGGCATCGCAAAAGGATGATGGGATAATAAAACTAGTACAGCACATTAGCTCAAGTTTAGTGACTCCTTTGGTTACAGATTTAATAACACAAAACTTGCGAGGCACTACATGTGTTCTAGCGACACGAAATGTCGATGCATTGCAAATTGCTGGACTCTTGCTCAAGAATGGCTTAAAGTCAAAATTGATTCAAACTAATGATGGATTCAATTTGTTTAACCTTCAGGAAATTCAATACTTTTTCAGTCTAATTTTATCAAGTGGCGATAAGATCGTTATAAGTCCTGACCAATGGCAGCAATGCATAACAGCATTGCGTAACAAATTCCTAAAAAGTGACAAACTGGATTTATTGCTGACTATGCTGACATCCTTTTCGGACTTCAACACAAAAAAAATGTATGTCTCAGATTTAGAGGTCCATTTGCGCGAATCGAGACTTGAAGATTTTTATGAAATGGGTTTAGACACTATTTACGTTTCAACAATTCATAAAGCTAAAGGTAAAGAATTTGACAATATTATTCTCATGTTGGAGAATTTCCAACTCAGAAATCAGGAAACTCTCCGACAAATTTATGTAGCGATAACGAGGGCAAAAACTAATTTGACGATACATACAAATGGTCGCGAATTTGAAGGGATTCTTGTCGAAAACATGAAACAAATCAAAGATAGCAACATGTATCAAAAACCAAATGAATTCCTAATGCATATTGGCCTGAAGGATGTTGTGCTTGACTTCTTCATCACCAAACAAAATACAATCACTCAACTGACTTGCGGAGATTCTTTGAAATTTAACGGAGTTGAATTAATCGACCTGAATAACCGTCCAGTGATACGATTATCTCAAAAATGCAAAAACGAATTGGAAGCGCAAGAATTACTCGGTTACCGATTAAAATCAGCACGCGTGAATTTCATTTTGTACTATAAAAAGGAAAATCTTGAAAAGGAGTTTCTAGTTGTATTGCCAGAATTAGTGCTTGAAAAAGTGAATTGAATTAATACTCAGCTAGAGTATCTGATTATCAACCTCAATGCCTAATCCTTCAAAGCGTAAAATGCATTTTAAATTCAAGGAAGTTTCAAAGGTTCACAATTCGACGTAAGTGCACCTCCTCCCGCCTACACCCCATCTCCATCATCCACGCAAATTCCTTTTCCTGCGCATACCCCATCAGACACTCGCGATATTCAGAATCCAACATTTGACACCATTCATTGATCAACTTTACAGAATGTTCCGGAAATTTTCGACCTACGAGGATGGGTTTAACCATCGGCGAAAGAGGAAATATGAATGCCGGATTTTTGAATTGGAAAGATTGAATGCGATATGTATCTGCAGGATTGAAGCACAGCGTTTGAGCTGACCTCATCTTGGAAGGATCGTATTGTTCTCTGAACAAATGAGTGCGAGGTAGCACCTGACAATAATCTGAAAGAAATGCGCGCTGCCCTTTATTTCATTTTTTAGTTCAATACAGGCAAAAGTCTGTTGGACGTCAAAAGCGATAAAGTCAATCGACAGCTCATTCCACTTCTTTTTGTTGTTGATGATCTGCCAAGATGTAAAAATGAGTTCCCATGCCACCAAATGGTATGGCACTCCATTCAACTGGAGTGGTTCTTTGACCCAGTCGAGAGTATGTCTATCTTGCAATTCCCACTCATTCATTCCCCCAAAAAACACCTCACCTCCTCCACCCCACCCCGCAGCAAAAATCGAATGATGCAATACGCGATGAAACGCCGGGAAGAATGGCAAACTGAAAAGAAAGGTGATCGTTGATTCTTTTGTTGTAGGAAAAATTTACGCGAAAAGCCATTCGATCGAAGAAGTATTCTTGATTAATGATTTTTTCTGCCATGGAGTTGATATTTTGATAATTTGGACTAACCGGGAATCGGGTGTAATGCCAGACATATTCCTCATATTTTCCCCACAGGTTAATCATGGGCATCAAGCCGAATGTAAATGATGACTTCCCGTTTTTTCGATGGGCCCGAACAAACAAACATCCGTATCCCTCTATAAAATTCCCTGTGTAACTCCAGATGTCTTCTGAAGTAGAGTGAACATTGTCTGCATGATAGCCAAACCTCCTATATACCAATCCAAGCGTGGCTCCAAATGACCTCAACGGATTTCGCAATTTGAATGTTCTATTTATACCCGTATACAAAACAAATCCTGATCGCCTCTCGCGATACGCATCTACATAGGTCTCCATAATCGGTGTTCCCAATGATTGGTAGCCACATAGTAAATGCGCTTCATATTTCGCACCCATCTGTGGTAATGCTGTGATGGTGTCGGATTGTGCTTCAATGATCATCACACAAAACAACCATAACACCATGGTTATGATTTCCTTCAAACGACTAACAAGGATTGTCTTCATGAAGTTGGTTTCGGTGGATGAATTTACAATCATCTAGGTGAATACCCTATGCATAGCTATTGTTGAAGTAAAAGGAATCCCTCAAAGGCCTCTGCTTATTTCATTTTGTTATTCGTTAATTCAGTTAGACACTGAAAGCATGTTTCACATCTTCGCTCACAACCAAAGCATATTCCCACCTTCACCTCTGATTTAAATCAAACTCAATCCATATCAATCAAGCTTATCTTTACCCTGATCAACTAACTTGATCATGGATTACAAAGTGAAACATACTCGCGCAATAAATTGGATCATTTGGACATGGATATTCCTACTGACTTCGACGAATTTGAACGCCCAGGTTGAAAATGAGTTTGTCGGATATCGTTATTTGTTCGAAAGCAGTGATTCGAAAGGGGAAGTGCGGGTGATCAATGCGAACTATGCTTTGGTGATCAACAATTATCGGGTGGATGTGTATTCGATGAAGACTGGCAGAAGGGTGCAGTCACATGAGGTGGGTGAAGAGGCGGAAACATGGGAACAGCCGGGCGAAAGTTTCAATGTTTCGACCTTTGCGGAACGGGTGGAAAATTGGTATTACCAACATCATCGGGATGTAAGCGATCCTGCCAGTTTGCCAACTCCTGATTTGAAAATGTTGGCGCATCCGGCAGGAAAAACTTATTATGACTACAGTGAAAGATTGGTGACGGTGACATTTCGTGATGGTTCTACGAAGGTGTATGAGATTCCGAAAAAGTGGGAAGCTGCTGAATTTTATTACAACGATGAACGCAAGTCTTTGATGTTGTTCGAATCTTTTAAGTTGTTTAGTGTTGCCGAGATTGGCACGGACAATAAGCTCAAAGTGTTGGCGGAAGATATTGTCGCCGAAGCCCGGTATTTCGACATCACTGGTTCTGTGATCTCGATGGAAAACATGATCTATGATCTGGCGACTCAAAAGGTTATTTATGAGTGGAAATATTATAGTTTCGACAAATTCTATCGTCCTAAAATGTTGGGCAATGGTCATGTCTTTTTAGAGAACTATATCGATGGCACCAAGTATTATGAAGTGCATGACATCCATTCCAATCAAATGCTAGTTTCGATCAAAGCTCCCTCGCGATCGGAACGTATTGCCAGTCTGGATGGACAGTTTTATGTGAAATACATCGAATCAAAATCTTGGAATGCGACCCGTGCTTTGGTTTATGATATGTCGAACAATCTGGTGTGTGAACTTGTCTCGCCAGAGGGCGCCAAGCAGGAGGATGAGTCGAAACAGAGTATTACTGCCGAACGAATCGAAACCGCGAAAGTGGATGCATTCAATGATAGCCTTTACAACGATTTCATCATGAATGCTGATGCACGCATGAAGAAGTTCAATGATACCGTTAACTCCTGGATCGCAGCAGCCGAAAAAGAAGGATGGAAAGTCGAAAACCGCAAAGCTTGTGATGCAGTGAAAGGTGGTCGATATTATTTCGATTCTAAAGAGGTGAAAGAATTGAGTGCGGAAAAAAACTATTGGCAAGTGCAGATCAGCGCGTTGCCATTTCTGGAATCCAAATTTCAAATCTGGTTTTCTGAATGGACCAAATGGGGTGATTTTGGCAATGACATTTATGATGATGTGATTTATACACATGACTATTCGATCGGTCATACTGGCCTGATTCAACCTTACGAAACGATCAATTATACCTCGACTATTCTCGTAGATTATCCCGCAAAGTATTCTTCCATGAACCGCATTGTTTCCGGTATGGTTCAAAATATTTTGTTCTCTCGTCCTGCCAATGACCCTGTCACCTCATTGCCGGAATTCCAGGGCTCATCGATTCCCGCCGCATATGACAGATGTTTTACCATAATGTATGAGAAGTGTAAAAAGGCTTTTACAGATGATCTGCAAGCTGAAGCTGAACGTCAAAGAAGAGAAGCATTGGAGAAGTTGCCGAATTTCACTTCTCCGCAACCGGGATCTGCATTGTACAATTTGCAAATGGCCATAGATGCCGCCGTACCTGCCACCTGGAATACGTGCGGAGCATGTGGAGGTACAGGCATGCTGAGTAGTCCTTGTGCTTGTTGCAATGGTCGAGGTGGTAAAACTGTAGGTCGACAAGTCTTTCATGAAATGTCTCAAAAAACAGATGTTGTTTACGATCCGAATGGAGCACAGGGAGCCGGTTATTATAGACGCACTACGCCGATTGGATATTACAAAACTGAAACTTCTTACGAAAGCTGCGGCTGTTGTAGTGGATCAGGTCTAATTTCCGGAACATCCGTCTGCAATGTTTGTGGTGGCGCAGGAAGGGTGAAACCTTAAACCCAATACATGCATTGGGTTAAACGTGGATCATGCAATTGGGATTGTGATGAAGCGCTGAATGCCAGAAATGGCGAGTGTTCCACAACTATATTATGGGAAAGGTCTGTATGATTTTTTTTGAAAGCTCATTTTATTTATTCAATGAAAATAACAATCGAAGAAGAGCTTGTCCATGAAGGATTTCTGCGCTGAAATACATTTCGAATCCAAAATCTGTATAAAGGAGTTTGAGAATATGTTGATCAAAAGACATCAATCGATTTGGTTCATCCGACATGTGATGGTGTAATCATCACAACTCTACCATGCTGTTATCACTGATTGATGATTCTATATCCTCCACACTACTCCCAAATAGGCATCAAATGACGCGATGCGGGATGAGACACCGGCAAGTATGGCAAATTGAAAAGTGAGGTGGTCGTCGATCCTATTTCCGTAAGCTATGTTTACACGAAATGACATCCTCTCGAGGAAATATTTTCGATTCTGGGTAATTTCAATTCGACTGTTGACTAATGTAGAATTCGGTGTAGTAGGAAAACGAGTAAAGTGTTTATTGTATTCTTTATAACTCCCCCAAAAATCAATGCCCGGCTGAAGGGCAAATGCTATTGAAGATACCTTGTTTTTGGAGTAGGTCCGAACAAATAAGGATCCAACACACTCAACAAAATCCCCCTCATAACTCCAGATGTCTTCCGCTGTCGTATGAATATTATCGGCTTTATAATTGAATTTTCGGTAACTGAATCCCAATGATGATCCGAATTCATAGTTTGCATTCGCTGTTTTGAATCTCCTGTTGAGTCCCGCAGACCATTGATAACCGAATCGCCTTTGCCTGTATGGTTTCACATAGGTATCCATCAGTGGTGTTCCTGCTATAGGGAAGCCAGCGAGAAAAAACACTTCATATGGAGGGCCTATACGCATACCTTCTTGGTTATTTGCCGATTGCGAAAAACATTGCATCACGACAATCATCAAGAACAAGATCGCGAATACACGCCTCGTATACCATTGAAAATTGGCCATGTTGAATTCACTTTTGTTCACTTTAAAAACCATTGCAATAAATGAAGATTGACATGAATATCTAAATGTTTCTTCTGTAATAATGGATATGTTTAGGTATGATTCGGTCGGCAGGTTGATTATTTCACCATGATGACATTCTATAATCAAAACAACTTGGCGTAATCATTAGAATGAGTCATGCTAAGTCTTTCTACCTCTCCACCACAACCTTGGAAACCTCACCGTTGATGTCAAGAATATAAAGTCCTTCGGGAAGAGCACTGGCGTCAAATGAAATCATCGTTTGGCTGATCTTCTGCTGATGGATGATTCTTCCTGTGATATCCGCAAAAGTGATTTGATCTCCCATGTGCTCGTCGAGAAGATTTATGCGCAATTCATCTTGGGTTGGGTTCGGATAAATGTTGTAGGATACCTTCCTATCCTGCTCGTGTATACCCACTGCATATTCACAAGGATAATCGCTTGTATCAAGGATGTCTTCATCGTTGTAACTTATAAGATAGTTGTATCCATTGTATGAATAACAGATCAAGTCGAACAAGACGGAACTAACATTAGGCACGGGCAATCCATCTAATCCTGATGTCAAATTGCCAATGCCCTCTACAAACAAGTCAGTGATTAAAGGCTCAGTATCCATGGAAGCATATATAACCTTTCGCCATTCGCCACCTACTATCATGCTGTCGATGTCGTATACAATCACATTGCCGTAGAACATTTCATGACTGACATCCATGGTATCTCCAATTTCGACATCGAAATCGTACAACAAAAATTCAGTCAAGTTCACTGTATTGTATCGGTAGATCTTCTTTCCTTCCGAGCGATAGAAGCCAATGGGTTCCTGATTGTGGTATGGTGATTCGTTATAATAACCGACACTTCCCGGCGGATCCCATGGACTTACCTGATCGTCAACGATCACAATTCCATCTTCGTAAAGTACTTTGTACAAGATGTCGTTCATCACAGTGTCTCCTCCCACTACATATCCTACCTCGTAATAATTCATATAAAAAGGTTCATTGATTCCCTTTTTTAGACCCCAGGATACATTGTTGGAAAAATACTCATTCTGACAAATTGCGGAAATCCACATGGCGAAAATCAACGCGATGGTAGCTAATGATGCTTTGGTTTTCATGTATGATTGGTTTTGGAAAAAAGTCTGATGCGTTGATGTGGTTACAACATGTGATTTTACATCAACATGTGTGCTTCTTGATCACGTATCATTCACATTACAAAACTGGAGGCAATTACCCTAAAGTCAAGACTTATTTCATTCAAGTCATTTGAATTGACGCCGACAATCCGTTGCCGATCACTCACACCCACACCCCAACGCTTCACCTATAATCGTATACCCTGATTGTGCAATGCCGAAGTAAGCGGTCTGACTCCAGCCAAAGGATTTTTAAGGGATCGTAGTTTGAGCGCCAATGCAACCGATACATGGCCTTTCGATCATGCGGGTTTCAATCGCCACACCATATACCTTATCAGGAAATTGGATGCCTTCGTTGAGTGTAAAGTCAGGTGATGATTGCCAAGGACTGATCCACGCCAAACTGATGGGCTCATGAAAACAATCTTCCACGGGAAAGAGTTTGATTCTGTATTCCAAATAAGGAGAATCATGGGTTGTGGTAAAATGGACAACATCCCCGATGGCATGCCAGATGCATCTGTCCAAACTGTCCAATGAAACCATTGGCTCGTCACAATAAACAAAGTCGAC
>JAIBBG010000040.1 GCA_019694805.1 Flavobacteriales bacterium | reverse complement strand
ATTACGATCTATCCTGTTGAAACCATTACCCAATACGCGAACAACACATACCGATATGACCGTATCGGTAAAAAATGGGTAAGTGATGACATGAAACAACGAGAATAATCCACTGAATTTCATCAGCCCATATGACAAGACCATTTTTTCACAACGAAACATTCGAAAGACAAGATTATACCAACAATCCGCCCATTCAAGGAGAATATGAAAACTGTCAATTCCATTCTTGTGATTTCACGGGATGTGATATTTCCGAGTTCAGATTTTTTGATTGCGATTTCGATGGATGCAACTTGAGTCTGATTCAATGTCGCAATACGGCATTGCGTAACGTTCGATTTCTGAATTGCAAAATGCTCGGCTGGAGATTTGATCTCTGCAACACCTTCGGACTTTCCATGCGATTTGAAAAGTGTCAGCTCAATCACTCATCCTTTCAGCAGTTGCAAATCAAGAATACTGTATTCGCGCATAGCCTTTTGAGGGAGGTTGATTTTGCATCATGCGATTTAAGTGGTGCCAAATTTGACGAATGTGATTTGAGTGATGCCACTTTTGATCATACCAACCTCATCAAAGCTGATTTTTCCACGGCGATATACTATGACATCGACCCTGAATTGAATAGCATCAAGCATGCAAAATTCTCAATGCATGGATTGGAAGGATTATTAAAAAAATACCAGATCGAAATTGTGAATGGATGATCACATCACAAATTCCAGCTTTTTCACATCCACTTTCGTTTTGAAAACACCAATTGCGACGGTTGCCTGACCTTTATCCATTTCCAAGACCGTTCCTGTTTGTTTGGTGTTTTCCAATCTCACCAATGAACCAACTTTGATGGCTTCAGTCCTTTTGACTTTTCTTTCAGTTTCTTCCTGAGTCTTTTTTGCCTTTTTGGTGAGTGAACGTTTTTTTCTTTCCTCGTCAATTTTGGTTTTCTCCATCGCGATGTATTTCTTTACTTCATCGAGGAGTTCTTTGTTTTTGCTGCGCAGATTGTATGATTCGATAAATTGAACCATCCGTTTTCCATGGTTCAGGTATTTGTTGTTTCGCTCAATGGTATCCTGTTGCTTCTGCAACCTCTCTTCCATCCTTTCGCGTTTTTTCTCATATTCCTGAATGGCATTGCTTGCTAATTCGCCCGCTTCTCTGGCATTTTGGGTGAATTGTTCATACTTCGTTTTTTCATCCTGAAGAGAAGCCAACATTTCATCCATCTGGACTTTTTGTTTGCTCAGTTTCTTCTTTGCGCTTTCGATCATCGAAGCGGGAATACCATTGATTAGTGCTACTTCAAAGGTGAATGAAGATCCTGGTTGACCGATGGAAAGCTGATATGTCGGCTCAAGCGTTTCCGTATTGAATAACATACAACCGTTCACCGCATGCTTCATTTGTGCGGCTTTAAGCTTGATATTGCCATAGTGTGTAGTGATCACACCGAAAGTTTTCCGGCCATAAAGTTCTTCGAAAAAAACTTCTGCTAATGCGCCTCCAAGATCTGGATCAGAGCCTGTACCAAATTCATCGAGCAGAACGAGACTGCGTCTATTGGCTGAATCTAAGAAGAGCTTCATCCTTTTCAATCGGTAACTGTAGGTAGAAAGCTGATTTTCGATGCTTTGATTGTCGCCGATATCAGTGAGTACAGAATGAAAGAATGCCATCTTACTTCCCGGTGCAACAGGCACAAGAAGTCCACATTGCAACATCACCTGAAGCAAACCAACAGTCTTCATGGTTATGCTTTTACCACCGGCATTGGGCCCACTGATCACCAACATGCGTTGATCGCGATCCATGCGAAGCGATTGAGGAAAAGTCTTTTTATGGTTGCGTCGATTACTCAGCAACAATAGCGGATGATAGGCCAGTTTGAGATCGATCATCGGTTCATCAGAAATTTCAGGAAGAATCGCATCGATGTCCATCGCCAATCTGGCTTTAGCCTGTATAAAATCAAATTCAGTAAGACAACGCTGGTGATTTCTGATGAGTGGCAATTGATGCCTTATTTGTTGAGTAAGTTGTCGAAGTATTTTCCTGATCTCGGTTCTTTCGTCATCCATCAACGATTCCAATTCGAAATTCAATTGGATGTTGACTTCTGGTTCGATATAAGTGAGTGCTCCGGTTTTACTACTACTGATGACGATTCCTGGTACTTTTCTTTTGTGTGTGCTGTATACGGCCAGGACCCTGCGTTCATTCAGGAAAGATTCACCGGTGTCGCCTAAAAAGCCTTTGCCGGCGTATTCTTTCATCACCCTCGTGAAGTTTTTCGAAATCGAACGCCGCACTTCCACGATGGATGAACGAATTTGTTTCAACTCCGGAGATGCGTCATCCTTTACTTTCCATTTATTGTCGAATACAGTGATGATGGCTTGCATCATCTCTTCAGAATATTCTATATTGGAAATGATATTGAAAAGATGTGGGAACACCTCTTCCATTCCTTCGAAAGCCTTGATGATTTCATTCACCAAAGCATTGGCACGATATATCCGGTAAAAACTCTCTTCATTCAGAACACTTTCTTTCGCTTGCAGCATCCTGATCTCATCCTCAACCTCTGAAAAATCGATGGCTGGAAAAGCCACGCCATCTCTCCGAATGGAAGTGAATTCGTGTACCTGAAAAAGTGTTCGGTGAAGTTTATGGTGATCCAATACAGGCAATAACTCGAGCGCGCGCAATCTCGCCGTTGGCTGTGAACAAAAGTCATGCAGCATCGCCCTTACCAGATCAAACTCCAGATCGTGAATTACCTGATCGTCAAACTGCCTCATTCTTTTTCCAGAAAACCGGTTAGTGTATTTTCATCCACGGAAGCGGTTCGTTTTTCGTTACGATTCTGATATTTATTCACGCCGACAACAATGCGTGATCCTTCGGCGATAGATTGTTGCTGAGCTTGAAGTGCTTCAGCTACAAGTCCATGAAACCATGCTCCACATTGCAAAATGCCACCTTTCTTTTCGATTTCAAGGAAAAATTCCCATGATTTGGTGACCAGCCAGGCTGTGAGTTCTTCTATGTAATAAGAACCTTTTGCTACATCACCAGCCTGATGGAAATAGCTTTCTTCCATAAGCAAGTGTTGGATATTTCTTGAAAGCCGAAGTGATGTCTCCGTGTTGGATTTATCCGCTTCATAGGCCGGAATGACATGGACACTATCAGCACCTCCAATAACTGCGCTCATGCATTGCGTAGTGGCACGAAGAAGGTTGTTGTAATGATCTTTACTGGTTTGTTGGAAGCGAGAGGTTTCTGTATGAATATAACATTCGGCCCTCTCCTTTTCATCCAATTGATACGTCTTCAATACTGTTTTCCATAGCCATCTGAAAGCCCTGAATTTGGCGATTTCATTGAAGTATGAAGTTCCGGTTGAAAAATTGAACTGAAGTTTGCGTGTTGTCAATTCAGGAGCAACACCCAATTTCTCCAATTGATGAATCAATTCCTGTCCCATGGACAAAGCAAATGCAAGCTCATGAACAGCTTGTCCACCACAATCGTGTATGAGTGCGACATTTACAGGTAAAATTCGAAGTCCAGGAAAACGGGAAGTCAATTTCAACCAAAAAGGAAGATTGTCGAATTGAGAGCGACTGAGAGACGCTGTGGAAATACCTCCATTCATCTGTGATGCATCCAGCCTTTTTTCATCACAATAATTCAAAAACCAATCAATGATTCTATCGTCATTTTCAGGATGAACAAAATGAACAGAAATGTATTCGATGAAAATGCCCTGAAGTATTGTTCTCAATTCATCTTCACTTGAAATCTTGAAATGAAATCCAATGGCATTGGCGCCGCCTTGCAAACAAAGCAATGCCAGTCGATTCGTTTCTGCAGCACTTTTTCCTGTTACCTCCTGGTAAATAGACCAAGTATCAGGTTTTTCAATATCCGTAGAGACATGGGTGCCGCTGAAATAAGGCTCCAATTGAAATCCATTCGGATTGTTCCATTGAATGGTGTCAAAACCCTTCTCTCCGAGCTCCTTCATGACCGCCTTTTTCCATTGGTCATAACCTGTTACCGGAAATTCGTCAAAATGCAGTTTGTTCATCGGCTCAAAAATAAAGCGGAAAAAACGCTTTGGAGTGATTCTTCATTTCATGAAATGGATACTGAAAGACATTGTATGGATGGAGTTGTCAGATGCCACGATCTACATCCATGTTTCTTGGGGTTGAAGGTTCGCTTATTTTTGAAACATGTCGTCCAATCAACAACCTTTAAACTGGAGCGAATTTGAACGTGTTGAAATGCGCGTTGGCACCATCATATCTGCACATGTGTTTGAGGAAGCCCGGAATCCTGCGTACAAATTATCGATCGATTTTGGACCCGAAATTGGCATTCGCAAGAGTAGCGCACAGATTACCCATCACTATCGACTAGAGGATTTGATGGGTAAGCAAGTGATTGCTGTGGTGAATTTTCCCCCAAAACAAATAGGACCATTCATGAGTGAGTGTCTTGTATTGGGGGCGGTAAATGCTGATAAATCCGTGATACTACTTCAACCTGAGAGGAAGACTGAAAACGGGACTCAGATAGGTTAATACAGTAAACAGCAAGTTGTCATGGATGTCTTTTGAGTTGGTTCAAAACATCATGCTTACTCATATTTTCCTTTTAATAATCAGTTGAAACTCCGAAAGAAGCGAATTGTCAATGGTTTCCAATGGTGCGGATCATGCCTAAAATATTTCCCTATGCGGTGAAATGGGGAATTATCTTGCGCTCCTTTTATTTATGTCAAGCAAACTAAAGCCCAGTGTTTACTTCATCCTCGTAACGATGCTGATCGATTCGATCAGTCTTGGCATCATCATTCCGGTCTTTCCCAAACTTATTATGGGCATGGAACAATGCGATGAAAGTCGCGCTGCCATCATTGGTTCATGGATGATGTTCTGGTTTGCGCTGATGCAGTTTTTGTTTTCTCCCATTCTCGGTAACCTTAGTGACAGATATGGCCGCAGGCCGATATTGTTGCTTTCGCTTTTCGGTTTTGGTATAGATTATCTGTTGTTGGCATTTGCGCCTACCGTGGGATGGTTGTATGTCGGAAGAATATTAGCGGGAATTATGGGTGCCAGCTATACGACAGCTACAGCCTATATCGCGGATATCAGCAACGAAGAAACGAGAAGCAAGTACTTTGGTATGTTGGGTGCAGCTTTTGGTTTGGGCTTCATCATCGGTCCGGGTGTTGGCGGTCTATTGCAGACATTCGGTGATCGGGTTCCTTTCATTGCCGGCGCTGTATTGTCATTTCTTAACTGGATTTACGGTTATTTCATTCTTCCAGAAAGTCTTTCTATGAAAGAAAGAAGAAGATTTGATTTCAAAAGAGCCAATCCGGTTGGGGCTTTCAAACACCTTTCACAATACCGAAAACTATTTGGTTTGTTGGCTTCATTCTTTTTGCTTTATCTGGCGGCTCAGGCGGTGATGAGTAATTGGCAGTATTACACCATCCTCAAGTTCAATTGGGACGAAACTAAAATTGGTCTGTCAATTACTTTGATCGGAATTATGGTGGCACTCGTTCAAGGATTGCTTGTTCGGTATATCAATCCACGTGTTGGCAATAAAAATGCAGTATTGATGGGCTTGGGACTTTATACGATCGGACTGCTTTCGTTTGGACTCGCTCCAACTGGAACATGGATGATCATAGCTTCCATACCCTATTGCCTTGGAGGAATTAATGGCCCAGCTATGCAGACCATCATGAGTTCATCCGTTGCGAAAAATGCCCAAGGTGAGTTGCAGGGAATGATCACGAGTGTGATGAGTATTACTTATATCATTGGTCCGCTGATCATGGCCTGGGTATTCGAATATTTCACCAAAGAATCCGATTACTATTTTCCAGGAGCAGCCTTCGTTCTCGCTGCCGTGCTTGTTTTCATCGCTTTGATTGTCAGTTATTTTTCATTGGAGAAAAAAGAGATCGTGGTTGATGCAACACCACAAGAAGGCGATTCTAGTATGCCTCTGCATTGATGAATTTCTATCACGTTTATTTACTGTTACTTCCGACGGATCATCAGGTTTCGTAGTGCTTTTCTTTCAAAATAAACTGAAAATATTTTGCCGGAACCCTGTGCTATCCTTACTTCGCAGGAACTATCATATCGAAACATTTCTATGGCCATTTCACTTTTAACCACGTACTGGTGGGCAATTGCAATCGTTTTATGCATCCTCATGTACAAACCCATTCTCCGCATTTTCTTTGGAATGGTCATCGTTCCTGAGGACAAGATCGGACTTGTAACCAAAAAATTTGTGTTATTCGGAGCGCATCGTGAATTACCCGATGGTCGCATCATTGCAACTCAAGGTGAAGCAGGTTTTCAAGCCAGAACATTAGCCCCTGGACTTTATTGGGGAATGTGGCCTTGGCAGTATGGCGTTGAGTTTTCTCCATTCACAGTAATTCCTGAAGGTAAAATCGGACTGGTATTGGCCAACGATGGTTTTGAAATTCCAACTGGAAATATCCTTGGCCGAAAAGTGGATTGCGACAATTTTCAAGACGCACAGCGCTTTCTGGAAAGCAATGGACAAAAAGGTAGGCAGACACATGTGATCACCGCTGGTACATATAGGATCAATACCTATGCATTTACTATCACCATTGCAAACATGACCATTATTCATGAGAATATGGTTGGTATTGTGACCGCACTGGATGGTAAGCCCATTCCGAAAGGACAAATTGCAGGTCCGGATATTACCGGCCACAACAATTTTCAAGACTTCGATGGTTTCCTGCTGAATGGCGGTTCACGAGGCCTTCAACCACAAATCATTCTTGCGGGTTCGTATAACATCAATCCTTGGGCGATTCAAATAGAAGAAGTCCCTATGACCGATGTGCCTATCGGTCATGTGGGTGTTGTGATATCTTATATTGGTGAGGATGGTAAAGATCTTACCGGAGACACCTTCAAACATGGAAATATTGTAGCACGCGGACAACGGGGTGTGTGGATGGAACCACTTGGTCCTGGTAAATATCCGATCAACTATTATACGATGAAAGTTGAACTCGTGCCTACGACAAACCTTGTATTGAACTGGGCAAATGCCCGCAGTGAAGCCCACTCTTTAGATAAAAATCTTTCGACCATCACCGTGAGATCAAAAGATGGTTTCCCATTCAATCTTGATGTTGCGCAAATCATTCACATACCTGCCAATGAAGCGCCGAAGGTGATTGCACGTTTCGGAAGTATGAACAACCTCGTATCACAGGTATTGGAACCAACCATTGGTAACTACTTCAGAAACTCAGCACAGGATAGTGATGTGATTTCTTTCCTCAGCACCAGAAAAGAAAGACAGGATTCTGCCAAAAATCACATCCGCGCCGTACTCGAAGAATACAACGTGAATGCGGTGGATACGCTCATAGGCGACATCGTGCCACCGGAGTCTTTGATGAAAACACTCACTGACAGAAAGATTGCTCAGGAAGAAGAGAAGACCTACGAAACCCAGCGAATGGCCCAGGAAAAACGCCAGGGTATGGAAAAAGAAACGGCAATTGCTGACATGCAAAAGGAAATTGTAAAAGCGCAGCAGAGTGTTGAAATTGCCCAACGTACTGCGGATGCAGCGGTGAAGAAGGCTGAAGGTGATGCCAGCAGTTTGAAACTTCAGGTAAATGCCGAAGCAGAAGCAACAAAAATGCGGGCCAATGCCGAAGCGGAAGCCACACGTGCGAGAGCTGGTGCACAGGCCGAAGCAACCAAATTGAATGCGTCAGCGGAAGCTGAAAAGATTTCTAAAACAGGTCTTGCCGAAGCCGAAAAAATCATGGCGATTGGTAAGAGTACTGCTGAAGCATATGAACTTCAGGTGAAGGCCATGGGTGACGATAATTTTACGAAGTATAAGATTACCGAAGAGATCGGCAAAGGTCATATCAAGATTATTCCTGAGGTTCTCATCCATGGTGGCGGTGGCAGCGATGGCCCCATAAGCGGATTATTGGGCATGCAATTGCTGGAGTACATACAAGAGAAGAAAGACGAAAAAGGAGAAAAATAAAATGTGATTGTCTTGATCACAAGGTTTCTGTGGCCCTGCAATAATCCATTGCTGACTGGTTGAGCAGGGTCAACATGCGTTTACACATGTCGTTGTAATAACGTTTTGTACGATAAGCGACTACCCATTCAATACCGCGAACGGCATTGGTTAGGAACATTTCATCTGCTGCGAGAAGGTTTTGAGGATTCAATGTGCATTCATAAACCTTGATTTTGTTTTCCAACGCAAGATTGATGATGTTCATTCTCATCGTTCCCGCGATGCAGCCATCTTCTAATGTTGGCGTATACAACACACCGTTAGAGACAATGAAGATGTTACTTGATGTGGATTCGATGATGGAAAGCTTGTTGTTTTGAATCAAGGACTCATCCAAGCCTTTGTCTCTGGCGTGAATGGCGGCCATCACATAAAGTTGACAATTCAGTGTCTTGTATACTGATAGTTTATTGATGTCCTTTTTGAAATCCATGTAGATATCCACCATTTTGCCGGTGGTGTTCAACACAAATTCATTATCCAGAATGGCTTCAGCTTCGATGTAGTATCCAAGATCGTCTTGCTTAGGAAGATAAAAGCCTGTAGATTTTCTGTAAAATGTGATACGTACCCTTCCGCCCTTGTCGATCCTGTTGCGATGCAATAGACCTTGTATTTGTGATGACAACAATTCCAGAGAGAAGTTTTCCGCCGGTTGAAGTCGAAGTGCACGGATGGTATCTGTGATTCGTGCGAAATGCGTTTCGAGAAAGAGAGCTCTGCCGTTCACCACGCGCATGCTTTCGAAAAAACCATCCGCAAAACGGAACGCACGATTGTCTTTGGCAATCGTTGCCTGGTTTTCGTTCACATATTCCCCGCGGTGAAAGACGTAGTTCATGACATCCTTTACGCTAAATTACGGATGACCTCAAGCAGATCACCATTTGTTTTCATTAAAATTCCTTTTACGCCTGCATCTTTCGCGCATCTGATGTCCCTCTCCTTATCGCCAATCATTACGCTTTGCTCGGGATTCAGCCTGAATCTTGCGAGTCCGCGTTCCACCATCAGGCGTTCGGGTTTTCTTGACAGTGAATTTCCGAAATCCGGATGATGTGGAGAATAGTAAATGTGCGTTATTTCAACATCAGCCTTTTGACAAACAGCGATAAAATGACGGTGTATCCTTTTCACTTCATCTTCGGTGTACAGACCTTTTGCAATTCCACCCTGATTTGTGATCAAAATGATTTTATAACCCATGTCCTGTGCGAGTTTCAGTGCATCGATCACCGTAGGAAGGATCACGAATTCTTCGAGAGAATAAGTGTAATCACCTGGGTCATGATTGATCACGCCATCGCGATCGAGAAAGAGTCCTTTTGCCATTTGGGCTGCAAGTGTAGTTCAAGAATTCTATGAATTCAGGATGAAACGCGAACCCGTGGATCAATCCAGCCATAGATGATATCCACGAAAAGATTGATGAGCACAAACACAGCCGCGATAACAATCACTCCACCCATCACCACCGGCATGTCCTGATTTTCGATGGCGGTAAACATTTGTTGTCCCAAACCTTTCCATCCGAAAACGAATTCCACGAAAATGGCACCGGCAAGCAGGGAAGCCAGCCATCCACTTACGGCAGTAATGACCGGATTAAGCGCATTTCTCAAGGCATGTCGATATACTACGGTGAATTCAGGAAGACCTTTGGCCCGAGCAGTTCGGATGAAATCCTGTTGCATGACATCAAGCAGCGAACTTCTGGTGAGCTGAACAATAACAGAGAGTGGACGTATCATCAAAGTGATGACAGGCAGAATCATGTTCTTGACATCCAGGTATTCCCCTTGCCAAACATCTACGCTATACAGACTTCCAGTCATATTCAGTCCCGTTCCTGGAAGTAAAAGAACCGTGCGCATCCAAGAAGATTCTGGTGCGAACATCCACACCATCACAGCTATGATAACAAACAACGAAGCACTGATGGTAGCCCATTTCTTCTTCGACCATGATAATTTCTTCGTCAGGCTTGATGGAAGAAGCGCGATCAATAAAGGAAATAAGCAAGCAGGAATCAGCCATACAGAAATTGCGATTTGTTCACGCCAGAGTATCGCACCAATCCATGCCACGATGATGGCCACAAAAAAAGATGGACCAGCCATTCCGAGAGCTGAAATGAATAGCATGAGTCTGTCATAAAATGTATCCTTATTCAATGCCGCGATAATGCCCATCATCAAACCAATAACCATAGCCAGTGCGATGGATAACAAAGCGAGAACAGCGGTGCCAGGCAATACTTCTGCAAGTGTTTCTGAAACATTCTTGTCTGTGACGAATGACCTTTTGAGATAGGGCATTTTTAAAAACAGTGAACGTGATGATCCTACATTGAATAATCGAAAACCAGTATATTTTTTTGGATCATAATAAATTCGACTATCCTCATACGTTGGATTGTGTATTGCAAGTGGAGATATATCATTGAGGTAAAGCAGAAATCTTTTGCCGACTGGCAGATCTAAATCCATTTTTCTGCGAAGATTTGTCACCACTTCTTCCGAAGCATTTTCGCCGGCAAGATTGCGAGCTGGGTCACCCGGCGCCAGATTGAATAGAAAAAAAACGACAGCCACCACTCCAAACAACACAAGGAGACCGTAGCCGATTTTTTTCAATAGAAAACTGATCATGGGCAATTATTCTTTCACAAATCAAATCATGAAAGTAAATGGTCAGCTCTCAACCTAGATCAGTTATGAACCAAAGGCTACGGGAAAACCAGCCCTGACATTTATGGATGGTTGCGAATGAACTCTGCCACTTTTCGACTCACAATGGGAGTTGAACCCCTTGCTATGTGATTTCCGTCCGTAAAGGCAATGCTGTCGTTGTCTGAAGAAAGATCTAAGTATGGCAAATTCATTGTGGAAGCAAATTCACGGATGATGACATCAAAAGACTTGTTTTGCTCCAATTCAATGTCGATCATTTCATCGGAAACGGGTAATCGCACCAAATACACTTTACCAAATGGTTTGAGATATTCTACTGTTTTCCCAAGCCAAGACAATCGTGAAGATGAAAATGCGTATCGCTTCAGTGTTTCTTCTCGATATAGTTTCAAGCGATCTTTCGTTCTCTTCTCCACGCTCGTGCTGTCCATAGGAACCATAACTTCCAACCATCCGTTTGGTCTCAGATGGAGCTGTGGATCCTGTTTTTTCTTGAGGATATTATAATATGAGCCCTCGTAATAATGAAGCAAATAAAGAAGATTGGGTGATGAATTGACATCCCACATTCCATGGAGCATGAGATCGTTTTCCCGGAAAAGAGATTCATCATCCGGATTGTTTTTATCTGAACCAATATTCCATGGATCTACAGTCAGGATGAATATACCATCATGGCCTATTGCATCATGTTTACTTTGAATACTGCGGAGATAGACTGGTCCGTAGGGACTATGTTCATTCGTAAAAGAATAATTGAAAAGATCATTCCGGCCGAGCTCTTGGTTGATCACTTCAGGATTGAGACCTTGAGCAGCACGAGATGTTCCCAGGATCAAAGAATGTTGTTTAGGTGTTGTAAATCGACCATAAAATTCATCCACTTCAAAACCAGCTCGGAACAAGACAAGCGTAAAAATACCTGCTACCAGTGCAAGAAACAATGAGGTATGGAGGATGAATTTTTTCAATTTAAAACTGAAAATAGATGAATTGTTGTTCTTTACCAGCAAACAATAAAATGACCAATGCAAGTCCGAGGTAAAATGACCACCTGATCATTTTGGGCCAACGTAAACCGAAATGTGCTAATGCATATTGGTGTCTTCTTCCACTCCATTCTATCAAGAAGAAAAAGAGAATAAACACAGGTAAAAAATAGCCAACTTGCACAATCAAATAATTGATGGACTGGGTGATCAACTTCATGTCCAACAGTCCCTTCAACATGGCTGAGATATAATCAATGGCTGATCGAACAGACGAAGCCCTGAAAAATATCCAAGCCAAAACTGTAAGTGCAAAGGTGATTGACATTTGAAAAAACTCTTTGACTGAAGGCAAAAACGTGTTTTGTGCTACGATTTCCATGTTGTTCCTATTGCGATTCAGGAGTAGCAACGGCAAAAAGTATAAAGCATTGAGACCACCCCATACAATAAAGGTCCAATTGGCTCCATGCCAAAAGCCGCTCACCAGAAAGATGATGAATGTGTTTCGAACACGCATCCAAGTGCCTCCCTTGCTTCCACCAAGAGGGACATATAAATAATCGCGAAACCATGATGAAAGTGAAATATGCCATCGACGCCAGAATTCGGCGATATCTCTTGAAAAATATGGGAATGCGAAATTGCGAAGCAGTTCAATGCCGAAAAGTCTGGCTGTGCCCAAAGCGATATCTGAATAACCAGAAAAATCGCCATAAATCTGAAGGGTGAAGAACAATGCACCTAGTACCAATGTGAGACCGCCATAACTATCAGCATGATTGAAGATGGCGTTGGCATGTTCGGCACACAAATCGGCGATGACCATTTTTTTGAAAAGTCCCCAGAGGATTTGTCTTAACCCATCAATCGCTTTGGAGTAATCAAACGATCTTGCCTTTTTAATTTGTGGCAGAAGATGAGTTGCTCTTTCAATGGGGCCTGCGACAAGTAAAGGGAAAAAGCTAACGAATACCGCATATTCAACAAAGTTTCGTTCAGCAGGAATACGGTCATAATAGATATCAATCACATAGGAAAGTCCGTGAAAGGTGTAGAACGAAATTCCTACGGGGAGAATAACCTGAATCGTCCATGGGTCGATTTGCATACCAAACTGACTCATCATTTCTGCAAATGAGTCAGCGAAGAAATTATAATATTTGAATACCGCCAGAAAACCCAGGTTCACGATAACACTTGTCCAGAACCAAAATCGCTTTCCTTTTCTGTCAGGAGCATCATGCATTTTCAATCCTGTGAAATAATCCAACAAAGTGGAGAACATCAACAAAAAGAGAAAACGATAATCCCAGCAAGCATAGAAGAAATAACTGGCTACCAAAAGCAAGATATTCTGCCAGCGCAAACTTTTTCCGGTAACGAACCAGTACAACACAAACACCACCGGAAGAAAGATGGCGAATTGTATTGAGTTAAAGAGCATACCGGATTGAAGTGATTATGGTTTGAATGATTCAGCCTTCACTTCTTCATAAACAGGAATGTCTGCATTCGCCCACATATTCACCACTACACCTTTTTCAATACAAACCAATCCTGGATTGGATCGAATGATGATCTTCAACTCTGTTCCGTCGTTGGTGAGAAAATCGAAAGGAGTCTGGTGGTCAAAGCGGAATTGTTTGAGTTGCTCTCCACTGGTGGATGAAATGCCAAAAAACTTCGCGCCGTCTTGTTGTGCCTTACTTGCAAAATCATTGATGGCAGCGATGTTGTCTGTGTTGAATTTATCAAGATTCCATGACACCAATAAGAATACCCGGTCATAGTTGAGGATACTGTCTTTCATTTCTTCACCTTCTTCCGTCATCGGAGAAAAATCTAGAATTGCTGGTTCATAGCCATCAGAGATTTGTTTGGAGTACGTTTTATCCTTTTGCAATTCCCAAGGCGCTTTTTGTAGCGTTTTTTCTTTGAGGTAAGTATCGCTATCAACTTCCTTCAACTCGCCGGTTTCTTTGTTTTTCAAAGTATAGACATTCACCGATTTCGGAGGCTGCAAATCGCGAATTTCCTGATTCCAAACATCGAAATTTTTGTTCAATTCTTCGAGAACCGGCGCGATAGCGGGATTCGAAGATTGATTGGCCACAAGGTATTCACGCAGATTTATGATATTGTTGGTGTCCGCCAGTTCGCCTTCGAAGTCGATGGTATCAGCAGCAATCGGCACAATCTTTTCGTGGATAAAATCAGCAAGCGGTGTCATCGCGATTCTTTCTTCCGAAGAAGCCATCTGCAATTTCAAATCCTTTCCAATAGCGTAAGCTCTGTAGTCTTTGAGCGGCAAATGAACCAGTGTCCAGTATTGCAAGAAACTGCAAACCACCAGAACTCCGATAGCCATGATCCATTCTTTGGAATTCGTGAATTTTTTGATCAAGACACCCACTCCGAAACTAATCAATGTAAAAAGCACCGGGAACATCCAGTCCAGCATGACATAGGAAAACCCAGCCACTGTAATGAGGGAAGCCACGCCGATGGTCAGATCTTCTTTGAGCGTATTTAATTTTATTCTGCCGGCCCATGCATAGAAAAAGATGGGAATGACAAAAACAAGCAGAACAACATCTTTATAAAACGACTCGATAGGCTTAAGCTTGATGGCATCACCAAAACAACCACATGTCAAAACGCAATCTGGAGATTCAATATAATATTTACCATTGGCATCTTCGAAGATGGCGAGTGAGGTTGGCTCGCAATGTGAAGTATAAAAAGTAAGCCAAGTAAAGAACACTGTCATGGCCAGGATGAGGGTATTGGTCAGTTTGGGCCAGGCACCAAGTAACACGGCAACACCCAATAGCACTTCACCAATGACGATGAATACTGAAATGGGCAAAGCATATTCTATCAATCCCGGAAACCCGAGCGCTCTTTCACCAAAGTACTCTTCCAGCTTATAACTGAATCCAATGGCATCGTTTACTTTGATCAATCCTGAAACGATGAATAATGATCCTACAATGATTCTGCAAATGGTAATGATAATTTTCATAAACCTAATTTTAGTTGTATCGGCATAAATGCTTTTAAATCTTTTCTGGTTGCTTTCGTTAACGGCGAATTAACGACACTAACAAATAAATCACATACTCAATCCATCATTCATTCATCTGGATCAATGCGAAAACTGCATAGTTGATGATATCGCGGTAACCGCTATCAATTCCTTCACTCACGATAGTCTTGCCTTTGTTGTCCTCGATTTGTTTGATGCGCAAAAGTTTCATCAGGATGAGGTCAGTAAAAGATGAAACCCTCATATCTCGCCAAGCTTCGCCGTAATCGTGGTTTTTCTTCATCATCAGGTCTTTGGTCACAGCGATCTGATGATCATACAAGGCCGTGGCCTTTTCTGTGTCCAGTTCCAATTCATCGGAATTCAACTCCATTTGAATTAAGGCCATCACAGCGTAGTTCAAAATTCCAATGAACTCATCTTCAATGCCCTCTCCTACTTTGCTGTAGCCATTTTCTTCCAGAGTGCGGATGCGTTGAGCTTTGATGAAGATCTGATCGGTGAGGCTGCTGGTGCGTAGTATGCGCCAAGCCGTACCATAATCTTTGGTCTTCTTGAGAAAAAGTTCCCGGCATTTGTTTACTGCCTGATCAAATTGCTGATTGGTCTTCTCCAAGGTGACTGAATTTTGCGCGCAAATTTGGTTCGTGTTTACCTTGCTCCGGTCATTTTTTTATCCGGTATGATAAAACCTGCTTATACACTCAATATCAAGGGGAAACTTCTCACTTTGAACCGGCCAATGGTCATGGGCATCCTCAATATCACACCGGATTCCTTCTATGGTGCAAGCAGAATGCTGGAAAGTCAGGCTGTTTTGTACCAAGCTTCCAGGATGTTGACGGAAGGAGCGGATATCCTCGATATCGGTGCTCAAAGCACCCGGCATGATGCCGAATTGATTTCGGAGGAAGAGGAAAAGGCGCGGATCCACGAAGTTATTACGGCCATTCTCAGTCATCATCCCAACGCTGTAATTTCTATTGATACTTTTCGGGCAGGCGTTGCACGTCAAGCTCTCGCTGATGGAGCGGCCATCGTCAATGATGTGTCAGGTGGCGATATGGATGCATCTATGTTTGAATTGATTGCCGAAAAAAAGGTACCGTATATCCTCATGCATCATGAGGGCATTCCCGCACAAAGCCAAGCAGGCGATCTAAGTGATAAAACTGCCAAGGTGATTCGTTATTTCTCAGAAAAGATCAATCGACTTACACAATTGGGGGTGAATGACATCATCATAGATCCTGGTTTTGGTTTTGGTAAAAACAAAGATCAAAATTTGATGCTTCTCAATCAGTTGAATCAACTGAATGTCTTTGGATTACCTGTTCTTGTTGGTCTTTCAAGAAAAAAGACCATCCAACAAGTACTGGACACTGATGCCAATCATGCCCTCAATGGAACTACAGTGATGAATACCATAGCACTCGGCAAAGGTGCTTCAATATTGCGAGTGCATGATGTGAAGGAAGCACAGGAAGCAATCAGACTTTTCTGTGCCGTTGAAGGAAAAAATTCAGGAAAAAATTCTTGAAATTGTCTTGCCAATGATCTTCAGGTCATTTCCAAAACTGTGGTCTTCCACATACTCGAGGTTGAGTTTCAGTTTTGCTGGCATTACTTCTTCGATATAGGTCCTTTCGGGATCAGATGCTTTGGCCAACAAGTCGCTTTCACTGAAATAGAGCAATGAAGCATAGTCGGTTATTCCTGGTTTGATTGAAAGCACTTTCTTTTGCTGTTCACTATACATTTCTACATACTTAGGCACTTCTGGACGAGGTCCAACCATACTCATGTCACCAACCAAAACATTCCAAAGTTGTGGCAATTCATCGATCTTGTATTTCCTTAGAACATATCCCGTTTTGGTAATCCTATGATCACGGGCGCCAACCGTGAGTTGACCTTTTTTCTCTGAACCAGGACGCATGGTCCTAAACTTCCAAAGTCTGAAGGGTTTTTCATCTTTACCCACTCTGATTTGACCAAAGAAAACTCCACCTCTACTATCCAAAATGATGGATATTGAAATGGCCAAAAAGAGCGGAGAAAGCAAAATCAACATGAAGGCTGAAAAACATATGTCGAATATTCGCTTCATGCAGAGGTTAGACTTTCAACAGCATTGATGATGCAATCAGAAACAAACTTCACATCTTCATCACTCAGATTATAATAGACTGGCAAAGAAATTTCATTGACATATTGAGCCCATGCATTGGGATATTCATCCATGCGATAGCCTTTGTTTTTGTAAAACGATAACAATGGAAGTGGTTGAAAATGGACATTCAAAGCAATGCCTTTTTCAGCACACATTCTGATCACTTCATCTCGTCCGGTCTCATTCAAACCTAGGATGCGCAATGCATAAAGATGATAACAACTTTCAGAATTTCCATCAGTAAAGATCGGAGCCATAAACCATGATTTGCCTTTGAATTGCTGAGTGTATAATTGGCAAATTTCTTTTCGTCGGGGCAGAGTTTCTGAATCATAACGATCCATTTCCACCAAACCAATTACAGCATGAATGTCAGTGAGGTTGCACTTGTATCCAGCTTCCACAATGTCATATCGCCATTGTCCTGCTTGAGTTTTGGTAAGAGCGTCTTTTGATTGTCCGTGTAAAGCTGATACATTGAGTGAAGCGCGAACGGCCGCATTATCAAACGGAGCGGGAAGATTGAGAGTAAGGGCACCGCCTTCGGCAGTGGTCAAATTTTTAACTGCGTGAAAAGAAAAACCCATGACATCTGTTTGCGAACCGACCTTTTTACCATGAAATATTGCACCGAAGCTATGCGCAGCATCGGCCATGACCAATATTCTTCCCAACGTTTTCTGATGATCAGAAGCTGGTTGAAACATGGCTTTGATTTCGGGTTCTTCCACCAATTTCATCACCGCATCATAATCACAAGGCATGCCTCCAATGTCCACTGGCATGATGACTTTTGTTTTAGCTGTGATTTTTGAACGAATTGCGGTGATATCGATGGCGAATGAATTTTCAGCGACATCAACCAGTATGGGTGTAGCACCAACGTGAACAACGATATTGGCAGTGGCTGCGTAAGTATATGCAGGAACAATCACTTCGTCACCGGGTCCAACGCCCAACCAGCGCAATACCAGTTCAGCAGCATTGGTCCAGGAATTCAGACATAATGTGGCGCCGCTTCCGCAATATGTATTGATACGCGATTCCAATTCACGCGTTTTGGGACCGGTGGTAATCCAGCCTGATAGCAAGACTTCCGTAACGGCATCAACAGTCTTTTGATCAATACGTGGCGGTGAAAAGGGAATTTGCTTCATATCTGCTGCGAAGTAAAACAACTTTGTTTTCCACTTCAAACGAAACAAGGACAGATGTCAGATGGTGGTTGTTAAAACTTAAACTATACAAGAGGTCGATCAAAACTCCATTTTCCAAGAACATCCGGATACTGGAGCTCTTGACTGAGCATTGTCAAAAATTCCTTTCTGGGCACGCCGCGAGCCCCAAGTGATTTCAAGTGATCAGTAACGACCTGACAATCCAGAATTTTCCACCCATATTGGTGCATGTATTGTGCAAGCTTGATAAAGGCGGTCTTAGAACTGTCCGGTGCACGGCTAAACATGCTTTCGCCATAAAATACGTGCCCCATGGAAAGACCATACAACCCTCCCACCAAACGATCATTTTCCCAAACTTCCACCGAATGCGCGTAACCGAGTTCATGAAGATCCGTGTAGGCCTCAAACATTTCATCAAATAGCCATGTCGCATTTTCGCGATCTCCTTCACGACATCCTTCAATCACTTCATGGAATGCTTCGTCCATGGTCACCTTGTATTTTCCTTTGTTGAAAGTATTGCGCATGGAGTGAGAAATTCGCACCTCATCAGTAAACAAAACACATCGGACTTCCGGACACCACCATATGATTTCGCCGGGAGTATTGTACCATGGAAAAATGCCTCTTTTGTAGCCCGTCAGTAACCTATCCGGATCAAGGTCACCACCAACCGCTACCACATCATCAGAGAATTCCTCAACAGGAGGAAACCAATGTTCATCTTCGGGCAACAGATAAATGGGCATAGAAATTTCTTCAGTCAGAAAAGGTGGTCGAAAATAAGTTTGTTGCCTTCAAAAAAAACAAAGGCGTAAGGAAATACCTTTCAACCCAAGATTTCAGGCAAGAAAATTGTCTTCAGACAAGTAAAAATCACTCCTTTTAGTGGAAAAACTTCCGATAACCGGAGGCAACGTTTGAGTGGAAAATGTTGTTACTTTGTATGTAAGAGACCATTGCTTAACCGTTTAACATACCGAATCGCCCGAATCATATCCACGGCGTTGTTGTTGTGCTCTGTTCTGCAGACGCATGCTACGCATATTGTAGGTGGTGAGATCACTTATGAATATCTCGGCAATGATCTGTATGAAGTCACTTTAAAAATTTACCGGGACTGCGGACCAGCAAACACACAAGGTACTGGTTTCGATAATTCTGTTCAAATTGGTGTTTTCCTTTCCAATGGAAATTGGTATGATGATAATTTCACCATGCTCTTGTCCGATGCTGAAGTAGATCAGATTCCCGTTGAGTTGGATAATCCTTGTTTTATCCTGCCTCCTGATCTTTGTGTTGAACGGGCAGTATATACCGGCATCATTGAATTGCCCTTCAATACAGGTGGTTACAATTTGGTGTATCAACGTTGTTGCAGAAATCCATCCATTGTAAATCTGGATTTCCCAGAAGACCAGGGTGCTACTTTTACTACACAAGTTCCGGGAACAAGTGAAATCGATGAACAAAATTCATCTGCTGTGTTCTCTCACTTTCCACCGATTGCATTGTGTGTGAATGCGGAATTCGAATTTGATCACGGAGCTACAGACAGCGACGGAGATTCTCTGGTTTATGAATTGTGTTCTCCCATACTTGGTGGTAGCGATATGGATCCTGCTCCTACTCCTGAACCTCCTCCTTTTGCCGGGTTAAATTATGCTGATGGCTTTTCTTCTGTTTATCCAATTACCAGTGATCCAGCTTTTGCTATTGATCCCAATACCGGCATTATCACGGGCACACCAACGGCTTTGGGACAATACGTTATCGGCATTTGTGTGAGCGAATACAGAGATGGTATCTTGATCAACAGCAGTAACAGGGACTTTCAGTTCAATGTTACCGCTTGCGATCCTGTCATCATTTCTTCTATTCCGGAGCAAGAAGATTTTTGCAGCGGTGCTACCATTACATTTGATAACTCCAGCGACAACGCTGATTTCTTTCATTGGGATTTTGGTGTTCCGGGTACAGATGCCGATACCAGCAATTTGCAATTTCCTACCTATACGTATGACGAACCCGGAACTTATTCTGTCACGCTTGTAGCCAATCCGGGTTGGACATGTTCTGATTCTTCCATCGTACAATTCACCGTGATGCCAGAAATTGTTCCTGACATTGTGGTGCAGGATTACAATTGTATTGATGGTCATGATTACTACGATTTTTTCGTCAATTCGAATGCGACCAACACAGCGACCTACGCATGGGATTTTGGAAGTGATTCTGATCCTCAGATGGCTACTGGTAACAATCCACAGTTGATCATGATGAATCCTGAATCAGCACAAATGGTAGTTACTGTGACAGTCACCGATAATGGATGTGTGGGAACTGATCAAGAAATATTGGATAATCCAGCTGATCCGGTATCGGCCATTGTTCCGCAAGATGCTTTTTGCGATGGCTTTACCTACACATTCCAAAATGATGCACAAAACGCAGAAATCTATTATTGGAATTTCGGCGTTCCTGGAGTAGGTGATGGTTCGCAGGAAGAAAATCCAACATTTACATTCCCCAATTCTGGAACGTATCAAATCATGCTCGTCACTTCTGCGGAATATACTTGTAGTGATACGAGTTATATGTCATTCGAAATCTTTGAACCGCTCGATCCTTTCTTTCCGGATCACAATGTGCAATGCATTGATGCGAATAGCTTTGATTTTGAAGGACAAGGCGCTGGGACCAATACAGCTCAATACTCCTGGGATTTTGGTGATTCAGCGAATCCTGCCACTTCCAATCAGCAAAATCCACAGAATATCGTTTATGGACAAAGCGGAGTTCATGTGGTTACACTCACCATTTCAGAAAATGGTTGTGTTAAAAATTACATCGATTCAGTCCAGGTTGTCGATCATTTTATCGCTGATCTTTCTTTGGATCATGCAAGCGGTTGTCCTCCCCTCCTTGTTGACTTGAATGCGTCATCGGTTTCTGATGTCCCTGTCTATTATTTGTGGGACTTTGGCGATGGTCAAACTTCAGAACAAGGACTCACAACACATACTTATGAAAATCCGGGAATGTATGACGTCACCGTTTCTGCATTTACGCTGCAGGGTTGTGTAGATACCCTCACTCAGGTATTTCAGAATGCGGTCATTGTTCATCCGGTTCCCATTCCAGGTTTCACCATCACTCCACAAATCGTTGACATTCTCAATCCGGAAACTATAATAGCTGATTCATCTTATGGATCTACCGGTTGCCATTATATCATGAGTGATGGCGGACAAGTTGAGGGTTGTGATTTCACTTATGGTTGGATGGAAGCTGGCATTCAAACCATCACTCAGCATGTGGTGAATGAGTTTGGCTGTACAGCGGATGTCACTGGAACTGTGATCATCAATGGATTTGTTTTTCACGCACCCAATTCATTCACTCCTGATTTTGATGGATTGAATGATGGTTGGTTGCCGGAAATGACAGGCATCACAGAATACGATCTCCGCATTTATAATCGATGGGGTGAACTCATTTTTCAAACCTATGACATGGACAAACCTTGGTTCGGAAATGTTTCAGGCAGTGATTATGTTATGCAAAACGATGTGTATAATTACATCGTCAGGGCTAAAGATTTGATCGGACAGCCTCATGAATTCAAAGGCCATATCACCATTGTGAGATAACTCAAATCAATTTTCATAATGCGCCGGAATGATTACATTCGCGGTATGACCAAAAAACTTCTACTCCCCATTCTTGTAGCCGGATTGGCTACACTTGTTGCTTGTTCAGCGAAAAAAGCAGCAACTACAGCTTCACTCACGCAAGCAGATGCCGACAAAGCCGCCACACTTTTTCCGGGTGCCACATTAGCCTCATTGAATGATGGAAAAATGCACTACGAAAACAACTGTGGTAAATGCCACACATTACATAGTCCAACGAGTTTTTCTGCAGATAAATGGAGAAAAGTAGTTCCTCCCATGGCAGGCAAAGCCGAAGTCGATAAGAATACTGAAGATTTGATTTTGCAATACGTTGTGACCTTGGCTAAACCTTAATTTCACTCAGGTCGCCAACCACGAAGAAACTCTTCTGTTTTCATCCGCTTTTTTCCTTCGATTTGCAAATCATGCACAACGTAGGTACCATCAGCACATTTGAATTCTAGAAGCGATTTACCATCGGTATGAAATGAATCCGGGATTGAATTTCCCGGATTTTTTTTGCCTGAAAAAATTTTCAAAGTCTTTTGACCTATTCTCGTCCACGCAGCCGGATAAGGCGACAATCCCCGAATGAAATTATGTATTTCAGAACATGATTGGTTCCAGTTGATCTCGCAATCTTCCTTGAAAATCTTTGGCGCATGTATCACATCTTCACCAGCCGAAATCAATTCATCTTGTGGGATCGCTTTGAAGTTTCCTTCTGCCATGTCGTGAATGGCTTCAACCAAAACATGAGCTCCCTGGATCATCATGTCATCATGCAACTCGCCCGCAGTAGTGTTTTCACCAATTGGAATTACCGCTCTTCGAATCACTTTACCGGTATCCACTTCATGTTGTAATAAGAAAACAGTAACTCCAGTTTCCTTTTCACCATTCATGATCGCCCTGTTGATAGGAGCAGCACCTCGGTATTTCGGCAACAACGATCCATGTAAGTTCACTGAACCCATGGGTGGCATACTCCACACCACTTCCGGAAGCATGCGAAAAGCTACAATTACAAATAAATCCGCCTCATAAGATTTCAGATCGGAAAGGAATGATTCATCGCGCAATTTCAACGGTTGTAACACAGGAATGTGATGATCCACTGCATACAACTTCACTGGACTCATGCTCAACTGTTGACCTCGGCCAGCAGGTTTATCTGCAACGGTAACAACTGCCACAACCTGATGCTCACTTCGCACCAACGCGTCGAGCGAAGCCACCGCAAATTCCGGTGTTCCCATGAAAACAATCTTCAATGACTTCATCACAGATTGAAATATAGAGATGATTCCTGAGAATCACTGATGACTTTCATATAGTATCTGCCAGGATTCAATGATGCACAATTGATTTCAAATTGTTTTTTGCCCGCTTCACAAACTTCCGAAACAGCATGCATGACTTGGACATTCTGTTGATCATATACATCGATATTGATTTGCATGGCCACCGGAATATCCACTTCAATGACCGCAATTTGAGGTTGCTTCCATTCTAGTTTTTCTCCCGTCATGGCATATGCTTTTTTGTTTTTCCTTTTTCCAAGAAGAAGAAGTAAACGGCTATATAATACATAGACTAACAGGATGATGGAGAAAACCAACAATACATCCTGAAGTGAATCGAGCATGTTTTTCATCGTCAGAGCGAAATAATTCCTTTAATGGTTGATGCTTTCCTGTACCTGTCGAAAATGGAATCTGCATCCAGCATCATTTCTCTTACCGTAATGCTGGTGTAGTTTCCTTTGGCAGAAAGTCTTTCCTTGAATTCTGCGCTTTCACCGAAAATCAATTTTAATTCAGTAATACGCACTTCATCCGATGGCAGAATAAACTTAAACATGAAAACACTCGGCCAACGATGTATTTCATTCAATCGATCTCTTAGTCTGTTCAGTTGTTCTTCGTCCATGATCTGCAAAATCTGCAGGCAAAAATAACCTTCCTTCCGGGTTGTAATAAAGTATGATGTGCATCAGCAAAAAGCCCGAAAGCCAATTGTCAGAAACTCAGGCTAAAACGCAAATTCAATCTTCTGCCTGTGAGGTATGTAGGAATACCGTATTGCCTGCCGTTTACATCTTCAATCCATTGATGGTTGATGATGTTATTGGTTCCCAAAAGGTTGAAGACTTCCAGCGCCACATATCCCTGCTTGAAAGTTGAATTGAACCAATTTTTCCCCTTGTTTTTGGGTAATATCAAATCGCGGCTAAAACCGATATCGGTTCTGAGGTAACTGCGTGTACGGTTCACATCAAGATAACGTTCATGGCTTGGCGGACCATAAGGTACACCGGTTGCGAAATAGAAACTCAGCAATACCTTATACCATGGCTTCTTTTTCATCTGATCCTGGAACAGCATACTGAAGCTGAAGCGCTGGTCATTCGGACGTGGGATATATCCCGGAACTTGCAAAATGCTATCAACAGCTACATTATTGATTGTAAAGCCACCATAGATCGTATCACCTTCTGAATTGAGGTAGTAATAGTAGGAATCATCATTGAGGTCTTCCTCCGTTTGAAGCACTGATGCACGAAGCCATGATTGTACTCCTTTGATGAATTCACCATTGAGCATAACGTCAGCCCCGGTAGCATATCCGCGGGAGTTGTTCTTCGCAAAGTAACGGAGACGAACATTCTCCACTTCATATGGAATCAGGTCTTCCAATTGTTTGTAGTACACTTCCGCATTCATGTTGAATGGCCTTCCCCATGCCCTGAAAACATAACTTGCTCCTAGGATGTAATGAATACTCTTTTGTGCTCTGATTTCAGGATTAACCACTCCATCGAATCCACGCATTTCACGGTAGAATGGTGGCTGCCAGTAGTAACCCCATGAAGCCGTCAAGATCACATCTTTTCGCAATGAATCTACCGTGCCATCATCGTTTTTTCGTTTGGCAATCCATTGTGGAGTGTAGGAAAAATTGACCCTTGGTCCACCAACCAACTGTTGGTTATAGGACCAGTAATTACCTCGAACTCCTACATTCACCGAAGCTTTCGCGCCGTTTTTCAGATCCCATCTTTTTTCATCCTGAAAATATGCAGTAATACGTTGTGATTGTACTTCGTTGTATGCATTGATCTTGTCATGCAGGAATATCACCTGATTGGGTTGAAGTGCTGGATTGGTATATCCAAGAGAATCAGCTGGACGCGGTGAAGCGTAACCAGCAGAGTCGATAAGCGACCATTCTTTCAATTCATCCTGGATAGATTCTGATGTGGCATCTAAGCCCCACGAAATCACATGATGATGAGGTTCGTTCTCCACAAATCCGCGATGGGTGAAATTGAACACCGTGGCATTGAGTTCGTTGCGGGCATGATCGAGGAAACCGCCCACTCCCCTGTTTTTAAGCACCTCGCCAAATTCATCGCTACCTAAATCTCTTTCCAATTCATCCAAACTATATGCACCTTGGATATCGAATCGTTCGGTTTCATAGGTGTTGAAAGCGCTGGCAGTAAAGACCAGTTGAGAGGTCGGAGATGGATTGTATTTGGCAGAAAAAGCTGCAAACGCTGTTTCAAATCTGGTGATTTCCTGACCTTCAAAATAAACAGTCAATCTGAGGGCTTCATTGATTGAACCCACGTCTGTAGTCCTTGTGCTTGGAATGAAATTGTATCTGTTGTTTTGGTAGTTACCCAAAAAACTGAACTCCAGAGGACCATATTTTTTGGGCGTCCAGGTCAAAAAGGTCTGAACATCCACATAACGGGGTTTATAGTCGCCTTGTACATCCAGAGAATTGAAGACATAGGCGTTGTTTTTATACCTGACACCAGTGTTATGGGTGAATTTTTTGCTTTGAGAACGGCCACCCAATTGCAAAGAACCACCCAATAATCCAGCGGTGAAAGAACCCTCTGTCGTATCTGGTCGTGCATATTGAATATCCAATACGCTGCTCATTTTGTCGCCATACTTAGCTGCAAATCCACCGGCGCTGAATTTGATATTGCTCACCATATCCGGATTGGGAAAACTCAAACCTTCTTGTTCTCCGGCCCTTACTAAAAAAGGACGATAGACCTGAATGCCATTCACGTATATGAGGTTTTCATCGAAACTACCTCCGCGAACACTATAGCTGCTGCTCAGTTCCGAGGCAATATTCACAGGCATACTGAGGAGATAGGCTTCTATTCCGGGATTAATGGTTGGAAGTTTTGTAGGAAGTTTGGTGTCAATGGTGCGAAAACCGGATTCTCTGTTCTCAGTGATTTCTATGGTACCTGTTTCTGCTACATTTTCATAAACCAGATCTACATTCCGCTTTTCGCCATCAAAAAGGGTAAAAGTTTTTTCAATCGGATCAGCTCCAATTCCTTTGAAGATGATCACGACAGCTTTACCGGCCGGAATGGTCAGTGTGAATTTACCATTTTCATTGGTTTGGGTTCCATTGTTGACATTGTCCTTTTGGGTAATAAAAACACCCACAGCCGGATGGCCTTCCACATCGCGAACCATACCACTCAAGACGCCACTTTGGGCGAATGCAGTGAACGGCAGGAGCGCAAGGAAAAAAGTAACAACACGAAAAAACATAGGCGGCCAAAAGTAGGTTGAGGCGACGCCATAACAGGAATCCGACCTGATTATTTTAATGACGCCATGAATTATCATCTTCCTTTCTTCTATTCCTATTGAAGTTCAGATCATAAGGATGGAATTATGGCTTTTTGAGAACCCATTGAATTGTTGATAAACTCCGAAGTTTTCCTCAAATCATCAACAATGCTTGTGGCCCCAACAGGGTGAAAATAGATTTGTCCGTTTGGGCTAAGATTTAGTCCCGATTTAACCGGAAACCTTGCGGTTTCCAAACCTGAACATTTTTATGATAACCAGAATTATCGGTATCAACACCGCGACCTATGTGAACGCAGAAATGCGTCTCGATGACTGTGATTCTCTCCAGCTTGTCGGGCCTAACAACGTCGGAAAATCAACACTGATCTATACCCTGAACTTCCTGTTCGTGGTCGATGGCTCCAAAATGAGCTTCTCTGGTCAGCGTCGTGGTGATAAAGAAACCATTCACCACTATTTCCCAACACACAATCAGAGCTATATCATTTTTGAAGTTCGCAAGGGCAATCCATATTGCATCCTGGTGAAACGAGATAGCGAAGGTGAACTCGAATATTACAGACTGACCGGTGAATACAATCACGAACATTTCTTCAAACGTGATGGTCAGCAGCAGCGAATTCGCCGTTGGGACGAAGTGCAGGATCTTCTGACCACGGAAGGTGTTGAGCTCTATCTTTTCAAGAGCAAAAGTGAAGTATTCAATGCAGTATATCAGCGCGGACGCCGCAATGACGCTGTGGTATGGCTCGAAGAAAATGTTCGTACTGACGGATTGAGCAATAACTTCTCGAAAATTTACCGATACCTGATCAATTCAAAACTGATCACCAACAAGTCGTTGAAGGAATCTCTGATTGTTGCCGACAACCGCGAACATGAAGGTATCAATTTTTCGCAGAAGAATAAAAAGGATATCACCGATTTGCTGCGCATCAATGATGAAATCCGGGTCGTAAAAAATATCCAAAAAGACTTCGAAGAATTTCGTGAAGTCGTAAACTTGTATAAAGCGAAATCGCGCATTGTGAGTGACCTCATTTATGCATTTGAAAAGCAATACAATGGAGCGGTTCAGGAACTCGATAGTTCACGTCTGGAAAAAGAAAAGACTTATCAGACTACCTTAGTTCAGGTCAATGAAAAATTAAAACCAAGACAGGAAGAATTGAACCGTGAAATCGGTAAGAAAGAAACCGAAATCGAGATGAAGGAAAAGGAATTCATTTCCCTTCAAACTCAGCTCGACAAGATTTCATCTTACGAGGATAAAAAATTCCTGGATGAATCATTGATCAATCTTGATCAGAAACGACGAGACATTGAGGTGCGCATCACCATGGTTGAAAACCAGAAACTCGATTCAAAAAACATCGAATCGAAACTTTCGAAGTATGATGCTGAGTGTGCCCGTATTGAAGCTCAAATCAAGAACTACGACAATCAACTCATCCAAAAGATTGCCGACAATGAGGATACGAGAAAAATCCTGAACACCATCTTCTCACCAGAGTTTGCCGCTATGCCGGATAAACTCGTGAAGAAAAAAGTGTCGAAAAGCGGCAATCTCATGAAAATTTTCGACGGTGAAATTGAATTGCCGAAGAAAATGGAACTTCGTGATATTCCTTCAGTGAAAATGCTGAAAGAAGAACTGAAAGAAGTTCAAAAAGAAAAAGCAGAACTGGAGAAACTCTGGGCAGTTGCACTCCATATTGATAAAACACGCAAGGAACTCGAGAAAGTGCTTTCAGAAATGGAAGCCGTGAAGGAAAAACTGCGTCACATCGCAGAGCGTCCGAACCTCGAGAAAATGAGTGGAGAACTGGGAACTGATCTACGCACCATCAAAGGTGAGCGCGAAAAAATCGAAGATGAACTTTCAAAACTCAAAAAGGAAATCGGAGAAAAATCGCTTTTGCTCGATACCCTTCGTGAAGATACTCGCAAATCTGAAGATCGTTTGATTCAACTTCGTTCACGCAAACAGGAGATCGAATCTTACGGAATCAACCCAACAGAATACGAGACTACAGAAACACTCGATGAAATCTTCACCAAACTCCAGCACTCGAATGCCGATCGTGAGACGTTGAAAGTGAAGAAAGACCGATCATTCGATCAGTTGCGTTTCAAAACAAACAGCGCGCTGGCCGATGAGACAGAGTTTATCAAATACATCGAAGATGAAATCGCTTGTATTACAGATAAGGAGAAATCAATCGATGGACTTCTCGGTAGTATTTCTACCCAATTCGCCAACCCTGCCTACAACCTACGTAAACGTTATGAGGAATTCAAGACTTTCGTATACAACAGGTTCAACGAAAGCCTTGCCAAGACACACATTTCAAATATCGAATCGCTGCGTATTGAACTCGTAGACAATAAAAAAGTACTCTACGAACTGGAGCGAATTGCTTCTATCGAAAACCTCAATGCCCAATTGAGCTTCGAGTTTGAAAGTGCTGAAGACCTCAAGATCCTCAACAATTATCTGGATTCAGGTAAAACAGTGGATTTCGAAGATCTTTTCGACATCGAACTCATCCTCGATGTGAAAGGACAAATGAAACGTGTTGACTTGAAAGAACAGGTAGAATCAGATGGTACTGACCGTATGATTCGTCTCGTGATCGTGATGTCCATCATCAACAGATTGGCCATTTCATCAGAAGACAATAAAATCGTACTTTTCATCGATGAGATTGGTACCATCGACGAACACAATAGACCGCAGCTTGTTCAGTTCTGTCGTGAGCATCACTTCATTCCAATTTTTGCTGCTCCACAGCCATACGACGGATTTTCGAAGTATTACTTCATTTTCCGTTCAAAAGGAAAAATCAACCTCAACGATAAGCAACATGCTGTTCGAAGAGAAGAACTCAAGCTTGGAAAAGAAGAAGCGAAAGACGCGCAATAAAATAGTAGATCTGGCCCTCCAGGCCCTTAAGAAAGCGGAGACACTTGTGGTCTCCGTTTTTTTTGGATGGAATAATCCGCTTAAGTTTGACTAACCCCAACCATATGAAATATAAAATTTACTTCCTCTTATTGGTTTTGATTTTGTTCGTTCCGATGTGTATTTCAGCACAGGAAAAAGATAGCCTACAGCGTAACAAACTATTTGAAATTTCATTCGGTCGTTCGTTGCTATTCATCTCCAACAGCAAGGTTGTCGATTTCAGAACAACAAAAGCGGCCGTGATTCCAACGACATCGATTTTGTTTCTTGCAGAATTCAGACCTGAAAAAAAACTCAGGCTTCCCGTGTTTTTCAATCTGGCCACAGAGACCAAACAATTTCTGGTCAATGGCGAATTGATCAATGAAAAAACATCTCCAACTTTCGGTGCCGGCATTCAGTACCGACCATTTGCATGGGATTTGGATAAAAAAACACGATTGGAATTTGAAATCGGTCCACTCGCCAGCTTTCTCATCGCTCCATCGGGAAAGATCCTGGTCGCACCGGTAATGGCCGGACGAGTGCGCCTTTGGAAAGGAGAGAGTGTTTCCATGTATGTGGGTACCAGTTATTCCTTCGGCATTGATTGCTGGGGATTGCTCTACGGTACCGGAACAATTTTCTGATACAGCAATACATCCGCTCATCCACATCATCCTGACTCATCGACATCCTATCCTGTATTTTTACGACATCAGATTACTCACATGAAAAATATTCTCAGTATCGTTCTCTTCGTGGTGTGCATGGCACCCGCTTTTGCTCAGACAACCCAGCCTGGTGCAAAAACCAAAGCCGCCATCAAACATCAACATGAATCTGACCTCGATGGCCTATTCAAAAAAGCATTGACGGAGTTTAATGTTCCTGGAATGGCCATCGCAATTGTAAAAGACAACGAACTTGTGCTTGCCAAAGGATATGGAGTTCGCAAAGCAGGAACTGATCAGTGGGTAGATGAAAATACTTCTTTCGCTATTGCCAGCAACACCAAAGCATTCACCGCTGCGGCACTTGCCATATTGGTAGATGAAGGAAAGATCAAGTGGAGTGACAAAGTGCGAGACTATCTCCCCTATTTCGAATTGTATTCTCCATATGTGAGTGAAGAATTTACCATCAGAGATCTATTGTGTCATCGAAGTGGACTTGCTACTTTCAGTGGTGATCTTATTTGGTATGGTACAACCCATAGTCGCGAAGATGTGATTCGTCGTGCCAAATACCTGAAGCCCGTTTATGGTTTTCGTGAGGCCTACGGATATTCGAATATCATGT
>JAIBBG010000088.1 GCA_019694805.1 Flavobacteriales bacterium | reverse complement strand
TGGAAAACTCCATCCTCACCCGCGAGGCTATACAGAGTTTCCCACATTTCAACAGGACAACAACAACCACTACAAAAAAAATAAATTTTATATTTGACTGTAGCTCTTTATGGTGAGGCTTCAGGTTGACGTGCGAATTTGGAACTTTATCCTCTTGTTCAACTTTGAGTTATGAATTGCTGCATGGAGCTCCAAAACCCGCCTGAATTCAAATCCAGAAATTGTAGCAGCAATGTAAAATAAGCTGCCTACCCGATCAAAACAGGAATATTCAAAAGATGAGTAAGACTCTTGTTGTGGGCATCCACAACTGGCCATGACTTTCCAGCCATAGAGCGATATCAGCATTCAATGGTGTTTGGATTGGAATAGAAATGCGACAACGTTTTGCATTCTTTAAATCTACCATCAAGATTTTTGATCTTGGCTAAAGGCCACTGCTAGTCGGGTAAGATTCATTAATCTATCAACATGAGTGAGCTTTTTTAGGATTCCCATTCAATCGAGTAAATTGTATGCTGATTTTAAGGAGGAGCTTATTTTTATCCGGGATTATTCAAACGGGATCTTCCAAAATCACTGACTTCCTGCCAGATACAGTTACAGATTGGTATTATGTTCACTAACTTGCAGAATTACAATTAGAGGTCATGCCGAGTGCCTTGAATTGAATAATTGTTGTAGGTAGTACGATTAAGATTTCATCTGTTACAGTCATTGACGGTCGTCATGTGCTAAAGTGAATATCGGTTGTAACATCCTTGCTATTTGCTCATCTTAACTCATACAATAACTTCAAATGCATAACTTAACTATTTTACTGAGACTTCGAAGTTCTTTCCATTCTTACACTATTACAAGGCTTTTGCTGACCAACTTGGTTCTTGCTTTTGTTCGAACGAATGCCACAAATTCGGTGAACTGTGCACATGAAAGCGACTTATGCAACACTGGAACAATATATGGCAATTCGGTATTGATGATCCCTGGTGAAGCGCTTTCTTTCAATGGAACTGGTCAACATATTCTCGTTTCCAATGGGCCAGATTTTAGCGGGGTGAATGAAATGACATTAGAAACTTGGATTTATCCTCAAAATATTGCGGGCACAGTTCGCACTATTTTCAGCAGTTGGAATCCAATTCAATATCAAATAACAATAACATCTGGAATTGTCCAATTTGCTGTGTTGACAGAAAACGGAGGACAGACCGCATCATCGACTTTTGCTATCAATGCGGATGAGTGGGTACATATTGCAGGGACGTACGATGGCAACAAACTTAGGGTGATCATCAATGGAGAATTAGCCGGTGAAACGGATCTAACTGGCACCGTAGCTCCCTCTTCTGGTGATCTCTATATCGGTCGTGATTCTGCTATACCGGCAGGATCTTTTGTTGGTATGATGGATGAAATTCGAATGTGGAACAGGGCGTTAACAGCATGTGAAATTCACAATAATATGAATTATGCCTATCCTTCAAATATTTCTGGACTTGTTTTACGTTATAGTTTGGATCAAGGAGTTGCATTCGATGATAACAGCACTGAAACAACCGTTTTGGATGGAATACCTCCTGGATTATTAGCTACAGGAACCCTCGTCAATTTTGCACTTAATGGATCATCGAGCAATTGGGTTGCACCAGGCATTGTGTCAAACAATTCTTTTGCACCTGCCTATACCACGCCCACTTGGTACAAAGATGTTGATGCTGACGGTTACTCAGCGGCCCAATCAATACAATGTTATTCACCCGGCCCAGGATGGACGCTATCTATTCCTCCAAATGGCAGCAATGATTGTGACGATGATGATAATGCTGTCTGGCAACAGGTGGTTGGTTGGTACGATTTCGATGATGACGGCTACAATTCAACTGGCGGAATCATTTGCATTGGCAACTCTTATCCTACACATTACTATTCGTCTACTTTAGGTCTGGATTGTAATGATAATAATCCCTCAGCTCACAGTTTTGAAACATGGTATTTGGATGCTGACAATGACGGTCATTATGTGAGTGTTTTACCATCGTGTGGAAGTCCTGGTCCCGGTTACAATCTCGTTGGAGGATTTTTCTCCGATTGTGATGACAGTGACGACAGTATTTATGAATCAATGGCAGGATATGCCGATAGCGACGGTGATGGTTTTACCACAGGCAGCCAACAGTGGTTTTGCACGAATGGAACACTACCTGCTGGTTTCTTACCTTCCAGCAATGGCAATGATTGTGATGATACAAATCCGGCAATTCACTCTTTAGCCACACCCATTATTTCTGTCAGTTCCAATGTTGGTAACATTGTCTGTCCTGGAACTGAAGTCACTTTCTCACCAATTTATAGTGGCTATCTCGGAACTGTAACCGTGATTTGGGTTCTCAATGATAATCCAGTCCTCTTTGAAGAAATTTATACCACGAGTTCACTCTCGCAAGGAGATGTGGTTTATGCAGTATTATATTCTACTGAGCCATGCATGCCTGAAATAACGGTAAGCAATCAAATTGTTATGCAGGTAGCTTCCTCTGTCACTTGGTATCATGATGCTGATGGAGATCATTATGCAGAATCATCGATGAACTCTTGTATTTATCCAGGTGTGGGTTGGACAAGTGTTGAACCTACTGGAGTCGGTATAGATTGTAATGACAACAATGCCCTCATTTATCCGGGTGCAACTGAAATTTGTTTTAACGCAAGTGACGATGATTGTGATGGGTTTATCAATGAAAATTGTTCTACTGCTATCATGGGCGATTCTCCATCAAGTGCTGTGCTGACTGTATATAGCTCAAATATGAATTTTCCGAATTGTTATCCAATCATCGGAGATGCTTCGTTGGCTAGTGATTCTCCTGAATCAGTGGGGTTTAATGGATCAGATATATGGTATCGATTCGTTGCGCAATCCAATGCCGTTTCAATTACACTGAATAGTTCCAGCATGGACGATGCTATTTCTCTCTACAGTAAAACAGGTTCAGTCTATACTCTGCTTGAAAGTGAAAATGCATCTGCTGGAATTTCGGACTTTGAGAGACTCAATTTTCAAGGTCTTACTCCAGGCGTTATGTATTACATTTCCGTTGGCGCAACTACTGGCTTTGGCGGTGTTTTTAGTCTGTGTATTCAGCATTTGATGCCTAGCGGTTGTTCATATTCAACACCGGTAGGAGGATTTCCATTGTGCAATTCATTTAAAGCTATTTTTCGAGGTCCAACTTCCTCTGGTGTCTCTTATAATTTTAGTTTTACTGGCACAGGTGGTGGTGCTGATGGAACCACCTCTTTAAATGGAACCAACGGCATGATTTTACTTTCTAATCCTGGCCTTGCATTACGATATGGAGGTATTTATGATGTGGAGGTTGATGTCACTTATAATCTTTCCAATAGTGCAGGCACTATTGAGACTATTACAGTAAATGGCACTCCATCTTCTGTCAATTGTTCTGCAGTGACAATTGCCAGTCAACCTCATGTTGAGGTCAGTGCGTCCAAACGTTGTCCTAACTCATTGATTCGATCTGGTTTTCTTCCATTCACAAAGTTACCGAATTCAACATTGCCATGTGGAGCAGTATCATATACTTATGAATTCACTCCAATTTCTTCATGCGATGATTTAACCAGCACTGGATCCGCTTTTGAATATATTAGAGATATTTCTTCGCCATTTCTTCCATTAGCTGTTCTTCCAATGTCACCGAACGAACAGTTTTATTCGGTTCGAATAAGACCAAATTTTTCTTATGGTAATGGATCCTTTGGACCTTCACATGCTATTCGTGTCATTCCTGTGAATGCTATAGGTACAATTGATGAAAATGGGTTTAATTCAAAATCAGCGAGTCAAAATTTGGACTTAACATTTGAAAATTTCACGAATCCTGACGATGGTTTCATTGAGAAAATTAATTTAATATTGTATCCAAATCCTAATGATGGAAGTGGTTTCATGATGTACACTTCCGGTAATAGCAATCAGACATTGTTTCTACAAGTCTTGAATTTACAAGGGCAGGTGGTTTTTTCGAACAGCTATCAGAATGCTTCAAACATTGTTTCTGTTGAACCCGAGTTAAAATTGTCAAGTGGATGCTATGCAGTTCAACTATTTTATGAAGGTCAATGGCATTGTGTTAGGATGATTGTGAATTGATTTAAATTTTATCTCAGATTCTATGCATTGCGGCATGATTAAGAAGCATAATTAACTTGTCTCGATTTTCCACTCTTCGAAGGACGAAGAAAAAACTAATACCAGAAGAATCAGAGCACGCTGGTTTTATTTTTTGAAACACCTCATGTTGGTGCTGTCGGCCTTGAGAAAAATCATAATAATTCCAACATCTTGGGGCAAAGAGCGATCCATGTAGACGACCAGTTATGAAATGTCAAGTCATGATTCGCAGCATTTAGACCTCATCGGTCATTTTTAGAACTATGAGGAGTTAGGGTCGGTTACCTGGATATGTTATGAATTTTAAGTATTTTCTCAACAGCCTTTTTTTGCCCTATGTTATTAGGAAAAAGATAGTGAGAAAAAGTTTGAAACCGCGTCATCACGCTTGAGAACAATCGACTCTAAATTTAATTTCAAAGACTTGCGTTAATAGTTGAATACCCATGCTATTACTGAATTTCATCATATTTTTCATCGTGTAACCTTTCATTTTGGAGACAAGTTGACATTGGGACGCGATGGTTAGCATGCCCGAAGCTGAGCGTTGAGTGGTTGCTCATCAGAATACCCCAAGAGGACGTTACTGAAGATTCTTTAATATATGTAGTGCCGGAATCCCCAAAATTGAAACAATCTTATATTTTCGGGACCAAATGAATGCATCGGAATGGAAGGAAATAAAGCCCGCCGCTAGAACTCTTGCTCAACCAATGTTCCAATGGAGTAAACATGGTTGTCCCATGAAATTATTTCCGTTCATCCAATTGCTCTTTTGTTCTACTAGCATCCTTGCGCAGAGTGCCTTGCCTCAGGTTGTCAGCGGTCGAATTGAGCGGTATGAGAATTTTCCATCCAAATTTGTAAGCAGTAGGAATATTGATGTTTGGTTGCCAGAGGGTTATAACGATAGCCTGAAATATGCTGTGTTGTATATGCATGATGGTCAGATGTTGTTCGATCCTGATCAAACGTTCAATCATCAATCCTGGAATGTGGATGATGTGGCCTCGGATCTCCTCACTCAAAACAAACTGAAGGATTTTATTGTCGTCGGCATTTGGAATTCGGGTATGACAAGGTACCAGGATTATTTTCCCCAAAAACCTTTCGAAACATTGTCTCCCACAGAAAGGGATACGGTTGTGACGCGTCTGATCCGCGCAGGAAGGGCATCTGAGTCTTTTCAGGCGCTGTCTGACAATTATTTGAAGTTCATCGTGAAGGAACTCAAGCCTTATATCGATCATAAATATGCTGTCCTCACGAATCGGGAAAATACAATGATCGCAGGGAGTAGTATGGGTGGACTTATATCATTGTATGCTATTTGCGAATATCCGCAAGTATTTGGCGGTGCCGCTTGTTTGTCCACACATTGGCCTGCGGGTTTTACTTTGGAAAACAACCCTTTTCCAAAGGTTATCCTCAACTACTTGAATAAAAATTTGCCCAGTCGGAAAAAACATAAGTTCTACTTCGACTGTGGCGATCAAACTTTGGATGCACTGTATCCCTCTATTCAACGACAAATGGATGATGTGATGAAGGCTCATCGATATACCGAGCGCAATTGGTTAACCCGTTATTTTCCGGGGGATGATCACAGTGAAAAGTCATGGAATAAAAGACTGGAAATTCCTCTTGGGTTTATTCTGGGGAAATGATCTCGCATTGGAATTGCAATATGCAAGAATGAATAGTTCAACTGGGTTTTGAAATAACACCTCATTGTTGGTAACCGAATTTAGTTTTCAAGTCACTCTCATTGTTGTGGGCTTGAACAGATAAATTGCCGCGATTGAACCTCGCTCCTACTCCAATCTTTGTTACTCAAAACAATCTCCTATTATCTATTTCATAGTTTTTTGTACAGTTGAAGAAAGCCTAGATGCACAATTTTTCTCATCCGAGCATTTAAGCTGAACAAATAACTCCAATTTCCCGACATTTCCTGTAGAACAATTATTTGATTTGGTTGTTAGTCAACATGAATTTGGAATAATCGGAGCGCTGAATTGGTTGCAATGTCTGTATGTTCATCAAACTCCACAAACACATGAAAGCATTGACGATCGAAGAAATTGACAGGATTATTGAGATGGCGTGGGAAGACAGAACGCCGTTTGATGTCATCAAACTGCAATTCAATTTGAGTCAGGGTGAAGTGGAAAAGCT
>JAIBBG010000039.1 GCA_019694805.1 Flavobacteriales bacterium | reverse complement strand
CCGGAATCAATGCTAACACAGGAATAGCATGTTCATTGTGCGATACCGCTAAAGTTTTCAAAATAACATGTTCGACAAGTCCAGCGATTTTTGGCTTGTGCAAAAAACAAAAAGGACCCTTTTGGGGGGAACGATATATAACTTTGACCAAAATCGGGGTCATGCAGCAGCCGACGGGGTCAAAGCAAGGTATAGATCGCGGATGATCGCCCGATTTCTATTATTTCGTAAAGTTTTCGGCAATTTCCCATATAGCATCGGTTACTGATTTTACCTCTTTGATCATTTCTTTGAACTTAGCGTCGCTTATCTCAAACGAGTCCAATGTTATTTTAGCATGTACCGGTCTTAATAATTGAAAGTAGATAATCTCATTTGGTTCGTCGCCTTTGTATGGATTTTCCGAAGGATAAGACGACCAATGAGCAAGCTTGTTTCTTGTATTAAATATTTGTTCAACTCGTTGGTGGAATGATTTGATGTCAGGGCTGGATTTTTTCTCACTTTTGGTTAGCTCTCGGTAGTGTATACTGTACGATTCTGGATAATGTTTGCTGGCTAATAATCGGAATATCTCATGTTTGGTATTTAGCGGAATGATTCTAAGAATTGAAGACCAAAATTCTCTTGACAATTCAATATCTTCTTTACAGAAATGGCAAGATATAGCAACATCTAAACTTGTTTCTATTCCGCAAACGGCTTGAATATATTTACCTCTGTATTCTGCGGATTTGTTCTCTCTTTCAAGATAACTCATTGGACGTTTCTTTGTCGGCTTATCGCTCATTTTTTATTTCAATTTAGTTTTAAGTTTGCAACTAAAAACATCTTGTTTTATATTTGCCTCGTGAAAGTAGAAATAGACAATCTAATAACCATCAAAACCTTTGCAGATAAGCACAAGGTGACAACATCGTATATCTACAAAATGATTAAAGAAAACAAAATAGCTCCTGTGGTTATTGACGAAATGAAGTTCATCGACGTTTCTAAATATCCAAACCTATCCAATAAGTAGGCATATATTTTTTGCCTTAATAGTTCATAGTTTAAAACTACAAACCGCTTTTTTTATGAAAACATTTGCGTCACTCCTACAATTCCAAAAGCACTTTGATACTAACGAAAAGTGTCGCGCATACCTGGAACAGCAACGTTGGGGCAATACACCCGCTTGCCCGTTCTGTGGTTCAACTAACGTGTGCAGATTCAAAAACGATTCAAGAAAATTCAAGTGTCGTGAAAAGGAATGCAGAAAGAAGTTTTCTGTCACCGTTGGTACAATCTACGAGAACACAAAAATTCCACTCACTAAGTGGTTTTTGGCTACCTATATCCTGACGAACCACAGCAAGGGAATAAGTTCACACCAACTTGCCGCGTGGCTTGGTATTACTCAAAAATCTGCATGGTTCTTAAATCACAGAATACGTGAAATGCTCACAGATAAATCACCTAAACTTTTGGAGGGTATGGTAGAAGTGGATGAAAGCTGGGTTGGTGGAAAATTCAGCAACATTCATAAGAGCAAGAAAAAAGGCAAGAACCACAACGATAACAAAACAATCGTGTTCGGTGCATTGCAGCGTGGCGGCAAGGTTGTGACTAAGATCGTACCTGATACTAAAGCGGTGACACTCGTTGACGCTGTACACTCAACCGTTAAAGGTGGTTCTATTATGGTATCGGATGAAAATTCCGCATACAAGAGCCTTAGCAAGACTTTCGTGCATGGTAGTGTTCATCACGGCATTGGTGAATATGTGAACGGCCCGATTCACACCAACGGTATTGAAGGCTTTTGGTCAATCCTGAAAAGACAGATCAACGGCATTCATCATTGCGTTTCGCCTAAGCATTTGCAGCGTTATTGCAACGAAGCAGGATTTAGATATAATCTGAGGACAAATGCACAGGATGAAAAATTTACCACCTCAATTCAAAATTGTGAGGGTCGATTGAAGTATTCAGTATTAATCAATAAACCAAAACGAAAATGAGCGAAAGGGAGTATTTATTAGCCATCGGCAGGAATGTAAGAGCGCACCGCAAGCGGATGAATCTATCACTGGATGAACTTGCGGAAATGTTAGACATGGATCATAAAACAGTCCAGAGGATTGAAACTGCGGTTAAAGTTCCACACATTACAACCTTGAAACGGGTAGCAGATGCACTTAGGACGGACGTCCGGCATTTGTTACCTTGAATTACATTTGCATTATGGCAAAGAAGAAAGAGATTAAGGGAAAACCCAAAGTAAGTTGGGAAGATATTCTCAAGGCTTCCGTTGCTGGAAATCCGAAGCCTAAGGAAAAGGGAAAGAATAAGATTAAAAAATAGGTCAGATGAATTCCGAAACAATAGATGCGATTAAAAAGGCAGTAGCCATAAAGTATTTTGAGCGAACAAATGAAACAATAGAGTGTGCACAATACATGTGCCTTATCTATTCTAATGAAAGCGAAATGAATGCTGCGGCCTATTATTTCGACGATTTGAAATATGGAGACAGTTCTAAAATAACACTTGCGATCAAAATAAATGGGAACACTTGTGATGTTGTATTAAACAACCCGTCTATAAAAGAGAAATTGACTTTAAATGCGCTCAAATGTGACTCAGACAATCTGTGGCGTGGAAAAAATCAAGACTCAAGATTAGAGGAATGCATATCCGTGGCGTGGTTGAATAATGGTGTGGTTGATTTTGCACCCGTTGAACTATTTAAGCCTTTTCGCGTTCAAGTTCTGTGGTGAGCCTTTTAATAAAGTCCTTATCGCTCTGAGGCTCTTCTTTTCGGACTAAATCAGCCAAATAATCCGCCATCTCAATTTGAGTCCTTTTATTGAATTGTGAAACTATTCTAAGAACACGACGAAAAGCGTCTTGTTGTTCGTCTTGCCACAACACTCTAACCTTTGGAATAACTGTTTCGCTCATGTCTGCAAAGTTCAGATGTAAATACCGCACTTGCAAATCACAGAACCGCGTTTTTAAGCCTTCTGTAAACTACTATTTACGGGCTTTGTAGGAACTTTTATTAAAAAATCACTTTCTAAAAGTCGCGCCAATTACATTGGGCGTGGTCAAAGAAATATATCGACACCCTTTTGGGGTCCATTTTGAATGTGTTTAGGTAAGTGAGTTGAATTAAACATGTCCGCATTGCTTTAACCAGTCTCTCAGTCTGACTCTGTCATCTGCGACCAACTGGCGCATTGCTTTGCGGAGTTCTTTACGGAAGAGCATTGTGTCAAACGTGACATTGCCCAGCACTGCCTTGTAATACTCCAGCATATTTGATTTAAAGTTAGGTTAGGTTCATCCGTTTAAGGGTGAATTTGTACCGAACTCATGGGGCTCACATCAACGCAGGGCATCATCGATGTCATCTCCTCAGAAAATCAGAAAGTGTTGAATTGTTGCCTTGAAACGGCACGAGTCCGCAATTGGTTTCAATCGAAATCAAGATTTTCTCCATCGTGTTGAATGCCAGTTCAAAGTTTTTTAAATGGCCTGAAAGAAGTCCGATTTATGAAGCCATTTTTCAGATCATGGTCCATCAAGAATGATGTGATGCAAATCTGAACCAAAACAAAACCCCCGGACGTTTCCGGGGGCTTTGCCTTAACCTTAACCAAAATTTTTGGACTTAACCAAACCAAATCTTACTGAGAAGTTTTGTACGACCATCATTTTCAATTGGCGTGCCATGTTTGAGCTGAACTGTTCACGTGATGTGAAAAGCTGTTAAACATGATCCGTGGTGAATGCAATCTCGTCGTGTTTTCATCAGCGCTGAAAGGGTATCATCCTCCTGAAAATCGTCAATTGGCTAACTCTGAATGCAATAAGGACAGGGCGAAATCACAGAATATTTGGAATATCTCTTTCTGCGATATGCCATAAATCTGTCGCATTTTTGAAACCGTTCAGGGTTTCGTTTTGTTAGTCGACCTGTTCGCGCACATTTGGCATTACCGCATGACATATTGAAGCAATATTGGGGTTATGATGCATTCAGACCCAGACAAGAAGACATTGTGCGTGCCATATTAGAAGGTCGGGATACTTTGGCGCTTCTTGCGACCGGCGGCGGAAAGTCTATTTGTTTTCAAGTACCTGCCATGTGTATGAGTGGTGTTTGTTTGGTGATTTCACCACTACTGGCATTGATGAATGATCAGGTTGCCAATCTACAGAAACGTGGTATTGAAGCTGTAGCTGTTCATTCTGCCTTGAGTTCACGAGAAATTGATCGGATCCTTGACAATTGTGTTTATGGCCAGGTAAAATTCCTCTATGTCTCACCAGAGCGTCTGCAAAACGAGATGTTTCTGGCACGTTACAAAAAAATGAATGTGTCGATGATCGCAGTCGATGAGTCGCATTGTATTTCTCAATGGGGATATGACTTCCGTCCTGATTATCTCAACATCGCTACCATCAGGGAGTTTAAACCTGATATACCTGTTTTGGCGCTTACAGCCAGTGCAACTCCTGCGGTCGTTCAGGATATTCAAGATAAATTAAAATTCAAAGCGGTTCATGTGATCGGAACCGGGTTCGCCAGGTCGAATCTTTCTTACAATGTGTCGCATCAGGAAGACAAGGAAGGCAAGATGCTGGAGATATGCAGCAAAATGAAGGGCTGCGGAATTGTCTATTGTGGTACACGTTTGCGCACAAAAGAATTGGCGCAGTTGCTTGCTTCGCGAGGCATCTCTTCAGCGGCATACCATGCAGGGATGAGCGTAAGAGAACGTGAGTCGGCTTTCAAGAAGTGGATGAAGAATGAGGTGCGTATCATGTGTGCGACCAATGCATTTGGTATGGGCATCGACAAACCTGATGTGCGTTTTGTGGTTCATGCCGATGTGCCCGCAGATCCGGAGTCCTATTTTCAGGAGGCGGGTAGAGGAGGTCGTGATGGACAAAAGGCCTATGCTGTATTGATGTGGAATGAATCCGATGTGATGCGATTGTATAAAAATGTCGAGCAGAAATATCCCGAAAAGGAATACCTCAAACGCGTGTATCGCGCGATAGGCAGCTATCTCAAAATTGCACCAGGTAATGGAAAGGATATCGCATATCCATTTGATATCACATTATTCTGCAAAAACACGGATTTAAAGTATGGTGAGGTGGTGATGGCGCTGAAGTTGTTGGAATTGGCAGGATACATCAGTCTGAATGAAGTGGCTTATCTGAGTTCGCGGATGATGTTCACCATGAGCCGACAAAATTTGTATAGCTTCCAGGTTGCCAATAGTCAGCTCGATCCTATGATTAAAGTATTGTTGAGGATGTATGGCGGCACATTCGAACACTACGTCAATATTCGTGAAGATGAAATTGCAAGACATCTGGGTTCAGATCAAATGCAGGTGGTTCAAACACTTCAATTGCTTGTTAGTCATGGTGTACTCGATTATCAAAAACACGATGAAACGCCTCGAATTACCCTGCTAACTGGTAGAATGCATGAGGATAGCTTGATGTTTACACCTGATGTTTACGAAAACAGAAAGAAACGTGATCTGGAACGCACTCATGTCATGGAAAAATACCTCACAACAGAACAATGCAGAAGTATTCAACTTCTTACATACTTTGGTGAACGAGGTGTGATTGCCTGTGGAATGTGTGATGTATGTCGTGCAAAAACAAAATCAGGTCTTCAGCCGGTGGAGTTCGAACAGATCAGTCAGGCGGTTATGAATCTGGCATTGCATCGCGAGTTTACCCTCGAAGAATTGCCTCTCTTATTGCCCGCGTTTGCTCCCGATCACTTGATCGAATTTACCCGGATGAAAATTGATTCCGGTGAATTGGTGTTGAACGACAAATTGAAGATCACATTACCCGGATTCGAAACCGATGTGTGATCGTAGATTAGCGGCCTGATCAATCCAATGAAGTTTCCAGGAATATTTTTAAAACAGGGGAAAGAGCAATCGGTATTGCGCTTTCACCCTTGGGTTTTTTCCGGTGCCATTTTGCGCACGGAAGGTGAAGTACATGATGGTGATGTGGTAGATGTATTCGACCATAAAGGCAAATATCTCGCTACAGGTCATGCTGCCGATGGCTCAATCGCTGTGCGTATTTTTTCTTTTACCGGCTACGACGGCCTGAATACTTTTTGGGAAAAGAAAATTGAAAATGCTTGGCAGCTTCGCCAACGTATCGGATTGGCTGATAGTTCTGAAACAACCATATGGCGATTGATTCACGGAGAAGGGGATGGCCTACCAGGACTTATTGTTGATGTTTACGGAAAAACCGCAGTCATTCAATCGCACAGTTCCGGCATGTATCTCCAGCGCAGGCATATTGCGGAAGCGATAGTAAAAGTAATGGGGCAAAAAATTGCTGCAGTCTATGATCGAGGTGATGGCAAAACCGGCAGCGAGAATCCACAGGGAGGTGAATACCTTTTTGGAAAAAAGGAAGATGATGTTTGCCTCGAATATGGAGCAAAATTTCATGTTGATTGGGAACAAGGTCAGAAGACAGGATTTTTCATTGATCAGCGCGACAACCGCAAATTGCTCGGGCAATATTCTCAAGGTAAGAAAGTACTCAATACTTTTTGTTATACCGGTGGTTTTTCTGTGCATGCTCTACATGATGGCGCGGCATTGGTTCATAGCTTGGACAGTAGTCAGCGTGCTTTAGACTTGGCTGTAAAAAATGTTTCCCTGAATGGTTTTGAAGCGGATCGCCACGATATCATCAGAGCTGATGCCGTGGAGTACCTCAGACAAAAGCGTGAAGATTATGATGTGATTGTACTTGATCCACCGGCATTTGCCAAACACCTGAGTGCAAGACACAAAGCTGTGCAGGGATATATCCGCATCAACGAAGCTGCGTTGAAACAGATCAAAAAAGGAGGAATTCTTTTCACGTTTTCTTGTTCGCAGGTGGTTGACAAAAAACTATTTCGTGATTCCGTAATGGCAGCGGCAATACAGGCTGGAAGAGATGTTAGAATTCTTCACCAATTGCAACAGCCACCAGATCATCCGGTAAGTATTTTTCATCCTGAAGGCGAATACCTCAAAGGGCTCGTTCTCGAAGTTGAATAATATCCGATTTCTTCTTCGATCATTTATTTCACGATAAAAGAAAACACACAAACTATGCAAAGCATATACTCTCCTGAAATCAGATTCGCCGACCTCGATACCATGGGGCATGTCAATAATGCCGTCTACTTCAGTTATTGTGAGCAGGCCAGGATTCAATTCTTCAGGGAGTTGATCGCAGGAAAATGGGACTGGCGTGAACATGGAATTCTCGTTGCGCGAAATGAAATGAACTATGCTCGTCCTGTTCATCTGAATGACAAACTTGTGATTCGCACTTGGTGTTCTCACATTGGAAATAAGAGTTTCACCTTGAGTTATGAATTCCGCGTAGGCGAGGAGGTATGTTGCACCGGTTCATCAGTGTTGGTGAGTTTTAATCACAATACACAAAAGTCTGATCTCATTCCGGCATTGTGGCGCACCAAATTATCCGAATCCTTGATGTAATCAGAATTCAAGCAACATAACACTGTTGGGTTTCATTTCCAGGATATCGCCCAAGGTTATGGATTCTCCGGTGAGGATGTTTTTAGCAGCGTTCCGTCCTTGAATTCTTTCTTCAAATCGTCTCAGGTAAATTTCTTTCGCTGTGTCATTGCCGTTGTATACACACATCAATGTGTGGCCTTCATCATACCTGAAATAGACATAGGTGTTGCCATCAGGTACGAATTGCATGAGTTTCGCATGCCCCATCCATCGGTTGTTTTTTCTCCAGTTACCAAGTGTCTTACAAAGATTGAAGACCTCATTTTCTTTTTCATTTCTGCCTGATGCGATGAATTTATTTTGCGTATCAGACGGCCATCCGCCTGGGAAATCTTCCCTCACTTTGGCATCAGGGTCAGCATGGTTTTTCATCTTTATTTCCGTGCCGTAATAAATCGATGGTATCCCACGTAGCGTATACAATAAGCACAGACCCATTTGAAAACGGGCGTCATTTTCATTGACCATGCTATAAAATCTACTGAGATCGTGGTTATCGAGAAATGTCACGAGCATGTCCGGTTGAGCATAGAGTATGTCATGTGACAAAGTGAGTTCTATTCTCCTGAATCCTTCTTCCCATCCAAAATTTTCCGTCAGTCCTTTTTGAATGGCATAAAACAATTGGAAATCCGTGACACCCTGCAGCGATGAAGAATAATCCTTCTTCACAAGAGTGTTTTCAGTAAACCATGATTGAATAGGAGATCCTTGCACCCATGTTTCACCGAACAAAACAAAATTTGGGTATTGCGCACGAATGGCCTCATTGAGATTTTTCATGAATTGTTGATCCGGGTATGCGTATGTGTCAATTCTGAAAGCATCCAACTCAGCGTATTCAATCCACCAAATGGAATTTTGAATGAGGTATTTGGCGAGGTGTGGATCCTGTTGATTTAAATCTGGCATGTGCTTGTCGAACCATGCATCCGTCATTTGTTTTTTATCCGATTCGGAGGCATAAGGATCCATCAATACTTCAGCGCGATAACTGGTTCTGGTAAATGGGTTGAACCAATGTACCCAGTTGCTATCAGGAAGATTTTCGAACAGATGGTGCCTGCTGCCCCAATGGTTGTAGACAACATCCCAAATCACTTTGATGTTTCGGTCGTGACACTGCTGAACCAATGCTTTGTATTGTTCGTTGGTACCAAACCTCGGGTCTATCTTGTATGAATTGGTGACAGCATAACCGTGATAACTTTCATAGTCCTGATTGTTCTCCAGAACCGGATTGATCCAAAGCGCCGTAATACCCAGCTCGTCGATATAGTCCAAATGTTGTGCGATGCCCTGAAGATCTCCACCATGCCGACCCTTAAGGGCAGTGCGGTCACATACGTGTTCATGCATGCTTGGTACGATATCATTTGCCACATCGCCATTGGCAAACCTATCCGGAAATAAAAGGTAGATCAAATCACTTTGATCTATCCCTTGTTGCCCTTGACTATTATTTCTGGCCAATACCGCCCACGGATAACTAAATCTCTTTTTTCCTTTTTGGTTAAAATGAAAAATGACATTTTCCGGTTGCATTTTTTCCGGCATAAACAGCGTGATATACACATAATCGGGATTTTGAGCATGCTCAGCGTGTAGAAGTTTCGTCCATTTGGATTCAATGGATATGGTGTAATCCTGTATTCCGGGTGCATAAAGCAGAACCTCAACTTCGCGATTTAACATGCCCGTCCACCAATTTGGAGGGTCCGCCACAACAACTGGCGTTTTCGTCTTTGCTTGCAGCAACAGAGGTGAGAACGCCAGCACACTCAAAACGAAGGTGGTGTGAAGACAATTTTTGAATAAGTTCATATAAAAAGACGAAATTTTTGGATCGTGCAAGATGAATAATATTACTTTTGACAAAGTGTTAAAAGTACACGAAGTAATAAATCAAACAATATTAACTATGAAAAAAATCTACTTAAGTCTATTGAGTCTTGTAGTTTGTTTGGGTTTGAAAGCCCAGGTCGATGTTACGTTCAATGTTGACATGAATGAGGTTGACATCACAACGGACAGTTTGCACCTTGTGGGAAATTTTAATGATCCTGATTACGACGGGACAGATTATCCAACGGATTACAATGCGGCCTATCCAAACTGGACAGTGACTGCAATTTCCATGACCGATGGTGATGGTGATGGAGTTTTTACTGCTGTGCTCAGCCTGAATCCTGCTCGTTATGAGTTCAAGTTTATCAATGGTAATGACTGGCCTTATAACGAAATCGTTCCTTCAGCTTGTACAGTTGAAGTAAGTGGAAACGGTAACCGTCAGATCATGGTTGGTGATGCTCCTATATCTTATAACGTATGCTACGGAGCTTGTGCTGCTTGTGGTGAAAATGCTGTTCGTTTCAGACTCGATGTTTCAACCATCGACCTTGATCTTGATGGCAATTATGCAGAACCAGGTGAAGATATTTCTCCAGACGGTATCCACGTTGCAGGTGATTTTCAAGCTTGGGATCCAGGTGCAAGCGTGCTTCAGGATTGGAACAATGATAACATCTGGGAAGCTACTTACAGTGTAGGCACTGCAACGAGCATTTCATTCAAATACATCAACGGTAACACTTGGGATTTTCCAAATGAAAACATTTCTGGTGCTTGTGGTGGTGGTGATGGCAACCGTTTGGAAGCCATTACTTCTACAAACAATGTATTGAACGTGTATTGCTGGAGTTCTTGTGATCCTTGCACACAGCCGGTTCCGGTGACTTTTGCAGTGGATATGAATGCAGCATGTGCTGATCTCACTCCAGGTATGTTCCTGATGGGTACAGTTACCGATTGGTCTAATGGCGCTGCCATGAGCGATGATGATGGTGACCTGATCTATACTCTTACCTTGAACGTTGCTCCATCTACCACTCCTTATGAATACAAGTTCAGAATTGGCACAGGTGGTTGGGAAGGTATTGGTAACCGTATGCTTACTGTATCTGCTGGAGATCCAATTGAATTGCCGCAGGTTTGCTTCAATTCTTCTGAACCATGTGGACCGACATATCCGGCCGCTGACGTAACATTCCAGTGTATGCCGGGCACGGCTACTATTGGTGCTGGTGAAAGCATCTGGATTATGGGTAATTTCACAGAACCTCAGTGGCAATCAGGATCTGTGCAGTTGACAGATGGTGATGGCGATGGTATTTGGTCAGCAACAGTTCCTCAGGTTTGCCTCACAGAATTGTTCTATAAGTTCGCGATTGGCTCTGCTCAAGGCACATTCAGCCTGGAAGAAACCGCTGATTTTTCATCTATTGGTGGCTGCGGTGTGGACAACGGTACATTCAGCGATAACCGCAAATTGGTAAGAACTTCTGCAGATCCTGTTACGGTTTGCTGGACATTCGATACTTGCGTATCATGCCTTGATATCTCAGTTGAAGAAAATGAAGTTGTAGCTAACCTTCAAGTTTTCCCAGTACCAGCTGACGAAGTACTTCAGGTGGCATTTAACAGTCCTGTTTCTCAGAAATTGAATATCCGACTGGTGAATACGTTTGGTCAGATCGTTTTGGAAGAAAATGCCGGAATGGTGACTGGTCAGCGCACTATTAGCCTGAATACCAGCGATATTGCTGCGGGCGTTTATTCATTGGTGATTTCAAATGGAATGTCTGTTCAAACCAGAACAATTTCAGTGAAATGATGATTGTGTAAAAATCGAAGAAATTATATATTTTAATCGGAACCCCTTCATGTTCAGTCATGAAGGGGTTTCTTGTTATTAAGACTCCAAGGATTTAGGCATAAGATAAATTTTATTTACGAGGTACATCTTATATATTTGGCCGTTCAAACCATAATTAATCAGTTCAAAACCAAATTAACTCATGAAGAGAGCACTACTTATTCTGTCTGCTATCCTGGGTACGATTACGGGTTCAATGGCTCAGGTAACCGACATCACGGTTGAGACATTTTACACCGACAACGGCACAGTAGCTGGCTATCCTGCGGGCCACACCACCTACCGCATTTACGCTAACACAACCAACGCAACAGACCGTGTTACGGTTGTTTCTGGTAATGACAATGCTCCATTGATACTTAACGTTACTGGACAAGGTATCTGGAACCACCCAAATGGCGGTGTTCGCGGAGATGGAGCGCAGTGCAGCATCTATTCTGTAATTCCTGCAGTGGAGTATGATTCGTATGTAACCGTAGGTTATACCTGCGACAACGATGGTCCATTGGCGGGTTTATATTCACTCGAAGACTCTGGTCAGCCTTGGCAAACTCAAATGTTCAATACCTCACCTTACGGTGCAGGCAGCGTAACGGTGAACTCAGTAGTTGGTGCTACTTGGTTTGCGTTGACTGATAATGCGAACACTGAGGCTGGTGCCGATAACAAAATTCTGCTTGCTCAGATCACTACCGATGGTAACATCTGTGGTATCCTGAACGTGCAGGTATTCCCAAACTATGCAGGCCCTGGTAGCCCATACGTTGTACAAACTGGACTTGAGTTCGGTAACGTAGACTGTGGTGTTCCTGGTTGTACAGATCCAGCTGCTTCGAACTACGACAGCAATGCTGATTTCGACAACGGTCTTTGCATTTTCCCATGTGCACTTGCAGTTGATCAGGTAACTGTAACCAACCCAACTTGCGCTGGTGACACCGACGGTTCTGTGACTGTAACAGGCACTGGTAACCAAAGTTTCATTTCTTACACCTTCGACGGTAACGACCTCGGTCTTGCTGATGCTTCAGGTGTTGAGGTAACTGAATTAGGCAATGGTACTTACACTGTAACACTTCACGATACTCGTTTCGACAACGAAGCGCTGAATCCAGGTGGCATTTACGGTACCTGCACCGTTTCTCAGGACATCACTGTGAACACAGATGCTGTTGTGATGGGAGCTAGCACAAGTACTAACATAACCTGCAGCGGCGACAACGATGGTTGCGTGGCTACAGATCCTGCTAACTATGGCGGGGGTACTGGTGATCTTTCATTCATGATCTATACAAACACAAACCAACCTGTGCAGGATGGCGACGGCAACGACCTCGTACTCACTACTCCAGACTATTGCGGTCTTGGCGGTGGTACATTCCACATGGTAGCTATGGACGCTAACGGTTGCACTGCTAACGGTCCAAGCTTCACTGTTGTGAATCCTTCTACCCTTACACTTTTTGAAGGTGCAGAACAACCAGCTACTTGTTTCAACAGCACTGACGCAACTCAGGTAATTACTTGGGCTGGTGGTACTGGTGATGTTGATTTCAGCACATCAGAAGTTGGTCCATTTGACATTGAAGGTAATCCTGCTAACTTGATCCTGAGCGACCTCACTCCAGGCTTGAACACAATTTATGCTCAGGATGAAAACGGTTGCTCAGCGTCACTTGAATTCTCTGTAGCAGGTGGTCCATCAATCAATATCGATCCAGTAGTTACTTCACCTGCTTGTAATGGTGATTCAGACGGATCAATCTCTGTCAATGCAACTGGTGGTACTGGTGATCTTACTTACAGCTTCGACTGTGTAAACTTTGACGTCATCGCTGATCTTACTGATCTCATTGCTGGCACTTACACTGTATGTGTTCAGGATGCTAACGGATGTATCGCTTCTGAAGATGTAGAAGTTACTGAACCAGCAGTTCTCGGTTCTTCTTCAGTTGGTGTTAACATTCTCTGCTTCGGTGATAACAACGGTTCAATTACCATTGCTGCAACAGGTGGAACTGAGCCTTATGCTTATTCTATCAACGGTATCGACTACGTTCCTTCACCAGATTTCGGTGATCTCGGAAGTGGTGTTTATGATACTTATGTCATGGATGCTAACGGATGTCAGGATATTCAACTCGCTGCTCAAGAAATCACTGAGCCAGAAGAACTCCTTACTTCAGTTGCAACTACCGACGAATTGTGTTTCGAAGCTTGTAACGGTACTTTGACAATGACCACTACTGGTGGTACCGGTCAGTACTTCTATGCTTACAACGATGGTCCGGTATCTGCTACCAACCCAATCGAAAACCTTTGCCCAGGTGTATACTCAGTGATTGCTTATGACGAAAATGGTTGTGAAACTTCTATCGTTCCAGACTTGACTGTAGGTGAAGCTACTCAAATCGTGATCAGCGGTCTCGCTGCTAATCCAATCAACGAAGATCCAGGTGGAAATACTACCTACACCGTTGAAGGTGGTACTGAGCCTTATTCTTACGAATGGACTGACAGCGATGGTACAGTGGTTACTACCAATATGAACCTCCCAAGCCTTGGCGCTGGTCAGGATGATACCTATACCCTCACAGTAACTGATGATAACGGATGCGAAGTGACTACTTCTATCAACGTTACCGGTATTGGTGAGTTTGGTCAAGAGTTCTCATTCACTTTGTATCCAAACCCAAACAATGGTGAATTTGTTATCAGCATCGTAGGTCTGAAAGGCGAAAAAATGAACTACTCTGTAGTTGATGCTGCCGGCCGCGTTGTGATGGCAAAAGAACTTGGCAACGTAAACGGTACTCGTCTCGAGCGTATTGATATGAAAGACGCTGCAGTTGGTTTCTACAGTGTTCAATTTGTAATGGGTGGTCAGACTCACAATCTCCACTTTGTGAAAAACTGATCTGAACTGAATAAATGATTTGGAGAGGCCATTCGAAAGAATGGCCTCTTTTTTTGCCCATGGTTTAGGTTGGGAAGAAATGATGGGATAGCTGAATAGTAAGACTATTCATTGCGCATCCAGCCCGTAAGACTCAAGCGCGGTCGATTGGTTGGAAGAACTTCGTGTTCTATTTCACTGAGAAAAAGCACAAGAGTTCCACCTTGAGGTACGACCTCTTCGAGAATGTTGTCCTTTTCGTATATCCTCAATTGCCCACCATCTTCTGGAGCCCAATCTTGATTCAGGTAAAATACCATGGAAACCACTCTGGGCGAACTCATCTTATGACGGTCTGAATGTCTTTTGTAATAAGTGCCCGCTGGATAGACAGCATAATGACATTCATATGTTCGGATTCCCAGATAGAATGTTCTATTCAATTGAGGAATGATGGCTTCAATGCGTGACAAATAATCTACAGTTGCTGGAAATGGATTCGCTTGATCAATCCAACATATGAAGTCGCCGCGTTGTGTATCATCAATTTTGAAATCGGCCTGTTTGCCAATACCGGCTTTTTTGAATTCGTGAGCTTGTTGAAGCTGATGGATCTCCTCTCGCATGGCTTGCAATAGATTTTCAGGAAGAAAATGCTCAAGAATGATATAGCCCTTATTTTCGAATTGGGTCAGTTGCGAATCGGTGAGTTCCATGACTGCAATTTTAGTTCAACATCATGACTATCAGACTGAGTTTACTCAATCGAAAGGGTATAGTCTTGATAGGTCATGGAAATTGTGTTGAACTGCATAATTTTGATCACGCATGAAGTCTCAAAGAGCAAAGGTCATTTTAGTGACAGGAGCCAGCAGTGGCATTGGAAGATCGGTCGGAGTGGAGCTTGCCAATCGCGGTTATCGTGTTTACGGAACTTCACGAAGAAATCCGACTGGATTTGAAGAAGTTGGTATTCATTTTATTCAAATGGATGTAAGAGATGAAAGTCAAGTGCATGAGGCGGTCCAATATGTGATCGAAAAGGAGGGAAGACTTGATGTGGTGGTCAACAATGCTGGTTTGGGTATGGTTGGTCCAGTGGAGAATACCAGTGATGCTGAAGCCAGAGAAATCTTTGATACCAACGTTTTTGGTGTATTGAATATGTGCCGAGCGTGTATACCTCAGATGCGCAAGCAAAAAAATGGGTACATCATCAATATTACATCACTTGCTGCTCAAATGGGGTTGCCATTCAGAGGCATATACAGCGCAAGTAAGTTTGCTGTAGAAGGATATTCCGAATCACTTAGTCAGGAAGTGACACAGTTTGGAATCAAGGTGATCATCATCGAACCGGGTGATTTCAACACCAATATCAATCAAACAAGAAAGGTCACTGCGCAGGTAGATCCTGCATATCAAAATCAAAGCGCGGAAATACTCCAACAAGTTTGTCGCGAAGTTGCTCATGCTCCTACACCGGAAGCGATTGGTCGCAGGATTGCCAGCATCATCGAAATGAAACATCCTGCCCTTCGCTATCGAGTAGCTAATCTCATGCAGCGATTCAGTCTAACATTGATGCGTACGCTTCCCGGAAGAGTCTTCGAATATCTGGTGATGCGTCATTATAAGTTGAAATGATCATCAGCGAATGATGACTTTTTCAACGGATATTTTTTTACTCCGATCAGAAATCACGATAAGATAGGTACCAGCGGCGAGCTGATCATCAAGGGTTGTTTTGCCTGTGTTGAGTTTTGATGATTTGATCCGTTTACCATCAATAGAATAGATTTCCATTTCCAAAGATTTCTCGGATATGATTTCAATCTTGCCTTGCAGCGTTTGAATGATGCGCACAGGACTGAGTTCTGCCTCTTCCATACCGATCCAGGAATCATATGATAATTGGTATGATTTCATCAGGACTGGTGATTTATCTGCATTTTCAAACATTGAAGCGAAATGATTGATTTCTTCCGTATCGATCTGAAGGATATCCTCGAGGAAAATTGGAGGTAAACTTTGGTAATATACTTCTACACTGAGTTCTATGGGGCCTTGATAGCCATTGGTTGGTATGTGATATAGAATGCGATCTGCGCCGCTTCCTTCGTTAGGCAATAGGTTGAAATCAGGATCTGGTATATTCAATACAATCTCTGTGGTGTCATAAACACCGCTTGAAGTTGTAAAACCTTTTGGCACGAGTCTATTGTCTTTCAAATGTGTTTTTGCTCTTGTAAGAACTGTTGTTCTGTTGTTTTCCACATCACCCATGACCATTTCATAGATCTGCACGTCTTCTTCGTCTGTGATGATTTGATGGTGAGGTTCAAAAGGAGCATCTTCATTCAACACATAGAAGTTTTCATCGAAACCTCCTGAACGAAAAATCTCATTTCCTTGATCATCTGTTGCAACTACCACCACGGTCATTCTTCTTGCCGGATAACCACTCGGGAGTTTATGTCCGGTGATATTTTTTAAGGTCATATCAAAGTAGGCCGTATCCTCAGTTCGCCATCCTACAACGTCAGTGATCTCCAAACTTTTATTCTGCAAATTGTCCATGGTTGCGCTAATGGTTTCATTGAATTGCGCTGGACCGGCGTAAATACCAAGAGCATCATGATTATCGCGCATGAGTTTCAACATGGTGGTATTGCCACCGGCCATGGTATGTTTCCTGAAATCTGGTCGCATCGGAGTATCCATTCCTGCTGCGAGTCGAATGTTTTGACCTTCGATTTTCGGCAAGTGACAATCTTGGCAAGTAACATTGTTCACGGAGTATTCACTGTTCAGCCATTCATGCCATGTGGCTTGTTCAACGAATTGCTCGCCTGTCAAATTACCTTGGAGATCAACTGTTGGTGTGATGAGCGAATGGCAAGCAGCACACAATTTACTGTCACCAGTATGTGAGCCGAATTCCGGCACATAGCCTGTTGCGAGCGCCATGGGAGTGACGAGCACGTCGAAGTATTGTCCAAAGGCCTTATTTTCTTCATGAAAAATGAGCTGACCCGTGTGCATAGCAACAGTTGGTTGTGGAGCTTGTCGGTGACAAGACAGGCAACTTACGCCGTCAAGTGCTACGCTATCCTGAAGCATTTCTTCGATGCTGTATTCTTCTTGACCATTCATGAGTGCTGCGAAGCGTCCCAGTGAAGCATGGCACCTCGTACAGGTTCCTTCAATTTCAGATTGCAATTGTGGATTGATGAATACTTCATGGCTCACTTTGGCACGCCAGAATGGATCCTTTGCGGAATTGGCCATCATGGTGCTGCTCCAGTCATCTACAAGATTCACATCGGCTCCTTCTCCATCAGTACTGGCCAATCCGGCGGGATCATACCCGTGACACTGGTCGCAATTGCCTGCACTGATAAATTCTTCATTGGCACCTTGCCAGAGAGAATCCAGAATTACGCTTCGATACTCTTTTTTGGTACAGGCTTTTTCACGAACAGATAAAGGACGCATTTGCAGGTAGAGCAATCCAAATGCAGCAGATACAATTCCTAATAAAACGATTTTGCTGGTTTTCATCTCTGAGGTTTTGGCAACAGGTGGAAATGTAGCATTTTTTCAATCAAACGAAGATGATTTTTGACTGATGGGTTATTTGAAAAGAACTTAAGGTTGGAATGCATTCGTTAATCTTTGGTTCGACAGTTTATTCAAACCGGATTCCAGCGTCATGAGGTTTCGACATGGGGTGCTCGTTATTGCTGGCTTACAGAGTAGCAATAGATTTCGACGACAAGATCTGAGTTGAAGTATTCGATGATAAGTGGGTATGAAATAAAGAACCCCGACTGTTAGATCGGGGTTCAGAATATTTTTGAATGAATGCCTTAGTGGCCTGATTTTCCTGCTTTGTTTTCCTGACCTTCAGGAACCTCAACTTCTGCTTTGATGGTGAGGATTGTCTGAAGAGGTTCTGTATTAGAAGTCAGGGTAACAGTTTTGGTTTGAGAACCTTTTTTACCAGCGCTGTTGAATTTCACTTTGATATCTCTGGTTTGACCTGCAGGGATTGGTTCTTTTGGATAATCTGGAACAGTGCAACCGCAAGAACCATGAGCTTCTTCAATGATCAATGGTTCGTTACCTGTATTGGTTACTTTGAACACACACTCCACCTGATCGCCCTGTTTCATTTTACCGAAATCATGTTCTTTTTTGTCAAATGTGATGGTAGTTTTTGCTCTTTGTTGAGAAGCTGAACCGCCTTTGCCGTCATTGGCAGCCATTGCTGATCCGGCTGTTGGATTAGACGCCTCATTGATGGCTGCAGCCGGACGACTTTCAATAGTGTCCGAACCTTTTTTCCATTGAGAATAACCCAGGAAGCCGAGTGCTCCAGCTACTACGATCAGAAGACCCACTTTTAATCCGTTGCTCATATGATTAATTTTGAATGTTAGTTTTGAATTGATGGCAAAAATAATATGGTCACTTGAATTCACTGTATGCCAGTTTCATCTTCTCAAAAGTGCCATCCTGAAGAATCTGAACTGCCTTTTTTAACGCTGGATTAAGATCATTTATCAGCACGTAGAAGGCCTCATTGTCATAGAGGTTCCTGGCAATAAGTGCTTTTGTGCGCAATTTGATAGAGCGCTCGGAGGTGCGGTACTGCTGTTCATTGTAAGGAACATCCTTGGCTGTGAGCATATCAATTTGCTCTTGCATCGCGCCCACTGGAAGTTCGTATTTGGTTGCAAAATCGGTGATCTTAGGATAAGTAGCCAGCAGCTGATCCCGGTTTTTGTTCACGTAGGTCATCACCCAGTCATTGTTGACACCTGTTCCAATCATTTGGCTGAAATAGGCGCTGTTGTCGGTTGTATCCAGAGGAACGAATACATCTGGAAGAATACCGCCACCACCATAGACCGTTCTCTTTTTCAAATTCGTGTAATATTTCAGCGAGTCAGGAAGTTGTAGGCTCTCCAGACTAAAGTATTCTCCATTTTTCCAACGGTTTTCTTTGTCCTTTTCATAAGCAGCTAAACCATCTTCATATGATTTCTGGATACACCTGCCAGCCGGGGTGAAGTATTTCTGCACGGTAAGTCTCACCACACTGCCATCTGGAAGTCTCACAGGTCGTTGAACGAGACCTTTACCAAACGACCTGCGGCCGACCAGCAATCCTCTATCCCAGTCCTGAATAGCTCCGCTGAGAATTTCGCTCGCTGAGGCTGAGGATTCATCAATCAAAACGATCAATCTGCCTTTTTCCCAAGATCCTTGAATTTTAGGATTGGCATGACGTTCATCGCGAGGGAACGAACGGCCTTCAGTATAGACAAGCAGCTTATCGCCGCTCAGGAATTCATCGCACATTTCAACGGCGATATCGAGAAGACCGCCACCATTGCCTTGTAAGTCGAGGACAAGATCTTTCATTCCTTCAGCTTTCAATTCTGTGATGGCTTTGCGCATCTCCTCGGCAGTGGTTTGAGCGAATCGGCTCACTTTCACATATCCAATGGTTGGCGTAACCATGTATGACGCATCAACAGAATAAATCGGAATTTTATCTCTGATGATGTTGTAGTAGAGCAGTTCTTCCACGTTGGCACGTTCGATACCAACTGTAACCTTGGTCCCTTTTGGTCCTTTAAGCTTCTTCATGACATCACTGTTTTTGATGCCAACGCCAGCCACATTCACACCATCAATCTTGACGATTTTGTCACCACTGCGTATGCCGAGTTTTTCTGATGGACCACCTTGAATAGGTTCAACGACCATGATGGTGTCGTGGAAAATATTGAATTGAATTCCGATGCCATCAAAGCTGCCTTGCAAAGGTTCATTGGCAGCCTGCACTTCTTCCTTAGATAAGTAAACCGAATGTGGGTCTAATTCTTCGAGCAAATGCACGATGGCTTTTTCGGTTAAAGCTTCAGCATTTACGGAATCCACATACATCAATTCGATATAATTCAGCAGGGTGCTGAACTTTTCGGTCGTCGCTGAGGTATTGGTCACTTGCGCTTTGCCAGCAAAAGCGGTAAAGAGTGCAAGTGAGGAAATCAAGAAAAAAATCTTTTTCATCATAAACCAGATAATTGAGGTAAATGTAAAAGTGCATTCATACTTCGGGCCACAAAAAAAGGTTAACGAGTGGATGTCAATTTTGTTCTTTTTTAATGAAGGATTTAACCAACTGTCCGGAAATGAACAGAAATCTCCTGAAGTAGGCTTGACAGCATGAACGTGAAACACTCGGATAGTTAGTCCGGACGCCAGTTTCGTGGCTGATGATTACATTTACTTCATGTATATCCCTCGAGACTTCAGAAATGACGATCCTGATTTTGCATTGGATTTTATGCGGGCATACCCTTTCGCAGAATTGATTTCGATCAATCAAAATGGCCGAATCATCGCAACACATCTGCCTCTTTTGGTGGGCAGGATAAGCGATGTGTGGCAAATTTCCGGACATATATCCGTGGCGAATGAACAGTGGCGAAATCTGCAGGAACAGGAATCCATGTTGATCTTCCGCGAACCACACGCCTATGTTTCACCAAAGCACTACGATGCGGCGAACAGTGTGCCTACCTGGAATTATGCATCGGTTCATTGTTATGTCAACGCAAAACTGTTGCATACCAAAGAAGAGAAATATGAACAGATGAAGGAATTCGTAACCTTCTTTGAATCAGGATACCTACCTTCGTTTTTGAAGTTACCGGAAGAATATCTTGTTCGGATGTTCGATGGTATTGTCAGTTTTAGGTTCGATCTGGTGAAAATGGAGGTGAAGACCAAGCTCAGTCAGAATAAGAACGATGGAGAGAGACAGCGGATTGCGGAAACGTTGGCTGATGGGAATGATTTGGATCGAACCATCGCACGCATGATGCAACAACGATATTAAACCAATGGGCAACTCATAGGTCTAACAACTAAAAGATAACATCATGAAAGTTTCACTCATCACATGGCTCTTGCTCGCTATAGCGGGTTTGGCGCAGGCTCAGGATGAAGGTGCAGAAACAGGATTACCCGGCGACGGCTTTTCGTTAGAGGGCGCTATTTCTTTGTTCAGCACTTCACAATCGCCAGAGGATTTTGAAAAGGCGTTGAATGCGGCCGACAATGGCATCAACAATCTTGATTTGAATCAGGACGGTGATACCGATTACCTGGTAGTGGAAGACATTGCAGAAGGTGATGGACATGCCATTGCTATTCGGTCATTGATAAAGGATGGAGAAACACAGGATGTCGCTGTGATTGAAATTGAAAAGACCGGAGAAAAAGAAGCGGTTCTTCAAATATTTGGTGATGAAGAATTGTATGGAGCAGATGCTATAGCAGAGCCTTCAGACGAAAAGTATTTTGGAGGAAAGGGTGGTCCGGATGCTCCAACTTCATATATGGCTGTTGTGGTGAATGTTTGGATGTGGCCTTGTGTGGTTACGATTTGGGCACCAGTGTACCGTCCGTGGATATCTCCCTATCGGTGGGGATACTATCCTGCTTGGTGGAAGCCATACCGTGTTCATCCATTCGCTTGGCATTATCAGCATTGTGCACCTTTTAGATTGCGATGCACTCATGTCACTGTGGTGCGCACCAACCGCATACATGTTCACTACCACGCACATCGCAAGACATCAGTTCATGTGCACACACACTACAAATCGGCTCATGAAAGACATGCACGTTCAGGTCAAAAAGCGGGCAAAGTCAATCACAATGATCATGATGGAGCTAAATCAGCGCCGGCTAAAGGCTCTGGAGGTATGAACAAACCAACGAAAGGTGCTGCACCGGCAGGAAAACCATCCAAAGGTGGCGGTAACAAGAGCCGTGGTGCTGCAAAATCAGGAGGCAAAGCACCTTCAAAAGGTGGTGGTGGCAGGAAATAGTTTTTGATTATTCTGGTCGTGGTTCATGAAGTTCCACAGGTTTGTTTTTGCTGTTTTTTCTGGCAACCGTGTTGAGTATTTCAACACCAAATGAAAACGCCATAGCAAAATAGATATATCCCTTAGGTACTTCGAAGTGATCCACGTGCACACCTTCTACCAAAAGAAGAACGGCTATCAAAATCAAGAAGGAAAGAGCAAGCATTTTAAATGTAGGATGCTTGTGTATGAACTTACTGATTTTGGGCGCGAAGATGAACATCACGAATAACGAGATAGCTATAGCAATCACTTGCAACATGAATTCACTGGCCATTCCAATTGCGGTAATGACGCCGTCAATGGAGAAGATGACATCAATGAGTACAATCTGAAGCATGATGGCGCCAAATGACTTTTTGATGTCTTGCTGTTTAGCGGCTAAATTCGGATCCTCGCCTTCGAGTTTGTTGTGAATTTCTTTGGTTGTGGATACGAGCAGGAATAGTCCACCACCAATCATGATGAGGTCTTTCAGTCCAACATGATGTTCAAAAATGGAAAAGAGATCGCCTCCGGTTTCGATAAGCCATCCGAGAGAAAATAGCAAAATGATGCGGATGATAGCACCCGAAATCATCCAAATAATGCCTGCCTTTTTTTCAGAACCTGCAGGCAGGCGGTTCATGATGATGGACACGAAAATGACATTGTCAATTCCGAGTAGAATTTCCATGACCGTGAGCGCAAGCAATCCGGTAAGTGCTTCAAGAGTGAATAAGTGATCCATAGGTGAAAACTATTGCGGCGAAATTAGTATTGAGCTGCACTTGTGTCCAAAGTGCGAAGCACGAAGTCGTGGTGAAAAGACGAATACCTCGCCTTGCAAAAAAAAGCCACCGGTACATATCATACCGGTGGCATCTTTTTTAAAGAAATAATATTATGCTGTTTGGAATTCTTTAGCGAAACGTTTTCTGTCATTTTCATTCAAATACACTTTACGCAGACGAAGGCTCTTTGGAGTTACTTCTACGTATTCATCTGCCTGGATGTATTCCAGAGCTTCTTCCAATGTGAATTTGATTGCCGGAGCAAAACGTGCTTTATCATCACTACCAGCAGCGCGGAAGTTCGTGAGCTGTTTGGCTTCAGTAAGATTTACAGTGAGGTCGTTGTCACGGGTATGTTCACCGATGACTTGTCCCATGTAGATTTCCTCGTTAGGATCAACAAAGAATCTTCCACGATCCTGAAGGTTCGAAATACGATAAGCAGTGGTGGTTCCATTGTCCATGCTGATCAATGAACCATTGATACGGCCACCGATTTCACCTCTCCAAGCCTGATATTCTTTGAAACGATGTGACATGATGGCTTCACCTTGAGTAGCGGTGAGCAAGTGAGAACGCAAACCGATGATACCACGCGATGGAATTTCAAATTCCAAAATTGTACGATCGCCTTTCTGCTCCATGTTTTTCATTTCACCTTTTCTCTTGCTAACTGCTTCGATAGCTGTTCCGGCCATATCAGAAGGAAGGTCAATGGTCAACTCCTCGACAGGCTCACATTTCACACCATCGATGTGTTTGATGATCACTTGTGGCTGGCCGATTTGTAATTCATAGCCTTCACGACGCATGGTTTCGATGAGCACAGAAAGGTGAAGTACACCACGACCGAACACGATGAAACGGTCAGCTTTATCTGTTTCATGCACACGCAAAGCGAGATTCTTTTCAAGCTCGCGGTTCAATCTGTCTTTGATGTGACGGCTGGTTACGAATTTACCTTCTTTACCAAAGAATGGGGAATCATTGATGGTAAACAACATGCTCATGGTTGGCTCATCCACAGCGATGGTAGGAAGCGCTTCAGGTTTTTCGAAGTCAGAGAAAGTATCTCCGATCTCAAACTCTTCAAGACCATTGATGGCACAGATGTCACCACTGGTCACAGATTCAACTTTTCTTTTTCCAAGACCTTCGAAAACGTACAATTCCTTGATACGGCCTTTCACGATCTTGTTTTCCTTTTTCATGAGAGAAATAGGCATACCAGCTCTCAATTCACCGCGGTGAAGTTTGCCGATTGCCATACGACCTGTGAAAGAAGAATAGTCGAGGGAAGTAACGAGCAATTGAGGAATACCTTCACGGGCAACCGGACCAGGTATGTGTTCGATAACGAGATCCAAAAGCGGTTCAATCGTATCTGTTTTTTGTTTCCAATCGAGGCTCATCCAACCCTGTTTGGCTGCACCATATGCAGTAGGGAAGTCGAGCTGTTCTTCGGTTGCACCGAGGTTGAACATCAGATCGAATACAGCTTCGTGCACTTCGTCTGGTGTACAGTTTTCTTTGTCTACTTTGTTGATCACAACGATGGGTTTCAGACCCAGTTGAATGGCCTTTTGCAATACGAAACGAGTCTGTGGCATTGGACCTTCAAAAGCATCCACCAAAAGGAGGACACCTTCAGCCATATTGAGTACGCGTTCAACTTCTCCACCGAAGTCACTGTGACCAGGCGTGTCAATGATGTTGATCTTGTAACCTTTGTATTGGATAGAAACGTTTTTCGCGAGAATGGTTATACCACGTTCACGTTCCAAATCATTGTTGTCGAGAATGAGTTCTCCAGTTTGTTCATTTTCACGGAAAAGCATTGCCGTGTGAAGCATTTTGTCCACCAGCGTAGTTTTACCGTGGTCAACGTGAGCGATAATCGCGATGTTCCTGATTTTCTGCATGTTATCTTTTAAAGCGGCCGCAAAAGTACGACATCAGCTACGAGTTAGTTACGTTCTGGTGCAGAGAGTTGTAGGAAATTCAGGAAAAACAGGCAAAATCACGCCTCAGAGCGTAATTCCCCATTTTCTGAAAAGGTCGCTCATGAGCCATGCTGGACCGATCAGAAGAAATTGGATGTCTTTGAGAAAGGATGGTTTTTTTCCTTCAATATGGTGACCGATAAATTGACCAATCCAGGCAATGACAAAGACTACCAGGGCTACTTTCCACAAACTAAAACCAACCATTTGGAGTCCATTGCAAACAGTAAGACAAATGAGGGCGAAAATCATCATGCCTATCGAAAGTGACGGCGAAAGGCGGGTATAGTAGAGCAAGGTGAGAATGAGTGCTATGTGTGCTGCGGTGATGGGAATTTCCAAGAGACGGAAGTGAAGATCCACACTGTACAACAAGGCAACAATGCTCCAGAAAATAAGCGGGATGCAAATCCAATGGATGGTTTTGTTGGTTTTGTTTTGGTGACTTTCGCCATATTCAGCAAGCCAATCGTGGATTGTTTTCATGAGTCGAAGATAGTTTTTTTCCAGAAAGAACCGGTTGTGATAACACTACTTGGTCATTTAACCTGAATTCCAAGAACAGAGGCTTAATAGCATAGCCTATCTCATTTCCTTCGCAATGCTGCTACTTAAAAACAAGGATAAAATGGGTGAGAAAAACAGATTACACATGGTCGTTTGGCCAAACACCTCATGCTGGTGCTGAAGGTCTGTGAGGTCATTCGCGGAAATCCAAACATCACATACGAGAATGCTGAACACTTGACCCAAATTCCAAGACTTGGGACGTGATAGATTGGCCCAATTAAGAAGCCTCTGATGAACTGAAAATGAATACAAATTTTTGGGCCTTTAGCATTTAGTAACGATCCCAATTGCGCTTATCGGGTTCAATGATCTGTTGAATAGATGGGTTTTTTTGTGAAATACCAAAAGATGAAGTTGTCAGGCGTATGATACATTTATACCCATGACGAACAAGGAACACATTCAAACAGGCATGAATATTCTGTGGTTGCTGATTTATTTGGTTGTAGTTGCCATCTGTTCCGCCATTATTTTTTGGTTAGAATTGAATCAGGAACATCCGATTTCCGACACTGGAATTCCATCGAATTTTTTGGATGGCATTTTCTCTTTTTTTGTTACCTGCCTTTTACTCTTCGTTGCAGTAGTTTTTTGGATGATTAGAATAGGTAGAAATATCAGATTAGAAGGAATGGGGAGAACCTATAGGATCACGAACAGGGCTTTGCAGTGGCTACCCATAAGCGTCTTGATGTTCATGTTTTCTTTTCTTTTTTACATGGTTATTACAAGATTTTATTGAATAATTTTCTGTCATTTTTTATCATGAATGGAATACAATTCATCATCGCAGGTATGGAACATATCCAATTGTTGATCGATAACCGGGTCAATTTCCTGACTGAATATTGGGGAACACAACCAGAAGAAGCAGAATGCGAGCTTAGATTACAATTGAAGAAGTATTTTGAAAAGGAAATCCCGGATCGGGAATTTGTTGCCTGGCTTGCTATGGATGGCGATCGTTGTGTCGGTGCCGGTGGAATGAAAATTTCATCGAAACCCGGAAGCTTTCGTATTCCGGATGGACGATCAGCTTATATCATGAATATGTTCACTTTACCTGAATACCGGCGTCAAGGAATTGGTCAGGAAATTTTATCACGCCTCATGAAAACAGGTGAAGACATGGGGATTCGTTTTTTTGAATTACATGCTACTGAAGAAGGAGAACCACTTTACATCAAACATGGCTTTTTGAAACATAAGGAACCAACATACCGCTTGTTCAAAGGCACAACAATTTGATCATCTTTTCTTCATATGGACGGCCATCCGGATTACGCATTGACCATTCGTGTATACTCATGTGTAATGCGGCGTCCAGACCTTACCTTTACGTTTCAAAGCAAGATGCCACATAGAACTTAACCATGAAGAATCAGGAACTTTGGCAAAAGATATTAGAGTTTGATTTTGATCAACCGTGGGCTGAATATGGTTTCAGCACAAGGCTTGCAGATGAGAATTATTGGACGGTCGATTTTACCAATAAGGCCATTCTGGAATACAAAAAATTTATGTATCTCGCAGCAACCTCTGAATGGATGGTTTCGCCATCTGCCATCGTGGATGTTGTTTGGCACCAACATTTGATTTTCACACAGAGTTACCAGGAATTCTGCTCGTTGATCGGTAAACAAATTCAACACATCCCGTCGACACATAACCGTGAAGACGCCATTAGATTCGCCAAAGCCAAGGAACGAACTCAACAATATTATGCGGAAGAATTCGGTGATCAACCACAGGTAATCTGGGGATATGAAGATATGTTTTCCAGCCTTCGTATTGCCAAAGCAAAATATAAACTCAGGTCATTCATCATTGTAGGCATCTTGTCAATGATGTTGTTAGCCGTGCCGTTTTACTTTCTGCTCAAACCGCTCTACCTGCAAATCCATAATCCATACTTCGTAGAAGGCTATTTGATTTTGTCGGTGATATTGTTTGGAGTATTGAATGTATATAGTGAGCGAAGGCTGCGCAGCATCACAGATAAATTTGATCCTGACTCCTTCATTTACCATCTTCATCCTTATGAAGTCATTTACTTGAAAGATGAATCATCCCAGAAAGTTGTTCATGCAGCCATGAATGAGTTGGTTCTATCTTTAGCTGTGAGTTTTAATCCTGATATGTCTTATCATGAAATTCATCCTGAATTGGCCCAAACGGAATTGCAGAAGCAGGTGATGGAAGTGATCAAACATCAGAAGACGAAATTTTATCATGAAGCTTTTAGGCAATTGATACGAAAACCACTCATACGGAAGTACGGTTATTGCATGAGTGCTTTTGTAAAGTATTTCAATAAGTCCAAAGATTTTCAACAAGTATTCATCCTGAATTTTTGCATCATCGCAATTTGGTTTCTTCTGGGCTTTACGCGAATCGTGACCGGTATCATGCGAGAAAAAATGGTGGTGCAGATTTTCATAGTAACCATACTGTTTGCTGTTGCTGCTGGTTTTTATTTGAAAAGGCTCACACGAAAGGTTTCAAAAAAGACCATACCGGACATCTATAGGAAGTTAAATACTCCGGCAAATCAAAAGACGGCGACATGGGAATGGCAATATTGTTACGGTAGTGATGCAGCATTGAGTCCATTGTTGGTTGCTTCTGTAGTTTATGTGGATCAGAAACATGCTGGATCTTTTGATGGTGGCAGCACGTGCGGAACATCTGGAGGATCTTGCGGAAGTTCTTGCAGTTCTTGCGGTGGCTGTGGAAATTGACCTTTTTGAATGACGTAAAATACAAAACCTAAACAGATGAAATCTAAATGGTGGTTTTTGTTTTTAATGGGATGTCTCTTGTTCATCTCTGAAACGCCCAGTTTAAGTGCGCAAGTTGCAGACAATACAGAACTGCAAAAGATGAAGGACGAAGATCAGTCGCAAAGAAAGAACATGACTGGCGCTGATATCGATCTATGGAAGGAAGACAGTTTAAGAAGGGTGAGATTGCATGAGCTTATTCGTGAAGGAAAAGTGATCACAGCGAATGATCACTACAATGCGGCGCTCATATTTCAACATGGTACCGATACGGTGGATTCAGGTAATGCAGTCGCATTTATGAAAAAGGCGATTGAATTGAATCCGGCAATGGATAAGTGGCTGCTTGCTGCAGCGATCGATAGAGATCTCATGCGAAAGGGCAAGCCCCAGATTTACGGCACCCAATATGTAAAATCAAAAGACGGTGCGAAATGGGTGTTGTACGAAACTGATACCACAGCGGTGACAGATGAAGAGAGACTACAATACAGGGTTGGAACCATCGCTCAACAGCGTGAACGTGAAAGAAGGATGAACCTTTTGTCTATTTATGATTATAGTGCTGAGCATGGTTCAGTGGATGAAACGATCGAATTGATCCGTTCAGAATTTGCCAAAGGCAAAGAGAGTAGTTATGATGTATCAGAAGCTGTGATCAATGCTTATGGTTATGAATTTTTGAATGCGAATTTGCTCGAAGTAGCTTTGAAGGTGTTCAAATTGAATACAGAATTATATCCCCTTGGATACAACACTTGGGATAGCCTTGGAGAATGTTATTTGTTGTTAGGTAAAAAAAGAAAGGGTATCAAAGCATACCGTAAATCACTGGATCTCGAACCTGCCAATGAGAATGCGCGTAAGATCATCGATGCGCAAAAGTAGATGGTGTCTGTCAAATCATTTCTCCGCAATCGATATAGTCGGTGAACAACAAAGTGGTCATTTGAAGCGCTAAAACGGATCGCTATAGAAGTTTTATTACTTTTGATTTTCGGCGAAACAAAAAATCCTCATCAACCAAAATTTATCCCATGAAAAATGAAATCTGGCGACACGCCTTGGTGGCCGCAGCTATGGTCATGTTTATGTCTTTGATCGGAATGGCCATTGCCTTTTATTCTGATAACAGCTTTTCTAGTGCATCGTTTTTTTTGTACACTGTTTTGCTCTCCATTCTGCATTACGGGGTTTACATCGGGGCCATTTGTTATGCACTTGTTTTGTTCCAAAGGAAGAATAATGGCAGAATAACATCAAGGCAAGCATATGGAATTGGTTTTGCTACAGTATTGATTGTTGTCCTTATTGATTTCATCTTCGGCTATGTAACTTTTGAATTCATCACCAAACAAAAAATTGCCGAATTGGAAAGTGAAAATTCTTTGATGGGTTCTGGATTTTCAGAGATGTCATATTTTGATGAAATGATGCTGATTTCAGTTTTCACATCCATGTTGGTGCGGGTAGTTGTAATGCTGGTGGCCTTGTATTTTGTTGGTCGTTGGAAAATGTTTCAAAAGGCAGGTGAAGAGGGTTGGGCTTCCATCATTCCACTTTACAACACGTATAAGCTGATCATCATTTCCGGTAATCCGGGATGGTATTTTGTGATGTTGCTGATTCCTGTGGTCAACATTGTATTCGGCATCATGATTCTCAATGGCCTGTCAGCTCAGTTCGGAAAGAGCAGTGGATATACTTGGGGATTGATCTTTCTCGGTTTGATATTCATGCCCATGCTTGGATTTGATGAAAATAACTACTTCAACAAGGAATCAGAATTTGCGGATCCATCATTTGGAAATGCTTGATGTGACTGCCAAGTGGAGTCGCTGGTTGGTTGGGATATGTATGCCCATCATCTTCTTGGATTCATGTCATGATAAAGGCCAGGAGACCGGTCCAATCATCTCTGTCAATATGTTGCATATTCATTGGGCTTGTGATTGTGCCGATTGGATACCAGTAGATTTATTTGATAAATATGAATATGACGGTGACTCACTTGCTGCGCATTGTGTTTTTATTGAACCTGCATCAGAGGAATTTATGTTGCCGGAGAATTTGGACAGTTTCGGACATATGGTTCGTTTCACCGGTCGTTACTATGAGCATGCAGGTTTTCCGGAGGGTTATTCATCACCGGAAGATGTCGATGAAGCAATGGTATTCAGGTATACATCATATGAGCTTGTCCAGTAGTTCACCAACATCATTTTTTCGTTGATACTAGCATTCGATACATATTATCACGACAACAAAGCCAAAACGGTATGCCTGGCTTTTGAACATTGGGAGGATAGTATACCTTTTGCTTTGCATGAAATCACCCAAGAGGGAATTGCGGAATATATCCCCGGAGAGTTTTACAAACGTGAACTGCCAGGCATCATCGACTTGCTTTCCACGTTGAGCTATGATTTCATTGAAGCCATCATCATTGATGGATTTGTCTTCTTGGATGATGAAATGAAACCGGGACTTGGCGCGCGGTTGTATCATGCATTAGAAGGAAAGATTCCGGTGATAGGTGTTGCCAAAACAAATTTTGCTGCCATCCACTTTAATAAACGAGTGTTGTATCGTGGAGAAAGCCAAAGACCACTTTACATCACATCTGCTGGTCTCGATCTCGACGATGCTTTCGGATGCGTCAAAAAGATGAATGGTACTCATCGCATACCGACATTGTTGAAAGTGCTGGATCAAAAAACGAAGGAACTAAATTCAAATTCATTCTGATTTTTATTTGACAAGATTTAGTGTTTTCCGTTTATTTGCATTACCCCAATCCACAAACCAAACCTCTATTTTTTATGTTTCGTAAAGTCATTTTGCCGGTTTTACTGGCTGCTGTGTGGATCAGCATTTCAGAATTTGTTCGCAATGAATTTTTGCTCAAAGATTTTTGGGTTGACCATTACTATTCAATGGGGTTAACTTTTCCAGGAGAGCCCATCAATGGTGGCATGTGGGGCGTATGGTCTTTGCTCTTCGCAATTGGAATTTTTGTGGTGGCAAAAAAGTTCAGTTTGCTTCAGACAACTATGTTGGCCTGGTTGGTTGGCTTTGTGATGATGTGGGTGGTGCTTTGGAACCTACTGGTCTTGCCTTTGGGGATTTTACTATTTGCAATTCCACTAAGTCTGTTGGAGGCTTTTTTGGCTGCATGGATTGTGAAAAGGACAACATCATGATCTGGTTTTAAAGATCAATATGCCATCTTAATCATTTCGAATTTTTCACCATCGAATACTCCATAGTGCGGATCATTGATCCATTCTCCTAAGTTGATATACTTCGATTTGGCATTGAGTTGATGTTCAATCTTGAGGTGGCGATGTCCGAATACGAAATAATCGAAGTGTTTAGTTTGTAACACTTCCTGGCAATAGATGATGAGCCATTCACGCTCAGCACCCAGGAAGTGCTGATCCTTGGTGCCTGTTGTAGATCGACTGTATTGTGATAGAGAACCTGCGAGCCAGATTCCAAAGTTGGGATGAAGTCTTGCAAATAGCCATTGGCAAACTTGACTCGCGAATATTTTTTTGATGAATTTGTATCCATAATCACCGG
>JAIBBG010000038.1 GCA_019694805.1 Flavobacteriales bacterium | reverse complement strand
TTCGTGGGCAATACAACTTCTGATCCGGGATCAATATCCACCGTACCATTGAAAGTTCCATTCACGAAAAGCGTATTCTGAAAAGCCCTTATCCCACCGATGGATACAGGCAATTCAATTGTATTGCCTGATTGTCCGCTTAAATCGCTTCGCAGGATGAAGTTTGAATTGGTCAGATAACCGGCAACAAGCAGCTTATCCTCTGTCAAAGTGCACGTATACGGTGACATAGCAATGATACCGTCACCATATAAGTTAAGCCAAAGCAAATTGCCTTCATTATCCGTGTAGAGAATAAACATTTTTGATACAGTCGAGACATCATCACTACTGATGATATGAATGCCATCACCAGGATCAAAGTCACCGCTGGAGTTCAATGAGCCAAGGATATAGATGTTATTTGAAGGATCGATGCGTATTTCACTGACTAAATCCGTGTCCTCACCGCCGAATGTTTTGATCCATCCGAAATCACCATTGGAATAAATCTTCACCAAAAAGTTTTGTCCATATACATTCACAAATTCATTCTCGCCAACTACGCCATCAGGATTTCCTGCGTTGAAATCAGCTTGTCCGAAATAGGTCCCAGCGCAGAACAGTTGACCATTTTGGTCGATATCAATATCCAAGTTATATAACCCAGATGAAGAGGTGAATTGTTTGGCCCAAACCAAATCAAGATCCTGATTGTATTTGACCACAAAACCATCTTCCGAAGATTGAGCGGTAATAGGATAATCATTTGCCGTCGGATCAAGATCGATGTTATTTGGAATGTCGTAACCAAGTAAGAGGATTCCACATCCATAGACTTGACCGGTATCGTCCACTTTGATTTCATAAAGACCACCACTGGAAACCAAATTCAACTCAATACATTTTACAAACTCTCCATCATCATTCAATTTCAAAATGAAATTGTCGAAGCCCGCAGAAGAATGCAAATCCGTTGTGATACCTGGATCAAAATCAAGATCACCTGAATAATGACCCGAGATCCAAAGACTGTTGTTCCGATATACCAGGTTTTTAGCATATATGGCATCCAAATCGACATCACCGAAAAGCTGATACCAGATGACTGAGCCTTCGGAAGAGTATTTTACAACGACCAATGAACGCGGTCCAATGGAACCCACCAGAAGCTCGTCAGTTCCGGGATCGAGATCAACAGTGCCGTCAAAGGAAGTTGCGATATAAACATTGCCCGCATCATCGATATCCATTGCAGCCATAGGATCATATCCTTCGTTACCGATATTCAGGTACCAGTCTATGCTTTGAGAATGGGCTGTCAACATGGACAGCAGAAAGACTAAAGGCGTTAGTGTCTTGATCATGCTATAAAACTAACAAAACTTCCTGACTTCAAAGAATTCTCATCAAATTTTCATCTGCTACCTACTTCACGGTCATGAATGAGGAAGCAAAGGCATCATCTACGCTTTGACACATTGCTCCGATTTATCAACCACATTGCGTCATGCCAACTATGTTGACAGCAAAATAGCCGCCCAATTGGACGGCTTTTTCTAACATGAAGTGTTTGTTACTCGATGATGATTTTTTTCTGGAAAACCTGCCCCCTTTGATCTATGCCTTCCAGCAGGTAAAGTCCCGCAGCGAGATCGTTGATCTCAAAACGCATTTTTCCTTGAGGATTATTCCAGTTGTGAACCAATTTTTCTTAAAACCCTCCGTTCCAACAGATATTGTTCTACTCCACAAGCTTAATTATTCGGTGGTTTCTGATGATCTTTTCTATCAACTAGGAAGCATATGCACCGTTCAGTGTGTATACGACTGTCTGAGTTCAGAAAAAAAAAGAAATCAATACACAATCACTTTTGTAACATGACTTCCGGTATGCAAGAAATAAACACCGCATGCTAAATGTCCAACGTTCAACTGTATGCCGGAATAGGTCGAAATAAACTCGGCCACCACCCTACCTTGAGCATCATATAGACGGTGAATCATATTCGGCCATGCAACAACATTTAAAACATCATGAGTCGGATTGGGCCATACCTCAACCGACTCTTGATCTTGTAATTCGGAATGATTGGAAGTTGTATTTTCTTTCACCAAACGCCAACTGTCATTCCACAAATTACCACTGATCATCCACAACGATGAATCGTATGTGCATACTCCTCCTGCATGTCTCGGTGGCCATGGTGTGTTTTTAAGTTCGTACCAATCTGCGCCGTTGTCGCTATACCACACATCGTTGCGATTGCCAATGCCCTCATAGCCTCCGAGTATCCATAGTCTGTTATCAAATACGCCTACTTCATGGTATTGTCTCGGCGTAAAATCAGCTGCTTCTGTTATCCTGTTCCAATGGATGCCATCGCCGGTATTCCATACATCGCTATACATGTGCCTAGCATCATAAGTGCCCCCACCGATGAGCCATAGCGTATCGTTGCGCACGAAATGCCCTTGTATTTGTCCGCGAGGATGCCAGCCGGCGTCGCTATTGAGCACTGTCCAATTGTTTCCATTTGTCGAACGCCAAACATCATTGTACACATTCCCACCGACAAAATCCAGAAATGTGAGGGTTTGACCGCCAAAAAAAATCATCTCATCTCCAAGTGATGCCACCATGTGAGTCATTCGAACTTCCATCGGTAATGTGTCTAGGACTTGGTTCCAATTGATGCCATCGCTGCTATTCCAAACATCCATTTGCTGAACACCGCTATTCCAATCGCCACCGATAACCCATATCATGTCATCATGCACCAACCATCCTGCAGTATGTCTTGCTTGCCATGGCGCATCACCCACATCATTCCAGTTTTCGCCGTCGGTGCTGTTCCAAACTTCGTTGCATGTGTAACCGGGAATCCAATCATCTACAAATGGATTCCATCCGCCAAGCAACCACATTTTATTCTGAAACACCAACAACCCAGCTCCATCGCGTGGAAGCCAAGCACAATTGTTATTCACTTCTTCCCAATGGTATTCGCTGATGTAAAATGGTCCGACGTCAATGGTATTGTCGGCATTGTTCGCATCTGCCACGCGGACATGTATAGCAGTGCCGGCAGACCAATCGGGCAATTGCCAAATATAATAATTAGCAGCAGCGTTGACATCTTCTGCGATGGTGCTCCAAATTGTTCCTCCATCCAACGAATAATAAAAGTCGAGCGCTGTAATGGTGGAAATATTTTTCCATTCGAACTTACATGTTGTCCCTTTCGGATAACGATCGATGACAGCAGGCGAAAGGATCATCAGCGGTTGATGATCGTGAAAAAGCTGTTCGACATCCTGCGCATCAAGTCCGACGCTGTATATGGCGATGTCATCCACAACACCGCGATAAGGATTTTCTGTATTACCGATGATGATGGGTTCGTCGTCACCGATATCATCTGCATAGGTAGATGTCGACCATGGCATCATTTGAACGAGTATCTTATCGATGTAGAACGTCATCTCACCATTGCTGCGCGCCACCACCATGTGATGCCATCGGTTGTCGTTCACATGAACTACCTGCTGCGATATCAAGGCATTTTCTCCCAAACCATTCCAATATGCCCACACAGTACCACCACTGAGCAAGGTGATCTGAAAATTTCCCCCATCGCCATCACCGCCGACCCAATAACCCAACTCAATCAAATGAGAACGAATTTGATTCGATGTTTTAAACCAAATGGAAATCGAAAAATCACCTGTGAACGGCGTGAGATCTTGAATGGGTAATACCAGCTGTTCCGCTGACTCCAAGTGCAGCGCTTGTCCAACATCGCCCTTTCTATCATCAACAAATGTTGTCCCAATAACGGAAGCGTGATAACCATTTCCGCTTTCATCCAAAGTATTTCCATTGAATGGGTAATAGGCTTGTAAACCTTCTTGCGGAATTTGTGCGAGCACACCTGTTGTAAGCAAGCAACTCAAAAAAACAAGCCCTATCCTCATGCAAACAAAGTTAGTTCAGCCTTCAAGAAATGGCATCACATCATCATGTAATTGAAAACGCACGGCTGACTTTGGAGTTTTGTAGCATGAAGATCGTTGTTCCGTTTTTATTCATATTGACAGGCCTGCAAATAGATGCGCAAACCATCGAACGACAACTGATCAGTTGTTCCGGATTTTCAGCATCACTACCAACAATTGAAATGGATTGCACTGTAGGTGAACCACAAATCGCTTTTGAGGCCACATCTGAGAATATTTTATCACAGGGATTTTTACAACCACATATCGACGATATCATTCAAGTAAAGGAATCCACTTCGGGGTATTTGTTGGTTTATCCGAATCCTGCACAAGATCACTTTACCATTCAATCAGAACAGATCATCAAAGGATTGGAATTGTTCGATACCAGCGGAAGAATGATCTTAAAATCTTCTCCACACACCTACATCATCGAAATACATCCTGAATGCATTGCGCAAGGATTTTATCATATCAAAATCACCACCACCAAAGGAGTCTTTACCAAAAACATTCAAATATTCTAACGTTTATGAAACAGAAACATCTATTGTTGCTCTGCATGTTCATTTTGCCAACTGCACTCTTGGCTCAAATTCCTCAAGCTGTCAACTATCAAGCAGTGGTTCGAGATGGTGATGGAAATCCGATCGGTGAGCAAACGGTTTCTGTGAGATTGAGCATTCATGCTGAATCAGCGACCGGCCCGATTGTGTATAGTGAAAGCCATGCTGTGACAACTACTACAGGAGGTTTGATCAACCTGGCAATAGGTCAAGGCACCATCATTACAGGAACGATGACCAATGTAAATTGGCTTGAATATCCAAAATACTTGCAAGTAGAATTAGATCAAGATGGCGGAAGCAATTTCATCGAGATGGGTACGTCACAACTGGTTTCCGTACCCTATTCATTCGCAAGCAATGTCGCAGAAAGTCTGAGTCCAGGTGCAACAGTCGACTTATATCAAATCCTTCCCGGCGGCGCAGAAGGCGGACAATTTTTGATGTGGAATGGCGCGAACTGGGTTCCTTCAACAATCACATCAGAAGGTGCTTATTCAGCAGGAGCAGGTATTTCACTCAATGGAAACACGATCGTCAACACTGGAGATTTGAGCAACAGCAATGAGATACAATCATTGAGCTTGGATGGGAATGTACTTTCACTTACCAATGGTGGATCAATTACATTACCCAATAACGGCGGCACGGAATACCAAGCAGGAAGCGGCATCACAATCACAGGCACAACCATCTCTGCAACAGACGCGAGCGCAACAAACGAGCTTCAATCCATTTCAATAAGTGATAATGTGCTTACCTTATCCGATGGTGGATCAGTAACTCTTCCATCCGGTGGCGGCGGTGGATCATACGTTGCGGGCAACGGCATCAATATCAATGGCAACACGATCAGTGCAGTTGACAACAGCGCAACAAATGAAATGCAAACCCTTTCTGTGAATGGCAATACGTTGAGTATTCTCGGTGGCAATACAGTCAATCTACCGACTGGAAATACTTATACTGCCGGTGAAGGAGTTTATTTCAATGGAACAGAAATTTCCGCAGTGGATGTAAGTGATGTAAACGAAATACAGTTTTTAAACATTGCAGATAACACGATCACGCTGAGTGGTGGCGGCGGTGCCGTGAGTATTCCGAACGCATGGGTAAGTGTTCCTGGCAACAACATTGTCAATCCCAACGGAGGTAATGTGGGAATCGATCCCATCGGATTCGCAGTGCCAACAGCAACATTAGATGTTCAACGTGGAAATGCATTGGATGGAACTGCAGCATTTCGCGGAACGAATCATATCAGTCATTTCAACTATGGAACAAGTGAAGACACTTATCTGCGCGGTGGAAAAAATGGATCTGCTCTCTATCTCAACGACACACACAATGGCCATGTCAATCTGGTTACAGGTGGCGGCGGCTTAGGCATTGGCATCAATTCAAATCTTTCCTACAAAGCACAACTGGCCTCCAACTTCGGTAAAGGAATGCGCATTGAAGTGACCGGCACCAATCCCGACTCACCCGAAGGACTTGCGGTTGACAACCAATCAGCATCGGGCATTGACAAATATGGCATCTATAGTCAGTCCATCGGACTAGGTTTGGGTTCGAATTGGGGCGTTGTAGGTAAGGCATTCGGCGGATCATCGGGATATAAGGTTGGTGTATTTGGTGAAGCCAATGGAACTGGACTTTCCAATACAAGCACCGGAGTTTTAGGTAGAGCAATCAGTGAAGCCGGCATGGATAACTTCGGTGTGGTTGGTGAAGCTGTGGCGACAACTGAGGCATTCAATTTTGGTGTCTTTGGAAACAGCTCAGGAAATACAAGTGTTTTTGCAACCTTCGATGATCCTGATTTAGAACTATTGGGTTGTCAGTTTTGCTATGATGATCACAATGGAAATTTTGGAATTTATGGTTTGGGAACCTTTGAAAGCACAGGAGCAGTGAGTTGGGCCGGATTTTTTGATGGTGATATATATGGCTATAGTCACATTTACAGCACATCAGATTCATCCCTCAAAAGAAATATTTCATCATTGAATAATTCTATTGATGCCGTGAAAAGATTGAGGCCTGTGTCATACAATATGAGAACCTCAGTAGATGTCAACGCTCCATATTCTGATCAATTGTCATTCGGCTTCATCGCGCAGGAAATGGCTGAGGTATTGCCTGAACTTGTCACCACATTCATTCATCCGGGTGATGTAAAAAAAGCAGGTGACGAACAAAACCTGATGGCCATAAGCTACGACGGACTTATTCCTGTGCTTACGTCTTGTATTCAGGAGCAACAACAAAAAATCGAATACCTGGAAGAACAACTTCTGTTGATGCAAGAGAACATGGAATTGTTTCATGCGAAGATGGAAGAATTAAAAAGTGATAACAACAACCGATAACTAAACTCAAATCATTCGAACACAATACGAGTCCATCGACCACAATATAAACTATGAACACTAAGTGTATTCTATTCGTCTTGATCAGCCTGACTGCAATTGACCGCAGTCAGGCCCAAACGCTCGATCCAAGTTTTGGAAATGGCGGTATAGCAGAAACCTATTTTGGTCAATATGTCGACTCCAAAGTGCATGATATGCTGCTTCAACCGGACGGTAAAATTGTCGTGTGTGGAACAACCTATGTGAATTCATACGACTTCATGATGATTCGATATTTGGAGAATGGAACACTTGACTCTTCATTTGGAGAAAGCGGAAAAGCATTCATTGACTTTGACAATCTCAACAATTATGGATTGGCCTATGCCCTGCAAGCTGACGGAAAGATTGTTGTCGTAGGACATTCCACTACGCCAAATTATGAATCCATTTCGATCGCACGTATCAATGATGATGGAACTATTGACACCTCATTTGGAGATAATGGAATTATCTATCAAACCACAGGATCCTATGAATGTTATGGAAACGATGTGGTCATTCAACCTGATGGCAAAATTCTGGTTGCCGGCAAAGGCATATATCCACCACAAGGCGAAGACTTCTTTCTTGCGAGGTATCACGCCGATGGCAGTTTAGATACATCATTTGATGGTGATGGAAAAGTAGAAAACATCAATGACCTCAGTAGTGGTGCGCAACCAGTCATCACTTTACAAAACGATGGAAAAATTCTTCTCTCGGGTATGGGTGGCGTTGCAGGACAGCAGCACTATTGTACCATGCGCTTCCTAGACAATGGCTCATTAGACAATACGTTCAGTGATGATGGAATTCAGCTCACCCTGATACCAGGAGATTACAATTGGCCTGGCAACATCGTGATTCAACCCGATCAGAAAATTGTGATTGCAGGGTATTCAGGGCCTTGGCAATTCGAACAATTCTCCATCATCCGATTGGATGCCAATGGAAATTTGGATAGCGACTTTGCTTCCGCTGGTATTTTCACCCATTCCATCAACCAAGGATTGGATCTTTTGAATGATGTCCTCATTCAACCCGATGGAAAAATACTCGCATGCGGTTATACCATCAATCCCAATGACGGATATGATTTTGTTGCCATGCGACTCAACGAAGATGGCAGTATTGACAATGACTTCGGTGAGAATGGTGTTCTCAATCAAACATTTTCTTTCAGTGAATCACGCGCTGTAGCTATGGCCATACAACCCGATGGAAAACTTTTAATCGCAGGAGATTCGCCGGATTTCACCAACTACCATACAGCCATTGCCAGATATGACGCAGGAATTCCAGCCAGTATTCCAAACCAACTAAGCAAGGGTCAAGACATTCAAATTTATCCTAACCCAACTTCTTCGCACATCCAAATTGACTTGGCGAATGGTAGCATTATTGACCAGTTATACATTTATGATATTAAAGGAAAATTGATCGAAATAACCCTTGCCAAGCATCCTTCAAACCAATTTGATGTGAGTCAATTGCAGACAGGTATTTACAGTATTTACATCGTAAATAAGCATGGGCAGACTTTCAAGGCGAGATTCATCAAAGAGTAAATCCGATATTGGTTCGCATAGATGGCCATCGGAAAGTTCATGATGTAGTATATTTCACACATGACTTTGAGGTCAATCATCATAACACTCACGGTACTTTGCATCACCTTGTGCAATGGAATAGACCTGCATGCTCAATCGGCTTTGAATCCACTGCGACATTTGCGAACTGAAAATGGATTGTCATCTAACCATACCACATGTTTCCTACAAGACTATCAAGGATTCATGTGGATTGGAACCAATGAAGGCTTGTGCCGATTTGATGGTCTTCATTTCCATAACTACTTTCAAAATCCTAAAGAGCCGACGCATTCGTTGAGCGGCAATTGGATCAACAGTATCACAGCTTATCAAAAGAAACTGTTCATCGCTACCAATCATGGTATCAGTGTATTTGACCTTGAAAAACAAGAATTCGACAATCACTTTTTCTCCGATGAGAGATTTAATCATCGCAGCCGAGAGCTTTTCAATTTTATCATACAACTTGGCAACAAATGGTATGTTGGAGGAGAAAACAAATTGTATGCACTTCGTGAAGACTTTTCCTTTGAGATGGATATTGCGGACATCATCAAACAAAAAAAAGGAATAGCCATTCGTGATTTTCTACCACCATTACAAGACGAACATGGCCATTTGCTTTTCGCATCTTGTGGTGAATTGATTCAATTCACGCCTGAAACCGGAGAAGTAAAAACAACAGAAGATATGTTGTTCAATTATGCTAAACCCACTTCAAACTCTTGCTCCACTGCCCCACCCTTGATGTCCGAAGAAGGCGTTTGGTTCTTTCCATGGGCATCAAATCCTCAATTGTTGCGATCCAATCAAATTGACAATATTGTACTTCGATCGGACAATCCCGTTTACGATGGTTCCACCAATGCATGTTATCTCGATGACAAAAACAATATATGGTTCGCCACCGAAAGTGGGCTATTTCGAAGAAACGCAGCAGGAATTATTCATGAATACGCGCTTGAATCGAATACGATCATTCCATGTTATCAAGTTTACCAAGACAACAAGAAGAACATTTGGATCGCCACAAGCAACGGAGTTTATTACACCACAGAAAACAGCGCCAATTGGACGATAAACAAATTACCACAAAGGACATCCAACAAAAATGTTTATGTTCAAGACATGGCCTTTTGGCAAAATTCGGTTTGGTTCAACACCAATGAAAGTGAAATCTCGTGTGTTTATCAATTGAAAAATAACCAGCTCCATGCGATACCAATCAAAGGTCTTGAGAAAGGAGTACGATCTATTTATTCGTGGGATCATCAACATCTATTCATTGGTGGTTGGAAAAATGGCGTGATGCTCCATGCCGAAGATTATTCAACAGAACCGGCAGAATTTATTCCTGAAGCATATCGCGAACTTCCAATTATCAAAACACATCGCGACAAGCACAACCAAACATGGTTGAGCTTCGGACAATACAACGGCCTCTTGCGACTTCAACCAAACCTCAAAGATTTTTCCTATTACATCAAGACAGATCAACCCCATGATCAACAAAAGTCAATGCCCATTTCCAGTGCGTACGACATGACTGAAGATCAAGAAGGAAACATCTGGATGGTGCGAAGTAAACTCGACGGCAAGTTGGTATACTGGAATCCATCATCAGATTCATTCCATGAAATTCATCCATCAAATGCGGAATCGGTGAACATGAATTACAATGGCGAATCATATTGTGTCGTGGCTCACCAAGATGCCATATGGTTTGCGGTGATGCGAGAAGGATTGTTTCGTTATGATAAAAAAACGAATACCATTGAACAGTTCACCCGCAACGACGGGTTATTGTCGAATGATATTTATGCATTGGAGATAGACAAAAATGGAGTCGTTTGGATGGGCACTGCGCAAGGACTAGCGGCCATGTCATTTCCCGGAAAAACCGTGACACATTTCACAACCACTTCAGGTTTACCGGATCAAAACTTCAGTTCTGCTTCTATGTATGTAGAAGATATTGACAGCATGTATTTCAGTTCGAATGGCACTTTACTTTCATTTTCACCCGAAGAATTGTTGAGACCAACTGCAATACCAGAGCTGTATCTGACTGGAATTCAAATTGAAGGAAAAGAATCCGGAATCATGTCGCGCGAATTTCATGCTGATGAAAATCACATTGATTTCATGTTCACCGCAGTTGATCTATACCATGCAGAAGGATTTGAATACCGCTATCGACTCGCCGGATTGGAAGAAACTTGGAATGAAGCCGGCAAAAACAAAATCGCTTCGTATGCGAATATTCCGGCAGGCGATTATACACTATTGGTATCGGTAAAAACGTTGGGAGAATGGAGTGAACCAAAAGTACTTTATCAATTTCACCTCCCACAATACTATTACAAAACCTGGTGGTTCATCACCTCTTTAGCTATGTTGTTCTGTCTAGGTGTATATGGCATTTATCTCGCTCGTATTCGACGAATTAAGCACCTGGAATCTATTCGAAATCGAATTTCGAGAGACCTTCATGATGATATTGGATCAGCATTGAGTAGTATTCGAATATTGAGTGGCCAACGTAAAACGTCAGTCGATCAGGATCAAGAAATATTCCGACGTATCAATCGCAGCAGTCAGCAGATGTTGGACAATATGGATGATATCATTTGGGCAATACAACCTGAAAATGATTCAGGAGAGCAATTGCTGATAAGGATGCGTGAATTTGCCTCAGAAGTCGTCGAAGCAGCAGGCATGCAATGTTATCTACAATTCGATGAGCGCATAGAGCAGAGACATTTTGGGATCAATCAAAAGCGTAATGTTTATTTGGTTTTCAAAGAAGCTATCAACAATGCTGTAAAATACTCGAATGGCCATGAAGTAAAAATTACATTTCGATTCAAGCATGCGAACACCCTAGAACTTGAAATTAGCGACAACGGGGTAGGATTTAATTTAAGTGAAAATCAGCAAGGCAATGGATTGCGCAACATGCAACGCCGTGCCGATGAAATGAATGGACAATTAAGTATCATATCTCATCCTAACCAAGGAACACAGATTAACTTATCATTTGAATTAAACCTAAGATGAACAGACAAGACTTTTTAAAATTCACTGGAATGCTGACGGCTACAACTGTGCTTGCGCCAGCATTTATGCAGGCAAAATCCATGCAACCTGAAACAGACATAAAACCAGTCTTGCTTCCACCATTAGATCCACTCGATCATGGCGGAAGTATGGGCTTACGCACGCGTATCTATTCTGCCATGACCAATGGTGTTTACTCGAGCGTTGAATGCGCAGTTGCGCCCCTTACCATGGGACCTCCTCCCCACATGCACAAAGAATTGGATGAACTGATGTATGTGACTGAAGGCACTGCGCATGTGCTGATAGGCGATGAAATTGTGCAAGTGAATGCTGGCGGCTGGCATTTAAGACCTCGCATGATTACTCATACATTCTGGAATGCCGGAAATGAAACTTTGCGTTTTATCGATATGTATTTTCATCAACCATTCGAATTATACCTTGAAAAAATTTTCTTTCAGATGAATGATGCAAATGGTTATCCTGAAGGATCAGAAGCCAAGACGAATGCCATTCATTTACTCAATGAAGAGTTTGGAGTTTTGTTTGCTGAAAACTCATGGAATGAACGTCAGGAAATTGCAAAAGAATACGGCTTAAAATAAATACACAGGAGTAAACAGATGATACGAGTAATGGTCTACGAAGACAATCCCGAACTGAGAGAAAGTCTGCAAGTGCTCATCAATGGTTCAGTCGGCATGACTTGTATAGCTACATTTTCAGGTTGCGTGAATGCCGGTGAAGAAGCACGCATACTACAACCCGATGTCATTCTCATGGATATTGATATGCCGGGAATGAATGGCATTGAAGGTGTAAAACAAGTTCGGGCTATTCGTCCGGAAACTCATGTGATTATGCTCACTGTTTTTGACGATAACGAGCGCGTGTTTGAAGCGGTATGTGCAGGAGCATCAGGATATTTATTAAAACGCACCCCCGATGAAAAAATCATTGAAGCCATTCGGGACGTACAAACAGGTGGAGCACCAATGACCTCGCGTATTGCTAGACAAGTCTTACAATTGTTCGCAGGACAACAACCAAAAGAAGCCGGAACAATCATCGACTATCAACTTACCAAACGCGAAACCGAAGCGTTGTCATGGCTGGTAAAAGGCTATTCCTACAAAATGATCGCGGAAAATATGGAAGTCTCAATTGATACCGTTCGCGCCCACATCAAAAAGATCTATGAGAAACTGCATGTGCACAGTATGAATGAAGCGGTAGCGAAGGCGATTAGGCAGAAGATAGTGTAGCGTTGTAAACCGAAGCAAAACAGGCCTATTCTGGCCCCTTATAAATCAAAAACCCCTGATAAACAAGGGTTTTTGATTAACTTAAGCGGTCGGGACGGGACTCTAACCCATGTTGCTCTACTTTACGCCAATTTAATCAAAACACGCTCTACATCTATCTTCCATGGCCGTTTTCAGGAATTTTTGATTTTTCTCATCGTAAGGTAAAAAAGACCAAATTAAGAAAATCGCGCCACGGTCGCGCCACGGTCAGTCATTTTTGAGACCACTTTTTCCCTTCCTTTGTCGAAAGAAAAAAACGATGTTGAGAATCAATTTTGGGCTCCGGGATCCAGATGCACATGAAGCCACTTCGATCGTATTGAGATGCACCAGAAAAGGTCAACAATTCAAATTGTCGACTGGTCTGCAAATTCATCCGAAGTATTGGAATAAAGTCCAGCAAAAGGCAAGAGAGATATTTGAATTTCCGGAAGCGGCTGCTATCAATTCACGGTTGGCTGAATTGTTCAACCGTGCTAATATGACCTTCGCTTGGGCGGAAAAGGAAGGCATTGCGTTGTCTAACGATCAGTTCAAAGATCGCGTTTTTGAAAATGAAGTGGCCGTGACCAAGCCCAAACCACAGACTTTTTGGGATTGGTATGAAGTATTTCTGGATCAAAAAATCAAGAGCGGTGTTGGTCATGATGTGATCAAAGACTACAACAATGCCTTGAGAAAGCACATGCTGCAATTTGAAATCTGGAACAAAACACCGCTGACGATAGATGGATTTCGAAACAGACCCGGATCATTGGCCGCTTCGTTTGTCGAGTACTTGACCTATTATGCCTCACCGGTGATCCGCAGCAAGAAGCAGGAACTTGAGAGTTTTCTCAAACAGAATAAGGTCGCAAGAAGAAAAGCCAATCCCCGAACCGCCAGCGATGAAGAAGCAGCTACAGGATTGGCATTAAATACGGTTGGCAAACAAATCAAGAACCTCAAGGTCTTTTTGAACTGGTGTTTCAACTCGGAAGTCATAGCCCCATTCAACCTGAAGCATCTGGTGACCGTCCGCGAGGAGGTGGACCGCGAATACCTAACAGAGGATGAACTTCAACGCATCGCCAAACTAACCATAGAAAGCCAGCAACTTGATCGCATCCGGGATTTGTTCCTATTCGGCTGTGAAACGGGTTTTCGTTTTGGTGATTTCACCTCGCTGCGCCGTGAGCACTTCATGGACGGACACATCTGCAAGAAGACCTCCAAGTCCAAACAGGTGGTGAGAATTCCCTGCAGCACCCTTGTGAATACGATATTGGAAAAGTACAACTACGAGCTACCCGTCTTCAAACAACTGGACACCTTCAACGCCGGTGTCCGTGAAATCTGCAAAATGGCCGGCATGGATCAACTCCGCCCTGATGGTATCACCCGCAAGGACAGATCCCTCGAAATCTGGCTACCTAAGTGGCAACTCATTTCCAGCCACACCTGCCGCCGTACCTTCTGTACTTTGAAATTCCGCAAGGGCATGCGCATTCAGTACATCATGCAATTCTCAGGTCACAAAACAGAGAAGCAATTTATGCGATACTTGAAACTTGAGCCGGAGCTGGCGGCGGAGAGGTTGAGGGAGTATTTTTGATTGGGTTAAGATTTTATGCTCTTGACGTTCGTGTTCTCTTTGAAAGAACGATACCCATCCAAAATGCCCCATGCACTAGAAAGATGAATATAGGCGATACTCGATTTTGTATAGGCCAAACGAAGTGTCGATACAAATACTTTTGAATGAATGCCTGATGCAAAGAGGTGAAATTATTTGTATAAAACTCTCTGAACAAACTGAATTTTCCACGTTGGTAATACTTTTTAATATGGTTATGAATACTATCGATTGATTGATGCTCAACAATTTGATCGGGAACAAATCTCACAGGAATTTTTAAGCGTTCTAGCATTCTTGATGAATGACTACTCACACCTGGGTATATTTCAACAAAATTAAAAGCTGAATGCTCAGTTTTTAGGTTTGATTTCACAACCAAGTTTCTGCAATCAATTCTGGACGTTATGTTGCTCTCTGAAATGAATTCCGAAAAAATTAACTTCATTAGTTTCGATTCATTGCGCGTCGCATATTTCGAAATAGCGGTTCGCCCTTGGAGATGATTCCAATTAGGACCAGTCAAAATAAGTTCTTTAAATTTCACTGAGTTTTCGATACATTTTGAAAGCCAATTTGCTGATACGATACAATCTGAATCTGTAATACAGAAAATATCAGCTTCGATGTTGGTCATCGCGAAATTTAAACACCCTCCCTGGCCTTTTATTCTGTTATTGTCAAGAACAATCACTGAATCTCCGAAAGTTTTAATTATAGCTTCACGCCAGGGCAGGTTTGAGTAATCATCTATCAAGTAGATTGCAACATTGTGATATTGATCTAGGCTACTTTTGGACTGCATTATGCTTTCAATGCATTTACTTAGCTTATTAATGCTTTCGACATGGCTTTTTTTGAACAGTCCTTTAGGGTCACAAATCGAAACTGAAGTAAGTACGGCTACATTCATTTTATGATTTCAACTTTCTGTATATAATCAAAAATAATATTCTCAACTTGTGCAATCGATAACGTCGATTCAACGATTAAATCTGGTACAAAAACTGTATTTACGAAGTCATAAGCTTTATCCAATTTAGAAAGAAATCCAATGTCTGATTGATTCAACTGAATTCCTTCACGCATTTCGATTCTTCTAACGATTTCTGAAGTGCTAGTAGTTTTGAAATAAATAGTATGAATATCAAAACCTAAATTTCTTACGTGGTCATATAGTACATGCTTAATCAGGTCCAAATATGGAACTATTGATTGATTCCAAGTAAATCTCTCCGTTGTTACCATTAAATGTGCAAGTACACTCGGGCCATATCTGTCGCTAATGACAAAACAAGAGTCCTGATTTGACAAAAGCAATTCGAATTTGTCCAATAGTCCCGAATAAAACAGATCAATACCATCTTCCAATGATCCGGCGACAATTCGAAATGTTTCCTTCCTAAGTCGCTCTTTGAATTTGGTTCCGAATCTGCCGTCACCAAATTCAGACAGATAAGCAACATTACCGCTAGAAAAGGCGTTATTAATCTGTTCAATTAACCACTGAGAAATTAAAGTCTTTCCAGTACCTCCAATTCCTTCCAATATGATAAGTCTTTTTTCCAATTGGATCAACGATAAAATAACGGGTTCATCAATAAACTTCGTGTTTCATTCATATTGATGAAATCGGAGATTTCTTGAACCAATTCTATTTTACCATTCATCACCTTTGATACAATTATCCCGCTATCGAAGTCTATCCTAGATATTGGTCTCTTGCTAAAATGATCGTTCGAAATTGAATGGAAGGTTGCCGCACTGTTTGTATAGTTACTTATTGAATTTGAAAATGAATCGGGTGTGTTCTTGAATTTTTTTCGCCAATTCAATCTATCCAGAACTACTTTCGAATCACTAGCAAATGAAAAAATGCAAATCACATCTTCCACATCATGACTTTCCGCTAGGTCATAAATAGATTGTCTATAATGGGACTGATCGAACGTTGCCTCTACAACGATGGAAGTGCCCATCGAAAGATACATATCACATAAAGAAAAAGCCTTCATATATCTATGTGAGCGTTGTGATTGCATTTCAACCTCATCCCCTAGAATATCAATTTTACCAAAATTCGATGTACTAACATGCCCAAGATTGAAGTTTGCCGCCAATAAATAGGACAAACTAGTTTTTAGGCAGCCTACATGACCAGTTATCATCACAACTATCATACTAGCTCTTTTTTGCGTTAATTAATGACCAATGTTGTCTATACTCAAAGCCATCATCTGATAATTTGAAGTGTCCAGAAAAATTAGTTGGTAATCTCGCGATAAATTCAGATGCAATTTCTACAATTTCTTTATTTACAGAGATGGATTTCAATAATTTCCAAGATACATTTCTGTTAATGAAGTAAGATTTAGAATTGAGAACTTGAAACCCTGATTCCCGATTAAGACTCAGTAAGTTCTCATTAGTAAAATAACGGCGCCTTTGTGGTTGGGTGAGTCGTTTAAAGGCTTCCCAGAATTCTAATTCGCTTTCAAACTCTGCTGAAATATGGGCTGTAAGTAAACAACCACCTTCCTTCAGAACGCGATATGCTTCGTTCAGTGCTATGTTCGGGTTAGTATAATGAAGCATTTGCCTTATTGATATCGAATCAAAATAGCCATCCAGAAATGGCAATTCACACGCATCAGCAATAATAGCAACGTCTAATCTATTTTTGGATTGTTCAATCATTCCAGACGAAAAATCGACTCCAACAATAGTGGTCATCGATCTGTCCACCTTCCCTACAGCAAGACCAGTTCCACAACCGAGATCAAGATGTTTTTTTTTTCCATTAATTTCTTCTGCAAACCAGTCAAGTATATTATCGTCGGCGCACCATTCCGTTGTTTTATCATAAATGGGACTAAGTTCATCGAAGTGCGACATAACGGAATCAGTTTGCTGGAGATTCAATTTTTCGTATAACACGCTCAACTTCTGAATCAAATCGTTTATGTCATTGTATTCAATAAAGTGGATATTTTCATAGACTATGCCTTTTATCATGATGGATATTTCCGGCGCATATGAAGTGTCATAAATGCAGATAATCGGTTTAGATAAATCCCGAGCCTTGGATATCTCGAAGCCAACACCAAGACTTGGCATACTTATTTCCGCTAGGAATATGTCGGACGACGCAATAAGTTTGAGGTTGGCACTAAAAATATCTTGAGATCGAAGTTGGGAAATTTCTTGAGTGCTTGGAACATTCAAGATTTGATTTGGATTGGCAACTGATGTTATAGTTGCCAAAGAAGAAATCAACTCTTCGAAGAAGGATTGATTATGCCTTTTGGCTTGAATAGGTGCAGCTATGAAAGTTTTCGTTTGCATTTACTTCGTACAGATGAGAACAGGCCTGATTCTGTCCTCAGTTTTTGGTTCACCGTTCTTTTCAATAATTGAGATATCTTTTTTCAATTCAGTCAAGCCTGATAATCTCTCTGTGGCGCTAATAAGACTTAGGCCAGATTGAATCCCTTTTTCTAAATCATCACAGTATTTGCTGTCAATCTTTATCCTACCCATAGATACATTTACTCTATTTACGATCTTGAATCCGGTAGTTGTCAGGATCTTTTCAGCATCATCAAATTTCCATTGTCTTTCATATTCTTTCTGAGCCCATGTCGGAAAATATCTTGCGATATGCAGCGAACTAAGATATTCTTCTGTCATCAATGGTAAATAGAATTTCCCATTCTGTTTTAATAGTCTATATACTTCCGCTGCAAGCGCAATTCTGTTTTTCAGCAAATGGGTAACATTTACTACAATAATTGCATCTACACTTGAATCTTGGACTGGAATCTTTGTAGTTTCAATATTGGCGCATATGACTGGTATCTTAGTCATAGCATCATGAAGTACATTTGAGTCCGCGTCGATTCCAATTACTTGGCAATTTGTTTGTTGGCGAATTTCATTCAAATCAATACCCGAGCCGCATCCGATATCAAGAACGAATGAATCCAATTTCAATTCAGCGTCTTTGATAACAAAATCAACAAATTCTTTGTGATGAGAATAGCCAATTTTCTTGCGGGATTCATTATAAGAAGAGTAATTCATATTTATTTTCAATTTATCCAAAATCAAATGTATACGTTTCATAATTGGCCATTCATAAATCACCCGACATTCATGAAAGAGTCTTGCGCATTCTCTATAATGATAATTCACTAATTCCGTGAGGCCTTTAAATTCATAAGCAGCAGCCATGTCTGAGTGAATTTTGCCCTCAGTCATATATCTTCTTCGTTCAGGATGGGAGTAATAATCTAGCAGTTTTTGACCAATTTTTGCTGACGTATCGTAGTCATTAGTCCGGTTCAAGTATTTTGATTTGTAGCTCAATACATGAGCCTGCGTGCTGTTAAAATCAGAAATGTCCTCGAAATTTTCAAGAATAAGTTTAAATTTTTCCCATGCGCTCGTTCTGTCTCCACTTACCTCCATAAGCCATGCTTCAAGACAGTTTTGCCAAAGTAGAAGATCGGACTTATGATTTTTCACCAAATAAGGCGGCAATTCCGACAATTCCTTTTTCGATTTTATCAGGTATTCATTGCTTTTTTCAATATCATCTTCAGGGAAATAACTTAGAATCGCATATTTCGACGCGTGAACTGACCTAATCATATTGAGAAGCGCGAGGTAGTGCAACGCATCTATTTTCTGAACTTCAAACCCGAAGGGATTGGCAAGGCTAGCTAGAAATACTTCGAATTTTCTTTTTGCTTTTATAAAATCTTCTATTCTGAAGTAAAAGGAAGCGATTTCGAATATGCTTCTTAAATCAAAAGGATTCTTAGGATCATCGACATCATTCAATGAATAGTAATTCAGACCATCCCCTATGTGACCATGCTGAGAATGCAGTCTCCCAAGTAAGTAATGAAGGCGAGAATTCGTGTGAGGCTCGCTTTCACGCATTGGAACGATCTGTTTAACTTGGTTGTAAAATTTCAACCCCTCACCGGGATTTTGTCCCGATCTTTCATAAATCTCTAGTTTTTGAAGCATCAGAATTGGATCTGGTTGATTCTGCCAGGTTGACTCAATTAACGTCAATGCATCTTTGAAATTTGAAATTGAACCACTAGTATTGTTGTCAATTAGGTGTCTAATTCTTTTTTGAGGTGTTGAATATTCATATAGGTCAAAATGTAATATTGTGCGTTTGTTCTTTTTAGATTTTAGGATGCTAAATGCGTCTTGAATACTTTTTTTCTTGTTGTTCCAGTCCTCGTTATAGAGAAAATATCCCAATACATTTATCTTATCGGGATGTCCAAAAGTTGGATTGTCAGACATGAAAAGTCTTTCTATACTTTTTGCTGAAAACCCTTTGACACATTTTTTTCCGGATGACGTGCATGTAATTTTTAACCTACCAATAATCTGACTTCTATATTCTGTTGAATGTAGAACTAAATTCTCTTCAGCCATTGTCAAAATTGTTTCTTCACACTTTTCTGTCCAATCGCTAGTTGCGTTTCTAGCCCCTAATTTTGTGATAAGAGTGCTTTTAAAATTATTGATTATTTCAATCGCAGAGTCCATTAGACAGATTTAGACAGATTTGAACAAAAGTAGTCATTCTAGACGTTTGGTATCCAACGTGATTCCAGGTTTTCATTTGTTGAGCATTTAAAATTCTCAATAAAATGAAACACAATTTACAACTTAAAGGAATTGAATTCAGTAGAATTCCGTTCAATGTGGCTAAGGCAAGCATCACCACGATTTTCAAAGGCTTCCACGTTGCAATTTTCTTACTCATTGTTTCAAAAACCGATTGTCAGAATTGGTACACGCAGGTAGGAAATTATAACTTACTAGGGACCTCTGCGCAGACTATACATCAAATAGGATGCACTATGACATGCGCTACCATGCTCTACAACGGTAACTATTCTGTTAATTCTATGAATTCCTGGAGGACTAACAATTGCGGTTATGTAAATGGCAGTTCCCAGTGTTCACCCGGATACACGGGAGCCTCCTTGTTTGTGTGGGCAACGAATCCAGCCGGAATGACCTATTCAGGCACCACGTCAATAGATAACAATTGGTCTGATTTAGATAGTAAATTGAGTAGTGGAAAGCGCGCAATTTTACAAGTGGACGGGGGAGCCCATTGGGTGCTTTGCGTAGGAAGAAATGGCCCATCCGGTGTTGCAGCAAGTTACGTGATCTATGATCCCGGCTCAAGCACCCAGCAAATGAAAAAACTGAGCAATTTCACCAATGGTTCATTTCAAACTGCCCACTATTACTCAATTTCAAATTCCTGTACAACTCCCTCCGGTATCTACCATACAAATTTGACTTCTTCGAGCATAAAATTGTGGTGGAGCCTCAAGAAGGCGATAAGTTATAACTACTTTGTACGTCCAGTTGGACAAAGTACGTGGTGGCAATTTCCCAACATTTCCTCTATGCCTGTTACATTTACGGGACTCACTCCAAACACAAGCTATGAATTCAAAGTAAGCGCAAACAACTACGGTTGTTCAAGTGGCACCTCCTCAATATATACATTTAATACCGGTTCTGCGTTTGCAACTGACTTAGTAGATGAAGGTTTCATGGTTGATAGTTTGCTTTGGGATCTAGTCTACACAGAGCCAATAAATGTTGAAACATATTCGACCATGGTAGAGGATGACATTAACCCACTGGGAGTGGAATTTTCATATTGGCCAAATCCTGTTATGAATGGTCAGCTCATGCAAATCTCAACAGCTTCACAAATTAAAGAGGTCGCATTAATTTCACTTTTAGGACAACGTACTGCTATGCGTCTTGCAACAACCGACGAGGAGAACGATTCTTTTATTCTTCCAAACAACACACTGGCAGGAATCTATCTTTTAGAAATTACTACGCCCTCCGGTGTTGGAATAAAGAAACTAGTTGTTCAATAGCTTGACTGTCTTGACATAAAGTGCAACGGGTACTCCCGTTGCACTTTTAAGAATCAAAAGTGATTCTTGGATAAATTCAGAAACCATTTCATTCTCAAATCTTTTAACATTTTAACATTAACAATCATGAATACTTTAAGAATAAACGGTATTAAGAATTATTTGAAGCACACGCTCCATAGATTAATTTATTTCGAATGGCAATCTTACAATGTAAAAAGCTTTTTTGAATCTAATGCTATTATTGCGCTCACCATTAACGAGAAGCCGACGCCGAAAAATGAACCTCATATAAGAAATGAGGGCGTTTCTTCCAATAGAGAGTTTAAGCCTGTACAAATTAGCAAAACGGCAAAGTGGATCACTAATAGAGTTGCTGGAACCGTTGACCTATGGAAATTTAAAGGTTTCACTCATGGCTACTTACCTGGCTTCCGAATCAAAGAATTTATTGAGCCCGAAAAAGCCGACATGATTGCAAAAGCGATCGTGGGTTTTGTTGAAGAATATAAAACAGCGCCCGGTGTTGGCAGGGCAGGAGTAACCGCGGTAGAATATCCTCATGATTTTGGAGGGTACGCTGTACTAGGTGCAATACTAAGAGACCGAAATGCTTCCATACCATACAGGTTAGAACTTGCGGACGCCATAATCATGTTCCTTACTCGTAACACTGGATATCAATTCAAACCTCTTCATAAAGACGGGGTTGAATGCTTTTGGGGATTGTTCCGCGAATTAAATACAGGCGCAGGATGGCATTTGGATAATGTCACAAAAGACATGGACGTGTTCTCAAATCGCAATGCTATTTTTCAGTGTTCCAGTGTCCTGCATATCAAAACACCCAAGAGTGGTGGTGAAACAATTATTGCAAACAGACGATCACAGGAAGGGGATCAGGAGTTCTTGAATGAAGACGGTTGGACCTATGATGGTAAATTGCTAGAAGGAATTTGGACATCAGAAGTACCCGCAGTAGCAGGTGATTTGGTGTTCCTTTCAACTCTCAATTATCACATGGTAAAACCCTGCTTAGTAACAGATGCAGAGAGAATCAGTTTCAGCATGTTCTTCGTGATTTTTGAAGATGAACTGAATACTATCTACTATTATAACTAGATTAAAATGAAAAGAACTAAACTAACCTATTTAAAGAATCCCTCAGCTCTCCGGCAAAGAGCCGTAGTTATTGAATCGGGATCTGATGAAAAAGGTCACTTTATTATTACTGATTGTACGCCCGCCTATCCGCAAGGAGGCGGACAAGAATCGGATAGGGGATTTGTCATCTCCGGCAAAGGAGAATTTCATTTTACTGATGCCAAATTAGTTGATGGAAGTGTTAAGCATTATTTGTTGAACGCTAGGGAGCAATTCGAGGAAGGATCTGAAATTGAAATTGTAGTTGATACAAACCTCAGAGTAAGGAACAGCATTTTACATTCTGCCGGGCATCTTGTAGCGTCAGTCGCATTTCAAATTTTTTCTGAACTCATTCCAAACAAAGGACATCATTTTTCTGATGGGAGTTACGTCGAGTTAATTGGTGAACTGCAGATGAATCCCGATCTCGCCAAGGTAACTTTACAAAGTATTCTACACAACGAGATTAAAACTGAAAAGGTGGTTTCGGTTGAAATGGTAACCCACGATGAACTCAGATTGCGCTGTCCATTTATTCAACCTAGTATTCCAAATGACAAACCTTTGAGAATTGTGAATATTGAAAGTTTCTTTCCAATTAGATGCGGCGGGACGCACGTTGACAAATTGAATGAGATCCCAAATATTCAAATTACCAGATTGAAGGTCAATAAGGATATTATCAGAATTAGCTATTCTTGTTGATATGAAAATGAAAAAATATACATCTCATTTCTGAAGTAAAAGGATCACTTTTGAATCTAAAGTCAATCCTAACGCCACCCCATTATAAAACGGCTCAACCATTTCATACCTCTCCTCATAAAGCGGATTACCTTTCATGTCGATGTGAAACCAGCCATTCTCATCACGGGCAGTAGCGTAGCCCTTATGGTAGACGCCAAGTCCATGGAAGTATCGTCTATGCAGTAGTTCCTGATTCATTCGGATGTGGGTCCAGCCCAGATCTGATTGAACGCAGGCAAAACCGTCTTTATAGTCACCGGCATAGAGGTACTCCATTTTGGATATGACGTTTCCTTGGATGTCGATGTGGACATATTTGCCGGACATCTTCCGAACAACGCAGGTCTCTTCCTGGTAGTTGCCGCACCATTGATATCGATCAGGGTAGACGTCGTTGCCATTTTCGTCAATATGAAAGGTTCCTGAATGATCTTTCACGGCAGCTCGCAGGAAGTAGTATCCAAAAGCATTTTCATATCGCTGCGGATAATGCGGTTTGCCATCGGTTCCAATATGGTACCAGCCGGTTTCGTCCTGAACGGGCGCCAATCCAGGTTCATGAAATTTCATGGCATTAGAGAAGATTTTGGTGAAAGGATTCTCTCCTTGGTGCAGAAAGTGAGTCATATCCTCAGACAACTGTATTTCTTTCCACTTCAGATCTTGTTGCATTGAATGATATATTGGGTTGTATTAAGTTGTTTGATTTGAAAATTGTCGAATCTATTCTGTTTTAGTAGGTTGAGATACTCCGCTTCAGCGCGCTCGAAACTCTTGCACATGGCCATCATGTTCAATGTGAGGCCACTTGCATGATTGGTGATACGGTCGGTTAAATTTTCAATGAGCAATAATATCCCACGTGGCGGTAGAGCGTCATGAACATTTTCTAAGATCCGGCAGGAGTAGAGATCATCCCAATCATGTATTATCCTGCTCATGACGATGGTGTCATAACCCTCTGGAAGTTTATTGAAGAAGGTGCCGGAATAAAGATCTACGTCTTCCCTTTGAATTTGCGCAATGACTTCAGGCAAATCAAAAAGTCCGCATTTGAGATCTTTACGGGATTTTGCAATATTGCCGATCAGAGCGCCGAATCCTCCGCCAACATCCAAAATTGCTTTTGTTCGACGTAAATTAAGATGAATAGAAATATCCCGATAATCATCGATGGCGTATTCATGCATTGCCTTGTGGTAATCTCTCAGCTTTTCGGGATTTGATTTGAGGTAGTCAAAAAAAGGAGATCTATAGATGTTTTCAAATGAAGGTTGCCCGGTTCGAATCACACTGGAGAGTTGTTGCCATGCATTCATGTGTTCATCTGCCCAAAGCAGACAGGCATGATAAAGGCCATCCGGGTTTGTGGATAAGAGGTATCGACCTTTGGCTGTGAGCTCGATTTTTTTACCTACATGTAGTAAACCTACTTGCTCACATATGTGAAGCAATGACTCGAAGGCTTTCCGATTCCATCCATGGGTATTCAGAAGTGATTCGATATCCTGTGCCCCATTCTCCAAAATATCGAATAGTTTCAACTCACAGGCGGCATTGATCGCCATGTAATTCCAATAGCCCGTGAATAGCTGTTTAAGTTCTTCTTTCTCCATTTCAAGTTGATTTGAATATGAATCCGTTCAGGTATCCTACCCATGTTTCGGGGGTATAGCTTTTGTTATTCAGGGTATAGTCTGCGACTGCAATGAGAAAGTCATGTGTTATCATGAGTGTTAGTCCTTTTTCATTTGATTCCTCTTTCAGATATTGGCTAAAGTCTCGACGGAAATCATGTTGTGTGGGCATGCCAGGAACAGGCTCGCCTTGTATAAACTTTTCTAACATCGCAAAGCCTCCATGTTTTAGATAGTAATTCCCGGCTGCTTCAGCATCTGTGACGTGCATTCCGGGATCTCCAAGATATCGGCTTGTGTTTATTGTCACGGGTCTGCCATATCCTTCGATAATGTACTCAGCAGTTTGAATGCATCGTTGAATTGGACTGGAAACAATTTTAGCAATGCTCAGCGTCCTAAGATCTCTTCCAAATGCTATGGAGTTCTTAATTCCAATGTCATTCAAGAGAACATGGTTGCCGAATTCACCATCCGGTATTTTATTGCGATCGGCGTGCCGAAGAACAACGACCGTGTTTCCTGGTTTTGATATAGATATTATTTGATCTCTCATTTTGGTGTGGGTTTGCGCATGTTGCATGTTTTACAAAGGGGGTGCGACTTGTATTCTCTCACCAAGCGACGATAGTTTTCACTGATTAATACATCTGCAATGTTTTGATGTTGAATATTTCCGAAATCACCCAAACTATCACGTTGCTTATCCGGGGCGCAGCAGGGCGAAATTTTGCCTGTGGCAGAAATCCAGATTTCCTTACCGAGAAAGGGACATTCATAATCAGCCGGGATTTCTTTTTGTTCAGTGTAATGCAGTGATTGAACATTCTCAAGGATCACCTTTTGCCCATTGGGCCTTAGAATTTGATCGGCCATTTGATGGGCATCTTTAACATATGTATTCCATTTTTTTACAGACTCTGTATTCTGTTTCATGGATAGTCCCTTTATTTCGTCAAAATGCGCCCATAAGTGATGGCCCTTTACTCTGTCAACATTGTGTTCTGCAGCCAGCCTGACAATTTCGGCTAATTCATGCATGTTGTTTTGCATGAAGGTAAGCTGCAAGGTCACTTTACAGTATTCACCGGTGCTCGCGAAATGTTCATCCCTGAGTTGAATGAATTTCTTCAGGTTTGACAATACCTTTTCGAAACGAACTCCCTTCATTATTTTTTCACTGGTCTCCTTGGTTGCTCCATTCCATGAAATCTTGACATCACTTGTATTTGGAAGAATCAATTGCGCCCATTCTTCTACTGAACGTCTTGGAAAAGTTCCGTTGGTAGTCAGATTCACTTTTAGTCCTCTTTCTTTCGCACGTGAATAAATTCTGTCGATGGCATTGTATATGAGTGGCTCTCCCATCGTGGATGGAATGATTTCATGCACACTCAAAGCACTGGCCTGATCAAGGATATTCTCTATCCATTCAACGGGCATGCGTCTTTTTCGAATACCCGTTTCTTGCTGAAGAAGATCAATGTAATCACTGAATTCACTGTGTTCTTCGCACATGACGCATTTCAGATTGCAGTCTTCCGGATTGGTATCAAGTGTTATTCTCCACAACGATTGAGTTGCGCGTTTCATCAATATGTGACGATAAATCGTCACCAGTTTTTGCACTTGTTCGGCAATGGACGGAACAACACCATTTTCATGATAGAGATAACCTCGTTTGCCAAGACGAACCATCTCAGACGGATGATCTGTTGCCCATTGCATTTTTGACACAAGGTCCTGAACGCTGCGGTGCTCGTAAAGCAACCCATTGACTTCATGTTGAACATACTCCGCCATGCCTCCATAATTGGCGGTGATGACAGGAATGTGACAAGCTTGAGCCTCATGAATGACTAAGGGAGAGTTCTCTGCCCAAATCGAAGAAACTACAATACAATCGACCTGAGAGAACACTTCATCAGCCAGATTTCTGTTGACATACTCTCCCATAAAGTCAACGGGATTCAGAGAATCCTGCGCCAAAGTCCTAAGGACCTTGGTACTCTGCCGATCCTTTGATCCCCATATCTTCAATCTGACTTTTCCCTTAATCTTCTTAAAGGCCTCAATGAGTTGGTTGATGCCTTTTGCAGGTATATGTGTGCCGATATAACCAAATGTGAATTCTGACCTTTTTTGTCTTACGATATTTGGAGTTAAGTAGTGCAGTGGAAAACCATAATCAAGGTATTGTATCTTCTCTTCCGGAATCCCAAACTCTTCAACGAAACGATTCATCAGATACTTTGAAGGTGCAATAAACTGATCCACTTTTTTGCAGAGTGAATTCGTTTCCAGCATGCGTTTCTTTATCCATTGTGTCCAGAATTGAATGTCTTCAGTGTCTTGTTCGTTGGAGAAGTATGAGGCATAGCATTTTGTCGCACAAACATGGTTTTCTTGCTTATGGCATAAAGGCCAATGATCACCCGGATTGAAATTGCGTTGAATGAATTGTCCGCGCGGACACATCAGCCAAAAGTCATGCAGCGTAAAAACGATAGGGATATTCAGCTCGTCGAGCACATCCACAAAGCCTGTGCTCAAGTGATTCAGGTGCCCAATATGCGCCACGTCGGGACATATTTCAGCGACAAGCTCTCTAAATGCATCATCCAACGCAGGATGACGATATCCGTCCTTCCCTTGAGCTATATTGGCAAGGTAAAACGTGAGGTTATCTCTATCCGATATTCTGCGAATCCTAAAGTCCGGTTCGTAGGGGTTTTCTTCTCTGGAGAAAACGTGAACCTCATTTGTTTTGCTCAATTCCTCACAGATGGATTGCGTATATACTTCTGATCCCGCGTTATAGTGCGGCGGATAACCGTGGATGATTTGGAGGATTTTCATTTTGCCAATTCGTAGTTTGAAGATAGCACCGAGGAGCATTCGCTCCCCGGTGCAAGGTTTACTTTTTGGGTTTAGGAGGATTATTGATCCTTCCGGGACCTGAAGGTTTTCCGGTTGTACTTGGCCATCCTGGATTGCCTGGTTCTGACACCGGTTTGGGAGCCGGCGCTGCGTGATTTGACATAAAATTCAATTTTTAATTTTTGCCTACTCTATATGCTTTTCGGCTTCCGCGTGTTCGAACTGCTTCCATTCAGAATCTGTATGTAATAGTTCTGCTTCTTGATCACATGTGTCATCGTGGATGAAAAGAAGGCCCTATCCAGTACTCCATTCTTCACAACAACACAGAGATTGGCCAGGGGCATATTCATTGGCGTAATTGCGTTGGTGTTTTGAAGCCATGATGTGCGTGCTATGATGATCAAATGACCTGCACGCTGTTTCTTGCGGGCGCTTGAGAGAACTCGGCTAATCAAGTTGGAATCAGGCACCGTTCCTGACGCTTTGCACAAGCCTTGAGGTGATTTTTTGAAGTTGGAGTTCGACATTGTTTTGATTTTTCAACTAGCATTGATAGAACTATGCCAAAAAGATCGGCTGGATCTATGTTGTTGATTATGTGTGTTTTGCAAAATTGCTATTTTACATTAATGTAAATGCATTACATTTACGTGATGATTTACATCCAAATCCACTTTACTACGCATGGTATTGCCTACTGCAAGCACTTACTCTCGCATTTTTATCATAACAGTCCAGAAAATGCTTCATCTATAGAGGCTAATGGGCTTGATCAGTTAAAGCTGAACGAAGTATTCGATAAGAAACATGTCGGCTATACGTTTGATAAGGTGTACTACCTCTATGCTGACCAATCCGTTTTTAACAAGATTTCCAGTGTAGGAATAAAATCGAAGGAAAACATTCACATGCGTGATCAACTCGTCAATCGACTTGGCCTTACAGAGGAATGGAAAATGATCGTTGATAGTCATAAAGAGAATCTGGAAGAAGAGTTGAAGCTCATTAGCATGGAGCCCAATCTGAAAAGACGATCAAAAGAAATTATGAATACGTATTGGAGAAACATTCAACACTATTTGATTGAGGACCAAATATGGTGGTTTAGGCATCATTCGAATGCTTCGACTGTATATGATGATACCAAATTCCGGACGGTCAACCTAACGAAGGAATATAATCTTAACGACTTAAGAAATCACCAACTGATTGCAGACTGCCTTGGAAAATTCATCTACGATTTAACATTGGATTCGCCATCCAAAGATTTACTGATTAACATATCTCTTGGAAGTTACGAAACGCAATTGGCCTGGTTTGTACTGTCGGAAAAAGGTGTATTACCTCCATCGACAAGATTCATCTCTTCCTATGACGATAAGAGTTCTTCGGAAGAGAGATTCAAACTTATGGATATTCGCGAAGTCCCGACAAAATTGTTTACTACAGTTTCAGAGAACATAGAGCTATTTGAGAAGACGAATTCGAAGAAACGAGATCTGGCTAATCAATTGTTCAAACAATATATGAACATGGGATTTTCGATTCTTCTTCTTGGCGAGCGCGGAGTTGGTAAATCAAAATTGGCAGAACAGCATAAGCAATATGACAACTTTAAGTCCCAAAACTGCGCAGCATTTGATAATGACAACAAGGCCGAAGCGTTACTCTTTGGTTATATGGCCGGTGCCTATACAGATGCAAAGAAGGAAACAGAAGGGTTGTTCCAGGCAGCAAATGGAGGTGTTCTATTTCTTGACGAAGTACACCATTTATCCAAACAAGTCCAGGGCAAACTCATGAAGGCACTTCAAACTGATGACAACAACTTCTACCGAATTCATAAACTGGGATCCACAAGAGAAGAGAGGATTAAATGCACGGTGATATTCGCTTCTAATCTGGATTTGGAAGAACTGAAAACAAGATTGCTCCCGGATTTTTACGACCGAATCTCCCAGCTCATTATAGAAATACCCAGTCTCAGAGAAACCGTTGAAGACCGGGAAGAAGATTGGAAAGCGATATGGAAACAATTGAAATTTGAAAAAGATTTTCCCGGTGAAAAAGTACTTACAGATGATCCCAAATTCTTCAAATGGCTCAAGGAACAAAAGTTATACGGGAACTATCGGGACTTACAGAAGATCGCAATTCTATATTATGCATACCTTAAGTTTCCGCCTGAAACGAAGGAATTAGTAAAACAAACACATGGTTATCGCAACGCCTATGAATACACCACCAAAGAATTCAGGAAATATTACTTACAAACGATCAAATCCGATAACCCCTATCTTGACTTGTCCTCAGAACCAAATAGCATGATCAATCGATTGAGACGCGATATCGTTCATTGGGCCGAGGCATCCTTCGGATCAGTACCGGAAGCATATCAGCATTTTAAACAGATAGATAAGGATACGCCGACTGCAAAGACGCTCTATGAGTGGAGGAAATCTGGGAATTCTTAATATACGGTTAAAGTAGATGTGAAATTATTTATTCACGCATTAACACAACGCTTACACATCATTAGGAATGCCGAATCCTGCAAAGTCCACCAAATATATATAACCTTGATTCCTTGCTTCCGGGCACCAATCTCCAGCAAAATTTGTATCGTTTTCTGTATCAAATTTGCATGTGTCTTCGTAAGTCCAAACCACTACTTCGTTCACAACAAATCCTGAAACAGTTTGGTGGTCTCTGACAATATTGGCGTTACCTGCTAATTCTCCGATGGGTCTTGTTGTGTTTTCCTTTAGCAGTTCATGAACAATAAATTGTGTGCCGTTGTATGGAACAACTCTCCTTCTTACAAAAACAAAATCTCCACTTTTGACTGAAGTATTAATATAACTGTTTACACCGCCATTAAAATTAAATGCTTTAGCAGCCCAGCCTATTTTTAGTTTTTTAATTTCCGGCTGTACAGGGACGCCCAGGCCCACATTTGCATTTTCAGGAATGACATAGCGGTTATTATTTGCTAACGCAATTTCTCTAAAATGTTTGAAGATTAGCAAACGATACCTTGCTCTTGTATAAGCTACAAATGCCAATCGTTTTTCTTCGCCTAACTGTTCTTCAAGTTCTGCTTGAGTTAACAGGTCGTTGATTTTTAAAGGTAGATTTGAGAATGATGGAGGCATAATAACGCTATCAAATTCGAGCCCTTTAACCTTGTGCATTGTAGTTAAAACTATTTCGGTTTCATGTGTTGCTGCTGAAATTCTGTCTAGATGTTTTTCATATATTTTATACAACTGACCATCATCCTTATAGGTTAATTCGGTTATGAACTCTAATAAATTATCGAATACCTGACTTTCATCTTGTTCTTCCAAGTATTCCAAAACAAGTGCATGAATTACTCTAATGTAAAAATGATTCCAATTTTGGTTGTTGTTTATAAGGTCGTTTATAAATACACGAAATGTTTGTTTGAAATCTAACGGAATTTGTTGGCCTATTTTAGATTTTAAGAACAATATAACTGCATGACATTCTCTTATACGAGTGAACTCATAAGGTAAGCTACCTTGAATACGTATTCTAACGTTGTGAAGATTCAGTCCCTTTACTTTTTGAAAGCCTCTATAAACCTCATTGTTTGTTCTGAACAGAATTGCTATCTGCTTATATGGCCGTTGCCCAACTCTTTCTTGCATTAAGAGTAATATCTGATCCCACCAATCAACCCTTTGCTGTGTCCTGTCTATTATTTGAGCATAATTTTGTATAAAATTCTCATCGGGAACTCTTGTTGGTCTTGGAATTAAATGTTGATGCTCCTCGGGAAGAGTCAATATCTGACTTGCCAAATCTAAAATATCTGGATATGAACGATGATTGTCATACAAATCAAATTGAGTTGGATTGAATATCTCCTTAAAATCAGCATAGTAAGGCCAAGGGCTCATGCTTCCCCCTTCTTTTATTCTTTCATAGCCATATATGCTTTGATTGGGGTCGCCAATGATAAACAAATGTGAATCTGTTAATTCATGCAGTTTTTTCAAAAGCCTAATTCTTACATTATTTATATCTTGAAATTCATCTACCAAAATATGCTTCAAGGGGG
>JAIBBG010000037.1 GCA_019694805.1 Flavobacteriales bacterium | reverse complement strand
GGAAGATCATTCCATGTTCCTGCTGCTGTCCACACTTGAGCATAGTCTTCAAGTCCACCAGCATTATCGGGTTGACCACCATTCCAGTTTGAATAAGTAACGGCTTGACCATTACTCCAAACAAAAGTGCCTTCTGATGTGGCATCATTCAAACCAATCCAGTATTGTGTGAAAGTACCCAGACTGGTAGTTACTGCATTCAGAACATAAGTGTTTTCAGCAGCATTATTGATAGCAACAAGATATCCACCGGCATTTTGTGCAGCAGTATTCGCAGCTGACCATGTCATGGTGCTATTCGAAACATAGTATGCTGCTCCGTTGTTGGTGCCTAGCAAAGTCATACCGCTGATGGTAGGAGGGGAAGTACAGTTACCGCAATTGTCTATAGCAACTGGTACAGTGTAATTCACTACAGCAGAACAAGTGCCTGCTGCAGTTGTCGCATTTACTGTTGTCGGACATGTAAATGTCGGTGCCGAAGTATCATTGATATTGATCGTCTGCGTGCACGTGCTGGTATTTCCGCTGAGGTCTGTAGCCGTCCATACAACGTTGGTGCTGCCAATATTGTAGGTGCTGGTTGCGTTGCACGTGTTGGTGTAATTGTTTGAAACAAATAATCCTGATCCTGGAGCATTGGTTGTTGCCCATGCAGAGGTCATCGATGAAGCCAATGAGCCATGATGTGATGAAGAAGCTCTGTTGTACATGGTATTACCACCAACTCCTGATTCCATGTCATAATTTACTAAAAGGCCTGTTGGGTTAGCACATGGTGTACCCTGACTTGAGCAGAGTATTTGAGCTGCAGATAATGCAGAATTCCAAATTCGCACATTATCCAAGTTCCCTGTGTGATAGGTATGGAATCCGGCATAACCCAATGTTAATGGTGCTGAGGAAGTATAAGGAGGGAAGTTGGCATTCGCTGTCGCAACTTGTGTACCATTGATATAAAGTGTATATGAGTTACCGCTTTTTACCCCGGCAACGTGATACCATGTGTTCAGGTTGATGGTTGAGTTATATTGTGCGTTGATATAGTTGTTATCTGTACCAAGAGCCTGGAACAACCATGTGTTGTTTGGCTTATGGTACCAAAGACCATAGTTGCGCTGACTGTTGCCACCTTTACCTACAAAACGAACCCAATCGGTTGGTGTATTGTCAATGTAAACAAATGCTTCAATGGTGAAGTCACCTGTCAATTGAAGTGCAGCGGCATCTGGTACGGTTACCACATCTGGGCTGCCATTGAATTTCATGGAGTGACCGGGGGTGCATTCATCAGTGACTGTTGGTGTTGGTATAGTGACTGATACATTGCAGCCGGAAGTGATGTTTTGAGAAATATTTGCAGGACAAGTGATGGTCGGAGCACCAGCATCAAGTACAGTTACATAAATGGTACATGAAGTAGTGAGACCATTGCTTGCAGTTGCCGTAAAGGTTACTGGAGTAATTCCAATCGGATAGCTGCCTGAAGCATCAGCTCCACCCGCATTGTAAGAATTGGTGATCACGGTTGTACCGCAAACATTGCTGGCTACCGCTGCTGCAATAGTAACATTCGCATTGCAAGATCCTGCAGCTGCAGTTACAGAAACATTTGATGGGCAAGTCAAAGTAAGTGGTGTTGCACAGTTTTGTCCAAGGGCAAAAATCCCCCATGTGGTGATACTGTTGCTGGTCACAGATCCAGCACTTACTGTTCCTGTACCTGTGCCACCTTCATTTTGCCAGTTGCCTGTGTATTTATGACCAACTTTCGCTTCTGCCAATGCGCCAAGAGCGGTGTCATTTACACCATCCCAATTGATAGTCACAGTACCAGTCGCAGATCCTGATGGATTGATATTCCAATATTCCTGATTATTATATCCGGAAAGATTTGGTGGTGAAGCCGTTCCTCCGCTGAATGGTGCTGTGCCTGCATCCGCTGAAGTATAACTTACTAGGATACCTGATGTGTTTGCAGTTGCATTTACAGTGGTTGGTTGATACACGGTACCATTACCCACAGGGTAAGCAAATGAACCGGTACCAAGTCTTCTTGCAGTGCCGGCAACATGGCTGTTGTTGGATGCACCACTATATGTTGCAGTGGCATTGAAACCATAATAGTTACCAGTTCCAGTGTAGATGCTACCGTTAGAGAAGGTAGTGCTTACGCCATTATGAACGTTTACGTTCAAAAGCAGCGAACCACCAACTCCATTGTTCATGATCATTCTGTTTACAGTAGGAGCAAAAGCAGCATCTCCAGAAAAGATTTGCTGACTTGTGCCATCGATGTTCATGTATCCATTTGTGTTGGTACAGAATGTAATGGCTGTTGTGCAACTGTCTACAGCGATGTTGCCAGAGAAGTTTGAAGTGGCATTGTGAATTGGACGCATCAAACCGCTGCTGCGTTGTACGAAACGAGCAAGACTATTGAAATCATCACCTGTGCCATTGGCCAAACCAAATTCACCAATCGAGTTGTTGATGAAGTGAGTAGGTCCATTGAATGTGTTACCTCCTGTTGAGTAGTTATTGCTTCCACCAGTCTTGATGAATCGGCTAGTTCCATGGAAAGTACTACCTTCAACAATAATCTGTGGCGAAGTAGCATATAGATTCGCATTGAAAGTGCTGCTATTTTGAATAGCAAGCATCGCCGAACCGGTCAAGGCCAGCGATTGAGGAGTTGATCCAACTTGAGTCACTCTTCTTAAATAGAGTGTACCGCCATTGAATCCTGTTGAACCTATTGTGATTGTTTTGCCGGATGCAAGTGTGGTTGAACCACCTGCAGTCGAGAAACCAATCCAAGAGTTGTTACCTGAAGTGTTGTTCACCACAACATTATCGTTGAGGTAAATATTAGAACTATTACCAACCTGAACAATGGCACTTGTGCCAGTGTTGGTTTGGTTAATGGTCAATGTCGAGTTGAAGTTGAGGGTGTTTCCTGCAGTGCTGTTTGCGAATCCAACGAAACAACTTGATCCAGTTCCACCGTTGTTCACGACTACAGGACCATTGAAATTAATCACACCTGTGCTCGATGCTTCCGCAAATCGAACACCATGTGTGCCAGTTCCACCTGATGTTACATTCACTGTAACGTTACCATTGAATACAGTGGTGAGGTTGTTGTGGTTGTGTGCAACATAAAGAACTGCTGTACCGCTATTGTTGAATGTTGCATCTGCCTGCCAAATATCAGCAGCGCCACTACCCATTACGAGGTTACCCGAACCGGTATTGCTGATGATCGAGTTGCCTACGAAAGTATTGTTACCTACTGAAGTATCACCTGAAGATCCGTTCTTCGTACAGTTTGTTGTGCCATTAAACGTACAGCCTGAGAAAAACAATCCCGGGCTGGTTGATGTTACATTGCCATTGAATGTTGAGGATGGTCCATAGTACAAATTACTTGTACCAGTCAAAGTGAAGGACTGTGGTGTACCTCCAACTTGAGTAAACCTGCGCAGATAAAGACTACCATTGGTGAAACCTGTTCCGCCAACAGTGACGGTTTTGCTCGCAGCAAGTGTAGTCGAACCTCCATTCATTGAAAATCCAATCCATGAGTTCGGACCGGAGGTATTATTTACCACGACATTTTCATTGAGGTTGATGGTGCCTTGGTTACCAATGTAAGTGATGGCGCTGGAACCGGTGTTGGTTTGATTCACAGTGAGAACTCCGTTGAAGTTCACCGTGTTGTTACCGCCACTGCCCGCAAAAGAAATGTAGTTGCCATTGCAAGAACCAGCGTTGTTCACTGTAACGGTTGACATGAAATTCACCAAAATGTTGGACGATGATTCTGAGAATCGAACACCAGGATTACCTGATGCTGAAGTTGATGTATTATTGATAACTACCGGACCAGTGAACAATGATGTATTTCCACTATGTCCGTAAGCCACGTAAATAATACCATTGCCTGAGTTGTTGAAAGTGGCAGTAGACAACCATGTATCACCTGCGGTATTGCCTATCAGGAAATTTCCAGATCCAGCATGGTTGAAGATGCTAGCACCTGTGAAGGTATTTCCTCCGGAGCTATGATCGTTGGCTGAACCAGTCTTGGTTAAGTCTGTTGTGCCTTGGAACAAGCATCCTTCCAAATAAATGCGTGGTGTGTTAGTAGTCACATTACCGCCAATGGTTGACGCTGGACCAAACTGAACGTAACTGGCTGTTGATGCGAATGTCAGATTGATGGGAGCGCTACCAAGTTGAGTGAATCTTTGAAGTATAAGATAGCCACTGGTATAACCTGCGCCAGTAGTCATGACGCTTTTTGTCGCTGCAAGAATGGCGGTTGCTGAAGCATTACCACCGCAGAAATTGATACCTTGCGCAGATCCGGTGCTGCTTACATATATATCACCATTGAATTGGTTACCGATGGTTGCATAAGCAGGTAAAATTCTTTCCGATCCGGAATTGATGAAGTACACATCGCTATTCCAAATATCTGGTGAACTATTTCCAAGGAGGAAAAAATTTGAACCGGAATTGGCAATTGTACTGATGCCGTTGAAGACATTACCACCATTTGAATAATCTCCCGAACTACCTGTTTTGGTTATGTTGGACGTGCTATTAAATGTAGTACCGTTTAAGAATACAGATGGACTTGAACTGGTGAAAGCGCCACCAAAAACAGATGATGGACCGAGTACCAATGAAGCGATGGTCGTGAGTGTGATGTTTTGTGCTGTTGCACCAGCCGAAGTGAATCTTCTGAGATAAAGTGTACCATTGTTGAATCCGCCTGCACCTACTGTAATAGTCTTTCCTGATGCAAGTGTGGTTGTACCACCATTGATCGTGAATCCGATATATGAGCTATTTCCTGAAGTGTTGGAAACAACGATGTTGTCATTGAGATTGATGGTTGCCGTACCACCGAAAAGGGTGACACCGCTTGTTCCAGAGTTGTTCTGTACAACATTGACTGTTGAGTTGAAATTGACAATATTACCATTGTTGCTTGGTGCAAATGATACGGTGTTGCCATTTCCGGATCCAGCGTTGTTGACGTTCACAGTACCATTGAATGTTACGATGGCTGACACACCACTTTCTGCAAACCTTACACCGGGGTTACCGCTCGCTGATGTAGATGTGTTATTGATGGTAACCGCGCCGTTGAAAGTTGTAGTGAGCAAACTATGACTGTGTGCAAGGTAAATAACGCTTGATCCACTGTTGTTGAATGTGGCTGTTGAAAGGAACTGGTCTGCTGCACCATTACCTGTCATGAAATATCCGGAACCTGAATTGTTGAACACTGTCGCACCGGTGAAAGTATTGCCTCCATTACCGGCATCATTGTTAGTGCCTGTTTTTGTAAAGTTTGAAGTACCCTGGAAATTACAACCATTCAAAAGAATTCTTGGACTATTCACCGTGATGTCGCCACCAATGGTTGTATTCGGACCAAACTGAACATAGTTGGCTGCTGCATTAAGCGCCAAAGACACAGCGGCATTACCTTGCTGTGTGAAATTTTGAAGTATAAGATATCCTGCACTGAATCCACTGCCACCGATGGCGATGGTTTTAGTAGCTGCAAGTGTTGCTGTTGCAGGGCCGGAACCACAAAAATGTATACCTGATGCTGTACCTGTGGTATTCAAATAAATGTTACCATTGAAAATGTTGCCCGCTGTATTCCATGCCGGCAACAAGCGATCGGTACCTGTATTCGTAAATGTTACATCATTGTTGAACGTATCTGGTGAGGTTTGACCAAGCGCCAAATAATTGGTACCGCTATTGGAAATGGTTGTTACTCCATTGAAGATGTTTCCACCTACACCGTTGTCACCTGTTCCACCTGTTTTAGCAAGGTTGGTTGTGCCATTGAAAGTTGCACCATTCAAAAAGAGAGTAGGTGATGATGAAGTCACATTTCCATTGAATGTAGAACCTGGTCCATAGTATAAACCGGCATTGCCAGTAAGTGTAAGTGATTGGGCTGTGGTACCTACTTGTGTGAATCTTCTCAAATAAAGAGTACCATTGTTGAAGCCTCCTGCACCAATGCTGATTGTTCTGCCAGAAGCCAACGTCACCGAGCCTCCGCTTTGACCGAACATAATCTGTGAACTGTTTCCTGATGTGTTTGAAATGACAACGTTGCCATTCAAATTAATCGTTGAAAGGTTTCCGATAACAGTCGTTGCTGATGTACCGGTGTTGTTTTGAGTAATGGTAAGATCACCATTGAAATTGACGGTATTGATGTTGCCTCCATGTGCGATACCGATATAGTTCGCTGTTCCGGTTCCGCCATTGTTTATTATCACCGTTGAATTGAATTGAATGGTACCTCCATTTGATGCTTCAGCGAAGCGAATACCGGCGTTACCTGTTGTTGCTGAAGTATTGTTGATGGTTACTGCACCCGTAAATGTGTTTACAGCATTGTTGTTGTGTGCCACATAAATATAGCCAGTACCAGAGTTGATGAAGTTGGATGTAGATAACCAAGTATCTGCAGATCCATTTCCTAAACCGAATTGAGCACCACCGGTGTTGGTGAATGTTGCAGCACCAGTGAATGTATTTCCACCTGTACCGAATGTATTGTTTGACCCAGTCATCGTAAATGAACTTGTACCACTGAAGACACATCCGTTCAAATAGAAACCAGGAGCTGTTGCCGTGACATTACCTCCAATCGAAGAGTTCGGACCAAACTGCAAATAAGTTGCTGATGAACCTAATGAAAGGTTGATCGCAGCTGATCCAAGTTGTGTGAATCTTCTCAAAATGAGATAACCTCCGTTGAGACCAGTGCCTCCTGCGGAGATTGTTTTTGTTGCTGCAAGTGTGGCTGTTGGTGAACCTCCACCACCGCAGAAATGAATACCCTGTGAGCTGCCGCTTGTGTTCACGGTGATGTTGCCGTTGAACTGGTTACCAACCGCATTCCAACATGGTAAGATTCTTTCAGAACCTGAGTTGGTAAATGTTACATCCGCGTTCCATGTGTCAGGTGAACCTGCGTTGTTACCAAACATCAGATATCCCGAACCTGTGTTCGTGAATGAACTCACACCGTTGAACGTACAACCACCAGCACCTGCATCATTGCTCGAACCGGTTTTGGTTGCAGTCACCGTGTTGTTGAACGTACCCCCATTAAACAGCAAAGTCGACGTTGTCGATGTGATGGCTGCTCCGAATGTTGTTCCTGTAAACGTGACTGATGTTCCGGTAATGTTCAGTGTACCGTTGTTGACGCTACCATTGGTCATGGTTGAAACACCTGTTGTGGTGAGCGTGAAGCCCCCGAGGTTCAAAGTGCCACTTGTCATCGTCAGGTTTGTGACCTGCGTGTTGGCAGCGATGATACAGTTGTTGGAACCGGTTACGATGGTGACGTTGTCGAGAGATCCCGGAATACCATTGGGCGTCCAGTTGCTCGAAGTCGTCCATGCCGTTGATGCACTACCATTCCAGGTGTAGGATGTTTGTGCTTCGGCAAGCGCAGTAATGAATAATAAAGTTAGGGTTGCGGTTAAACTTTGAAGGGTTTTCATCTAAAACAGAGGTAGTTTCTTTCTCAAAAAGTCAAATAGGTTGTGCAAGGGGCAGAGTTTGGGCATGAAAATCCTAGGTCAAGATTTCGTGTGTAATCTTTCTGGAGAATGATGCGCTCCGGGGGTCAATCGGAACTGCCGTAAGTTCGAAGTCAGGTGGTTAGCCTAGATTAGGTCTCTTGGTGGACTTGGTTTGGGTGGATCATAAAAGATAAGTTTTTTGTTTCAAGTGATTTTAACGGTGTCATATGATCTGAGTTACAAAATGGTGTCATTTTTCATGTTTTTAATCATAATGGCTCGTAAAGCACTGATATACAGCGTGTATATTCTATGATTTTAATCTGGTTTTTCCATGTTCAAGAGTAGCATCGTTCCATCAACATGACATGAAGTCAGGATTGCGGATGTAATAATTTTTTGCAAAAGCAATAAGTTTTTGAATGCGCGTTCATGACTTGACCTTTGGCTTTAAGTCGAAAAAGCCCTATGGTATGCCAAAGGTTTTTTAAAGGAAGTTGAATCCGTGGACGCATTCACTCTTGAAGATTTGTCCCGCTGATTTCGCAACTTCTCAACGAGCAGACCGAAACCAACTAAAACCAGCAGGGCTATGAAATCAATTTTTGTTTGTTTTTCTTTTGTGATGTGCGCATGCATTGTTCATCCACAATCCAACTCCAACATGGTTCAGGATACAACTCACCGAAAGCCTGGCATTGGCTTTTTATTGGGTATGAACTACACTGAATTTCACGAAAACCTTGAAGTGATGAGTAAACCTCAGGTAACTGGAAAGGGATTTCGAATGGGCATCTTTTTTCGTCATCGTTTGAATGATCATCTAAGTTTGAATCCCTTTGCAGAACTGAATCTCAGCAATAGCAGGATGTATGTTTCAGAAGGTGATCGCACCATTGAAGTACCAATTTGTCCGGCCAGCATGGCATTCGGAAGTCACTTGAATTGGAGAGCGTCATGTGCAAATTGGAAACCCGTTCTTCAAGTGGGACCGGCTTTTCGAATGCCTGTATTCAAACACGAATTATATGATCCTGATTTCGCATTCAAACAAGACCTGGTGATGGATTTTGGATTTGGATTTGAAAAACGATTCAAAGAAATCCTGATTCATCCAGCTGTGAGGTACACCAGAGGATTTAGCAATATATCCGGCCATTCTGATACGGGTGTCCTGATTCAGCATCAGATTGCGTTTGTCATTGCATTGAGAGGATAAAACAAACTGAAATTCATGGAGTCGTTATGACCCGTTACAGAATACAATCTTGTGATGGTGGATCTTGATGGCCTTGATGAATCATCACGCATTCAGAACAAAGGAACATTTAGCCCAGATCGTGCAGTCGAATTTATATTCTGCTGCATAACACCTTTGAGCACTCGCACATGAGTGAGTGCTCGTATTCTTTGGAGTTTCGAGTCTCCTTGACGAAATCGAACGCATGATCTGGGTTTAATTCCTTGTACCCATATTATGGTGTCAACTCGGATGATTATCTCGAAGAATCGTATGGGATGATAAAATTCAAACCAATGGATGCCCAATAATGCCAGTCACTCGCTCTGGGTAAATGAGTATGTGGTGAAACTGCAACCCATCTGTAATATACAGTAGTATATCGAACCCGAACACCAATGGCAAAATCCAATTCTTGACGCCAACGTCGCACTTGTGAAGCCGATAAAACATAGCGATCAGCCGGGAGTTCCACCTGTCCACCAGAGAGACTCGATGACCTTGCTGCACTTTCAATCTCTTCATCATGGATGCGATGTAGGATGCCATATCCCTCGAGCATTCCATCATAAAAAACATTCTTCACTCCATATCGGATGGAATAATAGAAACTATTCTTTCGAGGTGCATTTTCTCCATCTAAAGCGGGGTACATATATCCATTGTAATTCAACAAAGGACTGCTTCCTGCTGACTGTTTGAAATCATTTTTACAAATGATCAAACTGCCTCCGGCGGATGTTTGCATGGTTCCGAATTTGCCTTCTGCACGTATCGAAATGTTGACACATCGGGGTGCACTCATGCGCGCTTTTAACTTGTTGAACACATCACCACTGCGGCTGAATAACATGATTTCCGGATTGTATTCAAGACTGAATCCAAGTCGACCACCACTGGCGATTTGCGTATTCCAAACCACGGGATTGGTGGATGAAGCGGTGATGTCACGATGAATTTTGTATTGAACAGATTCAGTGGTGTTGCCACCCATTTTTCCAATTTTGATGTAGGACGATGATCTGAAAATGCCATGTCTGTGTATCTTATATTTTGCTCTGCCCCAATATTGAAATGATGAGAAAGGCCGATCAAGACTATCAACCAATAATGTGTCCGGATTAAATAAATGTGCCGGAATAAACACATTGGAGTCCTGCGGATTGTAATAGGGGTTTTTCTGAAAATCAGGAGTGTACGCCATGGCTCCGGTTACAATGGATTGATAACAATACATAGGTCTTCTGCTGAAAATATTCGGAAACAAATCCATTTTGAGATAGTCAGTAGGAAATTCAAGCATACCACCACCGGTATATTCTCGATCTCTGTTGTCATAAAAGGCAAAAACATCATTGTCCAAATTGAGCATGATGCCTTTCATCGGCTTCTTTTTGGCAGGCATATAGGAGTAAAAAACATAGGTGTGATCAAATACGTAATTCATATGTGTGTGCAGTGCTTCATGTAGTTTTTCATAATGATCTATTTGATCTACCGGCCAGTTGAAACTTTGTGTTCCATACTTACTTGTCGTGATCTTGATAAGATGATCGCTCGCAATTTGCTCCGTATAGAATAGGGTAGACGGGTACCTGATACATTTCACGTAATAGTCCACATGTTTGATGTCGGACATGATGATCCTGATAAGTAACTGTGCATATTCATTGGCCAATTTTCGGGCACTACATTTCATATCCCGAAAAGATCCATCAAGACTGATGAGCCTGGTATGAGGCAAGCTGTCTGAAACCACAAATTGCATGGTATCTATCTTATGGTAGAATGAAGTGTCAGCGACACCACCACTGAAGACTTGATTGACTTCCTTTATGGTCATTTCTTTGTTCTTCAAATGTGTTCTCAGGTTTCTACCATATTGATCAAGATTGTTGATCGCAAAATCAAGGATTTCAATGTTGCTTATAATCTCCGGATTCTGGGCCATTACATTCTTCCCCAAGAGTAATTGGAAACAACAGCATAGCGCCAATCGCAAAAGATGTTGCATGTTTTGTTTGATCATGATTGCACTTATTATATATGTATACCCTGATTAGTGGTTTTCCACATGCCGGTTTTGCCACCTTTGTTTGTTCTTTTCAGAATAGAACAAGCGTATCCTCGCCATTTGAAACCTTCCACTGGCAAGCCAAGATGTTCCAAAAGACCATAACATCACCGATTCCAACCAGAAGATGAGATTGCCGGTATGGTGTGTCATCTTCAGGTATCCACATCCCAATAAACAAATCAGGATGATGAAACCGCAGACTCGATATGTTCGACGTTGCGCGCGTATGAGGTAAAAATGTGGATCATTCATCGATAGTGGTGTTTGTCTCATAAATATGAGAAAACAAAACAGCATGAAGATGAAAAACAAACCCACCGCGGCGATATAGTGGTATTTGTAGAAAGTGTCGACATAACAAGGAGCGATGGCAACTATCACCGCGCACAAACCAGCTAAGCTTGAGAGGATGTTATCGAGTAATCCTTCACCCTGATAGGTAATAAGAAAAGCTGCCAGAATAAAGAGGATGCCAACGAAAATATCGCGCATATAGAACTGATGATAGTTACTGATGGTTCCGAGAAAATCGGGTATGGACTTCTCTTCACAAACCTGTGTTGGCGATTCATGGCAAGCAGTTCCACCATACCATTCCACCTGTTTATCCAGATAATGGTATTTTACAGGATGGGCTTCTGAGATTTCAATTCCACGATGCATTTTATGGGCAAGCGGTTGAAAAAACAACAACAGGAAGGGCAATGAAATGCCTAACCAGCCAATGAGTTTACGCAATGTGAAATAACCGATTGAATAGTCCCTCTTCTGTGGAGACTTCACAAGTTGATCAAGGTTCATAGCAATTCGTTTGTGGTAAAGGAAAAATTCAAAACCACACAAAGGTTGCGGATTGCTATTGAATCCTGCAAGAGTTTAATAGCCTTGATTTTCAGGGTGATTAACCCTGATTTTGTCATGTCGTTTCTAACCTGAAGACACGGTAACTCACGGTTGAATGTATTGAAGGATTATCGATGGGTATACGACTTGGCCTTCATATGATACCCATGAGCAAGTATTAATCTTGTCAATCTGGCCTTACTCACAAGCCATGTCACGACATTCATCGCCAATTCCATCATGACCAGACTTGCTGCTCAACTCAGATCCGAATCATTCGATAACCTGGATCGACCTTCTTACTCCAAGATCAATGAGGCTCTGTTGAAGTCAGCCGCTGCATTCACCACTGCTCTAAAATCTTCATAAAGTGAAAGAGGAAGATTCATATGAAGGTAAGATTCTCTGATTCTGATGATCAATTGATCTCCCTTGAGTTCGTATTCAGAATGAAACGCAGCCATGACTTCCCCGGCAGTGCTTTTGCATTCGCGGTCGATCTTCAAATTCTCAAGAACTGAGACTTTCATACCGGTAGGAATATGAACGATAATTTCGCGTACATATTCGTGTGTGAAGTCCACATTGATTGGGTTCTGTCTGGGTTTTTCGTTATACATGGTATGTTGCTCACCGATCACTTCACCAACTTTGAAGATGGTTTTATTACCAGCTGACTCAAGCAAATCGGGACCGGTTAGTTTTGCCTTGGTTACAAATGGCAAATTGAATTCCTTCTGACTAGAAAGGTCGTAATTCTGAAGTTCTAAATTCTCTAAATTGGCATTCGCCTGAAAGTTTTTGATGATCTTCTCCATGAGTTCCTTTCTATCATCTTCATTGGTGAAATAGCAGGCGCCACGCAGGTTTTGGTGTGCAAATGCTGAATAGGATCTGGAGTAATCTGTGATTGTGTTGTTCATATCCGCACTAAATCGAACGGTGTAATTCTCCTGAATGATGCTTTCTGATGCCGGATTTTCCGGAATGGTTACTGTGGTGATTACAGTAGTAGTGGTTCCGCCAATTTCTTTGGTCCTGATTCTGATCGCATCCTGACCGAGATAATCCGAGCTGAAGATGGGTATTCTCAAAGCAATTTCATCCGGATCCATATAAGACTTGATATCTGGAAAGTAAAAAACTATGTCCTTAACAAAAGATTGACTGTCGAAGTCTTTATCGAAAAACTTCACCGACTTCTTGCATGTACCCAAGATGTCGAAGGGTACTTCAGCATAATGGTAGAGATACATGTATAATCTCACGATTCCATAAGGAGAGCTATACTTTTTCTTGATGAGATCACTCATATTGTCCGGTGTTGAAGCACCAGAAACAATACTGAAATTCCGTTTTACATAATCTTCAATGGCAAAAACTTTGGCTGAAATATCTGCTTTGTCGCCTATTTTGATTTCTTTCAAAAGTTTGTTGATTGACGACTTGTTATCCTCAATGTGTTCCATGTGTCGCTCGTAAAATGTGCGTCCGATATCTGACCATTTTTCGTAGCTGGCTCCTTCCTGATTTTGGGTGATACGGTATTCCAATCGGGCGAGATATGCATTCGGAACAGTGTATTCTTCCGCCTGACTTGCTGGAACCATTTTCAGTTTGACTTCATGAAAGAGTCTACCGTCCATCACGCTGTCATGGGCGGCAACGTCATAGTTGTATGCCTTGCTTACACATTTGACCGCATCGGGCATAATCATGGTAAAATTACTTTCTCTGCAAACTACATTGGATTGAAAATAATGAACTCCGAACAAGTTTAATTCTTGTGTGTAGGCTGTAATGGTTTCAATATAACTGCCGGGATCAACTTTTTCCAGCGCTAATTGCTGGTAGATGGCGCCTTCAACTTCTACCTCTTTGATATCAGATGGTTTTGAAGTAAACACCACTTTACCATCCTTAATGACTCTGGCTTGTAAAGTCCAATATTCATCTCTGTATCTCACTGCGAGATATACTTTGTTATTGGATTCCGCTGCAGCAATGTTGTTGACCTGAATCAGTGTGTGGTTGATGACGTATTCAGCAGGTTGTCCGGAAGGGGTAGCTTTGATTTCAATAAATTTCCTATCCCAATGCGTACAGGTATTAAAACCGGTTGAATCCATAAACGCTGAAGTAAGTGCTGCATCATCAAATGGATATTTTTCTATGCTGAAATCCGATTGACTGAATCCTACGTGAGTAAAAAGCACAACAAAAGTGCTTGCCAGGGTTAAAGTGATGAAGTGTTTCATTCTCTTATTTTTTCTTGAGTACGATGGTCTTGCGCTGATACAATGCAATCTCATCCATGTGTTTTTTTAATATGTCAACGCCTTCGAGTGGTATATGTATGTCGAAGAATTTCCATGTCTTTTTCATTTGAACCATGCCATTGATTTCTTGATAACTGATATCCATGGAATAATATGGCGATGTCAACGTAAAATTTTCTGGAAGATATTTTACCTGATATCCATCCGGTATGGTGAATCTGGAATCAATGTAATCTTCGTAGGCAAATAGATAATCGCAACCGACAGTGCGTACCTCATCATCAGGTTTAAGGTCGCGTATGTGCTTATCAAAATTCAAATTGACATATACTTCGTCGTCTACTTGTCTTACATAATCATGAATGGTGAGTTGGTAGTCAACCACCATCGCTGAATCTTTGTTTTGGAGATTTTTGTAATGGTAGGAATCGAGTTCACATTTGTTGCTGCCGCGTTGAAGGATTTGACGCATGAGGTCTTTTTCATTTTGTGGACCGGCATCCATAAATCGTTCAGCATGGGTGCTTCTGGCAAACCCACTCATCACGACATTGCCATTGAGAACAAGGTCTTTGCCCGACATGGTGATGGTGAAGTCATCGGTGACTGTATTTCTCGATGAAGAGACTACTGGCACTTCAACGATATCGTACTTGTCCTCGGAAAGACTGATCAAGGTTTCTTTTCCCTGAATAAACATAGTCGGAAATCCAAAGGGCTGATATCTGCCTGTTGCATCTAAGAAAGTGTATTCATCATTGAATTTTACTGCGGCAATCATGTGATTGTCGCAATAGGGCAGAGGCAATTCGGTGTATGTATAATTTCTATCGCGTGTCCCAATCCAACAGAGATAGGCTTTGATTCCGCCGTATTCCAGCATATTCTTGAGAAGATTGGCCATGTCTTTACAATCGCCGAATTTTCTATCGATGACCAAATTGCAATCGCGAGGAATCAATCCACCAAGCCCATCTTCAAACGCGATGTAGTGGATATTATCCTGCACCCAATTCATGATACCCTTCACCAAAGTGCTATCGGTAGTGTTTTTGGCTTTGATCGAATCAACTACGCTCTTCAATGCATCACTGTAATCGTGATTGAGATTTTTGATGTAAGTAAAGTTGTGTTTGTATAATGCATCAAGTGAACCAAAATACTCAACGGGTCCATTTTTTGAAGGGTAAGTTTTGATGTATGGATAAAGATGCGGAGTGTAGCTACCTTCATCCATGACATAATCCTGATCTTTGATCTCTGCCACTGATCTATTGGTCCAGTGGTATTCAGTTGTTTTTCCTTTGGTCGTTTTTTCAAATTGAATGGCTGAAAAATTACCAAAGGTTTTATAGTCGAGTTCAATGCCATCTTCTACGCGAATAATCAGATCAATCATTTCAGCGGGCATTCCATAACCGAAGTCAAAACTGCCTAAAAAATGTGCGTCCAAAAACTCGTGTGTATATTCTTTTTCCGTTACTGATCCATAGCCAACGTCCGAATAGACAAATTCTCTGACCATGTGACTATCGTAAAAAGATTCACCTTCTACATATTTTCTGTCGTGGTATTGTGTAACCGGCTTTTTGACATATTTCCCTTCCTTGTACACCCATGTGCATGCTGATACATCTTTGAGATTTTGAAAGGTGGGATCGTAGAGGACATGGTCTTTTGTTTGTCCAATACCTTTGTCATTGATGAATGCAATTTGAGTCTTTGCAAACCTCTCCACAATGGGTTGATCTTTTTTCATGGAAATTTCAAAAATTTCCTGATGAAGCAACACCACCGAATTGGACTTTGGATACTTCTGCTTCAATTCATCAATGGTCATTGATGGCTGGCCATACCCTTTCAAGCAACAAAAAGCTGCGATCAGAAAAATACTATTTCGCAAAAAATTCACCATTGTAACATTCTCCTTCTTTCACCAATTTGCCGTTCTTATCATAAATTTTCGCTGGCCCATGAAGCACGCCACTTCTATAGGTCAATTGATACTTGATTTTTCCATTTGGATAATATACTGTTCTCTGACCTTCAACCGCGCCGTCTTTTTGCGTGAATTCATCCATCAAAACTCCGTTGGATCCATACTCTTTTGTTAATCCCTGTTCCATTCCATTTTGATATTGATAGGAGGCAAATGGTTTTCCATTTGAATTTAAGAAAGTTAAATCACCATCATACTCTCCATTTTTGATCACGAATGAAGCGGATGGCTTGCCATTCGCATAATAGGCTTTTACTTCTGTGTATTTGGGATCGACAGAAATAAATGGAACCAATTTGTGATTTTTATCTTCATATGAATAAGCGATCAATGCATCTTCAAAATACCTTCTGACAATAGCAATAGAACCATCTTCAGCATAAATGTATTCATCGCCTGTCCTCATTCCATGATGTCTGATTAACCTTCTTCTTACTGATCCGTTTTTATGGTAGAAGGTAGTTACGCTATCGTCTTGGTTATAATAGAATGAAGTTTCATAATCGCGTAACCCATCCAATTCGTAGAATGTCCAATTGCCATGTCGATTGCCATATGAATAGCTTCCTGTGAACATCAGATTGCCGAATTGGAATCGTTCTGTATTACCATGCAAAAAGCCGGCTTTATATTCTGAAGTTTGAAATACACTGCCATCCGGATGTAGATCTTCACGTTTTCCACTGATCAATCCGTTTTGACAGGTAGCCTTTGTTTTCACCGCCCCGTTTTTATATTTACTAACCAGATCGCCATGGCCATTTTTCAATGGGCATACGTGAATTGATTTGCCTTTCTCGTCATAATTGATGATGCCGCAGAAAACATCCATCTCATAAATGGCAGATTCAACAGGAATGCCGTCAGGAGTGTATTCTATGCTTACACCATTCAAAACACCATTCCAGTAAAATTCTTCCTCAGACTTTTGACCATCTGGATAATATTCAATAGAAGGTCCGTGCAGAACATCATCCTTATAATACTTGGTGGTTTCAATTTGGCCATTTCTGAAATAGTATTTCGCAAATCCTTGTGCCAATCCATCAACATACTTCACTTCACTGAGCAATGCTCCGCTCGGATAAAAAGTCTTCTTAATTCCATCGGCCTTACCATCTTTTAATTGGGTCTCGGATGTTTTCATGCCTGATACGTCGCACTCAATGAGCAATCCTTCATATCCGTTTTTTCCGAAGCGACCTTCCCGAATCTTTTGCCTTAAGTGATTATAATAAACAACATCAATAACACCATCTTTACTTTTCGATTGATGAAGTTGTGTTCCATCTCCATGATAGTGTGTAATGGTAACCGCTTTACCGTTTTTGTAGTCAATTTCACGAAGCAATTTACCGTCACCATCATAGTACTTGCTGAGTCCATCCATTTCTCCTGAATTGCTAAACATTTCCTTTTCCATGACAACGCCCTGCTCGTTGTACATGATCCATTCACCTATTTTTTTACCTGATTTATAGCTACCGGTTTGATAAGGTTGACCATTCATATGGAAGAATTTCCATTCGCCTTCTCTTTCTCCTTTCGCCAGTTTTCCTTTTGCTTCCTCTTTGCCATTCGGATGATATGTAATGAGTTCATCCTGAATGAGGTTATTTACGATATTATATTGAGCCTTGATACTTCCATCATAATGATATTCGGTCTTCTTGCCGTTTGGGGCATCGTTCACGAGATTGAATTCTAAATCCTTTTCTTCGAATTTATTGTAATATAATACCTTCCCATCCGGCTTGCCAACTTTAATTTCTGCTTCATAGAGCTTAATTCCATTCGATTGATAGGAAACGATCTTCCCGTTCTGACTGCTATTGATGTCAACCAGTTGTGTCGGTACTCCATAATCACTGAATTGCTTTTCGTATCCATCGAATTCACCCATTTTTAGTCTTTCTTCTTTTTTGATACGGCCATTGGTATGATAATATTTCCAAATACCATCCTTCTTGCCTTGCACGTAATTGCCTTCCGCCGCAAGAACCCCATTCGGATGGAAGTAATGCCAATATCCATCTTCATTGCCGTTTTGAACATTTCCAAATGCAGCAGTGCGCAAATTGACCCAATGAACAGTGGTTTTTTCCTTTTTACCTTTAAATGTAATTTCCTGTGGATTGAAATACTTGTTGATATTCTCAACAGCAAAGGATTCATACTTTTCTCCTTTTGCTTTGTTTTTCTTCGCAAGTTTTTGGGCTGCCGGCACGTTGATAGAGCCCATTGGAAGCGTCGCCATTCCTACGAAATGACCATTATCCCAGGCATTCTTATAAAATTGATGATAGAATTGCAAAATCGGGTTTTGACTGTCGATGTTTTTCGGGAGCAATTCACAGATGACTTGCAATTGTTTGGCGTAAGCAAGATCCATCTTCACAAGACTCTTGTATTTTTTATTGAATGCCGACTTGCTTTTTACCACTTCATCAATTTCATCCAATTCAGAAGCGAAAGAAAAAATGGAAGACGGAACGTTGGTACGAACTTTTTGATATCTGTCGTGCCCAATTTCTTCAATGGCTGCTAATACGGTCAGATTAAGTTCACTATTGCCACCAGTTGTAATGCCCATAAAAAGCGCCAAAATTGCCAGAGTAGGTTCGCCTGCATCAGCGGCCAAAAAGCCGATGTTCATGTGTGTGGCGGCATGATATGGATTGTTCCTGAGCGAAACTGCATAAAGGTCAAGTGCTTCTTGGTACTTCTTCATGGAATTCATGGTACCCGCCTTTTCAAAGTAAGGTGTATTGAGATAGCCGAATTCTGCAATGGATTGATCGAATGTCGCAACCGCTTCATCATATCGCTCTAATCTTTCATAGGCTGTTCCTAATAATGTCAATGTATTTAAACGATCGGCGAGAGGATCGCTCAAAGAAGCACGAAGAATTTCTGTTGCATTTACATACTGACTATCCGCAATGTAGGCCAGAGCAAGTTCATAACGCGCCAGCGTATACAAGCTATCGCCTTGAGCTACTTTACTGAAATCTTCTATACTTCTTTTGAAATCTCCTGCGTCGTAATGCTCTACACCGGCATTGATCACATCTGAAGAGTTGATATAAGGGTCTCCGACATTCTGAGCCTGAAGGCAAAGTGGTGAAGAGCAAATGGCGGCGATCGACATGATCACCAAGGTTTTCATGAGGTGCATTGATTTTGGTTATCGTTAAACAAGTGTCTATTAGGGTTTGTGGCAGTCGTACACGGTCATTTCATGATGCCGTTCGTTATGCGCACCTGCTTCTTGAAATATACTTCTCGGTAGTGGACCGGAAGTTTGCTCACTTGCTTGTACAATTCATACGCGGGTACTCATACTTTCTGGATGATCGAATCTCACGTATGAATTCAACTGCACAATCCGATTTTAACAAAAGTAATATAATCCATGAAAACCACCACATTTTAATCCGAATATAAGTGGGTCTTTCTTTTGAGATTAGAAATGCGTGGGAATGAGACCATTTGCACGTTTCGAAACTTCATCGTCACCACGACTCTAAATGCCTTGAATGCATAGGTGGATTATGCGAATTGTCTGCAAGGGACTTCTATTTCCGGGGGTTTCGGCGTGGTATGCTTGCCTTCGGATATCTTTGCAAATACCCTTCAAACATGCTTCAGACAGCGAGATTGGACCTTATCATGATCACTCCTCAAATGATTCATGACCTTTTTAATTCGCAGGATGACAAGGAAATAGCATCGTTTTTTGGTATTGATGAAAATTCGCTTGATCACTATCGCGAGATGCATCTTCATGGCATGGAAACCCATCGTTTGTCTTTGCGATTTTTCTTGTTAAAAGTGAAGGAATCAGGCGCTACAATTGGCGAGTGCGGCTTTCATACCTGGAATACGAGGCACGATAAAGCTGAGCTGTTTTATGCACTTCGAAAAGATGATGATAAAAGAAAGGGGTACACTTCTGAAGCACTTCAGGTGATTCTGGATTATGGATTCTCAGAAATGAAATTGCATCGGGTATCTGCTTTAACTGCCGATTGGAATAAAGCTTCGCTTGCGGTGCTCCATAAATTTGGTTTTACCTATGAAGGTACCATGAGACAAGACTATATGGTTGATGATCAATACGAAGATTCTGTTTGCTATTCATTGTTGAAACATGAGTGGCAAAGTCGAAAACTGAGTTGATGGGTCTTGACAAAAGAGCTGCAAACGTCAAAAAAATGAGCGAATCCTAAATGTCTTCTAAGTTAGTGATTGTTTTTCCTGGCTTTTCGTCTGGATTTTCTGACACTGCACTGGATATTCGTCATGTCATGATCGGCAGCTTTCATACGCCGCTTTCCCCAATGTCCGGCTTGTTTATTCAACTTTTTATGGGCTGAATAATCGAATCCTTTGGCCGATTGCGACCATGCGGATTCTGTTATCATCATCAGGGTGGAGAGCAGTAAAATTGAAAGGTACTTTCTCATGGATTGCTCAACGGTTGGTTTGTTGGAAAATTGCAGGTGCATGGATTACGATCCAGTTTCAAATTGGTTGCGAAGTTGGTCGAAATATTGGTTCTGATGGTCACGATACCTTTAACCCAGATTATGCAAAGTGTTTCTTATATGAGATTTAGAAGCTCAAAAAATTCGCACAACAAGGCGTTGTCATCATGACGGAGCGCATTCGACTCGGGCAAAACCTGTCCCGAAAATTCTGGACGCGCTTATTCAAAGTGATTTTGAATCGGAATAGAAAGGCCCTGCATCATCTGGGTTTAACCTGGATCATTCCAATTGTTTACCTACAGCTGTTTATTGAGGTCAAATGAAGTGATACCTTATTCCTAAAAAGAATCGGATTCCTTGATTCGGGGCATAGACGTAGGTTGGGTCAAACGTCAGTGCATAAGGGTTGTACGCAGTTTGGATCGCCTGACCGTTTTGGTCAAATGTGACTTGTTTGTCAATAGGATCGAATGAACGTGCTATCAGAAAAGGATTGTTTCGTGCCGGTGTCCAATTGAGGAGGTTTTTCACGCCACAATAGATTTCGAAATGTGAAAATCCTGAATAGGTGAATTGGATATTTTGAATATTCCACCAAGGTGAACTCGCTTGTCGTGGGTCGTGCGCACTGATGAGGGGTAATTTCATTGGACTGTAAAGTTTACCATTGTAGTCCATGGACCAATGCTTGATTTTATATCGGATATCCCACATGCCTGAGTATTTCTCCGTGAACAATTGTTCTTGTCTTTGACCATGAGATTCTCTATAAACATCCTGAACATTGATGCCTAAATATACCGTCCAGCGTTGGCGTAGAAACAGACTCACATTTGCGGTGATTCCCCTGGAAATGGCCTTGCCCTGAAGATTGGCGTAAATGATTTTGTTGGGGTCAGTAAGATAGTCTGCAATGATCCTATTGCCAAAACGGGTATAGTATCCGGAGCATTCGAATGTGATGTTGCTATTTTCAGATTGAAAAATTTTTCTGGAAAAATGAATGTTATAGTTCCAGGAGGTCTCGGGTTTCAGTTGATCTACAAATTCAACCTTTCTGGATCCTGTGAGTGCTGCGTGATCTTCTGTAAACACATTGGCGACGCGGTAGCCATTGCCTATTCCAGCTCGCACGGTGTTTTTTCTATTGGCGGTATTCCATTTGTAGTTTATCCGGGGTGAAAGTATATGTCCATGTAATGTATGATAATCGTAGCGACATCCTGTTGAAAGTCGATGCTGATCGTTGAACTTCACATCGTCTTGCACAAATATTCCCGGAAGTACAACGCGCTGGTAAGCGCGACTTTCTGCATCTGACGTTGCTGTAGCTGAAGTAGCCGGTGTATTGTCATCATAATGAGTATAACGCACGGAAAGCCCACTCAGGAATGCGTGATGTCCAAGATCTTTGGGCCACAACAATTGCCCAAAAAGAACTTCTTGTCTGGCTTGAAACGAAAGTTGTCCGTAATAACTATTTTGTTGGTGACCATTGGCACTGCATTGAAATGTGATTTTTTCAGCGAAGGGTAAATCGTAGGTGCCATAAAATTCCCATCGACTTGTATAAATGCTCTCACCATAGATACTGTCGCCACCACGAAATTGAGGTTGCCAACGCATGTCACCGCCCCAACGGTCTTCATAAACATATCTACCTGCAATTTGCCATTGCCTATCGAGTTTTCTCCTGATCTGTATTTTGCTAAAAACCGAAATGCGATCTTGTAAAGTGACATCAGTGAATCCATCCTGGTTGTGGTCTTGTGGCACTGAATAGTTGAAGTAATTGACGCCTGTGAGCACATGAATGTTTTTGCCTATATGGTATTTGGTGGAAAGATCCGCATTTACTTCCGCCCAACTGGTGGTCATGATATCTGCACTGAATCGATGGGCATTCTCATTTTTTTTGGTGATGATGTTGATGAGGCCACCAACGGCTTCGCTGCCATAGAGTGTGGATGCCGGCCCTTTTACAATTTCAACCCTTTCAATCAAGGATGAAGGAATGCCAGACAGGCCATACACTGTTGAAAGTCCGCTCACAACGGGCATACCATCGATCAAAACCATGGTATATGGTCCTTCTAGTCCATTGATGTGTATATCGCCGGTGTTGCACACATTGCAATTGATCTGAGGTTTTACACCATTGATATTTTGCATGGCTTCAAACACGGATGATGTTGGATTGGACTTGAAGAATTGTGATGAATACACTTCTACAGCAACCGGACAATCCATCCTCGATATTTCCTGCATGGTACCGGAAATAACTACCTCTTCCGTCAAAACGTCGGATTTTATAAGGACAATTTCCAGTTCTTTTTTTTCTTCTGGTGATAATGGTAGGGTCGTTTCAAAAAGATTGTAGCCAATAGCTTGTACCTCTATTTCATGTTGGCCTGCACCCAAATCGCTGAAGCGGTAGTAACCTAAACTATCGGTAAGTACAGCTTTTTGATTTCGGTCGATACTAACAATTGCGAATTCCACTGGCTGACCATCAGATGTAACATGGCCAAAAAGGTTGGCTTGCTGTCCTGTGGCTTGAAGGGCGACCATTGTGTTGGCAACAAAAAGAAGTAGAATGGTCTGATACATGTAATTCATCGAGGTAATGGCGACAAAAGTATAAAGTTAGACGTGTCTAACAAAATAATTTTACACTATTCTTGTTTTGAATTAGATTTGTAGGTATGAACTCCTATACCGAAGAAAATTATTTAAAGGCGTTGTACACTTTGGGCAATGAAAGGGGAGAAGTGAATGTGAATGACCTTTCCCGGAAATTGGAAATCAAAATGCCAACAGTTACCAGCATGATGAAGAAGCTCGCGGCAAAAAAGTTGGTTTATTATGAAAGTTACAAGCCGTTGAAGCTTACTGAAAAGGGGAAAAGGGAAGCTGCATTGATCATTCGCAAACATCGACTCACAGAGATGTTTTTGGTGGAGAATATGGGTTTTGGTTGGGAAGAGGTTCACCCTATCGCAGAGCAAGTTGAGCATATTCAATCGGCAGCTTTTTTCGATAAAATGGATCAATTGCTGGGATATCCTAAGGTCGATCCACATGGTTCGCCGATTCCTGATCGAAATGGTAAAGTGATTTGGAAGGAATATCAAAAATTGAGTTCATGCAAGGTCGGAGAAACAGTGAGACTTGCAGCTGTAATCAATACTTCTGAGGATTTTTTACGTTTTTTGAATAGCCGTGAAATTCATCTTGGACTTAAAGTCAAAATCAAAGCCATAGAACAATTCGATGGTACCATGAAAGTGAGCTATGCGAAACGAACGGATGAAACGATCAGTCACGTGGTGAGTGAACGACTTCTGGTAGAAAAGGCTTGACGCTGATCATCATGGTTTTGTCGAATCGCGCTTAAAACATTGGCTTGATGATGGCGATATGTCAAAAAGAGAAAGGATGTGGAATGGGATAGCCTGGGTTAACCTTAATCATACAGAAGTCTACCGTAGAGCTGATGCCAAGTAATGACAAGTGATTCCTCTTGGGCAATTTTCACCTGATTGATGCAACACCATGTCATATAAATCCTGTAGGGAGTGTCCTGATATTATAGGGAAGAAGGCTTCCATTTTGGCTTTCAGGGTTACATGATGATGTTGAACTTCATCATTCGGATTTAATTTTGTGTGGTAATCATTTTTGACCAACTAGATGTCATCATATGGCGAAGAAAATCGTTCAAACTGGAACAGGTTCTAAAAAAGCAGCACCTAAGAAGGCAACACCTAAGAAGTCAGTAGCTAAACCAGGTCCATATGGAGCAACAAAATTTGCGAACATTGACCAATACCACCGTCAGTTCCCGGCTGAGATCCAAGTATTATTGGAACAGATCAGGAGTGTGATTCGAAAGGCTGCTCCTGAGGCTGTTGAAGAGATCAGTTACAATATGCCGGCGTTCAGACAAGGCAAAGTTCTCGTTTATTATGCGGCCAATAAGGAACATCTTGGATTTTACCCAACACCCGGACCATTGATGCTTTACGCTGCAGATTTAGCCAAATACAAGTCATCCAAAGGAGCTGTTCAATTTCCTTACAACCAAAAGCTACCGGTAAGTCTTATCGAAAAGATGGTCAAGTTCAGGGTGAAAGAAGAAATGGCCCGAGCCAAAAAGAAATAGGAGCTCAATCATTTTTTTACAGCCATGATGAAGGATGATGTCGCAATGGCTTGAATCACAAGGGATGTAGATCAATCATTGAGCATCTGGGAATAGGAAAAAAACAATGTTTCTACCTCCATTCTCAATAATTTTGAACAACATCGAATACCCGGTGTTTCCTTCTGAAATTAGCGCCCATCTATGGCTGAACTGCTGAAACAATCCAAGTTGAAAGGGGAGAAGATCAAACCATTACCGGTTCTTGATCCCAAGGAATATATCGTCATCAAAGGCGCACGGGTACATAATCTTAAAAATGTATCCGTTGCCATACCGTGTGGAAAATTCACTGTGATCACCGGTTTGAGTGGATCGGGCAAATCATCACTCGCATTTGATACCTTGTTTGCCGAGGGTCAACGACGGTATGTGGAAAGTCTCAGCAGCTATGCCCGACAATTCTTGGGTAGGTTGGACAAGCCGGACGTTGATTCCATCATCGGTATCAGTCCTGCTGTTGCCATTGAACAAAAAGTGACGAGTCGTACATCACGTTCTACGGTCGGAACATCCACCGAGATATACGACTATATGAAATTGCTCTTTGCACGTGTTGGACGAACCTATTCTCCTATCAGCGGCAAAGAAGTGAAAAGAGATAAAGTGGAAGATGTGGTGGAATTCGTGAAAGGGTTCGATCCTGAAACCAGGTTTCTCATTCTTGCGCCGTTGGTAAAGTCGAAGGATATCACCAAAAAATTGCAGGTGCTCACACAACAGGGTTTTTCAAGGATTGTGTGGAAGGGCGAAATGGTCAATATTGAAGATGTTGCTTCCAAAGTAAAAGCCCATGATGAGGTTTCGGTTGTTGTCGATCGCATCACAGCAGATTCCGATGAAGAGAATTTATCGCGAATCGCTGATAGTGTTGAGAGTGCCTTTTTCGAGGGACTTGGAGAATGTGTGTTATATGAAGTAGACAACAAGAAGTCGCATCATTTTTCAGGGAAGTTCGAATTGGACGGAATGACATTCGAAGAACCATCTGTCAATCTATTTACATTTAATAATCCTGTTGGAGCGTGCAAAACCTGCGAAGGATTTGGAAGTGTCATCGGTATTGATGAAAATCTGGTAATGCCGAACAAAAAGTTGAGCGTATATCAGGATGCGATTGTGTGCTGGCGTGGAGAGGTGATGAGTGAATGGAAAAACCAGCTTGTGATGAAAGCTTCCAAATTCAATTTCCCAATCCATAAACCTATTGCTGAATTAACCAAACAACAATATGATTTGTTGTGGAAAGGCAATGAACATTTTAGCGGGTTAAATAATTTTTTCAAATACTTAGAAGCTGAATCTTACAAAATTCAATACCGTGTGATGTTGAGCCGCTATCGCGGAAAAACCCGTTGTCCGGAGTGCAACGGAACTCGCTTGCGCGGAGATGCGAGTTATGTGAAAGTTGGAGCAAAGTCGATTTCGGATTTGGTGAGCATTTCCATCGAGGAATGTCTGGACTTTTTTTCCAAATTGAAATTGAATGCTCATGACGAAAAGATTGCGAAAAGACTTCTCACTGAAATCCGCAACCGATTGAAATACCTTACCGATGTCGGTCTTGGCTATCTTACCTTAAATCGCTTGTCGAACACGCTCAGTGGTGGTGAATCGCAACGCATCAACCTTGCAACATGCCTGGGAAGTGCTTTGGTAGGATCCATGTACATCCTTGATGAACCGAGCATTGGACTGCATCCACGGGATACTCAGAGGCTGATTGGAGTATTGAAAAATTTGCGCGATCAGGGCAATACGGTGATTGTCGTGGAGCACGATGAGGAAATCATGCGTGAAGCTGATCTCATCATCGATATGGGGCCTGAAGCAGGTTCGAATGGTGGCCATGTGGTTTTCACCGGAACGGTAGATGAACTCGCTAAGAAAGGGGATTCTCTTACCTCGAAGTATTTGAGAAAGGAATTGAATGTGGTGAGGAAGTCTAACCGTAAACCTGGCAAGGATAAACTCGTCGTTCGCGGTGCTCGCGAAAATTCTCTGAAAGATATTGATGTTGAATTTCCATTGCGCTGTTTTACCGTGGTGAGTGGCGTAAGTGGTAGCGGTAAATCAACCCTGATCAGAAATATATTATATCCGGCTTTGGTCAAAGAACTGGGCGGATTGCCAACGGAATTGGTAGGAGAATATGATAGTATTGAAGGCGATATTCAATCCGTACAAGCCGTTGAATTTGTTGACCAAAATCCGATTGGAAAATCTTCGAGATCTAATCCTGTTACGTATGTGAAAGCATACGATGAGATTCGCAATTTGTATTCGCTTCAGACACTATCTAAACAACGTGGATACAAGCCATCTCATTTTAGTTTCAATGTGGAAGGTGGTCGTTGTGAGTCTTGCGAGGGCGAGGGGCAACAAACCATTTCCATGCAATTTATGGCCGACATCAAATTACAATGTGAGGCTTGTAAAGGAAAACGCTTCAAGGAAGAAATCATTGAAGTGACATACAAAGGCAAAAGCATCAGCGATATTCTGGATATGACCGTGGATGAGGCTGTTTTGTTTTTTGCTCAGGAAAAAGACAAAACGCCAAACAAGAACATTGTCGATAGACTTACTCCACTTCAACAAGTTGGACTTGGATATATCGGTCTTGGGCAGTCGTCATCTTCATTGAGTGGTGGCGAAGCACAACGTATCAAGCTGGCATCTTTCCTGACCAAAGGCGCAGCCAACAATCACACCCTTTTCATTTTTGACGAACCCACAACTGGCCTTCACTTTCATGATGTGAGAAAATTGTTGGATTCGTTTGAGGCCTTGCTTGCTAAGGGACACAGTATCATTGCCATTGAGCATAACCTTGATGTCATCCGATCTGCTGACTGGCTCATCGATATGGGCCCCGAAGGCGGTGACGCTGGCGGCCAAGTGGTCTACACAGGTCTTCCTGCCGGCTGCTCCAAAGTGAAAAAATCTTATACAGGCGGTTATTTGTCCTCGTGAAATAGGTTTTTGAATTGGAATAGAAAGGCACTGTGGAACCAATGTTTCAGGCATTGGTGACCACAAATCGTCCTTTGCCTTTCAATAATGGTGGCTCAATGAATTTTAACGAATTGCGCTGTGAATATCATCACAGTGTTAAATTTGGAGATATCCGTATTTTACGGACCTTAAAACGAACGACTGCAAGTATGAAGTTTTCTTTACCTCACGCCATTGCTTTATTGTCTTTTTTTCTGATCATGAATGCGCGCACGGCTGCCCAGTGCGCGGAAGGACAGATTACCCTCAGTATGAACATTTATACTGACCCATGGGGATACGAAACCTATTGGGAATTGGTGCCTGGAACGAATGCCTGTGGTGATGGTACCATGGCTTGGGGCAGTAACCTGGAGGCTGTTGGATGCACAGGTGGAGGAGAACAAAACGCATATGGCACGGAAACGTCATACCCTTCGAATACAATTGTGGTTGTAGACAATATCTGTTTGACACCTGGTGAATATTATACTCTGTATTTCGTTGATGATTGGGGTGATGGTGGTTTGTATTTCGAATTATTTGAAGATGGTGTTTTCTCTGGTTTGCTTGCAGGATCTGGTATTGGCAATACATGGACATTCCAGGCAGGATATTCTTATTTGGGTGATCATGACAGTCCATGCAATGCCGTGGAAGTTTTTCCCGGTGTCGCTTCGGCCATTGATTTGAACAACATCAATTGTTATGCTCAGGTGGCTGAACCCCAGCCTCCTCAGGGAAATTGCCTTGCCGCGGGTGTTTGGTGTCCTGATGAAGTGAATCACACGGTTTGGGCGAAATTCACGGTACCTGATGAAGGTGCATATGAAATTTCTACCGTGAACAACGGCACAATCATCAATACGCAAATGGCTGTTTGGGTGGCTGAAGATTGTTCAGACATGTCTTCATTCATCTATATCTCTGGTAATGATAATTACATGGGGGAAAGTAATGTTCCTGTATGTGGAGCAAATCCGCCTGCTTGTGTGGATCAAGGTTCCGCAGCTTTTCTCAACGTGATCAATACATATCCTTCTTGTTGCGAAACAGGTTGGGACGATGCATGTCAGGCGTTGTATGATTCGATGTCTGAAACATGCGCCATTCAACCTCAAACTTGTGATTTTATTCTCGAAGGTTATGATTCATATGGCGATGGCTGGAATGGATGTTATGTCATTGTGACGATTGATGGCGTGTCGACGAATTATTCTTTGACTGAAGGAAATTATACACTCTGGACATTACCAGTTACAAGTGGAAGTCAGTTGTCCATTGAATTTGTTGCAGCAGATTGGCCCGAAGAAGTCTATGTTGTGCTGAAACATCCTGATGGTGTTCCTCTTTTATTCGTCCAGGCCATTACAGTTGATCCATTGTTGTTCGATGATGTAGTTAGCTGCAATGGTTTCCCTTGGGTGAATCCATTGGCTTCACGTTGCTATACCCATTGTCTGCCCGCCGGTGTGGTTTGTTATATTCAGATTGATGGCTATGACAATGAATCGGGACAAATGGTCTTGTCGGTGAAGCCATACAATCAAGCACCAGTAACTGATGAAGTCATTCAAAATGTACTGTGCCCTGTTGGTGTCGGGACTGATCCAGAAGGCATGATATTGCCCAATGTGATTGGATGGGGATTGAATTACTCTACCGCTTGGACAGGGCCGAATGGTTTTGAATCTTCAGCTTATTTTCTGGAAAGCTTGCCACCCGGTACTTATTCATACCACGCAGAAGATGCATGCGGCAACGTCATCGATGAAGATTTTGTCGTAGAAGGTCCAGATCCTTTCGTGATGAATGGCTCTTCAACTCCAACTTGTCTGGATTTTATGGACGGTAGCGTGTCTTTCACGGCAAGTGGTGGTACGGCGCCTTATTCATTCGAATGGATGTATCCGGATTCAACATTTCACGATGGGGTTGATCAAACCAATCTCGCAGCAGGGACATATGAACTGGTCTTTCAAGATGTCAATGGTTGTATGATGATTTTACCTGTTACGGTAGAGAACTTTCCTGAGCCCGAATTCACTTTAGGTGAGGATCTAGATGTGTGCGAAGATTTTGATCTCATGCTCTCTGGACCTCCTGGCCTTGAGTACATGTGGTCGACTGGAAGTCAGGAACAATCACTGATTATTTCTGGTGATGAATACGAAGTTGGTGTACACACTTTTACACTCACTGTGACCAATGATGACGGCTGCACTTATACCGATATGATCGAAATTGAAGTGACAGAATGTGTGAATGTGGATGAGATGAATGCTTCTGAAATCAGGATGTATCCAACTCCTGCGAATACTACACTCAACATTGTTTCACTTCCCGAATCCGGTGAGTGGATTTCTGTGATGGATCTCACGGGACAAGTTGTCTATCGCGAGAATATCATGAAGAAGAAATCACTTCTATTGAATACAGAGCAATGGTCTTCCGGTGCGTATGTACTTTCGGTGATGTGCGCAGATCAAGTATTCACCCGTCAATTCAGTATTATCCACTAACCTGAATGTCTATGATGAAGAACACAAGAATTTGTTTTCCTATGAAATTTAAAACTGGAATCATCTTGTTGATACTGGTATGCTTGAATTCAGCTATCCAGGCTCAGCTACTGATCAACGAAATACAAGTCACCAATCTGAGCACGCTTCAGGATGAAGATGGTGAATATGAGGATTGGTTCGAACTCTACAATGATGGAATGACCGCCATCAATTTGAGTGATTATTTTGTGTCTGACCGATTGGAGAATACTTCCAATTGGCAACTACCGGATGCCACACTGCCAGCAGGTCAGCGCGTATTGGTATTTGCCTCCGGGAAAAATCGGTGGGGAACAAGCATGGTGATCGATCACATGGAAACCCCCATTTACCCATGGAACTGGTGGACATATAGTATTCCAACAGAACAACCAGATGCTTCATGGAATGACATTGGTTTCGATGACAGCAGTTGGGCAACCGGCCCAGGTGGTATTGGTTTTGGCGATGGTGATGATGGCACTGATCTCGGTGGTGGAATTCTTTCTATTTATTCCCGAACCACTTTTACACTGAGCAACACAGAGGATGTTGGATTCATGCTGGTCAATGTGGATTACGATGATGCATTCGTTTGTTATTTGAATGGTGTTGAAATCGCCAGGGCAAATATTGGTACTGTTGGTGTCGAGCCTTCATTCAATACACCTGCTGATGCAGGACATGAAGCACTCACTTATCAGGGAGTTGTTCCGGAAAGCTTTATCATCGATGATGATGTTTTCAATAGCCTTTTGGTTGAAGGTGAAAACGTTATTGCCCTTCAGGTTCACAATGCGGACATTACATCAAGTGACCTTACGGGAAGTCTTTACCTCTTGCTTGGAATGGCAAGTCCAACCGTTCAAACTGAATTGGCGCCTGATTGGATCAATTATACGCCACCATTGAATCATGCGGACTTTGGTTTGAGTGCCGGAGAAACTTTATATGTGAAAGACAATACAGGCCATGTAACGGATAGCAGGATCATCGATCAAATGCAATCTGATCATAGCTTACGCAGATCCACCGACGGTGCAACATCATGGTGTTTTACTGCTACACCAACTCCGGCAACACCAAATGTAGGAACGTGTGTGAGTGCCTATGAACCAAGTCCGGTATTCAGTGTTGAAAGCGGAGTATTCAATGCGCCGGTTTATGTTTCCATATCGAGCCCAAATCCAGATGCATTGATTTATCTCACATTTGATGGAAGTATACCAGATCAAGATGATCTATTGTATACCAATGGTTTCCCGGTATCCGGCTCTGTGGTGATTTCAGCAAGGGCATACGGCGTGAATTCATTGCCTTCACCAGTAGAAAAAAATACTTATATGATCAGTGAATCGGAGATCGGTATCCCTGTGGTGAGTGTTTCTACCGACCCTGCCAATTTGTGGGATCCTGTGACGGGTATCCACGTATTTGGGCCACCGGATTATGATCCCAATGTGCCATACTTCGGAGCGAATTTTTGGGAGGATTGGGAACGTGAAGCTTATGTCGAATACTTCGATGGTGACCATGTGAAACAAATGGAAGGTCCGTGCGGAATAAAAATTCATGGTGGATGGAGCAGAAGTCAGGAACAAAAAAGTTTGCGTATACAAGCTAAGGGTAAGTACGGCATGGAATCAATGGATTATCCACTGATTGCCGATAAACCTTATATCGAATCTTTCAAAGGTTTTAACCTGAGAAATGGCGGCAACGCTTATGGCGACTACCGATTCCATGAGGCATTGATTGAAAGAACAAATCGCAATACACATGTTGACTACATGGCGTATACTCCAGCAATTGTTTTCCTCAATGGAGAATATTGGGGATATATGGAAATTCGCGAGAATCTGGATCAGCATTATATTGCTAACAATCATGATATCGGCTCTTCTGATGCAACTGTGGTAAGTGCGAATTACATGGGCTTCAATGTAATCAATGGTGATCCAACCAGTTTCTACAATCTCCACGAATTTGCAACAACCAATGATCCAAATGGCAATGGATATTTCGAAGAGATATCTACGATGTTGGATATTGAGAATTATGCAGACTATATCATTGCTCAGACTTATTGGGCCAATGGTGACTGGAGCAATGGCTGGCAGAACAATACGAAATTGTGGCATGATGACAGACCGGGCGGCAAATGGCGTTTCATGCTGATGGACATGGACTTCGGAATGGGACTCGCGGGAGCTTCACCTACCGATGATTACATCAATACAGCTGGTGATGAAGGTTATCTCACTGACCAATTATTTGGTGCATTGATTCAAAACGATGAATTCCGTTCTTATTTCATCAACCGTTATGCTGACCTCATCAATACGGAATATCAAATCGACCGCAT
>JAIBBG010000036.1 GCA_019694805.1 Flavobacteriales bacterium | reverse complement strand
TCACTGCACTGTCTTCTATGGTTATCGGTTTCATTTGGTACAATCCGAAAGTGTTTGGTACCGCGTGGATGAAAGCTACCGGACTTACGCCGGATGCTGCGAAAAAATCGAATATGGCCGTCATCTTCGGCTTATCATATCTATGCTCAGTGGTAGTGTGTGCATTCTTGTCGACATGGGTTCATCCAGACGAAAACTACTCTCCATTTGTGCATGGTGCTTATCACGGCATGATGTTAAGCGCATTTGTTGCAGTGCCTTTTGTGATACAGAATGCACTTTATGAAACACGCGGATGGAAGTACACCCTCATCAATGTATCATACACGGTGGTAACGATGGGTGTGGAAGGTGGAATTCTCTTCCTTTGGCCTTCTGCTTGATCAATTCACTTTGATCATGGCTCTGACTTTGGTATAATAACCAGAGAGATCTTCCGCTTCTATATCATAATAATAAGTCCCTGTGGCATCTAACACGGGTTCATTCAAGATCGAAAGATCGAAGATCGCATCATTGATCGTGCTGAATTCCTCCGTCCATATTTGTGTGGTATTGCGGTAGATGTGAGCCTTCACGTAGGCCAGTGAGTCGGCATCTAAAGCAATGCCCTCAATGCTGACGATTTCACCCGTTAAAGCATGAATGATGTTGTCTTCATCTGCTTCATGTGAAATATGACTGATCGAAATTGATGGTTGAAACAAGTTCATGATATGAACCGTCTTCTCTTGCGAAACCAAATTTCCAGCTTCATCTAATGCAGAAATCTCAAGGTTCCAACCGCCGCTCACATCATCCGGTATTTCGAATACATATTCCTTCACTGCTTCTTTCCCACTGATATTCGATACAAAAACAGTATCCCATGCACCCTGATTGTAGTCGGTAAATACATGAGGAGAATTGTGGTCTGAATGATCATGCAATCCCGAATTCGCAGTAAATTTCACCATGACCTGTGAAAGTGATTGGTCATCAGCTACGCGGACCACCATATGATTGGATTCGCCTGCATGAGCATAAAGTTCGTTCATACTACTCTCATTGATAGAGATAGATAACACTTCAGGTTTGTTTTCATCGAACTTTTTGCAGCCCAAGAAGATCAAGCTGAACCCAACAGTAATAGTCGGAATGGCGATATATCGTAGAAATTGGTGCATCACTGAACGATCACTTTAGCATCCCATATTGCTTTGTAGCCCAGTGAGTCTTGTGCCTCAACAATTATCCGATAGTTTCCATTACCGGTTGTGTTGAATGAAGCTGTACCGAATGCCATGGTATGCCCATCGCCAATGATGGGGATATCCAGGGTATCGGCCGAAACACCAGCATAATTCGACATCCTCACCCAAAGTTTGCTCAAGCCATCGGGATCTTCCGCCAATCCATCGATTTCAAGCGGAACGCCATTCGATAAATAGATTGTACCCGTTGCATCATAGGCTGGAAATGTATTGGCGCTGATGGTTGGCAGATTGGCATTCTCTACTGTCACAAGCAAACAATAGGTTTTAGAAACCAAACCAATTTCATCCATGACAGATAACAGAATATGCCAATTTCCAGCAATGGAATCCGGAATCTGCAATTGCCATTGTTGATGAAAGCTGGTACCGGAAATATTGATGATTTCATTCATTGCCCAATATCCATTAGTGAGTCTTCCTTCTCCACCCGCGTGACCATCGGCATCATGGACATGTCCGTCATCAGCGGGATGGAGATCTATTTGTAATTGATTGAGGGCTGTATTGTCGGTCAGATGGACATCAAGGACAAGAGTTTCTCCCGCTTGCTTCACAACTGTGCTTGCTGCAATACCATCCATTTCAACCGATTCTATCACTGGCGTTTTTACATCCACTTGTTCCTGATCTCTACAAGAAAACATGGAAATGACCACCACTAATGTCCAGAATATTTTTTTCATAACTGCAAATTTGCACAATGATTGCCAATGTCCCGACAGAACTTCAATTCCAGAAGATGAAAAAACACATTCGTTTCATCGCAAACATCCGGCATGAGGACCATTCATGTAAACCATTCGCCCCTTTTGATGACCAAAGATTCCATTCAGTCTATTTTCACAAAAAAAAATCATGGGCAACTTTCTATTTTTAGCCCTCCAAATCAAATGATGAAAAAACACATCTTACTCGCTCTGCTGACCGGACTAACAACAACTGTTCTTTTCGCTCAGAAAAAACTCACAATTGAAGAAGCCGTTACAGGCCAGTTCAGACAATATGCACCCGAGACCATCCAACAATTGAGTTGGATGGGTAAAAGCGATACCTATAGCTTCGTACGAAACGACAGTGTATTCTTTGGAAAAGTGAAAGGCAAAGGAATCACGTCTTTGCTCACCACTTTAACGGATATGAAAAAATGGAAAGGTGGTGAAGACTTGAAATCAATGCCTATGATCCATTGGTTGAGTCTTGAGACGTTTTCTTACGATAATGGAACAGCCGTATTCGTTGGAGATTTGAAATCACAGACCATCAGCAAAGTTTGTGCATATCCTTCTGACGCCGAGAATCAGGAATATCATGAGGCCACAAAACAAATGGCGTTTACCAGAGAAAACAACTTGTTTGTTTTGGTCAATGGAGTTGAAAAAGCAATTACAACCAACAAAACAGATATTGTAAGTGGACAAAGTATTTCAAGGAATGAATACGGCATTACCAAAGGTATTTTCTGGAGTCCGGATGGATCAAAACTGGCCTTTTATCAAAAAGATGAAAGCAACGTCACGAATTATCCTTTGATAGATTACAAGGCTGTTCCCGCGCAGGTGAAAAACATCAAGTATCCTATGGCTGGAGGAAAAAGCGAATTGGTGAGTGTTGGCGTTTATGATATCGCAAGTGGTAAAACCACATTTCTTCAACTCAACAACGGAAAAATGGATGATCAGTTCTATGCTACCAATCTTACATGGGGGGCAGATAACAAAACTGTATACATCGCTCATCTCAACCGCGGCACCACGGATATGAAATTCATCTCTTATGATGCGGCAACAGGTAAAGAAAACAAAATCCTGTTTACAGAGCATGACGATCGCTGGGTTGAGCCTCTATTCCCAGCGTACTTCATTCCGAATCATCCTGAACAATTTGTTTGGCTCTCGAATAGAGATGGATATACCAACGCTTATGTTTATTCAACGGTTGGCGCTTCTTTAGGTCAAACCAAACTCAATTTTGATATCACAGAATTTCTTGGATTCGACCTTACGGGTGAAAATGCGTATGTGATGGCCACCGGAGAAATCCCAACCGAAAGCCTTTGCTATCGTATTTCCCTGAAGGATATGTCAACAACCAAAGTGACGCCTTCACATGGTGTGCATCATACTCAAATTTCCGGAAGTGGTCAATTTGTCATCGACCAATTCAGCAACCTGACGACTCCCAATAAAGTAGATATTCTGAGTATCGATGGACGTCTTGTTCGCAATCTTCTGACCGCTAAAAATCCATACGAAGGAGTTGCCATTGGACAAACAGAATTGTTCACGATCAAAGCCAAAGACGGTAGTGATTTGTGGTGTAGGATCATCAAACCATCCAATTTTGATCCGAATAAAAAATATCCTGTTGTAGTTTATGTATATGGCGGACCACATGCTCAAATGGTCACCAATAGTTTTTTAGGTGGTGCATCGCTTTGGATGAATAAAATGGCGGAAGACGGTTATATCATTTTCACATTGGACAATCATGGCTCTGCCAACCGCGGTAAAGAATTCCAACAAATTATTCATAAAAGACTCGGAGTGCAAGAATTATCTGATCAATTGATTGGTGTTGACTGGTTGAAAAAACAGTCCTTTGTAGATGCCAAACGTATGGCAATACATGGTTGGAGTTTCGGTGGTTTTATGACAACGAGTATGATGTTGCGTTATCCTGATACCTTTAAAGTTGGTGTGGCCGGCGGACCTGTTATCGACTGGTCTATGTATGAGGTGATGTACGGCGAGCGTTATATGGATACACCTCAGGAAAATCCTGATGGCTACAAAGAAGCGGATTGTACCAACTACATCAAAAACCTGAAAGGCGATTTATTGATGATCCATGGCGTGGATGATGACGTGGTGGTGATGCAGCACAATATGAAATTTCTGAAAGCTGCAGTAGACAACAAAGTTCAGGTCGACTTTTTTGCATACCCAGGACATGCACATAATGTTCGCGGAAAAGACCGTGTACATCTGATCACCAAGATCGTAGAATACATTGAAGAGAAACTTGCTGAATAAAACCGAAGAATGAGCACAACTCAGGCTGTTTCTTTGCTTACTGGTGGAGCAGGATTTATCGGAGCACATGTTGCCCGTGAATTGCTGCAACTCGGTCACCGTGTTATTGTTCTTGACGACTTAAGTGGTGGCCAACGCGAAAACTTGCCTGATGGTGTTCACTTCATCCAGGGCAGTATCAATGATCAGCGACTGGTAGCCACTCTTTTTGAAGAACATCAGTTTGAATATGTATACCATCTAGCAGCCTACGCTGCAGAGGGATTGAGTCACTTCATCCGAAGATTCAACTATGAAAACAATCTCATTGGCAGCATCAATCTGATCAATGAAAGTGTGAAACATAAGGTGAAGTGTTTTGTTTTTACATCATCCATTGCTGTATATGGTAAAGGTCAACTTCCGATGAAAGAAGACCTGACTCCTCAACCGGAAGATCCATATGGTATTGCCAAACTTGCCGTTGAGCTTGATCTCAAAGCTGCGCATGAAATGTTCGGTTTGAATTATGTGATCTTCAGACCACACAATGTATACGGAGAATTTCAAAACCTCGGCGATAAATACAGAAATGTGGTTGGCATCTTCATGAATCAACTGATGCAGGATAAATCGCTCACCATTTTCGGTGATGGCATGCAAACCAGAGCGTTCAGTTATATCGGTGATGTCGCTCCACATATTGCAGGCTGTGTGCACCTTCCAGTGGCCTATAACCAAATCATCAACATTGGGGCAGATACAGATTATACCGTGAAAGATCTTGCAGAAGCGGTTTGTGTGGCTATGGGTAAGGCCGGAAAAATTCAATTTCTGGATGCCCGCAATGAAGTAATGCATGCTTATTCGGATCATAGCAAAGCCAGACAAATTTTCGGTGAAAACAAACAAACGACATTGCAGGAAGGCCTCGAAAAAATGGCCCAATGGGCCTGGGCCGCTGGTTCTCGTTCAAGTTCGGATTTTGGAGAAATAGAAATCACAGAAAAACTTCCTGCCTCCTGGACGACTCGTTCATGATTGGTAAATCCGCATCTCTCGTGCTCACCGTTTGATTTTCAGGATGTAAATTGCGCCTGATTTGTGAGAAAGCGCATGAAACCAATTCTACTGTTCTTTTTGCTACTCGTGGCTCAGTTTCCTTCGAATTCATTTGGATTCGCAGAACTGCAGGACTCCCTCATTTACGCCGATCTGAATTGTGATGGCATCTATAATGGCAACGATGCCCCCGTTCCCTATTGTCCCATTCTAACTGATGATGGAACTTTCCTTGGCATGAGCAATGCAACTGGTCATTATGCCATTCATCTCGACGGTGGATTCAATGGGAGTATTACTCCGGAAGCATTATTCGGATTCAATGCTTCGGATAGTATTTATGCGCCAGTCAATGACACCATCATCACTTCTGATCTTGGCATGTGTCCTCAGTCTTTCGTCAATAACCTGCACTTAGAAGTTTCGGAAATCTGTGAAGCAGTTCAAGGTGAAAATTTTGGTTATCGTGTTTGCGTGACCAACTATGGTACACAACCGGATGATGTTACGCTCAAATTTCTTCCGGATCTCGGTGATTCTGTTGCCATAGTTGATCTGGATGGCGCACAACCACTCGCTAATTTTTACCTGTGGCAAATCACAGATTTACTACCGATGCAACGGTTATGTTTTGAATTGATTTTGCGTGCCGATGATGCTTCGGCATTGGAGGAATTCTCATTTATCATGAGCACGTATTATACCGACAACGGCATTCAGGACAATGCACCTTCCGACAACAGTGTCATCGTCGATGGAATGATCATGTCTTCCACTGAAATCAATGCTAAAACAGTTGATCGAACAGAAATTGACTTTCTCGAAGTTGAAATTTTCGAAAGTCTACAGCTCCAATATCAGATTTCATTTGGAATTCATGATGCTGACACTTTGCAGGATCTGATCATTACCGATACCCTTTCCTCCTATTTGGATTTGGCTACATTAGAACTTGAAAGCGTTAGTCATGATTATGCTTTCTCGATAGATGGTAACATCATCTCATGGACTTTTCATGATTTGCAGTTCTACGCCGACCATGAAACCTATCAGAATTCTGGATTGATTCGCTACAGCATCTCAACCATTCCCAATCCTCTTGTTACAGATACCATTTGGAATACGGCACATTACTTCGCAGATTCATTGTATTCATTCTCTTCCAATTCCACAGTGACAAGTTTTTATCTATGTCCTGATTCTGTTGAGATTCTTGGTAATACACTTCTTTGTTCATCGGAGGGCGATTTGTATTGGCCAGCGATAAACGATTATGACCAGTACTTATGGATTTTAGATGGTACAGCGATTTCAGACAATGATTCGTTGCTGCCATATCCTATGACAGCTGGTCTTCATGATTTGGCCATTATCATATCAAACGAAGCATGCACAGTGACAGGCTTATTGCATGTTATCGCTGAAGAAGAGCCATCGCTTGTTTTGAGCGAACCGGATTTATCAGTATGTCATGAAGTGACTGTAATGGCCGAGTCGAATGCCATACCAACGTGGTTTTTGGGCGACACTTACCTTGCACAAGGTGAAACCTTCACCGCTTCGAGCAATGGTTTGTACACTGTATTCGCCACAAATTCCTGCAACAGTATTTCCACAGAAATTGAATTGATAGTGCCTCAAGGTCCTGATGCAGTCACGATCAACAACGACAATGGTGTGCTCACTTTATCCGAGACTGCGGAATCCTATGCATGGTATCTTGATGGCAATTTATTACCAGGTTCTGACGTACCATCCTGGACGGCTGTGGAAAGTGGGAATTATCAGGCGAATCTCGAATTTGCTTCAGGATGTAGTTTGCTTTCAGATATTTCATTGGTCACGATAAACATGGCTGAAATAGTTCAGGAAGTCATTCATGTTTATCCCAATCCGGCAGGATCCGATGGATTTTATCTCACTGGAATTTCTCATCTTCAAAATGCCGAGCTCTCAATCACCAATGCTCAAGGAGTTGTGATCAAAAAAATGAAACTCACAAGTCCCTCTGTTTTCATCCCTTCCGAAGAATGGAGTTCGGGCATTTATCTTCTTCAGATTTTTAAACCAGAAATGGCTGTTTCTGCACAAGTTGTGATTCAATGAGTTGAGATCATGGCATAATTCTTATTCTTGTCCGGTTAAATGTCATCATCATGAGAAGTTTAATTGTTTTGTCCATCATTTTATTGATTTCGGGACTTTTGTTTTTTTCATGTAAAAAGAAAAAAGAAGTGGCAGCAGCGCCAGCTCAGTCTGAGGCTGCGAGCACTCCTGCACCCACTCCGCAGACAAATGCGGATGAAATCAAACTTCTCCCCATCAACATCCAATCAGATTATACCTGGCCGGGTAGCACAGACCCTTTCGATGTTCTTTCCACAGAGGTCAAGGGCGATATGCTTATTCTCGAAATCCAGTATGGCGGTGGCTGTCAGGAACACGACTTTAGTATGACAACCAACCTGATGTGGATGAAGAGTATGCCTCCGCAATTAAATCTCTATTTGGAGCATGAAAATCACGACGACAATTGCCGGGCGCTCATCACACGAAAACTCGCATTCGATCTGAAAGAGTGTAGATATAGCAATGGCAATGTGGTGGTTCTGATCATCAACGGCGACAGGGACAAATCGACACGGTATCAGTACTGAAACTGATACCATACCTTCCTATCATCCAGGGTTTTCATTCAGGAATTCACGGTAGAAATATCAGTAAGGAATTCAAGTAAGTTCCCAAGATTATTCCGATTACAAGTGTATTTGGTTTGAATTGAATTGCATTTTTGCCATGTTGTTCGAATCATCAACGGGAAATCAACCTTTCCCTTCAAAAACCTGCACTTATTTTTAAAATGAAAAAAACTTTACTTGCATTCATCTCCGGCGTGATGGCATGTTCTGTAACTGCACAAATCACTTACGGTGGCCATCCCATTCAATGGGAAAACAAAGTGGCCGATCAATCTATTCCTGTAGTAGTCATGGCAACACCTGACTATGATAAACTCGCGCTGGAAGACGCGATTACTGATCAACACAAAGACGTTCCATATCGCTTCGGTGAAGAATTTGAAGTGGACTACGATTTCAATCATTCCGGAAGATGGACAGAAGAGGATGGTTTGAAAATCTGGCAGTTGGCCATTTCTTCTCCAGGTGCGCTCAATATGAGTCTTCGATTTGACGAATTCCGTATTCCAAAAGGAGGTGAACTCTATATCTGGACAGCAGACCGCGAGGAATTCATTGGAAAATTCGATCATCGATCCAACAAAAACTCCGGAGTGTTGGCCACAAGTTTGCTACACGGCGATAAAATCATCGTGGAATATGCGGTGAAGGCTGATCTCGAAGACAAAGGCATGCTTCGTATCGGACAAGTGGTACACGGATACAGAACTTTTTTGAAGTCAAGATTCATGGATGAAGCTTCTCAACAAAGAGGTCCTTTCGGTACAAGTGGCAATTGTGAAGTCAATGTCAATTGTCCTGAAGGTGCTGATTGGCAAATTGAAAAGAAAGCAGTTGCTATCATTGTTGAAGGAGGCTATGGACTGTGCACAGGAGCATTGGTAAACAATACCAACAATGATGGCACGCCTTACTTCCTGACAGCAAATCACTGCACACAAGGATCTGCAGTTGGAAACTGGGTTTTCTATTTCAACCATGAGTCTTCAGGCTGTTCTGGTACAACCGGACCACAATCCCAATCCATCTCTGGTTCCAGCCTCGTTGCCAACAATGGCGCCAGTGACTTTGCTTTATTGCTGCTTGATGACACACCACCCGCTTCTTTTAATGTTCAATATGCCGGATGGGATGCAACCGATAGTGAGGCCGGAGTTTCATCTGCCACGTGTATCCATCATCCAAGCGGAGATATCAAGAAAATTTCTTTCGAAAATGATGCACCATATCATGACATCGGTAATGGTGCTCAAGTGTGGTGGATCGATGATTGGGAATTGGGTGTGACTGAACCTGGATCGAGCGGTTCTCCCCTTTTCAATCAAGATCACAGAATCATCGGCCAACTCTTTGGAGGTGCAAGTGCATGCCAGGGTTCCAGCGGTAATGGTCAATATGACTTTTATGGTCGCTTCGGCGTGAGTTGGGACAACAGCTCTAATGCATCAGCACGTTTGATGGACTGGCTTGATCCGGGAAATACAGGTTTGCTCGTATTGGATGGCTATCCGGAAGGATTTGTTTCCCTGAATATTGATCCGGCAGCTACTTCTATCAATAATGTTCCTGCCAGCTCATGCACCAATGTGATCAATCCAACTTTCACTTTACTGAATCACGGCTCACAAACACTGACTTCTTGCACCATCAACTTTCAACTCAATGGTGATGCAGTTCAAACCATCAATTGGACAGGATCATTGGCACAAAACCAATCTATCGAAGTGGATCTCCCCATACTCACTGCGCAGAATGGTGCGAATACCCTTACTGTTTGGGTGACCAATCCATCCGGTGGTAGCGATGAAGATTTGCTCAACAATGAAGTGGTATTGAACTTCACGGCTGCCAGTGGCATTTCGAATAATTTCACTTTGGAAATTGTTTTGGATAATTATCCGCAAGAAGTTTCTTGGGATATCACAAATAACTCAGGCAATATCCTATACAGCGGAGGAACTTATGCAGATCAGGCAGATGGTGCCACTGTTACCATTGAAGGCTGTCTACCTGATGGATGTTATAACCTCAACATGTATGATTCTGAAGGTGATGGAATTTGTTGTTTTTACGGCAATGGATCCTATAACCTTACTGATGCTAACAATCAAGAACTCGCATCAGGCGGATCATATGGTGATATTGAAACCACAGAATTCTGCTTCAATCAATTGGGTGTTGAAAATGCTTCAACCTGGCAACCTGTAGTTTATCCGAATCCAGCTTCGAACAGCATGACCATCAGATCTGAGGAATTGATGGAAGTGGTCAAATTGTATGATGCTTCTGGTAAATTGGTTTTGGACATCCAAATCAACGCCAACAACACGACTTTGAACACACAGAATCTTCCGGATGGAATCTATCAATTGTTGACAACATCGGGTAGTCAGCAAGGATCATCAAGGATTGTGATCCGTCATTGATAAACAAAGCATGTTTATAAAAAGGCCGCCCATAGCGGCCTTTTTCTTTTCGTCACCCTTGCACTGGAATAATTTCGACCCCGCCTTTCTTGGTTCTCAGAACCTTGCTTTATTCATATGACTGAATTTATACTTGAACATCCTATAGGAGTTGTTTTTGCTGCCATTTGTTTCATCGCCTGGACCATACAGGTGTATTACCTGCTGGGCGTTTTCTTCAAAGCACCGCAACAGACAAAAACCAATTCTCAGCGAATTCAACCCGTATCGGTAGTGATCTGCGCGCGCAACGAAGAGAAGAATTTGATGGAACACATTCCGGTGATCATGGAACAAAATCATCCGGACTTTGAAGTGATCATTGTGAACGACAGCAGTTGGGATGACACGGAAGCTATACTCAAAGCGCTTCAGGTTCGATATCCCAAAATCAAGATTGTTCATCTCGACGAAGAGAAACAAAACATGATGGGGAAAAAGTTTGCGCTTACACTTGGAATCAAAGCGGCTAAACACGACATCATTTTACTTACCGATGCCGATTGCGTGCCAGTAAGTCCTGATTGGATTGCTGGCATGACCAGTGGTATGAATGAACACCGCAAGCTTGTCATCGGCGTCTCACCTTATCATAAATATCCGGGATGGCTCAACCGTATCATTCGTTTTGATACCATGATGATTGCTACCCACTATCTTGGATTTGCCAATGCGGGCAAACCATACATGGGTGTTGGAAGAAACATGGCTTATGACAAAGAACTGTTCTTCAAAGTGGGTGGTTTCAAAAGTCATTACAGCATAGCGAGTGGTGATGACGATCTATTCGTAAATCAGGTAGCGACAGCTTCGAATACTATTGTGGTGACCAAACCTGATACACAAACCATTTCCGAACCTAAAAAGACATGGTCGGAATGGTTTCAACAGAAACGCCGTCATTTCACTACCATCCCTTACTACAAGCCATCCCATAAGAGAATGCTGGCGATCTGGCCATTGTCATTTTTCTTCATGATGGCCGGTTTTGCAGGAGCCATGATTTTCCAAACATGGATGTTGTTAGTAAGTGGTTTAGTTTTTATGAGATACATCATTCAATTGACTACTTTGCACAGAATTTCAGTGCGTCTTGGTCAAAGCCGCGACATTGTCTGGCTGGCCCTCCCACTGGAGCTCCACCTTTATATGCTTAACCTGGGTTTGTATTTTACAAACCTCATGAGAAAACCGCAGAAATGGAACTGATAGACCACTTATCGGAAAAAGGTCAGTACGACTATAAGCTCGTACAACGCGCCCTTCACGAAAAGGATCAGAAAGCGTATGCTGAACTGATGCAGAGATACCGTGAACCTATTTATTTCATGCTGCTGAAAATGGTCAACAATAAAGATGACGCTGATGATTTGACCATCGAAGCTTTTGGCAAAGCGTTCAAACGTTTGGAACAGTACACGCCTCAGTTTGCCTTTTCAACCTGGCTATTCAAAATTGCTTCAAACAACTGTATCGATTTTATCAGGAAAAAAAGAATCCGGGCAATATCCATTGATCAGGGTTTTACCACTGATGATGGAGATACCATAGAAGTTAGCATCAAAGATGCTGTGCTCGATCCAGCAGAGGCCATGCAAAAAGAAGAACGCATACGCAAAATGCGCGAAATCGTGGACAAACTCAAACCGCGATATCGCAAATTGGTGGAAATGCGTTATTTCGATGAATTGGCCTATGAAGAAATAGCGGAAGAATTGAAACTGCCTCTTGGTACTGTAAAAGCGCAACTTTTCAGAGCAAGAGAATTCCTCTTCCAAATGATGCAGAATACAAAGGACAATTACTAGTCCTGCGTTATGAGTCGTCCTTTACCTACTGAAATATTTCATCACTTCCCGAATCTGAATGATTCGCAGAAGGAGAAATTTACAGCCCTTTATCCACTCTATGAAGATTGGAATTCGAAGATCAATGTGATCTCCAGAAAGGACATTGATCAATTGTACATCAGGCACGTCCTTCACAGTTTAGCCATCTACAAATTTATCCAGTTCTTGCCCGGTACAAAAGTGCTGGATATCGGAACTGGCGGCGGTTTCCCTGGAATTCCACTGGCCATTATGATGCCGGAAGTGGACTTCCTTCTCACCGATTCTATTGGTAAAAAAATCAATGTCGTCCTTGAAGTCAGCGCCGCACTTGGCTTGAAAAATGTGAGAGCACAACATATTCGTTCTGAAATGGTGCGCGAAAAATTCGATTTTGTTGTCAGCAGAGCAGTCGCTGAAATGAAAGAATTGCTGCAATGGAGTCACGGTAAAATTTCTTCGAAACAAATCAATGCAATACCCAACGGACTCATTTGCCTCAAAGGAGGTGACTTAAAAGATGAATTTTCAGGTTTGAGAAAAGACATTGAAATCCATGCTCTCACCAACTGGTTCAAAGATGAATTCTTCGAAACCAAGAAATTGATTTATGTGCCTTTGGTCTGATAGGCCCATTTTTCATTGTTTTCCATTTCATGGTTGTAATGTCTGAAACGTCGGCTATTTCTTTCACTTCATTCTTGAACTTTTTCATGAGGAAGGAATATCTATTTTGCTGAATCAGTGTATTTTAGGCAATGGAAATAGCAAATCAATCGCAGAATCAAAAGGGTATATGTTTCCTGCCCTCTCTTCACTACATTCGCACCGCTCATGTCTTGGGGCTTTGTGTGCAACGCAAGGCGGCTTTCAAGCGACTTAACCTAGAGCAATACCACTTATGATGAAACATTTCTACCTGAGAATTGTCTTATTGTTTTTTCTCGGAGCGACATTCACGAATGCGTCGGCGCAATTGTCCAATCCGCCCTTTTATGTCGAAACCATCGTTCACAATGGCAACTACGGTGAAGCCAATCACGATCTTACGGGCTACGTGACCTTTCGTGTGTACATTCAATTCGACAGTCCGGACAATTACTTGACATCGGTTTTTGCAGCAGAATCGCCTGCAGACTGCGTTCAGGATGCGGATTCCACCGTTTTCATCAATGCTCCATGTGGTCTCTTTCAACATGAAATCGGAACTGCTTTCGGATTCAGTGAGACTTGTCTCTATCCAGCTTTCGTTCCTACCAGCCAATATGATTCATTCATGACCATCGGTGCTGAGTGTTCAAATCAAGTGAGCAATGACTTTGTAAACTTCCTGGGGCAATGTGCCAGTTGGACAACAGATTTCGAAGGTTCAGCCACAACAGGATTTTATGATGGAGCCAGTTTTTTCTGGGACGAAGCAGCGATTTTCGCAGCTCCTGCATTTTTGCCATATCCACAATCCATCAGTCATGCCGATCCGAATGGCCGCGTGCTTGTTGGTCAGTTTACCACTTGCGGTGATATCAATGGATGTATGAATATTACATACGTCAATCCAAATATGCAGGACGTTACCGTGCTGGATATCTGTTTCTCTGCTGAACAACCATGCACATCCAACGTGATGGACAATACACCAAGCGTAACCACTGCGGAATGTGCTGGTGGAGCAACCATCGTTCAACTTTCTGATGGTGGCAATGGTAACGTTGACTACACCTTGTACGATCAAAATGATGTAGTCATCAATACTTTCCTTGATCAGGCTTCTGGATTGACCATCAATCCGATCGCTGAAGGAACTTATTATCTTACCATGATCGATGATCTGGGATGCCGCGACACCACTGCTGAATTCACTGTTGCTGAACCCGAACCGCTCACCTTGAACGTTGAAGTGGTTACGGATGAACTTTGTTTTGGCGAAAACGCCGGTTCTATTCAAGTTGATTGTTCAGGTGGCTCAGGCAGCCTCGTGGTTGTTCTGAACAACGCACAACAAATCGCTTGCGGAACACTCATCGAAAATCTTACTTGTGGTGATTACGAATTCATCCTCACTGACGAAAATGATTGTGAGGTGATTGAAGAAGTTTCCATCTCCTGCCCTGCTCAATTGCAATTCAATCCAACAGTAACTGTAATCGAGTGTTTTGGTTATGATGACGGAAGCATTCTTGGAAATGTGAATGGCGGAACCGGAGACCTCACTGTAACCTGGCTTTACAATGGCAATCCACATGCAACATTCACTGGACCAGCACCACTGAATATCGGTATCAGCAATCTTGATTCCGGTACCTACGATTTGACCGTAACCGATGAAAACAATTGTGAATTCACGGCATCCTATGAAATTACAGAACCTGCTGAGTTTTCTGCTACATATCCATTCACCGATGCAACATGTTTTGGTTTCTGTGATGGCACCATTGTTCCCGAAATTGTTGGAGGAACTGAACCATATACCGTTACTGGTACCATCCTGAATGGTGGTGGAGTAAACCTCAATGCTCTTTGTGCCAATGATATTCACGTTGTGATTACCGACGATAATGGCTGTATCGTTCAGGATACCATTACGATTTCACAACCGGATGATATCACCTACACCCTCACAACGGACTCCTGCACCTGTTTTGCAAGTTGTGATGGAGCCATTCAAATTGAAGATGTATTGGGTGGATACGGAAACTACACATACACTTTCACTCCGAATACAGGCAACTGTCCTGGCACATGCGGTGGTAATAGCATTGAATATTCCGACCTATGTGCCGGTCTTTACGATGTCCTGATTACCGATCAGGGTGGTTGTGAAAAAGTAATACCCGATGTTGAGATTGGTACGCCAAATCCAATTCAGATTGTCATGGATCCAACCGATGTGACATGTTATGGATTATCAGATGGAGAAGTTTTCATCGATGTGATCGGCGGAACGGCTCCGGTGAACATCGAACCCAATAACGTAATCGCCCCTGCGACCATTTCAGGTCTTTCTATTGGTACATACACATTCACAGTGACCGACTTCAAAGGATGTACGGCTGAAGAAGACGTCATCATCAATCAACCAGATTCATTGTTTGGTCAAATCATGACCACCGAAAACATCAGCTGTGGCGGCGCATGTGATGGCTCAATCAACTATGAGGTCTTCGGAGGTACACTGCCATACGATTATTATATTATTGACTCTGAAATCTCTGGCCCAGTGAATGGATTTATTTCATCATTGTGTGCAGATGAATATTACCTCGTCATCAGTGACCTCTTCAATTGCACCGATACGATCGAGTTTACATTGACCGAACCTTCTCCACTTGACATTGCTGTTCTGTTGAATGCTCCTACCTGCACAGGAATGTTTGATGGTTCTGCTGAAGTGGTGATCAGTGGTGGTACCGGTGATCTTACACTCTTTATCACACCTGAAGAAACAGATGTGCTCGAACAAGATAGCGTGACATACAATTTGTCTGGTCTCGGTGAAGGCGAAATCTACTTCCAACTTATTGATGAAGAAAATTGCGCCTTACTGGATACATTGGAAATTGTACCTGATATCATCACAGATATGGTTTTAACTACCTTCTCTACGCCGGAAACATGTTGGAATGAGAATGATGGAACAGCCACCGTCATGGTTCAAAATGGTTTCCTTCCGATCACTTTCGAATGGGATGATCCTGATATGCAAACAACAGCCACAGCGACCGGTCTTGCTTCCAGTCAGGAATACACCGTTATCGTGACCGATGATATTGGTTGTACGCTCTCCACTTCAGTTTTCGTTGAGCCAACGGTAGGTTGTTTCTTCATCGCGACGGCCATCACTCCGAATGGAGACGGCGTCAATGATACTTGGGTACTTGGTGGACTTGAATACTATCCCGACTGTGAGATCAATGTGTTCAACCGTTGGGGACAATTGGTTTATTCTTCCAATGGCTACACCAACCAATGGGATGCTACTTATCAGGGCGAACTGCTGCCAGTTGCAGATTACTATTTCACCATTGATTATTCGCCAAATGCGGATGTGATCATGGGCACAGTAACCATTAAATATTAATCCGCTCGACAACATGAAAAAGACATCGCTTCTCATCGCAATCCTCTTCTGTTTGTTTGCTGCGGACATGACAGCACAACAGATTACCCGCAGAACTCAATTTGCATTCAATCCATATTTGGTGAATCCTGCAGTTGCTGGAACACTCAATCAGATTCCCATTTTTGCTTCTTATAGAAATCAATGGGCTGGATTCAAAGGCGCACCAGTTACTATGCTCGCCAGTGCGCATATGCAAGGTCCAAAAAACTCTGGTTTTGGGGCCATCATTTCGCACGACGACACCGGTGGCGCCATTTCAGAAACAGGACTTGAAGCTACAGGTGCATATCACATCGATCTGAACAATTACGACGCGGTAAGTTTCGGTTTGAGCCTCACTGCCAGTCAGTATAAATTCGATAATTCTAAACTTGTTGTGTATGATCAAATGGATCAATCACTCAACAATATGCAGGCAGAATCACACCTGAATGTCGATGCAAATTTTGGAATGATGATTTATGGTGAAGACTACTACTTCGGCTTCAGTGTACCTCAACTGGCACAAACCAAACTCAAATTGGAAAGCCCTTTCAGCAGTGAAAACAAGAACATGAGACACTTCCAATTCATGGGATCGTACAAATATTTCATCAATGATGACTTCGATGTACAACCCAGCGGAATGATCAAATTCACACCTGTTACTCCTGTGCAGCTTGATGCGAATATCAAAGTTGGATATAAAGAAATGGCTTGGGCTGGTGTTACGTATCGCCATAATGACGCAATAGCGCTCAACCTTGGTGGTTTCTATGAGAATTTTTTCCTCGGCTATTCATTTGATCTCACCATTACGGCAGCGAAAGTGATGAGTCCATTTTCTCACGAAATTTTGCTCGGCTACATCATTCCGGGAAAACGTGGCAAGTATATTGCTCGTGGCGCACTTGGGCCTCGGATGGTTGACAGAAACCGAATCGTGAAGGCCAAATAATTTTAAGTATACTCATGAAAAAAACGCTTATTGCAGCCTTGATGATGGCTGCTCCATATTTCGCGTTCACTCAGGTTACCAAGTTAACCGTTGAAGAAGTGGATAATGGAGGAAATGTAAAAGGTAGGACATACCGTGTTTATGCGGAAATGACCAACGTGAAGGATCAGATCTACGTCATATTCGGCGATTCATCCCACAAACTTGAAGTAAAGAGTACCAAACCATTTTATCAATGTGCTTATGGTGGACCTCTATCAAGGGATTCCAACCGCAAACAGGCCAATGAAAACGCATTATTGAGATTCGACTCCTGGATCACCATTGGAGCTACTGACAACTACGATAATAATGTGCAAATGCTCAATTTGGATCTCAGCGCATTTGAAACAAAAGGGGCAGCCATTGAAATTCCAAAAGATGGCGCATGGTTCTGCGTTCCAACTGATAAACAAGCGTATTGTGGTGACGATAAAAAAATACTGCTCATGCAACTTACTACTGAAGGTAAAATCGATGGAGTACTCAATATCATGGGTAAAACCGCTGCAGGTGATATGTATGAAAAATATGCTATGAAATTTTCGGCAGGTGATAAAAAATGACCTCAGTCGTTCGAATACACAAAATAAGCCTCTTTTTCAAGAGGCTTTTTTATTTCAGCCATAGCGTTGGATAGTCTGCTACAGATCAGTTCCTCTGCGTCTTAGTGTGCCGCAACCATAATTTAAGGAAACTGATCTGCAATGATCGAGAATTCATTTGACACTGAAAGCTTGAGAGTAGCACAGGCCAAGGCAAAAGCAAACCCAAATAACCTGTGCTCCCCCAAACTCAATGTTTTAGTTCTTCAATCTCGGTAGTCTTTGCTTAAAGGCTTAGTTGAATTAGCCTAACGAGATACGTTCTATCTAGTTGGACAAAAGAACATGATCAGACTAATAAAAATCAAGAGTTTGGTAGCGGATTTTACTACCGTCATTTAACGGTCATGAGGTTTGACAAGGCTTTCATGCATGCTGGGGTTCCTAATGAGCCAAAGACTTCCTATTCTGCAGAAGTATTGATCGTGTTGTGCACCTCTTGCTTTTCTAAATTCGCCGAGATGACTTTCTGTAATTACCTCAAGTCAGGTTTGTTGGTATTGCTTGCCAATCTGACCTATGCACCACGAATAACAGCTCAAAATGAGAGCGAGGATTGGAGCAATAAACTTCACAATCCAAGTATCACCCTGGAATCCATCATGAATGAACACCAGCTGGAATGGCCGGTGAAACCACAGGAAAAAGGGCAAGGCTACAAGCAGATTGAACGCTATATCTCCTTATACAGTTCAAGAATCAACGATGCAGGCCTCATTCCGTCTGGGCTTGATATTCAAAGAGTGTGGGCAGAGATTCAAGCTTATAATCAAAACAGGTCTCTTTCTGGGAATTGGTATAATCTGGGTCCTGTGATGGATCAAATCACCACGCACGATATGATTGAAGGCGTAGGGCGCGTTATGGCGGTGGCCTTCCATCCAAATGATCCTTTGATCATGCTTGCCGGATCGCCGGCGGGTGGTGTATGGAAATCTATTGATGGCGGCTTGTCGTGGGCTCCTAAATCTGATCAACTTCCTACCCTGGGTATCTCCTCAATCGTATTTGATACCACCAATCCTATGACTTGTTATGCTGGCACGGGTGATAGAGATGCCAATGATTCTCCTGGAATGGGTGTACTGAAAAGCGTTGATGGTGGCGAAACATGGGCATTTTCCAACCTCGGTTTGGAGAGTGTGACAGTCAATTGCATGCGTTTTGATGCAACCAATGGGAATGTGTGGGCTGCTACAACAGATGGACTTTACTGGTCTTCAGATGGTGGCACGACATGGACTTCCACAGGACCGAATACCGGTAATATCAAGGATTTTGAATTACATCCGCTCAACAATCAAATACTCTATTGCACTTCAAATGGAAAGTTTTTCCGCAGTATAGACGGTGGTGCAGAATGGGATTGGGTTGCTGAGGTTCTGGGTACCAATGTCAGAATGTGTATCGCTGTCACTCCAGTGGCACCTGATGTTGTCTACGTGATCAAAACAGGTACGTACGCCTTTTCCGGCTTCTATAAAAGTGTAGATTCTGGTGAAACATTTACTTTAATGAGCGACTCACCAAATATCATGGGATGGGCTGCAGATGGCTCCAGCACCGGCGGTCAGGCATGGTATGACCTCTGCCTGGAAGCAGATCATGAAAATCCTGAAGTGGTATATGTGGGTGGAATTCGTGCAAAAAAATCATTGGATAGTGGCACAACATGGATTGACATCAGCAATAACTATGTGCATGTGGATATGCATGAGATGGTTATCTCTCCGCACAATCACGATCTCTACTTATGCAATGATGGTGGTTTATATCACTATGTAGACAATGAAACGTGGCAAGACATCAGCAATGGAATGGTGATTGGTCAAATCTATCAGCTTGGACAATCACCCCACAATGCAAACCACACACTCACTGGTTATCAAGACAACGGAACCATGGAGTTTGATGGTGTCTATTGGAAAAGGCGCGGCGGTGGAGATGGCTTTGAATGTGCTTATGATTTCACCGATCCCGATTATCGATACGGTAGCATTTATTATGGTGACATTTTTAGAACCACTCCGGAAGTAGTCAATGAGAAAATATGTGGAATGGATGTACTCAACATCGATGAAGAAGGCGCATGGAACACACCGTTTCACCTATCTAAAGGCGATCCTACAGCCAATACCATGTTTGTCGGTTTGAAAAATGTGTGGAGATCCATGAACATTAAACACCCGGAAAAAGACAGCATTGTGTGGCAAATGATCAGCAATGGCCTGAATGGAAATACAACAAATTTGAATGAAATCGAATCTTGTGCTTCTAATCCGAATATTCTTTACGTAGCCAAAGACAACAGGAAACTTTTCAGAACCAACAATGCACTTTCAGAAAACCCAACTTGGATCAATTTATCCAACAATCTTCCATTCTTTCAGGTTCCTGTGAATGCCATAGAAACAAGTGTGGCTGATTCCAACCTTGTCTATATCTGCTTTCACAATGATGTATATAGAAGTCCGGACCAAGGGCTTACTTGGACATTGCTCAGTCCCACATTGCCGGATGTTTCGACCAATACCATGGTCATGGATACAACAGATGCCGGATTGGAAGGACTTTACTTGGGCACTGACCTCGGTGTATTTTACCGAGATACGACAATGGTCGATTTTATTTCGTTCAATGAAGGAATGCCCTACAGTGCTCGTGTAACTGAATTGGAGATATACTACGGCAACATACCACAACTCCATCGAATCAAAGCGAGCACTTATGGACGCGGACTTTGGGAAAGCGATCTCTACAGTCAACAGGTTACCCATTTTCCTTCAGTAGCCTCAGTTACTCATGCTGTGGAAACCAATGAGGTTTTTGGTTCTTTCGATGTAAATATTATATTCTATAAAAATCTGAGTCAATCAGCGATGTCAGATTTTGATGATATCTCCACTGACATTCAGGTTGACAATGGAACAGTGTTATCTATCACAGGAGGACCGGAGAATTTTTCAGCCACCATTCAACCAACTTCATTCGGTGAAGTCAAAGTGTGGATTCCGGGAGAAGTTGCTATGGATGAGCAACTATTGCTCAATGCAGGTAGTGATACCCTTAAACTTATTTATGTTGAAGCACCGGAACAACTCGGGTATCTGGGCCCTGCCGGTGTTGGTGATTTGCAGAGCATGGCCTTCTGGCTTCGCGCTGATGATGGTGTCGAACTCACTGCGGGCGCTGTGAATAGTTGGAATGATCTACTCGGTGGCGGCGAAGTTGCTATTCAAAATCAGCCTGACTTCATGCCCGAAGTGGTAACTGGTGAAGAAGGCATCAACGGTGAGCCTGCCCTTTCTTTCGATGGTGTAAATGATATGCTTACCATGTTCGATGTTGCACCAGGTAAATCCATTTCGGCATTTGTTATGGTCGAAACCGATACCATCAAATTCAATGAACATGGATGGTTCGCAAGTTCAAGAATGCCCAATGGATATCTCATGCATCCTTGGAAAAATGATTACTACTATCACAACGAAGTGGCGGATATCAATGGCGATTACAGCGGTATCAACAGCTTTTACATCGGAGATGCTTCTGCCCCACACATCTATGGATTTACCTATCATCAAGACGATCTTCATCAATGGATGAACACCTTCTTCGATGAAACTGATCATCCGCAACCTGGCGTCAATATTGGCGAAAGAAGTGATGATATGGAAATTTCCATCGACATTGGTCACGATTGGGGATACGAAAATGAGAGATATGGCAAGGGTAGAATTGCAGAGCATTTCCTCTACTCCACCAGATTGATGAATACCCACGTGACCTTGATACGAAACTACATGGCCACACTTTATGGTATTGATCTTGGCCCAGCTTCGAGATATCATCACCCAGATCAGAAGTATGAAGTATTTGGTATTGGCAAAGAGTCAGCCTATGATTACCACGCATCAGCACAAGGTCGAGGAATCATTCATGTACAAAATCCAAATTCATTTGATGAGGATGAATACTTGATGATCGGCTGCGATCAAGCAAGTCTGGAATTTCAAAATGACATCTACCCTTTTCAATCTATGAGGACTGAGAGAACATGGGGTTATTCTGAAACTGGTGACATCGGCGAAGTATTGGTTTCAATTGATGCTTCATGGTTTCAGGATATGAATGGTTTAGGAATCATCATTTCTCAAGACGACGAATTCCTTCCTGGTGCCGATCTCACTTTTGTTCCCTTCACCATGCAAGGAGAATTTCTCCAGGCTTGGGTTGATTTTCCAAGTGAAGGTGTATTTACCATCGGAAATCAACCAATCATCGGAGTTGAAGACATTCAGAAAATCGAAACGTTGATGTATCCGAATCCAGCAGCAGATCTCCTGCAAATCACTTTAAAACATGCACAGCCAGAACATTGGAGTATCGGCATCAGTAATTGTATTGGTGAAGAAGTGATGACCCAAAACTGCTCAGGTAAAAGTGCCACAATCAATCTTGCATCATTGAGCGAAGGAGTATATGTGGTTAAAATTTTCTTCGGTCAAAAACTGATCGCCATTCGTAAAATCATTCATGTGAAAACGAATTGATCGCAGAAAAAACACACAAGAACTGTTTGATTTGCTCAAGCTCTCGCTTAAGAAAACTTTCATCATTTCGGCGTACAGACTTGTTGCAATGCATGGATTGTCGGTTTGTTTTTTGCGAAAAAATTCCAACTGCCGATGAATTGCAAGCATATTACTCGCATTACGGTTTGAACCAATATCTTTCTCCGATCACGGTGAAACGATATCATGAGTGGCTGGATGAATTTGAACAATACCGCAACACTGGCAATTTGCTGGATATCGGTTGTGCCAATGGACTTTTCCTAACTGAAGCGAAAAAACGAGGTTGGAAAGTCTATGGAACGGAGTACGCCGATGCCCAAATCAAAAACGGCGAAGCAAGAGGCATTGTGATGAAACAAGGCCCATTGGATGATCAAACTTTTACTCATGTCAGTTTTGATGTGATTACATCGATCGAAGTGATCGAACACATCAACAATCCCCTGGATGAAATCAGACATATACACCGCATGTTGCGACAAGGCGGACTTTTCTTTTGCACCACACCCAATTTCAATGCCCTCAGCAGATATTATTTAGGTGATGCTTACAATATCATCAGTTATCCTGAACACCTTTCGTATTACACACCGAAGACCATGCACCGGCTACTCGGCAAACTTTTTCACCGAAAAAAAGTAACGACAACCGGAATCAGTATCACACGTTTTCATCAAAGCACCGGGAAGAAAAAACAAGCTGTTGTTTCAGCAACAAGTGATGATGAATTGCTCCGGCAGAAAATCGAAGCAAAAGGCTATCTCCAATGGGCGAAAAAAATCCTGAATGGTTTGCTTAATATCACTGGTCTTGGATACTCTTTGAAAGTTTGGTACGTCAAGCGCTAAAACCAGATGGAATTATATTGACCAAAATCAATTCTCAGTTCTAGGTGAGAAATGTCATCCTTATTCGACGATGAAAATACCCCATTCGGTCGAAATCAGTTTAACAACCGATGCATTCAGTCATAAATTTGTCAGTAGCTCAAGTTTCTGGGTAGTAATAACCGAAACGGGATGATTTACAAAAGCAATTGAATCGTCTTAACAAACAGATGACTATACAGAAAGCTCAGGAATCTCTGAGTTTACAGGCAAAACTCGCCTGTCAAGCGTTGTCTTCCATCCTACTCGCTGCAAGTTTGATTATACTTTCATCCAACCGCATAGATGCCCAGTGTACCAATTACAACATCTCGGTAACAGGAGGAGCTGGTGCGGGTCAAGTTTCGTGGCAACTGTTCAACAGCAGTAATGTAATGGTTTTATCAGGAGGAGCTCCGTTCAATCAGAATGTCTGTCTTCCCGATGGTTGTTACACCTTATGGATGTACGATTCTGCGAATAATGGGTGGCAAAACCAAGATTGGTTTATTGCAGATTTTATCGGTGATTTCGACTACGACACGAACCTACCTGATGGCAGTTCCGGATCTGATCAGTTTTATCTCGGTGATGGCAATTGCAACGCAACGCCATGTCCGCTTGGAACAAACCTCTATACGATTGATGTGGACAATGGCAACGATGCCGGTGATGTGTATTGGGAATTGTACGATTCTTTTGGAAGCCTTGTAGCGGCAGGCGGTGCACCTGATGTTCAGGAATTATGTCTGCCAGACGATTGTTATACACTGTGGATGTACGACAGCAGTTGTGATGGCTGGGACAATGAAACCTGGAAGATTGATGATGAAAATGGCAATCTTCTTTTTTCTACTTTCCTATTCAGTGGTTGCGATGGATTCGAAACATTTGCCATTGGTGGTGCCACGTGTGCTCCACCTTGCCAGATTTATGAAATCACCACAACGGATGGCGTTGATGGATTCGACGCCTATTGGGAATTGTATGATTCTTTCGGAGTGCTGCAAGCCTTTGGTGGTCCTAATGAAACACAATTCGTTTGTTTATTGGATGATTGCTACTCCCTCGTCCTTTACGATTTCGCTGGTGATGGTTGGTCGGAAGTTGTTCTGAGTTTTTCGGAACCAAACTCCGGATTTTTCTATCAAACGTTTCTGGTTTCGGGAGCACAAACTACCGAAACTCTGGCCATTGGTAACGTCACTTGTACTACACCGGTCACTTGTCCCGCAGGAACATCCGAATACACTTTCAATGTCACCGCCGGACCTAATCCTGCTGAGATATCCTGGTATTTCAGTCTCAACAATGGGATCACTCAAGGTGGTGGAGCTCCTTACAATGGTGGTGTATGTCTCGGAAATGGCTGCTACTATCTTCATATGTTCGATTCTGCTGGTGACGGTTGGAACGGTGCGACGTACACGTTGGCTGATCCACTTGGAAACGTCATTCAAAGTGGTTCCATGGCTGCCGGTACATCTGAATGGGTTTTGGTGAATATTGGTGGACTGGATTGTACAGGAACCGAACCTCCAACCGGTGGTGCATGCGGTTCTTCTCCACCATCTTCCGATTGTTTTGCTGCTCCTTGTGTGTGCGACGTTTACAATTTTCACATCACGCCCAGTGGTTTTGGAGCTATTGATGAAGTACCACCTCCAGGTTCAGTATCCAATCCCTCTTACTCCGGAACTCCACCACCATGGGGCGGAACAGACTTTGGCTGTTTATTGGCGGGTGAATTGAATTCATCATGGATGATGTTTACCGTGGCTACTTCCGGCACATTGGAATTTTCATTCGGTGCTGGCGGACAACAACAAGGCTATTATGATTGGGCCATGTGGCCATATACAGGAGCTGCTTCCTGCAATGGCATTTCCAATAACACCTTACCTCCTGCTCGTTGCGTTTGGAATGCAGCACCTTTTGGCGGAGCCGGACTGGCATCGGTGATTCCACCTGGTGGTGATCCCGGTAATTATGGTCCGCCACTCAATGTGGTTGCTGGTCAACAATATGTCATTTGCATGTCCAATTGGAGCTATGTTGATGCGATGGTTACCCTCGATTTCTTCGGCACTGCCTCTATTGCTTGTAGTCTTACACTGCCTGTTGAAATGCTCGAATTCAACGGACATAAGGCTTCTGATGGTGTTTTCCTCCATTGGAAAACTCTATCTGAAATCGACAACGATTACTTTGTGGTAGAACATTCCACGGATCTTCGGGAATGGATTGAGATTGGTCAAGTCGACGGACATGGAACCACCTTTGAACCACAGCGCTATTCGTTTACCGACCACTATCCACATCTTGGACATAATTACTACCGTTTGCGTCAAGTGGATTTCAACGGCATGTTCAAGGTCACTCCGGTGGTGAATGTTGATTATTCGGGAATGACGGCCATTTCTTGCAAACCCAATCCAGCCAACGACCGAGTGATCATCGATTTTCCGAATGATGATCAGCCTGTGGACGTTACGATCCATGACATGGATGGAAAAATTGTCAGAGAATACAGGGCAGTCACAAGTTTCCCTTTTGAAATGAATACTGCTGATCTGGCTCCTTCGGGCTATTTTGTTCGATGTCAGACAGCATTTGAAAATTCAGTTGCGCGATTAATCATCATGCACTGATCTTTCATGAAAGACATAAAAAAAGGCCACTGACGTGGCCTTTTGATATTTTCTCGAAGAATCTGTTACAGAAGCGCTTCCATTTTCTCAGTGAGTACATTTTTAGGTACTGCACCTACACTTTTATCTACAACTTGTCCGCCTTTTACGAAGATGATAGTGGGAATATTGCGGATTCCGAACTTGGCACTGACATCTGGATTTTCATCCACATTCACTTTACCAACCACAGCTTTGCCGTCATAATCCGTTGCCATTTCTTCCACAATGGGACCAACCATACGGCACGGACCGCACCATTCTGCCCAAAAGTCAATCATCACCGGTTTATCGCTCTTCTGCACGAGTTCTGCAAAATTTGCATCTGTTATTTCTACAGCCATGTTTTTTGATTTATTTGAATAAATGTGTTCGCCTGATTTCAATCTCCGGGCCAATCAGCAAATGCTGACAAACCTTCCGTTTTTGTCAAGCGGGGTACAAATGTAAAACTGAATGTCGGAATAATGGTCTCTTTTTTTCCTCAGCCGGGGGTTGATGATATGTCTGGTTTTGCCGCTTTTCGCTTCAAATACCAATACATGCCTACTCCGGTAAGCACAAATAGGATGGCAATGATCTCTGCTTGAGTAGCTTGAATTCCCATCAGGTCGAATTTGTTATTGACCCTGATCTTTTCAATGAAAAAGCGCTCTGTTCCGTTGAGTATCAAGTACAAAGCAAAAATGAGTCCTGGTGTTTTGATTTTTTTACGGAGCATCCAAAGCAGAAGGAAAATGCCTGTGGCCATGATGGTTTCATAAAAAGGTGTCGGATATACAGCGGGCACCAAATGTGTGCAATAGCCATCGAAACAAGGCACATTGGGATCGGTTATCGGCACAACAAACGTATCGTTGAGTGGGCCGAGCATACCATGGTATGAGGCGTCATAGTTCACATTGTTCGGGTAATCATAAGCCCACATCCAATCAGGAAGCCATGAAAGCCATTCAGGTTTGGGATGGGTATTGGCAATTCCCCAGTCACCGTCACCACTCACCTGACAGCCGATACGACCTACACCATAACCCAGAATCATGGACGGTGCAGCCGAATCGCAAAGGTGAAGGAGCGCTATTCCCTTTTTTCTGGCATAGAGCAGAACCCCAATGGATCCTAAGATCAGTCCACCATATACAGTCAATCCACTGATGAAATTATTGAAGGACGGATGCTTGAAAAAATCCACGAATTCATCTGGATTTTCAAAAAGGTGAAAGAGTTTGGCGCCTAAAAGCCCAAATACCGCCGCCAGAAATGTGATATTACCGGTAAGGTGATAAGGATAGATGTCAACCCATGATTCCACTGGCTGAGGCAGTTGTCTTTTGCGGTACTCCCACCAACGCCAGCCTCCGAAGACGAGGGCAAGGATAATTCCCCAGAGGATATAACCATTTCCCGAAAAAATTTCCTTCTGTGGACTACTTCCATTGTTGAAAAGATCAGAACCATTCACAAAAAGATAGATCATTTTCCAACCGATGATGAAGCCCATCAAAGCCGTGGTGATGATATCACTCCAATCAGGTTTTCCACCGGTAATGACCTTCCTTTTGGTCGGGGCAAATAACCCCATTCCCGATTTGCGCTGCAATTCCAGAGACAGGGTATAATTCGCGGCTACAAAGGCCAATGCGACAAAAAAACCGAAACTATTCAGCAGTCTTGTCCACGACCAATCCAGTCCGAACATGTCGTAAAGTGCGTGATATATCGTAGGGTACATATTCCTTCTTTGGGTTGGCTAAAAAACTTCCTTTTTCGATTCAAACATGAATCTTCCTTCAAATTAAATTTCAACACATTCAGAATCAAACTGAATTTTATTTATCTTGCCCATACTTTGTTGACCATCCGGAGCAATTCCGGGGTATACCTTAACGAATAACACAACTGGCATGGAGATGACACGCGATGCTTTGCGCAACGTCGTTCAGGAACTTCTGAACGATGTGATTGAACAAGGTTTTCACCACCTTGTAAATCATCCACAACAAAGTGATGAACTCAATAAGATCATCAAAGACGCTACAGATGAATTGAATTACCAGTTGCTGAAGGTTGATTCTCACAACCACTCAACGAACAGTCCTGCGCTCTCAAAACATTACGAAGAAATTTCCAGAGACACCCAACGAAAAAGTCTGGACCTCCTTTCCAGGTTGCAAAAAGTGCAACTTGTAGATAACCCAAGATTGAAGCGGGTTTGAAAATGAATCAAATGCTATTCACCATCTTCGACACCTGTTTGATGTCATTTTTCAAATAGCCTTTTGTATCGTATTTCTTGGCCTCATTCAACAATGTAATGGCCTCTCGTTTCTTTCTTTTATTGGCTGAAATCACCGCCAGATTGAGGTAAACTGCCGCTTTGTCGTGATCCATGCGAAGTCCGTAAGATAAAGCCTGACGGAAATTCTTTTCACTTTGTGAAAGGCTTTTGTTCTGCACTTCTGCCGAACCCAATAGAAAATAATAATAGCCCTTCTGGTTTTTCCAAAGATGATCAGGATTGATTTTATCCAACCACTCCTTTGCCTTATCCATCCGCTGTTGACGCATCCTGAAAAAGACCATGATCAAACGAATACTGCGGATTGTCAACAGGACGGCCACTGCAGTCACAAGAATCATCAAAATACCCCAACCCCAGCGTCCGATGGCAAATAGATACACGGTAAATGCCAGAATTCCTAACGTGATGATTCCTTTGATGATGCGACTGTCGATGGCTTTCATAACTATAAAATGGGCTGCGAAATTAAGCGATCTTTTAAGAACTCTGTTCAGTTGATCGCAGTTGAATCCAGATGACGTAATACTGTGCAATTTCCATTCAATATCTCTTGGAATTCGAGCGTGTGCCCTTTCAAGGGTTATCGTCATATCTACCAAGACTGTCCCGTAATGAATAAGAAAATTCGCCTGCACATGGGACTTTTGAATCACCATAACGAAACGCACTATCTGAACTGGATAGAAATCTGGGCATTGGATGAAACGCTGCATCTGCAAGTACCATATGGTTGTTCATATTGTACTTCACTTTTTGAATCATGCCCGAGTAGAATTCACCCGTTCTATATCGTAGGTTTGTGCCCCCATTATTCAAGCATATCCATGCCGAAAAAAAACACCAATGTAGTCATCTTCAAATTCCGCGTCATTGTGGACACAGAAGAAGATGTTTTTCGCGACATTGAAATTGAAACCGATGCAACTTTCGAAGATTTTCATCGCGCCATTCTGGATGCATTCGATTTTGAAGAAGGCGAAATGGCCAGTTTCTATATGAGCAATGAAAGTTGGGAAAAAGGCCTTGAAATTCCCTTGATGGGAATGGAATCAGAGGCGGCATTGTCCATGAAATCTACCAAATTGGGTGATATGGTGGCCAAACCTTCTGATAAGATCCTCTATATCTATGACTTCATGCGCATGTGGATTTTCTACGTGGAGTTGATTGAGGTCAAAAAGGATATCCCGAGCACCATTTATCCCAGAGTAGCCTTAGTATATGGCGATGCGCCAGCACAAGACTCCAAAGAAATGGACCTGTTTGGTGAAGAGTTTTCTGAAGATGAATTCAGTGAATTTCATGGTGGTGGTTCTGGTTCTGAAAGAGAAAACGACGAAGATGAAGACGAATTTGGAAGCGAAAATGACGTCTTTGATGAGGATGAATTCAATGGTTCATATTACGACAGAGAAGATATTTAAAAGAGAATCTCGTTTAAAGTTATTATTCATACCTCCGCATATTAGCAGCATGAAAATCAAAACTTCACATTTCGTTATTGGGTTATTCACCCTGGTGATGTTTTCATGCAAAACCGACAACAGGCAAGTGACATCAGACATGATTCACTTTCCACCTTCATCCGGAGAGAGTGATGAAGAAGCACCTATCATGACCTTCGATTCTGTACAGATCAATTTTGGCAAAATTGCCATTGGGGAAAAGGTCACCCATAGTTTCAAATTCACCAATACCGGAAAATCGCCCCTGATCATTTCACAGGTGAATCCCAGTTGCGGTTGCACGACTCCCAAAGACTGGCCTACAGAACCCATTGCCCCAGGTGAATCTGGACAAATAACCGTTGAGTTCAACAGCAAAGGATTTCCTGGAAAAGTGGATAAAAGTGTTTCTGTTCTCACCAATTGTATTCCACGAACGATTGATCTGAAAATCTTCGGTGAAGTGGTTGGTGTAGAAAAAATCGATGAGGTGAAGCCTGCCATCGAAATGCATATGGAATAAATTTCAATCAATATCAAGTTCAATGACGACAACTATTTTTCTTCAAGCACAAGGCGGTAGCAGCTTTGGAACACTCATCTTCATGGTGGGATTCTTTGCTATTTTCTATTTTTTCATGATTCGCCCGCAAATGAAGCGTGCTAAGGAACAGCGCAAGTTTCAGGAAGCTGTGAAAATCGGCGATAAAATTGTTACCACCGGTGGTATTCATGGCGAAGTGATCGAAGTGGATGAAACCACTGTGGTGATCAAACTCGATCAGGGTCGTATGCGTATCGAAAAAGCTGCACTCAATCCTGAAAGAACAGTTACAGAAGGTGTAAGTAAATAACCACCCTGATTCATCCATCGAATCAGCTTGGGGAATATTGCTCGGAAAGCCAGCGTTGCGTTTCGGCAAAATTCAGAGATACATTTTTACATAACTTTGCAATAACCCGCCCCGATGCGGGTTTTTGCTTTTATGAAAAAAACATGGGTCATAGCACTACTGTGTTTCGCATCCGGAAGGAGCCATTCACAAAGTATTGTGGTGGCGAAGTACGAACCAGAAGTTACGATCAATATGGATGACCTCGATGGTTTTTTAGGTCCCATGACCACCGGAGGATGTTCGGTTATTCAAAAGGCGTTTCTCGATGAAAAGGCATCTGGTGGTTGTGCGGGGGTTTTGATTCGTACGTATTCATTCTCTGATGCTTGCGGTAATCATGCAACAGCCACCGTATTCATTCACCTCAAGGACTCTACTCCACCCCGATTCGATCCAATTTCACCAGAGCTCACCGTGTCGTCACAAACCGATCTGCCGAATGTTGCTGTGCCAACTGCCACCGACAACAGCGGAACTCAGCCTGAACTCCATTACTCGGATAAACTGGAAAAGGATATTGTGATTCGCACCTGGACCGCCACCGACGACTGTGGGAATTCCAGTGAGATTGTTCAGAAGATCAAACTACGGTAAAGGTTGTCTGTATTATTTTCGCAGCACTAACAAAAACATCAATGAAACAAATAATTGTCTTTGCTTTTACTGCCATGATGATGGGCGGTTGTGATCATTCAGGCCATAATCATGCGGATCAGAACGCTGCGCCCACACAGGAATTCTATGGACAGCAGTTCGAACTGGGAAAAGCCATTCCGGTGAATACCTTACCTGCTCAGCTCGAAGGCAAAGACTCTCTTGAAACAACCATTAGCGGTGTGATTGACCAAACTTGCCCCAATGCAGGTTGCTGGCTGAACTTCCGCATGGACAATGGCGAAACCATCAAAATCACGACAGACCACGTGTTTTTTGTCCCATTGGAAGGTTGTGGAGGTTTGAAAGCAGAAGCAAAAGGTAAAGCTTATTACTACGAGCGTTCTGTAGAAGATTTGAAACACTATGCCATGGAAGAAGGCAAATCTGAAGAGGAAGTGTCGAAAATTACAGAGCCTGAAAAAGTATTGGCATTCGTCGCCACAGGCGTTATGATTGAAGGATACAAAGAACCAGAGGGAGGCGCTAAAACGGGCACATGTAACCATGACCATAGCGAAGGAGATGGCCATGACCACGACCACGAGCATGAGCATGAACACGAACACCAAGAAGGTGAAGCACAGCACTAAGCTGTTCTGGTTATATAAAATCAACACGTATTGAGTCAGTATAGAATTCTTCTGGTTGAGGACGAAGAAAGTCTTGCTTCAGCTCTTGAAATCAAACTTGGGCTTGAAGGCTATCATGTTGTGCATGTGAGCAATGGCCCGGATGCTTTGTACAAATTCCGGAATCAGGCTTTCGATCTGGCGATCATGGATGTCATGATCCCTCAATTGGACGGGTTTGCCGTTTGTCAGACGATTCGTTTAGAAGGCAATCAAACTCCAGTACTTTTCTTATCAGCCAAAGGTTCTGGCAAAGACAGGGTCGAAGGACTCAAGATTGGTGGAGACGACTATATGTCTAAACCCTTCGATTTGGAGGAATTGTTATTGAGAATATCAAAACTGATCCGAAGACATGAAAGCCACCATGCGCTGGCCGATATGCATGAGTATTCTTTTGGACCAAATCAAATCAATTTCCTCCATTTTACCATCCGCGATCAACATGGGCAATCCATTGAGATATCTAAAAAAGAAACGATGTTGCTCAAATTGCTCATCCAACGTGAAGGTGAAGTGGTGAGCCGAGAAGAAATTCTCGAGAAAATATGGGGTTATGACGTATTCCCGAGTACACGAACCATCGACAACTATATCCTGGCTTTTAGAAAACACTTTGAGCCGGATAGTAGAAATCCCATTTATTTTCATTCGGTGAGAAGCGTTGGCTATCGTTTTACCAACCCAAACCA
>JAIBBG010000006.1 GCA_019694805.1 Flavobacteriales bacterium | reverse complement strand
TAGAACAGTATTCGGTACAATATTGATCGCGCCATCGGTTATGTCCTGGTATGTCGAATTGAATGCATCATAAGCACGCATCAATATGGTTGAAGTGGTAATGGTGTTCGATACTGTCCATGTATACGTGCGAAGATTTCCATTGATTGCCGTCAGTGTGAAAGATGGACCTGACCATGTCAATCCATTGTCCGTGCTGTATTGAATGCCCACAGAACCCACGCAGTTCGGATCGAAATCCAGAACCACACTTTGTGTTGAACATGTTGTCCATGTTTCACCACCGGTAGGTGATACGATCGAAATATGAGGCACAATGTTGAATGCTGCATCGCTCACATCATTCAAGGCGATGTTGTCTATTTGACTCACCTTGATCAGATAATTTGTACCTGTCGAGTTAGGTGTTGACCAAGCATAGAGGCCATCATTTGACGTGGAGCTGGTGATCACATTCCAGGTTGATCCTCCATTGCTGCTGTATTCAAGTCGAACACTATTATAGAAGGTGGAAGAATTCCAGGTGATGTTGTAATTACATGCTGCATAAAGCGATTCTCCCCCATTTGGAGAAGTGAGTGTCGGCACCAAACCTGTGATGGAGAAATTTGCGTTGCTCTGATCCTGGTAGCAAGTATTGTTTGCATCAATCACACGGATGAGACATTGTGAACTCACGGCATTATTCACCGTCCAGTTATACGCATTGCCGGAAATACCGTTCACAACAGTCGACCATGATGATCCATTGTTCAATGAAAATTGAATATTGTAAACACCACTTGCCTGTACTGAATTGCTCCATGTAATGTTGTAGCTACTCGCGGCGGCGATGGATTCTCCGCCATTGGGTGAAAGCACATTGATGACTGAATTGGCCGTAACATTGATAGCCGCATCAGTCACATCCACGTTAGAAGAACTGAAACCATCATATGCCCGAAGGATGACATCATCAGTACCAATGGTATTTGGAACCTGCCAGGAATAAGTACGTTCATTTCCTGAAATGGAAACCAATGTGATGGTTGCCCCATTCCAGTTCACACCATTATCTGTACTGTACTGCATCCCAATAAAACCAACACAAGGACCATAGTCAATCACCACATTGTAAACACTACAAGTTGTCCAATTTTCGCCTCCATTGGGTGAGACAATTCGAACAGTCGGTAAAAGAGAAAAGTTAGCGTCACTCACATCGTTGATGGAGAGATTTTCAACATTACAAACACGAATCCTCACTCCGTTATCTGGTGTAGTTGGGGGAGTCCAGTTGTAGGTACCGTCATTAGACGTGTTGGAAGTAATTACGGTAAAAGATGCACCGCCATTGAGACTATATTCAATTTGCACATTGGAAAAATAAGAAGCTGGATTCCATGTGATGGTAAATGAACAATTGGCATAAAGTTGTTCACCGCCATTCGGATAGGTCACTTGTGGTGTTGGAGGTGTAATGGTGAATACGGTATTTGAAACATCCTGCATGCAGTTGGTTACCGCATCCATAACACGCACGAGGCATTGATTCGATACATTCACTGAAGGAACTGTCCAGGCGTAGCTACCGCTCACGGTGCTGTAATTCGTAATGATATTCGTCCATGAAGTACCATTGTTGAGCGAATAAGCGAGATTAAATGTGTTAGATGTTCCTATGGTATTCCAAGTGATGTTGTGGACAGTATTCCCTTGCCATGATTCACCACCATTGGGTGCAGTGAGGACTACAGGTATATTGATGGTAAAATAATTATTGCTTTGATCTACAGTGCCAGGGTTATTGGCATCGAAGACCCGCATGAGAACAGTAGTTGATTGAACATTGGGGACAGTCCAAAGAAACGTGCCATTACTACTCAGATAATTACTGGCGACACTTGTCCAGATGGTACCTCCATCAAGCGAGTAATCGATATTCCAATAGTTGGAAGGAGAACCTGTTTGTGTCCAGGTTACATTGTACTGTTGACAAGCATACAGTATTTCACCACCATTCGGCGCTGTCACTGTGATAGACTGCGCATAAGAAGTAGCTGAGGTGAAAAGGCAGGCAAATAAAACTGCCAGAAAAAATCTGTTCAAATTCATGATGAAGCAAGCAATAGGGCTGTTCGCGCGAAAATACACCAACCACACAGTAGAGAATGACCGCAAAATCAAAAAACTACCCGTGACATCATCGATAAGTCGATAATCAGAACGATTCAGTTGCTTTTTCGGCAAAGGCAATGACATGGCCATCCGGATCGGCGAAATAACACACGATATCTCCCCAATCCCTTTGCAAGACAGGACTTATCAATGTTGCCCCGACCTGCAGGGCATTTTCAAATTCCAGTTGAACATCTCCAACGATCAGATATAGTTCGCAACGAGGGATTCCGCGGCCGCTGGCTGGATTTGGCCATTGTTCTCCGATGATTTTATGGATTCCTTCATTGGGCATCAAACCAAGTTTGTGTTGAAAGCACAATTCGAATTCTGTCATGCCCGGAACATGAAGTATAGGCTCCTTTCGCATCAAATTGCGATAGAACCTCATACTAACTTCCTGGTCATGGACGAATAGGATTGTTTCGACGCCTTGTATCTGAATCATCCGCTTATATATATGCTAAAAAAATCAACCCCGGTGGTGTTAATCATGTCGAACATGATCGTATGAGACCTTTAACACTTCCGAAAAAAGTGTGGTGTCGACTGTTTTCAGGTCGACCTTTGTCCAACCTTGTTTGCCCCATTTGTTATCGACCGGAGCGACGGAACCTTTCGATGCTATTCGAAAAATATCCTGTTCTGATTCTGTGAGTTTAACCACAGCTTGATGAGAGTTTTTATCATAAGTCAGAAAGATTTTCTTTTTGACACGAAATGATGTTTTCTCGAAATGCGGTTGTTCGATCACTGCATGCAATGACATGGCCATTTTCCTTAATTCATTTTCATTGATCATACCGCAAGTTGATTGAAAAGAGAATCATTTCATTGACTTATCCAGGCGGCTATTTCAGCCGATTCAATTTTCCTTTATTCTTTACAATGTTTTTATAATCCCATTGAATATCCTGTGCCTTTTTGAGCCAACGTTTTAATTCCGTCACTTTAACCTCTTTCACATCAGAGTATCGCTTTTCAGCAGCTTTAAACGAACCTTCCGGAGCAAGTCCTTCTTCATCAAAAGATTGTCCGCTCCAGAACAGGAGCCTCACAGAATCTTTCAACTTATGATAACCCACGATGGGATTTCCATCCAGAAACCAAACTGGATGTCGATGCCAGATTTTGTTTTCCGCCTGTGGCAAAGCAGTTGAAATCACATCGTATAGCTTTTCACAGATGAGCTGGTCTTCTGAATTCAGCAATTCATGATATTCGGCTATTTCATTTTTCATGGCAAAATTTTCAATCGCGTAAATCTAATTCAATAGCATTTATTTTCTTCAGCATGTATTTTTATGAAAATCCTCGCTATATCAGTTGATGTCATGCTCTTCCGATTTCGAAATTGTGATACTCAAACTTTCTTGCACCTGATTGAATTACATTTGCTCAAATCGGTTATCTTCTCTGGAACCACTTCATTCTAAGATGAAAAAGAGCATATTATTTTTTACATTCACATTCCTAATCTCATACTTCACACTCGCGCAATGTCCGGCTGGTCAATGGGCTGTTGAAGTAAACATTACTCCAGATTCATATCCCAACGAAACATCTTGGAATCTTTTTGCCAATAATGTAGAAGTTGGAAATGGCACGATATATAATGACACCCTCTGTATTGATTCATCCGCTTGTATACAATTCGTGATCCAGGATGCCTACGGTGACGGCATTTGTTGCGGTTATGGACTCGGTTCCTATTCTGTTGTGCTCAATGGTGAGCAAGTGGCGAATGGTGGCGAATTCACAACAACCGCATCGCATTCATTCAATTGTCCGTTGGGTTCAGTTTGCGAAAATCCTTATTCCATAGATGAAGGTGAATATCTTGCATCACAGACCGATACCTATTACTCATTCACTCCGGATTCAACAGGTATTTACTCCATTTCCACTTGCGGACTCACCACTTGTGATACTTATCTCTGGGTTTACACAGATTGTTCTGCAGTCGACATCACAGGAGGAAATAGTGGTTCACTGTATAACAATGATGACGATCCGCAATGTGGCACTCAATCGACTATCGAGGCTTTACTCAGTGCTGAAAACACCTACATCATTCGCGTGGGTATGTATAATGGTGCTTCTTGTGATGGCGGAATTCCTTTCAGTTTGAATTATCTGAGTGATATGACCTCTGTTTTGCCTATCGTTAAACTAACCACACTTCAAGACGCCATCAATAACGATATCAAAGTTCCTGTTGCCATGCAAATCATAGACAACGGACCGGGACAAATCAATACCCTCAGCGATACCAATTTTGCTTACGAAGGTCAAATTCTCACCGAATGGCAAGGATTTACGGGACCATTTTATCCAAAGAAGAATTACGACTTCGATTTAATTGATGATTTAGGAAATAAAATCGATACCTCGTTGCTCGGCATGCCGGCAGAAAATGATTGGATTTTTAAAGCAGAATACCTCGACAACAATATAGTCATCAATACTGTCGCATACGAATTTGCGCGTCGCATGGGCCGTTATGCACCTAGGACACGCCTATGTGAAATCTTTCTTGATGGACAATACATAGGCGTTTATACTCTCACGGAAAAAGTAAAACGCAACCAAAACAGAGTAGATATTGCTAAACTTTTGCCATCCGATATAAGTGGAAGTGAACTCACAGGAGGATACATCATCGAGATGAATATCAATGGTGATCCGGGTGCATGGAACTCTGTTTATCCCCCGATCAATTCGGCCACAAATGGAAATCCCGTTGAATTCAAATATGTGTATCCAAAAAGTGATGAGATCATGCCCGAGCAAGCTGAATACATCAAAGCCTTTGTTGACTCATTCGAAAATGCGCTGAATGCAGATGCTTATCTCAGTCCAACTTGGGGATACCGGAATTGGATAGACGTAAGCACATTCATTGATTTTCTGATCGTCAACGAATTCACGATGAATTTCGACTCATACGGTCGCAGTACATACATGTATAAGGAAAAAGATACTGACGGCGGAAAATTGTGCATAGGTCCTGCGTGGGATTACGATCGCGCCATGGCTTCAGATCCTGCCCAAGGTTGGGTTTGGGAGATCACACATGAAGGTTGGCCTTTTCCATTTTGGTGGTCAAAAATGAATACCGATGAAGTATATCAGCATGAATTGGCTTGTCGTTGGAAGAGTTTACGAGCAGATGTATATAGCACAGCAAATTTCCATGCATTTATCGATAGCGTTTCCGCATTGCTATTCACCGGTCCTGCAGAACGAAATTTTTCCATTTGGCAAACCTTAAATCCAAGCGCATATCCAGATCAAATTCAAAATATGAAAAATTGGTTAGCTAACCGACTAAACTGGATGGATCAAACCTTAGAACCATATGGAGCGGAATTGCCTTTGGTTGCAATTCCAGAAAGTTTATCGGGTTGTTTCGAACTTAGCTTCGAAGCTCCATTAAATCCAGATTGGAATTACAACTGGGTACCCGGACCTGAAACACCAAATATTAGTTTTACAACTTCAGGATTGTATCACCTAGAAATAAGCGATGCATACGGATGTTATGTTGATTCACCCGTTCTGGTTGAGCTCTCCAATCCCGATTCAACATTCATTACAATCGCAGAAAACAATGGTTATGGGTTTGAGTTTACCGCACAGGACGATCCTAACTCAAGCTATACATGGGTTTTTGGCGATGGTAGTTCTGTTCAATATGGTATGACAACACACCATGACTACTTGGCCATCGGCACATATACTGTAACACTTACTGTTATAGATTCTGACGGTTGCGAAGTTTCATCCTCGCAAATAGTCAATGTAACAACAACATCAACCGAAGAGTTGAATCAACCTATGCAATGGTCACTTTATCCCAATCCTGTGCAAGAAGACTTCATTGTAGAGATTCCAAGCGCACATGCAAACAAGCAATACAGCCTGAGTATTACCAATCCAATGGGACAAGTAATAATGCGCATTCCTGTAATTGGAGTAAAAACAACCATTGAACTAGGATCACAATTCTCATCAGGATTGTATATCCTCCAACTTCACAACGCAAAAGGCAGCACGATCATTTCACAAACTTGGATGAAACTTTGATTTGAACGATCTGTTTTGAATTTCGCAGAACATCAAAATACAAATCACCCCTCAATCATCTTTCATGAAAAACGCCGCAATGCTCAAAAGCAATACCTCAAGATAACCCTGAACTTTCGCATTTTCGAATAGTGGAGCTCACATATACTGATGAGCACTTTTAAAAAAATTCGCTTTGATTCGCGGAACAAAAATTTGTTGAGGCAAATAACACAGCCAGTTCAACGTGATTGAGATTTAGCGCAGCATTCGCCGGATTTTCACTTGAATAATAACAGTATTCAGAACTCCAAAAAACTCCATTCTGCAAATCATGAAACAGGTTTTTGGAAATGGCCTTAATCAATAATTCCATGAAAATGAACTAAAAACAAAAAAGTATCGTATATTTGCCGCCGCTTTCACAGAAGCGGGTTTTACATCGCATTTCAATTGTCCCGCATCCCTTGCGGAGTTTATCCCTGAAAATGGTTGTCGAATTCAATTCGTGAGCGACAAACACTGTCAACAATGGCAGTGTAACCATAAAAATTATACATGTTAAATTTTGAATTACTCGGGCTGAGCAAGCCCGTCATGCGTGCCATTGCCGAATTGGGCTTTGAAACGCCAACTCCTATCCAGGAACAAGCTATTCCCGTAATGCTCGGTGGCAACCAAGATGTTGTTGCCTTGGCTCAAACCGGAACAGGAAAAACAGCAGCTTTTGGTCTTCCATTGGTAGACTTGCTGAATTTTGAAGAACGCCATACACAGGCACTCATCCTCGCCCCTACTCGCGAGTTGTGCATGCAGATCACACGTGATCTCCAGAACTTTTCGAAGTATATGGGCGGCGCACATGTCACTGCTATCTATGGTGGTGCGAGCATTGATGGTCAAATCCGCGATGTCAGAAAAGGTCCACAAATCATTGCTGCTACTCCAGGCCGTCTTGTGGACATGATCGAAAGAGGTGTAGTTGATTTGTCAAAGATTGATTTCGTCGTATTGGATGAAGCAGATGAAATGCTCACCATGGGTTTTAAAGATGATTTGGATTTGATCCTTTCTCAAACTCCCAAAGAGAAAAACACATGGCTCTTCTCAGCTACCATGCCACATGAAGTGCAGCGCATTGCCCGCAATTACATGACCGATCCACATGAAGTGACCATCGGACAAAAGAATTCCGGTAACGAAAACATCGAACACCTTTATTATGTAGTTCACGCTAAAGACCGTTATTTGGCATTGAAGCGTATCGCCGATTTCAATCCAGACATCTTTGCTATCGTATTCTGTCGCACCAAAGCTGAAACCCAACAAGTGGCGGATCAGTTGATCAAAGACGGTTACAATGCCGATGCTTTACATGGCGATTTATCGCAAGCACAACGCGATTTCGTGATGAAACGCTACCGCAGCAGATCATTGCAAATGCTCGTAGCAACCGACGTAGCTGCTCGTGGTATCGACGTGAATGATGTCACCCACGTGATTAATTACAACCTTCCTGATGAGATTGAAAGCTATACACACCGCAGTGGAAGAACTGCGCGTGCTGGTAAAACCGGTGTGAGTATCGCTATCATCCACAGCAAGGAAATGCATAAGATTCGTGAGATTGAAAAAATCATCAAACGAAAATTCACACAAGCACAAATTCCAACCGGATTTGATGTATGTGAACAACAGCTTATTTCTTTGGTGAAGAAAGTCCACAATGTGGAAGTTGATGAAAAAAGCATCGAACGTTATTTGCCGTCCGTATTCTCGGAATTGGAAGAGCTTTCCAGGGAAGATATCATCAAGCGTTTTGTATCTATTGAATTCAACCGCTTCATGGAATACTACCGCAATGCGCCGGATCTGAACATGAATGCCTCACAAGATGATCGTCGCAAATCACCATCTGGTGTTGTGAAGATGTATATCAACGTAGGGCAGATGGATGGATTCGATTTCAATTCACTGAAAGATTTCATCGCGGAAAATGCGGATATCAAAAACACGGATGTCACCTGGACAGATGTTAAGAATACATTCTCACTCATTGAAGTTCGCACGGAAGTGATGGAAAAAATCGTGGACACCATTCACGGAGCACAATACCGTGGTCGCACCGTGAGAGTAGAATCTCGTGGTAACCGCGATGCAGGCATTCCACGCACACGTCTTCGCAGCGACAAACGTCGTGATGGCGGTGGCTACGGCGGCGGCAGATCATTCGAAGGAGGTGGAAGAAGTCACGATGGTGGTGGTCGCAAGAGCTTTGGTGGTCGTTCTGGCGGCGGTGACAGAGATCGCGGCAAAAAAGGCAAAAAGAAAAAAGCATATTGATCCTATTCAATTTAGATATAAAAACCCGGACATGTGCCGGGTTTTTCTTTTTCTACCTTCGCAGTTATGATTTCAGAAAAACTTAGACGTGTAGAAAACCTTCACATCATCTTTTGGTTGGTAAAGGATACCTGTTGGTGCATGTTATCGCATACACTCGGGGTCATCATGATTATCCCTACTTTCCTGATCGCACTTTTCATCGTGATCAAAACGCGAAAAATGCCCTCCGAATTCGCACATAATCTAGCTGTATTATTTTGGATTAGTGCCAACTCAACTTGGATGTGTGGTGAATTTTTCTGCAATGATTGTACACGCGGTCCTGCATTGGTCCTGTTCTCAGCAGGAATCACATCATTGGTGGTTTATTACAGCTGGGCATTCTACAAACGTTTTCTCATGAAGAAAACCGAATCAGATGCGAGTTCCATGTAGCATGATTGATTGATGCTCTTCAAATAATGAGCTCAAGAAAACACATTCGCACCATCTGTATGTTCTTCATACCGATGATGCGAATGATATAGTCCAACACAACATTCCATAATTCTCTAATCTCTTCTTTACGGTGATACATCACGCTGACATCATTCCGACGAAGAGCAGATCCATCATGTGTTCAGAATTCTAATTTGTAACTGAGTACTGGTAACAAAGGCACCTGATGGATGGTTCGAATGCTACCACTTTCCGGTTCAAAATATTGACCATAGACATTCTTATGGTTGGTTGCGTTTAACAAGTCGAGCGCCAATGTTGAAGTTGATTTGGCATGATTGGTTCTAAGACTAATCCTCACGTCAAATCTCAGATAGTCTTTATTTTGTTCAGAGAACGCCTTGCTATCTATGGTAACCGTTTCACCTTTGGCTAAAGAGGCCTCGATGTCGATCGGTGTTCTGCGCATACCTCCGGTGTAAATCATCCTCATATTGATACCAAGTTGTTTGTTCTTTTCAACCTTACCCACATTGAATTCCTTGCCCGCAGTGAATGACAGAGCATGCCCTGTGTTGAATTGAGTATTCCTCCATACCTTATCCTGTGCGCGGTATTCAGAATTGTATATGGAAGCAGAAAGCAGGAAGTACATGTTATGATGGGTAAATTGTTCGAGCGTGAGCTCCGCTCCATAGTTTCTTCCCAGACCATGGTTTACCAATTTACCGAAGTTCACACCTTCTGTGCTATTCAAAGTTGAGAAAGTGCTTCCACTATCAGGACTGATCGCAATATTGAACAATGATTGATAATAGAGTTCTGATTTCACATACAAATACTTGGTTAAGCTTCTTTCATAGCCAGCCACAAAATGATGAGCCTTGTTCAGGTCAAGATTTTTGTTGGGTCGAGAAATGGAAAGGTCGTCTGCTGTGATGGTGGTGTTGTAAATAGAAACAGCTTGCATTTGACTGTGCAGGCCATAACCGAGGGTTACTGTATTGTCCTCGTTGATTTGATATCGCGCAGAAAATCTGGGTTCGAAAGAATCGGTGCCATTGTCATTCACACGCAGATAATGAAAACCCGTGTTGAGCGTCAACTGTTCAGTAACGCGGAATTTCCATTGTGCAAAAGTCTGAACTGTTTGCGTTTCACCGCTTCTATCGTAAGGCACGTAAAACTTCATATCATTTAGATCAAGATACTTTTTGTACACCTGAAATCCGAAAACGTTATAATAAGCACCAGCTCGCACGTGATGTCTTGCATTGAATTTATGGTTTAAAATCAGCGAACCTAAAGCCCGTGTTTTAGAATCAGATTCTTCATAGTCCTTTATTTTACTAAAATCATCATCCAACTTTTCCTGTTCATAGCCGATATGATTACCAGACAACACCACAGCAGATTGCAGGTAGGTCTTTTCATTCAGGTTAATAACGTGTTTGAGTCCAATTGCGCCCGTATTGGAAAAATAGCGGCTATCGTAACGTTGCCAGCTATAATCCCATTCAGAAGTATCGCGCACTGCTTTATTCTTTTGGTCACTCAATCCTCCAAAACCATACAATTCGAAATTGCCTGCTTTGTTGGTGGGGAAATAGAAATTAAAAGAGACATCCTGAAAATTGGTGACACCATCCAATGGCACCCCAACTTTATCCAAAATTGAAAGTGTTGAATACCTATAGTTGACCAAATAAGAACCTTTGTAATTTTTACTGAATGGACCTTCCACCGCAGCATCCAAGCCCATAAAACCAGCCTGAAGGGTGTATTCACGCTTTTCGTTGTTTCCCTTTCTCAACCGAAGATCAAAGACACCCGAGAGTGCATTACCATACTCCGCGGGAAAAGCCCCGGTGAAGAAATCAGAATTACTCAAGGTCTGTGCACTTAGGATTGAAATTCCTCCGCCGGATGACATGGGATTGGCAAAGTGATTTGGATTTGGAATATCAGATCCTTCCATTCGCCACAACAAACCGTACGGTGAATTGCCACGGATGGAGATTTTGTTATTGCCATCATCGCCACTCACCACACCGGCGAATGAAGTAGCCATTCGTGATGGGTCATTCACTGCGGCAGCAAACTTTTGCGTTTCTTCTACACTGAAAGTCCTTGTGCTTACTCCGGCCATGGCGTTGAGTGGCTCCTTTTTGTTTTCCTGTGCTGTGATGGTTACTTCTGAAGTCAGCACCAATTCTTCTTCCATGGCCACATTCAATACGAGCTCTTTCCCTGAATTGACGAGTATATCAGAAAGTGTAACGCTCTTATAACCCATCAGTACAACGGTGAATGTTCTCCGACCTACCGGAACATTTGATAATCTGAAATTTCCATCCAAATCTGATGCAGAAGCGATGGTGGGATCAGAACCAAACACGGTAACAACGGCACCTATCAGTGTTTCACCCGATACTTTGTCTGTAACAGTTCCCCGAACGGTTTGTTTCAAGGCCTGATTTTCCTGAGCCTGCATAGGGATAGTCAGGCCAATAACGAGGTAAAAAAGAAAAAAACGAAGTTTCATAGCAAATGGGTTTTGCTATGTTGACAACCTGCTACCTATTCACCCCTATCTCCTTCCAATATTTTTCCTATTTGAATAAATCCCAATAGAGTATACGGTAATAAAGGAACTCCGTCATGAAAAGAGAACAACATTCGAACAAACGTGAATAAGATCTGAGTCCTATGGCTTATGACAACAATCTACCTTATGGGTTTTTGCTGACATCTGAGGACTTAGATAAGGGATGCCCAGATTTGCACCGCGCACGATCAAAAGCATAGAAATAACCATCAAAGAAATTTGAATGGTACGATAAGACTTTACACGAAATTTTTGGGTAAGCCATTGCATGATGCTTCCGGTTGCAAATAGTGCAGGTGTTGTACCCAGGCCAAAGAGTGCCATGAATAATGCACTCTTGCCTACATGACCGAGTGCGAGTGATGCAGAAAGTGCTACATAAACCAAACCGCAAGGCAACAATCCATTGATGATGCCCAAGGTGAAATGTGAAGACAAACTTTTTCTGCTGATCAGTGAAGAGAATTTTGTTTTAATCCAACCGATCAGACTTAGTGGACCTGTTTTGAATTTATTGAAGCCCAATGGCCAAGCCAAAAACAAGAGCATCATCAAACCGGCTGCGAGAGATAACCACCGTTGAAAGCCAAAAGCTTCGAAAGCAGTTCCAACAGAACCCGAAATCGCCCCCAGTGTGGCATAGACCATAAGTCTGCCAAAGTGATACACCAATTTTCTCGTCCACCAAGCACCATCGCTTTTCACACTATGTACAGCCATGACCAGCGGACCACACATACCCATGCAGTGTAGACTACCAGCAAGACCAAGTATTAATGCGGCAAAAACGAATTCCATGACTTGGGGATCGGGTTATTTTATTGCACTTGTATAGCTTCTTCAGCATAATAATTTTTATCATCCATTTTCCAGGATGCCCGAGCGACATAAAAACCCTTCTTCAATCCTTCACTCGAAACCCATTGTGTACCTGAAGCATCAGTAGAGATGGCCAATGTTCGGTCGAGACTTGCATCCGAAGGACAGTAAATGGTGATTTGTCCATCCATAGTTTTACCTACACATTCAGTAGGAAAAGTTACAGCAATAGCCTCACCTGCGTACTCAAATTTCACCGGTGCAGACAGAGCGGAGGCATTGCGTGTCGCATCGAGACGACCACTGAATGCCAATTCTTGTTTGTAATAGTCTGGAGTTACCAGATCCACTTTCTGACCTTTTGCTTTAAAAACCAAGGTGAGTATACCGGCAGCGAATGCCACGTAGACTATCGTTAATTTCCAACCCCAATTGATATTCATGACGTGTGATTTTATAGGTGATCGTTATTTTTTATGGGCAGGTCCCAGAAAAGTTGTTTTGGCTTCTACAATTTTTTTACCGTTGCTTAAAACTTCAACTTTCATTTTTGTTTTTTGCTGCATAATCTTATCAGCAGGTAGGATGACGAAGAACTGAGTATCCAGCAAACTATCCTTCTTCACAACAAGGTCCTGATTACCGACCAATCTGATGGTTGCACCCTCTGCAAGACTAACAAATTGAAGCGGCATATCATCCTTCGTTTTATTGATGATTTTTACATTATAAAGATTGCTGATACTGCCGTCGGGTTCTGTATAGAATAATGTTCCTTTAGCACGAACAACAGTAACGTCTAAGTCAGAACGAGTAATCAGGAGGAAACTTTCCAATCCGATGAGAACAAACAACACTCCCGTGTAAGCCATCATTCTTGGCGTCCAGCGCAATCGTTTACCACTTTGAATGGTGAATTCACTGGCATAACGTACCAGACCGCGCGGCTTGTGAACCTTATCCATGACGGTGTCGCAAGCGTCAATACATGCTGTGCAGTTGGTACATTCCAATTGAGTACCATTCCTGATATCAATGCCTGTTGGGCAAACACGAACGCATTCATTGCAATCCACACAATCGCCTACGTTCTTCAGTTCTTCTTTGGTTGGTTTATGACGCGGTTCGCCACGAACATGGTCATATGCCACGACAATTGAGTGCTTATCGAGCAATACGCCTTGCATACGACCGTAGGGGCAGACCACCAAACAGGCTTGTTCACGAAACCACAGATAAACAAAAAAGAAAACAAAACTGAAGATGAGCATGAGGATCAATCCACCAATATGTTGTGACAGCGGTTCGGTAACTATGCTGTACAATTTATCCATACCAATGATATAAGAAAGGAACACATTCGACACGATAAACGCGACGATATAGAACACGATCCATTTGGTAACGCGTTTTCTGATCTTCTCGGCATTCCATGGCATTTTCCTCAATGCCTTTTGGTAATTCGCATCGCCATCAATAGCATATTCAATTTTGCGGAAGATCATTTCCATAAAAACTGTCTGCGGACAGACCCATCCGCAGAACACACGGCCATAAACAACCGTGAAGAGCGCGATGAACACAATGAATGTGATCATCCCAACCATAAAGATGAAAAAATCCTGAGGCCAGAAGCGAACGCCGAAGAGAATGAATTTGCGTTCTACAATATTGAAGAGGAAAAGCGGATCGCCATCAATCTTCAAAAAAGGAATTGTGAGGAAAATCACCAGGAAGGCAAAACTCACATAAGTACGTGCTTGGTATAACCTTCCTGATGGTTTCTTCGGATAAAAGAAAACCCGGTGACCAGATTCATCAATGTGTGTTACCGAATCTCTGAATGAGCCATCTTCATCTTGTATCGTATTCATATCCCGGGGTTATCATTATTATATTGCCAAAATTACTTTCTTCGGAAATATATTACTTCATCATTTCTGTGCTATCTGTCACCAAAGTATCTGTTGCTGTTGTTTGTGTAGTATCTGCAGCTGCACCGCCAGGAATATATTCTGTTCCTTCCGGTGCTTTAGGACTAGCTGGTGTAGTTCCCTGCAAAGACAGTACGAAAGAAGATACTTGAGCAATCATTTTTGGAGACAATTCCTGTTGCCATGATTTCATACCCTTACCGGCCACTCCATATTTGATGGTTGTGAAAACGTCTTTCACATCACCACCATGAAGCCAGAATTTATCGGTGAGGTTTGGACCTACGATACCGCCACCATCTGGTCCGTGACAAACAGCGCAATATTGAACGAAAGCAGCTTTACCGGCATCGATATCAGAAGCTTCAGTCATCAGTGTCACTGTTTTCTCAGTAACCAAATCCTTTGCTTTTGCTTGATACGAAGCTACCTGAGCAGCACCGGCATCCATTTGAGCCTTGTATTCATCAGCGCTTGATGGTCCATTCGAAATATGGAAGTACACCAGATAAACCATAGCCCAAACAATGGTGAAATAGAATCCATATTTCCACCATGGTGGCAGGGCGTTATCCAATTCGCGGATACCGTCATAATCGTGATCAGTAAGCACGGCAGCTTCCTTCTCGATCGCAACAGATGCGTTGAGTTTATCCCAGAACACAGAAGTTCTTTCGGCGTGTTCTTTCAGTGGAGATAATTCTGCCTCTTTAACAATGAACAGTTTGATCATTCTTACCAGGTACACCACGACGAATAGCTCTATGAGGATCACAACAACCAATGCATTGATGGCATTGTATCCAAAACCCTGATGGAGAAAATCGAGAACAGGCGCCTGTTCCGGAGCAGTGGCAGCTGCAGCAGCATCTGCAGCTTGAGCTGAAGCATCCTGAGAGAAGAACAAGGTTGCTGTGATGATCGCAACCACCATTTTCATTTTATCCCAGGCACTGCCATCACCTCGCTGGTAGTTTTTGGCAACAGCCGAAACCACTTTGCTAAGTTGGAAGATAAATATGAGCAACACCAGGGCTACAAGTGCCAGTGCGTAAAACACCGGGCTGGTATACACTGATTGCTTAACAGGTTCCGCAGCGGGTGCGGTTGCCGCAGCAGCGGCCTGCGCGAACACACCAGTCTGTGTTGCAACCAGTGCAAGTACAGTGGTGAAAAACCGAATTGATTTATATGTGGTCAGCATAGGTTTGTCAGATTGAAGGTTGGTCATCAAGAGGAATATTTTTTTGCTCTGCAATACTCTGTTTGCTTTCAGAAAATGTTTTGTAAAGCACAACAGTGAAAATCACAGTGAAAATCATCAGCGAAATCAGCGGATAAATGCTAATCCCGGTTATCGATGTGAGATAGTTGATGAATTTCATTTTGCAGCGGTTGTATTGTTGTTGTGAACATCAATATCATGGCCGAGCTTCTGCAGATAGGCGATCAGAGCTATGATCTCCTGATCTGGTGCCAGACCATCTTCTCCAAGCAGCAATTGAGCTTCGTTGGCTTTCAGATCATCATAAATGGTCTGAGCTTGCTTATGCATTTCTTCAACGGCTAACTGATCATATCCTTCAGGATAAGGAACACCAAGGGTGATCATCGCACGAATCTTTGCAGGAGTCATGCTTTCATCAATCTTATTGGAGAGTATCCATGGATACCTTGGCATGATAGAGTTAGGAGAAGTTGAAGTAGGGTCAGTCATGTGATTGTAGTGCCATGAGTTTGACTTCTTGTTGTTGCCAACACCTTCACGGGCCAAATCCGGACCGGTACGTTTAGATCCCCATTGGAATGGGTGATCATATACGAATTCACCTGCTTTAGAGTATTCTCCATAACGTTCTGTTTCAGCTCTGAATGGTCTTACCATTTGTGAGTGACAGGTATAACAACCTTCACGGATATATATATCACGTCCTTCCAATTCAAGTGGAGTATAAGGTTTCACTTCCGTGATGGTTGGGATATTGGATTTGATGAGGAAGGTTGGGATCATTTCGATGATACCACCAACAGCAACCGCGAGCAATGCGAGTACCAACATTTGAACAGGTTTTCTTTCGATCACTCTGTGCCAGTGTTCCTTTCCGTGGATTTCAACGCGTTTAGCCAAAGCAGGAGCTTCTGCTTGTTCTTCTGCGACAAAGCTTCCTGCAGCGACAGTTTTCCAAATATTGACGATCAGGAAGATCACACCCACCAGGAAGAGTACACCACCTAATGCACGGATTGCGTAGAAACCTTGCATACCTTTTACAACATCAAGGAATTGATATTGCAAGCGGCCATCTTCTGTGAACTGTGTGAGCATTTCATTTTGTCTCCAACCTGCCCAATACATAGGTACAGCATAGAGAACGATACCGAGAGTACCAATCCAGAAGTGCCAGTTGGCCAGTTTGCGTGAATACAACTCTGTTTTCCACATGCGTGGTACCAACCAGTACAACATACCGAATGTGAGGAAACCATTCCATCCCAAAGCACCAACGTGTACGTGAGCGATGGTCCAATCGGTGAAGTGAGAAATGGCATTTACATTTTTCAAAGAGAGCATTGGGCCTTCGAAAGTGGCCATACCATATGCAGTAACGGCAACCACCATGAATTTCAACACGACATCTTCACGAACACGGTCCCATGCACCGCGAAGAGTAAGAAGACCATTGATCATACCACCCCAAGATGGAGCGATAAGCATCACGCTGAATACAGTACCCAGTGATTGAGCCCAATCAGGAAGAGAAGTATACAACAAGTGGTGTGGGCCTGCCCAGATATACAAGAAGATCAAAGCCCAGAAGTGAATGATCGAAAGTCTGTATGAATAAACCGGACGGTTCGCAGCCTTCGGAACGAAGTAATACATCAATCCGAGGTAAGGAGTGGTGAGGAAGAATGCCACGGCATTGTGTCCATACCACCACTGAACGAGTGCGTCTTGCACACCTGCATACCAAGAATAACTCTTCAACAAAGAAACAGGCATTTCAAAGCTGTTTACAATGTGAAGCATGGCAACTGTTACCCAGGTTGCAATGAAGAACCAGATCGCAACATAGAGGTGACGCTCACGACGGTTGATGATGGTCATGAACATGTTTAAACCAAACACGACCCAAATCAAAGTGATCAAGATATCGATTGGCCATTCCAATTCAGCGTATTCTTTACCGGTGGTAATACCGAACACCAAAGTGAGTGCGGCGAGCACGATGATGAGTTGCCATCCCCAGAAGTGAAGATTAGAAAGTTTGTCACTCCACATTCTGGCCTTCGTAAGGCGCTGGAGTGCATAATAAACTCCCATAAAAATACCATTTCCCACAAATGCGAAAATCACCGCATTCGTATGCAATGGTCTCAACCTTCCGTAGGTAGTCATTGGAAAGTCAAAATTCAGCGCCGGGTAGACTAGCTGCAGCGCAATGATAACTCCGACAAGCATACCGACTGCCCCCCAAAGCGCAGTGGCGAACGCGAATTTCTTCACGATCGTGTTGTCATAAGCGAAACGTTCAATGTTCGTGCTCATAGATTAGTATTGGTTTGTTTGGATGTGTCTTCTGTTGGTATTTCATCGTCCATCAACATTCGAATGGACGGCGTGTAGTCATCGTCAAATTGACCTGCTTTCGCGTTTTTGATAAATGCGAAGAGAAAGCCAACTGCCAGTGATAAACTCGCTCCGATCAGTATGTAAATGGCACTCATCTTTTATGATTTTTTACCTGTTCAAAGGAATATTCATGGCCTAGTGTGCATCGTGATAGCCGTTAGTTTTGAAAGTGATCTAAATCATGGGGAAACCTGATGAGAAGAGATTTTCACTTTCGAGTTCGGCAAGTTCAAATCCAACAAACTGATAATTGTCAGGCATAGAATTGCCACCCCATACTTTGAGTGTGAAAACCTTTTATAGCTGGGATCAACTACTGAATCAATGATTCAGTTTCAGTTTGAGCGCTGATAAATGACTCAGTCCATTGGTAAAAAGTATGATGCTGATCGAACTGATGGGCATAAGTATCGCTGCAACAACCGGCGACAATGTACCGGTAACAGCAAAAGACAATCCGACCACATTGTATAGGAGTGATAGCCCGAAACTGGCGAGAATAATTCGTTGGGCATGTTTTGCAAGTTGGAATAATCTATCCAGGTTACCAAATGCTGAACCTTCCAAAATGGCATCACATGCAGGTGAGAAATTATTGACATCATCAGAAACGGCAATACCCACCTGACTTTGCTGCAATGCACCTGAATCATTCAACCCATCGCCGACCATGGCGACAAAAGCACCATCATCCTGTAAGGATTTTACATAATCCATTTTGTTTTCAGGTGTCTGATGGAAGAACATGGGAGTATTCGCTCCGGCAAGCTTTTGAAGCGATTCACGTTCTGCTTCATTGTCACCACTCAAGAATGAAAGTGAAGCTGCTGACTTCATACCATCAATGACTTCGGGAGCACCAGTTCTGAAACTTCTTTCAAATCCGAAATAACCAGCATAATGTCCGAGTATCACCACATGAACGCGAGCACCATGAAATGATGTTTTACTTTGATCATCCACATCACAAAATGCAGCATTACCAATTTTCACTTCAATGCCATCTACCCGACCAGACAATCCGCTACCGGGTATTTCTACATAATCTGTGACCGGACGTGCATCACAAAATGACAAGTGCGATGTGAGCGATTTACTCAGTGGGTGATTGGAATGTCTTACCAACGAATACACCTTTTCAAGTTCAACTTCACCAAGCTCATCACCATAGAATTTCACTTTGATTACATTGTTGGTGATCGTTCCTGTTTTATCCAAAACGATATGATCCACTTTAGCCAGCGACTCAATGACCGCCGGATTTTTCAAATAGAATTTATTTCGACTAAAAATGCGCATGATAGCACCGTTGGTAAATGTTGCAGAAAGCAACAACGCGCATGGACATGCTACGATCAATACTGTGGTAAGTGCATTCAAACCACGGGTCATATCGGTGGGAAGCCAATAGAAAAATCCTCCAACGGACAGAGCCAAAAGGAAGATGGTAAAATTTCTGGCCAAGCGGTCGATGAAAGTCGTATGCACCTTTTCACCTTTATTGAAAGCATCGCGATTCCATAATCCTGTGAGATAACTCTGTGATACTTCTCGAAGCACCTCACATTCAATAGCTCCACCGGTTTGTTTGCCGCCGGCATAGATCAACTCGCCTTTGCGAATCTTAACCGGCGCCGATTCACCGGTAACAAAGCTGTAGTCCACATGAGCTTCATCACTCAGCAGCTTACTGTCGGCTGGAACCAATTCTTGAGAGTGGATAACCATAACATCGCCAACACTCAGATTGGTGAGAGGAATACTCTCTTCTGTTTCCTTCCCTTTGCGCAACATGATGCTGATAGGGAAAAAGCTTTTATAGTTTCTATCAAATTGCAGGGCATGGTGTGTTTTTTCCTGAAAATATCTCCCTACCAGCATAAAGAAAATAATACCCGACATAGAGTCCAGATATCCAGCGCCGGTTCCGCTTACGATTTCATAAACACTTCTCACGAAGGTGATCAGAATCGACAAAACCAAAGGCACGTCGATATTGAGAAATTTTGCACGAAGTGATTGCCAAGCCGATTGAAAAAACTCACCACCGCTATAGATCAATACGGGTAGCGAGATAGCGAGATTGAGATAAGAGAAGAAAGTTTGTAATTGATGATCTCCTTCTTCAGTAATATGGAAATACTCAGGAAAACTGAGCATCATGATATTTGCGAAGCAAAAACCGGCAACAGCTATTCTGTAAACACGCACACGCTGCGGCGACTTCTGTTCTTTACCACTCAAGTTATCGAGACTCAGCAGAGGCTCATAACCAAGGGTTGTCAACAGTTCCACCACTTTTCTCATGGTTGTTACCTGAGGATTGTAGTGAATGGTGATTTCCTTCCTTAAAAATTCTGTTCTCGATTGGGAAATACCCTCATCCAGTTTATAGAGGTGTTCCAACAACCAAACGCAGGAACTGCAATGCATTTGAGGTAGACTGAAAACCACAACAGTGGTTTCACCATCATTGAACCTGATGAGTTTTTGTTGAACAACAGGATCATCCAGGTAATTGAATCTTCCCTGAAAATTTTTCAGTTTAGGTGAGATACCTGCATGTTGATCGATGCTGTAGTACGAGCAAAGATTGTTCTCCTTCAGTAATTCATAGACCACCTTGCAGCCATCACAACAAAATGCATGATCATCTGTCATGACGAGGTCTTCCTTGCAGACTTCACCGCAGTGATAGCAAACTGTCTGCGTCTGTTGCCTTGCACTTTCCATGACTATTCCTGTTCGTGGTAATCAGGAATTTCTCCATCTTCTTTAGGTCCATCGGACAATTCTCTGCCTTCCTGATTTTGACGACTGAGAGTCCATTCATCTGTTGCAGTAGTTTCCAGCCAGATTCTGCCCGACTTTCTGAATACCTGTACATACAATCCGAATTTATTTTCGAAAACTTGTTCGAGTTGATCTACAGTCATATCAGGATTCACTTCCAATTCGCCCTCTTTGGCGAAAGACCTGATTTCGGATAATGTCCTGTTCGAAGGAATCATCAGTTTCGCCGAAGTAGGTTTTCCTTTCGCATGAGGTTGTGAGAAAAACTCAATTTTGATGAATGGAAAATGCTCGGCGAACGCCCTTTGCAAGTTCGATATCAAAACATTCCTTTTGAGGGTTAATGTCATTTTCTTAGGTGTTAATGGTTCTTTTTTTCCGACAATACCAACACCGGCACATTTGATCTGAATGCCATTTTCTTTGTGCTGCTTTCATTGAATATATGCCAGAGTATATTGTGTTTTCTGGCAACCATGACTACTGCGGAGGCCTTGTGCCTGCGCACCCAATCCATCAACACTTCCATGGTTCTGCCTGGAGAATGCCTCAGGAAATAGGTTTTCATATCTACGCCTTTAAACAATTTGTACAAAGGCGCAAGTTGTTTATCATCATCGTCATTGAAGACGTTGTCGTTCACATGAACAAAACGCAACTTGGAACCATCCATATTGATAAGTTCACGCAAAATTCTTAAACCAGTTCCTGTAGGAATATTGTACTGATCAAAAGCAAACGCAACATAATTCCAAGGTTTGTACACAGCCTTATCAGGCACAATCAATACTGGGACATCCACTGTGCCTGCAAGAGAAGTTGACGTGCTTCCGAATACCACCTCACTGAATTTATCGCTGTGAGTAAGTCCCATGACTACAAGACTGATTTCACCTTTTTTGATGGTTTCTCGAATCACATCCGTGGTGAATCCGATTTGAAGTTTTTTGTTGATCTTCAACTCTGGACCAAATTCATCCTGAAGTTTGTTGACCAGTTCAGTCAAACTTTTTTCATCCTCGTTTTTTAATTCCTCAAGGGTGACACGAACATCAAAATAGGTATCACTCACGACTGGAATATGAGTGGCATGAAGCACAGTGAGTTTAGCTCCGGCGTCTTTAGCGAGTCGGGCTGCGTATTTCACAGCTCGAAGCGAGTCCGGTGTGAAATCCGTTGTGGCGAGGATGTTCTTCATTCCAATGTGTGTTATTCGGTACGAATTACCTGAATAACAATGGAAAAGCCGGTGAGGCGGCTCAATGCGTGAGGTGATATTTGTCAGTAAAGAGATTTCGGGATCGAGGTTAGTGCGTCAATCCAGTAGAAGAGGCCAAAAAAAACCGGCGTCATGAATGCGCCGGCTATGTTATTTAACATAGAAGAATCAGATGGAATACCCTCCTTTTAACCCATATCATGATTTTAAGAAATGAAAAACAAGTCTTCACATCCGATCATGTATGGCAACACTTAGTTTTTCATCCTTTCCAAACGAGGAACATTCACTACTGTAATGGTAGAACCACTGATCTCAATAATACCTTCACTCCGAAAATCGCTGAGCGTTCTAATGAGCGACTCAGTAGCTGTTCCGACCATATTCGCAAGGTCTTCCCTCGCAATGGCCATTGAAAACGGTTTTTCTGATTTGATATCATGATATCTCGCGCGCAACTCCAACAATGCTTCTGCGGTACGTTTGCGCACACTGCTATATGCGAGAGCCATCAGTTTATCTTGTTCTGATTGGATGTTTCCTGCCAACATGCGCACAAATTGTTGCATGACTTGAGGATGTGTGAGCAATTTGTAAAAATCTTCAGGAGGGAAAATGGTGAGTTCACAATCTTCAAGTGCCTCTGCTGTAATCAAATGAAATTCATCATCCAGTAAGGCCATATAACCAAAGAAATCGCCAGGTTGAAGGAGTTTTAAGATGAGATCCTTACCCAGTTCATGACTCTTGTAAATTTTAATTTTACCAGAATTCAACAAATAGAGACCAGCAGGCGAATCACCTTCTCTGAAGATGATATCTTTCTTTCTGAAATGGCGAGTTTGTTGACGATCAGAAATCTTGGTGATGTCTTCAATCCCATCAATTTTTCCGAGCATCTCATTCATATCCTCCTGAGTCGGTCTCATTTCACGACGCATGGCTTCAGCTTTGCGCAAACGACTTTCGACTGCATTTAACAATTCGACATCATCAAACGGTTTGGTGATGTAGTCATCGGCACCCATTTCCATCCCTTTGCGCATATCCATTCTTTCCGCTTTTGCTGTGAGGAAAATAAATGGGATTGCAGCGGTGGATTCATTCTTATTTAACAAATGCAAAGCACCGTATCCGTCGAGCACAGGCATCATGATATCACAAATAATCAAATCAGGTTTTTCCTTCAAAGCAGCTTCCACCCCAGCCTTGCCATTTTCAGCAGCTGTAACGGAATACCCAGCAAGTTCGAGGATTTCCGAGGTATTCTCTCTTACATCCTGATTGTCTTCTATAAGCAAGATTTTTTTCATAGGTTATGAATTTTGTAGTGGAATTCTAAATGTAAAAGTGGTTCCAATTCCGAGTTCACTGATGAATGAAATATCACCATTCAATAGTTCGAGATATTTAGCTACGATGTGTAAGCCCAGACCTGTACCCTGAATATTCGAAACATTACGTCCACGGAAGAAACGTTCGAACAAATTTAGTTTGTCTTCATCAGAGATACCAATTCCATGATCCGCAACTGAAATCACCACATGATCATCCGCTTTTCCAGTAACCACTTGTATTTCTGAATCTTCAGGTGAAAACTTGATGGCATTGGACAATAAGTTAAACATCACATTGCGGATCATTTGTTTGTCGACCATCAAATTCAATGGCGTACCATCTGTGAAAGTGATGACCTGACCAACTTTACAAATCGGTTGTATTTCGGTAATCACTTCATCAATCAAAGCATTGATATCGTGTGTGGCAAGATTGGCGATGATTTTTCCTTCTTCAAGTTTTCCGATGGAAAGAAAATCATTCAGGATTTCTGTTAAACCAGAAACTGCGTTCTTAATTCTGTTAATATGTTTTTCTCTCTTTTCCTGATCCTCTTCCTTTGGATATTTTCCTATCAAAGAAACGGAAGACATGATGGTACTTAGAGGCGTTCTGAATTCATGTGAAGCCATGGAAATGAAACGTGTTTTCATTTCATTCAATTCCTTTTCTTTCTCCAGTGAATTGCTGAGTTCATCACGAGAATTTTCCAATTCTTGCAAAGCTTCTCTGAGGACAAGCGTACGCTCTCCCACTTTTCGCTCCAGTGATTCATTCAGTGATTTTAACTCTGCGTTGATGCGTTTGAATTTTTCTTGTTGTTCGAATCGTTCCGTGATGTCTATGATGAATGCTATCGCATAAATACCATCACTTGTTTCGTAGTAACTCAAACTGATTTCTACGGGAAACTTGCGATTGTCCCGGCTTTGCCCATGAAGAATCATATTCTTCCCCATTGGACGTTTCACCGGATGTCGCATATATGACTCACGATGGCCAACATGGCCCGAGCCCAATTCTCTGGGCACAAGTACTTCCACAGCCTTTCCCACCAGTTCGCCATCGGAATAACCGAACATCTGATTCACTTTAGGATTGGCCAAAATGATGATTCCCTTTGAATCTGCGATGAGAATTCCCTCATTCACATGATTAAAAATGGTTTCAAATCTTGTTTCAATTCTGGTTTGCATCTTTCCGGATTAGGTCATTCAAACATTAACAAAATGGCTTTGAAAAAGCGATAGAATTCCGATGACAAGAATACTCACGAGAACGATAGTTCTGAAATTTTCCTGAGGTATGCGCATGACAATTTTTTTACCAAGCCATGTTCCTGTGAAAGCCGCTATCAGCAACACTGGGATGAGGTAAAGGTCATGTTTGTGAACAAAACCATTACCAATGTATACGACTGATCTCGCTGCATCGACGAATAAATCGATCATTGCCGAGGTCGCAATGAATACATGTTTTTCTAAGTTAAAAGCGGCCAAGGTAATTCCACGCAATGCACCGCCTGTGCCTACGAGTCCGGCGATAAAACCAGAAAGCGCTCCACCGGTAACACCATTGAAGACTGTTGGATTCACTACAAATTTTTTCCTGATTAAAAAAAACAAACTGAGAATGATGAGAAAACACGCAAGCAGAAACTGAAGAAATGAAGAATCAATTTCAGCGGAAAACCATGCACCTACAATCACCAATATCACTGATGGAATGCCTACAAGCAACAATGTTCTTTTATCAATTCCTTCTCTGAAGAGTACAATTTTCGACAGATTGCTCAGGATATGAAACAAAACAGTAATGCCGAGTACAGAATGAAAATCGAGGAAATAACTTGCGATGGGAACAAAAAACACAGAGGAGCCGAAACCTCCTACTGTACCTACGATTTCTGCAAGTAATGTGAGTAAAAAAAATATGACAAGTAATTGAATGTCCAATCTATTCTAACGAAAAAGCCGCCCAAAGGTATTGGGCGGCTTCATCTTAATCACCACGATCTATGAAATCTTGACCTGTTTAGGGCCAAACTGCATGGTTTCCTCACGTTTGGGGAGAACCAATTTCAAAATGCCATTTTCGTATTTGGCATCCACATGATCTGTTTTCACATTCTGTGGAAGCCTGAAGGATCTTGTGAACGAAGTGGTTATAAATTCCTTCCTGGTAAATCTTTCACCGCTTTCATTCTTCTCTTCTTCCCTACTCGCCTCAATGTTGAGGTCCTCACCGGAAATTTCAATTTTGAAATCTTCCTTGGAAAATCCGGGAGCAGATAACTCTACAACAAATGCAGTTGAATTCTCTTTGATATTCACTGCAGGCACCCATTTTGTCATCGGACGACCAAAAAAGTCATCGCTGAAAAAATCGGTGCTGAAGAATTCCGGAAATAAACCGGAAACACCTTTGTTTTCTTTAGCCTTGATGAGTGACATGGCCTGTATGTTTTAGTTACAAGACAAATGTTTGATCAATGGTCAATCAAAAACCATGTCGGTTGTCAGCAGACTAGCTGACATATGTCATCGTACAGAATGAAGCTTTTAGAACAACCGGATACCGGCGGTCCAACCAAGCCAGGCATCCATGGAATAGGATGAATCCAACCTATCCTGATAGAATTCATGGACCGCATCTTGGCCCGGAATAGGGTCCGCATCATGATCGTAAATACGACCATTGACATGAACACCAGCAAAGAGTGAGAATCTTTTCGAAACATGAAAGTCCACTCCCACGGCGAGCCTATTGAGCAGATTCAATCGATCCACATTGGCCAAAACAAATTGTTTGGAAACGAGATCAACATTCAAGGACAATTTTTTGCCCAGTTTCGGAGCTGTGCCAATACCATAGCCGAAACACCATTGTACCGAGTCATTCATAGACTGCTGCCAAACTCCAGCGCCGATGATGTTGTAAAACTGTCGCACACCAGTTCTGAAGGCCAATCCGGCATAACCCAATTCATCATATGAAAATTCTATTTTGTGATAGCCTTTATTCACAAAACTCAATAACCCCACAGGCACACCAGTGAGCGAATCCGCAAAATTGAATACACCAATTTGCGAACCTTTCACTCGGCCAGCAACGTTAACCAGCCCGCTGATTTGCACTCCCTGAAAATCACGAAGTGCCAGGTTGAATGCACCTGCGATCTGTACACCCTTCATGGTGTTCAATGCACAATTTGCGAATCCTGCAAAGGACACCGCCTCAGTTTTTTTTCGGTTGACATTCGCAAAACCTCCGAATTGCACACCTTCGAATTCACCGAGATTCACATTTGCCATTCCAGCAAACTGTACACCTGATGTCTTATTCAAATTGGTATTGGCAAATCCTCCAAATTGTATCCCTTCAGTTTCTCCAAAATTCAAATTATTGAATCCGGCGAATTGAATGCCTGTAGTCCTTTTCATATTGATATTGGAGAAACCACTCAACTGCACACCTTCGAAATTTCCACCCACTATGTTCGTCATCCCGGCAAACTGAAAATATTTCACATCCTCGCGGTTCACATTAAACACGCCACCAAATTCGCCGTAACGAACACCCCGATTGTAACCTCCAATCAAATTCACAGACCATCCATTGGTAACGTTACCACTCAATCGTCCATTGGTACCAACGAATGGCACCAGCGAAAACTGAAATTCGCGATACAAGGTATCGCGGATATTTTCCACGTTCGGGTTGCGTGTGAATTGTTCAACGGTCCACGCACTTACGTCACTCCAAACTGACAATACAGAGTCTCGGACTGTATGCAATGCATGTTGGAGAGTTGTATCCTTTTCCTCTTCGATCATGATGTTTTGCAGGGTGGCAGTTGCCGGTTGCAACGCAACCACGGTATCAGCATACGCCGATTTACTCACCTGAAGTTGGACCGGCGTTTCGCGCCGAATCTTCATTTCATAATAGCCATATTCATTTGTAGTGGCAGAGGCCATGGTCGTGTTATCATATACCGATGCACCCGCAACCTTTTCACCTTTGGCATTTTCAACATAACCAGAGATGACTTTAGGTTGCTCGGGAGCCTTAGTCAGAATGATGTATTCGTTTTTGCTTTTGTATTGAATTTTTCCTTTAAACATTTTATCCAATACTTCACGAACGGTTCGTTGAACTGCCTTCACAGTCACCAATTGTGATTCAGAAATCAAATGAGCGTTGAATGAAAACCTGCACCCCGCCAGTTGTTCTATGTTCGCCAATACATCCACTGCTTTTGCATTGGTAAAATCCACAACAACCTTTCTTTCCAGTGGTGGCACCCAGGAATCCTGTGCAGCGTAATGTCCGGATGCCAAGAGGCTAAAACATAAACCAACCAGCAGGCTGATCGCCATGGGATATTTTTTCAGATCATTCATAGAATGCAGGTTTCGAAGATAAAAGCAGGAAGATCAATATGGAGCAATACTTCCTGAACCATCAATATGTGAGGTGACACTTGGGCCTCCGATGTAGCGGATATCGCCGCTTCCGGTGATCCATGCGTCCAGTGTCGCTGAGCAATTCACGTAAATATCACCACTGCCATGAATTTTGGCTACCGCATCCACAGACTGTAAATCCAAGGCATCTATTTTACCCGAACCATTGATTTCCGCGTGCAAAACAGGCGCTACACCGGCTGCTTGAATATTTGCACTTCCATTGATATCAAGTTGTAATTCATCACCAGAAAATTTCAGGTTGCAATTACCACTTCCATTGTGACTACAAATCAAAGTAGAGCCATGGATGCTATCCGGAGCGGTAACATTTACACTACCATTCAAATCAAGTCTGTTGTAGGCATCATTGTAAACGTGTACTTCCATTTTCGTGTACTTAAAATTGTAATAGTCATCACTCATGGAAATATTCAACTTGCCATCCTGTACAAAAGTGTGAACCTCCCCAACAATATTATCATCGGTAGTAATGGTTACTTTTTGTTCATCACTTTCATGGATGAAAAGGTCATAACTTCCATCCACATCCAAATCGCTGAATTCGCCAAGTTGACGTGTTGTGGTGGTGATCACACCGGAGCCATTCTTGCGGATCTTTTTATCACAAGAAGTTAGGGTAATTGTTAAAAAAGCAGCGAACACCAGAGTAGTGTTCAGGATACGATTTGTTGTTTTCATGGTAAAACGTTCATTTTTAGTGTTACATCAGCAAGACAACCAATTTTGAAATCACCCCTATTCTCAGGATAAAAAAAAAAATAAGCCGCGAAGAATGCGCCTTTGGTGTCAACTGGGTGAACCATTTCACAACAAATCAGAAAAGCCCGATCGCGAAAATGAACGTGTGTATAACTGAGTTGTAACAAACGGCATATTCATTGACTTACCGATAATTTAGTACCCAAATAATTTCACACGATGAAAAAGCTCATTATTCTGGCCATCGCGCTATTCACCTGTATGTTGCAGGTTTCAGCTCAGGCATTGCCCAAAGCTATTCCGACCAAAACAACAGATGTGACCATCTTCATGGCTGGCGCCCAGATCACGGAAACCGCCAATGTTCAGCTCAAAGAAGGAGAAAATTTACTCAGGATATCCGACCTGACCCTTTATCTCGATCCCAATTCCATTCAGGTAGAAGGAGGATCAAATTTCACCATACTCTCTGTAAGACATCAAATCAATTATTTGGTGGATCAAAACTCCAATCCTAAAGTCAAAGTATTGCAAGACAGTCTTGACAATGCCTACTTCAAGCAAAAAGAAATTGCCGGATTGAAAGATGTGATAGGTCAGGAGAAAGCGATGTTGGAATACAACCGCAATATCAAAGGCGATAATGCTGTGCTCCTTTCCGAGGATCTCAAAGACATGGCGGACTTTTATCGAACACGTTATACCGAACTGGCATACAAGTGGATCGAATTGGGAGAAAAAGAAAGATTGAACAATGCTGAAATCAGCAGATTGCAAACCGCCTTGAATTCGCTCAACGCCAGAAAAGGCACCAATCCAAGTGAAATTCTGATCACGGTGATTTCCGAAAAAGCGCAAACAACACCATTGCGTGTTTCCTATTTCGCGCAAAGCGCAGGATGGTATCCCATTTATGATCTCAGAGCTGATGATGTGAATTCACCAATTCAATTTGCGTATCGCGCTAAAGTTTATCAGAGCACTGGTCGTGATTGGGATGATGTGAATTTGACTATTTCTACTGGCAATCCAAACATCGGTGGACAAGTACCAGAATTGTATCCATGGTATGTGAATATTTACGAACCAATTCCGGTTACTGCTATGGATAAAAAAGGCAATTACAGAGCAAGAGCTGAAGCACCTGCAGCTTATGGAGGTAATGTAGATGATAACATGCTCGAGGAGGTCAAGGTGATGCAAGCACAGACTGCAGCAAACTACACCACCATGCAGTCGAATACAGTCAGCACAGAATTTAAGATCAGTATTCCATATGACATCCCAAGTGACAACCAACAGTATGATGTCACCATGCAATCTCAGACACTCAAGGCAACTTATGCCTATGTGACCATTCCAAAGTTGGATAACGATGCATTCCTGCGTGCACAAATTACTGATTGGGCACAATACTCTTTACTTCCCGGGGAAAGCAATATTTATTTCAAAGGCACTTATGTAGGCAAAGGCTACATCGATCCTGCTCTCGCTAATGACACGCTCAATCTTTCACTTGGAAGAGATAAAGCAATCAGTGTGAAGAGAGATCAGATCAAAGATTATTGTAAGACCAGCATGTTTGGTGGTAAACAAAAAACGTCTAAAGCTTATGAGATTACCATCCAGAACAACAAAAAACAATCTGTGGAGATCATCATTGAAGACCAAATTCCTATTTCACAAAATGGCGATGTAGAAGTTGAAACCGAAGACATCAGCGGTGGAGTATATGATGCTGTTACCGGTAAAGTTGTTTGGAAACTGACGCTTTCACCCAATGAAACTGTCAAAAAACAACTTCGATTCAATGTGAAATATCCGAAGAAAAAATATGTAACAGGACTCTGAGATCATGGAAGAAGCATTTGCCAAACACGATATCATTTCCAAAGAAGACATCCACCGCATGGTGGATGTTTTTTATGGAGATGTCATGCAAGATGATTTGCTGAAAGGATTTTTCAGCCATATGAATTTCGAAGAACACAAACCCAGAATGATACATTTCTGGTCATTCGTACTTTTAGATGAGCCAGGATACAGTACCAACGTTTTCGAAAAACATGTTCATATGAAATTGAATGATGAACATTTCGATCGATGGATGTATCATTTTGAAAAAACAGTGAATCAACTTTTTTCCGGAGAAAAAGCAGAAACTGCTATACTTCGGGCGAAAACATTGAGTTGGACTTTCAAAGAAAAGTTCAGGAAAATGAATGAACAATAAATGAATCGCAGGAAATTCGTGCATGACATGATTGTCGGAACATCGGGTCTGATGTTTCTTCCTGCCTTCCTTGCTGCTTGTAAAAAAACAAAACTCGAATTTGATCATCGTTTTACTGGCGATGTTATCATCATCGGCGCAGGAATTTCCGGTCTTTATGCGGCAAAAATCCTCAGTCAATATGGAAACAATGTGACCATACTTGAGGCGTCAGATCGCGTTGGAGGTCGCATCAAATCACTATCAGGATATGCTGATTTCGACATTGAATTAGGAGCTGAAGAAATCATGGGTGACCATTCTATATGGTATGATATGGTGAGATCATCAGGTGCAACTTTTGTTGAAAATTCAGGAGCAACATTGTATTATTTCAATGGCTCGATCAAAACTGAGATCGAAGCCACAGAGAATACCTTCTTCAATGCGATGAATCAAATCATCGAAACCATTGGTGATTATACTGGAAGTGATGTTACTGCCGAAGTATTTGCCAATCTCGCAGGAGTCAGCGACAATGTCTTTCATATATTCAACGCCAAAGTGGCCAATAGCATAGGCAGCTGTGACGAACATGTCGGAATGCATGGTCTCAGAAGCATTGAAGAAAGAAGGGCGTCTGGGACATCGAAAAAAATACTCCGCAATAAAAGTCTTTCATCCATTCTTGAAAATCAATTCAGTCAAGAAATGGAAAAGGTGGTACTGAATAGCGTTGTAACAAACATCGACTATAGTGGAGCCAAGGTGTCTGTAACCGACAATGCGGGCAATGTATACAGCGCTGACAAAGTTATAGTCACCGTTCCACTCGGGGTATTGAAGAACAACGACATAGTTTTTACTCCGGAATTACCGGTATCGCATACATACGCCATCCAACAAATAGGATTTGATGCCGGGCTGAAGATCATTTTGCAATTCGATGATAGGGTTTGGCCCACCAACACGGGAAAAATTTTCGGCCCTGGCCTTATTCCCGAATTCCGCACGACTGCAGCTATTGAACGAAGTGCTGATGATCGATTTCTGACCGCCATCGTTCATGGTGCGAAAGCAGAGGAATTATCTTCTCAGGGCATTGGCATCATCGATACAGTTTTGCAAGAAGTAGATCAAGTTCTGGGTGAAGTTTCAAGTCATTATGTTGATCATATCATCCAAGATTGGGGCAATGATCCACTGTTTCGAGGTGTGATGTCATACGATAAACCGGGAACCGGAAACGCCAGGTCAGCACTCTCACAACCCATTTCTGACAAAATCTGGTTTGCTGGTGAAGCGGTACATACTGGTGGGCATCAAGGGACCGTTCATGGCGCCATGGAGAGCGCACTTCAAGCCGTATTAAATATGTTGGCATGAAGATGATTTTTTCACATCGTATTTTATTCGTTGGGGTGTTGATCATCATCCACTACAACTGCTTGGCACAGCCAACACTTCAGTTGCAGTATCGTTATCTTCATGCACCGGAATTTGATAAAATTTTTCAGACCTACAACACATCACGTCCTTGGCAGGAAGACGAATTGTATCCACTTACACATGGCTATAGTGCTGTATTCGGATGGAATAAACGCATACAGAAAGCACATGAAATTCACCTTCTTCCTGAAATGGGATATACCCTTTTTAGAACACAATGCAACAATGATGGAAAGCAAGTAAGTGTTGGTTTTCATTTGATGACCGTAGGACTTTCCGTTCGAATGCATCCAAAAGCCATCATCAAACAAGTTCAAAATGCCGGCCCCATGGGCACGAGATTTTATATGTCACTTGGTCTGAACTATGCATACCTAAGACCTTTTGTGCGCCACAACCACGAAATGATCCAATGGCAGGAGGATGAGCCCTATAAGACATACACCACACAGTTTTGTTCCTCCTTAGGCGCCGGATACCATCTCTTTTCCATGGGTCCATTTTTGTTCACACCAGAATTGAGTATGACATGGTTCCCGGACATTGAGTTGAATCAATTCGCAGAAGCAGTCAATGGTCACAACACAACAGGATTGCTCAACAAAAATGACAACGTGTTGATGTTACAGGGTGGATTGAGAATCACCTTGGTCAAAACCAAAAGCAACTGGTGGGATCGACCGCGATCAGGTGACAAAACGTGATCGTTTTCTGGCGATAGCTGCGCAAATACTTTTCAACAGTCCAGAAATATCAATGGTTTCAGACCATCAGATTCCTCTTCTGAAGCATGGAGAGCAGGATGTGCTTCACTTAAATTCGCGAACCGGACAAATTCTAACCCTGAACTGAAAATCAGGGCATTCCGGCATAACCAGAGATTATCCGATGTTCCTCATATTCGATACCGAAACCACCGGTCTTCCCAGTAATTGGAATGCTCCACTTACCGATTTCAACAATTGGCCACGTGTAGTACAACTCGCTTGGCAGTTACATGATGCTGGTGGAAAATTGCTCTCCGCAAAAAGTGTCATCATTCGTCCTGATGGATTCACGATTCCATTCAATGCCGAAAAAGTGCATGGCATTTCAACCGAACGCGCACTTCGCGAAGGAATTTCGCTCAATGATGCGTTGATCATGTTCCTTGAAGATGTCAATCAGACCACTTATCTCGCTGGTCACAACATCGAATTCGATTTGAATGTGGTCGGCTGCGAATTGCTGCGCGTTGGTATGCCGAATTATCTGGAAGAAAAAAAATCACTCGATACCAAAGAACTGGCCACTGACTTCTGTGCCATACCCGGAGGAAAAGGAGGAAAATTCAAATGGCCAACACTCACCGAATTGCATGAAAAACTTTTCGGTGAAAAATTCCAAGAAGCACACGATGCAGCTTACGACGTGGATGCGACTACCAAGTGCTTCTTCGAATTGCTCAAAAGAAGTGTTATTCGTGTTCCGGAATCCAATCCAACGGACATTGCCTATGAAGCTCCTGTGTTGAGTGCTTCAAATTTTAAAACCGCACAACCGGAAACGACTGTATTGGACAACTCCATTCCGGTCACTGATGCTACGGCAGTCACTGAAACCATATGGCATCCTTTTGTGCATCTGCATGTGCACACACAATACTCCGTGTTGCAAAGCACCTCAGACATTTCAGGCCTCATCAAAAAAGTGAAAGAGTGGTCTTCGCCGGCCATTGCGATGACCGATCATGGAAATATGATGGCCGCATTTCAATTCGTTACTTCCGCGCTCAAACAAGAAATCAAACCCATTGTAGGTTGTGAGATGAATTTGTGTCGTGATATGAACGACAAACGCAATCAAGACAATGGTTTTCAAGTTGTACTCCTTGCGAAAAACAAAGCAGGTTATCACCGACTGGCCAAACTTTCATCTTTGGCACACACAGAAGGTTATTACTACGTACCGCGTATTGATAGGAATACTTTACTTCAGTATAAAGAAGATCTCATTGTTTTATCCGGCGGTGTTTATGGTGAAGTAGCATGGAAAATCCTGAATGAAGGTGAGGAAAAAGCTGAAGAAGCCTTTCTCTGGTGGAAAGAACAATTCGGAGATGACTTCTATGCGGAACTCAACCGCCACGGTCTTGAAGAAGAAGACCACGTCAACAAGGTATTGCTCAGTTTCTGCGCCAAACACGACGTCAAATATGTAGCCACCAATTCTTCTTATTACACACATCAAACCGACAGTGAAGCACAAGATGCTTTGATCTGCGTTCGCGAGGGAGAACAGGTTTCAAGACCCAAAAAATACATTGGTAAAAGAGGTCGTGAGTACAGATTTGGTCTTCCCAATGATCAGTATTACTTGAAGACTCCGGAAGAGATGAACGAACTCTTTCGTGATCTTCCCTTAGCGATTTCTACTTCTATGGAAATTGCTGAGAAATGTGAACAATACAAATTATCGCGAGAAGTACTCCTTCCCAAATTCGATATTCCGGCCGAGTTCATGGATCCATTGGATGAAACGGATAGCGGAAAGCGAGGTGAAAACAATTACTTGCGTCATCTTACCTATGTGGGTGCAGAAAAAAGATACGGCACCATTACCGATGAAATTCGCGAAAGACTGGACTTCGAATTGGCCACCATTGCCAATACAGGATATCCCGGTTACTTCCTCATCGTTCAAGATTTTTGCAATGAGGCAAGGAAACAAGGTGTAAGTGTAGGTCCCGGACGTGGATCTGCTGCAGGTAGTGCAGTAGCCTATTGTATTGGAATTACGAATGTCGATCCGATCAAGTATCAACTCCTCTTCGAGCGTTTCCTCAATCCAGAGCGTGTAAGCATGCCCGATATCGATATCGACTTTGATGATGAAGGTCGTGAAAAAGTGATCAACTATGTGCGCAACAAATATGGAGCGAACATGGTAGCACAGATCATCACTTATGGCACCATGGGTGGCAAATCAGCCATTCGTGATGCCGGGCGCGTTTTCGAACTTCCACTTCCCGATACTGATCGTATTGCGAAACTGATGCCTGATAACAAGGACCTCAGCGATATTATCAAATGGGATGACAAAAAACTCAATGATGAATTGGGCGGCGATGAGTTACAGAATGCAAAATCACTTCGTGAGATTGCACAGGAACAATCGCATGAAGGAAAAGTATTGCGTATGGCCACCATCCTCGAAGGATCTGTGCGCAATACAGGAATACACGCTTGTGGTGTCATCATCACCCCAGATGTCATTACCAATTATGTACCTGTTGCTACTGCCAAAGACAGCAACATGTGGTGTACGCAATTCGACAACTCTGTTGTTGAAAGTGCTGGATTGCTCAAGATGGACTTTTTGGGTCTGAAAACACTCACCCTCATCAAGGACGCTCTTCGTATCATCAAGGAAAAACACCATGTCGACATTGACATTGAAACGATACCTATCGACGATGAAGAAACGTACAAGCTCTTTCAGCGCGGATTGACAGTCGGCATTTTCCAATACGAAAGTGATGGAATGCAGAAATACATGAAGGACCTTAAACCCACAGTGTTCGATGACTTGATTGCCATGAATGCCTTGTATCGTCCTGGTCCTTTGGAATACATTCCTTCTTTCGTCAAAAGGAAAAATGGCATTGAAGCCATCACCTATGATCTTCCTGAAATGGAAGAATACCTGAAAGATACCTATGGTATTACTGTTTATCAGGAGCAGGTGATGTTGTTGTCACAAAAACTCGCAGGTTTTACCAAAGGTGAAGCGGACGTACTCCGCAAAGCCATGGGTAAAAAGCAGAAGGACGTGTTGGATAAGATGAAAGGTAAATTCATCGAAGGCGCGATTAAAAACAATCATCCGGTAGACAAGCTCGAAAAAATTTGGACCGACTGGGAAGCCTTTGCGAGTTATGCATTCAACAAATCGCACTCCACATGTTATGCATGGATTGCCTACCAAACGGCATATCTCAAAGCACATTATCCGGCGGAATACATGGCTGCCGTGTTGAGCAACAACATGGGCGATATCAAGACGGTGAGTTTCTTCATGCAAGAATGTAAAAAGCTCAACATACCTGTGCTTGGACCTGATGTCAATGAATCGAAAGCTCTGTTTAGTGTGAATGAAAAAGGCGAAATACGATTTGGGTTAGCTGCAGTAAAAGGTGTAGGCGAAAGTGCTGTGGAGAGTATTGTGGCAGAACAGAAAAACGGCCGATTCACCAGCATATACGACTACCTCACCCGAGTTGATGCCAAAGCATCGAATAAGAAAACGCTTGAAAACCTGGCGCTTTCCGGCGCATTGGATTCATTTGGTATCGAACGCTCGGCATACTTCGCGCCAGATGGAAAAAATGAAACTTTCCTGGAAACGCTTGTACGTTTTTCATCATCACTTCGTGAAGAAAAAAACACCAATCAGTTCTCCATGTTTGGTGATGAAGAAGCTTCAGTGATATCAGAACCCCAACCACCCAAAGTTGAATCATGGGATACCATGACACAATTGAGCAAGGAAAAAGAAGTGGTTGGTATGTTCATCAGTGGTCATCCCCTCGACGATTTTTCTCTTGAGATCAATGCATTTTGCAGCAAGGGCGGACTTGCTATGCTCCAGAACATGGAAGCACACAACAACCGTGAACTCAAACTCGCAGGTACGGTGGTCGAGTTTCTGGAAAAAATCGCACGTACGAGCAACAAACCTTTCGGCATGTTCAAATTGGAAGACTACGATACCACATTTGAATTCGTGCTCTTCGGTGAAGATTATCTTAAATATAAACACCTTCTGTATACAGGCGCGAAACTATTCCTGGTTGGCCGTGTACAGCCGAGAAAATATGGCAATGACGCCAATGCTCTTGAATTCCGCATCAATAGGATTGAACCGCTCTTCGAAATCAGAGAAAAACTCGGCAGATATCTCGACATCACTCTTCCATTGGCAACACTCAACGATGGACTGGTGGATAAACTTGCAGCATCATTGAAAAATGGCGAAGGCAAAACACAAGTGCGACTTAAAATTCAAACTGATGAGGGTGAACTCAAACTCAATTCCTCTGCCTTCAATCGTGTAAGTATAACGCCGGAAGCTTTAAAAGCCCTTGAAGAAGTGTATGAAGTGGAATATGAAGTGAGTGAAAACTAAACAACATTCATAGCCACGGTCATACCAACCATTCATGAATTGTTTCGAACCTACCTATATTTCTTTTATGAAAATGAGATTACTTCTCTTGTTTGCAGCATGCTTCATCGTGGAAAATGCCATTGCACAAGATCGTCCTAACTATCAATTGCTTTGGCAAATTCAAAAAGAAGGCAAATCACAAGGTTATCTTTTTGGTACCATGCACGTCACGGATGAGGAAGCCTATGATATGAGTGATAGTGTGTTGGTTTGTCTCGATCGTTGTGACCAAGTAGCTTTTGAAATAAACTTTGATGAACTTACGGACAATTTATTCTCCGATATTGTTCAATCGTACGTGGATAACAAGTTTGATGTTGATCTTTACGAAGTAGACGATGAATCCGTTGACCTTGAAAAGATAATTCCCCTCGATACTACTGCCTTTAAACCATTGATCATGTCCGATTCTGATGAAGAAACAGAACATGAGAAATCTAGCTCTAAACAAAAGAATAAATCGAAAAAGGAAATATTAGAGACAGAGGAAAAAGAACCGGAATCCAAATTCACTTCACCGCTGGATATGTATTTGCACAATAGAGCAAAATTCCACGGACAAAAAATTGTAGGCTTAGAAGTAATAGAAGATCAGATGAGGTTTTTCATCAAGGAAAAAGATGACGTTGATATCAAGAGCCTTCCCGATAGTGCGCTTCGCAAAGAATTTGTGAAATTCATTTATGAAGAAGCTGAACAAAAATCCAGTGAGGGTAGGAATACTTTTCTGGAAATTTATCAGCAAGGTGATATTGCAAAAATCGATTCCATCTTTAAAGCCTATGCCATTATTTCCGGTGATATCAATGCTTTCAATATGTTGTCGCGAAATATTGTGATGGCCGATGGAATAGATTCTTTACTCAATACAGGAACATTGTTCGCAGCAGTTGGTGCTGCCCATCTTCCGGGCGAAGCTGGTGTGATTGAATTGCTCAGAGCGAAAGGATATCAACTTTCACCAGTCAAAGCAACCTTCACTGGTCTTGCTTCCAACATGCTCTCAGAAGAACTTGTGCTTCCCGGTAACTGGACAAGGTTTAGAATACCGAACGGATCATTCAGCGTTGAGATGCCAAAGACACCAGACCCATTGAATTATGGAGGCGGAGCATTAACCATGTACTATTCGTTGGATATCACCAACATGAAGATCTACATGAGCATGGAACAAAAAAAGTACAACGCAGGTAGGGACCCGAAAGTACTGGATGAACTGGTTCAAAACATCAGCATTCTGAATCCTAATGCGCAGATCAAATCCACTCAGGACATTCCGGTTGAAGGCGCTCAAGCAAAGGAAGTCTACTACTCCATTCCAGAAGGTGATTACAGGGTACATTTAATTGGAAAGAACGACAACATCTTTATGCTGATGTGTGGAGGCCCTCCAGGAATTGACTTGCAAAATCCAGATTTCGAAAGGTACTTCTCATCCATCATCATGGATCAAACGAAACCTAACACTCAACAAGAAAGTGAATTGGAGTGGAAGAATTATCACTCCCCTATGGGTTCCTTTTCTGTTGACCTCATGGGAGAAACCAAAGAAATGATTCAGAAAATTCAAATTGATGAAGACCACTTTTCTAAACTCCGCATTGTGATGAACGGTATTCCATCAGATCTCGGAATCATGAATATCAATTTACTCACCCCATCCAATGCAACACAATACTACAATATACAAGCTCTAAGCAACATAATCACTGATTTCAAAAGTGAAGCGGAACTAGAAAATCAGATTGTAGAAGAGAAATCAATTTCAGTGGATGGCTTTCCGGCAAAACTTGTCACAAAAAAACAAGGTGAAGAAGTAAAATCCATGCTGATTTGTATGCATGGCAATACCATCGCATTCTTCGAATACCAATGTCCGCAGCGCAATTTACACATCTTTGAACACGTCATTTCCTCATTCCGATGGGAACCATTGGAACCTGCGGCTGAAATGAAATACACGATGCCTGATCATAGTGCGAGCGTGATCACCTATGGCCCGATGACTAAAATGAAAAAAAGTGCATTCGGATATGAGGTTCCAGGGGACAGCGATGAATTGACATGGTCATTGAATGATCATCGCTCAACAACTTATAGCGAGTTAACCTACAAAAAACTTAGTCCTCTATTCTTTCATGCATATCCTGATAGTTTGTTGATGCAAACGGCAAAGGAACAGTATTCATGGTTTGATTCTATTGTTACCACCACGTTCATCAAAGAAAAAAAGCAGCTTCGTGTAGTTGCACACAGAGATAGTACCATCATCACCCATTCAGTATACCAAATTGCGGGTGACAGACTCTACTCTTATAAGATTGAAATTCCTTCGGATTGGAAAGACATCAAAAAGATTGATGACATCATAGAGTCGTTTACTGTAGACTACAACAGTGATTTTGACATCACAAAAAATCGTTTGATAGAGAACATTGCAAGAATTGAAGAGAATACAGATCAAAACAACAATTACCAGCTCATCAACGATTTCAGAGAATGCCAGGTTGCAACCGCGGATAGCTCGATGCTCATTCTTGAGTGGTTTAAAAATCGCTCTGACGATAGCCTTTCCTATGGAAGTATTTTCGAAGCATTAACGACACACTTATTGAGTATTCATGAAGTTGATTTCCTTAGATTGGCCAAACAGAAATTTCATAGCACAGAAAGCAGTTCAGTGCAATTAAGATTGCTCGAACTCATTCTAAATCTAAACACCAACGAAGCGCTCCACGTATATTTCGAACTCTACCCCCAATTAAAGCCTCATGAAGTGAATTTTTGGGAACCCGTTCCTTCTTCATATGATACGGATTACTATGCCAAGCATCTTGGTGAAATCATAGAGTTCTCTTTAAAACACACATCGCTCAGCGATAACATCCTCAATCAAATTTATTACGCCACTCCTGGATATGAATTTATCAATCAGAACAATCAAGATAGCGTGATTGCTCTGTACAAAAAGGACCTGGAAACATCATTGTTGAATCATGAAGCCAAGGTTCTTCAATTGATGGAATCTGCCCTTGCCAACCGAAGATCAGATAGCTATTTCGATGTGGATGCTTCGTCGGCTTATTTGATTGCATTGTTACCTCGTTCAAATAAATCGATAGAAATCCTGAATAATCTAAAACCAGAAAAAGGAAGTCTCGGTGATTATGAAGTACTCAAGGCACGCATGCATCACAACCTCAAGATTTCAAAAAGCCAAAAGACATCAGTCTTGGAGAGCCCATATGGCTTTACACTGGTTAAGGAATTAAAAGAGTCAGGTCAACTGAAAGAAATTCCGAAGAAATATTTGGAGCAATCACAGTTGGATCGCCTCTACCTCTGCTACATCATGTATGACGATGAAGATGGAACTAAGGTAGAAGTGAAATGGCAGAAGAAGTATACCCGCAATGTTGGTGGCAAAGAGTATGAACTTTATGCATACAGTGTGAAATGGATTTACGATGAAGAATATGGCGACTCTGAAGTAGCAGAATATCTAGTAGGACCGCATCAGAAAGATGATCCACTCACATTTGAGATTGAGCCATTTGTTCATTACGATTTGTACCTATTAGAAGAACCAGATTCTCAGAACAAAAAGAACAAGGAAATGGCGATTGAAAAAATTTGGATGTCTATAAAATAAATCGCGGATTACACCCTATCGCTTCTCATACGCAACACCATATCGGCCATCACCATAGCAGCCATAGCTTCCACGATAGGAACAGCGCGTGGTAGCACACAAGGATCATGTCTACCTTTCGCTTCGAGGGTCACTTCCTCACCAGTATTCGTCATGGCTTGTTGAGCCATTGAAATAGTAGATACCGGTTTAAAAGCAGTACGGAATACAATAGGATGACCATCAGATATACCGCCAACAATTCCGGTATTCACCAGATTATTTTCAGAGCCCATCAAACCGCTTGATTCAAATCCACGAAACATTTCGAAACCACGGGTTGCGTTGATCGACAACATAGCATGTGCTAGCATAGCGTCCAGTTTATCGAATACCGGATCACCCAACCCCGCCTCAACACCAGATATGACACAATCAATGGTTCCTCCTACACTATCGCCAGAATTTCGAGCAGATTCAATGACTGCTATCATTTTCTCCGAAATAGCCGGATCCGGACACCGAACCAAACTTTTTTCTGTCAGCGAAAAATCAATATCCTGAAATGGAGTTTTCAATTCAACATGTTTTACTTTACTCACGTAAGCATGAATGCGTATGCCATACGTACGAAGCAAGATCTTAGCCACTGCACCGCCAACCACGCGCGATGCGGTCTCACGAGCAGAACTTCTTCCACCACCGCGATAATCTCTGAATCCAAATTTTCTATCCCAAACCGCATCAGCATGTCCCGGACGATAAATATGTTTTATGGATTCATAATCAGAAGAGCGTTGATCTTCATTGCGAATCAAGAAGCCAATTGGAGTACCCAACGTTTTGCCTTCAAACACACCAGATAAAAATTCTACCTCATCACTTTCCAAACGCTGTGTGGTGATTTCACTTTGTCCTGGTTTTCTTCGTTGCATTTCCTTTTGAAGAAATGCCTCATCAAATTCCAAACCTGCTGGACAACCGTCAATGATGCCACCTATGGCCTTGCCATGTGATTCACCGAAGGTGGTCAATCGAAATATTTTTCCAAAGGAATTTCCGTCCATGATTTAAAAAGAATAAGCCAATGAGATATCCAATAACCGCAACCTGAACTGCACGGAATTACCCACACCTTCTTCGCCCGGCTCTCTCCTACCAGACTCACTGACGGGAGCGAAATAAACAATTTCCGGAGAAGCATGCACCATAAGTTCCCATCGTTCTTTCATGGTGACCCGATATCCTAAAATCAAGGCTGCACCAAAAACGAGCGAACGCTGTTCATGAAAAGAAACCATGGTATCTTGTTCCACAGTAGTTGCGGGACCAACGATCTCGGGAAGTACAGTGTAACTTACCAGTTTCTGATGATTCTCCTTTCTGGTGACGTCATATCCGGCAATAAGATCCACACCATAAATCGCATCGTGTTTGGTTCGAAAATCACTCCATTCAATTCCCGCACGAAATTCCCCATATTGGTAACCCAATTGTTCATCGATAAAAGTGACTGTGCTATCCGTTGATGATATGGGTTCACCAAGATCCTGAACATTCGGCTGTGCCGTCTGATACAAGACAGAAAAACGCAATCGTCGGTGATCCTGAAGCAAACGTTTGTACTGCAAACCATAATGCAATTGCGATGTTGATGTTCCCAGCATAACAGCCGCTAATGGATTAACAACTGCACCAATCTGGTTCTTTTTGGGCGCAAACACGTGCGTAGTGTCAGCAACATACTGACCATGCACCTGAAGCACGCCACAAACCAGTAGGAATAACAAATTGTTTTTCATCATAAAATGGTATTATGCAAAACGCATCGACTGTCCTAAACTTGCATCAATATTCTGATATGAAGATTCTCATCAAAAACATAAAGTCATTGCTCGGTGTTCATGAAACACCTCCACAATTTCTTTCCGGTAAAGATATGCGGAATCTTCCGGCTATCGACAATGCCTGGTTGGCTATAGAAAACAAAGTCATCGTAGGTTATGGAGAAATGAATGATTGGCCTGGAATCAGCGACTGGCGTGACCTCGAGGTAATTGATGCAACAGGAAAATACGTATTACCCACGTGGTGTGATTCGCATACTCATCTCGTATATGCGGGCAATCGTATTGGTGAATTTGTTGACAGGATTCATGGTCTTTCCTATGAAGAAATAGCCGCAAGAGGAGGAGGTATTCTCAACTCTGCTGATCGTTTGGAGAAATGCTCAGAAGACGAACTTTTCGAAAACGCCATGAAACGATTGGACGACATCATGGCCATGGGCACGGGTGCCGTTGAAATCAAAAGTGGTTATGGACTCAATACAGAGAGCGAATTAAAAATGCTTCGCGTAATCCATCGTTTGAATGCCAATCATCCTTTGACCATCAAGGCCACGTTTCTTGGAGCGCATGCCTATCCGCGGGAATTCAAAGACAATCATCAGGGCTACATCGATTTATTGGTGAATGAAATGATACCAGAAGTCGGCCGCCAGCAACTCGCTTCATTCATCGATGTTTTTTGTGAGAAGAATTACTTCAGTGTTGAAGACACAGACAGGATACTAGAGGCTGGCGCCAAGTATGGACTTGTTCCGAAAACCCATGTAAACCAATTCAATGTGATCGGCGGTGTTGACATTAGTGTAAAACACAAAGCATTGAGTGTAGACCACCTTGAAGTAATCAGTGAAGAAGATATTGCCATATTAAAAGGCAGCCCAACCATGCCGGTCGCCTTGCCTGGTTGTTCACTTTTCATCAAAATTCCTTATACACCAGCACGACAAATCATTGATGCAGGATTACCTCTGGCACTTGCCACGGATTTCAATCCAGGAAGTACTCCATCCGGCAATATGAATTTGGTGAACAGCCTGGCATGTATTCAAATGAATATGCTCCCGGAGGAAGTCATCAATGCTTCAACCATCAATGGGGCATACGCTATGGGATTGCATCGCACACATGGCACCATTTCGGTAGATAAGAAAGCTTCCGTGATCTTGACGAAGGAAATTCACTCACCCGCAGAACTGATGTATTCCTTTGGAACCAACAATATCGATCGAGTATTGATTTGATGCCATTGCACCACCATGATCCAAGTTGAATTCAAAGTGAAACTTCAGAAGTTCCAGAACATGGGTGAAAAAACCGGCTGGACATACATTGAGGTGCCATCCAAAATGGCGAATCAACTTTCTCCAGGAACCAAAAAGTCTTTTCGTGTAAAAGGAAAAATCGATCAATTCAACATTCAGCAAGTGGCCATGATTCCAATGGGAGACGGTGATTTCATCATTCCATTCAATGCTCAAATGAGAAAGGGCACTGGAAAAAAACACGGCGATCATGCGGTCGTAAAATTAGAAGTTGATCAGGAAGAAAAGAAGATATCCGAAGACCTATTGATGTGCCTTGGAGAAGTAAAAGAACATCTCGATAGATTTTTATCCCTACCCAAAGGACATCAGAATTATTATTCCAATTGGGTGGAAAGTGCGAAATCGCCGGCGACTAAATCAGACAGAATCATGAAGTGCATTTTTGCCATGGAACATGAAATGGACTATGGACAAATGATTCGGCATTTTAAAAATAACAAGATGCGATAATTTTTTATGTAGCCGACTCTTGTATGTTCAAATAGCCGATGGAAAATTCTGACTAAATGCATCATATCACGTCCTTTCCACAAGTATCCAATCGGCAATGAGAGCTTTCGGATTCAATCGATAATCTGCATTGTCGCATACACGCAAAGCGCAACGTTGTGCATGATTATACATATGTAATCTTTTCATTTCGGCGGGAACAACAATGATGAAAGAATAAGATTGACCTTCATGAATGAGCGGTTCTTCCAAGGCAATGGCATAGTTGGCATGACCTTCTGAAAAACCAGTCAATGCAACTACCCTCCCAAATAACGGGAAGTCATTTCCAGGAAAAGAACTGTCTTTGATTTTACCCAAAATCACACGTTCGCCAACAGCTTTCATGCGACGCATCCTTATGACCAAAAACAAAAGCAACAATACACCCCAATTGATACCCACTTCCAAATCATTTTTCATTGGACCCGCAGTAAGCCACCTATACCAAGATTCACTTAGTGGAAAAGCATTTGCACCAGGTTTTATCCCATAAAAAACGACGTATATATCTGGAATTTGTAGGATCACCCATAGATAATAAAATTTATCATATTTCGGATTACCTCTGTAATACATCCAAACACCAAGCATACCGACGACAACAGAAATCCAGCCATACAAATCAAATCTTGTATAAAACTGACGAAGCACAATGGTCAAAGTGCAGATGACAATAAGCACAGGAAATGCCTTATTGAACCAATGCTTCAACGTTAATGCCTTCATCATATTACAGGAACCTTGGTGAAGCGCAGAAAGCCAAAAAGGACGGATGCTCCCCAACTATGTCGGGTCAAGTCCGAAGGATTTTTATTTGAAGTCGAATCATTCATACTGTAAAAATAAAAATGGAGAAAAAGCTTGTCATGGAAGTGTTTCAGCAATGTGATACATTACGAATACATGTTTTGGGTTAAATCGTTCATATAGCAACAATAAAGAAAAAAAAGCCTTTCCTGTGCTAAATTTTATGAGGTGATTATTGTCAGCGTTCGATTGCCTATTTTCGATCATTAGATCATGACAGCCCAAATGAACAAAACACCACGCTACAAGAAAGTTTTGAAATATATCATCATGACATGTATGGGATTGATGGCCTTCTTTGCCTTAACGGCACTTACTGCCTGGATTTGTTCCCAAATAACAGTCAATGAGGATTTCGCTGAATGCCAAAAAGACGCAATTGTTGTTTACGTCATGAGCAATGGCGTCCATACTGATCTGGTCGTACCGTTGAAAAATGAAGTGATAGATTGGAGCTTGTTTATTGATCCATCTCGCTGTAAAGTGAATGCATCGGATGCTAAATATGTTGCATTTGGTTGGGGCGACAAGGGATTCTATCTCGACACTCCAACGTGGGCTGATTTGAAATTCAGTACGGCTTTCAAGGCCATGTTTTTCCTCAGCTCATCAGCCATGCATGTTACTTTTCATGATGAACCTCAAATTTCAGATGATTGCAAAAGAATTTGCATCTCTAAAGAGAACTACACCAAGATGGTATCCTATATCAAAGAGGGATTTAAAATAGAGTCTAATCATACCATGCTCATTGAAAACGCATCATATGGTGAGCATGATATTTTCTACGATGGTATTGGAAGTTATAGCATGTTTCACACATGCAACACATGGACAAATAATGGATTGAAGTCAGGCGGACTTAGAGCATGTTCGTGGACACTTTTTGATGATGCCATCTTAGCGAAATACCCATGAATGAATCCAATCCTATTTCAGAATTTCGTATTGAATCTGAAGTTTTACATTCACCATGACATCATAAAGTCCCATGCCAAGTGTATATCCCTCTTCTGAGTAATTATACACATTATAATCAGGCATTTCTTCGATGTAAATGATGTTGCCCAGCCTCACCGCAGCAGCAGATGCTAGTTTGTCCGCCCGTTCTTTGGCGTTTTTCATGGCTTCGTTGATCAATAAATCCTTAGCGGTTTGTTTCTTCATTTCGGAGACTTGTGAATATGCAAAATCAAGAGAGACTGTGACCTGATCATCAGAAGCTTCTGATGCCTTCATCGTCATTTCCGTGTAAACCTCAGGTGAAGTAAATTTCATTTCAATGGGAGTACCGGGAGGCGCTGACCTCAAACCTTCATAAGTAGGATTGCTCATATACCTTTTGAGTCCTAGTTGATCAATTTTCAATTGCTGAAGATTCTGAATTCTCCGAGGATCATATTCCAATTCATAGTTGGTTTCATAAACATTGAAATAAGCCACAATCACATCAGCTTGAATTTTGTTAGAAGCTTCTCCATAAACGACCAATCGCGGTGTAAAGCCATTCTCCGATGCTCCTTGCGCAGAAGAAAAATGACTTGAAAAGATGACCATGAGGCAAGTCAATACAACACCTAAGTTTTTCATGATAAAATAATTTATTGCGAATTTGATCATATATGGGTTCACTACGATGAAAAACTGTGCGAATTTTCAAAAAATGTACGTTCTGTTCATTTGCCGATATCATCATTCAAACCTTACTTTCGCCCGCAAAATCAAATCGCCATGAACCGCATTGTAGAGTGTATTCCGAATATTTCTGAAGGACGTGACCGCGCAAAAATTGATGCCATCGCATCAGTGGTGGAAACCGTGCCTGGGGTTATGCTTCTGGATGTAGATCCAGGTGCAAGCACCAACCGCACAGTGATCACATTTGCCGGTGAACCCCAAGCTGTGGGCGAAGCTGCCTTTTTACTCATCAAGAAGGCTTCAGAACTCATCGATATGCGCACACATAAAGGAGAACATCCTCGACAGGGCGCAACAGATGTATGTCCGTTTGTTCCGGTTAGCGGTGTCAGCATGGAAGAATGTGTCGCCTTATCTCGAGCCGTTGGTGAGCGTGTTGGTCGCGAACTTGGTATACCGGGATATTTTTATGAATACGCTGCAAAAACAGAAGAACGCCGTAATCTCGCCAATTGCAGAAAAGGCGAATACGAAGCACTTGAAAAAATAACTACCGCTGAATGGAAACCGGATTTCGGCACCAGTGAAGTGAATGAAACAGCGAAGAAAGCAGGAATCACCACCATCGGCGCCCGCGATTTTCTTGTTGCCTACAATGTCAATCTCAATACCACTTCGACTCGTCGTGCCAATGCCATCGCTTTTGATATCCGCGAAGCAGGCCGAGTATTGAATGATCCAAAGACAGGTAAGCCCATGTTGGACGCACAAGGCGAACCCGTTCGTCAGCCTGGCACATTAAAATCAGTAAAAGGAATTGGTTGGTATATTGAGGAATATGGTATTGCACAATTGTCTCTCAACCTCACCAATATCAATATCACTCCTGTTCATGTTGCATTTGAAGAGTCTTGTGCGAAAGCCGCAGAACGCGGTATTCGTGTTACCGGTTCTGAACTCGTAGGACTTATTCCTCTGCAGTCATTACTCGATGCTGCTGATCATTTCCTTCGCAAACAGCAGCGCTCTTTAGGTATTTCGGATCAGGAAAAAATCAAGATCGCGGTAAAATCTCTCGGACTTGATGACCTCGCTCCATTCCATGCTGAAGAAAAAGTCATTGAGTATATCATCGATCGTAAGCTTTCCGGTGGCAAAAAATTAGTGGATATGAACCTCACTTCGTTTGCCAATGAAACAGCAAGCGAATCTCCAGCGCCAGGTGGAGGAAGTATCAGTGCCTATGTTGCTGCACTCGGTGTTTCACTTGGTGCAATGGTGGCCAATCTTTCATCTCATAAAAGAGGATGGGACGATCGCTGGGAGGAGTTTTCTCAATGGGCAGAAAAAGGAATGGATTATCAGAAAAAGCTCATGTTCCTCGTTGACGAAGATACCCGTGCCTTCAATAAAATCATGGAATCATTCGCATTGCCAAAGAACAATGATGACGAGAAAAAAATTCGCGCTGCAGCAATTGAATCCGCATCGAAATACGCGATGGAAATTCCATATCGCACCGCCGCACTCGCATGCGAAAGCATGGAAGTGATGAAAAAAATGGTAGAAATCGGAAATCCAAATTCGATCTCAGACGCAGGTGTTGGTGCTATGTGTGCCAGAACTGCTGTGCTCGGTGCAGTCATGAATGTAAGAATCAATGCCTCTGGCATCAAGGACAAAACATTCACTTCTGATCTTCTAACTAAAGCCGATGCATTGGAGAAAAAAGCAGAAGCGATCGAAGCAGAAGTTCGAAAAACCATTGATGCCTTTTTAGCAAAACAGAATCAAGGATGAGCAGCACCGGTTCAATGTTCAACAACAATGGTTGAGCAATGAATTCGATCCATGATGCAGGTGATGACTTCAGTCTCGATGCCGAATCATTTGCGGCATTTCTGCTTCATAGAATGAATTGTCCTGAATATCGAGTTAACTGGTCTTCTTAAGGCTTGTTGCATTTTTGAAAATGCGCAACAGCATGCCTTCCGGCATATCCAACGTGAAGCACATAGTTTCCCGCACTTAGTTGAGCAATGGCATCATCAAGATGCATGAATCCCGCTTCGCCATCACCGACAATACCATATCCATCAAAAACATGATGTCCTACAGCATCATAAATTTCATATGCTACATGACACCACTTGGCATCGAATAAAAACATAGTGAGTTGATCAACGCATGGATTGGGATAAAGCAACATATCGAAATCGCCAACTAAGTTATCCTGACTATTCGCCAATATAAGCCATGCCTTGAGAAAATCCGGAACACCATATCCCAATGAATCATCTGGATTTGCAAATTGATGAGCGCTTTCACGCACGGCATGAATCACATCCATATTCAATTTTCGGGGAAAGGCCTGCACCAAACAAGCAACCATCCCGGCACAAATAGGGGAACTAAATGAAGTGCCATTGCCCGTTGCAATGGTTGAATCAAGAGCAGCATAAACAGTTGCTTGTCCCATGGTAACCACATCTGGTTTCACATCACCGTCGCTTGACGGACCATAACCACTGAATGGCGCATGCTGAATGTCTTTGTCCACAGCTCCAACACATAAAATACTATCCGCATCAGAAGGAGCAGTGATATAATGCCAAATACCATTTCCAGAGTTACCAGCGCTGTTTACAATGATGAGTCCTTTCGAAGCAGCAATATCAGCAGCAATAGAGCAATGAGTCGTATTGCCATCCATATCAGCATAGGTATGATTCAGGGTTTCATCATCGAAAGTTGAATATCCAAGACTGCTGTTGATCACATCAATACCCAGACTATCTGCGAATTCAGCAGCCGCTACCCAATTGTCTTCTTCCACTGGAAATTCAGACAATGGATCTTCAGTACGAAATAAAAAATAATTGGCATCCGGTGCAGTGCCGATGAGCGAATCAGGAATCTCACCTGCCATTGTACTCAAAACGAATGTGCCGTGGGTGCTTCGGTTGTAAACACTTTCATGGTAAACAAAGTCACGCGTCATTTTGATTCTGCCTTCATTTCGCAACCTTGAAAAAGCCGGAAGTTGATCCGTACCTCCCCAACCCGCGTCGAATAATGCCATGTCCACACCTTTTCCTGTAAAACCCAATTGATGGATCAGATGCCCATTCAACATTTCAATTTGCCGCAGTGATGGACCATATTCACTGTAATCACAACAGAGCTCATCTTGCCTGAATGACTTCAATTCATTTTCCTCAGTGAATTTATCGACGTCAGATATACCATCATGACTTCCAAAAAGTGCGACAGATTTCACCTGTAAAACAAAAGGCAAAGTCTCGATTTGTTCAACAAGCGTACTATCTTCTGTCACGATGGTAATGGCATTGAACCACTTGCTTTTGTTGTGCAGTGCGCAATTCCCAAGAGCCAAAACTTGATTGACATAAGCTTCATTCACCGGAATATCACGCTCATCAAATCCGAGTGCGAGTCGTTCTCTTCTTTCGATACACTTTTGCGATAAAAATGCGGAAGGTTGATGGATCGAATAAGGCGAATTGTTTTTATCGGTGAATTGTACCCAGTATTTTCCTGGAGCTGTTTGAGAGAAACCTTGAACAGCCATCAAACAAAAAAACAGTAACCATCCTTGCATGGATGCTAAGATAAGACTTGAATGACTCACACACTATTCGATGCTATACGAAATTGCACGATAGACGACATCGTAACCGGATGTCTGTGATCCCTGAGTATTGAGATCTGTGGCCTGACGAAAAACCATTCCCACACCACGTGCATACACTTCATAGAAAATTTCTTCATCAACGAGATTCACATTGTTGAGTTGTTCTACGGTAACTGTATTGTCAAATTGTAGAATACCCACATCGGCAAAACCCGCAAGATTGGTGTATTTGTATTGTTGAGCTGGATAGTTGTTGTAGGCGTTGCCATTCCAGGTTCCGCCATTTTTTACAGGGAATTCCATTTTCACATAGCGAACATTATCCACTTCCTTTTCCGCTGTGGTGGTTGTACGCTTTTGCGTCCAAACATCGATCAACACCCATGGCGTATTGTTTGCAGGACGATAAAATCGATGGATTCTCACCGTGGGTTGACCGGTGTTGTCTACGAATTCATCAATCAGTTCTTCCTTGATTTGAAAACTGTATTCTTCGGTATTCACGCCATAATAGGTTGAATCCACATCATAAATGATGTAAGAACCAACTTTGTTTGGGAAATAGTCGTATCCGAGATCTATAGACGACAAATCATCCTCCTTTTTACAGGAAGCAAGAAATAGAACCACACATATGAGTAATACCTGCCGGGCCATCACTTATTAAGGTCTCAGGGCGAAAATAGGCATTTCTTTCGGAATGAACAACACCCTGCGACCGATAGTCCAAAAATGCCCCTGAACGGGAATAGTGGAATGTGATAATGGTCACTTAACCCCCTGACGGACCTTGATGAGGACGCCATCGGTCCATTCTTCGACGCGGTCAATAGAACCATTTTCACGGAAATAGATGACTTCGCCTTCTAATTTGTCATTGACGTAGTCACCCTGCATCTTAACCTGAGTATTCATCAGCTTTTCCCGATAAACGATGCCCGCGGCTTTGTCTTCAGGTGAGCCTTCTACAGCGACGTATTCGCCTTTATCATACCATTCTGTAAATGGACCTTCCTTGAGTCCGTTTTCATAGGTGTATTCACTTTTGGGGATGCTGCTGTCGTAATACTCCTTGAAAGTGCCATTTTCATACTTCCTTTTGACTTCCTTACCCATTGAAAAAAGCACGTTCACCTTGATTTTTCCATCTTCGTGGTAATAGCGCCAATTGCCATCTTGCAAACCTTTCACATAGCGACCTTCGCAATCAGTAACACCATTAGCAAACCACGCTTTGTAAGGACCTTCATGTTCACCGTTGGCGAATTTTCCTTCAGATCGCTTTTTACCGTTGTCGTAATATTCAGTGGCATCTCCGTGTTTTTCACCACGAACATATTGCTCCACTTTCAGTGGTTTTCCATTCGGATAGAAATACTTGCTACCACCATCCAGAAGACTATCCTTGAATGATTCTTCTGCCAGCATCGCGCCGGCTTCGTTGTACAATTTCCAAACCCCTTCACGCTTTTTTTTGATGTATCGACCTTCAGACATCACAGTTTTTCCATCCGGGAAATAATGGGTAACATCAACAATGGTGGTATCCTGAATGTGATTCATCTTCTGCATCAATTCGCCTTCCGGATAATACCTTTCCCAAATCCCATGAGGTACACCGTTTTTGTATTCACCTCGGGTAAAAACATTGCGGGTAGATTCCCATTGACGGATCCAAAGCCCCTCCTTTTTACCTTTTGCATTCAGTTTATTGTAGTCTACACCAGGTTTACCGGCAGGATAAACTTGACCAGGTTTTTCCTGGGAAAACATCAGAATTGAAGTCAATAAGACAAATGTCAGTAGTAAATAACGCATGCAGGTGTTTTTTTGGCCTTTTGCAAAGATGGTGCCTGGGTACCGAAGTATCACAACTGTGTGTAATTCCAGTCAATTTGTGCAAAAGAACAACCCTTGGAACGAGTGAATTGCTTTTTAATTTTGCGCGCCTTCCAATAGACATTCAAATCTCGAAACTATTTGGATGGCGTCAAATAAATCTTCGAAAAAAATGAAAGTTACCGTAGTAGGTGCAGGCAATGTGGGCGCAACCTGTGCTGATGTTTTGGCTCACCGTGAGATCGCCAATGAAGTTGTGCTCGTAGATATCAAACCAAACTTCGCTGAAGGAAAAGCTTTGGATATCTGGCAGACTGCGCCGATCAATCTTTATGACACGCGTACGATCGGCAGCACGGACGATTACAGCAAAACTGCTGATTCTGAAGTGGTGGTTATCACATCGGGTCTTCCTCGCAAACCGGGGATGAGCCGCGACGATTTGATCGCTACCAATGCAGGTATCGTGAAAACGGTAACTGAAAATGTGATCAAATATTCACCCAACGCAAAAATCATCGTGGTGAGCAATCCACTCGACGTGATGACTTATTGCGCTTACCTCACAGCGAAGGTTGACAGCAGCAAAGTATTCGGTATGGCAGGTATCCTCGATACCGCGCGTTATCGTGCCTTCCTCGCTGAAGCTTTGAATTGTTCTCCAAAAGACATTCAGGCTGTATTGATGGGTGGACATGGCGATACCATGGTACCACTGCCTCGATACACAACAGTAGGTGGAATTCCTGTAACAGAACTGATTGCTGAGGATAAACTCAACGCCATCGTTGAGCGCACAAAAACCGGTGGTGGCGAAATCGTAAACCTCTTGGGAACATCAGCATGGTATGCTCCAGGTGCCGCAGCTGCACAAATGGTTGAAGCGGTGGTTCGTGATCAGAAGCGCATTTTCCCTTGTTGCGTGTGGCTTCAAGGTGAATATGGCCTGAAAGACATCTACCTCGGCGTACCAGTGGTATTGGGTAAAAATGGTGTAGAAAAAATCATCGAACTCAAATTGAATGACGCTGAAAAAGCACTTCTTGATTCATCTGCTAAAGCAGTAAAAGAAGTGATGAATGTATTGGACAAAATGAATAACGCTGTTTCAGCATAAGTGCATGACACCATGCTAAAAAAGGCCTTCGTTTGAAGGCCTTTTTTATTTCAACGAATTTCGTTTGAGTCATATTCGACCTCTCCGGGCTTGATAGGTTTTGATACATTCAAACTTCTTGACACCATCCATTATCCATGTCATATGAATGATGTTTTAATTTGAATAAAAGAAAGTATTTTCGAATGATGTTGCGCCCCCTGTGGGTCGCACATTGATCCTCATTCTCGAAGCCGGAATAATGCTATAGGTCACAAAGATTCATCGGCTGAACACCCAATACAATCAAATACAATTTTCGAAGCAGCATTTGCGTTCTCCACGCGCTGCCAGGCTCCCTCTTACTGCCATTCTGCAACCAACCAAATTACCTGCATTGTATGAGAGCCACATTGACCTTCCTCATTGCCTACCTATGGACTACCCTACCTTGTTTTTCCAATTTCATTCTGCTGAGTTGTGACACACTCATTCATGATAGCTTACAAGTTTGCGGTGATAGCTTAATGCTCCAGAAAATAACCATCATGGAATCGGAATTGGATGAAATCAGTGAACAGTTATCTTCATTAAGTGAATATGAAAAGGAAGAAAACAACGACGTGAAAAAGAAATTCGTTCACTTTGGTTTGAGCTTGGGTTACAGATGGCTCACCGGCAACAGCACCATGGAAAATGAATTCGCAAGTGTTTCTCCTATTGACAGCACACTTCGTTTGACAACATTAGATCGATCGAGTTATCTGTTCTCTACTTCTGTCATTTTCGATTTAAACCTTGGGAAATTACGTTCGCCCATTACTGAAGAAGCATTTAGGGCTAAAAGGCTCAAACGTCAAGAGAATATCAATAGTAAACGAATGACCAAACACAAAACCTCGAAAGACATTAGACTATACCGAACAACAGCAGGTCGCTTCTTTCAAAAATCCATTGATAGACTTTGTGTAGTTTCCAATTTGAATATTCTCGATTTTTCAAATGGACAGAAGGAACTGGCATTCAATAAAAGTATTGAAGGGGGCCTTGGCCTTGGCTATCGGTTGAATGAAGTCATGTATATCGGATTCAATTGGGAGCATGTACCAACGATCCAATTGTACGACGACATTAAAAAATTCGAAGGAAACAAAGTGCTGTTCAATGGAGAATACCTCACCAGTTCGACACAATTGGATACCGACAACGAAGATCTTTTTTACAAGAAGAACCTTTCAGGTTGGGGAATCAAAATGATCATTTGCCTATAGCCATTTCATTCATCAATGATCTCACATATTCAATAAAAGCCTCAGGATATTCAACATTTGCGGCGTGCGCTGTATGGGGAAACACATGCAAACGATGCTCAGGAATTTGATAACGTTTCATGACAGCGCGACAAGTTTGCATAGGAATCAATTCATCGTATTGACCCCAACATACATAGACCGGCATTTTCCATTGAAAAAAATGTTCGTTGTATGCTGTTTCATGTTGAATAAGATGCTCCAGTAGTTTTAGTTGCGACGGGCGGGCAGGTACACTTCCATATTTAACCATTTGTCTTCGCAGAAACCTTGGGATATAAGGCTGATCATAGAACACAATGTCCAATGATTTTCGATTCTCATGAATATTGGTTGGTGACAATAACTCCAACACTGAAGGTACTTCCATGCGATGAGCCAAACTGTCGGCATAACTTAAGCGATACTCATTCACCGGTGAATCGTAAATGACCAATTTGTTCACCCATTCAGGATATTTTTCCGCGAAATAAGAGGCAACAATGCCTCCATACGAATTGCCAATGACCAGCATTGGTTCATGGACATTCAAAGAATCCAGCATAATCTTCAAGTGCTCGACTTGTGCTGCTATGGTATAACTTTCCTCTGATTCATCACCTCTGCTTTTACCGCAATACAACAAATCAGGAAGTATCAAATCATAATCAGCATTCAGATCAAGAGCTGTGCGATAATACTGACCAATTCCGCTTGCACCATAACCGTGCAACAGCATGATTTTAGGACGCCCCGTATTTCGTACATGAACAGAACGGATCACGCGACCATCCCGAAATTGCACCAATGGCATTTCTTCTTTGGAGAATCGTTTCTCTTGTTTCCGATCAACAACTTTCAGCACATTGCATGAAAAGGTGCCAATCGACAGAAGAATGAGAAAAAGCCATGGCTTCATGCAGGCAAAAATATCTATGACCTAAGACTCAACAGTAAAGGGTTTCCCACAATTCATTCAAAAAAAAAACCGCCCTGTATCACAAGGCGGTTTTTCATATCCAAAAAAATAAATTACTTCTTTACAGGAGCTTTTTCTTCGGCTTTTGCAGGAGCTTTCTGTTTTTCATTGGCGGCTTTTGCTTTGTCAGCTGCTGCCTTCGCTTTGGCTGCATTTTCGGCCTTCACCTTTTCTGATTCTGCTCTTTTCTTGTCAAACTCAGCTTTTTTTGCTTTGGCTTCTTCTTCAGCTTTTTTACGCTGCTCGTCCATTTTGGCCTTGTTGTCAGCCGCGTTTGCCGGACGACCACCAGGACCTGGAGTCACTGCAGGACCAGGTGTAGTTTGTGGACCAGCTGGTGAAGGAGCAACAGATGAAGATTCACTTGCAGGTGCTACTGCAGGCTTTGGTTTCTTCTTCGCGTATTTCAATTCGTCCACGATGTTTTTACCACCCATCAGTTTTTCAACGGTGAAAAGCACATAACGGATATCCACTGAAATGGTGCGCTGCATATTCTTCTCGAATGCGATATCACCGCTCATGGCTTCCCAGTTGCCATCGAATGCAATACCAATGAGGTTACCATCGCCGTCAATTACTGGACTTCCAGAATTACCACCGGTAATGTCGTGTGTGGTGAGGAAACATGTAACCAGATCTTTTCCTTTCGGAGCATACTTGCCAAAATCTTTGGCATTGATGAGGTCTGCAAGTTTTTGTGGAACAACAAATTCAGGATTGCTGTCGTCGCGTTTTTCCAAAATACCCACAGTAGTGGTATAGAAATCATAGTGAACTGCATCCGCTGCTTTGTAATCATCTACCAAACCATAAGTAAGACGCATGGTGCTGTTCGCATCAGGCGCATAGGCTTTGTCAGGATGCATTTCACGCAAACCGGCAACGAATGAACGCATACCTATGTTGAATTTTTCCTGCTGATTGAACGCAGCGTAAGAATCACTTTGTTCCTTCATGCTATTGGCTGTTTGAAACGCGAGGTCTTTATCCAAAACTTTGGTGCTTGGCTTATCGAGGAACAACATCAATTTTTTCTTGTCAGTGAAAATGGATGTAGCGAAAAGTTTTTCTGCATATGCATTCACATTTCCTTTGAATTTTGAATCGAGGGTTGTGTGCCATGTTGCTCTGTCAGCACCCTGCATTTGTTCGCGGTACAAATTGGTCAGGTTCACGAACACCAGTTTATCTGTTCCGGCATTGTATTCTTTGAAGAATGCATCAATTTCAGCCATCAAACCCTTCTTCATTTCATCGCGTTTTGCTGCATCTTTTTCTTCAGCGTATGCGCGAAGTTCGCCACCCATGCCGTATGCAAATCCCACAAATTCAGCTCCGCCAAGTCCACAAAGTCCGGCATAAGTTGATTTCAATACATATGGATTCCATCCGTCGTAATATTCTTTCACCATGCCCAAAGCCTGGCCATATTTCTGTTTGCGTGAATCGTTGGCATTCACCCAGGTTGTAAATTCTTTCTCGATGTTTTCTTTATCACCTTTCACATTGAGTCTTTTCAAACCACGTGTTTGACCAATGTAATATTTCCAGCCATTAGCGGTAGAAGCATATTTGGCTGCGTACATGAGATCCACTGCAGGATCAGCATTCATCACTGTTTTCCATGATTCCAATTTGGTACCGAGACATGCGATGAGTGCAGGATTGCGCACATCCACTGCCTGCTGAACACCATAAGAAGTGAGGTAACGGGTGGTGCGACCAGGGAAACCCATGATCATAGAAAAATCACCTTCTTCGATTCCATCGATGTTGACAGGAAGGAAGTGTTTTGGTTTGTAAGGAACGTTGTCCTTGCTGTATGCAGCCGGGTTATTGTCTTTGTCAGCGTAAATACGCAACATGGAGAAGTCACCAGTATGGCGTGGCCACATCCAGTTATCAGTGTCACCACCGTATTTACCTACACTCTCGGGAGGATTACCCACCAAACGGATATCGCTGAATGTTTGATAAACCATTAGGTAATACTCATTGCCGTAGTAGAAAGATTTTAATTCGACTTCGTATTTGCCATTTTCGCTATTGGCATTGATCAGTTCTTTGGTTTTAGCAGCAACAATTTTTGCGCGCTCTGCTTCTGAAGTGCCATTTGGAATAGCATCCAAAATTTGTTTGGTCACATCATCGATGCGCACCAGGAATTGGATGTGGAAATCCGGAATAGGAAGTTCTTCAGCCAGTGACTTTGCGCAGAATCCGTCGCGAAGCAGGTTTTTTTCTACCGTAGAAAGTGTCTGAATCGCATCATATCCACAATGGTGATTGGTAAAGATGAGAGATTTGTCACTCACCACTTCACCGGTACACATACCATAGTTCAAACGAACGATGGCATCTTTCAAAGATGCTTTGTTGATGCTGTAAATTTCTTCAGCAGTGAGGTTGAGACCCATGCCGCGCATTTCTGCTTCATTCATTTTGTTCAGCAGGCTCACGAGCCACATTCCTTCGTTTGCTTTCGCAAAGCTTGGGAACATCAGCACCGCTGCCACACAGAGTTTAATCAGGTGTTTCATGTTACTTGTTAGATATCTGTTGAATTGATTTTGATGAAAATTCATTGTTTCGTTTGGATCAGTTTCCAATCTTGTGCTTCGATCATTTTGTCCAGCTCATCATACAATACCCTCAGTCCAGCCGGCCCTTTATATCGATTTGCCACTACTTTCAACTCACTATCCTGATTGGCGATCATGGTTACAGTCGTCGGCAAATCTGTCACATGCGGATTGTCATAACTTTCCTGAAGGCCAAAATAGCCAATGCCGTCGGCAGTTGACCTGATTTTTTGAAGAGCGGTAGGATCAATGGTTGTCTGGTAAATTCCAATGCGATCCACGTAATTTTTTCCGTTATAAACCGCCCGACCACTTTGATAAACCACCAAATCGAAAATCGGACACATTCCAAAACAAGCCCCGCGCTGATAAAACAATAAAGTGTCTTTATCGGGATCTACATCTGAAACAGGTGGCAACTTCGCTTCTTCCTTGTTCTGCGTCACAGGCTCTTCCTTCACGGCTACAGATTTCTTTTTGGCGCATGATCCAACAAACAAGGCCAGAAAAATCAGGATGACGAAAGGTGTTTTCATAGGATTCATTTTTTGCTGACAAGACAATATGCCTGCCAGAATGCAAATCACTTCTTACCTGAGCGCTGCTGTTGCAACTTTTGAGCTTCCTCTAAACGTTGCATGAAACTGCTCTTCGTTTTCGGCTTCTTTTTGTTCTCTTCAATTTTCGCGCGGATCGCATCCTCATCGATGAAGTACTTTTTGATTGCCCACATCTGTCCGATACTTACCATGTTCGCGATGAAATAATACAATGCCAAACCAGAAGGCTGATTGTTGAAGAAGAACAACATCATCACTGTGAACAGGTTCATCATCACTTTCATGTTCGGCATACCAGGCTGCTGAGCCATTTGAGGCTGTGCACCCATACTCATTTGCGAATAGAGGAAGGTAGAAGCGGCCATGAGGATGGTAAATCCACTGATGTGGTTACCATAGATAGAACTCAGGATTGGAATGTTCTGCGACCAAGAGAAAATACTGTCATAAGCTGCGAGATCATCTGCCCACAAGAAACTCTTACCGCGCAATACAATCTCTGCTGGAAAGAATCGGAACATCGCATACAGAATTGGCATTTGCAGCAACACTGGAATACAACCGGCAAATGGATTAACTCCTGTCTGACGGTACAAAGCCATAGTCGCCTGTTGCTTTTGAACGGCATCTTTGCCTTCGTACTTCTTATTGATTTCGTCAATCTCAGGTTTAAGCACGCGCATTTTAGCACTGCTCATGAAGTTCTTCCACGTAATCGGGAAAAGAACGGTTTTGATCACCAGTGTTACCAGCAGGATGATCAATCCCCATGACCCGATGAAAGAAGAGAAGAACCAGAACAATGGGCGTATACACCATCTGTTTACTGTTCCGATGATGCTCCAACCGTAGTCAATGATACGGTCGAATTCTTCCGCGTTCACCATCTTCAATTCGCGGTAATCGTTCGGTCCGAAGTAAAAAGTGAGGTCGCCGGATGTTGAGGCGCCGCCATTCATCGGAATACCCAGATTTGCGAAGTAGAATTTTGTCCTGGAAGAATCTTGTGGAATATTGACTTGCAATAAAGACCCTGCATTAAAACCCTGCTGAGAAACAATGGCAGCCGAGAAATAATCCTGTTTGAAGGACATCCAATTCACCTTCTTTTCAGATACATATTCATCGCCTGCGGTTTCACTCAGGTAATCGCGATCTTCTTCCATTTCGCGGTAGTAGATAGAACATCTCGCACGTTCTGCGCTGATCCCCTTTTCATTAGAAAGACCTGCCGCAAACCATTCCAAATTCATCGGTTTGCTGCCCAATTCCAGATCATCACCCATTCCCACGACGTTGATCTTCAAACCCACCTGATATGAATCTGGTGTAAGACTGTATATCAATTCGAGGTATTTAGAAGGATCAGCCGACAACAATTTCATGCTCACAGACTGAGCACTTCCTTTTGCGTCAGCATAATCTGTAGAAGGCGTAAAAACAAATTCATCACTCTTGAAACTGCCTTTTCCATAAAGGTTAAACAACAGTTTCATGGCCGAAAGGCTATCGCTCCAAAGTTTGATATTTTCTTTGGTGTGGTAAGTCTTATAGCCATCGGTGAGTTCGGCCATTTTCACCATCCCGCCTTTGGTATTCAGCGTCACTTTGATGCGATTGTTTTCAATCACCACATCGCGACCTTCACCCTGAACAGCGGAAGAAAGAATGCCATATTTCTGGTTGAGTGCATCTGATACCGCAACAGCAGAAAGCGAGTCATTCGGCGCTGCGGCCATTGTCGCAGTATTCTCTGAGGTTACTTGAGGTTGTTCTGCCGGCTTCGGCTGTGAAGCTTCCACTTTCGCAAGACTATCCAGGCGAGCCTGTTCGGCTTCAGCCTGCTTCTTGAGTTCACCGTTCTGGTACCAAGCGAATCCAATCAGCAACACCACCATCAGGGTGAAGCCGATCACTGTATTCTTATCAAATTTCATTTCGAGTTAAAAAAGGCGCGCAAAAGTCGTGATTCGGTGACAGTTCTGCACCATACCAAGGCGATTTTTGGCGGTCAGTGGAATAAAATGCAGGTGGAAACACAGAGAATGAGGACATTCACCAATCCATCTCCACTTTTGCAGCCCTTGAAAAACGGCATCCTCATCATATTGCTCTTCATCGTCGCCATCGCCGAATTGGTATTTGGCACAGTGGACATATCTCTGGGTGAAGTATGGGTGAGCCTTACCCACCCAGAGATGTCCGATGAAAACATCCGGATGATTGTCCTGCAATCTAGATTACCACGCGCCCTCACTGCCATATTCGCGGGAAGCAGCTTAGCCCTTGGCGGCATGCTCATGCAAACCCTCTTCCGTAATCCGCTCGCCGGGCCTTCAGTACTGGGCGTTTCGTCTGGTGCTTCGCTGGGCGTAGCCATACTCCTTTTGTCAGGCGGCTGGATGGCCGGCACCAGCTTAACACCTGCAGCCATAGCCTTGGCAGCGATTTTCGGAGCTTTGTTGGTGCTATTGGTCATCACCTTTGCCTCGAAACGACTCAGCGACAACACAACACTCCTCATTTTTGGGGTGATGCTGTCCTTTTTCACCGGAGCGATTGTCGACGCACTGCAATTTCATTCCACCAACGACTCATTGCGCAAATACATCACGTGGGGATTGGGAAGTTTTTCGGGAACCTCCACCGGAGAAATTGCCATCATGGCCGGTGCGACTGCCATAGGTTTGATGGCCATCGTGCCTCAACTCCGCAAACTCGATATTTTCCTGATGGGAACATCCTACGCTCAAAGCATGGGTATAGATCCATCGCGCACTTCGTTGGTTCTCATCCTCATCACCGGGCTTCTCGCCGGAGTGGCCACCGCATATTGCGGACCCGTCGCCTTCATTGGATTGGCGGTTCCTCATCTCATCCGTTCATGGTTCAGTACCATGATCCATCGTAAAATATGGATCGCCATTGCGCTTACCGGAGCCATCTTAGCCATGGTTTGTGACCTCATTTCACTCCTGCTCAATTTACCATTGAATACTGTAGCATCGGCACTTGGCGCGCCGGTAGTCATTTGGATCATCATCAAAGGACAACGCAACAATACCATATTTTGAAGATTCAGAACCGCACGAAGTCGATAAAAGCACATCAGCATGAGTGAAATTATCATTTATCAAACACCCGACCAACAGACTCACGTTGATGTGCAGTTCGAGGGCGAAACCTTTTGGTTAACACAGGAACAGATTGCTCAATTATTTGATCGCGACCGAACCGTCATCACTAAGCACCTCCGTAACATTTTCAAAGAAGAAGAACTTGATGAAAAAGTGGTATGTGCAAATTTTGCACACACCACAAAACATGGAGCAATTAGGGGTAAAACTCAAGAAAAGAGCATTAAACATTATAATTTGGACGTAATTCTTGCCGTAGGTTATAGGGTGAATTCGAAGAGAGGAACCCAATTTAGACAATGGGCAACAGTTCGTCTCAACGAATACCTTATTAAGGGATATTCCATCAATCAAAAACGAATTGATGAATTGGGGAAAATGGTTCAGTTAATAGAACAAACAACCAAGGCTGAAACTTTACAATTGAATGAAACCAAAGGATTACTTGATATCCTCACTCAATATACAAGAAGTTTTGTTTTGCTTAGTCAATTTGACAACCAAAATCTGACATCTGAAAAGGGAAATGAAAAGATAACATTTGAGATCACATATGCCGAAGCCAAAGCTGCCATTACAAAACTAAAACTTCAACTAGGCGCACAAAACCAAGCATCAGAATTATTCGGTCAAGAAAAAGACGAAAGTTTCAAAAGTTCACTTCAGGCCATTGTTCAAACATTTGAAGGACAATATTTATACTCCAGTATTGAAGAACAAGCATCTCACTTGTTGTATTTTGTCATTAAGAATCACTCATTTGTAGATGGCAACAAAAGGATTGGAGCTTTTCTGTTTATTTGGTTCTTAGAAAAAAACAAACATCGCTTTAAACCCAATGGTGAACTAAAAATTAATGACAACGGCCTCACAATAATGGCTTTATTGGTCGCTCAAAGCAGACCAGAGGACAAGGAATTGATCATAAAACTTATTATTAACCTCATCAGCAATAGTCAAACCATCGGATGAATTGTAGCCCCTCCAAAAACAGCACAACCACATATTTTCTATGAGCGCGAACATTCTACAAACCGAAGATTTAGCAGTGGGTTACCAAGGTAAGGTAGTACAGGATAAATTCTCGCTCACTATGCAACAAGGAGATTTTATCGGGTTAAAAGGGTTAAACGGATCAGGCAAGACTACGATACTCCGCACCCTAAGCGGACTTCAACCACCTATTTCAGGACAAGTATTGATCCAGGGAAAAGACATCCACAAGACAGATATGGCAACAAGAGCCACGTTGGTAAGCATTGTGCTTACGGAACGCATTCGTCTTCGAGGACTTCGTGTGCGCGATTTGGTAGAGATGGGACTTTATCCCACAGAAGGAACATTGCATTTCAAATCCAAAGACCAGACGGAAGCCGTGCAAGAAAGTCTTGAGCGCATGCGCATCACCCACCTCGCCGAAAAATCATTGTCTGACATCTCAGATGGCGAACTTCAGAAAGCTATGATTGCACGTGCGCTCGCTCAGGCCACACCTTTGATCATCATGGACGAACCCACAGCATTCCTGGACTATGTAGCCCGTGAAGAGTTTTATACTTTGATGTCCACCCTATGCCGCGAAACCGGAAAAGCGATTTTGGTTTCCAGTCATGATGTGGGAGTGATGGAAAGGTGGGTGGAGGTGGGGTGATAACCACCAATCCACTAATTTCTCAATCATACGAACAATCACAGCTTGAGTAGTTATTTTCCTCAATGATTTGGTTTTGCCAATGTCTGAAATAATCATTGTGATCGGTACTCTTCGCACATTCATGCTCTTCAAATTGCTGTCCATTTTTGTAGCATTTACAAGTTTGGCAACGTTCGCAAGAAGTAAAACTGATGAGACTTATTGCAATTATTGAGTAAAATATTTTTTTCATGTTTTCATTGTACAAATTGATTGGTGCTATCTGGTTTTGATGTGAATGATTTGAACTGAAAATCATCTTGGTTGGAATGCCATTCAGTTCCATCACATCTACTTGTCATAACCATTCTGAATGAGCTATCATTCAAAAGAAAACCTTTGGAAACAAAAGCCAACTGATAATTGGTTGAAGGATGCCACCTTTCATATGATATTTCAGAATCAACTATTCTGAAGTTTCCCCACAGATTCTGATTAGATTTAGCAAAATTGTAATACTCACCACTGGAGTATTCTTGCTCCTTTTGACCCAAATCCTCCATATAAACTAGTCCACCATATAACAGTACCCCGTCATTGTATAAGAAGAGAATTTCTCTTCTGGCCGGAGCTTCATCTATTTGTCTAAAATAATATCCGTCGGTCCGCAGAGAACCTAAACTCATCGGTGTCTTCTTACTGCATAGTTCATTCGGAATATCATCCTTACACTGCTTGCAAGAACACAAAATAGTCAGAGCTAGATAAAGTACCATTCTATTCATCCGTTGAACCCATTAATCCATTACAATACCCCATTCGAGAGGAAATTGCTATTCTCCAACTTCACAATAATCATATCTAAATCGAATTCACCATGTTTGAAACCCCAGTCAATCTGCTTACCTCCTCTCCACCCCACTCAACCAAACATTTCCGCGCTGGTCCGTCATTCGCAGCGTGTACATGCCTGAAGCAGATGGAAGCGTAATGGTTGGATAACCCGAGATGATGTTTTGCGAACATACAAGTTGCCCCTGAGCATTGTAAATCGACATCAAACCACTTCCTTGAAACATCGGAACATTCCAACTCACCCCATCACTGGTTGGATTGGGAAACACTTCAAAACTCCAAACAACATCTTCTGATACGCTCACATCAGGTTGATCTAGTTTTAGCACAAAGGCATCAAAACTACCTTGACTCACCACGAGAGAATCTATGGCATCAGAAGGGTCGAAGTCAGTGGTATCGTAGAACCAACCGGTCAGGATGATATCGCCTGCGTTGTCAATGGTTACATCTTTTCCCACATCACCAAACATGGCATCTGGGCTTCCCATCGAACCGCACCAAGTTGTAGCGCCATCAGGATTGAGTTTGCATAAGAAAATATCATCACCACCCGCAGAGGTCAAATTCTGGGTGGATGTACCGCCATCGAAATCAGCGGTGCCTTGAAAATATCCCGTGCAATAAATAAATCCCATATCATCCATGGCTAAAGATTGTGGCATGTCCGCCCCACTGCCACCAAGTTGTTTCGCCCAGATGAAATTCCCGCCGACATCCAACTTCATGATGGCAATATCCTGCAACGCGGCAGTGAGGTTCAACTCACCTGTGCCCAGATCGGCATCAATCGTCGATTCAAAACGAGAAGCCACATAAACAGATGCATCTGCATCGCATACAACTGCGTGACCAATATCGTATCCGTTGCTGCCAATGGTGTGAGCCCATTGATAATTTCCATCGCTATTATAACAAGCAATAAATCCATCCGAATAACCTTGGGCGATGAGTGTTGCCGTTCCGCTACCAGTATCATAGTCGCCGGAACCATAATAAAGCCCGGTAAGAAAAATCTTATCGGCATCGTTCACACATATATCAGTTGGTTGCTCATTGAGTGAACCGCCCATTTGTTTTGCCCAAACCAAATCACCATCCCATGTGTGTTTGCAAAGAAAAATTTCGTCGTCCAGAAAGCCACTCGCATTCATGATGGCACTACCTTCTCCAGGTTGAAAATCGGCAATGGTTTGGAATCGACCGGTTGTATAAACATAGCCGGAAGGATCGATATCAATCGCAATACATTCATCCGTTTGTTCACCGCCAAACTGTAATGCCCACACAAAATTCCCATCTGAGTTTAACTTGCATACAAAGGCATCATCTATACCATAAGAAGTCATTTCATTGGTATTCACTGGATCGGGATCAAAATCCGCCGTTCCACTAAATGATCCAACAATGTACACATTACCGCTTCCATCTATAGCCATATCATGAGGAACATCCCATGAAGTTCCTCCAAGTTGTTTTGCCCAAACCAGTTCACCAAGGGAGTTCACTTTCTGAACATAAATTTCATCATTGTTGTCAGAAGTGAGTTCAATAATGCCTTCTCCGGGGTCAAAGTCGGCACTTCCACGGAATCTACCAACCGAGTAAATATTGTTATCCGCATCGGTGATCAAGGCCCTGCCTTCATCTTGCACTGGAGTTCCCATTCCAAAAGCCCATTGGAAACTTTGTGACCACATTATTGGAGAAGTAGTCAGTAAAAAGAATAGCAAAAGGTTTAATTTTTTCATGGTCGTGTAATAAAGTTGTTTAACCCAATTCATGCTGTGGTATTTCTATTCCGATTCAAAACACCTCGGCATCTCATTGACAAAATCGAATGCATAAATTGGGTTTAAAGGTTCTCAGTCCAAATATAACAGTATCCGTAGGGAAAGTATCTTCGAAAATTCATCCACATTTTATCTTTTCATCGAAGATTCCATTCAATCAATAACACAACCGCACGCTCAATGTCAATGTGCAATGTCTGACGGTTCATTGATCTTTCCATCGCCAATCACTCATGCCATTCGTTATGATCAAAACAAAATGTTGTCACAAACTCATGAAGACCATTCCTTACCAAACATACAGACACCTCGCACTTCTTTTTTTGTTGCTTGTTGGGTGCAAAAAATCCGAGGAAGTCAATCCGCAAAATCAGTCTAACGGCGATGCCCAGACTTCTCCTAAAACCCTCTATGCTTGTGGTTACGAAGCTACATCTTCTGGAAAAAATATAGCCAAGTATTGGTACAATGACCAGGAAGTTTCATTGACCGATGGTCAACGCGATGCCATGGCACAGGCCATTTGGGTAGATGGTCATGATGTTCATGTGGTGGGAGCGCTCGATCAAGTGAACTCCAATTTGAACGTGCCCACTTATTGGTTGAATGGTGTTGAAACGCCGCTTTCCAATACTGGAGGCGCATTAGATAATGCAACAGACATTTTCGTAACGAATGACCATATTTATATTTCAGGATTCCAATATGGTCCGAACTTCAAACATGTGGCTAAACTCTGGATCGATGGCCCAGGTGCCATAGACCTCACTGATGGCACCAAAGACGCCCGAGCCACAGGTGTGTTTGTGGACGGTAATGATATATATGTATGTGGATATGAGAACCTCACCTCCGCAGGTATGTCGGTGGCGAAATATTGGAAAAATGGTGTCGAGGTTAACCTCACAACCGGCGTACCGAGTGCTGAGGCTTCAGACATTGAAGTGGTGAATGGCGATGTTTATGTTTCGGGAACCATTCAAACATCCTCAGGTACATACAACAAGATGGTTTGGATCAACGGTGTGCCAGAAACTATCGCAGAATCTCCTGCTGAATCAATGGGCATGGATTTAAGTGTTTCTGACGGTGTCGCTTTTGTCGCGGGTTCAAATGCAGCAGCCTCAATACATTCAGGTTATTGGACCAATGGCAACTATACAGCGCTCGTACCACCAGATCCCTTTGCACCGAGTTCAGAAATTCTTTGGAGTATCATTGCTGATGGCCATGATATCTACGCTGGTGGATTATATCTGGATGATGCAACCAGTCTACGCGGAGTCTATTGGATCAATGGCGTAGCCCACCCAGTAGGCAGCACGATTTATCATGATGTGGTTTTCGATATTTTTCTGAAGTGATATGATTCAGAAAATGATCACCTCAGAAACAATTCAGATTTGACTCACCACTTTTTCATACACCTTGTAGGTGAGTAAAAAGTCGCGAACCACGTTGCGCGCATAGCTATTCTGTGCATTGAAGAGTACACAAATGGCGATGTTGTTTTGATGATCGATGGCAATTTCACTGCGGTAATCATTCACTGAACCTGCGTGGTATTCAATCTGATGGTCGCCACATTCCAAAACCCGCCAACCCATGGCATAACCCACACTTTGTACCCCATACCAATTGTGGTAATAATCGTTATCCTGGATATCAATATATGGCGTAAAAACTTGCATCAAGGCTGAGTCGCCAATCACATTTTCGCGATGTCCCAACAATACTTTGAGCCACTCTGCCATATCACTTCCTGTGGCATTGATACCACCACATGAAGCTGCATTATAATATTTACCATTCCATGGAACTGCTGTATAGCCTTTTTTACCACCTCTATGTGGACAGGTCTTATTATCACATGCCATGAATGAACTCAAATCAGCAGAAACATTGCGCATACCAGCAGGATTGAGAAGGTACTTTGAAAGTAACTCCTGATATTTCAATCCGGTTTTTCTCCAAAGCACTTCCTCGATGATTGAATATGCATGATTTTGATAGGCGAAAAATTTCCCTTCTTCACCTAACAAATCCACTTCATCTAATCGATCCATGATTTCCGTAATGGTCATACCATCTTCCACCAAATCAGTGAAAGTATGTCTGGGCAAACCAACGCTATGTGAAAGTAGATGAGCGATCGTGATCCGTTTAGCCTGTTCCATGTCCTTCAATCGGAATTCCGGAATGATGTCCATGATCTTATCTTCCCAATGGATGATACCTTGTTCAACCAGTATACCACATAGAACACCCGTGAAGCCTTTGGACAAGCTTCCAATTCTGAAGAGTGACGATGAAGAAACACTGTCTTTTGTACCAGCTTTATTCACGCCAAACCCGCGCATATAGATCACGTTGGTATCTTGCACGATAGTGACTATAGCACCAGGACAACCTGAAGCTTTGAACCCTTTTTCAAAAACCTTTTCGTAGTAATGTGCAAATCGATCGATATGAATTTCTTCCGGTGTAGGCAATCCGGTATTCATTGACATTGTGCTATCATTCTCTTCCGAGAAATAAACTCCAGCAGTGCAAAACACACTGACAGCAGCCATCATGATGTATCGAATAGAAAGTATCACGGGTGCAAGATAACTTTTCAGATAACGAATGTCTGAGATCGAAAAGCGACTTGTAAAAAGCCTTTCGTGAAAAACCTTGAATAGAAAAATTCGGAGTGGTGGAAGGATATCTACGAAACTACTGACAAGCTTCTCCTTGCAAAATCAATTTATCTCCTTTGCGCGAAACCTTCCAGCCCATGGTTTCAGCGATGACATCCGCAATGGTTTCAGCATCATCGTTCATCAGATGAACACTGATTCTGCAATCACCCAATGCTTCGTGATCAAGTTCGATTTTATCGCCATACACTTTATTGATCTTTCTGATCACGCGTCTTAGTGGAGCATTTCTGAAATTGAATTCATGATCGGCCCATGATGGTTCCAGTTGTTCATCTTGTTCTGTAAGCAAACTAAACTGACCGGTGCTTCGCAAATAAAGTCCTGCTTCTCCGGCGTGTAATTCAATACCTGGATGATGCTCAGAACCAAATTGCACCACACCTTCTCGCACAAATACTTTCACAGAATCGTCACCCGGCAGTGCAGTTACATTGAAAGCAGTGCCAATATCCTTTACCCAAACATCATCTCCAACATCCACAATGAAAGCCTCGGTTTCCTGATGCACTACCTGGAAATAGGCTTCTCCTTTCAATGTGGCTCTTCGCTCATGTTTTTCACGATGATAAGTAAACTGCAGATCAGAATGAGCATTCAACTTGATGCTGCTGCCATCAGGAAGTGTGTCCGTAATCACGGAATCTGAGCTTCTTACAGCAAACTCAACATTCTCTTTACCTCTGAACAAATAAACCATGACACCCAACCCCAGCAATACCATCACCACCGCCGCCATTTCCCATATCCGCCATGGAGAAGATTTCATTTGGATCACCTTTCCACCTGATTGAATATGATCACTGATTTTATTCCATGCTTTGTCTACATCATATTCCTCCGCATTTGATTGACCACTTATTCCATGATACAACGATCCCATTTGCCGGAAATAATCAGCATTTTGTGGGGCCAAGTTGATCCAATGGTCAAACTCCTGGAGCTCTTTCTCAGAAGCTTCACCAGTAAGGATCTTCCCGATCAGAATATCAATATGTTCGTTTTCTTCAATCAATTTTTCTATAAAAATCCTTTCATGATGACCAGTATAATAGGCAGATAATCTTTCAATTGTTCGCGCATGAGCCTCAAGGCTTTGCCCATGTGATTCTCAACTGTTTTGACAGAGATACCCAATTCGGCAGCGATCTCCGCATATTTCATTTCCTTGTATCGCGACATCGTGAAGACCAACCTACATTGTTCCGGTAACGTCTCCAGTGCTGTTGCGATTTTATGTTCTAATTCAGAGGTTTCTATGGTATCGTGATCATGCGATTCTTCAGAGGTATGATTTATTACGTACCCGGAATGTTTCCTTTTGACAGTTTCATGTTTGATCACATTCAGTGCGTGGTTGCGCACCGAACGGTACAAATAGCTTGTCAGACTGGATTCAATGTCCAACTGATTCCTTTTTTCCCAGAATACCATGAAAACAGATTGCACGACTTCCTCGGCCTCTTCCCTGCTTTGAAGGTAGGCCCTGGCGTGGATACACAACGGTCTGTATAGTCTTCGAAACAACATCTCAAATTCCTCCTTCTTACCGTCGCGAATTGCCTTCAGGATATGTGCGTCGTTCAGATCCAACAGGGCAAAAATGCGCCGTACAACTCCAATTTTCTATGGTCTTCTGTATTTTAGACAACAAAGCATTGTTATCCCCCTATTCCCATGAAGATTTTTCATGGGCAGCCCCTTGAGAATTCCGCTCAACCACAGCAAATGCACTAAATTCGCTCGCTCAAATCTAGAAATATGAATATTGCCGTAGTCGGATCAGGATATGTTGGATTGGTCACAGGAACCTGCTTTGCAGAAACCGGAAACCACGTCACTTGTGTGGATATTGATGCCAACAAGGTGACACGCATGAAAAATGGGGAAATCCCAATTTATGAACCACATCTCGATGTTCTTTTCGAAAGAAATATTCGGGAAAACAGACTTCATTTCACCACAGATCTTGCTGCAGCCATTCAGGATGCGCAGATCATATTCCTGGCCTTGCCTACGCCTCCAGGTGAAGATGGCAGCGCTGATCTCAGCTACGTCCTGAAGGTTGCCGATGATCTCGGACAAATCATCACAGACTATAAAATCATTGTAGACAAAAGCACGGTACCGGTTGGCACAGCGGAAAAAGTTCATAATGCCATTGCAGCGCGCACCAGTGTGCAGTTCGACGTGGTGAGCAATCCTGAATTCCTTCGCGAAGGTTTCGCCGTGGATGATTTCATGAAGCCTGATCGTGTTGTTATCGGCACGAATAGCGCAAGAGCGCGCAAACTCATGGAGGAGTTGTACAAGCCATTCACACGACAGGGCAATCCAATTATTTTCATGGATGAGCGCAGTGCTGAATTGACGAAATATGCCGCCAATGCATTTCTTGCAACGAAGATTTCATTCATGAATGAAATTGCTAACTTCTGCGAAAAGGTTGGTGCTGACGTTGATGCGGTTCGTATCGGAATTGGCACAGATACCCGAATTGGCAAGAGATTTCTTTTTCCTGGAATGGGCTATGGCGGTAGTTGCTTCCCGAAGGATGTACAAGCTCTTTATCACAGCGGAGTAGAAAACAGCTACGAGTTCAAGATCCTGAAAAGTGTGATGAAGGTGAATGAAAGACAAAAGACTATTCTACTTGGAAGCATCCTGGACTATTTTGGTGGAAGTCTTAGCAATGTCACCATTGCCATGTGGGGCTTGGCTTTCAAACCAGACACAGACGATATTCGCGAAGCACCAGCACTCTATATGATCGAACATCTTTTAGAGGCCGGAGCAAAAATTGTGGCTTTCGATCCCGAAGCGATGGATAATGTAAAAAAACAAAAAGGATATCACATCAGCTATGCCAACGACCAATACAGTGCGCTAGAAGGTGCCGATGCCTTATTGATCTCTACAGAATGGAGTGCATTCCGCAATCCGGATTTTGAGAAGATGGCACAATTGCTCAAAAACAAAGTCATCTTTGATGGACGTAATCTTTATGATTTGGATAAAATGAAGGAACTCGGATATTTCTATAAAAGCATTGGTCGCGAGACTGTCGCAGAAGTGACGTCAGAGCATTGATCAGTTGATTTCCGATTTCTTGTCGTTTTCCTTAAAGTGATACCGCACGGTAACTGTGGTTTCGGTAGGTGTGACATCGGTTTTTTCCTCAGGGATTTTCCAATAGGCGTTTTCATCATCCGGTAATTCAGGCTCTGTTTCAAAACGATATTTCTTCCGCTGTGGCCCTCGATTTCGGTAGATGATGGCTGCCAAGAGGCCTGCCAAAAATCCACATGCATGTCCTTCCCATGAAACCCTTTGGTCAATAGGAAATAGATACCATACCAGTGAACCGTAGTAAAGGATCACCACAAGGGCCACTCTCAGCAAGATTGGATTTTTGCGAATCATACCACTGATAAACAGAAAAGCAAATTCGCCATAAAGTATCACACTGGCTCCAATATGATTGTTTTGGCGGCCTACCAACCAAAGAATTACAGGGGAAAGAAAAAATATCCAGGCAAATACCCTGAAGGAAATGCTGCGGTAGAAGTAAAACAAAAAGGAGTTCAGTACGAGAATTCCAAGTGAATTTTGACCAATATGCTTCCAATCGCTGTGCAGAAAATGCATCGTCACGATGCCCCTAAGGCCCTCCAATGTGCGCGGCAGCATTCCGAATTGTTTCAGGTGAAAATCAAGATACTCTTCCATCAGAAAAGGTATCCAACACAGTGCAATCAGGAATCCCGAAATCAACAATGCGTCGAAGATTTTCGCTTGGTCCGTGGTTTCAGGACTAAAAGTTGTTAATGAGTGTTGAGACAAAGTAAGTTTTCAGGATATTCGTTTATCCTTTCGCAAATCTACCTATGAAAAAAATCCTGATTGCATCTATTTTCATTTCTTTCAGCAGTCTCATCTATGCCGCTGGCAATGAGGTATTGTCCGATCCGGGTGACCCTAAAAAGCAACAACAGCAACAACAGCAGCAACCCACTTTCAGTCTGAGCAAAGGTTACTTTTCGTTGTTCAACATCATACCATGTACGAAGCCTCAACCAGATACTTCACGGGTTACTACCGTGCCTGTACCGAATGGACCAGTTGTTCAACCAGGTAAGAAATAATTTCTCCAAAGAATCAATAAAAAAGGGTTGCCGTGGCAACCCTTTTTGATATCATATCACTCTTTTATTGCGAAATAACTGTGACGTAACCAGATCTTTCGTAGTTCATACCATCGTAACCCTGTGCGTTTAGCACATAGTAATACGTTCCAGTACCAAATTCAGAAGGATCCCAAGATCCACCTGGTTTGTCAATCTTACCCAAGTGTTTACCCCATCTATCAAAAATATTCACTTCGATGGTTCTGATATTGGTAGATTCAATTCTGAACTCATCATTTTTTCCATCGCCACCCAAAGTAACAATGTTAGGTACCTTAGAAATTCCGCTTACATAGTATGCATGGATATCGACTGAATAGGTAGAAATACATCCATCTTCTTCAGCGGTAAGTGTTACAGTGTATACACCTTCTTGTGTGTAATCTTCCACTACACCCTGGTTTACATCAGAAGTCTGCAGAGTTGATCCATTCCCAAAATCCCATGTAAAGTTGTCGCCCTCGGACTCATTGTCAAAATTCACCACCAACGGAACCATTCCTTCCGTAGTTGAAGGAATGAAATACGCCTGCGGTGCAATCACAATGACCTCTACGGTTGCAGATCCATCACAACTATTTGCATCTGTTGCATTCACGACATAGGTTGTAGATTCACCTGGTGATGCAGAAGTAGTCGCTGCATTTGGATTGGCTACACCTTGTCCAGTCCATGTATAAGTAACACCGCCAGTTGCGTTCAATTCAACATCTTCGCCTTCACACACATAGAGTGGTGACATCGCATTGATATTTGCAGCCGGATAAACTGTTACAGTGATCTGATCGCTGTCTGAACAGCCAGCTGCAGTGGTTCCTGTTAAAGTGTACGTTGTCGTAGTTGCAGGTGAAGCTGCAGTGCTTGCCGCATTTGGAGAACTCAATCCTGTAGATGGTGACCAAACATAAGTTTGTGCACCATTGCCAAGTAGTGAAGCACCTTCACCCGGACAAATAGATACATCTGCGCCTGCATTCACTGTTGGTACCGCATTGACATTGATGACGTCTTCTGCAGAATAGATACACGTTGCATTGATTGTATAAGTAACGTCAGCCGATCCTGAACCAGCAGAGGCCGGATCAAATGTTCCATTCACTGCATCAACGATTCCGTCACCACTCCATACACCGCCAGGTTCGCTGGCTTGCAATTGTATCAAGCCTTCATCCGAACAAACCTGATCAGGAACGGTAATACTCAAAGATGGTACTCCATCTACAAAAATGGTCAAGCTGTCAACAGCATTGCATGCATTATTGCTTGTATAATAAACAGTATAATTACCAGTAGCACCTAAGGTAGAAGGACTAAAGACACCAACTACATCATTGGTAATTCCAGGACCAGACCAAACTCCGCCGGAATATGATGCCACCAATACCACTGGATTAGAGCTCAAACACAAGTCATTCACAGGATCAATGCTTAAAGTAGAATCAACAACAGAAAGTGTGATAGAAGATTCATCGAGACATACACCACTATAAGAATATGTAATTGAATGATCACCAAGTCCAGCAACTGAAATATTGAACCAACCATTCAAAGCGTCAGTGATACCGTCGCCGGACCAGACACCACCAGGTACGTTGGCAGAAAGTTGAACACTGTCTGCATCAATACAAAATTCAGTTTGTGGAGATCCCAATTGCAGTGGTTCCTGATAAACAACCTCAATACTGGTCGTGCCACTTACCGGGCAATCACCACCGATTTCATAATTGATGTTTGCAGTACCTTGACCAAAAACAGAAGGATCGAAAGTACCAGCATTACCATCAGTGATTCCATCTCCAGAGAAAATACCTCCGGGGATGTCTACCACCAAATCAAAAGGATCGGCAGAACTGCAGACCGGAGGCACCGGAGTAATTGCAGCAACCGGTTGGTCGATTACAGTAATGTCTATGCTGGTGCCATTCACGCAACCAGATGCAGGCATATAATTCACGGTCCATGTTCCTTCACCGGCAACATCAGGATTGAATGTACCAAAAATCGCATTGACGATACCAGTACCACTCCATGTACCACCATTCTGATCTGAAGTCAGATTGAATGCATTTTCCTGTTCGCAGTAAACTGTATCCGTTGTTGTTATGACGGCTGTAGTTGGATCAATATAGTCGAACAACTCAGTATCTGACTCATTGCCTCCACATGCTGCACCTGGATTGGGTCCACCCATTGTCAATGTAAAATAGGTATCAACAGTTGGTCCCGGATTGAGGGTAATGTTCAACGCCGATGTGCTATTGGGAATTGGAAATGGTGGATTCGCTGTCCATTCATACGTGAAATTGTGCAGAATTTGAGTAGCTGGTGTGACTACTGCTCCTACCTGAAATATGGAAGCGCTGGCTGCTGAGCAACTATTATCCGCAATGGGTGAATTGAAACCAGTTGGTGTGGTATAGGTTGATGTCATCGGATCTCCGAGACTATTTGTTCCTGTAAATGTCAAAGTAGCATCGGTAAGGCTACCTACGTCTCCACCAACACAGTCATAAATTTGAACTGCCCATCCTGTTGTATTGGCGTCACAGCCATACAATTGGCTCCAATTGATGGGTGTTGCGGTAAGGCCATAAGAACCGTAAGTACCAGAAAGCGTAAATGGTGCTCCAGTGCAAACATCCAAATTGGCAGTTGACTCAGTCGAAAAACAAAGATTGGTAACGTTATTACCACTGTTGCAGACATTGCCTTGGCCATTGGCACCAGGATTCGGTGACAAAAGAAGTGTAGGACTGCCGCAGGAAGCAGGGCCAACCACATAAAACGCCAAGTCAGAGACCCAAGTGTGCGTTGCTGTATAGCAAATGCTGATTTCCGTGTTGGCATCCACGATCAATTGTGGTATTACACCTGTATCTGTTGGTGGATTGTAATAGCCAGTAATATTCCCGGTGATGAAAACGGCAGACAAATTAACCGCACCACAACCAGCGGGGATGGTATTGACGTTTACTGTTGGATTCGTCTGAACACGACAAACCCATACAATGTCCGTATCGACGAGATTATTATCACCATCGAAAATCTGTACGCGATACCCACCATTTGCGACAGTTTGGGTGCTGGTAGGTACATTGTTCTCCGTTGTGAGAGGTGTCCAAGAATTGCTGGCCGCTACAAACGAAGACCATTGAAAAGTCCATCCAGGATTACCCGAGGAAGGCGTAGCAGTGAGCGATGCTGTCTGACCAGCACATATGAAAAACAAACTGTCAGAAGGTGCACCGTTCGTGTACACGGTGGTATCCCTATAAACTGCATTTGAGCAAGAGATTTGGCCAAACGCACCAAAGGCTGTTCCGGCAAATATTGCCAGAATGATCAAATATTTCATGAAGCCGGGTTTTTAAGATTAAAGTTGGAAATGAGCAAAAAACGCATCAATATCCATCACCTTCTTTTGACCGCCAACCATGACTTCGAGGCTTTCTACGCCTAAAAGGTGAAACATTTTACCATAAATGTGGCTGTTATTCATGTCAGCTTTGATGCTTGTTACCAGCGTTCGACCTGAAAGATTGAAAGTACCCACAGCAGCGTTACTACCGGTCCATTCCGAAAATTCAGCCAATTCTGAAGCGCTAAGTTCATGATCAAATACAAAAGTGGATTCAACCATTCCGTTGCGAATGGTTTTGAAGTCAGAAACAGCACTCACCGAAACTTTGTGTTGAGCAAAAGCGCAAACAGAAGCAACGAGGATCATTAAGGTTAAAAAAGATTTCTTCATTTCAACAGTACAATTAAGATTCAATAGCTAAGATGTGGCAAATATGGTAAAGGTTGGCTGACAGCCCCTCTTTAAAATGCAGATTAGCGATCCAAATCCAGGTGAATCAGCCCAAACAAAACCTAAAGCACTGATTTATTGAAGTTTAAGCATATCTTCAAATCCTCCATATTGAACATCAGCAGGGAATTTTAACCTCCTTTTCATACATGAAAAAAGAGATCCTGAGGATTCTGTAAAAAAAAGAAACGCCCCTTGGTAAACCAGGGGGCGTTTCAATATTAGATAGTTAATTGACTACACGATTATTTAGCAATCTGAACGCGATCTATGTCAACTTCAGTACCTGAGTTCAAACGAACCATGTACATACCAGATGAAAGTTGATCAGCATTGAATTCAGCATTGTAAACAACACCACCTTCTACATTGTTGTTGTAGAGGTCAGCAACAACTCTTCCAGTCATATCAAGGATCTGGAGAGAAAGTCTTCCAGACTGCTTGCTCATGAAAGAAATCATTGATCTGTCAGTTGCTGGGTTAGGCATGATGCTAACGATAGCGATTTCGCCTTTGTCAGCTTCAATTTCTGGTTGAGCAGCAACTTGTGGAGCAGTAACAATCAGGTCACCGAAGGTGATAGTCTGACACCAGCTGGTTTCGTTACCAGAGCAATCCATTGCAGTCCAGCAACGAACGATCTGATAGTCTGGGCAACAGTCAACTTCGAATGCGAAGTCACCAGCACCAGCAGCAAAGCCGCTCATGATAGGCTCGCCATTCACGAGGAATGTACCGTGGTAGTTGAACCAACCACCAAAACCATTCTCAGCGTTATAGTTGTTAGCGCCTTCACCGTACTGGAATCCGAAGTACTGGTTCACTGGAGCGTGAGTCAGATCGATAGAAGAACCAGAATAAGTTCCCCAACCGATAAGTTCAGCACCTTCACCAGCCTGAAGGATGTAGTACAACCAATCTTCGTGGTTAGCACCTACACCACCGCAGTCATCTTTGAATCCATGAGGAAGAGCTTGTGCACTCCATGCATTCCAATCCATTTCGCTACCGAAGTTCACACTGAAGTAGAAACCGCAGTTTGCATCGTAAGCGTTCACGAGAGTACCAGAGATAGAAACTGTTCCATCACCGTTGTTGGTGAGTGATCCAGTACCTGGAACCAACTGATACCATTTGTGAGCTTGTGGCATAGCGAAGAGAGCCATAGCCCAATCCACTGGATAGTTACAGATGTTGCCAGCAGGACGTACTGGAGTGATCAGGTCACAATCAGTATTTCCTTCTTCAGGACAATCGCCTATGCAAGTTTCTGTCATAGTCACCGTAACTTCATCACAGTTGTCAGTAGCACTAACTTCTGGAGCAGCAGGGATTTCATCACCGCAATCCAACACAACGCTAGCTGGGTACTCGCTGAGTTCAGGAGCTTGTGTATCGTCAACGTGAATCCAATAGCCAGAGTTTGAGTAGTTATCGCAGTCATCAACTGCAACATAACCAACATACCACCAACCGTTACCACATTCGTCAGAAGTCTCTTCAGAGATTTCAACGGTAATGGTTACTTCACCACAGTTATCAACTGCGCTAGCAGCTTGTGGTTCGTATGAAGCCCAATCGATGCACTCATAGTTTTCATCATTGAATTCTGTTTCGAATACAGGAGCAGTAGCATCATAAATCCAGTAGTAAACGTAAACTGGTTCTGATTCATTGCCGCATTCGTCAACAGCCCAGAACTCACGAACGATAGTGTAGCTATTAGCGCACCATCCTTCTTCGATCCATTCGTTGCTCATTACTGTAGCATCGCTGCAGTAGTCATAAGCACCTGGCTCAGAAGATGGAACTTCTTCGTCACATTCCAATTCCATGCTGGTTGGAATATCAGTGAGTGTTGGAGCAACTTCATCAACGTGATGAACTGTGTGTGTTACTGAGCTTGTGTTTCCACAATCGTCAGTTGCAGTGAAGGTTATTACTTCAGTGTATTCACCTGGGCACTGGCCTGGGATGCTTTCGTAAGAAGGAACTACTTCTACAGACTCATCACAAAGGTCAGAAGCCATTGGAATAACGAAATCAACAATCACGTTGCAAGCAACAGTAGATTCAGAATCCTGATCGTCGATAACTGGAGCAGTTGTGTCAACTACGTGGATCCACTGATCTACAGTTGTAGAATTGTCGCAATGGTCAGTAGCAATCCAGATGTAGTGATAAGAAGTAGTGCAAGCTTCCTGAGTCATGAAGAGATCATCGATGATGATGAGTTCTTCGTCACAGTTGTCTTCGAAGGTTACCATAGCAGGGATCCAGTCCATACCACATTCGATGGTCATGTCTTCAGGATCGATGCTAGCAACAGGAGCAGTTTCGTCGATCAGAGTAATAAACTGAACGAATTCAGCGTAGTTCTGACAGTTGTCCCATGCACGGTAAGTACGGATGATACGACCTGCGCAACCACCGCTAGCAACTTCGTCGCTTACGATTTCAATATACACGTCATCATCACAGTTATCAGTTGCAGAAACGAAGATACCTTCAGAGATATCGTCACATGGCATTTCGATTTCGAATTCACCAGTGATGATTGGATCTGTTGTATCCTGGATATAGATCCACTGTTCTGCAGTGCTGCTGTTTTCGCAGTCATCAGTAGCTGTGAAAGTACGGATGATGATGCTGTAGCACTCAGACTGATAGTAGTAGTTATCTACCTGAGTAACATCTACGAGTTCGTCGCAGTTGTCAACAGCAGAAGCTTCGCTTGCAGGGATATCATCGCTACACTCGATAGTTACTGACTCAGGTACTGAAGTAAACTCAGGAGCTTCGTTGTCATATACGTAGTACCAAGCAGAACCTGTTGAAGTGTTGCCACAATCATCAGATACTGTCCATGTGCGAATGAGTGTATAAGATTGTGGGCAGCTTCCTGGGATCAAAGAATCTGTGTAAGTCGGAACAACATCCTCGTCACACAAGTCATAAGCCTGAGCTTCACCGTAAACGATGTCTTCATCGCAGCTGTACTCACCACCAAATGGAGTGTAAAGCATTGGAGGAGTAGTGTCTTCGATGGTTACAACCCAATCAACATAAGTAGTGTGGTCGCAATCATCTGTAGCAGTCCACCAATATGTGATTACACGGTTGCAATCAACCATTTCTTCACTAGAACCGCTGTCATAGTCAAGTTCCATGTCGCAGTTGTCAGAGAAACTTGGAACCAGTACGATATATTCAGTACCACACTCAACAGTGATATCGTCATATTCAACTGCTGTTGGAGCAGTGTAGTCACTTACAGTGTAAGTAGCTTCAACAGTCGTTGCATTATCGCAATGGTCAATGGCAGTCCAGATGTAGTGATAAGTTGTTGTGCAACCATCAGTAGCAATAAACAGGTCAGGCAACAGGGTGAGTTCTTCATCGCAGTTGTCTGTGAAAGTTACTTGTGGAGCAGACCATTCTTCGTCACATTCGTAAGAAGCATCTTCTGGATCCATGCTAGCAACTGGAGCAACGTTGTCAATCAATGTAATGAATTGAGTGAAGTCTGACCAGTTTTCGCAGTTATCCCAAGCACGGTAAGTACGGATGATACGACCAGCGCAACCACCACTAGCGAGTTCGTCGCTGAGGATTTCGATATACACTTCTTCATCGCAGTTATCAGTTGCAGTCACGAGGATTTCGTTGCTGATCTGATCGCAAGGCATATCGATTTCGATTTCACCAGCGAATACTGGAGCAGTGTTGTCATAGATAGAGATGTACTGATAGTAGTAACCAGTGTTACCACACTCATCTGTTGCAGTCCAGGTGCGAACCATAGAACCATAGCAATCAGATTCAACGTACCAGAAATCGGTATGATCGTAAACGATTACTTCTGAGCAGTTGTCAGTAGCAACAGGTTGAATCAATTCGATTTCTTCATCACACTCGTAAGAGTATTGGAATGATTCTCCGTCGAAAGATGGAGCTTCGTTATCTACAACAGTGATCGTGCGTGATTCTACAGCTTCGTTACCGCAGTCGTCATAAGCACGGTAAGTGCGAACGATGGTGTATTCCTGTGGACACTCACCTGGAAGAACTTCATCAGCTACTTCAACATCAACATCTTCATCACATACATCGTATGCATTCGGATAAGTGATCGCTGGAACTTCATCATCACAATTGATGGTCATGTTCTCTGGAAGTTGTTCGAACCATGGGTCCTGAGTATCTTCAACAGTGATCACAACGTTTTCAGAAATGCTGTTCTGACAGTTGTCAGTTGCAGTGAAAGTGTAGGTGTAATAAACGATACAATCGATGGTTTCAACGAATACACCAGAAACGATGCTAAGTTCATCATCACAATTGTCGTCGAAAGAAACAAATACTTCCGGCATGTCATCACCACATTCGATAGTTTGATCTGGAGTCTGTTCAGTAACCCAAGGATCAACATCATCAGTAAGTGTAATGATTTGAACTACTTCAGAGTAGTTATCGCAATCATCCCATGCACCATAAGTACGCATGATTCTACCTTGACAACCACCACTTACGAGTTCATCATTCAACCACTCTACAGCAACGAATTCGTCGCAGTTGTCAGTAGCTGTTGCATAAACTCCACCGTAGTTATCGCAAGGAAGTTCGATTTCTGGTTCGTAGCTGATTACTGGCGCAGTTTCATCATAGATACTGATGTACTGATAGAAATAGCTTGTGTTACCACATTCGTCAGTAGCAGACCATGTACGTGCCAAATAACCATTACAATCAGATTCGTTGTACCAAAAATCAGAGTGATCATAAGTGATGTTTTCTGAGCAGTTGTCCCAAGCTTCTGGTTGGATAACAGGAATTTCTTCGTCGCACTCATAAGAGTAAGCGTACTGTTGTTCGTTCCAGTTTGGAGCAACTTCATCAACTACCCAATAAGTAGCAGAAGCAGTAGAAGAATTACCGCAATCGTCAACAGCAACCCAAGTGCGGATTACTGAATATTCTTGTGGACATTCACCAGCGATGATGGTATCAGAATGGCTGATTTCAACCATGTCGTCGCAGTTATCTTCAGCAGATGCTTCACCGTAGATGATTTCTTCATCACAGTTGTATACACCGCCTTGTGGAACCCAAAGACCAGGAGCTGTGTTATCGCTCACATTGATCACTGTAGTGTCAGTAGAATAGTTTTCGCAGTAGTCCCAAGCTTCCCAAATCCAGAGGATAGAGTAGTTAGCTGGGCAGTCGCCTTCCACTACTTCTGTGTGGAATTCAACAGTTACATCATAACCACAGTTGTCGTAAACATCAGCACCTTCAGCACCTGGTGCTTCTGGAACCATGTCACATTCAACATCCATATCAGCTGGCTCATCGATCACGGCAGGAGTAGTATCCTGAACGTGGATGTACTGAATTGCTTCAGCAGTGTTACCGCAGTCATCAGTAGCAGTGTAAGTGCGCATGATCACACCGAGGCAACCACCAGAGTTGGTAATTTCAACCAAATCGATGGTTACTTCAAGGTCGCAGTTGTCAGTAGCAGTAAGACCTTCTACTGATTCAACCTGGTCGCATTCAACGTAAACATCAACAGTGTATGGATCGAAAACTGGATCAGTAGTATCAACGATATCTACAGTCTGAGTTGCAGTTACCACGTGGTCGCAACCATCGTCAGTAGTGTAAGTAACTACCCAGTAACCATAGCAATCATCTTCGTAGAACATAGGTTCGCTCACAGAAACTTCGAGTTCACCAGCGCATACATCATAAGCGCTAGCTGTACCCCAGTCGATATCAGTGTTGCATTCAACAACCTGATTTGCTGGTACTGTAAGTGTTGGATACTCAGTATCAACAACATTTACGATATAAGAGCAACGACCGATGTTACCACAAGAATCCATCGCAACGTAACCATATTCCAACATGTAGTGACAGTCATTAGAACCTTCAACTACAACTGGATCAATAGCAGAGATGGTTACTGCGCCGCCACAGTTGTCAACAGCGATCAAACCTTCAGCTGGAAGCTGAGCAGGAATTTCATCACCGCACTCAATAGTGATATCGTCGTAGCAGTTTTCAAATACTGGAGGAGTAGTATCCTCAACAGTGATATTTTGATCAGCGAATGTTACGTTACCGCACTCATCCACCGCTCTCCAGAAACGAGTATAAGTTGTTTCGCAGTTTACATCTGGATGCTCAACTGGAACACAAACTTTGTCAACGGTCAAGTCACCGTGATTGCTCACGTATTCACCTTCAACCCAACCCCAGTAGTAGAACCAACCAGAACCACCATCGTGGTTGTTACGGTTGTTAGCACCTTCACCGAATTGGAAACCGAAGTAATAGTTAGAAGGCTGGTGAGAGAGGTAAAGGCTGTTACCTGCGTTATCACCAGTTCCAACAAAGTGAGAGAACACTGGAACGAGTTCATAATATGTCCAAGCAGTGTGAGTAGCAGCACCGAAACCGAGGTCATCTTTATAGCTGCGGCCCATTGCACTCCAATCTGCCCAGTTCTTACCGTTTTCCATCCAGAAGTGAACAGTCCAAGTTTCAGATGGGTTCGACATGTTGCGAACGTCACCAGTGAGATAAGCTGTTCCATCTACGTAGTAATGCATGGTAGCAGTACCAGGAATCCAGGTATAATAGTCATTAGAAGCGAGACCGAGTGAAGTCAAACCATTGAGCCATACAGCCCAGTCTGGTCCAGGACCCACAGGAGTGGTCAGTGTGCAGAACAAGGTATCGAAACCAGTCTGCACGTCGAATCCTACAATTTCTTCTACCATGTTGCAATCGGTAGCTTCCAATGTTGGCATTGGAGGAATGTCACCGACACACTGATAAGAAGCATCAGCAGGTTCGTCAACGAATACCGGACCGTCTGTATCAACGATCTCGATCATTTGTGTACACATTTGAGATGGACCACCGATGATTGAAACTGTCCAAGTACGTGAAATCACGACATGGCAATTGTTATCACCAGAAAGCACTTCATCCGCGTGCGTAACAATAAGATCACCCTGACAGTTGAAATCAGATACTTCAGGAGCGCCAGTAAGACCGAGGTCTTCCACATCGCTACCGCAATCCAAAACAACATTAGCAGGACAATTGATAGAGAGTTCGCAAGGGAACTCGGATTGAGCGTAGGACTGACCTACACCCCAGAAAACAAACATAGCCACCGTAATGGTAGCTTTCAACCCTGACGAAATAGTGTTGCGCCAACAACACGAATCATCGCCAAACTTGAGTGAACGTAATAGTTTACCCATGATTAAGAGATTTGGTTAATTAAATAATTAAAGTGCCTTTGTTAAAGCAAGTCGGCGACAAATCTAATCTACTTTTTCACATTGAGAAGAAAAACTTTGGTTAAGTATCGATTAATTGGCACGAGTCATCGAAACTAATCACCAATCCATCTAACCGAACCTTAGTTTATCAACATAACAAACTGTGAGTCAATAAATTCAATTTTTTCGCTCATAGAAGACGACATTTATCAGTTGAGGTGGCCACGAGATAACAAAAAAAAGACGTCAGAATATTGTTGACTTTTGATTACCAGAATATTGATGTCAAGCCAACGATTTTTCTTGAAAAAAAAATCGAACCACGTAGAATTCAAGAAAAACTGTTTAGATTTGCGCCCTCAAAAAAATTGGTGCCATAGCTCAGTTGGTAGAGCAAAGGACTGAAAATCCTTGTGTCCCCGGTTCGATTCCTGGTGGCACCACGCAAAAAAAGCCGTTTCCTGATTGGAGGCGGCTTTTGTTCTTTTGCACCTGTTCATGGTAACTACACCGACATATTTTTTCGAGTCGTCCGAACAACTGGCCGCCCATCTCCTTGAAAAAATTGAGGCAAGGAAAGTGTTTGTACTCACGGATGAAAATGTGCATCAACATTGTTTGAGCCGATTACTCGAATCATTCGAAACGGAGCCTGAGATTGAGATCATCGAAGTTGAAGCCGGTGAAACTTCCAAATCCATTCAGATATATGAACACATCTGCGAACATTTGGCCGAATGTGGTGCTGGTAAAGATGATCTTTTGCTTTGTCTGGGTGGTGGGATGATAACCGACTTAGGCGGATTTATCGGATCCACTTTTAAAAGGGGAATGAACTTCATCCACATTCCCACTTCGCTACTGGGAATGGTTGATGCCGCTAATGGCGGAAAAAACGGTATTAATCTCGGTGTGGTTAAAAATGCCATTGGAATCATAAAATCACCATCGGAGATCTTGATTTATCCCGGTTTCATAGAGACATTACCCGATGTGGAACTCCAATCGGGTTTTGCGGAGATGATTAAACACGGAATCATTGCTGGAAACGAATATTGGCAGCGTATTTCCGAAGTCAATCAAATCTCCTCCGCTTCCGTGGCACCTTTGATTGAAGGCGCAGTATCCATCAAAGACTCCATAACAGCTATTGATCCATTTGAATCAGGCCCCAGAAAAAAACTCAATTTCGGTCATTCTATAGGCCACGCCATTGAATCACATTTTCTGGCCATCAACCAGATCATGTCCCATGGTCAAGCTGTTGCATTCGGCATGATTTGCGAAATTATGATTGCACAACAAATGAGCTTGATCGATCAAGAAGAAGCCAAACGCATTCTTCAGTTGATTTTGGCATGGTATCATCCTGAGCAATTCGATTTACCCGAATACGATCAAATTAAAGGTTATTTGAGCCAGGACAAAAAGAACAATGGCAAGGAATTGCGCATGTCTTTACCCACTGCTATTGGCCATATAGAATATAATATTTCCGTGGGTTCAGAAACGGCCAAGTCATGTTATGAACATTTGACCAAATATAATAGAACAGATCAAACATCGACCATCGATTATCTGGTCAGTACAATATAATCTTTGATGAGGGTTTTTAGAAAGGTGATTTTGTCCATCCCATGTTCACCGACATCCAGTTTTTTGGATATATTGTTACAAAGCTGAATTACTGCTTCTTTGTGTGCGTCATTTTTATATTTCTGATATCGTTCAATGGTTTCCTTGATCAACAAGATATCTGATTCACTGAATTTTCTTATTCCGGGAAATCGAGGTTCATAGTTTTGTATTGTGTCAATTTTCAGAATGTCAGCCAGTGAGATGACGCTGCGGGAATTAATTTTCACCACTGTCGAATTTGACGTCATATCTCCTAGTCGTTGTGCATTATCAGTAGAGACGATCAGCATAGTGGCCAACACGCCACCACTCAGAAACACATCCAAGATTCGGAATGTCCATCTAATCATGTGATCATAAAAAACAGGCTGTTTTCCATTCATCCTGATCACTTTGATTTTCATCATCCTTTTGCCCGGAGTTTGGCCATTCATGAGCACTTCGAAAGCCAGGGTATAAAAAGTATTGACCGGTAAAACAATCAAAAACATAAATGCCATCATCACATTTTCATTGGCACTGCTCATCATCGCCACCACAAATGCCAACAAACCTGTAAACAAACCTTTGATAACGATATCCAGAATGAATGCCAGGATGCGCTCCTGCACACCTGCCAATTCATAGGTAATGGTCACATTCTGAGTTGTACGTATATCGATAGTTTTCATCAGAAAAAAATCAACTTAACTCATTGTTCGCATAACACTTCGAAGTCGAACGAACCAACGAGATGCGTTGAGCACAGGGGTAAATATACCAGTCGGAATTTTAATTCGGGTCCAAAAAATTCGTTTTGCCCGAAAAGAATCCTGCTTACATTCGGCACGCGGTGAAACTGAGCCGGTTTTCAATATGCAGGAAACAGAATTTATTCAGCAGAACAAAGATAAGTGGCGCGAATTTGAAGGAGTGCTGAAATCGAACAATAAAGATCCTGAGCGGCTTACCGATCTTTTCATTGAAACAACTGACGACCTCTCATTTTCCAGAACCTATTATCCGAACAGGTCTGTTAGGGTCTATCTCAATAACATATCCCAACAAGTATATCAAGCCATATATAAGAACAAGAGTCATGAGAAAAGATTCATGCGTCGGTTTTGGCTTGAGGATTTACCTGATGCCATGTGGCATAGCCGTAAATCGTTGTTGCTATCGTTTTCACTTTTTGTAGCTGGTTTGATTGTGGGTATTGTCAGCAGTATTTATTACCCTGACTTTGCAAGAATCATTCTTGGTGATCAGTACATCAGCATGACCGAGGCCAATATCGCCAAAGGTGATCCCATGGCCGTTTATAAAGATTCAGAAGCGGTGGGTATGTTTCTGATGATTGCCTGGAATAATATCAAAATTGCATTTGGCACTTTTGTACTCGGTGCATTCTTTGGAATTGGTACCATCTATGTGATATTCTACAATGCCATCATGGTTGGCACCTTTATCTACTTCTTCATTGAACGCGGACTTTTCAAAGAGAGTTTTCTTGCCATCATGCTGCACGGCACGTTGGAACTTTCTATGATCGTTATGGCTGGTTGTGCAGGATTTGCTTTAGCCAAAGGCGTGCTGTTTCCAGGTACATTTTCTCGTGGTCTTGCACTGATCCATTCTGCCAGAAATGGCATCAAGATTTTATGTGGAGTCACCATATTATTACTTTATGCTGCATTCATTGAGTCATTCGCTACGAGACATACCGATTTGCCGGATGTTGTTCGCGGTGGCCTGATCGCTCTTTCAGCTGTTGTAGTTTATGGTTATTTCGTTTGGTATCCTGCTCGCCGATACAAACGCGGATTGGTAAAACCAGCATCGAACGACGAAAATATTCCACGTCCGATTCCTAATTTTATGCTGCATAAAATCAAAAATGCAGGCACTGTTTTTACTGAAACATTTATATTATTCTCATCACATATCAGAACGATTTCCATAATTGGATTGCTCTCCGCCATTTTAATTACCCTTTCCTATGGTTTGACGATTTCGGGAGACTACCATGCTTTGTTCAATACATTCAACGAATTGGAGGAAATTGAATTTATTTATCCGTGGATGAAATACAATCCATTGAGAAATTTCGGCTCATATCCATTGGTTTTTGGTATCATCGTAATTCTTTTTACTTTGTATTCCAATATACTTTTCAGGAAATTTGATGAGGAAGTTACGCAAAAGCCACAACCGCTTCGCTTCTTCAACAATTTTCTCAATACCATTTTTATCTCAGCATTTTGTGCTTTGCCACTGTTGTTCCCATACGGATTAACAGCATTGGTGTTTATACTACTCTTGCCTTTCGGATTGATGTGGTTATTTGTCACCCAGAAGCACAACAAATTTTTCTTGAGTGCATTGCCATTGACCATGAGGCTGATGAGCGGGAATTACATCCGAATCACCGGTTTTTTTCTGAGCACATTTATCATACAATACTTGTGCACCTTCATCTTTTCAACCTCACTGATTTGGATCCTTGCAGAGTTCATCACCATGAACTTCCCGCACAATGCGGCATATTCAGAAGAAATCACCTATGCCATATACATCTTTTTTCTTTTCGTAGTTCCTGGCTTCACATTGTCGCTATCACTGGCCGGCACTGTACTCGGTTATTATTCAGCAAAAGAAATCAATGAGGCTAATCACCTCAAATCAGAGATTGATCAGGTAGGTATTAAAACAAGGGCTTACGGACTTGAAAAGGAATCATAACATCAAACAAAAAATATCTTGGTTTTTGCTGATTCAATTGTCGGTGACTTGTTTCGCGCACTCACAAGTATTGATTGATCAAGACAGCATTCAATACTACATCGATCAAATGATGGATTCTACCGAAATAGAACAAGAACTATCAGAACCAACATTTGAAGAAACTCCAGCTGTTCAGGAATATCCGGAAAACAATCCAACTCCTGTTTGGCAAGATGATCAATGGAACAAGGTCAAAAAGGAATATCACTACGATCCAGATCCAAAAGAAGAAGAAAAGCCGGACAAAGAAGATGAAGACGATCAATCTGAGCCTGAAACCGCAGACAACGGTGATTCATTCATAGAATCTTTGAATACATTCTTCAATACACCATTGGGTAAAATGGTAGCCATAGTAGTGGCTGCTTCATTACTCATTCTACTTATCTTAAAACTCATTTCGGGCAAACCTTTAGGCTTCAATAAAAAGATCAAAGTGCTTCAGGAAATCGATCTAGAAAATCCGGAAGAACTACCAGAAGAAGACACATTAGACAGACTGCTCAGGATTGCTATAGAGAAAGGCGACCACAAAACGGCTGTACGAATATTATACTTAAAACTCATCAGACAACTTTCGGAATCTAAATTCATTCAATGGCAGAAAGATAAAACCAACAGAGATTACCTGAATGAGATGCGGACAAAATCCACTTATCGTTCATTCCGCGATCTCACACTCATCTATGAAGTCATTTGGTATGGTGACCAGGAAATTGGAGGTCATGACTACCAAAAGGTTTCCGATATGTTTTCAAATTATCAAAATAATCTGAATGGCAGCACCCAAGAAAACTAATCTATGGCTGCCAACATTGTTTGGTTTGATTGTCATCATTTTGTTGGTGATCATTTTCTTCAACATGCGCAATCGGCACTCATGGTCATTGTCGTTTAGTCCTGAAGATAAAGAACCATATGGCACCAGCATGATATTTGAATTGATGAAGTCTATACGTTCGAATCAGGAATTCATCACCATCAAGGATAGTGTCAATACAGAGCTGCCGGTCGATCCTACTGATAAAAAGGACACTTACATCTTTATCGGCAACGATTTTTATGGTGATCAACAAGATGTAGAATCGATTTTGGAATTTGTAGAACGCGGCAACAATGCCTTTTTCTGCTGCATGAACCAATCCAATCTTGTGTTTGATAGTCTTGTTCGCGCACCCTACGATCCATATGCGGGAGAATATTATTATGACGAGGAAGGAGTATATCCTATAGAAGATTATTCTGCAGAACCATCGCATTCCATGTCCTATTATTCAAACCGCGTTTATGAGACCATTGAAGACACCCTTTATCTCAAGCATGACCTGAATGCAAATGAAGAAACGGATTGTGAAATATCTTATGTGAGAGACTTTGAAACCATCAAATACAGTTGGGTTTATTATAAAGACAGCTTGCTCACGCATCATGGAGAAAATACCCAAATGCTTGCTCATTTCAATGAAGGCTATAACAACTACTTCAGATTAAAATATGGAGAGGGGGAAATTTATTTCCATTCAACACCCATAGTATTTACCAATTATTTCATGCGCAATGACTCTGTCATGAAATATTCTCGTCAGGCTCTCTCCTACTTTGGAAACGGTAAAATCTATTGGGATGAAGACAATAGAACATACGACACAAGAGGTATCAGTCAGACCTCTGATATCAAACCCAGCAAACCAGGCGAAGGTCCATTGGAATTTATTTTATCAGAAAAAGTACTCAAAATAGCATGGTATACATTGCTCGCTGCCACACTGCTTTATGTTTTCTTCGGTGCAAAAAGAAAGCAGCGCATCATTGCTACAACTGAAAACATGGAAAACACATCCATTGAATATGCCCAGGTCATTTCACAAATGTTTATGAATCAACAGGACCACAAAAAACTGGTGGTGATGAAAATGGACCTGCTCAGATCATTTATTCGGGACAGATATGGCATACGATTACCATTGAATATGGTAGAAGAAGACGAAGCACTTTATGCTCAAATTGCACAGAAATCATCCATACAAATAGAACTGATCAGAAGTATTTTTGAAAAGCACAAAATATTATCAAGCATAGTGATTGTAGAAACGAAGGAAATGTTGGAGTTTCATCAGCTCACTGAAAAATTTTATTCTCTCAGCAAATAATCAAGCAACATGACAGACCAGAATAACCCTGAAGTATCGAACAGCGAGGAAAACCTCAATCCTGTTGTTACCCGCAGTGAACACAGCCCATGGATGAACATTGGCATACATGAACGTGTGAATGTAAATCCTCTGGCGGAAACTGCAGATGCGATTCAACGAGAGTTATCCAAAGTGGTCATCGGCCAGACGCAAACCATCGATTTACTGTTTGCAGCAATCCTCACCGGCGGACACGTATTGCTCGAGGGATTTCCCGGTATTGCCAAAACCCTCACGGCAAAACTTCTGGCTAAAACGATCGATGCCGGATTCAGTAGAATTCAGTTCACCCCGGATCTCATGCCTACCGATGTTACGGGAACATCTGTATTCAACATGAAAGAGTCGAACTTCTATTTCAGGAAAGGACCGATTTTTTCGAATATTATATTGATTGACGAGGTGAACCGAGCTCCTGCCAAAACACAAGCGGCACTCATGGAAGTGATGGAAGAAAAACAAATCACATATGATGGAGTTACCTACCCCATGTCATTTCCATTTTTTGTGATCGCTACGCAGAATCCAGTGGAGCAGGAAGGCACATATTCACTTCCAGAAGCGCAATTGGACAGGTTTACATTCAGGATAAAAATGACTTACCCTTCGCTGGAAGAGGAAAAAATGATCGTGGAGAGATTTCACACCGATTTTTCGCAGAAGCAAAGTGCTGATGTGGGAAAAGTCGTCACACCTGCGCAATTGGATGAATACCGAAAGCTCATTGAAAAAGTCTACATCCGACCAGAATTGCTACACTACATCGCAGCAGTAGTCCACAATACACGCAACAACGGCGACCTATTCCTTGGCGCATCGCCTCGAGCAACGCTATCTATGATGAAAACCAGCAAAGCCATGGCCGCAATACAAGGCAGAGATTTTGTGACGCCAGATGACATCAAATCAGTGGCCCCGGCCGTCCTTAATCACCGTATTGTATTAAGCCACGAACGTGAAATGGAAGGTCACACCATTGAAGAGATCATTGCGGACATTTTGAAAAAAGTGGAAGTACCTCGTTAATCCTCAACCCTGAATCAGAATAAATACATATCCGCTTTACGCAGTTTTCAATTGAGACAGCGATTTTTTATCGCTTCAGGAGTCGTGTCCTTTTTGTTCGTCCTGAGTTTTCCGTTTGCTATGGTCGAGCCAGTAGCATGGGTAGCACTTATTGTACTCCTGAGTGCTGCTGCTACAGATGTTGTTTTATTATACAGTGGGCGGCTTGCTCTCCGCGGCAGCAGAACGACATCGCGAATGATGTCACTTGGTGACGAAAACCCGGTAACGCTGCATATCATCAATGAAGGCGGTTATAAGATTTTCTCGGATATATATGATGAAATTCCCTATCAATTTCAAATGCGCAATTTTTTTCTGCATTTGGAACTTGAGCCCGGACAGGAAGAGACCGTAACTTATCACCTCAGGCCTGTTGTGCGTGGCGAATATGATTTTGGAGTTGTGAATGCTATCACATCCACTGTCATTGGTCTGGCATCGCGCAGGGTCATGATTGCTGAGCCCAAAATGGTTCCGGTATATCCGAGCATCATTCAAATGAAGAAATATGAACTTCTTGCATTTGCGCGTATTAGCACATTTGAAGGAATCAAAAAAGTACGAAAGATTGGTCATAGCTATGAATTCGAGAAAATTCGACAATACAATCAGGGCGATGATTTAAGGAGCATCAATTGGAAAGCGACCAGCAGGCGAAATCAGCTCATGGTGAATCAATATGAAGATGAAAGATCGCAGCAGGTTTATAGCATCATTGATAAAAGTCGATCGATGCATATGCCATTTCATGAGTTAAGTCTGTTGGATTATGCCATCAATACCAGTTTGGTCATCTCCAATATTGCCTTGCAGAAATTCGACAAGACAGGCTTGATTACATATTCACACCGGATAGGCACAACTCTTCCGGCGGAACGATCGGAAATGCAATTGAAAAAAATCCTCAATGCACTTTACCATGAAAAACCGCAATCCTTCGAGGCCAATTTTGATTTGTTGTACAGAGCGGTAAAGAATGTGATTCATTCCAGAAGTCTTATCTTCATCTATCTCAACTTCGAAAGCATGTATGCCATGGAAAGGGCATTACCCGTGTTGAAAAAAATCAACCACATGCACCTGTTGGTGGTGATGATTTTTGAGAACACCGAATTGATAAGTTATAGTCACAAAAAACCAGAGTTTGTCAGCGATATTTACGCTCAGACTATAGCTATGAAATTATTGAATGACAAAAAACAGATTGTTGCGAAATTGAGAAAATATGGTATTCAGACAATTCTTAGCAGACCTGAAGATTTGTCCATCAATACAGTGAACAAATACCTTGAGTTGAAATCAAGAGGATTGATATAATTCACAAGCACTTTTCAATTTTCAAACTATATGTCATCAGTCAGAAACACAGATTGAAATAAAGGTGACTTTTATCCAACTTCATTTGTATTTGCCTTCTGTTTCATGCTGGTTCATAGATGACCCAAAGACAGCCCGTGAAGGTTATCAAATACATTTGAAATAGTCGAAAGGCTCCAGACATTGATTGCATTTATAAAGAGACTTGCAAGCTGTTGATCCAAATTGCGAAACCATCATGGTATCAAAAGAACCACATCGTGGACATTTCACATCACGAAGTTTACCCATCAGCAAACCTTTGTCAGCACTACCCTTCTGAGGTGGTGCAATTCCTTCTTTCACCAATTTTTCTCGGGCATCATCCGTCATCCAGTCTGTGGTCCAAGCTGGAGAAAGAGAAGTGATGACGGTGTATTTATCCAGAAATTTTTCGCGAAGAACTTCGCCGATATCCTCTTCAATAGTTCGCATAGCAGGGCATCCGCTATACGTTGGAGTAATGGTAACTTCAACAACATCGCCATTCCATTTTACATTCCTCACAATTCCCATTTCCACCACGTTTAGTGCAGGAATTTCAGGATCGCTGACTTCACTCAGCCACTGCAAAACTTCTTCTTCACCGGGACGATCTTTCCCTTTCATGATATTACCATTTTGCGCCGGGATGCGCTCTTTGTAAATATTGCATTTCTGCCAGAATAAATCCGAGGTATTCGGTATGCTTGCCTATTTTACCACCACGTTGTCCCCAGCCTTCTGCCGGCATTTCCAATCCTGCTTCTGTGCATACAGCAGCAACATTTTTTTGCCATGACTCCTTCAAATGAGAAGCATCCGGGCCCCAACCATGTTGAATTGCATACAGATCCAGTTCATCTGTGGTAAAACACTCAGGAATAAAATCTGCGAGGTCGGCAAAAGCTTGTATGATACGACGACGACTTTCTTCGGTACCATCACCCATTCTGATGACCCAATCCGAAGCATGTTGCACGTGATATTTCACTTCCTTCAGCGATTTTTCAGCAAATCCACGAAGGAATTCGTCTTGGGATTTCAGCAAACCCTCCAGAAATAACTGATACCAAACAGAAAAGAAAAACTGTCTGGCTATGGTAAATGCATAGTCACCATTGGGCAATTCAACCATGAGCAAGTTTCTGAATTCAGTATCATCGCGATGAAAAGCCAAATGGTCTTCGTCATTTCCTGCCTCTTCAATTTCCGCGGCATACTTCAATAAGTGAGAAGCCTGACCGAAATAATCGAGACTGATATTGGATAGAGCGATATCTTCTTCGAGAACAGGACCATGTCCACACCATTCACTCAAACGTTGTCCTAAAATGAGCGCATTGTCAGCAATGCGCAGCACATATTCCAGTTTTTTCTGATCTTTTGCCATGTTCGACGGATGATGGATGTGATACTTCACATCCGGTTAATTCACATATGACCTACTTCAGGTGGTATTTCGTAGAACGTTGGATGACGATATACTTTGTCATTGGCGGGATCAAACATGAAGTCTTTGTCAGCCGGGGAAGACGCAACAATATCTGCACTTTTCACCACCCAAATGCTCACACCTTCCATACGGCGTGTGTACACATCCCGTGCATTTTCGACGGCCATTTTCGCATCAGCAGCGTGAAGGCTTCCAACGTGTTTATGCGCCAATCCGCTTTTACTGCGAATAAAAACCTCCCAAAGAGGCCAGTCTTTGTTGCTCATGTCGTGAATGATTTACGGCAAAATTAGCCATTCATCATTCAACAACAAACCTGAAGATGGTATGTTCACCAAGACTTTCTTCACAATCCACAAAATAAATTCCAGGATTCAAAGAAGAAACATCCATGACACAAGACATATCCCAAACACTTCTTTGCATGATCATTCTTCCCATAGCATCATAAATGGTAGCATGAGCAATGATCTTGTCTGACACCACATGCAATTCGTTTTGTGTAGGAATTGGAAAAACGGTGAATTCTTTTGACATTTCTGCAATTCCATTCGTAATGCATGGATAATCGAGTACACACGCTTCATCATACAGGGCATCATAAAGGATCACTTCGCAAGTAAAATTATTCGGCACTTCCGTTAATGTGGTGCTGATGGTATGAGTCACAGTTTGTCCTGGTAATTGAGCGAAGAAAATGAATTCACCATTTTCGTTGGCAACGGTATCGCCATTCAAAACAACCATGACCACAGGATAGTTGATTTGAGCGTTGCCATTTGCAATGGTCACGTCCAATAGTCCACCTTCAGGGTTCATGGCTATCGAAGTGACACAAATATTTTCGCAATCCAAATCCACAGCAACACTTTGACACAAGGTTTCATTCAAAGCGTCGGACAACGGCGTTGATCCGATGATGCCGGATCCTGGTTGGGATTCCACATAATCACCTGTAATTTCCCAGATGATGGCTCCGGCCAGATTATGCTCGAGAATAAAGTTCGCTTTATCTGTGGTAGAATTCACATCATCATAGGTCACAAACGTGTTCAGTCCATTGGTACCAGTGAGGTATGGCGCGTGTGCATCGTTATCCCAATGATATTCAAACTCGTCTAAGTGATTCAAGATATTATAATATAGAGGAGTTCCTTCATCTGCTGAAAAAGTTACCCCATCCGCATAACCGGCAGAAGTAACATGGAGATCAGGAGATCCCGTAGTCACTATTGACTTACCATAGTAAGCCACTCCAATATTGATTTTGGTTGAAGGGACATTGTACACATCCATCAAATGAGTTACAGACCAGGAAACACAGTTTTCTGCCATTCCGTTGGGATCTGGAAATAACGGCGTGTGATGATTGGTCATGCTATCCCAAGTGCCGGAATAATCATACGTCATGAGATTGATATAGTCGAGTTTGTCCACCATCACATTCCAATCGACATTTTGCATATGTGTTGCAGAAGCTCCACAAGCGGCAGTCAGCAATAATTCGCTTCCTGATAGTTGTTCTAACTGATCTAAAGAATCCCTCAATTCGGTGATCAGCAAAGCATAGTGTTCGCCATCCTGAGGAGTACCGTTGTGTTCAGCAAATCCCGGATATTCCCAATCGATATCGATTCCATCACACGAAAAGGTCCTCACGATATCACAACACGAATGAGCGAATTGGGTTCTTTTTGTCGGATCGGATGCGATGGCAGGAAACAAGTTTGATAATGTCCATCCCCCGATGCAGATCAACACTTGGGTACCAGCATTGTGAGCATGAGAGATCAAAGACGTGTTGGTATAGTGATAGGCTGCATTGCCATAATTCCATTCGGTATCATATCCAGCCGGTGCAACAGACCAATTGATTTGTCCCAACAACAAATTTTTATCGGCCCATGGATCTGTCACCGCAACAGATCCGTCCTCCTGCGGAGCGAAAAACGAATAATTGATAATGCTGTAATCTTCATACTGAATGGTTGACGGGGCAACCAAACCGTTACGATCGTACCATTGCCAGTTGGGGTAATAACCGATCACGGTTTTACATGGTTGTGCCATCACATCAGGAAGCGATAGCGCAATAAACATTACAAAGACGAGCATTTTTCTCATAGGTTCATGGTTTAAATCGTGACAAAAAATGAATGCACGGCGGAACTCTGCACATGGACTCACCGTCAATTTTCCTTTCAGTTTGACGAATGTGAGATGAAAAGGAATCAAATCATGTCCAAAAAAGCCTGTGGCTTGAATTCATAAACCTTTACATTAGCATCACTTTTTAAACCCATCATCAATGAAAAGAATTCTACTTGCATTTCTCGCGGGGTGTTTAGTACTTGGTACAAATGCCCAATCGTTTTCAGACGATTTTGAATCCTACACTGCCGGCGACATGTTGGCCGCAACAAGCCCTGATTGGGAGACTTGGTCTTCAGCCAACGGCGGCGCTGACGATGTAGCGGTAAGCAATGCCAACGCCCACAGCGGCAGCAATTCTATTTATTTCGCTTCTACGAGTACCAATGGAGGCCCTACTGATCTTGTGATGCCATTTCCTGGAGAACTTGAAGTTGGTCAGTTCAATCTCGAAATGTGGCTATACATCAATACAGGTACCGGAGCCTACTTCAACCTCCAAGAGGCTGCAGCAATAGGCACAGCATGGGCTGCAGATATCTATTTCTTGGACGGTGGACTTGCTCAGTTTACAAGCGGAGGTTCTTTATTACTTTCTGCGAGCTATCCGGAAGATGCGTGGTTCAAACTGCGCATGGAAAACAACCTGAGCACAAATACATGGGAAATTTTTATCGACGATGTATCACAAGGAACTTATGCCAATGGATCAACCCAAATTGCGAGCATTGATATTTTCCCACTCAATGGCAATCAATTCTACATGGATGATTTCTCCTACGAGTTCACCGAATATGTTGTTCCTAATGTCAATGGAGCTGTAGTAGGCATCAACAATATGAATGGCGTTTTGGCCGGACAAACCGCAACACCAGCTGTTGTGGTGCGAAACCTTGGTTCTACTGCCATCACATCTTTCAGCTTGATGATCACTTACAATGGTGAAACTTTCACTCAAGATATCACCGGAGTGAACATTGCTTCACTTGCTTTTTACACAGTCAATTTCACAGACACCTACACCCTGCTTGCAGGAATGAATGATATCACAGCAATGATCTACAATGTGAATGGTCTTGAAAGTGATGATGACATGAATGATGACACCAAAGTGCTGACCCTCGATCCAATTGTACCGGCACCAGGCAAGGCGGTGGTTGCAGAAGAAGCAACCGGAACTTGGTGTCCTTGGTGTGTGCGTGGTGCCGTTTTCATGGAAGAACTCAGCAATAAATACGGTGAACTCTACATTGGAGTAGCAGTTCACAACAATGACCCGATGACAGTTACTGCATACGACACACCTATGGCTGGTCTCATTGGAGGTTACCCAAGTGGAGTAGTTGATCGTGGTCCTGAATACGACCCATCACAATTTGAAATTCCATTCCTGGAGCGCATTCAAATCGCGCCTAAAGCTTTGATCACTCATGGCGCGACATGGGATGCGACGACACGCGAATTAAACATCAGCTCAACAGTGACCTTCCAGGAAACAGTGAGTGGTAACTACAAAATTGCTTTTGTGTTGACCGAAGATGATGTAACCGGTACAGGCGCTGATTGGAGTCAAGCTAATGCTTATGCAGGTGGAGGAAATGGAGATATGGGAGGTTATGAAGATCTTCCGAATCCGGTTCCAGCTGCTCAAATGGTCTATGACCATGTAGCGAGATTTCTTGCACCTTCATTCAATGGAGTACCTAATGCCTTCACAGGTGCAATGAATGCCGGTAATGCGACAACCTACAATTCAATGGCTGTGCTCCCAGCAGATTGGGACGAAAACAACATGCACATCATTTCAATGGTGATTGCTCCAGATGGAACGATCGACAACGCGTACTCATGCAGCATTGATGAAGCTGTAACAGCGGGTTATGTATCCGGCAATATGGTCACTTCAGTGGCACAAATCGCGGGTGCAAAAACAGATGCTGTTATTTATCCTGTACCTGCCAATGATGTTTGTTACATCGATCTCGATTTGAAAAACAACAGTGAAGTAAGCATTGAAATTTATAGTGCCGATGGCAAACTGATGAATGCGAAATATTATGGTGAATACAATGGACTTTACCACCTTCCGGTAAATACCTCAGCATGGTCTGCAGGTCTTTATCAGGTTCGTTTGATGATCAACGGTATTGCGACTTCGTATACCATTGTGAAAGAATAATCCAAAACGGAATAATTGTAAACGGCTGTCTTTCGACGGCCGTTTCTTTTTATTGAAAATCCGATTTGAGTAAACTATAAATAGCGGAATTCAGAAATTTCCCTTTCCAATAGAAGTTTTCTCTGAAAAAAGCTTCGCGAACGAATCCGTTTCTTTCAAGGATTCTTGCAGACGCCAGGTTTTCCGGATTGATGTCAGCTTCAATGCTGTGCATTTGCATATGATCAAAAGCGAATTGAAGTACAGGTCGCATGGCTTCGGACATCAAACCTTGACCCCAGAATTCAGGGAACATCATGTAGCCCAGTTCAGCCCTGAAATGTTCCTTCTTCATCCGCCAATAACCTATGGTTCCCACAAGATGAGCATCAGACTTTTGAATGATCATCCACGCAATGCTTTCGTTTTCCGCAATGCGCTGATCCATGCTATCCACCCAATCACACACTTCCTGCTCTGAAGCAGGACGAGGGCGTTCGATATATTCCATCACCAATTGATCAGAACGCAATCTGAGCATATCTGCAGCATACTGTTTTGAAATTCTTCGCAACAGCAGCCTTTCCGTTTCTAATTCAGGAAATGGATCAAATGAAAACTCGGCACCCTGTATCACGCAGCATCAGAATTACGAGCTGCTCGTTTTGCAGCATGAGCAGTTGCAGCTTCCCGCACCCAGGCTCCGTTGTCATATGCTGCATTTCGTGCAGCCACACGTTGCTTGTTGCATGGACCATTGCCTTTGATGACTTCATTGAACTCAGTCCAATCGATCTCACCAAAATCATAATGGCCGCGGCTTTCGTTCCATTTCAGATTCGGATCAGGAATGGTGAGTCCCAGGTATTCGGCTTGAGGCACGGTCATGTCGACAAACTTCTGGCGCAATTCATCATTGCTATGACGTTTGATTTTCCATGCCATATTCTGCGCACTATGTGCAGAAGACACATCACTTGGTCCAAACATCATGAGCGATGGCCACCACCAGCGATTGAGAGCATCTTGTGCCATTTTTTTCTGGGCGACGTTACCATGTTTCGCGAGAGCAATCATGATTTCATAGCCTTGTCGTTGGTGAAAACTCTCCTCCTTGCAAATGCGAATCATCGCACGACTGTATGGTCCATAACTGGTGCGCTGGAGTGAAACCTGATTGACAATTGCAGCACCATCCACCAGCCATCCAATAGCACCAATGTCGGCCCAAGAAACCGTTGGATAATTGAAGATGGAAGAATATTTTGCTTTGCCTGAATGAAGCTCACGAATCAGGGTATCACGATCAACGCCAAGCGTTTCGCAGGAACTGTAGAGATACAAACCATGACCAGCCTCATCCTGCACTTTAGAAATCAAAATCATCTTTCTGCGCAAAGAAGGAGCTCTGGTAATCCAATTTCCTTCTGGCAGCATCCCGACAACTTCTGAATGGGCATGCTGAGCGATTTGGCGGATGAGCGTTTTGCGATATCCGTCCGGCATCCAGTCTTTGGCTTCTATTTTATTCTCGGCATCCACATAATGCTGAAATGCCTGCAGGAGTTTTTCTTCGTTCATAGATCGTGAAATGGCGATACAATTTTACGATTGAATCGGGTTCTTCAGATGAGATTTATGCTATAAACAACAAAACAGCTGGATGGTTTGATAAGAATCACAATGTCTGAGGTGCCGGTACTGTTATTTTTGCCGCCGTTCAAACGATATGAGACCGAAATTTCACAGCCTCAAAGTGAGCGATGTCAGAAGAGAAACACGTGATTGTGTTTCTGTCGCTTTTGAAGTACCTGCAGAACTTGCTGAATCTTACAAATTCAAACAAGGTCAATACCTGACACTTCGCGAGACCATTGACGGAGAAGACCTGAGAAGATCTTATTCGATCTGCAGTGGTGTGCATGATCAGGAATTGCGCGTAGCCATCAAAGAGGTGAAAAACGGCAAATTTTCCGGTTGGGTGAACCAGGAGTTGAAACCCGGACACGTGATGCAGGTGATGACGCCAACGGGACATTTTACCACTGAACTGAATCCTGATCAATCCAAAAACTATTTACTCATCGCTGCAGGCAGTGGTATTACACCCATCATGTCTATTGCGAGAAGCGTGCTTCAAACAGAACCACAAAGTGAAGTCACCATCATTTTTGGTAATAGACTTTTTCATTCCATCATTTTTCGCGATCAACTGGAAGACATGAAAGATCAATACCTTGGAAGATTTCGGGTATTTCATGTTCTTAGTGGAGAGCCCAATGAAGTGGAACTCTTCTCGGGCAGAATTGACAAACAAAAAATCGAGGGATTCTGCAAGACATTTATTCAGTTGGAAAAAACCAATGAAGTATTTGTGTGCGGACCTGAACCCATGATCAGGGCTGTAGTTGATTTTATGAAAGAAAACCATATGCCTGATGCCCAGATTCACTTCGAACTTTTTGCGACTCCAGGTGATGGTAAACCGGCGGCCCCCGCAGCTCCTGCAGTGCAGGCTGAAGAAAAGGAGTCAAAATGTGCTGTCACAGTTGTCTATGACGGTCAAGAAACCAATTTTTACATGCCGATGAACGGCACCTCTATTCTGGATGCCGCTCAAAAAAGTGGTATGGACATTCCGTTCAGTTGCAAAGGAGGAATGTGCTGCACTTGTAGAGCTCATGTGAGCGAAGGTCATGCGAATATGAAAGTGAACTACGCCCTGGAACCCGGTGAAGTGGAATCTGGTTATGTTTTGACCTGTCAGGCGGTTCCAACCACCGAAAAGATTACTGTCGATTTCGATCGTCATTGATTCTTTGATTGAACGGGCATTTCGTAGAATTTTCATTCGGGAAGCGTGGAGATTGAAAGAAATATTTACTTTCACCGCACCTTAACGTTTCACAAATGAGAACAATCAAAACCTTTGCTTTACTGTCATTCGTATTTATTCTGGCCTCATGTCAGAAAGAATCTGCAGTTGACAACGCCAACTCTTCATCTTCTCTCACAGGCGACCTCGTTCAAAAATCGCTTTTGACTGATGTCCCTCAGGGCAATCCCATGGATAAGGCCAGGGTGGATGAAATTGTAAAAGAGACCTATATCTCCAAAGGAGATTTCCGTTGGGAAATGGTAGATTTTTCGGTTCGCTGGAGTGCTATACAGTATGGCGATCATGCCGTAGCTATCGGATATAAGCCTGCACAAGTTGGCGCCATTGATGACTTTATCGAAAAAATCAACATTCACGAAGGCGCCTGGAAAGAAGTGCACGATAATCTCATTGACCTCGTGGTAAAAGAACTTGGTGAAAGTACTGGAACTAAAATCAATCCAGAAGACATCATCATTGAAGACGATCAAGTTCTACCTATCATCACCTTCAAACTCACCGACAGGAATGTCCTTACTACTTTGATCAATCTGGAAAATGTGAGATACATGGAACCATTGGACTATTTCTATGGTGAAATGGCCTCGCGCTCTACCTCAGGATGTTCTGCATCCACTCAAGCTTTGAATACTGCTGACTACAGTACAACAACTCCGAATGCCAAATTACCTTGGAATTTTAGTCATGTGAACATTGCCGGTGCATGGAATACTGCTCAAGGTCAAGGTATAACCATTGGAGTGATTGATGCCGGTATCAGCTCATCACAAACTTTGTTGGGCAGCGCGTTCAACGAAGGTGAAAGCAATGTGGGGCGTGTAATTACAACCGATAAAACATTTGGCAATTCAGCCTATACATCATGCACACACGGCACGAGCATGTGCGGTTTGGCAGCAGGTCCTAAGAATAATTCCGGCGCAACAACCGGTGTAGCCTATAAGTCAAATGTTCATTTCATTCGTGCTTGCGAGGATGTTATGCTCGATCTTTCTTCTGAAAGAACCGGTGTAAAAAATGCATTGGTGAAAATGGGCGACAAGAATGATGTGAAAGTGATCAGCATGTCGATAGGCACTCCATTTTACAGTAGTGTTTTGGAAGATGGAGTGAACTATGCACACAACAAAGGCAAAATGATTATGGCAGCCGCTGGCACATCATTTTCCTGGCTCAGCTGGTGGGGTGTTGTTTACCCGGCAGCATTGACCAAATGTGTTGCAGTGACAGGTGTTAAAGAAAACTTCAACACCTGCGACTCATGTCATGATGGTCCTGAAGTAGACTTCACCGTGACCATGGAGCGCAATTCCAACGCAAACCGTAATTCTCTTTCATTGCCTGCAAGCGGATTTACACCGAAGTACATTGGAGGAAGCAGTGCAGCTACTGCAATAGCCGCAGGAATTGCCGCAGCGGTTTGGTCAGTTGATGCCAGTATGACACGCGAAGAAGTTATGAATTTCCTAACGACCACATCGCAATATTATCCGAATCCAAACTCTTCGACCGGATATGGAAATTTGAATGCCGGCGCAGCAGTTGCTGCAGCAGCGGCAATATGATGTTTGATGATTATCGAGCCAGATTGATATGGCCGGTAAAGTGATGAGGCAAATTCAATAAATCATCGGCGATGATGCGGTATTGGTATACCCCATCCTGCGCATAGTATTCGCCATCATGTACTTCGCCCATCCACGGCTGATCAGGGTTTTCTGTTTCAAAAATCAGATCTCCCCATCGGTTAAAGATTTGGAGTTGGTAATGGTTTGCGCCAGTGATCACGGGTTTCCAAACATCATTGATGCCATCTTCATCGGGAGTAAAAGCATTAGGTGCGTAAAGTGAAAATCCATTGATGATCACTTCACCTACAACTGAAGTAGTGCATCCACTTGCATTGGTGACGTATTGCGTGATGGATTGAGTTCCTGTCAAAGACCATTGATGTGAGAAGTCAAATGCATCTATCACCGTTCCATCGCTCAATTCGTAGTAGCAATAGACTGCTCCAACGGATGCATCGGTAACATTCATGAACGGCAAAGCAATGTCCATGATTTGTGGCTCAATCAGAAATGCCGCAACGGGATGAGGTAAAATTTGTACAGCATCAGGATATGATACAGTTTCCTCTTCGATACAACCACTCAATGTATAGGCGGTTACAGTAATATCGAACATATTCCCTTCGCCGTATGTGTGCGAAGGATTGGGTTCGGTGCTGTATGTACCATCACCAAAATCCCAAGAATAAAATACAGGGACTTCTGCGATAGAGGAAGCAAAACCATTCACTGAAACAGGGGGACAAGTCATGGTTGTGTCGATCTGAAATGTATTGATGAAGTTCGCGATGACCTGAACGCTATCAGTATACGACTCCATACAACCGCTATCTTCTATGGTAAGTGTTACGAGATACCAACCGCTATCTGTATAATGAATATGTTGTGGATTGGCCACGTTGGATGAATTCATACCAGATGCATTTGGAAATTCCCATGAATAAACAGGTGAAGTTGAGATGCTTCCTTCGGCTTCAAAGTTGAATGAATTATCATCCAGGCATTGCGGATCAGGGGCACTAAAAAAAGGATCAAGGTCTCCGAAGATTTCAAAATCCATGTATGCAGTATCACTGCATGTATTTAAAGCAGACGCTACCAAACTGATGTTATAGCTTCCCTGACCAGAAAACGTATAAGAAGGATTTTCTTCCGTGGATTGATCATCAAAAAATGGATCATCAAACTCCCACAAATATGTTGTCGCATTGGTGGAACTTTGTGTGAAAGCATAGGTCAGTCCTTCACAAAAAGATTGCTGCGGATCGATCACCGCAACCGGATCAGGCGGGTTGTTGATATCGGTAGATACATTGGCCACACAGCCGTGTGATTCCACCATCAGCGAAACATGGAATTGATCCAATGATTCATTCATTCCAACTTGAAAAACGGTGACGTCATCCGCAAATGCAGGGTCGCTGCCGGCATCAAATGTCCAAGCAATGGATGCATCATCCGGAATAGTTCCTGTCACTTGAAAATTGTAATGATCCGTCTCATCGATACATGCGTAGTCCGCAACCAAAATTCCGACATCAGGATTTTGGAAGGTATTTACCTGTACAACGGCCGTATCCGCACAATCAAGACCGGGATTTACAATTAGGCTGACATCATAAATACCAGCTATGGGAAATGTGAACGTTGGATTTTCCAGATTAGACGTATCCGTGTCGTTACCATCAATTCCAAAATCCCAATGATAGCTGATGGCATTTTCAGATACATTCGAAAAGGTGACTTGTGTCCCTGCGCAATTATCGGCTGGAACAGGAATCGCCTCGGCTTCATTGGGTTCGCAAATGGTCACATTAAACTGGAAATCCCGATTAGATGAGCTGATCAAAACACCATTGCGATATTCTTCAACACAAACGCCAACTACAAATTGTCCGAGCATGTTCGGTGTACCAGTCATCCAACCGGTTGTTGGATTTACGTTGAACGCAGGATCACTGGCGATGGGATAACCCGCATTGTATTCCGGATAAAATGGCATTTCCGGATATGGAGGTGGACCTGGAGGATTGATGTAATTGCCCGTGACATTGGTAAGAAGAGGATTGCAAAAACTATAAACCAATTGATCGCCATCAGCATCAGTGGCGCTGTGATCCATTTCAAATGGGTTATTGAGACAAATAAAAATCGGAGGATAGCTCACATAGTCAGGATTGCTGTTCCAGGTCGCCACTTCTGGTCCTGGGATGAAAGCATTCACAGTCATTCCGATATTGTCGTTGCTTTCAGTATTCACAATGCTGTTGTTTCTGCAACAGCGTTGGTACGCCAAGGTGAATCCTCCAGTCGGAACATTCAGTAAGACAATTTTCTCATAGGTACATTCCTGCACGCAAACATCTGCAGGCGGGGAGTAACAATTGTTATCAAGAACAACAGGCAATTCAACTATTACAGCATCGGCAAGATCAATTTCAACGTTTTCATAAAGTACGCCATTGACATCATAAACACCGATACTCGCAGGATCATCGAAGCCACTGATGCCATTGAAGCAATCGCGGTAAACCTTAAGAACTATTCGGTATTCGTGGTCAGATACTTGTTCATAATGGATATATCCGCCCACGATGTGCGTTGCATGCAACGACCAACCCAAGCTCACCAAGATGAAAAGTATGAAGGTGCGTATCATATAAGGTTATGGCGCTTCAAATCCTAAGACGCAGCAAATGACCAAAAGATTGCCTGCCATTGAATCTCGAGTCTGACCAACGGTAAAAATTCCATTCCCAACGCATCAAATGTCTGGCTGTACTCCTTATGCTCACAGTCTTTTGATGTAAGTGAAGACATCATCAAATTCGTACCGATGGTCAACCTACCTGCGTTGCTTTATCCTTTCTTCGCAAAAAATTCAGATCATTGGATTCACTTAGTCAAATAGTATTAGGAGCAGCAGTTGGAGAATTGACGCTTGGCAAAAAAATCGGCAACAAAGCACAGCTTATAGGAGCCATAGCAGGAACGATTCCCGATCTTGATATTCTACTCAATCCCTTTTTTACAGATGAGATTACCAAACTGCAAATTCACCGCAGTTATTCCCATTCCATGTTCATCCATTTGTTGCTGGCGATTCCATTTGCATGGCTTACTTATCGCATCTTCAAAAGAAAAATCAATTTCAGGGAATGGTATGGCCTATGGGTCTTGGGTTTCATCACACACACCTTACTGGATTGTTGTACCACCTATGGTACGCAGTTGTTGCTTCCATTCACGAATTATCTCATTGGATTCAACAATATTGCTGTGGTGGATCCATTCTGGACCATCCCGTTCATGCTGATCCTTATAGTCTGTCTCTTTTACAAGAGGGAAAACAAAAACCGAATGAGATGGGCGATAGCTTCTGTTACCTATGCCATGCTGTATATGGGTTACACGCTAATCAACAAATACAATGTTCACCAGCAATTCAAAGCCGAGCTCGAAAGGCAACATATTTCTTACGAATCACTATACACCTCACCCTCCATGTTCAACAACTGGTTGTGGAGTGGAATTGCTGTAAGTCAGGACACCATTCGTTTTGGAGAATTTTCCACCTTACAGGAAAATGGGGAAGTTAAATGGGTTAGCTATGCGCGCCACATGGAATTGCTCGATAACCACCCGGCATCGAGAGAAATTGAAGTTCTGCAATGGTTTGGACAAGGAAAAACTTTTGTTCGCGAAGTGAATGGTGAAATCCACTATTTCATTGGCAAATGGGGAAGACCGGATTTCACCAAAACCGAAGAACATGATGCCTTTGTTTTCTATTGGCGAATTTTCAAGGAAAATGAAGTCTGGAAAGCGGCACCCGTAGAACCTGACTGGGGAGAAGGAGAATTCAAGGAAGCCTGGAATTCCTTGTGGAAAAGGGTGAAAACTTCTGAAGGCTTCTGACATCCGAACATTGATCGTTTCAGCCTCGCGGTTATTTTTGCCGCATGATGGAAATTCCAAGTAAATACGATCCGGTTGGCGCCGAAGACAAGTGGTACGCCTACTGGATGAAGCACAATCTTTTCAAAAGCGTTCCGGATGAACGCGAACCATACACCATCGTGATTCCGCCACCTAATGTAACCGGCGTGCTTCACATGGGCCATATGCTGAACAATACCATCCAGGATTTGTTGGTCCGTCGCGCCAGAATGCAGGGAAAAAACGCATTATGGGTGCCTGGTACTGATCATGCTTCCATTGCGACGGAAGCCAAAGTGGTTCAAAAACTGCGTAAAGAAGGTATCAAGAAAAGTGACCTCAGCAGAGAGGAATTTTTAGAACATGCTTGGGAATGGACACGCAAACACGGCGGTATCATCCTCGAACAACTGAAAAAACTAGGAGCTTCCTGTGATTGGGACCGCACACGTTTTACGATGGACGAGAAGTATTATGACAGTGTCATAGACTCTTTCATTGATTTATATAAAAAGAAAAAAATATATCGTGGTGAACGCATGATCAACTGGGATCCAGCTGCCTTGACAGCACTCAGTGATGAAGAAGTGATTTACCGCGAAGTCAACTCTAAACTGTATTTCGTAAAATATCTGATAGTTGGAACCCCAGATTTTGTGACCATTGCGACCACACGTCCGGAAACAATTCTCGGAGATACTGCGATTTGCGTTAACCCAAAAGATGACCGTTTCAAACACCTTCACGGTAAAAAAGTAATTGTTCCACTTGTCAATAGAGAAGTACCTGTAATCACGGATGAATATGTAGAAATGGAATTCGGTACAGGCTGTCTAAAAGTGACTCCTGCACACGACATGAATGACTTCATGCTTGGCGAGAAACACAAATTGCGTGTGATCAATATGATGAACGACAATGGAACGATCAGCGAAGCTGGTGAGTTGTACATTGGAATGGATCGTTTTGAAGTTCGAGCAAAAATTGCGGAAGATCTGGCAACAGCTGGGCTTCTCGCGAAAACAGAAGAGCATTTGAATAAAGTGGGATTCAGCGAAAGAAGTGATGCTGTGGTTGAGCCGCGTCTGTCTCTTCAATGGTTTGTTGACATGAAAGAATTGAGCAAACCAGCTCTTGATCATGTGATGAACGACGACATTCAGTTCTGGCCATCCAAATTCAAGAATAGCTACAGGAACTGGATGGAAAATATCAAGGACTGGTGTATTTCTCGTCAGCTTTGGTGGGGACATCGCATACCGGCATGGTACGCCAAAGACGGTACGTTTCAGGTAGCCAAGACAGCAGATGAAGCCCTCGCTTTATTTCAAAAAGAAAATCCATCCATCACAGCATCAGACATCACTCAAGACCCCGATGTGCTGGATACATGGTTTTCATCCTGGTTATGGCCAATCAGCGTATTTGATGGCTTTTATTCAGAGGATGAAATCAAGTATTACTATCCGACCAATGATCTTGTAACTGCGCCGGAAATCATGTTTTTCTGGGTAGCACGCATGATCATTGCCGGCTATGAATACCGCAACGAATTGCCATTCCGAAATGTTTATTACACAGGTATCGTGCGTGATAAACAAGGCAGAAAAATGTCAAAATCATTGGGTAATTCACCAGATCCAATCGATCTGATGAAGATCTATGGAGCAGATGGTGTGCGCGTAGGTATGCTCCTCTCCTCCCCTGCTGGTAATGACTTACTGTTTGATGAATCGTTGTGTGAACAAGGAAGAAATTTCGCCAACAAAATCTGGAATGCCTTTAGGTTGGTAAAAAGTTGGGAAGAAAAAATTGACGATACCTTAGCTCAACCTGAATCAGCAAGGGTTTCGGTGATGTGGATGAATAGCAAATTCAACCATGTCCTTGGCGAATTGCACGAAGCATATGACAGCTTCAGGATCAGTGAAGCGTTGATGACATCATACAAACTTGTTTGGGATGACTTCTGCTCGTGGTATCTGGAAATGGTGAAACCATCATATGGCTCTTCCATTGACCGCGCGACATATGAAGCTACGGTATCCGTATTCGAAAATATCCTCAAGGTGCTTCATCCATTTATGCCATTCCTGACAGAAGAAATCTGGCAACTCATGCGTGAGCGTGAAGAAGGCAAAGGTTCTATTTGTGTTGCGGCATGGCCAACTGTTGCATCAACAGATCAAAACATACTTCATGCATTTGACTATTTCTCTGAAGTTGTAATTGGAGTGCGAAACATCCGAAAGGAAAACAATATACCGAACAAAGAGCAACTTACTTTGAAAGCAAACCGCACAGGTGCAAATTCCAATCAGTTTGACGCTGTCATTTGCCATTTGTGCAACCTCGATAAGATTGAAACCATTCAGGACAAACCAGCAAACTCCTTCTCATTCGTCTTGAAAAGTGATGAATATTTCATCCCATTCACAGCCAATGTGGATGTTGAAGGTGAGAAGAAAAAGCTTGCAGAAGAACTTGAATACACCAAGGGTTTCTTGAAATCTGTGGATGCCAAGTTGAGCAATGAAAGATTCGTGAACAATGCGCCCGCTCAGGTGTTAGAAACAGAACGAAAGAAGCAGGCTGATGCTGTTTCAAAAATCAAATTACTCGAAGAAAAACTTGCAACATTGAACTGATGACTCAATTCATTCACCGCGGAAATACTGCGAATACCAATGGAGATCTGCCCATACCAGGACAAACGGCTCCTGATTTCAGACTCACAAAAACGGACCTAAGCGATGCCATGCTTGGCTCGTATGAAGGGAAAAGAATTGTCTTGAATATTTTTCCAAGCATTGATACTGGCACGTGTGCAAAAAGTGTGAGAGAGTTCAACAAACTCGCCGCATCATTCAGCAATACACAAGTTCTATGCATTTCAAAGGACCTTCCTTTCGCGCAAAAAAGATTTTGTGGAGCAGAAGGAATTGATCAGGTGGAATGTCTTTCAGAGTACAAGGACGATTCTTTCAGCCGTGGTTATCACGTGCGTATTGAATCTGGATCTTCGCTTGTTGGATTGATGGCGCGCGCTGTCGTTGTGATAGATGAGCAAGGAAAAATCATTCACTCAGAACTGGTATCGGATATTTCTCAAGAACCAAATTATGATGCCGTGGCAAAAGTGCTAGGTTAATTGCCATTTGAATTCATGCAAAAAATAAGGGCCGCATCTTCGATGCGGCCCTTCTTATTTTCTTCAACTCATCTCTATTTCACGATCAGTTTCAAAGTCTCTGCGTTGCGCTCAGATTTCAAGCTCACGAGGTACATGCCTTTAGGCAATTGTGATGTAGCAATTTCTACATAACGGTTACCAGGAGCATTGTTGTTTGGATTCCATTTTTCTACCACACGGCCACTCATATCAGTAAGTGTGATTTCCATGGCAACACCACCCGGATTGTAGTAGCTCAGCGTAGTGGTTCCATCTACCGTTGGATTTGGGAACAGTTGTGCACCGTAGAAATCTGCATCTACTTCGTCTACATTCACTGAACCAGTGATGTTGATATCGTCAAGATAAAGATTGTTTGGATACATACCAGCGTAGTAGATGAATTTCATTCTAAAACCATTGGTGAGGTATGAATTAGGAATGGTAAAGCTTGTTTCTTCCCACTCTGCTGAAGATGTAGGAACAAAGGACTGATTCACATTACCAGCCGTAACGAGATCTGTGCTGGACAAACTAATACGAGGATTGATCAGTTGATTGGTTGAATATGTCTTACCACAATCATTTGAAATCAACACATCCAATCTATCCAAAATACCAGCAAGGTCAGTACTCTGTGTGGCATAAGACCATTTGAAAGTACACACTGCATTACTTGAAATATTGCTGAGGTTCATCACTGGGGATACCAATTCATCGATATCGAATCCACCTTCGTCAATTGAGGTCACATCCATATCAAACGCATTCAATTTCGCGCATGTGTTATTGGAATATCCAACATTGCTTACCTGATGGAAGAAAGAACCATTGTTATCATAGTTACCAGGAATCCAGTGGTTGTAGAATTCATCATAGCTATCGAAACCTTCCTGAAGTAAACCACCTGCGAATTCAGTGCCGTCAGGAGCAACGATTACGCATTGCTCAATGGTCTTAGAATCTGATCCATTATCGTTACCGACAGTCAAAGTAACTGTTTTGCGACCATATGAATTGAAAGACACCTGTGGGTATTGTTCAGTGCTTGTAGCAGGATTTCCATCTTCAAAAGTCCACAGCCATGAAGTTGGAGTGGCACGTGTTGAATTGTCTCTGAAGGTTGTTTCATCACCAATGCAGAGGAAACGATGTTCAGGATAAAAATCTGCGATAGGTGAACATGGGTGAGGTTGACCATCAGTTCCGGTTAGAGCACGATTGGTATCAGAGTAAAGGTTGTTACGGCTACTGATTGAAGATGCAAGAGCAGCACGCATTCTTGCTTTCTGACCTTCAGTGAACATCACTGAGCAATAAGAATACTCCATGTAGTTCTGCACGTTAGCACTCAAACCGAATGAACCTTGCACTACTACATTGTCAACTTCAAAACTACCATCTGTATCCTCTGCATTCCATGCATAAATACGGAAGGTAACTGGTTGCTGAAGGTTGGTGAACACACTTCCCAGATTCACTTTGCTTCCTTCCAGAACCAAAGTAGTGTCTGTATTGATAAAGTAATAAGTCGCAGAATTGTTCGCAGGAACATGGCTGATGTAAGGAGTATTACCAACAGCAGAAACGCCAAGATTAGTTCCGTAGTTATTCAAACTAGAACGAACAGCGTATGTACGTGGTCCAGTTTCACTTCTTTTCACATCGAAGAGAATATTGGTCAGGTTCATCAAGCTACCAGGACTAGGAGTGAGTGTGAACTCATAATATTTCGCAGTAGACAATGTGCCGGTAAGCTCTGTCAAAAGTGTTGCATGATCAGGTGCGCCCGTGGTCCAGTTTGAGAATTCAAAATGACCATTGTTTTCTGTAGCAGAAGAAACTCCGCTTGCATGGAAGCTTCCGAAATTCAATCTCTCTAATCCATCATCAGTGTATATACCTTGTGGAACAACAGTTGGATCAAAAGTGCCGTCGTTGGTCTCTATGTCATCAAAAGTGTATGAAGTAATCAAATCTTCAATGGCATTGCCATTCATGTTCTGAGGGAAACAAGCCATATCGTACAAAGGGCAACTCAAGTGACCTTCAGTTGGAGGTGTATCCTGAACGCCATCATCGCCGCATTCTACTTCAGGGCTATTGGTGCTGCCCCAAAGGTGTTGAAGATCGAGGTAGTGACCAACTTCGTGGGTAAGAGCACGAGAGTATGCTTCATTACCCGTGCCGATTCGTCCGATGTAATTGTGACGAATAATCACTCCATCTGCTCTGGCCGAGTTGATATCGATCACAGAAGATGGATATTGGCTGTAACCAGCAGTTCCATTTTCCATGCTGGCCACAGTCCACACGTTGAGGTAACGTTCACGTGGCCATTGGTTGAGCTTAGAACCATTGTCGCCGACATAAGTTTCGATGGACTGAATCCTGTCGATACCATTGGTGCAGTTGCCTTCAAAATCGAGCTGTGCAAGTTGGAACTCCAATCTCACGTTGGCAATGATTGTATCAAAACCTTCAACTACCTGAATAGTATCAGCATTCAATTTATTGTAGTCGCGATTCAATACTTCCATTTGATCCCAAATCTGGGCATCGGAAATATTTTCAGGACCATTGTTGTGAATGACGTGGAAAACCACAGGAATGACCAAAACTGCCTCAGTTTCACCATCACGGTTCTGACGCATTTCAAGCATTTTTTCTTCGATCATTCGATCATAATCCAAACGGGCTTGAGCCAAGAATGGGTTACGGGCTTTCGCCTTGTTGTATTCGATATCAGTACCGCAATTAAGATACTGAGCATCAGCGAAATTTGCAAGTGCAAGAAAGAAACTAACGGCAAGTAGAAGTTTTCTCATGTTGATTCCTGAAAATAAATTTTGGAGTGACAAATGTAACAGGAATGATCAAGTTCCAAATGTCTTGTTAGCAATACCTCCGAATGACATAAAACCCGACTCAAATCACTGGGTCCCAACAAAAACGGGGTTTGCATCATGGCAAACCCCGTTTGGACAGGAGATTAATCTACAGAATTAAGCGGTTCAAATCAGAATCTCGCCCTTAAGGTCACCATCAAGTTACGACCTGGAGCACTGATGTTTGAGGCAAACATCCTGTAATTCTGATCGAGTATATTGTCCAATGCCACCTGAGCCGTGAGGTAAGAATTCACCTGATAGGAGGTTCGGACATTGAGGGTATACCAAGCGGGCATTCCCTGCGCTGTGGCATTAGCTTCATTGTCCTCAGCATTCAGCCTATAATCTTCAATTCGTTTCCAGCCGTTGTACATCACCCAAAATTCTCCACGAAACTTTTTCAATTGAAGGTTAAAGCTGGTCCTGCCGAAAACCGGCGGGATGTGGTCCAGTGGGCTTTCCTTGCCGTTGGCCTCTATAATTCGGGCATAAGTGTAATTGATGGCACTGGTGATTTCAAAGTTCTTATTCACACGTGCAATCATTTGTCCGTTGAATCCATACAAGTAGGCCTTATCTTTATTGATGGTGGTGCTTACCATGGCTGTATCGCCCGCGTACAGTACAAGGCTATCGCCATTCAGCGTGGAAGCGCCTGTCGTCAATGCATTTTGATACCAAGTGTAAAATGCGGTCCCTTCCAAAGTAACAGCATGCTCTATGGTTTTTGAAATACCAAAGTCAACGTTATAAGTGTACTCTGGTTTCAAGCCTGGATTGGGGACAATCAAGTTACCTGGGTTCACCAAAACGTGATTGGAATCACGCACTGCAGTAGTCGATTCGAATACTTTAGTCAAATCATCCACATTCGGGGCACGGTAACCAGTACTGCCATTCAATACAAATCTCCAATCACGACCAGGCTGCAAGATGAAACCAATATTGCCAGTCAAGGCAGTATTGTTCTGTTCTATGTCTTTGAATGGGAATGGGAAAAAAGTGGTATCGTTAAAATGTGCTTTCAATTGCACATGGCTTCCCCGCACGCCTTCTGTTACGATAAATTGAGGAGAAACTCTCCAGGTATGTGTAGCATAAACCGCCAGGTTTTGCATTGAACTTCCTCCATCTGGATATCTGGTAGGAATCTTCCAGGTTGAATCGGTTTTAATATTGGCAGCAGTTGCTTTACTGTTCACATCGTTCGTATTGAATTCTGCTCCGTATCGAATTTCGTGTTTTCCAGCTTTTTTGTAGAAGTCGGCATTGACACCAATCACGCTCACATTTTCGACCTGACTTTCCAATGAGGTGCTATTTCTCGTGCGAGAATTACGACTTTGTTCAATAGCCTGATATGA
>JAIBBG010000087.1 GCA_019694805.1 Flavobacteriales bacterium | reverse complement strand
ACCAACCCCTGACTCAACGCCTTACTCACCGCTTCGGCTACGCTATGTACTTGTAGCTTCTTGTGGATATTGCGCATGTGGGCATTGACGGTGAATTGGGAAATGCCGCATTGGTCGGCGATCATTTTATAGCTGAGGCCGTTGACAAGGTGACCGAGCATTTCGATTTCGCGTTCGGATAGTTTGTAGTCTTCACCGGGTGGTGGTGTGATTTTGCCCTGGAAGATTTTGAGTACATGTCGGGCTACGGATGGCGTCATCGGTGCGCCGCCATCGATCACTTCTTTGATGCCTTTGACAATTTGTGCCAGGGATGATTTTTTAAGGATATATCCATCTGCACCTGCGGATATTGCCGCCGTTATTCTCGCTCCATCATCAAAAACGGTTTGCATCACAACGAGTAAATCGGGGAAATTCTTCTTGAGGACTTTTACGGCTTCGATGCCTGTCATACCGGGCATGTCGATGTCCATCAATACCACATCGGGCTTGCTCTGGCGAATGTCTTCGATAAGGTTGAGGCAATTTTCGAAGGTGGCGATGCATTGTATGCCGTCACGGCCGTTGAGGAGAAGTTCGAGACTTTCTCTCCGATCATGACTGTCGTCGAATACAATGACACGCGTTGGATTCATGTTGCAAAGGTGAATGTTGTCTGGTGGTGGTACAATAGTCAGTTTTTTCTAGGTCTTAAACTTTAACTCTACCGTAGTTCCATGTCCGGGTTGGGAAGTGATTTTGAGTTCTCCGTTTAAAAAGCCTGCGCGTTTTTGCATGTTCAGCAATCCATTGCCTCGCTTGTGTTGCATCATGTCGAAGCCTTTACCATGATCTGTTATTTCAAGGACGTAATGATCGCCTTCTTTGGTCATGCGAATGATGATTTTTTTGGCCTCGGCATATTTGATGGCATTGTTGAGTGCCTCACGGAATATGAGATAAAAATTGCGCCGGGATTCCATGTCCATCTTGGTATGCATCGATGTGTTTTCAGCTATGAATTCGAGATCGATGCCCGCAGCTTCAGTCAATTCAGCGGATACTGCACGCATGCGCTGTATGACATCGTTGAGTTCGTCTTGATCGGGATTGATGGCCCATACAATGTCGCTCATGTTGTCCATGAGTCGGTGACTACTTTCACTGATACGCGCTGCAATGGGTGATATGTCAGGAAGATCTGTTTCTGTCCTTTCTTTCACCAGATCGCTGTAAAGTGAAATACTGCTGAGTGTACTGCCAATTTCATCGTGAAGGTCACGCGCAATTCTGTCGCGCACCAATTGTATCTTTTTGAATTGGTTGATGCGGTATTTGTAGATGCCAAATACAATGGAACCAATGAATATGATACTGAGCAATCGAAACCACCATGTCTGCCACCACGACGGAAGTACAATGATCTTCAAACTACGGCCCTGGTTATTCCATACGCCTTCGCTATCACTTCCGATGACGGTAAAGGTGTATTCACCGGGTTCGAGTTTGGTGAAATGGGCTTCACGACTAAATCCTGCATCAATCCACTCTTCTGACAATCCGAGCAATTGGTATTTGAATTTGTTTTTTCCCGAATTGGTAAATTCCAAAGCGGCGTATTGTATCGTCAACATGTCCTGATCCGGATGCAATACCAGTTGTGACAGCATGATGGGTGAAAGTGGCAATTCATCTCTGCCGTTTCCGATATGCAGCGATTTATTCCGTATTCGAATGTCGGTGATGACGATAGAGGGTGCGTCATTGGTCGTCAATACTTCTTCGGGATAAAATGAATTGATGCCATTTACACCACCGAATATCATCATGCCATCGGGTGTTTTTAAATGACTATAGCGATTGAACTCATTGTTTTGAAGTCCATCTTCGGTAGTGAAATTGCGGATGATCTTCAACCATGGTTCATCATTCTTATAACCCGGCTGGAGACAACTGATGCCTTGATTGCTGCTGATCCAAAGCCTGCCTTTTTCATCGGATAGGATACTATAGATGACATCATTGGGAAGCCCATCTGCAGAAGTGAATTTGAGTATTTCAGATGTTTGAAGATTGATCCGACAAATGCCTCTGCCGTTTAATCCAGCCCAAAGGAATTGATCAGGATACATCGGATCGGGAAGCAATGCATAGACACGGGTTTTACCCAATCCATAAGGATTATCGGGTTCCGGGGCTAATGATGTCCATTCATGTGTTTGGGTATGAAAACTAAAAATGCCTGCTACTGTTCCAAGATAAAGGTAATCGCCGTTTTCGATGATGGTATGTACAAATGGTTGATCTGGCCAGTCTCGAAATTTGGAAGGTATGGTGAACACTTCATGCGAAAATTCGGGATGGGTGAAGTGGTGAATATTGATCGCATTGACGTACCAAATACTTCCATCTTTGGAATATAGCATTGGAGTATAGCCACTATAGCCATATTGGTTTTCGGTAAATAGCAGTTTGCTTTTATTCACTTGATAATCGATGTGATAGAGTTCTGTGGATGCGGCCAACCACAAATTGCCCAGAACGTCCGAAATCAAGGCTTGACCATTGAGATAGCCATCTGTGGCTGGTGGTTCAAATCCCCTGGCAGGTAGATAGTCAGTGAGTTTTTTTTGATCAAGGTCTAATTGCCAAATGTATTTTCCACCCACAACATAAGCTTTGTTGTTTTGGCCCATGGTGATATGGTAAAACGATCTGGCGCTATTGTCTGTCGGAACGGTGTGATGAAAAAGTTGTACATCAGGATTGTATTTGATGAGGCCATAACCTGCTGTTCCAATCCACCATAATCCACTGCGATCAATGAGAAATGAATTCGCTGTTTTACCCGTGTAATTCGATGAATGGATATCTTCTAAAATGTGTTTCTCAAATGTTTGTTTGGATAAGTTCAGATAATAAATGGTATTTTGGAATGACATCCAAATGTTTCCATCCATATCAATTTGAGTATATCGTTTGGCGAAAGCGCGATCGGGAAATTCATTTTTAATGCGTGTGGTCACAGACGTTTGCGAATCCCAACCATAAATGGAATCTGGTTTCACAAAATACCATCTCGCTCGCTTGTTGTCATAAAGAATAGATCTGAGATCAGTGAGTGTCGACGCATCTAATTGTGGCCAATCAGCAGCCAATGGAACCAATTCAACGGTCTTATGGAGCTTCAAAAGATGAGGCACACCATGATAGATCCCAACCATATCATTTTTTCCAAAAGGTTGAATACTCATGATCTCATGCGCCAAATTATTTTCTGCGGGATAATGAGTAACTTGAAATGAATACGATGAAGCAATGCGTTCTTCAATCGAAATCTTTGGATATTCAGACTGATTTTCGTTTTTCTGAAAATGAATGACGTCAATACCCTGATTGGTGCCTAACCAAATTTCATCTTCACCATGCGGTGCCATCCAATGAATGTCGTTGCTCGAAATGGCCTGGTCATCTGATGAGTCCACCTTGAAGTGTAAAAAGACATCGAGTTCGCGGATATAACATTCAATGCCTTTGTTCATCGTATTCAACCAAATGTTGGTGTATTTGTCCTCAAGTATTTCAATGGACTCATTGGCACCTATGCTGTACTTGTCTTCAGGATTGTTTTTGAAAACTTTAAAATCATAACCATCATAACGGTTCAAAGCTTCTTTGGTGCCAAGCCAGATAAAACCGTAACTGTCTTGAAAAATGAAGAAGATATAGCCTTGGGATAATCCTTCTGAACTGGAGATCACAACGCCTTTGTCTCCAATCACAGAGGTTGAGTCGGATTGTGCAATGAATTTCTTGGGAAACAAACAGACGCCAGTCAACAATAGGAGGTAGAGGGCTGTGCATAGAACCCTTATCAACATGGGCTTTTGGGAGGGATAGTTAGTTGTGACTATTGTGAGATGATCAGGCAAAATTCAAATTTGCTCAAAAATACATGAATCAAACCAAAATGAAGACGTCAAAAAAACTATTGCTTTTCTTCGGTCTGTTACTGTTGAGTACATGGTCGAATGCACAAATCGAATATCCATTGGATGGCGCTTTGGTAAACCCACTGGCTTATCCAAGGGAAGTTTCTGCCAATCGTGAAATTGCATTGATTTGGGATGAAAAAGATGACAACAATGATTACAAAATGCGTCACAAATTCTTTGATGTGAATCAGCTTGACATCAATGATATGAATAGTGCGATTGCTCTTCAAACCAATTATCCTATTTATACGTCGGCACCTGACAATGAAGGCAATCGTCATATTGGAAGTTGCAGTGGTGATTTCAACGGCGACCATATCGACGACTACGTTTGTGCTACTCAAGCTACGGGCTTTGCCATCAATCTTCGTTCTTACAGCGCTCAGATTCAAGGTACGCAAATGGCAGTGAATCTTCAGGGCACAGGCAGCAATGCTGGTCCGCTCACGATGATTGAGGGTGATGCCGGTTTTATTCGTTTGGCTGCAGGAAATTTTGATAGCAATCCTGACGATGAATTGATCATGGTTTATCGTCACGATGCCTCAGATGAGTTGTTGATTACCATGTATGATTTTGATGCCAATCTCAACTTGACGGAAGTTACCTATCAGACAGATGAATTTGCCTACTTAGTCGGAGATTTTGAGTCTTTTGATATGATTGTTGTGGATCTCGATTACGACAACAATGATGAAATCATTCTGGCCTCTGCACAATACGAAGGTGGTTACTATATGCCTTTTGTAAAAGTATATGATGCTACTTTCAATGCCATTGTGCCCAAGGAACAAACCTTTGTTCCCACCAATATCACCAGCAATGTTCGCATGACCATTGCATTGACAAGTGGTGATTTTAATAATGATTACATCAAAGAAATTGCACTTGCGTTTGGAATTCAAGTGCAGGATAATCCTGGAAATACACCGGATACTTGGTTGCGACTTTTCCGTGTGGGTGACGATGTTGTCAATACCACAACAACGATCGATTGGCTGGAAAGAACTGTGCTTTTGCCCGAAGTGTATGCAACTACAAAAAGCATCAATCAACTTCAAAACCTTGATTTGGATGCTGGTGATGTGGATGGCGATGGATATGAAGAAATTGTTTTGGCTACTGGAAGTGAAGTTCAATTGTTCGAAATTGCTACGAATTTTCAAATAACCTCCAATCAACCTTTGGGAGGTTCATATAGCAACAGTACTGATGTATTTTACGATCAGTTTGTCACAGTTGGCGACATGAATAATGACGGTGCAGCGGAAGTTCTGTTGGTGAAAAATTGGGTGGACGAGGATAACCAGGAGCAATATTTTTCTATCACGGTGCATCTATGGAATGATCAAACTCTGGCATGGCAGACTTTGGCGACCAATAATACTCTGATGCCCATGTATTATTCGGGTACGGGAAACCTTCGTCAGTACTCAGTGGTGATCGGCGACTTTGATGGCGATAATATGTTTTTTGGTGACTACGATCATTATACTATAACTGACGTGGTACAACCCATCATTATCCTCAACGCACCTCCAACACACTCAGACAATATTGGTGAAGGTGATTGGACTGATGTCAATGGTATTTGGGAATCGGAAGATTGCAGTGGATTTAGTTCTCATTACAGTGAAACTACAACACAGAGCTTCACGGTTCAAACATCCATTAGCAATGCATGGTCTATTTCTGAAGCAGTGGAAGCAGGGTTCGAAGGGTTGGTAGTGAGTGCTTCTGCAAGTTTGGAAGCATCGTATGGTGAGAATTACACCAATACAAATTCCAATTCCACCACCACAACGGAAGTAACCGTTACGACTACATGTTTTGATGATGCTGTGTATGCTTCTATCGTTACCTACGACGTCTACGAATATCCTTTGTATGTGGGAGATACATTGATCTGTTATGTGGTGTCCATTCATCCACGAATGAATGATATCCAATACCAATGGATCAGCACCACGACCGATCAAGGGCAATATTTTATTACACGACATGAACCGGGAAGTTTGCTTTCATATCGTCCTTTCAGTTCACCACAGTTTGATTTGGCTGCGCAGGATGAATTTAATGCAGGTGATAATATCAACTTATCTACTACCATCAGCAACGCTTGGGAAGTGACAACGGAACAAGTCACGGAATCAAGTGCTGATACAGAACGCACCATTGGTTTAGCTGCCAGCGGTTCGTTAGGAGCCTTTGGTGTTACCGCAACGGTGAGTGGCTCCTACGATTGGACGGGTATTTCTACACATGCTTCCAGTGTCGGCGAAGCGATAGCGGTTGGTTTGGATGTGGGAACATTGCCTCTGTCGTCATCGAATTCTTTGTATGCCATCAAGCCATATATATTTTGGGGCGAGGGTAATGAGGTGATATTGGATTATGAAGTGAATGCAAGTGGACAATTCTATCAAGAGAATTATTCTATTCAAGATCCCGCTTGGAATTTGCCATGGAGATTGTATGAAGAGCGTGGTTATGATCTGGATGCACAGACCAGAGTGAGACAATCAAAATCCATTTGGTTTGATAAGAAATTCCCAACACCAGGTGATACCATCACAGCATATGCACGTGTCTTCAACTACAGCCTTGTGGCAACCGAGAGTCCGGTTGAGGTGAAGTTTTTCTTTGGAAACCCATACAATGGTGGCGTTCCTGTAACAGGAATCAATGGCGAACTCACAGTAACCACCGATGCACCAATTGCAGCACAGCAATACAAAGAGGTTTCAATGACCATCGTTCTTCCTGAAGATTTTCAATACGATGGACGTCTTTATGCTAGAATTGATCCGGATAGCGCCATGATTGAAGTACACGAAGAAAACAACTTGTGTTGGAGAGCGCTTGGTCCATTCTTCCCGATGTCGGC
>JAIBBG010000086.1 GCA_019694805.1 Flavobacteriales bacterium | reverse complement strand
TAACTTCTTTATATGGATTACTCCCTTTCACATATCCATCACTCCTCAGCAGAATCTGTATTCTTTCCTCACCAAAAATACACCCCACCATCACAAATCCCGCGACCTCCGTTATCTAACCCACCCCATCTCCGTTTTATATCATTTCTGAAGATAATAATTCCACTTCCCTCTCCATTCCCAAAATCTTAGCCTCGAGCAATTGTTGTTGTATAGTATTCGTCTGGCGCATCACGTGGAGGGTATCTTCTTGTCGGGAGCGGAGGAGCATCCTTTGTATTTCAGTGAGCGAGGTGTTGTTGTCCAGAATATCGCCGAGGTGGTGGTAGGTGCGTTGGGCTAGGTGAAATTCGGACTTCATTTGGTCGAGGGCCTGGCGTTGTTTGCTGATCTGCGCCTTGAGTTGGATGATGTGGTCTTGCTTCTTGCGCTCGGAATCGGCGAAGATGTCGGTATCGCTATTCGATAAAATGTTTCGGCGACGGAACATTTAATGAGGAATATCGAAGACGATGGGTGTTTTGAATCACATTGACGAAATCGACCGCATGATCTGGGATTAAACATGGCGCAAGTCCTTTCTTACACCCGATTCTACCTAGACATTTTTAAAACTGCTCGTCGCGGGTCGCTCTTTTGCCTTACGAAGTTGAGGATTTCACGAATTTCTCAAGGGCCGTTCCCACAAACTCCAAGGTAAACTCAAACAACAATTTTCGGCACGTAGGGAGGATTCTGGACAATCATTGATGGATATTATCATAGAATCCATTTTCTTTGCAAGGTTAGATGGGTAAGACAAAAATCATCGGGTTAACTGGAGGCATTGGCAGCGGAAAATCGATCATTGCCCAGGTATTCGCTTCTATGGGCACGCCTGTTTTCGATGCCGATTCAGTGGCCAAGTCGATCTATGATGATGATCCATCCCTCTTGACCAAGATCAGAGCGGAAATTGGCTCAGATGTCTTTGATGGAGAACACCTCAATAAAACCAAACTTGCACAAAAAGTATTCAATGATCCTGTCTTAATCACAAAACTCAATGCATGGGTGCATCCTGCGGTGAAGTCGCGATTTCAGGATTGGCTGCAGCAACAACAGCATGCTTATGTCATTCGCGAGGCTGCTATTCTCATTGAAAGCAATTCATATCAGGATTGTGATGAAATCATTTTGGTAACTGCTCCGGAAGATCTTCGCAAAACGAGAATTGCACTGCGCAGTGGACTCACAGCATCCGAAATAGAAGCCCGAATGAGCCGTCAATGGAGCGATGATCAGAAGAGGCCTTATTGTCAATACGAGTTGATCAACGATGAAAAAGAACTCATCACGCCACAGATTTTCGCACTTCATCAAAAGTTTATGGTCTGAAATTCGCCATGGTCTTCGATACTTCACCGGCGAAATACTCATACATTCTCGAAAACATCTCCGCTTTGGTGAGTAGCTGATCAACTTCAGGTTCGACCTTATTCGCAAGATTTACATCATGATCCTTCGTAAGCGTTGGAGAGGTCAGACTGATTTTCTTCTGAATCTCATAAGAATAACGTTTGCCTTGATCGTTGAGATCGAAATGAAGGATGTCTGACTTGTACAATTTTCCTGTTTCTGCATCCAACAATTTGAATTTGTAGGTAGCAGCTATGGTCGATGATTGAACATATTGATAACAATTCACCTTATCAGAGTATATGCGATAAGTTGCATAACAATCGCATTTAGAAGTGGTTTCAGGTGTGGTTCTGTATTCCAGAGAAATCAATTCACCAGCCAGGATAAATCTTGCGCGTTTCAATTTGCCAGATTCCGCGCCGCCTTCATTGTCATATTCTGGAGAAAGGGTTTCTTGTAATTCCTGAAAAATCATATCCATCTGATCCCTTTCCAGCAATTCCATAAAAGGGTTTGATTGATTCAGCAACTTACCTTTTACCGCAGAAGCAATAGATTCCTCATAAATGTCGGCGAGTGTTTCATTATCAATTACGCGGTAGACGATGGAATAAGAACCTCTTTTCACGCATTCATCACGCATGGAACGTGCGTCCTTGAAACCTGCGTCAATTTTACATACTTCGTCAAAATAGACATACGCTTCACGGTACATGCCTTTATCGAAAGCCAACTGGCCTGCATTGTAATTGGGCAAAATATCGCACATCATTTCGAGGTAAATGGCACGCTGGTTGTTGCGATCAACGGCATAAATTTTCCGGATGAGGGTGTTGGCCTTATCATACTGGTCGTTTCGCACTGCGTCTTCCGCCTGGTTGTAAAGCATGTCGATGTAGCGCGACTTGCAATCAGTAAAACTCTCCATCAAGTTGATACTTTGTGAAAGTTCCAAATCGGTATTCTGCTGATAGAAATGAATCGCATCTTCGTATGCAGTGAAAGCTGCTTCATAGTTTTCGCTCATGCAGAGCATTTGCGCTTTCTGAGATTTGGAGGTCAGAATTTGTTGTGCAACGCGTTTCATACCAACCCTTGCGTTAGCGTTGGAATAGTTTTGATAGATGAAAGCGTATTTCTCATAAGCCTCTGCGTTCAGACCGCCGGATTCCAGAGTTTGTGCGTCTTTCATCAGTTTTTTGGACGCATCACAGGCTGTCAGTGCAGACAAACACAACACAACGAGCAGCAAACTGAAAATGGAAATGGAGGAGCGTAATGGTCTTTTCATAAACCAGGGGTTTTGACCTCTTTTTGCAAGTGTCAGGCCAAAGGTAAGAATACCCTTCCTATCCTAAGTTCAGAAGGTGTTTGAATCAATTTCTCCTTCCTGAATAACGACTGATGAGATAAACCAATTGGGTGATTGCCGCAAGGGCTGTGACCACATAGGTCATTGCGGCCCACCAGAGCGCATCCTTTGCCGCTTCTTGTTCCTTCATGGCTAATGTTCCGGAAGAGGTAAGCCATTGTAATGCCCGTTTGCTGGCATCAAACTCAACTGGTAGCGTGATTAAGGCGAAAAGAGTAATCGCTGCTTGTGCTATGATGGCGATCAGAAGCAATCCGGGAAATCTGCTCATCAAAAAAATACCAGCCATCAGAATCCACATAAATACGGTTCCGGCTAAATTCACGATTGGAACCATAGCAGACCGGAATCCCAGCATAGGATATGCAACCTGATGCTGCACTGCGTGTCCACATTCGTGCGCAGCAACTGCAGCAGCGGCAGCACTACGCCCATGGTAAACATCTCGGCTCAGGTTCACGGTCTTGTTTACCGGATTGTAATGATCCGATAACTGACCATCAACGCTGATGATCTTCACATCATAAATACCATGATCCTGCAACATTTTTTCTGCGACCTCCTTCCCACTCATGTTATTCAACAACGTGATTTTCGAATAATGCTGAAATTTTGATTTCAATCTGGATTGAACCAGCCATCCAACAACGGCGAAGACAATTCCTATCAAATAAAACGCTCCCATCCTTTCCTCTTGTTATTTCGTGTATATCTATCAACGAAGTTAGGATCTGTTATTTCTAACAGCGTGATAAAAATTACTAATGATCGGCGAGATTGTCGACAGTCATGAACAGACCATAGAAGATTCTCAAAACATGTTCAAGAGAATCTGATCATTACTTGAGGGCAACAGAAGCGTCAAAAGCTTTACCACTGTATCCTGTAGCGCGACCTTCTTTCCTGAATTCATGAGGTTCCACGACATATTCTCCCCAAACAAAATTGCCTTTGTTTGTTTTCGCGCTGAACCGCACATAAATTTTCTGACTTGGATCAATCCATGAAGGAAGTTTATTGCTCAATTCTACCCCGTTTCCATTGGTCAAATTCCCTTCAATGGGTTCACCCAATGGTCTCCACTCGTCCATTTCCTTTTGTTTAAGAAACAATTGAAAATCATTGAGGGTAAATGTCATGGCACCTTCATGTTCCAGTGCCTTCTGACGCAGAGTGGCATCATTCAAGAATGCACTGAAGACAAGTGCAAGTCTTTTTCCAGGTTTTGTTTGTTTGTCGTCAGCTCGCCACTTGTATTGATCCAGTACGATAGGGTCGCTCAGCTTTTCGAAAGGTCTTTCGGTAATGTGGAATACTTCATTCCCAAGACTGGTTTCCATTTTAACAAGTATTCGCACTGGTTTGGTGATGTCCAGTTTTCTTTTTTTTGCTTGACACGCTACTTCAAAAACATAGTGGCCATTCGCATCTGGAATGGCTTCAATCATACCATAACCCTTATCGAACCCTTGACCACCGACATTTGAAATTTCAACATGTATATTGTTTTTGATTCTGGTCGTTCCATCAAATCTGTACCAAACAATACAATCTCCATTGGCTTTCATCAAGTCACTAACGGTATGGCTGATACCGTGAACGTTTACGGTCACTACATCTTGAGCATAAAATGATGATACCATCATCATCCATAGGCATGTGAGTATCGATTTCATCTTGGTATAATGGTGTATTTGCGGTTCAAAATTAAGGTCGAAAATTGTTGTGATGCAAGAGCAAAATGGAGCACAAACTGCATCAATCGAAACGGGCGAGGTCAAATAGCACGCAATAAATTGTTTTCTTCATCCGATGAATGATTACCTTTGCCGGCCCTTTGAAACAGCGTTTTGGCGACGATTGAGATCAAAAATAAAAAAGCATCATTTCGGTATTTTCTTACGGAAGAATTTACTGCAGGGATTGTTTTGACCGGATCTGAAATCAAAAGCATACGAGCGGCCAAAGCCAATATTGCCGATGCTTATTGCAAAATGCGCAATGGCGAATTGTATGTGATCAATATGTATATCGGTCAATATTCCAATGCCGGATACAGTCAGCACAAAGAGCGCAATGAAAGAAAATTGCTGTTGAATAAAATTGAATTGCGCAAAATTGATCGAAAACTGCGCGATGCAGGAATTACGATAGTCCCCACATTACTCTTCATCAACGAGAATGGCTATGCTAAACTCAAGATTGCATTGGCCAAGGGTAAGAACGTGGGTGACAAACGACAAGACACCAAGGACAAAGATTTGAAGAGGGAAAGTGAGAGAGGGTTTAGGGAGTGATTCGTGCGTAAACAATAGGCTCCGGGCAATTGGAACGTTAGAACAAAGAGATGAGGAGAGGAAAAAAAAGAAGCTGCGGTGATTAGACCGCAGCTGAAACGATTTTATATTTCTCATTAAACGCCTCCCAGTCGAGGAGGAAGTTCTTCATTAGGTCGTCGAGGTTCTTGATGAAAATAGGATTAGGAGTTTTCATCAACTTAAAATACTCTTCCTGATATTCAGCCAACTCATACTTTACGAATACTCCTTTAGACATCGCATAGATGATGTTCTTTGAAGGATGATTTGCCCTGGCCATACACTCTTTATATTCTTTCACTTTCGTAGCGAATTCGACAGGTGTCATTCCAAATGCCGGGGCGAGCTTTTGCACGCAAGCATCGATGATTTCTTTATCCTGTCCTTCGCTGAAATATTGAGTGATATATGAAAAATTGCCGGCAATCACGATCATGAGGAATTTACCATAATCATCCGGCTGAATATTCGGGCTGGTTACAAACTCAGGAGAATCATTGATAAAACCAGCGACATCGGCAAAACCCGACTCGACAGTTTCAATGATGTTGTGAGAGAAGATGTGAGCAGCTCTCTCAGTAGTTAATTTTTTTCGTCCGAAAATCGTCAGCATACCTGTATTTTTTGTTTACGATTTCTGCCATTCAAAACTATTCCTGTGATGGTCGTGTTAATCCTGAGTAATCTCACATATATGAACAGAGTTTTCAACGACTTCTAAGGTCATATGTTGATGAAAGAATGGACTGAAGAATAATGAGTCAAGCATGATCAAGTCTGTATTTTCGCGGCGATAATTCACAACATGTACCGCACCATCATCAAACCAATTTTCTTCCTGCTTTCCCCTGAGAAAGCGCATTACACAGCGATGGGATTGCTCAAAATTATTTGTTACATACCCGGGATGAAGGCTTTGATGCGTAGTATGTATCTGGTAAAAAATGAGAAGTTGGAACGAGAGTTATTCGGTCTAAAGTTTCCAAATCCGGTTGGACTTGCAGCCGGATTTGATAAAGATGCCAGGTGGGTAGATGAATTGGAATGTCTTGGTTTCGGTTTCGTGGAGATTGGAACTGTCACACCACTCGCTCAACCTGGAAATGATAAACCCAGATTGTTCAGATTGCCAAAAGATGAAGCATTGATCAATCGCATGGGTTTTAATAACCAAGGCGCCATTGCTGCTGCAACCCGATTGAAGAACCGTAAATCATCGATTATCATCGGCGGCAACATTGGTAAGAATAAAGTCACACCCAATGAAGAAGCTTTGAGTGACTACATAAAATGTATGGAAGCATTGCACGAAGTAGTCGACTACTTTGTTGTGAATGTAAGTTCGCCAAATACTCCAGGACTGCGAGCCTTGCAAGAAAAAGAGCCATTGATGAATATTCTGGCCAACCTTCAGCAACTCAATAGTGCCTACCACAAACCGAAACCGATTCTACTCAAAATTGCTCCCGATCTTACAGATGAACAATTGGATGACATCATTGATATCGTCCAACAATCAGGTATCGCAGGTGTGATCGCTACCAACACCACAATTTCCCGCGAAGGACTTCTTACCGACAAAACAGAAATTGAATCCATCGGTGCTGGTGGACTCAGTGGTATTCCGGTTCGCAAAAGATCCACAGAGGTGATCAAATACCTCAAAACAAAATCTCACAATGCATTTCCAGTAATTGGTGTTGGCGGAATCCACACAGCCCAGGACGCCAAAGAAAAACTCGAAGCCGGAGCAGATCTTATGCAGGTATACACCGGTTTCATTTATGAAGGACCGAGTATTGCGAAGAAGATCAATGAAGGGATTTGATGTTTTAGGAGGAGGGTTCAAGGTGCAAGGTTCAAGGTGCCCAAGGGAATTTAAGATTTAAGATTTAATATTTAAAATTGGCAGCAAAAGAAAGTTTTATTTCAAGTGATGATCGCCTGTGGGAAGGGAGGGTGAAGTTCAAG
>JAIBBG010000035.1 GCA_019694805.1 Flavobacteriales bacterium | reverse complement strand
ACAGAGCTTATTCAAAATTACATTCATGAGCAGCAAGACTTTTTGAGCAGTGTGATGGCCAAACAACCGCAATCTTCAAACTTGATGAAACCTTTGTCGGATTGTGCAGGGTATTATAAAGCACAGGTGAAAGAAAACATGTCTTTGTTTACTGATCGAACTAGATTAGAAACATTGCTGATAAAGCATTTAAGATCGATGGATGCGAAGGCATTCATTACCTCTCTTCCAATTGCTGCGGTTCAGAATGTGGCATCATCTGCGATGAAAAGTGAATCAGGTTCTCTATTAACGATTGATGAGCTTCTGGAAAATGCGCCTCAAGTTACTAAAGAAGAATTGACTTCCTTAAATGAGTATAACAAAAAGAGTCCTGAAAGTGCTCAGCAGGTGGCGCCTCATGAAATATCTTCAGATTCAACATTAACGATTAAAGGCACCAGTTTACATGATACTGCTTCAGATTCTTCTTTTACAAAGAGGGAAATTCTCAAACCTAAAGGTTCAAATCATATTGGGTTAAATCCTTTAAAGACCAAAAGACCAATTGATCGTTTCAAAGTGAACTGCAATTTTCAATTAGACCCGTCTACTCGATTTTTTCCAAGTTCTGGGATGTTGTCACTTGGGTTAGCATATCAGTATTTACCTTCTGGTTGTGTTGGAATGTCATTCACTTACAATCAACCATTGCCTAAAAGGGTATTTAGTTCAGAAAATCGAGAAATTATGCCTGTAGGCAAGGGTTATGGAATGAGAACTTTCGTCGATTATCGTTTGAAAGGCAATCTCTTCATAATGGCCGGATACGATTTTGGATTGAGAAGTGAAATTCAATCAAATAAGAAAAATCAAACGGATCTGGTGCATTATCAAAGTGCGCTCATGGGACTAAAAGTGAGGTATAGTAGTAAGAAAAGTAGAGGCCAACCGACCATGGAAATTCTTTATGATTTTCTACACGGCAAAACTGGACAACCTGCCGTGGTTACAAGATTCGGTTTTGACATTGTTAGAAAACACGGATTAAGATAAAAGTTCACACAACCTTATAGTCATGAACAAAACTTTAACCATTTTACTCTCCATTTGTATCAATTCTTTATTGTCTCAGACAAATATTGATTATCTCACGGGGACCGCAAACATCAACTTTCCTGTTTACACCCTTCAAGGAAGAACAATGGAGTTTCCCGTATCCATGAACTTCAACACGGCAAGTCCAAAGGTCAATGACATCGCTTCGTGGGTTGGTTTGGGCTGGAGCTTAAATGCAGGTGGAGCCGTTACAAGGGAAGTTCATGGATTGCCAGATGAAGTCCGAACCGTTTCGGGTAATGGCTATACTTGGTGTTCACCATGTGGCGGTTATTTGAAGGCAAATGATATTTTGGTTGAACAAGATTTTATTGGTGCCTATGACCCTGGGACTACTCCACCCTACTATGGAGGAAGTTTACCTCAAGAAATTGTACATACCCCGAACGAATCTGGTATCCTAACTGATGCCGTGAAGAATTTAATAAGTGAAGGCAAGTTAGATCTAGAACCTGATTTCTTCCAAGTGAATGCTCCAGGTCTTTCTTTGAAGTTCATGTTTGCCGTAGATGACAATAGATATCCCGCTCCTGAAAATGGAAACTACTATAAGAAGAAAATTGTTGATGGTATTGTTCAAGATCTGGATTCTGTAATCACTTTCCCGAAACAGGACATTATCGTTGAATACACAAGAACTGAGAATGAAATTACTTCTTTTATCATTACGAATTTGGATGGCACTGTTTACAGATTTGAAAGAAAGCAGTATATTCAAGGTGCGTTCAGACGTGAAAACATGTCTGTACAAGATGGTGTATCTTATGTAATTTCTTGGTATCTAACTTCAGTCACGAATGCTAATGGACAAGAAGAAGCACACTTCACTTACGTAGAGAATGAAAGCTATTCATCCCAACGATATTACGAAGAAAACAAAGTAGCCTCAATCGAAGGTGCTTTCACTTTTGCTGATACCCTCGCTGGCGATAACTCACCAGTTCGCGAAGGAATAGGATTTTGTGAAGCATGTGATCCTTTTACCAGAATGCTTGTCATCAGTAAAATGAAATTTGTTCGAATTGAGTCCATTGTAACTCCTCACGGAAAAATTGTTTTTTATCGGCAACCTGGCGAAAGACAAGATTTACCGGGTGATTTTGCATTGAGTTATATCCACTACTTAAACGCAGATGACGAATTTTTAGGTAAATGCGAACTTAAGCATGATTATTTTATCTCTGAATACGATTTCCCGGGGTTTGAAGATTTCGAATATCCAGAAGATAACAAGCGTCTGAAACTTGCGAGTATCACGTTTTATGGCAGCAATAATTTGCCTATTAATGAAGGAACTCAATTCAACTATGAGGAAAACGGCCTGCCAGTAAGGAATAGTTTTGCTCAGGATCATTGGGGCTATTTTAATATGCAGAGTAATAAAAGCCTAGCGTGTGAATACACATTTGATACACCATATAACATCTTTGGTGCAAACAGGGAGCCGGACATGAACGACAATCAAGGATCTGGCTTTGGTTGTTTATTGATGAGTATTGATTACCCAGATGGCGGGTCGCAATCATTTATATACGAACCACATGATTTCAGCCGAATTGAAGGTGTGGATATGCCTGATGTCTATTATCTCGGGGCTGGTGAAGTTGCCAATGTAAATCATATGTTGGAAGCAAATTGCTATGGTATTCATTCAGAAGTGACTGAATCGGTCAACTTTGAAATTACTTGGGAACAAGATACTTATATTGATTATTCTTCGCATGAAACAGGTTATGCAACGTTTTCATGCGAAGAATGGGAACAAAATGGATTCTTGAATAGATGGATTGTTATAACTAATTCATCCAATCAAGAAGTTTATAGAAGATTGTTGCCGTGTGATGAAGATGCTTATCAGAATAAGGAACCCATACACTTTCTTCCTGGCTTGTATAGCATGAGAATTGAAATTTCCTGCGTCGGTTTGTTTTTACATAATGTTCACTTGAATGTGTATCTTCATTACCATAATGAACTTGTTGATGACTTGCCATTTCAAACCCGAACTGGCGGTGGATTTAGGATTCAGAAGATAATAACAAGCGATGGTGATACCGATCAATCTAATAATTTGGTAACAAGAATCGAGTATGGACATATGTTGGAATCAACAAAATCATCTGGAACTCTTATCACTCGGCCGCATTACGAAACCTATTATTTTGACGATGTTAATCGACTTACTAGCTTGGGTTATTTGTCAGGAATATTTGGAGAATCTGTTAACGTTACTCTGAAAACTGGCAGTGATTTTAATTGCCACTACAAATTCGTTGGTGCTGGTTCGGCTGAGCCTCTTCAAACAGAAAATGGTAGCTTCATTGTATACAATTATATCAAAGTGTTTAATGACTTTGAAGGGCAAGCTTCTGGATATACAGACTATTTCTATGATCTTGACGATGTTCCCGTGCACGAGGGACTAATTTCCGGCATTAATTTCTCCAGATCATGGCGAAACAATGCATTGCGAAGATCGAATACTTACAACTCAGCAGGTGAATTATTAGCTACTGTAATTTACAACTATGAATCAACCGGGACTGAAATAATCTATGGCGTGCAAGCCTCTGCTATTTCAGAATCAGGAGTTGAAATTGCTCTTGCAACTGGGGTCGATCACAACGCCATTAGGAAGGCTCAAAAAAAGGCAGTAAAACAGATGGTAGGAGCCGTAGTCAATTTTGCTTTCAGTTGGGGTGGTGGTCTCGGAATGACCATGGCCACAATCAATTTTGCCATGAGTTTATTTTCATGGATTCAGTCAGAAATAATAGACAATAACAATCAGCAAACTACATACACGGAGTTAATCAATCTAACAACTCCAACAATACAAACTACAATATATCCCAATGTGACTGAGGTATACGAATTGAAATCGGTGGGCTTTAAAGAATTTGACCCTTCAGATCCTGATGAATTTTTATCAAAAATCCAGATGTACGACGAATATCATCACCATGCTTTGCCAGCAGAATATGCTCAGATTAATGTCAATGTTCCTGCGCCCTACAATAAGGTAATTACTGCTACGAAGTATTCCGATGAATACAACATTCCTGCAGGTGCTTTAAGCTCTACTGTGCCCATGATTCGGGCATTGGCGGTTATGAAACAAAGAAACATGAAATCTATACCTATCGAAACGATTTATTATGTAGTGACTGAAAGTGGTTTAAGGCAGGTCATTGGTGGCCAATTGCAAACATATCGAGTGGTTGATGATCTAGTTGTTCCTTATCAAGTTTATACGCTGGATATTATTGAACGCCCGTATTCTGATCAGTATTTTCAGGATTCATATATCATGAATGTCAACAATTTCTTCTACGAAAAGCCATACAGATTGATTGCAACTTACGATAGAGTGGATAGTTTCGGAAGGCCATTGACTGTCTACCCCACGAATGATAATCCAGTTACCGTAATTTGCGAGTATCCAAGTGGAAGACAAATAGCATCTGTTTGGAATGCTCATGCTTCAGAAGTCGCATTTACCAGCTTTGAAAAGCATGGTGAAGGTGGTTTTTTATACGACGAGTCTGCTGTGGACAACACCACGTCAAATTGGCTAGGGTTTAATTTACCAAATGCTAAAACTGGGAAAAGATATTTAAACCTAACTGAAAATTCAATCACAAGAAATTACCAATCCGGGGAATACATCCTTTCGTGTTGGATACAATCAGACGAGCTGGAAATTGCATCAACTGGTGATGCAAGTATAGTCAGCAACATCTCTGAAGATCCAGACGAACGCGGGTGGTCATATCGTGAGTATACTGTCAATTATAGTGGTAACAGTTCTCAGACATTGACCATATCTTCTTCCGGCGTTAGCTCAGCAGTTGATGAATTGCGATTTTATCCAAAAAAGGCAATGATGTCCACCATATGTTACAATCATGATGGAACTGTGCATTCACGATGTAATGAAAATAATCATTGTGTTTATAATGGCTATGATGGTTTTGGCAAACCTATTTGGACAATGGATGAGCATTACAATGTGAGAGCAACATTGAAAAAAATCAACGGATCCGGGATATCGAACTCTCCATCTAAGTATGTTTCAAGAATAATGTTGAACGAAGGCACTACTCAAGAACTTGCATTCAATGCTGCTTTGAATTCATGGGACATGATTACAAATCAATTTTATTACGATGGCCTTGGTCGAATCACACAAACTCAAGCGTTGAAGCAAAGTCCAGATGGAAAGGATATCATTGCTCAGAACTTCTTTGATGAATATGGCCGAACACCCAGAAAGTACCTGCCGTTTGTCCACAATTTCGAAGGCGAAGGTTACTTGGAAAATTTCCTTGAACTACAATCTGAATTTTATCTAAATCAACCCGATATCAAACATTCAGAATTTCCATTCTCTGATGTAGTTTATGAAGGAAGTCCACGAAATCGAATTATTGAATCTGGTGCTAATGGAGAAGATTGGCAGATTGGCAATAACCACACGATTAGACAAGAGTTGCAATTCAATGAGCCTGAAGAAGTCCTTTTTTTTAGGGTTTCTGATGGAGTCATTATCAATGCCGAAACCAGTTGGCTTCAAAACAGGACAGTGTCAGCCATGGATGAAAGTGATGAATTAATGTACTGGCCTGAGGATAAACTGAAAAAAGTAAAAATGACCGATGAAAATGGAAAAGTGGTGTGGCATTTCTATGATCCTTTTGATCGACTTATTTTAAAAAGAATGAATGTATACTCCTATGGAACGGCCAATTTGCCAGTCACTGCTGATTTTTCATTCGGATCTGGAAGTGCTGGTTCAGGTTATACCAATGCCGCATATCGCAATCATGATACGTATTATGTTTATGATAACTACGGCAATTTGAGATTCGAAATCCCTTATGCTATGCTGCACCACTTGATGGAAACTGGACATGTTGAATTCGGTGAAGCAGAAGGGATGCAGAATTACTCCATTTACTATAATTTAGGATTTGGTTACAAGTATGATCCTAGAGGAAATCTTTGGTCTAAGCACTCTCCAGAAGTGGACAATTTTCACATCATTTACGACGATCAGAATAGGCCGGTAATGTCACAGGATGCAAAACAAAGAACCTCAAATCAATGGACCTTCATTAGATATGATCAGTGGGGAAGACCGGCTTATAGAGGATTGATGACTAATAATCTCTCACTTTCACAAATCCAATCCGAGTACTATGACGAAATACCAACAGTTTCTAATGATGACAATGGTGATTACAACTTCAGTGAATATCGGTCTAACGATCCCTCTGCTATTCTTGGTTATACCCATGAAAATGCCCCATTGTCATTGAATAACTTTTCGATTGATGATATTTTAAAGGTCTATTATTATGATGATTACGATTTTGATGCTGGATCATTAACATACATGGGATCTGCTCCTTTATGCCAGCGTATGAGAGGTGTATACACTGCCGAGCGCACCAAAGTCCTGGGGACATCGGACCAGTTCCTCACATCCATTTCTTATTATGATACTAATAACAGGCCAATAGAAATGATGAAGTCGAACATTTTGGATGGTTACGATAGATGCATTCAAGAATTTGATTGGAGAGGTGTTCTAAAAAAAGTAACTCACGAGCATATGGCCGATGCAAGTTCCACACCTTTGATCATAATTGAAGACTACAACCGAGATCGATTAGGTAGATTACTGCAGCACCACCAAAAAACAGGTGATGACAGAAAAGTAATGCTTGCAGGCTATGAGTATAACGAATTGGGCCAAGTTCGCAGGAAGCACCTGCATATACCCAATGGTATGAATACCGGAATGCAAACCATTGATTATGCTTACAATGAACGCGGATGGTTGAGAAAGATCAATAATTCCGGTTTGGCAGATGATGGAGTGAATTTGGAAGATTATGATGTCTTTGGCTTACAGTTGAATTACACAGAAAGCGACTGGACCGAAGATTTTAATAAATACGATGGTTCACCATTGGTGCCGCAAGCTATGTACAATGGCAACCTGGCATCGATTGTCTGGAATTCTAAGGCTCCAGATGTACCTAGTCATAAATCGGTGGAGAAAACCTACGTTTACCGATATGACGATATGTATAGATTAACGTGTGGCGCATATGCCGAAGAATCAATTGATTTTGAAGATTACAATTTGTTTGTGAATGAAATCAATTCGTATTTGGAAAAAACAGACTACGATTTTGCTGGCAATGTGACTAAAATTCTACGTGTTCATGGCGCTGCATCAGGAATAAACCACCCATTTACGATGGATAATTTATTTTTTAGTTATGACGCACAAAGCAATAGACTTTCAACTATTGTAGAAAACGGTTACTATTATGCCTCAGAGGATTTTGTTCATTTCAGAAAACCTCAGATATTTACGGATCAATATGAATATGATGAACTAGGCAATTGCACCATTGACCGAAATAAAGAGATGTCTATGGAATACAACGAGATTGGTTTGGTTTCTTCTTTTACGCATGAAAATCATCCCGAGGATCCGGCGATTTTTAAATATGATGCTGATGGTAATTTGCTACAGAAATCAGTTGGAGGTGACGTAATTTACTATCTAAGTGGAGCCGAATATGAAGTTGAAGATGGCTCGCTTGTGCTTCGACAGATGGCCACAGCAGAAGGAATTGTTCGTCCAGCGTTTGAATCCGAAACCAACGCATCACAATTCATCTATGATTACTTCCTAACGGATCACCTTGGTAATGTTCGGGTCATTATATCGGAAGGAAATGCGACGACCGAAACATTTACCGCCACGATGGAATTGAATGCCATTGCTGCTGAGGAGAGTGAGTTTCAATATTTGCCGTATAGCCGCGATGCCATAAGTATTGGCTATCCTTCAACGGCTGAGACGGGAGAATTTGTTGCTGCATTGGATATTTCTGTGGATCACGGCCCAGCCAGATTATCTAAGGTTGAAACTGGAGACGAAATTGTGGTTTCGGTTCAGTCATGGTTTCCGGATACGGAACAAAATTCCAACCCACTCACATTAAGCACGATTTTGACAACGATTGCTTCCAATGTGGCAAGTCAAGGTGTAGGAATTCTAGATGAAGGTTTGCTCACTTTGACAACTGACCCAACTTGGCAAGCTGATCTTCTAACGTTCTTGAGTGGCATGGAGAGTAGTTACAACTCAAATCATCCACAAGGCTATTTGATTTATATCTACTTCAACAATGCGTTGACCATTGATCCCAATTATTCCGGTATGCTCCAGGTCACCTCTCCAGATGAAATCGAAGAACTTCAAACCCAACTTCTCACCATGCCCGGTGAAGGCTTTTTCTACACCTATCTCACCAATTTCTCTGATAACCTCGTTACATTCGATAACTTAACGATCAGGCATAAACAAGGTACACTGCGCAACATCCACGAATACTACCCTTACGGTTTGGAATATTGGCGCTCGGGCAGTCAGCTTTATGACAAAGGCGATCAATTGACAGAATTCCACCACCGCGAATGGGAAATAGATGGCATTGAAATGAACCGCTTTGCAGCGCGTTGGTATGACCCAACCATAGCCAGATGGCACTCCCCTGACCCATTGGAACAAATGCACTCGCCTTATGTGGCCTTGTGTAATGATCCAGCAAACTTTGTCGATCCCGATGGCAGGGCGGGGATACATTTGAGTGATTGGGACAAGGAAAATTTAATTGGCTTTGCTTCTGTGATGGCAGGTGGTGCCGCAATGGCGGGTATTGGGCAAGCGTTGCAAGGTGGTTCTGGTATCTTGCAATTGTTTCAAAATCTTGGTGGCCCTATTAGTTACGCATCTTCCCTCTTCAGTGGATCCTCGTTATTGCAAAACATTTTTACATCCGCACATTCATCCGGTTGTGTTGATGAGTTAAACAAGAAGAAGGGAGCGATTATAGGTGGAATGCAATTTTCAAATAGATCTCAACGTTCGTTGGACAAATTTGATCGTAAAGAAGCAAGATTATCGAAAAAAAATGGTGAAGTTCAAGGTAGCAAAGAATCATACGACCGGATGGATGCAACCTATGGAAATAAGCGTTGGTATTGGTCAAGGCCAATTTCAACAAGTTGGCTGCAATCGGGAGGTTATTCAAACGCGACAGATAATCAAAACTTCTACAGTGCCCGTGACATTGCTGATTTTAGAAACATTAGAGAAGGAGGAACTTTCGCGCTCGTGTCCCCAACTCTAATCTCAATACCTTTTGGAGATATGATGCGAAGGATCAATCCAGAAACGGGTATAACAGAATTCACAATTCAAATTATGTCTTCTGGTTTGGCCAATTTTACCGTTGAGTTAACCGCACCTGGCGCAACATCACTTATCACTTTAGTCCAAGGAAGTTCGCCATTCACGAATGAAGAACGCATTAGCCGAAGAGGAGATGGAAGATTTATTTCAGGGACTAGAACCTCTCCTGATTATACCATTGATATTACATTAGGCACTTGGTTAACGATGCAAATAATTACCGACTTAGATGGTGGAAATGCGACCTATTCACTGAATACAAATACCACAATAACCCCAGCAGTTGATACTGGAGATCATACCATGCCAATCACAACTCCTCTAGAAGGAGATGGTAATTGGACAAGAAGAAATCGACTTACTAAAAAGGGTCTTATCGTGCTCCAGCAAAAAACACTTAAAATTCATAAATGAAAAACCCATTAATCCCAGTTGTCATTGTGCCAACAATATTCATATTTTGTCATTCGGTTATTGGTCAAAATGAAGCGACAAGGCAGGATGCCCTATCACCCTCCATACACTTGCAATGGTATGATGATGGCGCTTATTGTTTAAATATTACCGGAAAATCAGACTCTTGCCTTACCCGCCCTCAATATTCGTTCTGTTTTGTTGATGATGAATTTGAACGTTTGAACGTAAATTATGATGAAATTAAATATTGCTTGATTCGATTCGACAAAAAGGAACTGAAATATTACTATGAATATGATATTCATAGAATGGATACCGGTTATTATGAAAGTAGTACAACTCCTGAATCCGGATTCTTTTTGTTTGCTGGAACCGGATGTAAAAATAGACAATTCAATATTGAATTTAGCGATAAGATGATGCCGATATCCATTAGTGAGTATGAACAACTTCACAATAGACTATCAGAAACAATCCAAGGAATAGGCTTCAATTTTATCGATGGTCATGCAAAGTTTCTTCGCTACTACTACAATGGCAATTGTTGGCTGATGGTGCATTTCAAGAAAAAGGGGCGAATACAACGAATTGCAGTTAGGACACCAAATAATGATGGATATTATCGATACAAAATCAAAAAAAATCGACTGGTACTAATAAAGAGGTGATTTCAGACAAGAATGAAAACCCCAGCTAGTTTCACATATTGAAAGGTCGTCAATTCAATATATGATTACATATTTAAGACAGATTTCACAATTGATTTATGATCTCCAGACGAGCTCGAAGAACTCCAAACCCAACTTCTCACCATGCTCGGTGAAGGCTTTTTCTACACCTATTTCACCAATTTCTCTGATAACCTCGTTACATTCGATAACTTAACGATAAGGCATAAACAAGCTGAGCAGCTCTTTTTTTTTGCGAAGCAAAAAATTAGAGATGCCAGTTCCGGTCTTTGACCGGAAGCTATCTGCGCAACATCCACGAATACTACCCTTACGGTTTGGAATATTGGCGCTCGGGCAGTCAGCTTTATGACAAAGGCGATCAATTGACAGAATTCCACCACCGCGAATGGGAAATCGATGGCATTGAAATGAACCGCTTTGCAGCGCGTTGGTATGACCCTATTCAGCAGTTCTTAACCGCAGCGCAGCGAAGGTTTAGAAATGCGAATCCCGATGCCATCGGGACCATTGCCAGATGGCACTCCCCTGACCCATTGGAACAAATGCACTCGCCTTATGTGGCCTTGTGTAATGATCCAGCAAACTTTGTCGACCCCGATGGCAGGGCGGGGATACATTTGAGTGATTGGGACAAGGAAAATTTAATTGGCTTTGCTTCTGTGATGGCAGGTGGTGCCGCAATGGCGGGTATTGGGCAAGCATTGCAAGGCGCATCGGGTATTGGTCAGGCGTTTCAAACTATCCGTGGAGTTCTGAGCGCGGTATCGACGATTTCCAGTGGGGTTAGTTTGATGCAGAGTATTTCCAGCATGTCCAAGGGTTTTGGAATTGGAAATCAAATGTCTTCTGCTTGGCAAGATGATTTATTGCATGAGGTAAATAGTCATGGTCATACGGGGTTAGCTTTTAGGGGGGCTGGTATTGGTGGTCCATCTGAAATACTTTGGTCACGAGTTACAAGAAGTGATGGCTCATTTATGGGAAATCTCATTTGGATGGATGGTGAAACAGGTTTGCAGAATGGGAATAATGTTGACATGTTCTTGTATTATAGTATGAGGACGCTACAACTTGAACATAAAGTTGAAATATCAGGTTTTCTAATTTTTGATGAAAAGAATCATCGGTATGGTTATTTTATTCAAGATTGGAAAGGTCCTGGTAACACCCGTGACAATTCGTATGATATTCCAGAAATTACTACCGTAAGTCGTGGATCATTATTACTAATGAATGGAATCCAGTATAAGATATTTGCCTCATTTCATACTCATCCGGACAAAGGAGCAAATGATCCAGATCTTGGTGGCCCAGAGGATTTTGATAATGCTCCAAGCACAGAGGATGGTTTCTATGCCGCAAATAGGAAGGCGCCATGTTATGTACTTGGAACTGACTTCATTTCAAGAGTGCGAGGGATAGAAGCGGGTGAAATTGAACTTAATACACGCGAAAAAAATGAATACGGGAAAACTGTTAAGTGGAATAGTGATTATTACAAGATAGCAGACATCACCGAGATCAATATGGGAAAATTTACCATTATCGGTGACCAATTGAATAAATATAGGAAAATAAAGGGAAAAAAATGAAATCCATCTATTATTTAATTGTTTTCACAATTTTGAGTTGTACTGCGGAAAGTACTACTCGCAGGATAGAAGCTCAAATTAGTCATGAGGTGACTAATGCTCTTCAAAAATTTGCCGCTCAAATAGACGCACATGATCGTATATACCTAATTATTCAATCGAACAGCGATACTACTGATTTATTTATTTTTTCTACTTCGAAAAATTGTTTTCCAATGAAATACAGTTGTGTGTGGTTTAATGAAAGTACAATTGATGAACATGAACTTATTATTGGTTGCTATGGTGAAGGCATTCTAACAGATATCAATTTGAAACATGAATCTGATAATATATGCACTGAATATCCGCACCGGATGTATATCAAAACGGTTCAAGATAGCGTTGTTTCCTGCTTAAATTATCCGTAGTTTAGACTTATTAAACCTTAATTCTTTCTATTTAATAAGTATGGTGTTGACCGACGAAATATTCGGCTGTTCAGGAGTTTTTATTTGGAGCCAAATTTGGAAATGTGAATCTCAATACAATCGAGGCAAACTTTATCGACCCCGATGGCAGGGCGGGGATACATTTGAGTGTTTTTCATGTGGATGAAGTAAACACCATCCTTGTAGGAACATCAATTTGGGGCTATTTAACTTCGGATATTCCCGGTATTGGACAAACATTACAAGCATTACAAGGAATTGCAACAATTGTCTCTACCATTTCATCTGGTATCACATTAGCTCAAAATATTTCCAGCATGTCGAAGGGTTTTGGAATTGGAAATCAAATATCTTCGACTTGGCAAGATGATTTATTGCAGGAGGTAAATAGTCATAGTGGGATTGGTTTAGCTTTTAGGGAGGGAGCTACAAACAATAGTTCATTGAATTCATCCATGAATTCCTATTGGAACGCTTCACCACCTTGGTTTAGAACCTTAAATTTTACCATTGAACATCCAATTGCAGCAGCAAGAATAGGCTTGGCTAACTATAACTATGGTACGAATATTTCATCTGAAGCAACAAGATTTGCTTCCAACATATTCAATATTCTCACTACAAACACTAAACAAAATGCTATGAGACATGTCTATTGGCAAGCCACTATTCGCATTGAATTTGGTTCCGATATTGCGGCTCAAATTGGATTTGCCCATGAATCTCATCCAAATTTAATTGATGTGTGCAATCTCCAATCAGAATACAATTTCTTATATGACCGAGCTGAAGAATTTGCTGATGAGGCTGCAGATCTATTAAACAATATGATAGGTAGACATATAGGTGAGGCGTTCAAAAATGAATCAGCGAAAGAAAGAGTGGCTGGCATTCTTGCATATTATCATACATCTGGTCTTTGGGAACCCGTCAAAATTTTTGATACAAATGCGGATCTAATTGGTTATAGTGTCAAACAGTGTCGTTTGTCAGACGCCGAATATGGTGAAGCATTAAAATTCTTAGAATCTTTGGATAATGAAGGCTTTAATCCTGAAGGTCGGAAACTATTCAACCAATTTAAGATCAATACATCATTGGAAAATCGCAAATGAAACACACTAATGCATCAGTTAGTATATTGTCGTTAACTTGGTTAGTTTCGACAATCGTTGGTTGTAGTTTAAATCAACAACATAAATCATTAGCAGACTGCATAAAGACAGAGCTTCAAGGAAGACAACGAGCAACAATTGATCTCAAGAATGCAATGGGGTTTAAATGGGATACATTATACGTTTCAGTTGGTGTAGGATTAAGTTGTGATAGCATCAGAAAACTAATTCCAGCTCGAATCACCGATTGCAGCGGCGGTTCGGGTTGCTATTATTTCCTGAGTGGTAAAAAAATTGAACTTGAAGAAATTTATCATCCCTTTTGGGATGAACCTGATGAAGATATCGTGCTCATAAACACGAATGGTCAGTATTTCTTAAAAGTTATTCCAAATAACTCTAAGTTTTTAGTGTATTCCGAAAAAATTGGCGCTCGCGTTATTTATAATCTTGAATTAGTATTGATTGATAATTCAGATTAGATTTGATCTGGCGAAATTCCTTTGAAAAAAATATTGTGTTAAGTATCTCGATTGAATATGGATTTACTATGGATACAAATGGATTGACAATTTTTCTATACGATGCTGAGCATACTACAACAGAATATCACTTAGAAATACTCAAGTACAATCCAAGTAAATCAAACAGACTGCAATGAATTTAATAAGACCGCACATTGTATTTCTGATTTTAGTTTTAGCTGCCGCCAAAATTGGAAAAGGGCAAATATTAACTATAAGACCAACTGCCCTGACTGATCCACACATCGCTCCATTGATCATTTCAAATTATCCGGTCGATAGTTTGTCACGTATACACCATTACGTGAAGCGTTGGAATAAATTTGAGTATGATAAGAAGGATGTAAAGTGGGTAAGATTAACAGATAGTTCAATGGTTGAATTTTATCAATCAGTGCTTTTCTTAGTTTGCCGGAGTTCTGATGATGGTCCAGCTTCTCATAAGGAGCACGGAATTGAATTCTATTTTTTAGGGGCTCATGACAATCAGGCAAAACGTATTTTCATTAAGGATAGAGAAGAAGCTTTGATGGTTATTGACGAACTTATTGTAATCATTTCGAACTCTGAATTTATTGGTCATAATGTCGTTTTGACGGAGTTATATGGGTTAAAGGAACAATGCCAATTTGAGTGATTGGGATAAGGAAAACATCATTGATTATGCGAGTGTGATAGCAGGTGGTTGTGCTTTGGCGGGTATTGGGCAAGCATTGCAAGGCGCATCGGGTATTGGTCAGGCGTTTCAAACTATTCGTGGAGTTCTGAGCGCGGTATCGACGATAAGCAGCGGTGTGAGTTTAATGCAAGGTATTACAAAGATGGCCGAAGGGTTTGGGGCTAGTGATGTCATTGTCAATAACAACCTCGAGGTCTCCAATCATGTTTCAAATCAAACGTACTTCGATGGTCTTAACAGCGAGCCAAGTCTAAGCTCATCATCAAGTGAAACGAATTTAGGTTCGATAAGAACAGAGCCAGGAAATAGAAAGGGTATCTGGATTGCAGATTTGGCCAAAATTGGAAGTGATGGCTTCGCATTAAGTGTGAATTACAAAGCAGGCATGTTGACATACGAAGACGGTCGAAGTTACGTTTCTGGAACTAGCACCTATATTGACAAAGTTTTTCATGATTTAGAAGAGTTGAGGAATTCGGATTGCGATTTTTTGACGTCCCGACTGAAAGTGTTAGAGAATAGTGAGTTTGAACATTTGATTAGATATGATTCTAGATATGATACTGAAGTTGATGGTTGGGAAAAGGATGATTTTGCAGATAATTCCAAGAGTAGAAGATGGATTCGTTGTGGGTCAAAAGTAAATTACGATCCAAATTTCCGATTGGAACCAGATGACCCTGATAACTTGCAAACTGTCCAGCATGCCTCTGTTTTTTTAGCACATGAGTTGCTGGGGCATAGTTATGACTATGAAATGGGAACATTAAGGCATAATATTAAAACCAAGAACGGAATAAGTTATAAAGAGGTGGATGCAGTGAATATTGAAAACGTCGCACGTGGTGTGTTGGGCGATCGTAAGCGATTAAAATATAGCAATAAAGAAATTCCAATTGAACTTTTATGGGACACGCATTAAAAATTCATATTGCAGCAACAGTGATTGCAAGTGTTTCTATATCTGAACGCATAAATTCACAATTGGTTGTGCCAGATAGAAGTGAGCGTGAATTTTACGAATACATACTCACTGACACAAGAACTGAGCCCGATGCAATTGTGTTCAATATAGTATCAAATGACTATAGTGGACCTCTAATTGATTTGAGTGGAAGCATCGGGTTCTATCTAACTACCGCAGATAGCACTTGTTCAGACACTAATCTTGAAACAGTTGTTGATTGGCTATTGTCACGAAAACCATTGGTATTTCACAAAAGTTATGCTGACTGCTGTCAAGGAGTTGCTCGTCCTCCAGCAACCCACAAATTCTATAGATATCTTAAAAAGAATCCCAAGAAGCTTCTCAAAAAGTACTTTTTGAAGGATAATAATTCGGATCGTTATCACATGTTACGTACGTTAAGTCAAGAAGATGAATTAGCTTTGATTGTTGTACTTTTTGAGCATAAAATCCCCATTTATGAGAATGACTGGGGAATTTGGATTGATGCGCATAAAGAACATCTTAAATAATAATGAGTTCAATAACCACAAAATACTTAAGTCTTGAATCGAGCTCCGACACCCGGATAATAATTACACCCAATCCCACCACCGCGAATGGGAAATCGACGGCATTGAAATGAACCGCTTCGCAGCGCGTTGGTATGACCCGACCATCGCCAGATGGCACTCCCCTGACCCATTGGAACAAATGCACTCGCCTTATGTGGCCTTGTGTAATGATCCAGCAAACTTTGTCGACCCCGATGGCAGGGCGGGGATACATTTGAGTGATTGGGATAAGGAAAATTTAATTGGTTATGCGAGTGTGATAGCAAGTGGTTGTGCTTTGGCGGGTATTGGGCAAGCGTTGCAAGGTGCATCGGGTATTGGTCAAGCGTTTCAAACAATCCGAGGCGTTCTGAGCGCGGTATCGACGATATCCAGTGGGGTTAGTTTGATACAGAATATTGTCGCGATGGCTTCGAAGTTTGGTGTAGGTGATGAGGTGGCTATGGCAAAATCAGAAGCGGTTAGTGGTGAAATAAATAATCATGGCGTTTGTGTATACAAAAGCTCAACTTCAGAAGTAGATTCTAACAATCGGAATCCAGCAAGCGGAGTGAACAGCGACCTTTCTGATACAGGCACTGTTAGTAGCATTTTTTATAGCTATTCACAATTTCAACGGCAGCAAATTGGTGGAAATACAACAGCTAATTTGTATACTGACTTTGGTTATGTTTCGATCAAGAACCTCATCGAAAGTTTAAACGGTTTTATTGATGGAAATCCAGACACAAAAAATTCATTCAAAATAAGTGAACCATCAAGTTATATTCACATCGACTATAAATTCGCCGATAACGCAAAAAATTTGAACTACTGGGTTGGTATTTTTAGAAATCATTCGAAGGGTGGTTTTGTATACGCAAACGGACAACGGGTGCATTGGGGTTTGGGAAATAGTCAAATTGGAATTGAGGTTGGTGGTGAGATAAGTTTGATGGAATACAAAGCATTTAGGGTTAATCTATCAACAACTATAGGTGCAGGTCAACAATTCAGCACATTTGATGGTAAAGGGCGCGATGGATGTTGGGGAAGTAAAGGATTTGGTTATATTGCTGTAAATCGCATTGGCTTGTCGACTCCAGCTTTTAGGGGAATGAGTTTGTCTGCAAACTACAGTGTCCTCTTTCATCATGCAACTTTTCCTTCAGTAGTTGGACCTACCGATGAGCACTTTGGGAAGACAACAATTTTCAATAAAGGCAACTTCTTTGAGATAAACATTTCTTGGCAGATAGGAAAATGAAAAATGAAATAATAATTCTGGTCATCTGTATTTTTTCATTCAACACGTCGTTTTCACAAAAGGGCGTGTTTTTTGGTTTTGGTGCGGACGTAGGATATAAAGGAGTGAATAATACCTACAGTTTTGTGGTTGATATACATTATCGTAATAGAATTAGTCTATACTTTGGTAATGCAGACGATAAATTTTCTGGTTTCGGTTGGGGAGGTGGAATCAACCTTCATCTTTTGAATACAAACTGGCAACCCGTAATTGGCTGCGGATATAACACACTTAAAAGTAATTCTTTCTACACAGGGGAAGATAGTCTTAGTCGTTCGGATTATTTCGTACCACGAAGTAGAAATGTTGTTGCAATAATTGGCGTCCATAAAATATTGCGCGATGATGATGGAAGTGCGAACAGATTTGCTTCGGTAACGCCTTATATCAGCTATCGATATTCTCTTGAAGACAATGAAGTAATTCTATTGGATGGATTCAACAACGGACCTCAAAGAGATAAGATTAATAGAAGGACTGGTCCAGGGTTTGGTTTTGGATTGAAGTTGGTAGTAGTTTTTGCCAAGAAAGAAAATATACCACAGCCTAAAAAAAGATCAGCAATAGTTGATTGAACAAACTTGCCTGATGAATTAGGATGCTAATAAGAATTGCCATGCGAATCGATCACAGACTCTGGCAATGACATCCTCAAAACATGCCCCCCGAATTACTCTGAAACCAATGTCGCTGTTGAAATATTCACGGATCCTCCACGAACGAATGGACCAGTACCTATTTAACACAACAAAAAAGAGATGCAATTCCGATCTCTATGCAGATTTGAGTTGCGCAACATCCACGAATACTACCCTTACAGTTTGGAATATTGGCGCTCGGGCAGTCAGCTTTATGCCAAAGGCGATCAACTCACAGAATTCCACCACCGCGAATGGGAAATCGACGGCATTGAAATGAACCGCTTTGCAGCGCGTTGGTTCGCCACATTTAAACAAACATCCTCAAGGCGCTATCCTCTGTATAAACCACTCAAAATCGGCATCAACCTTATAGATCAATCTGTCATGCAAACGGCTTGGCCTTCCTTGCCAGAATTCGAAATAATGTGGCACCACCTGATATCCTCCCCAATGTGGTGGACGCGGAACGGGCTTACCAGCAAATTCGTTGGTGTATTTCGTAACGTTGTCTTCGAGTTCCTCTCGTGATCTCATTTCTGCACTTTGCATAGAAGCCCAAGCAGCTATCTGACTTTCTCGTGGGCGTGTAGCGAAATATTCATCACTCTCCTGCTCGCTTACCTTCTTGGCAATTCCATATACTCGCACTTGACGCTCCAGGGTATTCCAAAAAAAGTTGATGCATACCTTGTCGTTGAACGCAAGTTGATTGCCCTTGGCACTGGTGTAATTGGTAAAAAAGGAAAAACCTGAACGATCGCACTTGCGCAATAGGACAATACGCGAATTCGGAAATCCATCCGGACCGATGGTGCTCAAGGTAAATGCATTGTAATCTTTGATCCCGTCATCTTCGGCTTCCTTCAGCCAAAGTGCAAACTGATCGAAAGGATTAGCAGCAGCATGACTTTCCAGAAGAATACTCCTGTTGTAGTCGTAGCGCGATTTTTCAATATTGGCTTTATAATCGTACATATCCGGTGAATTGATTCACCAAAGATAGCATACGATCAAACTGACATACCGCAGGAAGTACTATGATTCTTTCCAGAAATTAAGACGTCACTTTAGCTTTTGACAACCGCATGCGATGTCGAATAGCCATGGTGGTGCCGATAACCATCACGACACATCCGATCCACAATACGTTGATTTGCGGAAAAACTTCGGCCGACATGATAAGCATATCCCGCTCTGCGGTTTGGTGTTTCTGAACTGTCAACTCTAAACCATCAGGCTTTTCTGCCAGCGCAAACAACATTTTGAAAGTGGTTGACTCTACCGGATATGTGAATGGTACAGAATCTTTGAGGTAGATGATGGGGATGATCAATTCTTCATCTTTAACCCCATCGGTTATGTGCGCGAAAGCCCTTTTGCCCTGAATACCTTCTGGAAGATTATCCGGAATTGAATCAATTTTCAGGAGGCTATCAATACGCATCGTGACAATTTCTGTAAGTCGAATTTCAGTTCCAATATCGACTATGGCGCTCTTCGGTTCGAGGTAACCTTCTTCGTTGGTCTTCTTCTCTTCGATCTCCGTGTGCTTCACAAAAGTGTAAAGGTCGCTGCCTGCAAAATGTTTGATACTCGGTTCTCTGCTGTTGCCTTTCGGTGATGTGAGGATACTTGGCTCCAAAGTAAAGAGCTTATCTCCCGGTATTCCAGGACTCCAATTTTCCAGTTCTTCAGCGTGATGAGCATCCACTTCGGCGGGAGTCACCTGTGTCCACAAGCTATCTGTACTTGCATCTTTCAAAAAATTCGATGACGCGATGTGCGTCTTACGCGCTCTGAAAGGTTGTCCAAATACTTGTACATAATCTCCCTCTAAATACTCCTTGGGTTTTTTATCAAAATATTCCACAGTGCAGAACACTCTTTCACCACGGCGATTTTTCTCTTTATAATAAATAAAATAATCACCCATTGGTAGTGTATCTCCCATGAAGATCATGAGATCCTCGCTGTTTTTGAAATCATCGCTGATCTCAGAAATATTACCTCTTTGGTTTTTCGAAATAAAATGACTTTGCCAGGTGCTGATGACTGCACCGATGATGAGCATAGCAAATCCCAAGTGCGCAACACTAGCTCCCATCAAATCCCATTTCCCTTTAAGAACTGTCCATGCATAGCCAGCATTGGCTACCAAGGCAAATACGCAAGACCAAACCAATAGCAATAGAGATAAATCTGCCCATTCGAAATCAATCACAAAAAGTGTCAGGGAAGTAAGAATTATCGATGCAACAAAACTGAATGTGAGTTTATTTCGCAGTACTTTGAATTCAGTATTCTTATACTTCAGGTATTGTCCAATAGCGACAATTAGAAATAGAATAAAAGCAAGAGGAACCTGAATGCGGTGATACACATCGAAGCGTTCGCTGTCTCCCGGTGCAGAATAATTATGCTCAGAAAGTCTTTTGAATGTTTCCCACTTGGTCGATTCGTACAAAGAGCTGAATATTCCTTCGAATGGTGTAAGGAAGATATTGCCCACGTTGACGGATGTTACCACAGTGATGTGCAGAGCAGAAAGAATCAATACCAGAGATCCTATGAACATCCAGAACTCGCGACTCCATAATGCTTCCTCTTCAGTTCCGCGAACCATGAATTTTTTGCGGTAACCCATGATGAGCATCACAAGAGATATGAGGATGAATGACAACGACAATCCAGGAATCATGGTGCCTTCACCAGGAAGGAGTTTTTCCGCCTCAGACACTGGAACATCTGGAGCAGTCATGAGGCTGCCAACTCCAACGATGAAGAATATGAGACAAATGGCGCTATATGCCATTTGCCACACGCGCACTGGAACCATGAGCCATGTGCTCAAGGCTGTGAAGAACAACAGATAAACCAGTAACTGAGCCAGAATACCGCTATCCACAAATGAATGCACACTGCTATCACCTAGTACACCACTTCTGGTGAGGAAGGTGGAATACAAAACCAACAAAAAGGCACTGATACTCAGTAACAAGGTAGCAAAAACAGAAGTGCCTTTATTTTGATTGATCACCAGCAAGTGTGCAGCAGCCACAAGTATGAGCCAAGGAACCAATGAAGCATTTTCAACCGGATCCCAAGCCCAGAAACCGCCAAAACCGAGCGCTTCATAAGCCCATGCACCACCCATCAGTATTCCTGTTCCCAGAATCATGACACCAAAAAACGCATAAGGAATGGCTGGTTTCATCCATCCATTGAAATCCTTCTTCCATAAACCAGCAATGGCATAAGCGAATGGAATCACAGTAGCCGCAAAACCCAAGAACAATGTGGGCGGGTGAATGGTCATCCAGTAATTCTGCAAGAGTGGATTCAAACCTTTACCATCTTGAAATGGTTTCAGAGAAAGATAATCAGCCTTCATGGTCCAAGGCAGACCTACATTCGAGATGTGTTCTCTCAATAAGGTAAATGGATTACTCCCAAATTGAAAATCTCCGAAGTAAACACCCAATAACATCGAAGCGAGGAAAACCTGAACGAGTGAAATGATCGTCATAACCCAAGGCTCCCAATTTTTCGACCATCTAATCAACAAGAAACCGAGAATGACATGCCAGAATGTCCAAAGCAGAAAGCTTCCCTCCTGTCCCTCCCACATACAACTTAGAACATACTTCATGGGCATCGCATTGTTGAGGTGATCCCATGCGTATTTGTACTCATATAAATGATTGAACAAGATGTAAAGCATGGTGCCGATTACACCAAACACACCAACACCATGTAAAACAAAACCGATACGTGCCGGCTTCATCCATGGATTATTCGGACCTTCATTTTTCGTGGAAAAATAATATGCTACAGTGGCGAAAATGGCGCTGACAAAACTGAACACGACAAAGAAGTTGCCGGCAATTCCGGGCCCAACGTGTTCGTTCAGGTATTGGATTTCATTCATGGAGGTGATACAAGCTGCAATGGTTCAACATCAATTCTCTGCAGCCAAAGAGTGCTTTTGTTCGTTATATTTACTTGGACACTTCATCAGGATGTGCGAAGCCCGAAATGTGCCATCATCAGAAAACTTACCTTCGAGTGTTACATTCTCGCTTTGCGCGAGTCCCATGGGTTGACCCTTTTTGTCTGTGAGATAGACTTCAACACTTTTTCCTTCGCTATCAATCACATGAAATCTTGTAAGGTTGGGATCTTTCATCGCGTCGTAAACGATGGGATTCGTCTTATCGAATGTTCCTACAACTTTCACTTGTCGACCCATTTTAGCTTTTGCTTCTGCAAAGGTTACACTGTCCACAGCACTGGTGTAGGTCGAAACCAGAATTGCAGATACTGCTGCAACAAGTACTATCAATATGATGTGTGTCTTTTTCATGACATGCGTTTTTCCACGGTTAAGACTTCTTCTCTTCCAATTTTTTCAACCTGCGACCGAGCGACAATGCATAGATGATCAAACCAACCATCACTACAAAAGCCACAACGACCACAACTTTGATCTTTCCACTTTCATAAAAATATTCTTCCATGCCATCTTGAGCAAAGGCAGGTGTCATGGATAACATGAACAATAGAGATGTCAGAATAGTTCTGTTAAGATTTTTCATCATGGTGATTTTCCTCTTGTTGATCTTCGAGAATGCGAATTTTTTCATTGATCTTGTAGAACCAATATCCCAGCAAAACAAAGCCTAAAACTGCCGGATAAAAAACTGTACGGAGTGAACTGTCCAAATCGTATTTCGAAAATGCCGGATTTCCGCTTTTACCCGGATGTAAACCCTCTGCAAATCGCGGCATCACCATCAGCAATACAACCATCAAAGCAAAAGCGAATATGTTGAATATCGCTGATATCCGTGAACGTTTATCGTGATCCGGTGTAGAATTTCTCAATATGAAATAAGCCACATACACCATGAATACGACCATGGCACCATTCAATTGTGGATCGTTGGTCCACCATGCGCCCCAAGTAAATCGCGCCCAAATGGAACCGGTGATCAACCCTAAAATACAAAATACAAGTCCAGTTCCTGCAGAAGCAGCAGCTTTTCGGTCGAAGTTCAAATCCGGAGTACCGCTTTTATTGCTCAAAGTTCGAAGGCTGAAAATAAAAGAGATGATCATGAGGGCGAACATGGTAAACCACATCGGTACGTGCCACATGAGGTTTCTTATGCTTTCTATGATGATGGGTTGAAATGGATAACCAAAACCCATGTGTTCTTCTTGTTTGACTTCATAATGACAGGAATCGTTTTTCGTTCCTTCAATAAAAGTGAAGCCTTCGCTGCCCACCGGTGCTTCAACCAACAATGTACCATCGATGTTGTTGTTGGCCAGGAAGCCAAATTGGTTGGAAGAAAGGGTATCCGGCAGAAACACACTGACTATAGCATGCGCTTCGTCCGTTACGCTCAGGATATCCGCACAATAAACTGCGGAAGAATCCACGGTGACGAACACTTGCATGGATTGTTTTTCCTGCAAAAAATGCGATCCATATCCGGTAAATGAAAATTCATTTCTTCCGGGATGAAATGATTTCGCGCTGACTTCAAGTCCTCCTGGCGCCATGGGGTGCCAGAAAGAAAAAACAGCCGTGTAAATCAGGCACGCAATACAGATGATTTTAAGCCACAAGTTCATACTGATTTCAATTCCTTCCTTTTACAATTACAGATCCGACATCCATCCTTTTGCAGGTCCAATTTTCATCCGGATTATTCCCGCCAAAGGTAGGGGAACAGGATAAAAGCAAGTACAAAGGAGAGCAGATTAAGCACAACCAGAATCAAGAGATTGAGGCTGTTCTGAAGGTAAGACATTCCTTCGATGGCAAACGTGGTATGTCTTACTATGGTGATTAACAAAGGAATGATCACAGGAAATCCAAGAATTGCTACCAATCCTACACCAGTGCCCGATTTGTAGGCCAATGATGCCACAAACGTGAGCGCGAGGCCAAGCCCAGTGCTACCCAGAAAAAGGCCCAGTATAAGTTGACCAAAATCTGCCGATGCAATGACTTCACCACCGAAGAACAACAGAAAAAAGGCAAGGCTGATTACATTGAGCACAGCGACCAACAGCGCGTTGTACATGGACTTCGCCAGGATAATATGCCGCGGATGTGCCAAGGAATAGAGATAGAGTTGTGTGCCGTTGCCATCGGATGAAAATGCTTTCTGCATGGCATTGAAAGCCGTGAACACACCTGTGACCCACATCAACGCACCCCAAGTTCTGGGTGTTTCAATTTTTTCGAAGGATAAATAACAAACGAAAACAGTCGCGAGCACATACATGAAAATACCGGCCAATGTGTGCTTTTGGCGCAACTCAAGCCTGACTTCTTTCACAAACAATGCACTGAATACCGACATGCGGCGAAGATAAGTTTAATGTGTGTGAGGTAGGATGGATTTCACATGGCATCGATGTGTTGAATCGCCTTGGCCAACACATCATCCTTTTGGGCGTCAATCCAATGAATGGATGGATCTCTTCTCCACCATGTCAATTGTCGTTTTGCAAAATTTCTGCTGTATTGCTTGATCTTATCGATAGCTTCTTCCCTACTCATTTTGCCCTCGAAAAAGTCGAAAAATTCTTTGTATCCAACTGTATTGAGTGCGTTAAGATGCCTGAAAGGCAATACGCTTCTCGCCTCTTCTTCCAAACCATCTTCTATCATGCGATTCACACGTTGATTGATCCTGTTGTAGACCCAATCGCGATCTCCATTCAAACCAATTTTGATCACATTGAATTGCCGCTGCGCTTTTGTTGATGTTCTCAAAGCGGAAAACTTCTGACCAGTGAGTCGGCAAACCTCAATTGCACGTATAATTCGATGAGGATTTTTTTGATCTACGAGCTTAAAATATTCGGGATCCTTTTCCTCCAATTCACGGAGCAGATCATTCAAATCGACTTTTTCCAGCTCTCGTTTTAGGGCATGATCAGAAGGAAGTTGGTCAAGTCCGTTGATCAAGGCATCCACATACAACATGCTTCCACCCGCACAAATCACAACATCACTTTTCTCCATCAATTGCTGAATGAGCACCATGGCATCGTTTTCAAATCGACCAGCGCTGTAGTCTTCGGTCACAGGTAAAAATGCCATAAAATGGTGCTTAGCCGCCGCGAGTTCAGTTTGATCTGGGCGTGCAACACCAATACTCAGTTCGCGATAGAATTGTCGCGAATCGGCAGAAATAATTTCCGTACGGTAGTGATGAGCAAGCTGAATGGCCAGCGCAGTCTTTCCGACACCAGTCGGACCTATGACGACAACCAGTTTTTTCAGTTGATTCAAGATCAGTTGCCGGTTGATGTTTCAATCAACCCACGACCCATTTTCTTGAATTTACCTTCCGCTTGTAGCTTACCAAAAAGTGTTTCCAATAATCCATTGATGAACACATTGCTTTTTGGCGTGCTGTAATAATTCGCCAATTCAATGTATTCATTCATGGTAACTTTCAATGGAATACTTTCACAAGTTTGTGCTTCAGCCAAAGCCATTTTAAGAATGACCATATCCATCAGAGCGATGCGGTCAGCGTCCCAGTTTGGAGCGTTTTCAGCAATCAGCTTTTCACTGGCTTCACCCAAAGTAATGGTCTTGCGGAAAATATTGCGGGTGTATTCTTCTTCGTCATCATCCGCTTTCCAAAGTGGCATCAATGTGATATCATCATCACTGTCTTTCACTGTTTTCAGTGTTTTGAGCGCCATACTTGAAGCGAGGTCGAGGTCATCGTTCCAGAAGATACCAATTTCTTCTAACCAGTCATGCATCAACTCAAAGTTGACAATATGTCTACGGATGAAACGGAGCAAGTATTCGCGGTCATGTTCGAAACCACGTTCTTTACTTGCCATATATTCTTTGTAATCAGATGACTCGATGAGCGTTTTGAACATTTGACGCAGCAGATCATCGTTGTCTTTCCAACGGATGTGGATTTCCTTGGAAGCCTTATCCAGCGTTTTGCTATTGGCCAAAATGCGCACCAGGGTATTGGTTACGAATTTGGTATTTGGATGAAGATCTTCTTTGGTAGGGAGTTTTTTATTCATCCCAGCCTCGATTTTTTCAATGGCTTTAGCCTGCATTTCAGCTGGCAGAAGCAATAATGCGATGTACAAATCGCGAAAACGATCGAAGCTTTCGAACAGGATCTTTTCGTACTTCACAATATCCGGTTTCTCTTCACTGTAATAAGCGAAGAGTATCTGCATCGCCTTAATCCTGATTTGTCTGCGGTTCAACATGTTCCTATACGGGTTTCTGAAATTGAGATATTAAAATGACATTTTGATTTTACCAATACTTGCGATTCTTGCTTCTGCCATTTGATTGGCTGCGAGATAAGTCGGAATTTTTTCCTCGGATGATTTACGGAAAATCTGCAAGGCAGTTTCGTAAATCCCTTCAGCCTGAGAAAGCGCAGCCTGACGGTTGTATCCAACAATTTCCCAATAACAATTGATGATTCCTCCGGCATTCACCAAATAATCAGGCGCATAGAGAATTCCTCTTTTCAATACTTCAACACCGTGAACCTTTTCATCTTTAAGTTGATTATTCGCTGCACCGCAAATGATGCTGCACTTCAATTTGTTGAGCGTGTCATCATTCACTGTAGCTCCAAGTGCACATGGAGAATAAATATCCATGTCTTGGTCATAAACTTCATTTACCGGAATGGCTTTGACACCAAATTTGGAAACAACAGCCTTCACGCGGTCTTCGTAGATATCAGAGATCATCACTTCAGCATTCTCTTTCACGAGATGCTCAACGAGGTGTTCTCCTACGTGACCAACGCCCTGAACCAGGATTTTTTTACCGCTCAATGAATCTGAGCCGGTTACTTCTTTGTTGCTGGCTTTCATACCCATGTAAACACCAAAAGCGGTTACAGGACTTGGATCTCCGCTTCCACCGAGGTATTCTGGCAAACCAACTACATTTTTAGTCTCTAAACGAACGTATTCCATATCGCGGGTTGAAATACCCACGTCTTCAGCAGTGATGTATTTTCCTCCAACGCTGTTCACGAATTTTCCAAATCGACGCATCAGCGCTTCTGACTTGTCTTTGCGGGCATCGCCAATGATGACAGCCTTTCCACCACCAATGTTGAGACCAGCGAGTGCGTTTTTATAGGTCATACCGCGTGAAAGACGCAATACATCCGTAAGGGCATCTTCTTCGCTTGCATAAGCCCACATGCGGGTGCCGCCTACGGCCGGACCAAGAACTGTGTTATGAATCGCGATTATTGAGCGCAGACCTGTTTCCTTGTCCTGGCAAAATACCAGTTGCTCATGGTCGAATGTCGACATACGACCGGTAATTGAGGATTCAGTTACGTTGACTGAAGCCTTTTCCTTTGTTTCTGTCATAAAATGCAGGTTATTCTCCGGATCATTCGAGGAAGCGTTTTCCTGTGGTGATTTCCGGCTGCGAATGTAGTTATTTCAGTTGAGAAGCCAAGCCTCTCCTTTGTGTTATTGAAGAATTTCGTCGATGGCCACAGCAAGTTTGCGGTCGCGATCGGTGATGATATCCCCAGCATCATGGGTACTCAGCTCAATTCTCACATAGTTGTACACATTAAACCAGGCCGGATGATGTCCCATTTTTTCGCTCAAAAATGCAACCCTGGTCATAAAGGTGAACGCCTCTTGAAAGTCTTTGAATCTGAACTCCCGTACGAGTTTATTGTCGGTTTCTTTCCACATATCGGGTGGTTTTACGGGTCAAATGTAATGTTGTAAGCCTCAATTTTCGCAGTTTCTGCCTTAGAATAGCAGGATTCAATCGGAATACTACCCGAATGACTTCGTTCTTCCATCCGCTCTTGTGCCGATGACAAGTATGCGGTTTTATCCATGGAAATGGCTGGTAGTGTCTTTCGATACTTATCCTCAAATGCCTAATCGATCCAACTTGTCACCCATATGCACAGCTTTCATTTCGTCTTCCAATGACTTGAAGTCCGGTTTCAGAATTGTTCTTATTGGCGATCCTTTCTTCAGCACATGGATCTCATCACAAGTATCTTGTAAGGTTGAAAAAATATGAGATGAAATGATCACTACTTTATTCCGCGACTTGAGTTTGAGAATCAATTCTGTGAGGATGATATTGCTTTGGATGTCCACACCATTGTAGGGTTCATCCAAAATGAAGTACTCATTCTGTTGCATCAAAAGAGCTGTCAAGGCCAGCTTCTTCTTCATCCCCGTAGAATAGGTAGAAGCATATTCATTCAATGGCAGCTCAAAAATGTTCTTGACTTGAAGATCATGAGGTGCAATTCCTCTCGCCTGACAAAGCATGCGAATGTATTCTTCCCCAGTTATTTTGTTAAAAATAAATGGGTCTGTCACCAACAAACCGAGGTGATTTTTCAGAGGCGATATTGAAGATATCACTTGACCTTCAAAGGCTTCAAGTCCTGCGATACAACGAAACAATGTGGTTTTTCCCGCACCATTTTCACCTACAATTCCATATACTTTTCCGGGTGAAAAATCAAGATTGACATCACAGAGTACTTTGTTCTGACCAAAACTTTTATGCAGATTTCTTATTGAGATCATTTCAAGAGTATCGATAGCCTTTGGATGGCCTTAGTGTAAAAATAGGGTATCGAAAAAAGGAAAAGAATGGGCAGGTATAGACACAATCCCAGAATCACCATTTCGGGCAAATGAATCTCTCTCGGATGTGCAGCGTACTTAGCAAGTATCACTGCCCATAAAAAAACAAGTCCTAATGCCATAAAAGTCAAAGCGATGTGAATACTTCCTGGAAACAAAAACCCGATCAGTGCGATGAATGGCGCCGACAACAAGAACGAGGATTGGGTAGCTGTCATCAATTTGGATTGCAAAAATTGACGAGGTGTTTTGGAGTAAATCCAGATGTAGAATTCATCTTCAGGTTTTAGATAATACGATATGATCATGAGTTGCAACAACACCAAAGCAAAAATGGAAAGATTCGCATTGTCCACTTTGACAGCCATTCCTATCAGCACCAAAATGACAGGGAACAGAAACCATGTGTTTCTGAAACCAACAGCGAATTCATAAGGCCTATTAGAAAATGGTGTTGGTATAACCCACTCCCGGGATTTCAGGAAATGTACAAGCGCCATGAATGATGCCAGCAACAAGGTTATAGCTGCGGCCTCAAAGGCACGATGAACGAGCATACTGATCAGAAAAGGCAGACAAATGATCATGTTTTCGATCCACCTGATCTTCTTCTTCATCCTATCACCAAATGTGAGGCACAGAAACTCTGATCTTGATTTCGAAGAAAATCGCAAGACTGTGCTGAATGCCATAACACAAATCAGCCATGCACCATATTCTGTTTTAACATACAGAACCTCGGTGACGGTAACGAACACCAACATCAATAAGACATATCCGAGGATTGGATGTAATCCGAAATCCTTCAGTTGCCGGTTCAACATGCGGTACTGTATCGTGAAATATTCTTTCAATGGTCGTTGATCAATTGAAATGATGGCGACGCCGAGATTCAGTTATTCAAGCTTTAGTTCTCGCATTGAATTTCACATTCACATGCTCAATGATATCCTGAAGATCATCATGATTTTTCTGCAAGTCATGGGAGATCACTTCCCACAAGATTTCTTCATCGATATCGAAAAACTCATGAACAATAAAATTTCTGAGCATCAACATCTGAAGCCAAGGGATGTTCCTGTGTTGTTTTTGAAAGCTGAATGGTACATGTTTTACGCCTTCACCCAAGATTTCGAAATTTCGAATGACGGCATCCTTCACGAGGGTGTTTTCTACAAAGGACTCGTAATTCATGCCTTGCGTATAGCGCAATATTCTGGCCGCTGCAGACTTCATCTCCAGCAGAAAAAAATCGAACCGTTGATTGCGAGATCTCTTCATACAAATCGCGTCTTACTCAATATCTCTTCGCGCAGTGATGGCTTCAAAGCTCTCGGAGTGAAAATGTCAATATGAAGTTGAAGCTTTTTTTCGATATAGCTTTTCAATTCAAAGTACTTCCAGCCCAATGGATGTTCCAGTTCCACCAGTACATTCAGATCACACATGGTGCCTTGATGTTCCTTACGGTAACAATCGAAAATGCCTATCCTTTTCACGCCATATCTGGCTGACAACTCTGGATTTAAACGTCTTAGTCTGTTGAGCAGACCTGGGGTGACAGAACTCATCGGCGCAATGTACTGCCCGAAATTCAACCGGTAGGTGAATCTAACGGTACGAAAATGACAATCACTTGTTCAAATATGCCCATGATGTATTTTGTCTGGTAAAAAAATGCCATACATTCGCACCAAAATCAAGTTTCCCGACTATGTCACACTCACACGAAGAACACCACGGACACAGAGAAGCAGAACAAAATGAAATTGCAGGTCCGGTATTATTTGCTATCGTTTGCGTTACGCTTGCCGTGCTGATAATCTATTTCTGGGCACAGTAATAGTCTAATCATTCACCATATAAAAGGCTGCCATGATGTGCAGCCTTTCGCATTTTCAGACAAAAGAATGGATTTTCAATTACAATTATTCTTTTACAATGGTCACTGAGCCTTCTGATTTTTCAGCTTTGTAATTCAGATAGTAAATCCCACTCGCCCAGTTCTCAGCTTCAATCATTGAATTTCCGGGTGAATGCAATGATTGATAGATCAATTTACCCTGATTGTCAAAAATCCTGATATCGCAATTTTCCGTAAGTCTTATATTGAAAACATCTGCGGACGGATTTGGAAATACGATAATCGCTCCAAAGCTGATCATTTGCACTCCTTCACCTACTACAGATATACAATCTGAGGTATCCACACAACCCGACAAGGTGATTTCAATTGCCAGTGAATTATCATTGGAGAATTCATAATCCTGCATTGTAGCTCCAGCAACCGGATTCATGTTATCATTACAATCAAGCCATTGATAGGTCGCGCCGGCAGTCAATGCACTTAGGACATTACCGTTCTGTTCAATATCCGTATTGATCTGGGTATAAGCCAGAATGGTTACCACTATGCTGTCGCAACCATTGACCGCAACAAACTTATCCTCATAAACACCCGCTTGGGTATAGGTCGAATTACCAACCGTAATCGTATCTCCCGGACAGAGTTCAAACGTTTGTGTAGTGCTGATTACCGGACAATCCGTATCCAATTTGAACACAGCAATATCGTGTCCGCCAACGTGCTGATAGTAATTTACGTTTGCGGAAGGGTCAAAATCGAGAGAACTTCCTACCCATCCACCTACATAAACTTCACCTCCCGGAGATGATGCGCATGTATAGGCATAATCATTCGCCGTGCTTCCAGTGCTGTATGACCAGACGAAACTTCCGACTCCTGTGTATTTACATGCAAAAATATCCTGCATACCATTTGACGAAATCATAGAAGTTCCGGGTCCCGGATCATAATCGGCAGTTCCCTCATAGAGTCCGGATATATAGATGTTGCCATTGCCATCAACATTCACGCCCTGGCCATAATCATTCGAAGTACCTCCGATATTTTTCGCCCAAATCAGATTTCCATTCACGTCGTATTTTCCTATGATCGCATCGGCGTTGCCATTTGAAGTCAGCGTATATGACGCCGGGCTTGTATCAAAATCACATGTGCCTTTAAACCAACCACCGCAAGCAAGATTTCCTGTTGGGTCATCGGTAAAAAAGGCATAATCATCCAGGCCCCCTCCAATGGTTTTTACCCATTGAAAACTGCCATCATCCTGCAGCTTTACCAGGAATGAATCGACATTGCCTGCTGAACTGATAATTGTTGAATTGTCATTGCCATCAAACCGCACTTGATTGCGGAATGCACCACTTACAAAAACATCCTGACCTTTCAGAATAACAGCCCCGGCATAATCCCAATCACTTCCGCCTGCTGTGTAAGCCCATTGTGAATTACCGTTCACATCGAGTTTCACAAGAAAGATGTCACGATCTGTCGCATATCGCATATCAACATTTGCACTGTTGTCAAAATCCACGGAACTCATAAATGCACCGGCGCAATAGACATTACCCGATGGATCTGCAGCTACGGCAAAACCCATATCCGTGCTGCTACCGCCGAAGGTGGACACCCAGATAAAATTGCCATCCTGATCGAGCTTCATGACGAACATATCTGCACCACCATTTGAGACTCGCACATCTCCTGCCCCATCCGGATTAAAATCAACCGTGCCGTAGAAATGTCCTGTCACATAAATATCTCCGTTGGTATCCGCCTTCACAAACCTTGCGAAATCTTCGTTTGTACTACCAATGTGTTTTACCCAAACGAGATTGCCGTCGTGATCATATCTGGCGATATACATATCCTGACCACCATTGGATGTCTGCACATTGGTTCCAGCGCTCAGATCGAAATCTATGGTATTGAAAAAACCGCCAACGATGAGTACATCACCGTTGGGCGCTACACTCATGCTATGCACATCTTCATCGTACTGACTTCCCAGACCAAAGGCCCAGGGCATGATCATGGTCTGAGCAAACATCCCGGAAAAGGAGATGACACTCAATAATGCAGTGAACGATATGGATTTGAACATGGTTATGGTTAGTTAAATTAACTAATGATCAAAAGTATTGAATACCGGATGTGAGATTATCTCACAATCCTCATTTCTTCCAGCAGATAATCTGCCTCAGCGTAGACGTCGATCACCCACAATACATAACGGATATCAACCATGATGTTCCGACAGATATCAGGATTGTAGACAATATCGCTCATGGTGCTTTCCCATGAACGGTCGAAGTTGATTCCTGTGAGTTCACCTTTGGCATTCAAAGCAGGAGATCCACTATTTCCACCGGTGGTATGATTGCTTCCTGTATAACAAATATGCAATTCACCATTTTCAGCGTAATTGCCATATTCACGTTTTTTGAAGAGTTCCTGGAGTCGGTTGTTCAATTCGAAGTCAGGATGATGGGTCGCGTATTTTTCCAAAATACCATCAGCCGTTGTGTAGTATTTATACATCTCACCATCCCGTGGTTCGCTACCTTCTACTTTACCGAAGGTAATTCGCAGTGTTGAGTTGGCATCACTCCAATAGTCAGCAGGAAACATTTTCATCATGCCTTCGGTGTATTGCTGCATGAGAAAATCAAGTCTTTTCTGTGAATCTGAAAGGCCGGGACGTAGGTTTTTATTGTATTCATCAAACATGGTTACAGCCTGTTTGTAGAAATAATCCTTGGTGATTTTTTTAGCTGCGGATTTGCTGAACTTATCCAATAACTTAAATAATACAGTGGAATCACGGAATATGCTCTTATCATAACGAGCATTCACATAAGCCACGTCGCGCACAGGAATAGCCATTTTCGAATCTGCCATACCTGTTGAATATTTCATCATATACATGGGTTCCAGCGATGCATAAATTGCTTTCTCTGTGTTCAGGTCAAAGTCCTTGTAAAAGAGTCTCGCAGAAGACTTCAATTTGTCAATCGTGGTTTGCAAGGTTCCTCTTGCTTTAAGGGTATCAAAATTTTCGACGAGATCACGGTATTGATGAGCGAAATTGAAAAGTTCAGGTCCGTAATAAACGAACTCCACAAAAGCCTGTGACTTCATGTTTTTCGCTTCCATATCATTCACCAAAGTGTTGATCTCAGCCAACAAGCCGGAGTATGGCTCATTGCCTTTTTGTGATGCTCTGTCTTGATATTCTTTTTCAAATTCCTGTTTTTTCGCCACAGCATTGATATTGGTGAGTCCAATTTGTTGTCCTTGCCACTTCTTCCATGCATTGGCAATGCCACTTTGTTTCGCCGCGTACTTGATGCGTATTTCATCCGAACTTCTCATCTTTTCTTCCAGCACGGCCAAAGTGTGATTTCTGAAATCAATGCGCATGGGATTGCTTTTATTCATGATAAAATCTACAGAAAAGCTGGTGAGCAAGTGATCTGTTCGACCTGGAAATCCATAGACCATGCTGTAATCTCCTTCTTTCACGCCACCGATATTGACTGGAAGAAAGTGCGCAGGTTTGAATGGAACATTGTCCTTGCTGTATGCTGCCGGCTCATTGTTTTTGTCGGCATATATTCTGAAAACGCTAAAATCTCCTGTATGTCTTGGCCAAACCCAGTTATCTGTATCGCCTCCGAATTTTCCAACATCACCGGGAGGCGC
>JAIBBG010000034.1 GCA_019694805.1 Flavobacteriales bacterium | reverse complement strand
GTCCGGATGACCATCATTATTCAAATCTGAAATGGCCATGGCGTCAACCATGAATCCAATGCTGAAAACCGAGACCGATGATGGATCCATTGCCCATAAGATTTGTATGGAATCATCGTATCCATATTGCACAACATCCGTTAGGCCATCCTCATTCAAATCGGCGATCAGACTTTGTGAATTCGGGGTAGTAGTTGATAGTAACTCAGCGTCAAAACACCATTGTGCCTGTGCACAAATACTGAATGAACATAGCAGCGGGCAGAGGTATTCTAAAGGTCTCATTTTGGATGGTAGGGCTATTGCAATATAGTTACACTCTATGTCAGAATTTCCCTCATTTGTTTTGCAAAATGTTTGTTGGGTGTTGCTCTGATTTTTTCCGTTCAATGAAAATGAGTCCAGAACGAACGAATGGATGTGTAGACCGAATTCTAACCTTTCCTTCATGAAGCATATGGGTTTAAGACTTGCTACTGGGAATAGTGGTCGGATACTACCCGGTACCATTGCACGATAACAGCATGAGTGCGAATTTGATGAATTGGATTTTGCGCCTTATCTTCGTACTCCCCTAAATTGCTTTATACAATGAAACAGATTTCTATACTGGCCATGGTCTGCCTGTTAGCCATGGCTTTTACTCGGCCCGTTACGCCTGCAAAATTGCCGGATAACATTGCAGGCAAGTACGGCGTTTGTTCAGTAGAAAAGGAGGAGGCGCATCCAATAGCTCTCGAACTGATATTGCAAACTGACAACACATTCAGTTATGTCGACAATACCAACCCCGATGATAAGATACGTGTTTCAGGAAAATGGTCAATCCACGATGGAGATATCATTTTAAGTGATTATCCATCCGTTGTAAAAATCATGCGTATCTGGAAACCGGAAAAGGATGGGTCTGCGATGAAATCACGCAAGGGCACAGCATTCTATCGTCTATGCAGAATGGGTGACGTGGTAGCTCGGTGATTCCTGACTTTTACTTTAAAGCGAATTCGCAGTTCATTTCATATCTGACTTTGATCCGGGCAAAATTCTTACCGGTATCGAATGGTGCACTTTGATCGGCTTCAGCGGCCTTGAGCAATCCCGCATTGCTTTCTGCAAAGTCTGAGACATAGCTGTTGTCTATCTCCTGAATCAAAATGGCTTCTCCAACTTCTTCACCAATACTTTCTGCGAGGTATTTGGCCTTTTCCTGACTGGCCTTTAATGCTCTTATCTTGACTTCTTTTCGGAGTTCTTCCATTTTGCTATAGGAGGTTTTACTGATGAAGAAATTGTCAAGTGCTTTATCATCAAGTGTTGCTACAACTTTGTCCAGAACATCCGCAGATGGTGCTTTGATGGTATAAGTTATACTGGCCATAAAGTCAGGCTCCATGCGGCGTTTGCGATAGTAGTAATAGTCCCATCTTTCGTAACCGGTATAGCTGGATATGACCACGTTGCTATCAGCCACTCCTGATTCTGAACAAGTCTTGAGAAATCTTGATTTGATTTGTTCGAGATCTACTTTTTGCTTGGTATCGTTTAGGTATTCACGAAGGGTGAATGACATATATATTTCATCGGGGATGACTTCTGTTTCAGCACTACCGATGACAGTTATTTTTTTGGGTTGTTGATCTGACTTGCAACCATCGCTTTGACAAGACATGAATATGATGCTTGCTGCGATGAGCGTCATGGGAAAGGTGAGATAAAATTTCATGGTGAATTTTGAATAGTTATTGAAAGGGTTATTCTTTTTGTCCAAGACACACGAATTGTGCCATTTGATGCTCGACATCAATCGTGGTGAATATGACATGGTTTTGCTTCAACCGTTGGTCGTGGATTTACTCCCTTCTACAAAATACATTTCCATTTCACCTTTGCCTTTGGCTGCGATTCTTCCCCGCGCAACGCATTGGAATTGATCTTTCACCAGCGCATATGTCGTTTCGCTGATATTCACTTTGCCGGGTTCACCTGAGCTTTCCATACGTGCCGCAGTGTTCACCGTATCTCCCCATATGTCGTACTGGAATTTTTTTACACCAACAATCCCCGCCACCACAGGTCCTGTATGGATACCAATTCGAATTTCGAAATAGGGGAGTTGTTGTGCTATTTTTTTTCTTTTGCCTTCTTCAATGAAGGCGATCATTTCATTTGCGGCTTTCACTGCGTCTTCGGCATGAGTCTTATTTGGGGTTGGTAATCCACCTGCCGCCATATACGCATCTCCAATGGTTTTGATTTTTTCCATACCATGTTTTTCCATGATGCGATCGAATGCGGAAAAACAATCGTGCAAATCTTTTACCAGTTCCTTCGGACTCATATTCGCCGAAATAGCCGTGAATCCTTTGAAGTCGGTGAATAATACTGTTACATGATCGATCAATACCGCGTCTGCTTCACCTTTGGATTTAAGTTCTTCCGCAACTTCTTCCGGAAGAATGTTCAGCAACAATTCTTCACTGCGTTTTTTCTCTTTGCTGATTCTGTTGCGTTGTATCAAAACGACTATCAGAAATACCAATGTGGCCAATAGCCCAATGATGATGCTATTGCGGATGTTTTTTTCTCGAATATCTTTCTTCTGCTGTTCCGCCTCAGCAGCTGCTGTTTTTTTGTCAAACTCATATTGCATACTGGTCTGTGCAATCTTCTTATCCTTTTCTATATGGAAAATGGAATCCTTGAATGCGGAATATTCCTGGTGTGCCTTCAATGCTTCATCCATGCGTCCAAGTTTCTCAAGAATTTTGCTTTTGCACCGGTAGGATTTCATCAGACCGCTGAGATTGTCAAGTTCCTGATTGAATGATAATGAACTATCGGCATGGGCCAAAGCCAGCAAGAGCGTTTGGTTATTGTCCAATGAGGTGATTTCTTGCACTTCTTCTGAAGTAGCTGAAGTGACGATGGTGTATAGCTCATCTGCCAATGCGAAATGGCAAGCCGCAATGGTGTTTTTCGCATCATCTTGTTTGGCAAGTCGAAGTGCTTCTAAATAATTTTGATGAGCTTTTGAGTATTCTTTTTTTTCGATGAGAATAGTTGAAATATTGACAAGCAATTCTGCTTGTGCATAGGTGTCTTCTATCCGTACAAATATTTTGTATGACTCTTCATATTGTTGAAGCGCTTCTTCATTTTTTCCGAGGTTACTCAAACAAGATCCAATGTTGGATAAGGTATTGCCCAAATATTCGTGAAGCCCTAGTTTTTCTTCAATGGCTTTTGCCTTGTACAGCCAATTCAAAGCCTCTTCATAGTTTTCCAACTCTTGATAGATTGCGCCGATATTGCTCAAACTGGCAGCGATGGAAATACTGTCCTTGACCAGCTCAAAAGATTTTAAAGCTTTGAAATTATAATCCAATGCTTCGGGATACCGGCCCTGTTGGTGCATGATACTACCCAACACTCCGCCAGCGCGACCAGCATCAAGTTGATCGTTGGCTTCAATGGCAAGTTGAAGGCTTAATTCCAGTTCAGCAACACTTTGTTTGTATTCACCTAGACTGGAAAGAAGCATGCCCTTCATGCCATGGCAAGCGCGAATACCTCTGTGGTATTGGAGTTTTTCTGACAATAGAATGCCTTCATCCATGACTTTAATCGCTTCATGAGAATCTACATAGGAGCAATAAGTCGCCAGTTGAATCATCAAGGATACCTTATTACTGTCTTCAGGACTTTGTGAAATGACTTGACGAAGTGAATCAATCATACGTGATGTATCCTTCTGGCCCTGGGACCAATTCGAAGTGATCACGATGAGCAAGGTCAAGATGATGCTGGTATGCTTCATAGATAAAGTGTTGTGACAGAGAACGAAGGTAAGCGCCCAGATGGTTTTTACTCGTTTTTTTTGGTATGAATGAGCCACTTTCTTCATTGAACGATTGCCTTCTGTCCATCGCTTCTTTTTTCGAGATTTTCTGTGACACGTTTTATGCACCTACTACTTTTGTGGTATGTCAATCAGAATAATCATTGTCGAAGACGACCATCAGGTAAGGCAGCAGATCTCTGCTTTTTTGGCTGCAACACCTGATTTTGATGTCGTAGGTAGTTTTGGTAGTGCAGAGGAAGCTTTGAAAGAAAATTTGTTCGGTGGAACCCAGATATTACTCACAGATATTGAATTGCCAGGTATTTCAGGCATTGAACTCATCCGACAGGTCAAACCTGTATTTGCTGGTATGCACGCCATTGTACTCACTGTTTTCGAAGATGATGACCATGTTTTTAGTGCCTTGAAAGCAGGAGCAGTAGGTTATTTGCTCAAAGGGGCAAGACCTACCAAGTTACTGGATGCCATTGATGAAGTCATGGCTGGTGGTTCCCCCATGTCGGGCACCATTGCCAGAAAGGTGATCAATACTTTACGTGAGTCTGAATCCTATTACAGCGATCAATTAACCGACCGTGAAAACACGCTTCTTGCCTTTCTAGCTGAAGGATATCGCTACAAAGAAATCGCTGATAAAACGGGTATAAGCATCGAAACCGTGCGCACACACATCAGGAATATCTACCAAAAACTTCAGGTACAATCCCGCACCGAAGCACTCAATAAGATCAAAAAGGGCAACCCCTAACTCATCATTCACCATTCACAATTCACCAATCCTCCCCCTTTTTACGTATTTCATCTGCCTCTCGAAAAAACTTGCTTTGAACCACTAAAATCTCAGAGCAATGAAAAAAATGATGTTAATGTGTGCAGTTGTCATGATGACATACTTCACAGGAAACTCTCAGAAGGAGTTCCAACAATTGTATGAATTGAAATTTCCGGTAGAAGTGGAGCGATGGGCAAGTGACGACGACAACACCTGGGTTGTAGCAGGTGATGACGGTGAAATTTGCGGCGTTGATGCTGTTACTGGTAAAGTGGCTTGGACACTGAATATGAAAGAAAGATTCGGGGTCAAAAAATGTGAACGTTGGTCTTACAACACGGATGCAGGTACTGTTGAAGTTGTATGTAAAGGTGACAAGAAAGACGAAACAAAGACACATCTTCTCGATGCGAAAACGGGTCAAAATGCAGGCAGTGAAACGGGCAAAAAACCAGAAAAGGCAAAGAGCAGTTATTGGTCTGCGTTCAGTATGAAGAATTCTTCTTCATGGAGCAATGCAGGCGGTATTCGTGTTGAAGATCCTCAAGTAACTCTTTACTTAGATTATGATCGTCCAAAGATGAATGCATCTTATGGTCGTGGTACATTGAGCACAATTAAAGTCACTTGTATAGGTGAATATTCCTGGACAGCAACTGTGGCAGGTAGTTTCGTTCGTGCTCTTTGCGACAACGTAGTTGGTTTTGGTGATGGTTTCGGAGGAGATTTCATTTCTATTCAAGCCAATAAGGATGTCGTATTTGTTCAATATGAAGGCTTGTCTGTAATTGATATCAAAACAGGAAAGCTGTTGTGGGAAACAACATTCGATTACAGTTCATTCGACTTTGGTATGATCAAATCAGAAATGATTGTAGGTCGCGCACCAATGCCAACTTGTGATGACAAGTCAGCTTATATCGCGGATTTATCTAAGGATGTTCGAGCCATCCGTAAGTTTGATTTATTCACAGGTAAACTCATTTGGGAATCTGAAAAGTTGCCAAAGGATGCCATCATCGCAGAAATCAAAGTAGTGGATGGTGTATTGCTCGTACGCAATGGTGGAAGAGTAAATGTGCAGAAACTGGTGACCAATGCCAATACGGGTGGACAAACATGTATCTCTGAAATGAAAGATGAAGGCGATTTTAGCTTGAACGCTTATGACGCTGCCACTGGAAAACCACTTTGGATTGCTGAAGATTTGAAAGCGCTTGGTGATAAATTCAAGAGCATTACCAATATGCTTACCGATGGAAAGTTGGTTTATGTTGCCAGTGACCACAATATTTTTTGTCTCGATCCCAAAACAGGTCAATCTAAATGGAAAACAGATTTGAGCAAAGCTAAAATCGGTAAACCTGTTAGTCTGCTGTTCCTGGAATCAGACATTCTCATTGATGCAGAAGAAGGGCTTAGCAGAGTGAAAACTACAGATGGTAGTTCAGTTTATGCAACTAACACCGATAAGAACATGGGATGGTTTTTTGCAGACCGTGTATTTTATGTGTGGACAGGAAAAAAGCCGGATGATATCTGCCAATTCATCCGATTCAATCTACAGACTGGAGTAATTGAAGGCATTCAAAAAGAAGATACATACAATCCATATTTCTCTCCGGATGGTAATGAATTCATCCGCAAGAGTGGCAATACACTGACTCGTTATCGCACGAATTAATCAGTTAAAATAAAAACAATGCGAAGGTTGTTGTTTTTACTGCCCGTGCTCATGAGCATGGGCAGTTTTTCTCAAAAAACAGGTTCCGTTTATTCTCCTGGTCCATATGAAATAGTAGTTGATCCACGCTCATTGCGAGGGGAAGCAGGATGGAGCTGGATGAAGATTCATGATATAGATGATACCATTCCGAGAAGGACTGCTGAATGTTTGCATTTGAAAGTGGAATTCAAAATGTTGTCCTTTCTTATGGATAAATACAGTGAATTTGTTGTTTGGGATGCTGGTTATTTGGGCATGCAAATGGGTACAATCAACTCTGCTACCGTTGGTTCGCAACTGCCTAAAGGTGACATTTCCAGAGAAGGAAAATTTACTGTATCCACACAATTTGGCTATGATCTTTATATGGGATACCGCAACAAGTATTGGGGTCTTCTTGCCGGAGTGCGTCCTCAATGGACATCAGCTTTTACCGGAGATTTTAGTTTGTCGCCGTCGGCAGGTGGCTTCGATCTGTTGCGGTTTTCCTATCCTTTAGCACTACGTGCTGAATGGCGTCCATTTGCACATTTCGAATACCGAATTATTGCAGTAGCGTGGAATTCATTTTTTGGTGAAACCGATGGAAGTGGAATTCATTTAGAACTCCCAACATTTCCGTCGAAACGGTATTGGTTATTCGCAGAATATGGTATTCAGAAATCGACATGGGATTACCTCAGTACCGAACAAGGACCATTAGGAAGCTTTAGAACATTTACTGTTGGACTCCGCGTTGGTAGTTTGATGTGATGCCTATGACGTGAAGATATGTTGCTGATCTAAATTCAAGATGATCTTTGTACCATGGCCGGGCTTTGATTCAATGGACAAATCACCCTGAAGTTCTTTCGCGCGCTTCATCATGTTCGTGAGACCATGTCCGCGTGTTATGGATGACATATCGAATCCGATACCATTGTCTTCTATGTGAATGGTCATGCCTTGTGCAGTCGCATAAAACTGAATGTGGAGATTTTTTGCGCGAGCGTATTTCACTGCGTTATGCGTGGCCTCTTTGATAAGCAACATGATGTCGCGAGCTGCATTTTGTTTGAGTATGCGCCCTTTGATGACATCCGTTCCAGAGATACCTACAGAGATATCCTGACTTTCTGTAACTTGTGAAGTGAGTTCTCGAATTTTAGCGATGAACATTTCCCAAGAAGTATCTCCCGTATTCAACAACCAGATGAGTGATTTCATACCTTGAGCAAGCTGCTCTGAAATGCCTTCAATCTGTTCGAATGAATTTGTTTTTATCGCTTGATCCGGATCTCGCTGAGCCGCCGCAGTAATCCACGTGATTCTTGAAATACCGGATCCCAATTCGTCATGCATGTCTTTTGCAATCCTTTCTCTCTCTTGTTTTTCAGTGAGAGCTACCAACTCCAGTGCCTTACGTTTTTGTTCCAGTTTATTGATGCGTTGACGTAATATCACAGTGATCACAATGATGATGAGCGCCACAATCAGAACGGCAATCCAAATGCCCAATCTGGTGTTGGCTTTTTCAGAAAGCAGATTTTCCGTTTCTAATTTAGCGAGCTGTAGTTCCTTTTTCTCAACTTCATATTTAGTCTCCATCTCGCTGAGCGCGCTGATGCGCTCATCATTGATCAGGCTGTCCTTCAAAGCACTGAATTCCTTGTGATAGGTATAGGCCTTACGGTGATCACCGGATGCAGCGTATTGATCGGCGAGACTTTCCAAACAATCCTGAACGAGATTGAGTTGCCCAAGCTCTCTTGCGAGCCTTAATGATTCAATCGTATTGGCAATGGCTTGTTGATGTCTTCCTAGTTTGGACAATAAATTCCCTTGATTGTTCAGAATGACGGATTCATAAAATGTATTGGGTATTGCACGTGCGCAATAGAGTGCGCTATCATATGCATTTACCGCGTCATCCCAGCGTTCCAGATTTTTAGCCACGACACCAATATTCACATGAACCAATGCCAGGCGTTCAATGTCATTCACGGACCGATAGAAATCGCGCGCTTCTTCATACACTTCTAATGCTCTCTGTATACTGTCTGTTTGCTCATAGATAATTCCTTTGTTGTTCAGGCAATCAGCAATCAATTCACTTTTCCCACTCTTTCTCGCCAACATTTCAGCTTCACTCAAATATTTCATCGCTGTGGTAAAATCCTTCAAATCACTGTGAGTAGCACCGATATTCTTAAGAATGGAACTTTTTGAGGCAATGGAATCTTTTGAATACTGGACCTTTTTGAGCGCTAATTGATAGTATCGAATGGCTTCTTCCGGTTGGCCCTGATATCCTGCCACATTGCCCAGGTTGTTCAGGCATTCAACATATTCATTGGAATTTTCATTGACAGCTTTGCTTGCTTTTTCGAAAGTGATTTTTGCATTTTCGAATTGGCCTTCATTGAATAGTCTTTCGCCTTCGTCCATCCAGTGCTTTACGGAGTCTGAATGCTGTGCTTGAAGTGTTAGCACGAAAGAAATCAAAAACAAAATGGTAGCGGTGTATTTTAAAATCATACGTGTGGTTTTCGTCAGGTGTTGTGCGGTGAAATTAATAAAGTTTAAGTGGAATACACCAAATGCATCTCAATGACCATTTATTGTCAATAGCAACGCGCGTATTGGATATGATCATCACTTTAGATGATTTTAGGATAAACGGTCATTTTGTTCATCCCAATTCGAATATCTTGCAGCATGATTCAAACCAATTAATATGAAAGCATTCTTTACTTCTCTTTGTATTTCTTTCTGCACACTCGCTATGGCTCAGCCATATTTACAAGTTGATGCCGGCACTGAATTTTCATACGCCATCAATCATGATCATACTTTGTGGGGATGGGGAAGTAATCTCAATGGTCAGATTGCTTATGATGGTTCTTCTATCAATGTTCCGGTCCAGACAGGTTCCGATGCGGATTGGGCACAGGTTTCTTGTGGAGCTTTTCATACTGTAGCCCTTAAATTGGATGGGACATTATGGGCATGGGGCTATAATCAACTGGGGTGTCTTGGTCTGGGCGATGAAATCAATTACAATGTTCCTACGCAGGTAGGAACGGATAACGATTGGATAGGTATCTATGCTGGACAAGCTTCTACTTATGCCATCAAATCCGACGGTACATTGTGGGCTTGTGGTTGGAACATCATGGGGCAACTGGGCGATAATACGACAATCAATAGTTTGGTCTTGATTCAAATTGGCGCTGGAACCAATTGGAAATATGTCGCTCCTGGCGGTTATCATGTACTGGCTTTGGATGAAGAGAACCATCTTTGGGGTTGGGGGCTCAATGAATATGGACAATTGGGTAATGGAAATAATGTGAACTTACTGGTTCCGACATTAGTGGATGATCAACATGAATACCTCAAGGTTTCCTGCGGTTTTGAATACTCCATGTTGTTGAGAAATGATTCAACCATGTGGACATGCGGTTTCAATGGTAATGGACAATTGGGTACTGGCAATACAACACCGAGCAATGTTCCCATTCAAATTGGTCAGTCTAATAATTGGATAGACATTGAAGCTGGTGGAGGATATGCTTTTGCTATCGATGCCGATCATCACCTTTTTGGTTGGGGATATAACGGTGCAGGTCAAATCGGTGATGGTTCTACTTCACAACATAATGCTCCTTATTTTATTGAAAGCGATGATCAATGGATTCAGGTTGCCGCTGCTCCGGGTACAGTAGCCGGTTCGGTTGTCATAGGTTCACACAGTCTTGGTCTTAAAGCATTGGGCAACAACATTTGTGTGACCGGATCAAATTATATTGGACAATTGGGAAATGCACTTACAAGTGACTTATCGAATTGGTCATGTGATGTCACATTGTCGCTACATGAAAATGTCTTGGATTCGGATCAATCATTGATTGTCTATCCTAATCCCGCACAAAGTGAACTGCGAACAACATGGCCGGCTTCATCTGGTCAAGGAATATGGATGCGCGTAATGGATGCACATGGACAATTGATTTACGATGGTAATTATGTGCCGCAATATTCACTGGAATCTTGTGCGGACGGTTTTTATCATATTTCTGTGACCACCTCTGACGGTAAAATCTGGAATGGCCATTTGGTGGTTTCAAAATAGAAATGCTGTTCATAGAGCAGCTACTTTTTATTTTTACCACATGAAATTTCCAATCTTGTTTGTCCTGAGTTGTGTGGTTATGATGTCATGCCGCAAAGATCCTTCTGTTTCGAGCGGTTCTTCATCCATAAGGTATGAGTCGGAAAATGATATCGACATCATGACCAATTTCACTCCTGTGGTGAATACGGCTACAGTACAGGTCGAGAATGCCAATCCATGGCAGGACATTTTGGGCATTGTTATGGCAGGAGCTTCAGAAATGACCATCGATGGAAAACCTGTCGCAGTAAGCAATCTTGAAATTACCAATGTCAAGGCTTCATACATGGAGTTATACTCTGGCTATGACTTCGATGCTTTAGAACAATATGTTGAAGGTGGCGCTGTCGTTATGAAATACCTCGACGGCTCCGGCAACATGGTATCGAAAACAATTGGAACCTTGGGTAGTTTCAATGCCTCATCCAAGAAGGTTTACTTTACTCCTGATGGTTCTGATCTTACCTCATTCCTCAAAAACAATCCAGACTTCATTTCCTTCGATTTGGAACTCAATGGTGTGCCAACAGGCACCATCGAAATCAAGTACAGTATCGGTTTTGATTACAGTTATTCTTATGAAACAACCAAAGTGAAATAAAGCTTTTCTGGAATTTTGAATGGAAAAACAGCACTTCAGTCGTGATCATATTTTCATGGTGAAACACGTTGGCTGAAAGGTGAAAGCCGCAAGTTAGATTCGGTCTGAATTATTCCGCTCGCTAAGGCCTACATGGGCTCAAATCAATCACATGTCATAAGTTACATTTTCGAAAATGACATTTGTCACATTGTGATATTTCCGTGATTTCTATTTTGGCGACTTACTGGGACATCCATATAGAAATCGTCCCGGACTAACAACTAAATTGTACTTCATGATGAATTGGATTTCTAAGTCCGCACTTTTCAGTGCTTTGCTGATGCTTACCGCATTTTCATTATTTGGTCAGGAACATTCCATCGCTATGCAATGGAATGAAGTGAACCTGAATTGTATCAGAAAAGATTTCGCAAGACCAACTGTAGCTGCGCGAACCATGTGCCATGCTGGAGTGGTGATGTATGATGCCTGGGCCGCTTTCGATGATGATGCTGATACTTATTTTCTGGGAAAAACCTGGGGAGCTGTGAGTTGTCCATTCAATGGTATTCAGGTACCAGATGATGTTCAAGCAGCACAAGAAAAGTGTATTTCTTATGCCATGTATCGCTTCTTAAAAGCGAGGTATGCACCATCGCTCGTGCCTGCAGCACAATACACAACCATCAATGGATACATTGAGTCAAAGATGGCCGAACTTGGATATAGCACCGCCATCACATCTACGGATTACTCTGATGGCGACCCGGCGAAGCTTGGAAATTACATCGCTTCGAAAGTGAATCAATTCGCCACACAGGATGGTGCAAATCAATTGGGCAATTATGCGAACACTTATTACCAAACAACGAATGGAAATCTATTCCCGGCATTACCCGGTAATCCTCTGCAGTTCGACGGTAACAGGTGGCAGCCATTGGGATTGGATATCGTTCTAGATCAGAATGGCAATCCGCTGCCAACAGGTGTACCGGCGCTTTCTGCAGAATGGGGTAATCTTGTTCCATTCGCTATGGTGGATGATGAAGATGCAACCATACACACGCGTGACAATTTTTCATGGAGTGTATACCACGATCCGGGACCTCCAGCTTATCTCGACACTACGGTTTCAAATTCTGTTCAATGGGATGAAGATCTCTGGAGATGGGGAAATATTGTAGTTATACTCTGGCATTCTTTTCACGACGTAAATGATGGCGTGATGAAAGAGATATCACCATCTGCTATCGGTAATGTGGATGACATGCTTTATCCTCAAACGTTTGAAGAGTTCAAAGCATTTTATGATGAATTCAATGGTGGTGACCCGAGTGTTGGTTATACCGTGAATCCTGTGACTGGTTTGCCTTATGAATCTCAAATGGTTCCTCGAGGTGACTACTCACGTGTATTGGCTGAATTTTGGGCTGATGGACCAAACTCAGAAACACCTCCGGGCCATTGGTTCACCATCATGAATTACGTGACCAATCACCCTATGCTGGAAAAGAGATGGATGGGACAAGGACCAATCCTTTCTGATTTGGAATGGGATGTGAGATGTTATCTCGCACTTGGTGGTGCTGTTCATGATTCTGCCATCGCTTGTTGGAGCGCGAAAGGTTACTACGATTTTACTCGTCCGGTTATGGCTATACGTTATATGATCGATCATGGTCAGTGTAGTAATCCCGAATTGCCCAACTACCATCCTGCTGGAGTTCCGCTCTTGCCAGGTTATATCGAACTGGTACAACCGGGCGATCCACTTGCTGGTGCAAATGATGAGAATGTGAACAAGGTAAAACTCTATACCTTCCGCGGTCCTGTTGCTGCTACAGGTCAAGATGGTGTTGGATGGATACTGGGTGAAAATTGGTGGACGTTCCAACGTCACACTTTTGTGACACCTCCTTTCCCAGGTTACTATTCTGGTCACTCAACTTATTCGAGAGCTGCTGCAGAAGTCCTGACTCGCATCACCGGTTCTGAATATTTCCCTGGTGGAATGGGAGAATTCATAGCTCAGCAGAATCAGTTTCTTGCTGCCTCTCCTGGTCCTTCTGTTGATGTTCATTTGCAGTGGGCACGTTATAAAGATGCTGCTGATCAATGCGCACTTTCCAGAATTTATGGTGGTCTTCACCCACCACTCGATGATATTCCGGGCAGAATAACAGGTATGATTACCGGACCTGATGCCTTCGATATGGCGAATGGTATCATGTCATTAGGTATTCCTCACGTGATCAACATTACCCCAACAGCCGAAGTGATCAGTGATCTTCATGCTGGCGGTGTGTTTGATGTGACATTCACTTTTTCAGAAGACATGAACACTGCTGTATTGCCAACCATACAATTGACAGCTTCAAATCCTGTTGGCGTTTCTTTGATAGATAACAGTCAGTCATGGACTTCAACAAATGAATTCACTTTATCCTACAATGTTTTGGATATGGATGTAGTGTTGAATAATATCGTTTTCAAGATTTCCGGTGCGGCAGACAATGATGGGAAAGTAATCACCCCAGCCTTCAGCATGCCGATTCGTATCGATACGAAAAATCCTGAAGTATTCGCTATGTCAACAACATCTTCTTCCATTAGTGATGTTTCAACGGGCACGGGCACATTTGCACTGGATATCGAATTTTCCGAAGAAATGGGGAATGCCGCTCCATCTATTGCATTTACTGGTCAAGATCTCAGCACAACATTAACCTTGAATGCTGCTCAAAGCAGTTGGACCAGTTCAAGTATTTATCATGCGGTTTATGATGTTAGCGATGTGAATGTTGAATTGTCTGGAATCAATATCGAAGTTAGCAACGCTGAAGACGCAGTTGGAAATGTTCAATTCATAAGCAACAACAATGATCTTTTTGTTGTGGATACACGCAATCCTCAAGTAAGTGCTTTGAATATGTCAGAAACTATTCTGGCTGATGCCAATGCCACTGCAGATGCCGTACAAATGGTGGTAGTATTTGATGAGGTCATGAATACCTCAGTAAATCCGTTGGTTACTTTCCCCAATGAAGATGCTGGAATTGCTGGACTCGCCTATAATCCAGGTTTGAGTGAATGGTCTGACAATACCACGTTCATAGCACATTTTAATTTGAGCGATGCGGATGTGGAAGTGAATGATATCGATGTCATGATCGGCGCTGCGATGGACATTGCTGGAAATACAACCAATGGTGATGCTTCTACCAATTTATTTACCATTGATACTAAAAATCCGGATGTATCTGAAATTGATGTCAACATTACGCTGATAGCTGATTCAGATAATGGAGACGTATTCAACATCACCTTGACATATAATGATGAAATGGATCAAAGCATAGCTCCGATCATTGGTTTCTTGGGTGAAGATCCTTTGGCAAACACCATGAGTTTTGATGATCAGAATTCACAGTGGTTGTCTGATTTCATTTATGTAGCTTCTTACCTTGTATCTGATGCCAATGAAGAGTTAGCCGATATTGGTGTTTCTGTAACCAATGGTATCGATGGCGCAGGAAATGCTCAAAATGCTGCAGCGAGTTTCAGCGAGTTGTTTGATGTGGATACAAAAAATCCTGAAGTGTCAGTGTTGCTTGCGAATACCTATAATGTAACAAGTTCAAATGCCTCAACTGGTTTCAACCTCATCACCGTATTTGATGAACCAATGAATCCAAGCATTACTCCGGTGGTGAGTTTCCCTGTGGAGAATCCATCTGCAACTTTGACCTTGGATACCGATAACTCTACATGGTTGAACAACACCACGTATATGACTTCATATGCCGTGGCTTCAGTGGTTCCAAGTCTTCCTGATGTGGATGTTCAGCTCGCTGGTGCGAAGGACGATGCCGGTAATTTGCTCAACAATACTGTTTATGACGACTACTTCAACCTGAATGTTGTGGTGAATGTTGAAGACCTGAATGGAGATGACAACGTTAGAGTGTATCCAAATCCCGTGAGAAGGGGTCAGGATATCCTCATGGTCACCGGTGCGCCATTGATTGGTGTGCAGGTGAATCTGACAGATGCATCAGGCAAAGTCATTGAACAATTTACGAGCGGACAGTTTGCCAATGGCATTTTGCGAGTGAGTACACGTGATCTTTCATCCGGAACTTATTACTTGCGCGTGATCGGTCAGGATGGAGAATCTACTTATCAGGTTGTTGTTCAGAATTGATGCTATGATTGATTTGATCTTTCAGATTGGCCAATAATCCATGACTGGTTTTGTGAAGTCATACGAATCGAGATTGCCGGAGAATTTCTCCGGCCGTCTCTATTTTTTGATGCGCCTTGGTATTTTAGGATGTTTCGTTGGACATGGCGCATGGGGTATTGTAGGTAAAGATGGATGGCTTCCATTTTTCGAAGTATTTGGAATTGAAGAACCAGTGGCCAGGATGTTTATGCCTTGGATTGGCATCATGGATATAACTATCGGAATAGTTGGTTATTTCTATCCATCGAGATTTCTACTGCTCTATGCATTTTTCTGGACCTTTTTCACGGCAACATTGAGACCATCTGCAAACATGGGTATGTCTGAACTTTATGAACGCGCTGGCAACTATGGTGTGCCTTTGGCATTTTTGATCATGTCCGGAATGTTGTTTCCATGGAGGACATGGTTTAAAAAAATCAACGTTCAGGATATGATGGATGCTTCGCGACTTCCAGCGTTTGAAATGACGTTAAGAATAAGTTTGGTGTTGTTGCTTGCTGGTCATGGCGGTCTCGCAGTATTTAATCATCATGCTGGAATTGCGAAACACATGGGATTCCTTGGCATGGATTCCAGTGTGCTGAACATGTCTGTTTTCGGCATTTTTGAAATATTCCTGGCAGTATGGGTGATGCTTTTTCCGCGTACATACGGACTGCTCACTTTTGTCCTGATTTTCAAATTGGCTACTGAATTGATGCATCCAATTGCTGGAAGACCATTGGATGTGTTTGAAACCATCGAAAGGTTTGGTGACTATGTAATACCTCCTGCTCTCATCATCATCTATGGCTATATCGCATCACTCAAAAATGCACATCAACCGATTGCTATCTAATGCCTTCGTTTGATGTTTTGTTCTTTTGAATCGTAAATCGTATTTTTATGTTATCTAATCCTATACTCAAAATTGTCACCATGTTGGTGATGGTGATTGTATTTATTTCCGGACTTCATGCCCAAGATTGTTTCACCATCTTTCAAACAGAAAACCTAAACAGTTATGATGCAGGGAAGTCATTTGCGAATTGGTTTGTCGACAGAAATTTCCAGAATCACTCCGAATTTGATCTTGCCTGTGCTCAATTGGGCGCTGATACAAAGCCACTTCGCAGTATTCATCAAATAGATGACCCTGAAGCTTGGTTTGAAACATTCCAAGGTGAAATGAATTATTATCATGAATTGGATTCGATGTTTTGGAAGAAAGTAGGTGATGCAGTCTTGCATTGCAAAATTTCAGTTGAATTGAAATTGAAAGAAAGGGTTGCGGAACAAGGTTATCATGCCTGGGTCATTTATGGTCCGGTGAGGAGAGAATATGACTTGGCGTTCAATGCCGTATTGCCTCAAGGTCAGCAAAAGGTCAAGTGTCACATCAGTGGAAACGCAACAGCCAAAGGTGGTTTCGTCAACAAGAAAGGAAAATATATCAAAGTGCAACCGGACGCGAGGCCGATCATGACACATCTTACCAGATTAGATGAGAATGAAGTGAATATTGATTTCATAGCAGGAAAAGAAACCTTGCCTTGGCATGTCGTACTTCCGAAGCAGAAGAAGCCCGTGCCTTTCATCAGGAAATTTTATTTGTCGGAAGCCGTAATTGTAGAGGGACGTCATAGTGCAATTACCTGGGAAGTGTATGGAGTTGAACAAGTGAACATGAATCATACGATAGGAGCAAAACCATCCAAAGGTCAAGTGATTGTAGCTCCGGAAGCCACAGCAGCATATGAGATTCATGCCAAAAATGAACAAGGTGAGGTTGTAGAAAAACTTCAACTCAATGTGGAGCGTATTTATGTGAAAGGAATCGATATTACTTTCTATTGTGGAAATAAAAAGGATGGCAAAAAAAATGATCAAGTCGTACACATCCGAGTTCTCAACGATCAGGGAGAATTGATGGCAGAAGGTATCTATGGCGAGAAGATTGAATTTGTGAGTGATAAACAGGATGGATCATATTACGGTCCTTTCCATCCTGATCTTTTATACGCTACACTCAAAAAACAACTCCTTCATGGTAAGTTTGAGTTTACTTTGGAAGGAAAGTCAACTGATCATTGGGAGTTTTCACCTTTGATGATCATACATTACACTGACGGTACTAAGAATTCTTTTTTCGGTTATGAAAATCAGGAATTGAATACTGGTCAAGCGCCTTTGGAATTCAAATTCTAATGATCAGGGTTCCGGAATAAGTCCGGCCATCAGAAGGCCAAATACCAGGACCAGGATAAAATTGTGGTCTTTTGGTAAAGTACTGCTCATCGAATACATTGCTCACATTTACTTGTAGGATCACGTTTTTATGGAGGCCTACTGACGCATTCACATCAACAAGATCATACTCAGGTACAAGTCCGGATGATGCACTGACATTAGGTTTTACAGTATTCATGGCATCCGCAAAACTCGATGATACATAACTGTACAAAATGCCGAGATTGAAGTTTTCATACTTGGTTGTCATACCCAAACGGGTCATCCAATAGGGTGAACTTTCGACTCTGTTGCCACTGATGTCTTCGTTCACATTTCCACTTCTAATGATGGCATGGCGGTAGCGAGCATCCATGTAGGAAGTTGTTTGGTACAATGAAACAAGAGCATTTTGGCCCAGTTCAATGTTCGCTTCGACAAATGACTCAATTCCACTGGTGAAAGAGTCACCGATATTTGTTCTATAGATCAGCAAATGGCCTGCTGTATCAGTTTGCGCCAAGGTTCCGATTCTGTTTTTGTACTCAAGTATGAATGCAGAAATATCCCACTTGAAAATTTTGTATCTGCCTCTCACACCAATCTCTGCGTTATATCCTTTCGCGTCTTTCAGATTTTTATCAGCAACTTCATAAATAGATCCTGGTATCACATCTTTGAATATGACAGGACGATAAGCTTGCGACCAACCTCCGTATGCATTGATGTTTTTTGAAAATTCGTATTGAAAGCCTGCACCAAATAAAGGGAATTGATGTTTGATGTCGTTGTCTAATTGACCGTCTGGATAATAGCTGATTGTGCCGGACATCTTGGTTTCACCTGACTCCATTCGTGCTCCAAAATTCACGCTGAGTTTATCATTCACTGAAATTTTATTCTCGAAGAAAACAGCGATGTTGGAAGTTTTATAGTGAAGATCGCGACCCCATCCTGGTACAACCAAATCCAAATTGTAGTCACTGCCTACGGTCCCTTTTCCCAATTGTTTTCGATGTAAATCATTATTCATGTATTGAAGGCCCGCCGTGAATACTGATTTCTTCTTGTATACTTCGTAATCATGTAGTAATCGAAATTCTGAGGTGTAACTGCGATAGTTATCTATATCAACCTGGCGATTCACGTAGTTTCCTGTGGATGTCACCAAAGTGTCTCGCACATGGGCTGGTTTATCATACATCACACTATTACGATCTCCCAATATGGCAGAATTGTTCCACTCGATTTTGGTGTTGCTGCTCAATTTCCATTTCAATTGAATGGATGGAATCATGATTTCTGGACTGTAGTAATTTCTGGATCGTGTTGAGGATGTTGGATCAATGGCAAACAAACTATCGGTAAGCGCACCAGGTAACTGGGTGAGGTAATAAGATCTCGTGAATTCTGTTTTGATTTCGAGATGTGGATGTGGCAGAAACCAAAAGGTCATGTTTTGGGCATTGGTGTTGGATGCACTGTGATCGCGATAGCCATCAAGATGTTTACGGTTGAACCAAATATTGTATTTGAATTTTGGAGTGTATCCGGCTACTCGAATAAACTGACTTACCAAACCGTAGCTTCCTATCGTATTATAATTCTCAAGTGAAAAGGTTTTGCTTGAATCTGGTTCTTTACTCACGTAATTAATCATGCCACCGAATTGCGCACCATATTGAAGTGAACCAGTACCTCGCACCAACTCAATTTTGGAAACAGCTTCTAGGGGCATATTGTAATGGCTTGCTGGATAGCCATACATGTCTGAATTGGTGATGATGCCATCTTTTCTGTTGTTGAATTCCCAGCCTCGGTGTGGATCTAAACTGCGCGTGCTGATGTTGAGTTGGTTCCCAGTTCCATCCATATCGTAGACAAAAATGCCCGGTATCTTCGAAAAAATCTGTCGTCCATATTTTTCACTGAGAGCAACTGTCTTCTGGGATAAATCAATGACTTCATTTTTTTTTCCTGAATAAATAAAGGTGCCTTGTACGGATTCGAGTCGTTGAATGTCCTGCAGATGTCGATAGGTTTGAACTTCTACCTGCAGGAGAATAACTTGAGGCAATGAATCAGTTTGTGAAAAGAGTTTAGGAAGGATGCATGTAATCAAGAAAAGCAGAAAGAGTAATCTCATGATTGTGCTGATGACAAACTTCGTTGGAATGGGTATCTGTTGTTGATGCGAAAATGGTAAAAGGTCAATGAATGAAGTGTTTGTATGCACATGAGTTACATCATGCGAAAATTTTCCATCATGGTTTTTTTTGATAACGGTATATCAGCCATAACATAACCGGAATGACATAGTCACCCATACGTTCAATCGTTTCAAGAGAATCAACCATACCACCTGATAGTGGATGAAGTAATTCGGATGCTACTTTAAAGCATAACACAAACATCATCAATCCTGGAATTGATGCCCTGAATAGAACGACAAAGGCCAAAATGAACTCGAATGTTCCAAAAGTGAATAATGCCAGTTTATGTTGTTCGATGCCTAAAAATTGTGTGTGTTTGAATAGGGTAGGGTGTACTTGAAAAATAGCAAGACCGGCATGTCCGGCAAGAAGCATAAACAGACATAGTCGTAAAACCTGTTCGGTTGTATGCCATCTGGTGGCAACTTGAGTCTGTAAGGTATCGATGGGTTGAAAGAAATTTCTACGGGATAATGGCCATGCATACATGGCGATAAATGCGAGCGGAATACCAAAGTTACCGGCTCTTTCAAAAAATTCTGATGCCCCCATTCCTGTGAGAGGTCGGAGCAACGCGGTAAAGACCGTCCAAATAAGTGCCCACCCTAAATAGATCGGGCGGGGTATGAAAAAAATCAAGACACCAATGACTATGTCGAATAGACCTATCAATGGCATAAGGTTCCATGCAGTTTTCTCCGCTATACCAAAGTATAGGAAGAATTTTAACCAGCCAGCTTTTTGAAGAAGCCCCCAAGAACCATGTCCGATAAAACATCCCAGCGCACCAAATCGCATCAGGAAAGATAGTTTTTCCTCGATGCTGTATTCGAGTGAAAATGGATTCACCCAAACCTTCTTTCGATATGTGCCCAATGAGATGTTCATGAAGCATTTTAAAACAAGTGGCTGTCCGTATTTCAGGACAGCCACCTTTTCATAGATCAGCAGTAGTGGTGATTTAAGTGATATTACTTGGTTATGCTGATATTGTAAACTGCTTTTCCTTCGTCACTGTTAATGTGTACGAAATAAAGACCAGTTGAGAGTCCATTCGTTTCAATAGCAATTTTCTTTTCAGAAGCAGAAATGGCGTGTTTAGACCAAATCAATTTTCCGTTAGAATCGAATACATCAACCTGCAATCCGGTTGGAACTTTATTCCATTCCAAGTAAACGTTGTTGCCGCTTTGAGTTGGATTTGGGTAAATGTTCACCTGATGCTCAGGGCTGAGTTCATTCACAGAAATAATAATATTCACTGAGAAGAAATCAGGTTGGTTAGAAGCTGTAGCAGCATTACCTGCAGCATCACTTGCACCTGAGATAGCCACGTCAACATCTGGAATAGAAGTAAGCACATTGGCCACTGTATATGAAGTTGAGTGTGATGTTGAACTGATCCAATCTTGAGAACTTACAGATGTAAGCGCTGCTGATGGGTTTTCATTCGGGAATGTCACCACTGGATCAGTGCTGGTATTCATCGGTTCATCGAAGAGGGTTGCGATAGTGAAACCATTAGCACCTGAGAATGATGAAGTGATGTTGTAAGTATTCGCTGTTGCAAGAACGAGTGTTGGATTCTTCGTATCAATGCTGAATACTCCATCTGCACTGTATGAAACTTCCTGAGCGTTTCCTGATGCGTCTGCAGCACCCGTAGCTGTGACATCAATGTCCCAGATTTCTTCACCGGCATCTGCAAGTGTGTAGTTAGCCACATAGTGTGTAGCATCAGTCCAGTTACCACCTTGAGCAGTCAGAGATGATGCGAGTGGATCGGCTGATGCTGCAAAAACAACCGCAGGATCTGTGTCTGTGTCCATATCTTCATCGAATGTGAAGGTAATGTTCAGGGCAGAAGCACCTGCATCAGCATCTGCAAGCACTGTTTCGTTCACATTGAGTGAAACGATTTGTGGATTGCGTGTGTCGATATCCAGCATATCGTCTGCATTGAATTCGATCATCTGATTGCCAGAGAAGTCTTCAACACCAAGAACTTGAATGCCAATTCCATTCACATCAATGTTCTGGTCGTTGACATAATACACCGCAGTGTATGTATCCATATCAGTCCAACCGCTTGTGGCAGTGAGGATAAGTGATGATGAAATGTCTGATCCAGTAAAGTTGATGGTTGGTGCATCGGTTGTGTTGATGTCTTCATCAAATTCAAGAGTCAATACATAGTTATTGCTACCGGTATTGGCATCTGTGATCATGAATGTTTCAGCTGTTACACTTGCCGCTGGATTTTTAGTATCCACTGCGAGCAATTCAGTGATATCAGACACAACCTGAGTGTTGCCATTCAAATCGAGTGCAGATACAATTTGTGCATCTACTTGATCGATATCCTGGTTGCCATCAAGGATAGTATAAGTTGCAGTGAATGTCATGCCATCAACATCCCAACCACTATTTGCGTCGTCGTAGCTAAGTGTTTGAGTCAAGTCGCCTCCGATGAAGTTGATCACCGGCTCTGCGCTTACATCCATCATTTCATCAAAAGCGAACGTAAGCACAACGTTTGATGTACCTACTGAATAATCAGAGATAGAGGTTGTGTTGCTTGAGAAATTATTCACTGTCGGATTCTGAGTATCGATAGCAATAGCTTCAGTGATGAATGGAACGATGCTGTTGTCATCCAAATCCTGAGCAGCAGTAATTTGGAATTTCACATTGTTCAATGTCGCGTTGGCATCAACGATGGTATAAGTACCTTGGTAAGTATTTGCATCTACCCAAGTACCAGAAGTCCATTCCAATGAAGTAGCTGCATTGTCTCCAGCAAATTGAAGGGCTGGACTAGATGCAGTATTCATATTTTCATTGAAGTCAATGGTGATATGGAGTGAGTTTCCTGCAATAGCATCTGTGATCATGGTTGCCGAAAATGCAACAGCATCAACACGTGGAATACCTGCATCGAAGTATGTCTCTGCATGCTCGTATACTTGAGGACCTACAACCATACCTACGAAACGACCAGGGATATCATCCTGTGGTGGGTGAAGACCACCGTAAATACGTGACAAGCTGCACTGGTCAGCGGCATCGCGGTAACGAGCCCACTGCATGGTGATTGGTTCTGACGGACCTGAATCGGCGAAGAGACCACCTGGGTTGGTTGTGAATTCACCCATACCTCCAGGGAAGTATTCATCACCGGTGAGAAGGGTAAGAATTTCAGCACAAGTTCTTGAATAAGTAGAGTGACCAGAATAGTATGCTGGGAATGGAGGAGTCACGAAAGTGTTCTTTTGATATGTCCACCATTCTTGTGCAAGTTTCCATCCCACACCGTTTTCACCTGTTGCTGGTTCAGGACCTTTCCAAGTATAGAGTTTTACTTTACCAATGTTTTCACCGTCTTCTCCTTCGAGTGGATCACCAGCTTCAATCATTTCGATGTAACCTGGAATCAATGGGAATCCTGCTGGGTGGTAGTTGGGTAACATAGGATCACTGCATTGACCGTGGTCTGCCATATATCTGATAGACATGATGGGTCTTGAGTAATCGTAATATCCTTTTGCACTCCAGCATGCGATGGCCGCGTCGTGAACACCAGCACCGAGCGAGAGATATGTTTTCACATACCATTCTGTTGGGTCCATCAATTCACCCTGACCTTCCCAACGCATTTCAAAGTCCTCGTGATCAGCAACGTGATTGGTAATGGTAAACCAGTGACCAGGAGGTGTTTCAGATGTAGGACCATCAGCCCAATATTCAGAAAGTACGCGGGTATAATCACCACGGTGTACAAAATTCGGTTCGTATGGAAGTCCAGTTGCTGGGTTAATGGTATAGCCCTGATCGATGGTACCTCCATTGAATACATCATAGAAAGATTTGTATTCTTCAAAAGTGGTTGGCAGTTGACTGTAATCAACGTTACCAATGTTAGCAGGTGAAATATCGATCATCACATCATCTTCCAATGTGTGGAATGAATGCCAGATAGAGTTCACACAGAATCCCCATTTGAAGAAGCTCTCGTCAAAGCCGAGTGCATTTGTAGTATCGAGGAGTGGTGGTGGTCCTGGATCGAGGAAGATATGATAGTCATGACCATCACGGTTCATGGTTACTTTCTGATCTTCACGAAGAGAGAAAGGAACTACGTTACCCCATTCCGGAGTGAGTGCAGGTGCATTACATGGCACTGGTACACAAGGTACACCGGGTACATCTGTTCCTTGTTCGCAAATCAGACTCAGACAGAGCGATTGCCAACGGTTCGGATCATACATATCTGGGTTACCAGTAAGTTGTGGCTGAAGTTGACCATTCACCGGAACATAATACTGGTTAGCATAATTCGCAGATTGGTTAGAACCATCTTGAAGTGCATAAGCCTGTACTTGTGCGGCGATATAGTTACCCAGTTTCGCAGGGTCACCATCCGTGTAATTGGTAGAAGTGATACTGGCATCATAACCCAATGCCGTCATCTGGTTTTCGATATAACCATTCACCGTGAGTTGGTTCGCTGGCGGTACGGCTGAGAAGTGATTTTTCAGAAAGCGATACATCGCATAGCTGATACACTTTTCACGTGCAGCCTGTACATCGGCAGGAGCAGGAATACCATCAAATGTCGACGTGAAATTGCCAACAGTTTTCCCCAACAAAACAGTAGAGGCCTGTTCATCATACACAGCCCATGCGTCGTACATGGAAATTGCTGCGAGGTAAAGTCTGCGGGCCATGACCGTTGGTCTTGGTTGATCCTTGCGGATGCAGTTCAACATGGTTTCATTCCATTGTCTGGGAACGGGTTGCTGAGCCGAAGAAGAATTGAAAAAGAGGACGACAGCTGCGAACATACAAAGCACATGTCTCCCCCAAGAAGTGGTGAATACCTTCATAAGCATTGATTATTAAGTTGTTGTTAGTTTGTTTCGGTGTGGGTCGTTCGGTGAAACTTCCCATACCACAAGGATTTCTCCTTGGCGGCTAAAGTATACTAGTTCTGATATAAGTCATGTTAAAATCAGAAGATTTTTTATATAGCGAACATTTTCAAAAAAAAACCGGCCCTGATGAGAGCCGGATTTGAGAATTTCCTTGTATTGATATTTCTTGATCAAGCTGGCAAAAAAGGAAAAGCCTTTCCAGGATATATAGCAGTTTTACCCAATTGTTCTTCAATACGCAACAACTGATTGTACTTCGCAATCCTATCACTACGTGATGCTGAACCTGTTTTGATTTGTCCTGTGTTGAGAGCTACAGCGAGATCAGCAATGGTCGTGTCTTCTGTTTCTCCACTTCTATGGCTCATGACGCTGGTGTATCCAAAACGTGTAGCGAGTTGTACTGCCTCAATGGTTTCGGTGAGTGTTCCAATTTGATTCACTTTTACAAGAATGGAATTAGCAACACCCTCTTCGATACCGCGTCCAAGACGATTCACGTTGGTGACAAACAAATCGTCACCAACCAATTGGATATGGCCACCCAAAGTTTCGGTTAGTAATTTCCATCCATCCCAATCATCTTCAGCACATCCGTCTTCGATCGAAACAATCGGATATTTATCACACCAAGATTTCCAGAGAGCTACCATATCAGTGCTGCTCAATTCTTCACCGGTGCTTTCCAAAACATATTTTTTCTTGTCCGCCTGATAGAACTCCGTGCTTGCACAATCCAAAGCAATGCAAATATCTTGGCCGGGTTTATAACCAGCAGCTTCAATGGCTTGCATCACATATTGCAACGCTTCTTCGTTGCTCTTCAAGTTAGGAGCGAATCCACCTTCATCACCAACATTGGTTGAAAATCCTTTTTTCTTCAACACGGCTTTAAGATGATGGAAAACTTCAGTTCCCATTCGCAATCCGTCACTGAATGTTTCAGCACCAACAGGCATGATCATAAATTCCTGCACGTCTACTTTATTGTCAGCATGTGCACCTCCATTCACAATATTCATCATGGGCACTGGTAGGGTGTTGGCATTGACACCACCAACGTATCTATAAAGTGGCATTCCGATGGAGTCAGCTGCGGCACGCGCTGCAGCAAGAGAAACACCTAAAATGGCATTCGCTCCAAGTATGGCTTTGTTGTCAGTACCATCCAAAGCACACATCACACGATCGATCATCACTTGATCAAATACAGATGCTCCGTTTAATTCATCATTCAAGGTTGTCACCACATTTTGAACTGCCTTCGTAACGCCTTTTCCAAGGTATATTCCTTTATCACCATCACGAAGTTCTACGGCTTCATGCACACCAGTGCTTGCACCACTTGGCACGGCAGCGCGGCCTACATGACCACTGTCGGTATAAACTTCAACTTCAATGGTAGGATTTCCTCTTGAATCGAGAATTTGTCTTGCGTGAATTTTTGCAATAAGTGCCATATCTTATGTATTGTCCGGATCTTCCGGTGGTTGTTGGTTTATTAAGTAGTAACGCTTGCCTTGGCCTTCACAATGTTCTCAACGAATTGATCGAAGAGGTACCTCGAATCATGTGGCCCTGCGCTCGCTTCCGGATGGTATTGTACGGAGAAAACGGGTTGAGATTTCAGGCGGATACCGGCGATGGTGCCATCATTCAAATGCTGATGTGTGACTTCGATATCCTGGTTGTTTTTGACCGAATCATGTGAGATCACAAAACCGTGATTCTGACTCGTGATCTCAGATTTTCCTGTGATGAGATTTTTCACTGGATGATTGATACCTCGATGTCCATTGAACATTTTGACGGTCTGTAATCCTTGTGAAAGTCCAATGAGCTGATGTCCAAGACAAATTCCGAATCCCGGAATGCCAGTTTTGATCAGCTCTCGGATCAAAGCGATGGTAGCCGGCATGGCAGAAGGATCGCCAGGGCCATTGCTATACATGATACCATCTGGCTGAAATGCGAGTATGTCTTCTTGGGTGGCTTGCAGTGGGAATACTTTCAAATAGCATCCTCGTTCGGCAAGACAACGGAGAATATTGAGTTTCACTCCGAAATCAAGCACTGCAACCCGATGTTCTGCAAGTGGGTTACCAAATTCGAAGGCTTCCTGGCAAGCTACTTTACTGCTCAGCTCAAGACCATCCATGGAAGGTACCTGAAGTAATTTTTTCTTCAGAGATGCTATATCAAGGTCGTCTGATGAAATGATACAATTCATGGCGCCCGCTTTTCTGATATGTCTTACAAGCGCGCGGGTATCGATATCACAAATGCCCGCAATACGGTCTCTTACCAGAAATTCCTGAAGGGTTCCATTGCTATCGGTGCGACTTGCAATGTCAGAGAATTTTTTAATGATAATGCCGGAAACTTTGCAGGATGAGGACTCGATTTCATCGCGGTGAACGCCATAATTCCCAATATGAGAAGTGGCCATCACCAAAACTTGTCCGAAATAACTTGGATCGGTAAATACTTCCTGGTAACCTGTCATCGCAGTGTTGAAGGCGATTTCACCGGTCGCTGTGCCGACCACACCGCAGGATTTTCCATGAAAAACGGTGCCGTCAGCCAGTAACAGTACCGCGGGAATATTGTCGCGTGTCATCAGGCGGCAAAACTACTTTCTCTTCACCTTTCAGGAAAGCACTTTTTTAAACAAATCAGCGCTTGTTGATACATGACCATGCTTTTTAACATAAAACATCTCTGAGTAAATTTCTTCCGGAATCCCTGATTAGCCTTGATTTAGCTCAATAAAATGGATATCAATACGCCTTGTTGATAAACTTGTTTTAGCCTGTATAATGAGAATTTGAAGTTAGCAACTACTTTTGTGCTGTCTAACGCAATCGAATATTAGTAAGCGCACATGAAAAAAGGACTTTTGACCCTGCTTGTTGTTGTGGTAATCTTGACCGTTATGAGTTCTTGCCGCAGAAGGAAAGAAGCCTGTGCTGCTTACAATCGCGTGGAAGTCACCGAACAGAAATAATCCTATTTCTTAGTAATACCTGAAGTTGACGTGCAGTTTAATGTCTGGGTGAATACTCTTCGCTACCGGACAAGTATGTGCAGCATGCTCAAGCACACTCCTTTCTTTCTCAGAGTATCCTAAGTCCTCAACGGCGATATCCAGCTTAATTTCTGAAACCCTTCTTGGTTCCGATGCCATAATCTTTTCAATATCTGCATCGATTTTTCCCAATGTGATGTTTTTCGCCGCGGCAGTAATGCCCATCAATGTGATCATGCATGAAGCCAAGGATGTGCACAATAAGTCAGTTGGAGAAAATGCTTCGCCTCTTCCATGATTGTCTGGTGGCGCATCCGTGATCAATTGATTGCCGCTTCTCAGATGTGTCGCTACGTTGCGCAGCCCACCCTGATAACTCACTTTCATTCCGGGATTCATCTTTCCTTTTTTTTGCAAAGATGAAGCATCATTCCTTCTGTCCACCTACCATTTCTGTTGAAAATCCAAGTGCTGATCTTCCTCTATGAAGGAGTGAAATGTGATTATTCTGTCTTTTTATGGTGGATTGCCCAGCGTAAAGAAAACAATCCGGATCAAAATTTTGCGTTCTTTTCATATCGTTCGATGCGATAATGGCTAACTTTGAACCTGCCTATGAAATGGTTTTCATTTTTGCTGTTGTTTTTCACCTTCACCGCTGTATCTGCGCAGAATATCGATGAAGAAGATATCGTTTTGTACAAGAAACAACGTTATGGCGGACTGAACCTCAACATGAATGGTTATGGTTTTACTGGTACGCTTGCGAAATATGATGGTGCTTATAAATTGTGGCTATTGAATGCTGATCTTCTTTTCGTGAAGCATGAGAAAGAAACAAAGACATGGAGTCCCATCAATGATCCCAACGCAAGACCATATTTCTATGGCAAACAAAATAGTTTCTTCACCCTTCGCACAGGACTAGGTCGCAAAATTGTTATCACAGAAAAACTGCGTAAGAAGAGTGGGGTGCAGGTTGCTTACAATTGGCAGACTGGACCGGTGTTCGGATTCACAAAACCAGTTTACCTCGAAATCATTTACACCACAGATACACCCATACAACAATATTATCTTGAGGTGGAAAAATTTGATCCGGACCGCCACTACATCGATAATATTTATGGTCGGGCGAGTGGTCTCCGCGGATTTGATCAATTGAAATTTTATCCCGGCGCATTTTTCAAATTCGCTTTCAGTTTTGAATACAGCAATACCAAAGAGAGACTGAAAGGAATTGAAACGGGTGCAGCCATCGACGTGTTCGCGAAACGAATACCGATCATGGCTTTATATTCAGAAGACAGCAAGAATCCGAAGAATCATCAATTGTTCTTCTCTTTATACATCAACTTTTTCTTCGGAACAAAATACGATCAGAAGTGAGCGAAACGGAAAATACGTCTTTAGTACAACAACGAATTCCCAAGCCCAAATGGCTGCGGGTAAAACTTCCGACAGGTGAGAATTACAGAAAAGTTCGTGGATTAGTCGATCAGCATCAATTGCATACCATTTGCGAAAGTGGTAATTGTCCGAATATGGGCGAATGTTGGGGTGAGGGAACGGCAACATTTATGATACTCGGGAATATCTGTACAAGGTCTTGTGGTTTTTGTGCCGTGGCTACCGGCAAACCATTGGAGGCAGATCCATTTGAACCAGCTCGTGTTGCAAAATCAATACAATTGATGGGAGTGAAACACGCGGTAATCACTTCGGTGGATCGCGACGACCTTCCGGATGGTGGATCTACAATATGGGCTGAAACAGTGAAAGCAGTTCGGCGCATTTCTCCCGGAACGACGATGGAAACGCTTATTCCTGATTTTGCAGGCAAATGGGAAAACTTACAGCGCATCATCGATGCCGCTCCGGAAATCGTTTCTCACAATCTTGAAACTGTTCGCCGACTTACCAAACAGGTGAGAATACAAGCGAAGTACGATAGAAGTTTAGAGGTTCTACTTCGTCTCAAAAATGGTGGCATGAGAACGAAAAGTGGTGTGATGCTCGGTCTTGGTGAAACGGAAGAAGAAGTATTGGAAACCATTGACGATCTCGCATCTGTGAAAGTGGATATTCTGACACTTGGTCAATACCTGCAACCCACTCCAAAACACCTTCCGGTGGCTGGATTCATTACTCCTGAAAAATTCGCAGAGTATCGTGAAGTAGCACTGAGCAAAGGATTCCGTTATGTTGAAAGTGGGCCTTTGGTGCGATCATCCTATCACGCAGAAAAGCACTTGTTCTGATGCACTCTTCTGTCAAACATCTCTTTGCGAATGGCCACTAACAAAAGGAGAATTGCAGTGAATGGATTCGGCCGAATTGGTCGAACCCTTACAAAATTGCTTACAGAGGATGCGCGTTTCGAACTCGTTGCACTGAATGATATTTCTGATGTGCACACCATGGCACATCTCTACAAGTATGATTCGGTTCATGGAAAAAATCATCAAGCTGTATCCCATGATACTGATCACCTTATCATCAACGGTATCGGTATTCCTTTTCTCCGATACGCCAATCCGGAACAACTGCCTTGGGCTGCTTATTCCCCTGACATCGTTGTGGAATGTTCAGGCATGTTCAAAACACAGGAAACTTTAAAAGCACACCTGAATCAGGGAGCAGGCAAAGTCTTGTTGAGTGTTCCTCCTGAAGATGACAAGATCAAAACCATTGTTCCGGGCGTGAATGATCAGTTGCTATTGGACGATGATATGATCATTTCCAACGCATCATGCACTACCAACAATGCAGCACCCATGATCAAGGTGTTGGATGAATTATGTGGTATCGAATCCTGTTACATCACAACGGTTCACAGTTACACTGGCGATCAGCGTTTGCATGATGCTCCACACAAAGACTTGAGAAGAAGCCGAGCCGCTGCAGTTTCTATTATACCTACTACCACAGGAGCGGCTAAGGCGCTTACACGTGTTTTTCCTCACCTCACTGAACACATGGGAGGTTGCGGAATGCGGGTTCCTGTGCCTGATGGTTCACTCACGGATATTACTTGCACGGTGAAAAAAGCTGTCACCATTGAGCAAGTCAATGAAGCTTTTCATCAAGCGGCTGCAGGTTCACTTCAGGGAATTTTAGAATACACCAACGATCCTATTGTTTCCGTGGATGTGATCAATAATCCACATTCCTGTGTGTTCGACTCACAACTCACCTCTGTCATTGGTAACATGGTCAAAGTGGTCGGTTGGTACGATAATGAATTCGGTTATTCGAACAGATTGATCGATACGCTTTTGCGCATGACAAGGTGATGTTCGTCACTGTTCTCATTATGTTGGCATAAAATAACTTTCCTCCGCAACCAGACAGCAGAATTGGACGTAAATTAGTGACGTCTTTTACTTGAGATCTATGGTTCACGAACTCGTCAAACACAATTCAGTTTTTAATCAATTCATTCGCGAAATCCGCGACGAAAGCATCCAACGCGATCGCATGCGATTTCGCAGAAATTTGGAAAGAATAGGTGAGGTGTTGGCGTATGAAATCTCAAAGTCATTTCACCATCAGAAAGTAGAAGTAACTACACCTCTTGGTGTAGCCGAAATGATGGTACCATCAACCAAGCCGGTGGTTTGTACCATACTGCGTGCTGGACTTCCACTTCATCATGGCATGATGAATTATTTCGATCAAAGTGATGCGGCATTTGCAGCAGCATATCGTCGACATCATAAAGGTGGTGATTTCGAAATTGAAGTGGATTATCTCAGTTGTCCATCATTGGACGATTCTGTTTTGATCATTGCAGACCCAATGCTGGCAACAGGTGCTTCCATCGAAATGGTGTACAAACAATTGCTTAGAAAAGGCAATCCTGCCAAAGTTCATGTGGCTTCCGTCATTGCTTCTGATACCGGAATCAATCACCTCAGAAGTATTTTGCCTGAGAACACGGAATATTGGGCAGGCGCTATTGATACAGAGTTAACCGCACAGGCTTATATAGTACCAGGTCTTGGTGATGCCGGTGACCTGGCATTCGGGAGGAAAGATTAATGTTGGAATACTTGCTCAGAGTTGTTGGATGGTGGATGCTGGCAATTGTCAAGTTTCTGTTTGTTCCATTCGGAATGTTGCTGAAACCTGATGTCGGTGAACACTGGACATGGATCGAAGTGATCATGGTTTCATCTACTGGCGCTGCACTGGGTGTATTCATCTTTTTTCACTTCGGTGAAATCATCTTCAATTGGTTTGCTCACCATTTCAATACCAAACGACGTGTCTTTACCCGAAGAAACAGATGGTTCATTCGTGTCAAGAAACGTTGGGGTCTGAATGGACTTCTCATGATCTCAGGATTGATTTCTGTGCCAATTGCTGCTATGCTTGGCGCTAAACTCTACAGACATAACTCCACTGCTTTACCCAAACTCATCATCGCCTTTTTTTGCTGGTCGGTGGCTTTGTCTTCCGCAGCATACGGCATGAAAATGATCGGAATTTCATTTTGAAAAACTACAAACACCTCTTTTTTGATCTCGATGGCACATTGTGGGATCTCAGGCTAAACACCCGTGTCACATTGGAACAACTTTTCGAGAAATACCATACTCAACTGAACGATATACATTTCGATCATTTTTTTGCGAGGTATCATCATCACAACGATCACGTTTGGGCGTTATACCGAGATGGTAAGATGGATAAAGAAACACTGAGATATGTTCGTTTCGAAAGGGCGATGCACGATGTTGGCATCGATGCCGATCAACAATTTGTTCGCAGTTTCTCAGAGGATTTTATGGATATCTGTCCGAAACAACCACATACGCTTGAAGGTGCTCATGATGTATTGGACTATTGCAGCGGTAAATACCAAATGCACATCATCACCAATGGATTCATTGAAGTCCAAGGACATAAAATGAATGCTGCCAAGCTCAATGGATACTTTGAACACGTGATCAATAGTGAACACTGTGGTGTACGCAAACCTCATGCGGGTATTTTCGAATATGCCATGAAAATGAGTGGGGCCACGCCTCAGGAAAGTTTAATGATCGGTGATGATTGGGTAGCTGATATCATCGGTGCAAGAGATTATGGCATGGATCAAGCATTTCTGACCACCACAGAAGATCTGCTCAATGAGATGCAAATTGGTGAAGGTCATCATCCACTCAGACACAACTACAAACCAACTTATACGATTTCATCCCTCACGGAACTCAAGAAGTATCTTTGAATCACAAAAGCATAAACATATGTCAGACAACAACAATCAACAACAACTCAATATTGAACTCAACGAAGAGGTAGCTCAGGGAGTATATTCAAACCTCGCTGTGATTACTCATTCACCGGCTGAGTTTGTCGTGGATTTTATCCGCGTCATGCCTGGTGTTCCTAAAGCAAAAGTGCAGTCCAGAATTATCCTCACACCACAACACGCGAAACGATTGATGCGTGCGCTGATGGATAACATCAACAAGTTTGAAGCACAGCATGGTAAAATCCAGGAAACAATTGGCCAGGATCATATGATGCCTATGAATTTCGGCGGACCTCAAGGTCAGGCCTGATCAATAACTACAATAGGGATGGAACCATTGGTTTCATCCTTATTTCTGAAAGGCATGCATATTGAATCTGCGCAGTCGCATGGCCTGTTTATGCAAGGCCTGAATTGTTTGTTCGAAATCGTTTTTGATGGATTTCGCGCGCAGGATGTAAAGGACATATCCCACAAATCCGTGTAGGGTAGATTTTCTCTGAATAATCGTTTGTCCATTCTTCCCCTTGAAAAAATTATACTCGATGTAGAGCACACTCAAAGGAATTTTGAAGATGAGTGTCACTTTCTGATTGGTGATTGTCTTTCCAATCAGCAATTGGCAAAAGGACATACGTTTGGGTTCAACCAGTCCAAATGATCCCTCTTTGAAAGGACCAGCAAGTGTTGCTTGCGATATGTTTGGACTCCACTGATACCACTTGGAAACATCAGAAAGTACTTTGAAGTACTCTTCGGCTTTGCCATCCACTTCACATTCGTGGATCAGTTCTTTTCGTATGAGCATAGTTTTTTGTAGTAGTAAGTAAACCGGCATTTGCCAGCGACACTCCTACGCAGAAACTTCAAATTAGATACACCCGAACAAAAAATCAGGACGTGAGGTCTATCAAAGCCTCTTCAATTTCTGGAAATTTGAAGACGTATTTTTCCTCTGCAAGTCTTTTGGATATCACCCATCTGCTCTTGAGTATCAATTCGGTTTCAGTTCCTATGATCAGTGCGCCAAGTTTAAGCATCCAGGCCTGCGAAGGCATGCCAAAAGGCATATGATAGGTTTTTCGCAAGATGCTCATGAACGATGCATTGGTAACTGGATGCGGTGCGGCCATATTGATAGGTCCGATCATGGTTGTATGATGAATGGCGTGCTTGATGATGCCGAAAACATCTTCAATATGTATCCAACTGAACATTTGTTGACCTGAGCCTTGTTTCCCACCCAATCCGAATCGCACCAGTTTGCGATAAACAGGAAGAACACCGCCATCACGACCAAGTACAATGGATATACGCATTGCAATTCTCCTTGTATGTGGAAGATCAAAACTGTTAAATACTGATTCCCATTGTTTGGCTACTTGTACAGAAAATCCCTCACCGGCTATGCCGTCATATTCATCGTTTGGACGTTGTTGTTCATCGCGATAAATAGTTGCCGTGCTTGAATTGAACCAAATTTCCGGTGGAGTGGAGCAAGATGAAATGAGTTCTCCCAATCTGCGCGTTGTGCGCAAGCGTGATTCAAGAATTTC